>CP121691.1:2542112-3813169 GCA_038396585.1 Vallitaleaceae bacterium 9-2 | reverse complement strand
TGGATCGACCTCCTTTATTTAATTTCATACATATTTAACCTATGGTATATGATGAGTATAGAACCTATATTACCATTAATGAATGGAAGTTTTCAACAGTTTAATTTTTTACCTGTGGATGAATAGTGTTTATAATAATCAAGGTGAATACTGTTGAAGTTGTGGATAAGTCAAAATAGGCATTATTTATCAACAAATGTGGATTAAAATTGTTGACAGTATTAGAATATCATAAAATCAAGGGATTGTAATAGCTTTTTGAAATTGGATGTGAATAAGAATATTGTAAAAAAGAGGAGCTTATCCACAGAAAAAGGATAACATGTGGATAAGAAAGTACGAACAAGTTATCCACATATAGGCTATAATTCGGCAATATGCTGTGGATAAGAAAATATAAATATATTTAATTTTTTCAAGAATATAAAAAAAGAGTATTTATTTCTTGACGTATAGGGAAGTTTTTATTATAATTGGAATAGTGCTTTTTGAAGCTATATTTGTGAACTTCAAAAATTGATGTACATGTAAGATTTAAATAATCTTGGATTCGATGAATTCGTATAGATTTGTTAAGGAGGTGCCAAAATGAAAAGAACATTTCAACCAAAAAAGCGTCAACGTAGTAAAGAGCATGGTTTTAGAAAAAGAATGAGTTCCGTTGGTGGTAGAAAAGTTTTAGCAAGAAGAAGAGCTAAAGGTAGAAAAGCATTATCAGCATAATGAAAAATGTCTTTAAAAACCAAGAATAAATGGGAAAGTTTATCTATCGTTTGTTTAGATTGACTTTCCCTTTCTACAATTAGGGATTAAGCTGTTAAAACTCTGTATCCAAATTGGGTGAGACTTCGTTTTGATATGCTAATCATCAGGGAAAAGAAGTGTTAATATGAAATTTGTTACTTCACTCAAAAAAACAAGTGAATTTAAAAAAGTATATAATTATCATCGATCAAAGGCGAATCGTCTCTTTATAATGTATATTATGAAAAATGGGTCTACGGAGAGTCGTCTGGGCATATCGGTCAGTAAAAAAGTGGGTAACAGTGTTGTAAGACATCGAATGACCCGCTTAGTTCGTGAGGTTTTTCGCTTAAATCAGCATAAGATGATTAAGGGGTATGATATGATCGTCATCGTTCGCCCATCAGCAAAAGAGCATACATTTCAAGAATTTGAAAGTGGAATTATTCACTTGCTAAAATTAAATAAATTATGGGAAATATAAAAAATATTAAAATAGTATGAAAGCATCATCAATTGATTGTTAAACGATGCATTTTCAGTTATAATAATAGCAGTATGTTAATAATGTATGAATAGATTGAATTAGGAAGATGATAGTGATGGTAAAAGTCTTATATAAGATGATGAAAAACGGATTAAAATCGTTGGCTATTGGATTGGTAAAGTTTTATCGGAAATATATTTCGCCATTAAAGCAGCCAACATGTATATATATACCATCTTGTTCCAGTTACTCTCTTGAGGCATTAGAAAGATATGGATTTATTAAAGGCAGTTATCTGTCTATTCGAAGGATTTTACGCTGCAATCCGTTTGCAAAAGGTGGCTATGATCCTGTACCTTACAAGGAGGAAAAAGAATAATGTTTTCATCGATACAATTTTTTTTGACACAGTCAACAACTCCAATTATAGGGGATATTGCTAGGTTTTTTGGGTTTTTAATGGATGGGATTTACAATTTTTTTGGTAGTAATTTTGGAGTGTATTCTTTAGGATTAAGTATTATCGTCTTTACGATTATTACACGATTATTGATGTTGCCATTGGCATTTAAACAGCAAAAATCCATGAAAGAAATGCAAGTTATCCAACCGGAAATTAAAAAAATACAAGATAAGTATAAAAATAAGAAGGATCAAGAATCTCAACAAAAGATGCAGGCAGAATTATCGGCACTCTATCAACAGCATGGTGTAAACCCTTTTGGTGGATGTTTGCCTTTATTAATTCAAATGCCAATTATCTTTTCTTTATTTAGTGTTTTAAGAAATATTCCTGCATATATTGATAATATTAAAGTGTATTACATTAATATCGCTGATCATATTTTTGAAGTTCCTAATTATGGTGAAAAACTAACATCGATTATGGAAAGCTCTTCCATCATAGTTAAGAATTTTGATGCAACAGTTTTAGATAAAGTAATCGATTTATTATATCAATTTCAAACAGGTACATGGGAAAAATTCTATGAAATCTTCCCATCAATACAAAATCAGGTAGCCACTCAGGTTGTCGAATTAAATAATATCTACTCTATGTTTGGCATTAATCTTGCAGATAAACCAGACATGATGTCTATTGGGGTTTTAATTCCTATTTTGAACGTTGCGGTTCAATTTTTAGTTACACAGACATCCATGGCGCAAAATGCTAAGAAAAATGACGGAGCAAAGACACAGGCGGATCAAACAAATAAGACGATGATGTATACAATGCCTCTTGTTTCAGGCTTTTTTGCCATGACATTACCTGCAGGACTTGGTTTATATTGGTTAGTTGGTAGTTTATTCCAATTAGGACAACAATTAATTATTAATAAGCATGTTCACAATGATACACCAGATAAGAAGTAAATAATGGAGGGAAATGGTTATGAATGTCGTAGAAAAATCGGGCAGAACAGTTGACGATGCGATAACAGAAGCATTGATTGAGTTAGGCGTAACAAGTGATGAAGTAGAAGTAGAAATTTTAGAAAAGGCGCCTTCTGGATTATTTGGATTATTTAGTAGTAAGCAAGCGAGAGTTAAGGTAACTAAAAAGTCGAATTTAGCGGATGTAGCTGCAGAATTTTTAAAAAATGTTTTTCGTGAAATGGAACTTGATGTACAAATTAAGATTGAAGTTGATGAAAAAAATAATATGGATATTGAACTCAGCGGAGAAAATATGGGAGTTCTTATTGGTAAGCGAGGTCAAACGTTAGATTCATTACAATATTTAATTAGTTTGGTCGTAAATAAAGAATCGGACCATTATGTTCGTATTAAGCTAGATACAGAAAATTATCGTGAACGACGTAAGGAAACACTTGAATCCTTAGCCAATAACTTAGCAAATAAAGTAAAAAAGACCGGGCGAAAATTTACCCTAGAGCCTATGAATCCTTATGAACGCAGAATTATTCATTCAACATTACAGAATAATAAATTTGTCGAAACACACAGTGAAGGTGAAGAACCGCATCGTAAGGTTGTTATTATTCCTTCAAAGAAGAAATAACATAAGTCAAAAGCCCAAGCGTGCCTGTTTGGGCTTTTATGCTTTTTAGCGTTTCCGGTCGAATAAAGGAGTGACACTATGTTAAATGATACGATTGCTGCAATTTCAACACCACTATCTTCAGCAGGTATAGGTATTATACGAATATCTGGTAATGATGCTCTTGAAATTATTCAGTCTATTTTCAAACCCAAAAAACAAATAAATTATGACAACATTGTTAGCCACACGCTCAAATATGGACATATAGTTGACCCAGAATATGCGCGTATTTTAGATGAAGTGTTGGTTTCTTTCATGTTAGGTCCAAATACATATACATGTGAAGATATTATAGAAATTAATTGCCATGGAGGTCTGGTGGTTATGCAAAGCATACTCTCGCTGGTACTTCGACGTGGTGCGCGTATAGCAGAACCGGGAGAGTTTACCAAACGTGCATTTTTAAATGGGCGTATAGATTTATCCCAGGCAGAAGCGGTTATGGATATTATTCATTCAAAAACTGAACTGGCCTTAAATGCATCTGTCAAGCAACTTGAGGGTAGTGTAAAAAAAGAAATTGATGAACTGAATGAAGAAGTTTTGTCTTTGATAGCTCACGTGGAAGCGTCAATAGACTATCCGGAATATGATGTGGAAGAGTTAGAATTTTCAAAGGTAAGACAGCAGTGTGAAAACATTCAAGGGCGAATACAAAAACTGATTCAAAGTTATGATCACGGACGTATTGTTCGAGAGGGAATTAAGACAGTTATTGTCGGGCGACCTAACGTTGGAAAATCTTCATTACTAAATGCCTTACTCAAAGAGCAGCGTGCCATTGTAACAGAGATTCCGGGAACAACAAGAGATTCCTTGGAAGAATATATGAATGTCCATGGTATACCCTTAAAATTAATTGATACGGCAGGTATACGCATAACAGATGATATAGTAGAAAAAATTGGAGTAAACAAATCCAAAGACCTTGTAGAGCAAGCGGATTTGGTTTTATATGTCATTGATTCATCACAAGCACTTACCACAGAAGATGATGCGATTATGGATTTGATTCATGATCAAAAAGTCATTATTCTTATGAACAAAAGTGATTTGAACCGACAAGTTAAAAAAGAACATCTAAAAGAACATCTACAGTCAGCGACAGTTATTGAAACCTCTGCAGTTTCATATGAAGGATTGGACCTACTTGAACAAGAAATTAAAGAACAGTTTATGTCGGGACATATTCAATCTAATGATGATACAGTCATTCATAATATTCGTCATAAGCACAGCCTTGAAAAGGCATATCAGAGTGTTGGACAAGTGATTGAATCGATTGATATGGGAATGCCGGAAGACTGTTGGGCAATAGATTTACATAGCATATACGAGTCTTTTGGTGAAGTGACAGGTAATCATGTAACCGAAGATGTGATTTCACAGATATTTAGTCAATTTTGTCTCGGAAAATAAGGAGAAATCAATGAATTATATCGAAAATAGCGTTGATGTCATTGTTATTGGCGGTGGTCATGCCGGGTGTGAAGCAGCGCTTGCTAGTGCACGCTTAGGCATGAAAACAGTTGTCTTTGCAATTAATATTGACAGTATAGCGATGATGCCATGTAACCCTAATATCGGTGGTACATCAAAAGGACACTTAGTGCGTGAGATTGATGCATTAGGTGGTGAAATGGGAAAAAATATTGATAAAACATATATTCAATCTAGGATGCTTAACACGGCCAAAGGTCCAGCAGTACACTCCTTGAGGGCACAGGCAGATAAGCATCGGTATGCACAAACAATGAAACGGACATTAGAAAAGCAGGAAAACCTTTTAATTCGACAAAATGAAGTGACAGAGATATTAGTTGAAAATCAAAAAGTAGTAGGCGTTAAAATTGTGTCAGGGCTAATCTATAAAGCCAAGGCCGTTATTATTGCTACAGGAACTTACTTGAAGGCACGGTGTATCTATGGAGATGTGAGTATATATAGTGGTCCGAATGGATTACAAGCAGCCAATCATTTGACAGCGTCGTTAAAAAATCTTGGCATCGAAATCTATCGTTTTAAAACAGGAACGCCAGCGAGAGTCGATAAAAAAACAGTGGATTTCACGAAGATGGAAGAACAAAAAGGTGATGAAAAGGTAGTGCCATTTTCTTTTACAAACACACCGGAAGATATCTATCGCGATCAAATATCGTGCTGGTTAACGTATACAAATCACCAAACCCATGATATTATACGGGATAATTTAAGCCGTTCTCCATTGTATGGGGGTGAAATCAGCGGAACAGGTCCAAGATATTGTCCGTCAATAGAAGACAAAGTGGTGCGATTTAGTGATAAAGAGCGTCATCAAGTGTTTTTAGAACCAGAAGCGGAAGATACGAATGAGATGTATGTACAGGGGATGTCAAGTTCTTTGCCTGAGGATGTACAAAAGGATATGCTGCGTACGCTACCAGGGCTTGAGAGTGTTGAAATCATGCGTACAGGATATGCGATTGAATATGATTGTATTAATCCTTTGCAATTAAAATCCACCCTTGAATTTAAGATGATTGAAGGCTTGTTTAGTGCAGGACAGTTTAATGGAAGTTCAGGCTATGAAGAAGCTGCAGCCCAGGGACTGGTTGCCGGAATCAATGCTGTTTTACGTATTCAAGGAAAAGAACCAATTGTTATTGATCGATCGGAAGCATATATAGGAGTACTTATTGACGACCTTGTTACCAAAGGAACCAATGAGCCTTACCGTATGATGACATCAAGGGCAGAATATCGATTGTTGTTAAGACAAGACAATGCAGATCTTCGATTAACTGAGACAGGATATAATGTTGGTCTTATTGATGAAGCACGCTATGAAAGTTTTACAAGAAAACGCGAAGCTATCAAAAATGAAATCAATCGTTTAGCTAAAACCATGGTTGGTACCTCCCAAGACGTTCAAGCCTTACTGGATGCGCATAATTCTACGCCTTTACGTTCGGGGATATCATTAAAAGAGCTACTTAAGCGGCCGGAAATGACTTATCAAAGTATCGAATCCATTGATTCGAATCGACCGAATTTATCCTATGATGTAATAGAACAAGTTGAAATCCAAATCAAGTATGAAGGTTATATTAACCGTCAAAAGAAGCAAGTACAGCAGTTTGATAAATTGGAGAAAAAGCTGATTCCAGAAGCAATTGACTATTCAACCATTAAAAGTCTGCGCATTGAAGCTGTGCAAAAACTAAAACAGGTTCAACCAAGATCAGTTGGGCAAGCCTCACGTATATCAGGGGTGTCACCAGCAGATATATCGGTTTTGTTAGTCTATCTAGAACAGTATTATCGACAAAAAAATCGTGAAAAGCAGGAGGGATAAATGGACGGGAAAACAAAGATTATTCAAGAGCTTGAACAACCATTAAAGGCATTAAATATTCAATTGAATGCTAAACAAGAAGAGCAAATTTGTCATTATTATGAAAAATTGAAAGAATGGAATGCCGTAATGAATTTAACGGCAATAGTGGATGAGGTGGATTTTGCTCAAAAGCATGTTGTTGATAGCATAACTTCTGCAAAATTTTACGATTTTTCTAAGATAGATACGGTAATTGATCTTGGGACAGGGGCTGGATTACCTGGTATTCCCCTAAAAATTGTTTTTCCACATCTTCAAATGACTCTAGTGGATTCTTTAAATAAACGTATCAATTTTTTAAATGAACTTATTGATGAACTTGGTCTTGTGGATATCGTTGCAATACATGGACGGGCTGAAGAAGTCGGAAAAGACCCACAGTATCGTGAACAGTTTGACTGCTGTGTATCAAGGGCAGTCAGTCAACTAGCTGTGTTAAGTGAGTATTGTATTCCCTTTGTCAAGGTGGATGGATGTTTTATAGCTTATAAGTCGGTGAATACGGAAGAGGAAATCAAGGACGCTGAATATGCTATTGAGACATTAGGCGCAACGATTCATAAAATAGAAGACATTGATTTATATAGTGGACAGATGCCGCGGCGTTTTGTCTTCATTGACAAAAAGGTCAATACACAAGAACGTTACCCTAGACGGGCGGGTGTTCCACAAAAGAAACCGTTATTAAAATCTTAAACAAGGAGTATACCCATGATTGTTGCACAAATGGTTCACGGATCCAAAGGTTTAGAGATACAATATAAAATACGTGACGAAGTTTTTACCATGGAACAAAATATTCCGATGGAAATAAGTCATGATATAGAAGATTCAAAGTGTTTTCATGTGATTGTATATGATAATACAACGCCCATTGGAACAGGGAGAATTATTCAGCAGACAGACAATTTACTTATTGGACGTATTGCAGTATTAAAGTCACACCGTGGTCAAGGCATCGGAGACTTGATTGTACGTAAACTCGTTTGTTATGGATTTGACCAAGGTACTAAACGTGTTGAAGTACATTCCCAATTACATGCGGTTGATTTTTACAAAAGGATTGGGTTTGAGCAATATGGCAGTGTCTATAAAGAATCTGGCTTAGATCATGTGAGCATGTATATTACAGAGGAAATGTTTAAAAAACCCTGTGATTCCTAAAAAATACATAGATAAAATTATAAGGCTATATGTAGAGCGAATACTACCTCTACATATAGCCTTTTTAGTACATGCTTTTTTTAATCGTGTAAGAAAAGTTCAATGGTATCGCAAGTTGCATACGGATTTTCGATGTGAGGAAAATTCGTTGAGTGTTTAATGGTAGCACATTCAATCGATGGATTAATATGGGTATACTGTCCTTCTAAAGCCTTGATATCATAGTCCCTTTGACTTCCATTAATGATATATAGGCAATGGTCGGATTTATCTAAAATATTACGTAAGTCAAGGTTTAGATAATTACAAATACTTGAGGCATAGGCATAACGTATACGGGAATCTTCATTATGTGCATTATAATAAAATTGTTCAATGTATGGTAAAAGAACTTTATTCATAGGTTTATCACTCACACCAAATTGACGGTTAAACATGAATTGACTATTGAGTAGATTATAAAGTGTTGTACCGATATAAGGTGATTCAAGTAGATATTTTAAAGTATAATTTTTCTTGGATGGGTTCAATGCAATTTTAGCTAAACCAGGTGGGCTAATCATAATACACTTTCGAATAAGGTCATTGGTTTGATGCGAAGCAAACAAAGCAAAAATATGGCTATTACCGGAGGTAATAATATCAACATGGGTTTGGCCAATAACCTCCACAATAAAATCATGAATTAGCTGAACATATAGATAACCTGTGTATGTGATATTTGCTTTTTCAGAAAATCCAAAACCTAACAAATCTAGAGCAAATACCTCATGTTTTTTTGAAAGTTGCTGAATAATACGCTCATATTCGACAGAAGATGCCCCGGAAAAGGTATCATGAATTAAAAGCAGCGGTGAGCCGGAGCCGGTTTGACGATAATGAATAGTCCCAAATTTCCAAGCATAGGTTTTATAATTTTTTTCTTTATGTTGTATTTTTTCTTTGGCATTATTAAACAAACGATTATTGAAGAGATGAATGGAAAAACCAGTTAGTGCTAATGGAATAATCCAATGATTTTTTTTCATGTATTTGACCTCCTAATTATATCAAATGACTTTATATTTATTATGACGTAAAATGATATAAAATACAACCATATAATACATCTTCATTGGATTTATGCAGTTTTATAGGTATGTTGTCCTAGTAGGAAATACTTGTATACACTAGGTATTTAATGCTATAATTAAGTATACTGGACAAAGGATGTAATTCTATGGACAAAAAAATGAATCTTAAAGAAAATAAGCGGCTTGATGAGATTATTGATACAACGATTATTTCTATACAGCAAAGTGGTACAGAGATTAAAGAAATAAGCCATTTTGCAAAAAAAGAATATCAAGAGCTTGAAGATGAATTTTTGAAGCTACGTATTGAGGCAAGTGAGCTTATTGAACGTGTAGAAAAATTGGATCAAGAGTATCGAATCAGTAAATCAAAGTTAATTATTGTAAATAAAAATTATGATAGTTATTCTGAAAAAGATATGAAGAAGATATATGAAAAAACTGATCATTTACGTGTACAACTTGTTCTTGAAAGAGAACGGGAGATGAACATTGTCAAGCGACGTAACGAATTAGAATTGCACTTGAAATCCGTTAGGAATATTGTTGATAAAGCAGATAAATTATCCAATGATTTTGAGCTAGCCCATAACATGTTGCATGGTAGTTTAAAAGATCTTACAGAGCATTTAGGTCAGTATCAAAATGAGCGTTTATTAGGGTATCGTATTATTCATGCACAAGAAGAAGAACGTCAGAGAGTAGCTAGAGAATTACATGATGGGCCAGCACAAAGTTTAAGTAATATTAGTTTTAAAGCAGAAATTTGCTTAAAACTTATTGATAAAGATATTGATAAAGCAAAAATGGAGATGCAGATATTACGTGGTCACATCCATGATACCATTGGTGAAACGCGAGAGTTGATTTATAATTTAAGACCTATGTCGATTGATGATCTAGGTTTAGTACCAACATTGGAACGCTATATTGACAAAGTTGAATCAATTAATAATTTTTCGATTCAACTGAATATTCAATATTTGGATAATCTTCAATCAGAGAATGTACAAAAAATCAACTCTTTGACATTGTTTCGTATTGTCCAAGAATCACTGAATAATATTCAAAAGTATGCAAAAGCAGATGAGGTAATTATTGACTTGATATTTTGTAATCGATATACAGAAATACGTATTACAGATAACGGGTGTGGATTTGATATAAATCAAATCAAAAAAGATCCTTTAACACATACAGGGTTAGGGGTATCGATTATGCAGGAGAGGGTTAATTTATTGGCAGGAAAGTTTGTTCTTTCATCGAAGATGGGTCAAGGAACTTCTATATTTGTAAGATTGCCAGTAGATAATAAGGAGAGAGGTTAGGAGGAATAAAGTGGATAAAATCAGAGTGTTAATTGCCGATGACCATTCCATGATTCGTGAAGGGTTAAAACAGTTAATTGAATTAGAAGATGATATAGAAGTAGTGGCTCAGGCCGGTGATGGTAAGGAAACAATAAAGCAAATTCTTGAAGTAAAACCGGACATTGTATTATTAGATATTAATATGCCGGTGATGAATGGTTTAGAAGTATTAGAAGAATTAAAAAAGATGAAGAGTGATGTTGATGTATTGTTGCTTACCATTCATAATGAAGTCGAGTATTTGTATAGAGCAGTTGAAATCGGCGTCGAAGGATATGTTCTCAAAGATTCAGAATCAGATGTCTTGATTAAAGCCATTCGTTCAATACACAGTGGAGAGTCTTATATTCAGCCCAATATGGCGTCCTTGCTATTTAAAAAGATTAATGGAGAACTTGATTATCAAGTTCGCCATCATAAGCTGACACGACGTGAGACAGAGGTCTTAAAGCTTATTACCCTTGGTTTTTTAAATAAGGAGATTGCTGATGAATTATGTATCAGTGAAAAAACAGTGAAAAATCATGTGTCGAATATTTTTAAGAAGATAGAAGTCTCAGATCGAACACAAGCAGCCGTTTATGCTATTAAGAATAATATTGTAAATATTTATTAATGTTTCACGTGAAACATTAATGGGATTTATACTACACATAAAAACAATAGCAATGTTTCACGTGAAACATTGCTATTGTTTTTATGTGTAATGGTAGTAAGATTTAGGTTAAAACAAGAGTTTGACTTGAAAAGGATAGAAGTAAAAGTATAGTTGTGATATAATAGTTTTTAGTATAAAGTTAGGAGGATTGTATCAAATGGCTAGAATTATATCAATAGTGAATCAAAAAGGTGGAGTCGGAAAAACGACAACAACAATCAATCTTTCAGCTGCCTTAGCAGAAGCGGGGAAGAAAGTCTTAACAATTGATATTGATCCTCAAGGGAATACTACAAGGGGGCTAGGAATAAATAAAGAAACATTAGAGACGACTGTGTACGAAATGCTTCTAAAAGAAAAAAAGATAGAAGAAATAATCCTAGAAAATGTTTTTGACAATTTGGATTTAGTGCCAGCGGATGTTGATTTGGCTGGAGCCGAAGTGGAATTAATTGGTGTTAAGGAAAGTAATTATATCTTAAATTATGAAGTCAATAAGATTAAACATAAGTATGATTTTATTATTATTGATTGTCCTCCGTCGTTAAGTATTTTAACAGTCAATGCGCTTTGTGCATCAGATTCCATATTGGTACCTATTCAATGTGAATATTTTGCATTAGAGGGCTTATCCCAGTTAATGTATACAATCAATTTGGTTCAAAAACGTTTAAATCCAAACTTGGAGATTGAGGGAGTCGTGTTCACCATGTATGATGCCCGAACGAATTTATCACTACAAGTAGTTGAAGAGGTTAAACATGAGTTGCGACATACTAATATATATAAAACAATTATTCCGCGAAATGTTCGTTTAGCAGAGTCGCCGAGCTATGGATTACCTATTACCCAATATGATCCTTCCTCCAAAGGAGCGGTGAGCTATCGACAATTAGCTGATGAAGTCATGGAAAGAGAGGATTAAAAATGGCGAGAAAACGAGGTCTAGGCCAAGGATTATCCGCATTAATAACAGATGATTTAGAAGAAGAAATATCTTCAGAAAATAAAAGGAATATTTCAAAAGTTAAAATTACCCTAATTGAACCCAATCCAAATCAACCAAGAAATCAATTTGATGAAGATGGTTTACATGAATTAGCAGAATCAATAAAGCGATTTGGAGTGTTGCAACCTTTAGTGGTGACAAAGAAAGACAAATTCTATGAAATTATTGCTGGTGAACGTCGCTGGCGTGCAGCAAAACTGGCAAAGTTAAAAGAAGTACCAATTATTATCAAAGAATTTAGTGAAGAAGAAATTGTTGAAGTGGCGTTGATTGAAAACATTCAAAGAGAAAACTTGAATCCTATCGAAGAAGCCATGGCATATCGAAGATTAATGGATGAGCATAAATTAAAGCAGGATGAAATAGCAGAAAAAGTCTCAAAATCACGATCAGCCATAGCCAATTCTCTTCGTTTGCTCCAATTAGATGAGCGAGTTGGAGAAATGTTAGTTGAAGAAAAATTATCGACAGGACATGCTAGAGCACTATTAGCTATAAAAGATCCAAAACAACAGTACGAAATTGCTTTACAAGTGTTTGATAATGAACTTAATGTTCGAGAAACAGAAAGAATAATAAAAAAATTACTAAAGCCAGAAACAGAAATAAAACCTAAGAAAAAAGATTTTATGGATCCAATCATGGCATCGATAGAAAAAAATATAGAAGAAATATTAGGTACAAAAGTTAAAATTCAAAACAAAAAAAATAAAGGTAAAATTGAAATCGAATATTTTTCAAATCAGGAATTAGAAAGAATTGTTGAACTGATTGAACAAATAAGTGTTGAATAATAATTAGATAAGGGGGATACGAATGAGTGATATAATGACCTTTTTTGAAAGTATGCAAGTTGAGATACTCATGATTGTAACAGCGGTTACGCTAATCTTATTTATTCTATTGTTTATTACGATGATTAACTTATCGATTTTTAGAAATAAATATAAAAAATTGAATAAAGGAAAGACAATACAATCCTATGAAGAACATATAATTAAAAACAAATCAGATATTGAGTATTTAAAACAAAATGAAAAGGAATTGTTTAATCATATTGAGCGTATTCAGGAGAAAGCCAAAGATGCATATACCAAAGTATACCTACATCGATATAATGCATTTGAACGTCAAGGTGGCGAGATGAGCTTTGTCTTAGTCATGCTTAATCGATATAATAATGGTGTAATTCTTCATAATTTACATAATAGCGAATACTCATATTTATATTCAAAGAATGTTACGAATGGAATGACAAAAGAAACGTTGACACAGGAAGAAAAAGATGTTCTGTTAAAAGCGATGAAGCAGCAATAAAACATCTATTTTTAGGAGGAAATATGTACAAAATGTTAGTATTGGACTTTGATGACACATTATTGAAAGATGATCTGTCCATTAGTCCTGAAAATATTGAAGCGATAAAAAAAGCAAAAGAGCAAGGGGTTGTTGTACTATTTTGCTCTGGACGTAGTGATGAGTCCATGTTTCAGTATATCGAACAATTGGATATGCACGATGAAGATGAATATTTCATATCATACAACGGTGCAAAAATTGATAGAATTGACCGACAAAATATTTTTCATAAACGTATTGAACAGCCATTGTTAAAGGAATTAGTAAGAATGGGAAAAGACAATGATGTAACAGTTCAACTGTATAATGGAAAGAAAATGATCGTAGAAGAAATTAACGAAGCAGTAAAACTATATACAGATTTAACAAAGAGTGAGCCTTTGGTTAATCAGGATCTTGAAAATTTGGAATATTCAACGAAAGTATTATTCAATTCACAAGATCGAGAATGCTTGGAAGCTATGCAAAGAAAAATTATAGAAGTCTATGGACAAGACGTCAATGTATTTTTCTCAAAACCAAATTATTTAGAAGTCCTTCACAAAGAGGCAAATAAAGGGCTGGGAGTGAAGTATTTAGCACAGAAGCTTGGCATAAAACAAGAAGAGATTATTGCAGTCGGTGATAGTTTTAATGATATATTCATGATTGAATATGCAGGTCTAGGTGTTGCTGTAGCCAATGGAAGAGAAGAAGTCAAAGCTAAAGCAAACTATATCACTGAACATGATAATAATCATCATGCAGTACGTGAAGTTGTTGAAAAATTTATACTAGGGTAGATGGATATCTGTCTTATAGAACATAAAAAATCCCTTATAACCATTGGTTTATGAATGATTATAAGGGATTCTAGCGTATAGGCTTAGATGAGATTAAGAGCACGAATGATTTTTTCAACATTCTTATCAATAACGGTATATTGAACTTCTAAACCATGTCGTTCGCCTTTGATTAATCCAGCTGCTTTTAATTTTGATAAATGCTGAGAGACGGTAGATTGTGGAATATTTAGGCATGATTGCATGTAAGTCACATTACATCCGGCGTTTTCTTTTTCAAGGATTCCGATTAGAATGCAAAGGCGTGCAGGATGCCCTAATAATTTTAGAAGTTCAGATGCTCTTTCAAATTCTTTGATTTCCATGATTTCACCTCATAATTTATATTTGAATATTACAATATCATATTATTGTAATTGTACACCAATCTGAAAAACTTGTAAAGATATTTCCGTAAGAAAGGAGATTTATGGATAGAATATCAAAACCGCAACGCACCAGAGAAATAATTGAAAAAAATGCTTTTTCACTTAAGAAAAAATATGGGCAAAACTTCTTAATTAATCAAAATATTTTGGAGAATATTATAAGTGGGGCAGAATTGGATCCGGAGGATGTTGTTATTGAAATTGGACCGGGTATTGGAAGTTTGACACAATATATTGCAGAACAGGTTGACCAGGTGGTTGCCATTGAAATTGACAAAACACTCATTCCTATTTTGGAAGAAACGCTAGCAGAATATGGGAATGTACATATAATTAATGAAGACATATTAAAGGTTGATCTAAAGGCAATGATTGATCAGCAGTATCCAAATCGGAAAATTAAAATTGTTGCAAATCTTCCGTATTATATTACTACGCCAATTATTATGAAAATCTTCGAAGAACATATTCCGGTGGATTCGATTACGATTATGATTCAAGAAGAAGTTGCTGATCGCATGCAGGCGAGCCCATCTACTAAAGAATATGGAGCGCTTTCGTTAGCCGTTCAATATTATTCTCACCCCAAAGTACTTGTTAAAGTTCCACCAAGTAGCTTTGTTCCACAACCTAAAGTGGGTTCTTCGGTTATTCGCCTAGAAGTAAACGATCACTATAAAAAACAAACGGAAGATGATGAATTCTTATTTAAACTTATTCGTGGAGCATTTCAGCAACGTAGAAAAACGCTTGTAAATACGTTAGCACATCAACCGGGTATTGACATATCAAAAGAGGAAATTCGACAGGCATTGAAAAAAATAGGTGTCTCAGAAAAAATACGTGGGGAAGCGTTATCCTTAGAACAATTTATAGAACTGGCAAAAGAGCTACGAAAAGCAGAAAAATCATGAAATAAATGTATGAATCGAAAAGTTTAATATTTTCGTAATACATTATTCATGATAATGTCATAGAGCCTTGGTATTATAAGAGGGTAAAACTATCCCCCCTTTTATTTTGATAGATATAATTGCTTAGTCCTACTTCGGAAGTAGGACTTTTTTTTGTACAAATATAGGTGTTACTGTATTTTATTGATTTCAATAGAACCTAGATTTGAATAGAACGAATAGTTGCTGCCACTTGAAGTTGTGGTTAGCTTATAATCAGAATTTACAGAGCCAAGATCTGTATCGGCATAGATTACTGTATCTTCATCTAAATTCATGTCAGCCTCAATAGAACCAAGGTCAGCATTTACCTTTAGCATATCTACAGACATAAGTGATAAATCAATATCGCCAAGGTTATTATTGACTTCAAGAAAACCGAGTTGAGATTGGGAGTCAAGAGATATGGAGCCTAAATCACAGAAGATACCTACTTCTTTAATATCTTGGGTGAGAGAAATATCGATATCACCTAAATCAGTAATCAAAATTAATTTATCGGTGTTTTGGTAAATATTGTCATTGGTTAGACGGGTGGTGTCCGAATCAAGTTTTACTTCTTTAAAATGATAATCTTTAGGTATATGCACGTTGATAGTACCTTTGTAATCTTGAGTCATCACTAGATTACGTATAGATAAAGTCGTTGTAACAGATAACTGGTTATTCTTTAATTGGGTATTGAAATTGGTAGTGTAGCGGTTAGTATCAGGCTGTTCGCGAAAATACTCTACAAGAATATCCTCACGCTCTTCTTCAATAAAATGGACATCTTCTACAGACGTTGAAATAAACAGTTGGTCGACTAAATCAAATGTCTCCTGGTCGCTTAGGGTCAAGGTTTCATAATTATCGCTTCGATGGCTTGAAGAGAGTATATCCGGGAAAAAATCAATATCCCAATGATCAGAATAACGCAAAGATGTACTCTGAGAAAAAAGATTGTTGACAGATAAATCATGGCGTTCAATGTAGGAGAGAGCAACGACAACACTAAGCGTTGCCATGAGAAAGAAAAATCCCATTAAATAGCCCATAGTTTTGTTAAAAGATTTCATGATTAATACCCCCTAATTAGTTTGAGATTCCATTTTGTATAACGATATGTTAATATTCCTATTAATCTTCCAACGAAAATAGTCAATAGACCAAGAAATCCTCCGATACCAAGGAGAAAAAATCCTGTGGAAAAAAGTAAAACAGGGTGTGACATAACGATAAGAGGTATCGAAATAAATGAAATAGGAAATGCTAGGATACCGCTAAGGACAATGAGAAGTCCAGAGATAGCCATTGCAATGCCGGAGATAAACAAACCAAAGATAACACCCCAAATACCAAGAAATGGTCCAAGCACAATAATGAGGTTAAACATTAGTAATCCAATGCCAATAAGAATCATAGGCACCGGTTGGTTTGCTTTTTGAACTGGGACAACCGGTTCCGGATTTTTGTAAATGCGTTGTTGTGATGTGACGATGGAGGTTCTTTTGGGAATACCAAGCTCATGAATAACTTCAGAAATTGGGCGTCCATTTTTTTCGGCTTCATCAAACTTGGCTTCAGCATCCTTCATGATTTTTGAGCGCTCTGGTTCAGTCAATGTGGACAAGGACTGATAGAGTTCATGAAGATAAGAATATTTATCCATAATAAAGCTCCTTTCAATTCAAATTCTTTATTGCTTTGATTATAAAAGCTTACTATAAGAATAGCAAGGAATGCTTTGTAATATAAAAGAATAGTCTTAGAATTCCATTAAAAAATTGAATGATACCATAAAAACAGTTATAATAGACAGTAACAAAGCTATAAAATGCATTGTCATGAAAGGATAGACTGTCTATGGAAAAAAGAAAAAGTATATTTGGGTATATACTCATATTATTTACCGTGATTCCATTAGTAGAGTTGTATTTGCTACTTCAAATCGCAGAACGCACCAGTGCAATGATTACATTTGCAATTATTTTAGTCACAGGAATTGTAGGTGCTTTTTTTGCAAAAATACAAGGACGATTAGTCATCCAAAAAATACGTATATCTTTACAGCAAGCAATTATGCCTAAAGAAGAGCTCGTTGATGGTTTATGTGTATTAATTGGAGGGGCTTTTTTATTAACACCGGGAATTTTGACAGATATTGCAGGGTTTTCATTGCTTATTCCAGTAACACGTAATATGTATAAGAAGATGTTAAAGCATAAATTTGAACAGATGATTCAAACAGGAGGATACTAATGTTTAAGGCAGTTATATTCGACATGGATGGGTTACTAATTGATAGCGAGAGCATGACATTTGAAGGGTATAAGAAGATATGCCGTCAGCACGAGTATATCTTTGAAGATGAGTTTTACTTTCAGTTTTTAGGGAGCAATATTGACTATATGCGTCAAGGGTTTGAGGCACGATATGGTCAAGCGTTCCCGTTTGAACCTATACTTGACCAAGTGCATACAGAGATTGAAAAGGCATTTGAATCAGATGGAATTCCCCTCAAACCAGGAGCATTAAATTTACTAGAGCATCTTAAAGAGCAGTCAATCAAAATCGGATTGGCAACATCAAGTTCCCGAGATCGGGTTGATGCAATTATAGCAAAAGCAGACATTGCATCGTATTTTGATGCGACAGTTTGTGGCGATGAGATTACACGAAGTAAACCAGACCCTGAAATTTTTTTGACAGCATGTCAAAAACTAGAGGTCACACCTTGTGAGGCTTTGGTTTTGGAAGACTCTGAGAATGGAATTCGTGGTGCATTTGATGGGAAGATTACATGTATTCATGTACCGGATTTAATACCTTCATCAAAAGCCATACAAGAGCGAGCGGCATATATAGCCAAAGATTTAAATGAGATTATTAGTTGGCTTAACATGCAAAACACTTTACAAATAAAATAGTATATAGAATGAGGAGAGAAGAAGATGAAAAATTTTTTTAAGGCATGTGGATTTTCGGCATTAATTGCTGCAATATATTTTTTTGCAAGTGCATTTGTAGGTCTTGTTGTATTTGCAATTGTATTACTTACAAAACAAGATATGTTCAATCCAGAAGTAATGGCAAATCAAGTTGAGTTTACCGAAGCGCTTGTTCAGCTTATTGGAGAATTTGCCATTCCAACAATTATTGCTGTAAATATGTTGACACTTCTTGGAATCTTTTTGATGTTCTTGGGACGTAGAGAATCTTTCAAAACATATATTAATTTTTCATCGATAAAATTAAAAAATGGACTCATTCTTTTTGGTTTTGGAATCTTTTTAAATATTTTGACAGTAGGAATACTAACCATTGTAAGTGAAGTCTTCCCGATTACTGAACAGATGGAATATTACACTGAACTTATGGAACCGCTGATGTTGGGCAATCCAATTTTAGTTTTTATTGCGCTGGTTATTAGTGCACCGCTTTTTGAAGAAATTGCTCTACGCGGTGTTATTTTTAATGATTTTAAAAAAGCTGTACCTATGTGGGTGGCACTGATTATTCAAGCTGTTTTTTTTGGTCTGATGCATTTAAACTGGGTACAAGGGATCTACGCATTCTTTTTAGGGCTCATTTTGGGGCTTATCTATCATTATTATCGTTCGATATGGATGCCGATACTCGTACATTTGTCGTACAATCTTACATCAACTATGATGAATTATTTTGTGAGTGATGATGCAAATGTAACGATTGTATTTATAGTCATCGGCGGTATCGGAAGTATCTTAAGTGTCTTTATCGCAAGACAACTTTATGAATCTCCCCTTGACAATTTATAAAAAAACACATATACTTTGACTATCAAACTAAATGCTTTGATTATCAAAGTATATCAGGAGGCACCTATGTATCATGGAAAAATAGTTGGAACAGGAAGTTTTTTGCCTGATTTCATTGTGACCAATGATGATTTAGCCAAGGTGGTTGAAACTTCAGATGAATGGATTTATACACGAACAGGTATAAAAGAACGACGAATTGCCAAAGACTACGATGTGCATGACATGGCAGCAAGAGCAGCTCAAAAAGCATTAGACCAAAGTGGTGTACAGGCCCAAGAGATAGATATGATTGTTGTTGCGACAGTTACGTCAGACTATTCGATGCCATCGGTTGCGTGTATGGTTCAAGGTGAGATAAGTGCACATCAGGCATTTGCTTTTGATTTGCAAGCAGCGTGTTCAGGATTTGTATATGGCTTAGATGTGATTGAGCAATTTATTCAAACAGGCAAAGTAAAGAAGGCTTTATTAATTGGCGTTGAGAAGTTAAGCCAAGTGCTTAACTGGCAAGACCGCTCGACATGTGTTTTATTTGGAGATGGCGCTGGAGCTGTGGTGATTGAAGCAACACAAGAAAAGACAGGCGTTATGGATATATACAACAAATCCATTGGAACGGATTGGAACGTATTAACATCAAAGATTCGACATAATGACACACCCTATTATCAACAAGGGAGCGATAATTATTTAAAGATGGATGGACAGCAAGTTTTTCAGTTTGCTTGTAAAAAAGTTCCGGAAATCTTTAGCGAACTGATGGAAAAAAATGATATCCAGCTATCAGAGGTTGATTTGTATGTGCTTCATCAAGCCAATAGTCGAATTATTGAACGTGTGGCAAAAAAAATGGGACAACCCATGGATAAATTCTATATGAATATTGAAAAATGCGGCAATACATCCGCAGCAACCATCCCCATTGCATTAGATGAACTAAATGCAGAAGGAAAACTTGCAGGCAAGACCGTAGGTATATCGGGATTTGGTGCAGGCTTGACGTATGGAGCAGCTTTTATTCAATTTCAATAAAGGTTTAAATGTAAAAACCAATAAATAACAAACATATAAAATTATAGGAGGAAACAACATGGAATTTTCAAAATTACAAGATATTATCGTAGAAGAACTAGGTGTCGATGCAGAAGAGGTGACTATGGAAGCAACATTTGCAGATGATTTAGGTGCGGATTCATTAGACCTTTTTGAATTAGTGATGTCCATTGAAGACACATTTGGTGTAGCGATTCCTAATGAAGAGCTTGCGAACATTAAAACGGTTAAAGATGCGGTAGACTACATCGAAGCTAACGATAAGTAATACGATTTTTAGGAGGAAACATGAAGAAGATAGCATTTATTTTTCCGGGACAGGGAGCGCAGCACACAGGAATGGGACTTGATTTGGTGGAAAAATCCGAAGAGGCGAAGAAGTGCTTTGACACGGCGGATGGATTATTAGATTTTGACTTATATGATTTGTGCGCCAATCAAAAGGCACCCATTGATCAAACGGCATACACCCAACCTGCATTGGTAGCGGTATCAATTTGTCTTCTTAACGAGTTAAGACGGCACGTGGATATTGTACCGGATTATGTTGCCGGACTTAGTCTAGGTGAATACAGCGCCCTTGTTGCTGCAGATATTTTATCTTATACGGATGCGATAGAGCTTGTTCGAAAACGTGGATTATACATGGAAGAAGCCGGACGCAAGGTTCAAGGTGGTATGGCAGCAATTGTCAAAGCAGATCAAGGACACATTGAGGAGCTTTGTGCTAAGGATCCAGGCGTTGTAGGTATTGCCAATTATAATAGCCCTGTACAAGTTGTTATATCGGGAGAAGAAGATGCTGTCCAACGTGTTTCCTCTATACTTATGGAAGAAAAAATACGTGTAATTCCTTTGCAAGTGAGTGGTGCATTTCACTCACCGCTTATGGAAACAGCAGCAGAAAAATTTGAAAAAGCGCTTGAATCTATTCAAATAGATACAGGTAAAATACCTTATATCACCAATGTTACCGGAGAAATTGTCTCAGATACAAGTACAACAAAACATTTGTTGGTGGAACAGTTAAAAGGTGCAGTCCTTTGGGAAAAATCGGTTCGAACAATGATTGATCATGGGGTGGACACCTTTGTAGAGATTGGACCAGGCAATACACTAGCAGGTCTGATTAAAAAAATTGACCGTAAGGTAAAGGTACTTAATTTAAATTCCTATGAGGCCATAAATACTGTTGTCGATGCGATAAAGGGAGTGTAAAAATGGATAAGAAAGTTGCCCTGATTACAGGGGGAAGTCGTGGTATTGGAAAAGAGATTGCATTAACACTAGGAAAAAATGCATATCATGTCATTATTAATTATCGCTCACGTGAAGACGAAGCGTTGAAGGTATTGGATGAAGTTATTGCCAGTGGTGGAAGCGGAAGTATTTTTCAAAGCGATATCAGCAATTATACAGAGACAGAGACCATGATGAAAGAAATTGTCAAAGAATATGGTGGCATTGACCTTTTAGTAAACAATGCAGGAATCACAAAAGATCAATTGATGCTTCGCATGACAGAAGCAGATTTTTCCAGTGTTATTGATATTAATTTAAAAGGCGCATTTAACTGTGTTAAACATGTAACGCGTTCTATGTTTAAAAAGCGTTCAGGATGTATTATCAATATCAGTTCGGTTATCGGTCTTGTCGGTAATGTGGGACAAGTCAACTATGCCGCATCAAAAGCCGGAATCATCGGTATGACTAAAGCTTTAGCCAAGGAATATGCAGCACGTGGAATACGTGTTAATGCAGTTGCACCTGGCTTTATTGATACAGAAATGACGGATGTATTATCCGATGAAATAAAAGAAGCAATTTTGGATAAAATTCCTTTACATACATTAGGACAGCCAAAAGATGTTGCGAATATGGTGAACTTCTTGGCGTCTGATCAAGCAAAATATATTACAGGACAAGTAATCGCTGTTGACGGCGGAATGACAATGTAAGGAGCTAATAAATGAGAAGAGTAGTTGTTACAGGACTAGGAGCAATAACACCTATCGGTCTTGATGCAGAGACTTATTGGAATAATTTAAAAGAGGGTGTGGTTGGTATTGGACCCATCACCCATTTTGACACCAGTGATTTTACCGTAAAACTTGCAGGAGAAGTCAAAGGCTTTGATCCTAAAGAATATATGGATCGAAAAAATGCTAGAAAATATGATGTGTTCTCTCAGTTTGCCATCGCAGCGGCCAAAGAAGCCCTTAAACATTCAGGGCTTGATTTGGCATCAGAAGATTTGTACCGTATCGGTGTGATTGTCGCTTCCGGTATTGGTGGACTAGGAACGATGGAAAAAGAAGAACAAAAATTGATTGAAAAGGGACCTTCACGTGTCTCACCATCACTAATACCTAAAATTATTACTAACATGGCAGCCGGTAACATTGCTATTGAGATTGGTGTAAAAGGGATTAATACCAACATTGTTACGGCGTGTGCCAGTGCAACACATTCGATTGGAGAAGCCTTTAGAAATATTAAATACGGTGTTGCCGATGCAATTTTTTGTGGTGGAACAGAAAGTTCGATTGTTCCTCTTGGTATTGCCGGATTTGCTAATATGACCGCACTATCGACCAACGAAGATCCTAATACAGCATCTCGTCCCTTTGATAAAGAGCGCGATGGATTTGTGATGGGTGAAGGTGCCGGAGTTTTGCTATTGGAAGAGTATGAACATGCAAAAGCACGTGGGGCCAATATTCTTGCAGAGATTGTAGGCTATGGTGCGACATGTGATGCATATCACTTGACTAGCCCGGACCCAGAAGGAACAGGAGCAGGTAAGGCAATGGAGTTTGCCATGGCAGAAGCGAGAATTGAGCCTAAGCAGGTACAATATATTAATGCTCATGGAACCAGTACGCCATACAATGACCATTTTGAAACCTTGGCAATTAAACGTGCGTTTGGCGACCACGCCTATAAGTTGAAAGTTAATTCAACAAAATCAATGACAGGGCATTTACTGGGGGCTGCAGGTGGAGTCGAAGCAGTGGCAACCGTAAAAACATTAGTGGACCAATTTATCCATCCGACGATGGGATATCAGACGCCAGATGAAAATTGCGATTTGGACTATGTTCCAAACCAAGGAATTGCTACGACGGTTGAATATGCTATCAGTAATTCATTAGGTTTTGGTGGTCATAATGCGAGTCTCTTATTCAAGCGGATATAGAGCGATAAGCAAAACCAAGGAGGTTTTATAATGAATACTTCAGAAGTATTAAATATGATTCAGGTACTAAAAGATACAGGATATAGACATATAGATGTCGTCCATGAAGGCTCACATATTATTTTATCAAATGCAGAGATGCTTTCACAAACGGCTCAATCTTTAGGGATGCCTATGTCATCAGCGCCCACATCGACAGTGGCAACACCGGCAATGCCTCAGACGCCACAAAGTGTAAAGGTAGAGTCGTTAGATAGTGCTATAAACGTTGTGGAAGATGCACAAGCATCGGAGCCGATTCAAGGAGGACATCTTGTCGAATCGCCTATTGTAGGTACATATTATAATGCACCAAGCCCTGAAGCGGACCCTTATGTTTGTGTGGGAAGCAAGGTGAAAAAAGGAGATGTGCTTTGCATTATTGAAGCGATGAAGCTGATGAATGAAATTGAAGCAGATCAAGAAGGTGAGATTGTTGAAATCCTTGTCGAAAATGAACAAGGAGTTGAATATGGTCAACCTTTATTTAGGATTGTTTAGGAGGATATATGTTAGATATAACTGAAATAAAAAAAATCATTCCTCATCGAGAACCATTTTTACTCATTGACCGTGTAGATGAAATGGAGCCTGGGGTGAGTGCAAAGGCAACAAAATGTGTTACCTATAATGAATATTTTTTTCGAGGGCATTTTCCTTCGGAACCGATAATGCCAGGTGTTCTAATTGTTGAAGCCTTAGCTCAAACAGGAGCAGTCAGCATCTTATCCTTAGAAGAAAACCAAGGAAAAGTTGCTTACTTTGGCGGATTAAATAAGGTGAAATTTAAAAAGAAAGTTGTTCCAGGAGATGTATTGTCTCTTGAAGTTGAAATTGTAAGACGTAAGGGACCCGTAGGTATAGGTAATGGAATTGCAAAAGTCGGCGACGATATTGCGGTGACGTGTGAATTGACATTTTTTATAGGGTAGGTGAATCAAATGTTTCATAAAGTACTCATTGCAAATCGTGGAGAAATTGCTGTACGTATTATACGCGCATGCCGAGAACTAGGCATTCGAACAGTCGCGGTGTATTCAACGCCAGATCGTGAAGCTCTACATACCTTACTTGCAGATGAAGCGGTTTGTATCGGACCGGCTAAAGCAACCGAAAGTTATTTGGATATCAAACGCATTATTAGCGCAGCGGTTATCACAGGAGCCAATGCGATTCATCCTGGTTTTGGTTTTTTATCAGAAAACCCTAAGTTTGCAAAAATATGCGAAGAATCCAATATTAAGCTGATTGGGCCGTCATCAGAGATGATGTCGCTAATGGGAAATAAGGCTCGTGCCAGAGAGACTATGATTAATGCCAAAGTTCCGGTTGTTCCGGGAACGGATGGAATTATTACCCAAGCCGATGAAGCCTATGATTTGGCGGATTCTATTGGATATCCTCTCATTATTAAAGCTGCCAATGGTGGAGGCGGCAAAGGGATGCGGGTAGCAGAACGTAAAGAAGAAATTCATAAGATGTTCTCCTTAGCCCAAAAAGAGGCCATAGCGTCATTTAGTGACAACGGAATGTATATGGAACGTTATGTTGTCAATCCAAAGCATATTGAATTTCAAATATTAGCCGATGAGCACGGAAACGTTATCCATCTGGGTGAAAGAGACTGCTCCGTACAGCGACGTCATCAAAAGATTGTTGAAGAAGCGCCATCAAAAGCGCTTACAGATAAGTTACGAAAAAAAATGGGTGATGTTGCTGTTCGTGCGGCAAAGGCCATTAATTATACCAATGCAGGAACCGTTGAATTCTTATTAAATGATCAAGGGGAGTTCTTTTTCATGGAGATGAATACCCGAATCCAAGTGGAACATCCGATTACTGAGATGGTGACAGGAATAGACTTGATTAAAAAACAAATTGAAATTGCGGCAGGATTGCCGCTTGATATAATGCAAAAAGATATCAAGCTTCATGGACATGCCATTGAGTGTCGAATCAATGCAGAAGATGCCAGCAAAGATTTTCGTCCATCGCCAGGAACGATTAACAATTTAATCATGCCCGGAGGTAAAGGTATCCGTATTGACGGAGCAATCTATCCTGGATATACGGTGGCGCCTTACTATGACTCCATGTTGGCAAAGCTAATCGTCCATGGAGACACTCGTGAAGAAGCGATTGCAAAAATGAAAAGTGCTTTAGGTGAATTTATTGTTGAAGGCGTAACGACCAACATTGATTTTCATTTTGAAATCTTAGAGAATCCTTCGTTTGTCTCAGGTGATTATGATACAAGTTTGATAGAAACGATGAAAGTGTGATATAGATGAAGCCATTGTTTAAAAAGACAAAGTACATTCAAGTGAATACATCGACAACGATTATTCATAAAACAGAGCCCAATGTTCCATCGGGTTCATGGATTAAGTGCCCACAGTGTCATGAGGTCGTCTATAAAGATGATTATCGCAATAATGGATATATTTGTCCTCAATGTCAAAAACACTTTCGTATGAGCGCGCCACAGCGTCTTAAGATGATACTTGATAAGGGGACATATACACCTTTGTTTTTGGAGATGACAACGGAAAATGTTCTAGACTTTAAAGGGTATGAGCATAAAATCCAAGGTCTTCAAGAAAAGACCGGCATCGATGAAGCGGTACTAACGGGGACAGGAAGAATTAAGGGAATCAAAGTGGCTATCGGTGTGATGGATAGTCGCTTTCTCATGGGAAGCATGGGACATGTGGTTGGTGAGAGGATTACCCGCTTGACTGAGCTTGCGACGCAAGAACACTTACCCCTTATATTATTTACTGCATCTGGTGGCGCACGAATGCAAGAAGGTATTATTTCCTTGATGCAAATGGCAAAAACAGCAGCGGCACTTAAACGCCACCATGACGAGGGTGGATTTTATGTTACCGTCTTGACGGATCCCACATCCGGTGGGGTGACAGCAAGTTTTGCCATGCTTGGTGATATTATTTTATCTGAACCCGGTGCCTTTATCGGCTTTGCAGGACCGCGGGTTATTCGAGATACGATTCGTCAAGAACTGCCGGAAGGTTTTCAGACAGCAGAGTTTTTACTTGAGCATGGATTTGTAGATGCGATTGTTGAACGAAAACAACTAAGAGATAGACTACACCAGCTTTTGGTACTACATCATTATAAAAGTGATGATAAATCAGATGGAGAAATAGATGATGTAAGAGAAGAGGTGATTGAATGAAGGCTTGGGAGCGAGTACTAAAAGCAAGACGATCCGACCGACCGACGGCGCAGCGATATATTGAAGCTTTTAGCGAAAACTTCATTGAATTGCATGGTGATCGTTATTATCATGACGATGCAGCCATTATTGGCGGAATTGGTATGCTTGGCGAGATATCGGTTACTTTTATCGGTCAAGAAAAAGGATTTAAAACCAAGGAAAAGGTTAAGCGAAACTTTGGCATGCCTAATCCCGATGGCTATCGTAAAGCTTTACGTTTAATGAAGCAAGCTGAGAAATTTAATCGACCCATTGTATGCTTTGTGGATACCTCCGGAGCCTTTTGCGGACTTGAAGCAGAAGAGCGTGGACAAGGAGAAGCCATTGCACGCAATCTTTTTGAGATGAGTAATCTTAAGGTGCCGATTATCTCCATTATTATTGGTGAAGGTGGTAGTGGCGGAGCTCTTGCCCTTGCAGTATCTGATGAAGTTTGGATGTTTGAGAATGCTATCTATTCTATATTGTCGCCAGAAGGCTTTGCATCCATTCTCTATAAAGATGGTTCGCTAGCCCCTAAAGTGGCTGAGGAGATGAAGATTACCGCTCAGGAGCTTAAAAATCTCAAAGTTATCGATTCGGTGGTCACAGAGCCCTATGACGGAGCACATGAAAGCTTTGACTTGATTGTAGAACTCCTTAAAGATAAGTTGATCTATTCCTTAAAAGAATTAATGGAGCTGCCCAAAGATACGCTGACTGAAAAACGCTATCAGCGGTATCGCAAGTTTTGATGTTATGTATATAAAGAAAGGCTGCACACTAACTAAACGTTAGTGCAACAGCCTTATTCTTTTTAACCTTTATGCTTCGGCCCAATTGCGCTTGAATTTTCGTACTTTCCTATTGTTATCATATTCAAAATGCCTAGCGATTATATCACCGCGTCTGATAATCCCTATAAAGATTCCAGTATCATCCACCACCGGAATAAAGTTTTGATATTGCGTCAATTCCTCTACAACAGAAAACTCTTTATTAATTGACACCGCTTCAATACTTCTGGACCTTTCTATTTGGCTTATATTAACTTTTTCAGAATTTTTTATACTTAAATCCATATGATCTTTAACATACCACAGGATATCTCCTTCTGATAATGTATATCTATAACGCCCTTCATCATCAATGACTGGAACAGCTGAATACTTATGATATTCCATCTTTTCCATGGCTTGTCGTAAAGTCATTGATTCTGTCAGTGTAACTATTTCATGTTTAGGCGTTAAGAAAAATGCGATATTCATTGCCTCACCTCGTCATTCTCATAATTTATATCTATATACTACTTCTTTATAATATCAAATAAATATGACACAATGATGTAAAAATTTTTAGGATTTAATTCTAGTTATCATTTTTTTTGTTCATATGTACTATTTTAATCCTTTAACAGGTGATGCAATAAAGCCTTTTTAAAAGGTTATGATACCTTTAATATAATTTGAATTCCCACTTTCCATAAGTTTAAATGCTTTTTGTATATCATCGATTTTGAATTCATGTGTAATTAAACTAGAGATTGGCAAAACTTTTTTTTGAATAGCATCTATGGTGTCATTAGCTAATTTTTCAAAATCATTAATATAGGGTGGATGGGTAACATGTATAATAGGAGAATGAAACATAAGTTCATAACCAAGTTCAGGGTCCCAATTTTCTTTGTGGCTATAAAGCGATAAGGTATATACTTCGCCACGACCTTGTACTCCAAAAATATCAGCATATCTTACAGCCTTTATTGCCGTTTTTAAGCCTTTTAGATTTCCGGTCCCTTCAATGACTTTATCGGCTCCTTTATTATTTGTTAAACGATTGATTTCAGCCTTAAAATCAGTGGTTTTAGGATTTATGGTGTGAGTAGCCCCAAATTTTTTTGCTAGAGCTAAACGGCTATCGTCTAGGTCTATAGCGATAATTTTTTTTGCACTACTGTGGCTTAATGCTTTCATTGTCAGAAGATTCATCATACCACAACCTACAACGGCAACAATATCACCGAATTTTGGTGAAGCAGCTTTAGCGATGTTGGCACAACAAATGGTTGGTTCAAGTAACCAATACTTTAATTCATTTAAAGGAATGGTTTTTGGGAGTTTAATACAAAATTTTGCTGGGGCTAAAGTATGAGAAGAGTAGCCCATAACGATTGAACTACCTGCGACATAGTCTCCAACTTCAAAAGTTGTAACGTCAGACCCTACTTCTTCAACAATGCCGACTGCTTCATGACCTACGAGGGTCGGATATTGAATATCTTTGATCATTGTATAGTGTCCATATTCATCAAACCACATAGCTGCATCTCCAGCATATGTGGGCATATCTGAATGGCACATGCCAACGGAAACAGTTTTAAACATAATCTCATGTGGTTGCAATGCGGGGATATCTTCTTCAAGAATTTCAAATTTCTTTTTATCAACTAAAATGGCCATTTTTCTTTTCATGGTATACACTCTCCTTTTTAGAAATAGCTACCTTTGCAGCGTTAGCAATGTCCTTAGCCGTTAAGTTATATTCCTCTTTTAAAAAGTCCATATCTCCAACTTGACCAAATTTTTCTTTGACGCCAATTCGTTCAACAGGAACAATATGTTCTTCGAAAACGACTTGAGAAACAGCATCTCCTAAACCACCATTGACACTGTGATTTTCACAAGTTACAATAGCGCCTGTTTCTTTAGCACTTTGAATAATTAAATCTCTATCTAATGGACGGATGGTGAACATATCAACAAGCTTTGCTGAAATGTTTTCATTTTTTAGCAGGTGAACAGCTTTAAGAGCTTCTTCGAGCATGACACCCATGGCAAAAATTGTTACATCGGTACCTTCACACAAGATATTTCCTTTTCCTATTTCAAAAGAAGTGCCTTCTTCATAAATATCGACAACATTTTTTCTGGCAAGACGTATATAATACATACCATAATCTTTCTCAATTAATGGAAATAGTGCTTTAGCACTTACGTTATCGGCAGGTTCAACAATCTTTATTGTTGGAATAGAACGCATGATGGCGATATCTTCAAAAGGCATATGTGTACCCCCATTATAAGCCGCTACAATACCAGGGTCAGAGCCAATCAGCTTGACATTTGCGTTTGAATATGCGCCGGCCATGAATACTTGATCAGCTACACGTCGAGACATAAATGGACCAAAAGAATGTACATAAGGGATAAAATTCTGGTGGGATAGACCACAAGCAAAACCTACGGCATTAGCTTCAGCAATACCTACATTGACAAAGCGGTCCGGATATTGCTCAGCAAATTTAAAAATATCAAATTTGACAATCGAAAGACCTAGATCACATTCTATATGCATTAACTTTTGATTTCTTCCCATACCTTCAAATAGATAGTCACTGTAAACAGAAGCTATAGTATTTTCATTTAATTTACTTGTTTTTGATAATTGTATACTCATAAAATATCTCCTTTTCTTCGATTGCTTTATTATGCGTTTAATGCTTCTATAGCGATATCGGCAGCTTCTCTGGTAACGGGAACGTGATGGTTCCACTCAGTTTCAGCCCAAACTACACCCTTGCCTTTTAATGTATTACATATAATCGCCGTTGGTTTACCTTTAAACTGATCTGCTTTTTTTACAGCTTTGGCAATTAATTCAACATCATGTCCATTTTCAACATTAATAGTATTCCAATCAAATGCTGAAAATTTAGCGGCGATATCAGTTATGTCATTTACATTTTTAACTTCACCATCAAGCTGCATAAAATTTCTGTCGACAAAAACAACTAAATTATCTATTCCTTTATGGGCGGAATTCATAATTGCTTCCCAGTTTTGCCCTTCTTGTAATTCACCATCACCCACGATACAAAAGACTCTGCTTGCATAACCATTAAGTTTCATACCATAGGCAACACCAGAAGCTAAAGAAATTCCTTGACCAAGCGAGCCAGTAGTCACATCAATACCTTTGGTTTTTAACATGTCACAGTGGCTCGGTAAGTTTGTCTTTGGTTGGTTTAATGTCTTTAACTCTTCGGTATCGAAAAATCCTTTTAAAGCTAATGTTGCATACACAGAAGGACCGGCATGTCCTTTAGAACAGACAAATTGATCGCGATCTTTCATTTTGGGATTTTTTGGATCATAGTTCATAACATCTCCATATAAAACAGCTAATATTTCTACAATCGACATGGCCCCTCCCAGATGACCAAACCCTCTACTTGCAAATTGTTCTAAAGATTGAATTCTGATGTTTTTGGCAAACGCATTTAGTTCTGTTTTTTTGCTTTCACTATACATAACAAACCTCCTAAAATTAAGTTATTCGTGTGCTTTTTATTATATAAAGTTCAACGAATGTTCTCAATGAACGATATATAGTTGAGGTATATATAAAGGTGGAATATATTGATGTTCTAATTTTTGCGTGTTTTATTTGGTGAATTTATTGATGTGCTAGGAGTATTATGTATAACTATCATTTAGAGAAAAATAAATATAGATATAAAAAAGGACCCCGATAAAAGGAGTCCATAATCGATAAAGAACGGATTATAAAATTTAAAGAAGATTAAAATTCTTAATGCCTATTTTTATGTAATCAAAAGTTTTAAACTTTTCTAACGCTTTGGTTATATCTTTGAAATCAAACTCTTTTGTAATCAGCGAATCAAATTTTGTTCGCATAATAATGTCAATTGATTTGTAAAAATTAGGAAGGCTACAAAAACTAGACCAAATGACACTTAAATTTGAAGCATACATATCTAATGCGGAAAATGTTATATGCTCTGAACTACCATAGTATGTGAAAATCATTAGTGTTCCGCCTTTGGTCAAAGTATTTGTAGCCTCTTTAAGCATTTGAATATTCGATGATGTTTCAATGGCAATGTCAAATCCTCTAAAATTACTGAATTCTGAAAGTTTTAACTGTAGATTGGAGCTGTTTAAATCAATGACATTATCGGCTCCAAAGGCTTTAGCAAGTTTTTGCCTTTCTGGAATAGGTTCAATAACCGTAATATTTTTAACGCCCTTTTTTTTAAGTAAATGAATAAATATTATTCCTATGAGTCCAGCGCCTATGACTAATACTTCTTTATCAAAATCAATATCCAGCTTACTAATTCCTTCTAAAACACATCCCAAAGGCTCAATTAATATAGCCTGTTTATAAGTCATCTTATCTGGAATTTTTATTAAATGCGTATATTTTCTTACAACATATTGTGCCATGGTTCCCATGGCTATATGTGCTTCTGCGCAATAATGAATTTTTTGCTCCAGGCACATCTCGCATTCACCACAAAAATGCCATGGGATAATTAATACTCTGTCACCGACCTTAAATCCATTATAAAAAGCAGCGCTGCCAACTTCTGTAACTCGACCAACGCCTTCATGACCAAGCGTACCAATATAAGAAAATATATCACTATCATCTTCAAATCGCATATCATCGCGACAAAATGAAGAGTATTCCAAAGCGATTTTCACTTCGTTATCATTTAATATAAAGACTTCCGGGATTTCGTTGAGTAATATATTTTTATTTTTCGTTCTAACGAATGCTTTCATAGTTCATCCACCTTACATAGTATGTTTATGCATATTTTTTTTATAAGAGTTAGAATATGCCATTTTGATGTTTGCTCCGATATTCTTTTGGAGAGATACCTACATTCTTTTTGAACATTTTTGAAAAATATCGTGAATCTTCGTAACCTGTCATAGCAGCGATTTCATTAATCATTCTTTGATCATTTATCAACAGTTCCTTGGCTATAAAAAGGCGATAGCCTTGTAGAAACTCTAAGTAGGTCATATGTGTTTGTAGCTTAAAGACCCGGCTTAAATGCATCTTTGATACAGAAAGAGCCTTCGCTATATCTTGTAAGGATAATTCTTCACCATAATGTTGAAATGAATAAATCATGGCATTTGAGACAATATCAGAAAATTTTAACTCGTTAAGCTTTGTTGCCAATGTAACAAATGCATCTAATACATCTTCAAATTCGTTTTCTATAGATATATAGTTTGTATTATGCCGTTCAAGAGGAAGCGTAAGCATTTTAGAGAAAAAAGCATTTGCAAAAGTTAGTGTGTCTCTAAAATGACGTAAAGAAGCGTTATCTAAGGTGGCTTTTATGTTATGCAAATAAATATTGGCTAAGCGTTCCTTCAATGATACGATGTCATTTTTGATGATATCTGTAAAAATATCAGTTATAAAATAAATATTCTTTTGAAAGCTACTTTTTTTGAGTCGCTCAGTCATTAAGGTATAGTTGACACTTTCGCCATGAAAAAAGTAACAAAAATCTGTAGCGGTTAATAATTCCATACAAATACTATTCACATTATCCCACCGAATCTTTTTTGCGTATATGGAAACATAATTAGGGCTGATATAATATTTTATAATAGAATGGACTTTATTAAGGGCATTAGATATTTTGATGTCAGATTGTTTAAAGGCTATGATGATATCTTGATTTAAAACATTAAAAATTTCGGGATTTCCTAAAGTATCTATATGTTGGTTCAATTTTTTTAGAGTGTCATCATGAATAACATTGTCATGTCCAACGTATTTGGATATTAGGATGTGATAATATTCAGGTGTAATGAAATAGGATTCACTTTTTAATTTTTTCGTTGAGTTATATGTAGAAGTTTTTAAAGTAGCGCTTAATGCTTGAGTTTTAGTATCGAGTATGATACGTCCCACCTCTTGTAGATCTTTTTTTTCAATGCATTTAATATTAAGATCTTTCCAATTAGCTAGCTCTTTTATTTCACCATAAATGAGAATAGAAAATGGCCAACGGCATTGTTTAAGTTCATTCAATAAAATATGCAGAGGTATCATAATAAGAGAATCAATGATGATCACATCAGGTTTATGCGACACAAAAGCATCAAAGGCACTTGTACTGTAGTTTACTATTTTTATCACTATGTTTTCGTATTCAACAAGTGTTTCACATATGTTTTTTAAAAATTTCCTGTTTTCCGAAACTATCAATACAGTCGTCATTTTTCCCCTCTATATGCTTCCATTATAGTTGTTAAGGTAGATTTCATAATATGGTGCAACATATTTGTATATCATTGCTTTTAATTATATCATTGATTGGAATGAAATCAAATCAATATAGATTGTGATTAGGATTTTTCGTCAACTGGAGATAAAAGAGAATACAATAAAGGGGAAATGATGTGGTAAAAAAAGTCAAAAAAGCTTGACAATGATAATCATTACCATTACAATAATAAGTAGTTATCAATACTACATATTATCGTAAAGGAGATATTATGACAAGAAAAGAATGGAATCAACAGTTAAAACCTTTTGCAACACCGAGTCTAAAAAAAGCTATCAGTCAGATAATGAATACAGTTGTAGTATATATAGCTTTATTAATGTTTACCATGTATCTATATAAAGCACAGGTGAGTTGGTTTGTTCTGATTCCCTTAATAATTTTAAATGGATTATTTATGGTTCGCGTATTTATCCTTTTCCATGATTGTACGCATCAATCGTTTACCGCTAGTGAAAAATGGAATCGAAGGCTTGGATTTTTCTTTGGAATTCTCACATTTACATCATATCCTGCCTGGCAAAAAGATCATAATATCCATCATGGCGCAGTAGGTAACCTTGATCGAAGAGGCGCAGGGGACATATGGACGTTAACGGTTGAAGAATATAAGGCACAGCCTGTATTAATGAAAGGTTGGTATCGGTTGTTTAGACATCCGCTATTTCTTTTTGGCGTGGCACCGATTTTTCTTTTTACCATTCTACAACGTTTTCCAACAAAACATGCGTCTCAAAAAGAGCATATCGGTTATGTAGTTACAAATGTTGGAATTTTGGTACAAGCAATCGTATTGTCCTTGATGTTTGGTATAGAAGCCTATCTTTTGATTCAGCTATCGGTGATGTTTGTTGCAGGATCCATCGGCGTGTGGATGTTTTACGTACAGCATCAATTTGAAGATGTCTACTGGGAAGAAGCCAGTGAATGGAATAGTGTCGATGCCGCGTTAAAGGGAAGTACATTCTATCAGCTTCCATCCATTTTAGAATGGTTTAGTGGATACATTGGCTACCATCATATTCATCACTTGAATTCACGAATTCCAAACTATCATCTGAAGAAGTGTTATTACAGTATAAATGAGTTGCAAGGTGTCAAGACAGTTGGCTTTAAAGAGAGTTTAAAACTGGCCTTATTACAAATATATGATCAAAAAAGAAAACGGTTAATTTCCTTCCAAGAATTAAAATTGAGGGAAAACTATAATTAATACTCATTTTTTTGAAGGAAATTTAGAAAAAATCATACAAATTTGCTAAAAAGACTTGATTTTTTCTGAAAATAGTGTATGATTAAATCAACCTTGTATTATGTGTATCAAATTATCAGCTGAATTTTTATTGAAAGAAAGCTATAGTTTTATGTTACAAATGAATCAAGGAAATAAAAATTCGGAGGTAATTTATTATGACAGGAACAGTTAAATGGTTTAATGGAGACAAAGGATTTGGTTTTATCACTTCAGACGAAGGAAATGATGTATTCGTACATTACTCACAAATCCAAAAAGACGGTTTCAAAACTTTAGAAGAAGGCGAAAAAGTAGAATTCGACGTAGTTGAAGGAAACAAAGGCCCTCAAGCTGAAAACGTAGTTAGCCTATAATTATTTATAATATATAGACGCTTAACCCCTGGATCAATGATTCAGGGGTTTTTTTCTGAGCAAATTAAGAGTATTTGATGCGTGTTTGACAAGAATTTTAAAAAATGTGTTGACAATTCATTATAGCCATTGTATAATTTGTACAGAAGTTGAGAAATAATTCACTTATGGTTGGTGAATATGTGTTGGTTATGGATGCCTACTACATGTCATATTACAAATGTGACAATAGATAGGTGTTTTTTATTGTAATTTTTATACGATTGGAGAACAATGCGTGTCAGATACAATATTAAAAGTTGTTAACTTGGCAGGGCAAAGTCCTGATGGATTTAAAATTTCAAATATTTCCCTTGAATTAAAACGAGGTGAGATACATGTTATCGTCGGTGAAAATAATTCCGGACAAAAATCGTTTGTATCTGTGTTGGCGGGGATTACACCCCTGGAAGAAGGACAAGTGTTTTACGATGGTCAGCACTTAAGCCCCAAGTCCTTATTGAATCGATCGAATCAAGATATAGCCTTTTTATTTCAAGAAAATTCTTTGGTTCGTCATTTGACGGTAGCTGAGAACTTATGGCTGAACCGTTTGCCCAAAATTCGAGGAACACAATTTATCCATTGGAGAAAAATCAAGAAAAAATCAGAAGAAGTGTTACAGCATCTGAATATACATATCCATGTCAAAGAAAAAGTAGCAAGGTTGACACAAGAGCAATGCAAGTTATTAGAAATAGCCAAGACATTTATGCATAGCCCGCAGCTGGTTGTCCTACATGAGCCGACAGAAAACTTAAGCACATCAAAAGTCTCGACACTATTTAAAATTTTACAAGAATATAAGCGGCATGGAGGCAGTGTCATCTATGTAACAAAAAACTGGGAAGAAGCATTAAAGATTGCTGATAATATTTCAGTATTGTCAAAAGGTAAAAGCGTAGGTAAATTTACAGCAGCAGAAGCTAAAAATGATCCGCGTAAACTTCTTCGCCTTTTGGATAGTTATAGTTTTAAAAAAGATAATAGTGTTCAAGATAGTCATCTGGATATAAAATATGATGAAAATGAAGAGGTACTCAATAGTGTTTTTCGAGCAGCTGAACTTTTAACTTCCGAGTATGAATTAAAGGACGTTCTGTTGTTTTTAGCTCAAAGTGTGTCAAAAGCCATGAATTGTGATGGGACGTGTATTGATTTGTTAGATTATAGTACACGTACAAAAATTGATACTTACGTATATCATAAGGATGAACCCTTGCATGTAAAAGTTCGTGAAGACTTTGTTTTTCAGCTATTGGATGAAGATACGCTATTTTACTCGAATCATCGTGATAAAGAATTTTGTTCGTATTTTAAAGAAAAAGGACAAGTTAAAACCCTTATCTGTGTCCCGTTAAGTATTCGCTCAAGAGTGGCAGGTGTTATACAGATTTTTTATAAGGAAACATACGTACATTCAAAAGAAGAAGCAAAATATTTAATGGCATTTGCTCAACAGGCGGCAATATCTATTGAAGATACGCGTCTTATCGGACGTTCAGCGATGCTGCAAGAAAGCCATCATCGAATAAAAAACAATTTACAAGCAATCAGCAGCTATATTGCCTTGCAAAAAAGATATATCAGTCAAGAATATAAGAATGAAGTTGAAAATATATTGGATAATACGATTTCTAGAATTAAAAGTATTGCCGCTGTCCATGATTTGTTATCAAAAGATCAATTGGGACGCAGTATCATCAATATCAAAGAGCTTATTAGTGTCATCATTGAATTTTCAGAATTGGAATCCGATGTGGATATAGAAGTGGATTTTGAAGATATGTTTATACCCTATAGTAAAGCGACATCGATTGCTTTATTGATTAATGAATTGATTTGTAACTGTAACAAATATGCATTTACAGATCAGGTGCATATGAACAAAAAAGTCATGATATTGGGATATAAAAAACATAATGGAGTCTATGTTCAGATTCATGATAATGGAAAAGGATTTCCCCCAAACTTTAATATAGAAAAAGACAAAAGTTTAGGGTTGACCATTGTAACATCCATGATCAAGAATGAATTCAAAGGCGTTATTGAATTTACCAATGATTCAGGTGCAAAAGTTAATATCAGATTAGATTCGGAAAGAATTTTTTTAGGCAGATAATGGTTTTAATGAAAGGGGATTTTATGAAGGTTATTATTGCTGAAGATGAGTATATTTCACTTATGGGACTCAAAGCGAATCTGGAAGAACTAGGACATGAAGTAATTGGAGAAGCAACAGATGGTAAGGATGCAGTTAAGCAGGTACTAGAAAAAAAACCGGATATGGTTATTATGGATATCAATATGCCTATTATTAATGGTATTGATGCACTTAGACAGATCAATGAAAAACTATCGATCCCCAGTATTATCGTTAGCGGATACCATGATCAAAAATTAGTCAAGAAAGCCAATGAAGTTGGAGTATATGCATATTTAATTAAACCTATATCCAAACAAGACATCAAAGTGGCGATACAGACAAGTAATAGCAGATTTTTAGATTATAAAAATATCGAACAACAGCTGATAAAAACGGAAAAAAAGTATGAAGACCGTAAGTACATCGAGAGGGCCAAAGGAATTTTGATGGAAAATCATCATTTGCGAGAACATGAAGCGATGAAAAAGCTTCAAAAGATGAGCCGAGATAAAAATATCAAGATGGCAACATTAGCCGAAAAAATTATCGAAGCCAATGAATTAATTCAAAAATAAAATACAAAATGCTTATGAGTGGCATTTGAAAAAGGTTATGAAAGCCTTACAGATAATTTGTGATGACACATCATTCACAAATCTGTAAGGCTTTTTTTGACACGTTAAAGGCATTTAAAGTTAACAATGTAGCAAGTATGAAAGGAGGCTTGTGGGGATAGTTACGCGTTCAACACCAACTAAAAAAATCAAAGGAGAGATAAGCAATGAAAAGAACACGTTTTGGAATTATGGTAGCAATGATATTAGTATTGGCACTCGTACTTAGCGGATGTACACAAGAACCAATCGGTTCAGGTAAAGATGAAACTTCAGGAACAACAGCTAAGCAAGATGCATCAACAGATGATAGCGGTTCAGGCAGTGCAAATGCAACGGGTGATCTTGTTATAGGGATGTCGTTTCAAGACATGGATAACCCATATTTTGTAACGATGCACGAAGCTTTTGAAGAAGCGTGTGCTTCGATTGGTGCTACGGCTATCACGACAGATGCATCGCATGATGTGAACAAACAGATTAGTGATATTGAAGATATGATTCAAAAAGAGATTGATATACTCTTGATCAACCCAACGGATAGTGTAGGCGTTGAAGCGGCAGTTATTCAAGCCAAAGATGCGGGTGTTATTGTCGTTGCGATTGATGCGCAGGCAAATGGACCCATTGATTCTTTTGCCGGATCCAAAAACTATGATGCAGGTTATTTGGCAGGAGAGCAAATGGCAGAAGACTTAGGTGGAGAAGGAAAAGTTGCTATCTTAAACGGTATTCCGGTGGTTCCAATTCTTGAGCGTGTTGAAGGGTTTAAAGCTGCCGTTGCAAATTATCCGGGAATTGAAATCGTTGACAATCAAAATGGTCAGCAAGAAAGAGATAAAGCAATGACCGTTACAGAGAACATGATGCAGGCACATCCAGACCTTTCTGCGATTTTTAGTGTCAATGATGGTGGAGCCCTTGGAACTTTGGCAGCGATTGAGTCAGCGCAAAAAGATATTGGCTTATATAGCGTGGATGGACATCCAGAAGCGGTCGATGCAATCTTAAACGGTGACATCTTTAAATGTACAGTGGCACAATTCCCACGCGACCAAGTACGTATTGGTTTGGGGATTGCTCTTGCAAAATACTGGGGATCGATTGTTCCAGAAGTGATGCCGATTGAAGTGAAAAAACTGACAAAAGAAAATGCAGAAGGATTTACTTGGTAAAACCTATAGATGTATAGCGGTTTTCCGCTATACATCCTCACTTTTCACATAACTAAAAAGGGGGTGTTTTCTTGGAGAAAATACTAGAAATTAAAAATATTACCAAGAGATTTCCTGGGGTGACGGCACTTCATGACGTGACGTTAGATATATATGCAGGAGAGATTCATGCACTCGTCGGAGAAAATGGAGCGGGTAAATCCACGCTTATGAAGATACTAGTTGGAATCTACCAACAGACCGAAGGCGTTATTTTATTTAAAGGCAAACCGATGAGTATCTTGGATCCAAAAGAAGCCCAGAAGCTTGGAATTAGCATTATTCATCAGGAATTTAGTCTTGTACCGTATTTAAATGCTTATGAGAATATTTTTCTTGGCAAGGAATTAAAAAGATCTTCAGGGATTCTAGATCGCAAAAAGATGAAAAGTCAGGCACAAAAGCTTCTAGATAAAATCGGAGTGGAAGTTAATCTAGATATACCGGTTGATCGTTTAACCGTAGCGCAACAGCAAATCGTTGAAATTATCAAAGCACTCATGGAGAATCCGCAAGTATTAATTATGGATGAACCGACAGCCAGTTTAACCGAAGGTGAGACAAAGAAATTCTTTGAACTGATTGAGAAACTCAAAGCAGATGGCGTAACGATGATTTTTATATCCCATCATATGAATGAGATTTTTGAAATTTGTGACCGATTTTCTTGCCTAAGGGATGGAATTTTTGCAGGAACGGATTTGGTCAAAAATGTAACTGCAAAAGACATTGTCCGAATGATGGTTGGGCGAGAGTTAGGTGACAATCAATACCCTCAAAAGCCACCATATGACAGTATCAAAAAAAATAAAATCATATTAAAGGCACGTAATTTTAATCGAGGAAAATATGTAAAGAATGCAAGCTTTGAATTAAGACAAGGAGAGATTCTTGGTATTGCAGGTCTTGTAGGTGCAGGACGTACAGAACTTATTCGTCTACTTATCGGCGCGGATCGTGCACAGAGTAAGCAAGTACTATTAGAGGATAAACCTGTAGCGATTCATTCGCCGCATCAAGCGCTAAACTATGGTATTGGTCTTGTGCCTGAAAATAGAAAGACACAGGGACTTATCCTTGAGGCAACTGTAAAGGATAATATTACATTGTCCAACATGAAAAAATCATGTGGTCGATTTGGATTTAGAAAACAAAGTGATGAAAATAAAATTGCTAAAAAATATATTGATTCACTCAATATCAAAACACCCCATCTAATGCAAAAAGTAAAAAATCTGAGTGGTGGAAACCAGCAAAAGGTTGTACTGGCCAAGTGGATGAATACAGATTGTCATATCTTGATTTTTGATGAACCGACTCGCGGAATTGATGTGGGAGCAAAATATGAAATTCATAAATTAATGCGTGATTTAGCAAATGAAGGTTTGGGGATTATCATGATATCTTCAGAACTACCGGAGGTATTAGGTGTCAGTGACCGCGTGCTGACCGTTTATGGTGGAAGCATTACAGGTGAGCTGATTACAGATGAGACAAGCCAGGAAGAAATCATGTACTATGCTACTGGAGGTAAGCAAAATGGATAATACGAGCAAAAGAAAGTCAAATAGTCAAATAGCAGCATTACGATCCATAATACAGAAACTCTTTGATGAACCGATGATGTTTACCATCACTGCACTGGTCGTCTTGTGTATTGTCATGGCGCTTTTTTCTCCTGAATTTTTAACATCATCCAATATTAGTAATGTATTAAGACAAGTCACGATTAATTCTATATTGGCAACTGGGATGACCTTTGTGATTATTAGCTCTCGAATTGACCTATCGGTTGGATCGATTATGGCTTTTTCAGGAACAATGATGGCAGCGGCAATGGCAGATTTTGGCATGCCTATTGGCGTAGCGATTTTGTTGGGAATTCTTATTGGTGCACTTTTTGGAACGATTAACGGTGTCTTGATTGCCTTTGCAAAGTTACCTGCAATTATTGTAACCCTAGCGATGATGCAAATTCCTAGAGGACTTGCCTTACTTTATACAGGCGGTTATCCGCTTAATGGTTTACCAGATCAGTTTTCAATTATTGGGCGGGGATATGTACTCGGTGTTGTTCCGGTGCCTGTAGTGATTATGGCGATTGTCTATATTTTAGCCTATATTATCTTGAATCATTTAGCAATGGGGCGCTATATATACTCTATTGGAGGCAATGAAGAGGCTGTTCGACTATCAGGAATTAAGACCAAGTTATATATTATTCTCCCCTTTGTTATTAGTGGAATCACAGCATCCATTGGGGGAACCATTATCACATCCCGTCTCATGTCAGGACAACCCATGGCAGGAGAAGGTTTTGAACTGGATGCAATCGCCGCAGTGGTTCTTGGTGGAACAGATATTGCCGGTGGACGCGGACATATTGTGGGCACCTTGATTGGAGCCGTCATGCTTGGCGTCTTGACCAATGGGCTTAATCTGATTGGTGTATCGCCTTATATTCAACGAATATTTAAGGGGCTTATCATTATTGCAGCAGTTTATTTAAGTAGTAGAAAACGTGACTAATCAACTCTATATAACGAAGAAAGAAGGAAAAGATAATGAGCGAAAAAATGAAAGCAGTGGTAGCCTATGGACCAGAAGATTACAAAGTTGAAAGTGTAGATATTCCAAAAGCCGGATTTGAAGAAGTCATTATTAAAATCGGTGCCTGTGGGATATGCGGCAGTGATATGAAAGCGTATCATGGCGCCAGTATGTTTTGGGGTGGAGAAAATCCATGGATGAAGGCACCGGTTATACCGGGACATGAATTCTTTGGAACCGTCGTTGAATTAGGTGAAGGTGCCGCTGAAAAATATGATATACAAATCGGAGATCGTATAATAACCGACCAAATTAAGCCCTGTGGAAAGTGCCGATTCTGTCAATCGGGTCAATATTGGATGTGTGAAGTTCATGATATGTATGGATTCCAAGGTGGTATTGCTGATGGTGGAATGGCAGAATACATGAAGATCTACAATGTAAGTAAAATCTATAAGATTCCAAAAGAACTTTCACTTGAAGAAGCTAGTATTATTGAGCCTCTAGCATGTGCAGTGCACACGGTGCAACGGGCAACCATAGAATATGAAGATGTTGTCGTTCTTGCAGGCGCAGGAACCTTAGGGTTATGTATGGTTCAGCTTATACGCTTAAAGACACCAAAGACGTTAATCGTATTAGATGTTAGTGATGAGCGCTTGGCGATGGCGAAAAAACTTGGTGCAGATATAACCATTAATCCCCAAAAAACAGATGCCATTAGCGAGGTCAAAGCATTAACACAAGGATATGGTTGTGATGTATATATTGAGGCAACAGGATCACCGATTGGGGTAACACAAGGCTTGGAAATGATTCGAAAACTGGGACGTTTTGTTGAATTTAGTGTCTTTGGAAAAGAGACAACCACGGATTGGAGTGTAATTGGAGACCGTAAAGAACTGGATATACGCGGTTCACATTTGGGACCCTATACATATCCGGTCGCTATCGATTTATTAAAGCGTAAGTTAGTCACAGCAGATGATATCGTTGCAGCACAATATCCGTTGGAAGCGTTTACAGAAGCTTTTGAGTTGGCACTTAGCGGAAGTGTTATCAAAGTCTTGTTAGTACCTTGATCATACAAGCTAGGGCAAAGGAGAAAAGCATGAATCAAAGTGAAATGATTAAACATAGGATCCAAGAGGGGAAGGCTGTTCTTGGGATTGAACTGGGTTCAACACGTATCAAGTCTGTGCTTATTGATACGGACTATAAACCGATTGCATCAGGTGAGCATGCATGGACGAATTCTTATGAACAAGGGATTTGGACATATACACTGGACGAGGTATGGAACGGGCTTCAAGAGAGCTATAAAGCTTTGAAAAAGGATGTAAATCAACGCTATGGAGCAAAACTTTCGACCGTCAAGGCGATGGGAATCAGTGGCATGATGCATGGATACTTGGCTTTTGATAAGCATGAACACCTATTAGTTCCTTTTCGGACATGGCGCAACAATATTACACAAGAGGCTTCTGTGCAATTGATGGATTTATTCAATTATCCCATACCCCAGCGATGGAGTATTGCTCATCTATATCAAGCGATTCTTAATCAAGAAGAACATGTTCGTGAGGTTGACTACATAACGACGCTTTCAGGATACGTTCATTGGAAGCTAACCGGGAATAAAGTTTTGGGCATTGGCGACGCATCAGGGATGTTTCCGATTGATATTCATCACCAAACCTTTCATCCACGGATGATTGAAGCATTTGATGAACATATATCGGGAAAAGGATTTGCATGGAAGTTAGGCGACATCTTACCAAAAACTTTAGTTGCGGGAGAGGATGCAGGAACGCTTACACCAGAAGGCGCTAGATTAATCGATCCAAGTGGAGAACTTTGCGGGGATATTCCGCTATGCCCACCAGAAGGTGATGCGGGGACAGGAATGGTAGCAACAAATAGTGTCGCTGAACGCACGGGTAATGTATCTGCAGGAACATCTATTTTTGCCATGGTCGTACTTGAAAACGAATTATCCAGAGTCTATAAAGAGCTTGACCTTGTGACGACACCATCAGGAAAATTGGTTGCGATGGCCCATTCAAACAACTGTACTTCGGATTTGGATGCATGGGTGAATATATTTGATGAAGTCGGACAACTTTTTGGTGCATCTATAGATAAGACGACACTTTATCAAGCCTTGTATAACAAAGCACTTGAAGGGGAGGCAGATGGGGGAGGCCTTCTTGCCTATGGATACCTCTCGGGTGAACACATCACAAAATTTGAAGAAGGAAGACCCTTATTTACACGTTTGTCTGACAGCACGTTTAGTCTTGCTAACTTTATGCGTGTGCACTTGCAGACCTCACTTGGTGCTATGAAAATAGGGACAGATATATTGTTAAAAAAAGAAAAAGTGGTTCTGGATAAGATGTTAGGTCATGGAGGCTTATTTAAGACGCCTGGCGTCGGCCAACGCTTAATGGCGGCGGCGGTCAACGCTCCGGTTGAAGTCATGGAAACGGCTGGAGAAGGTGGAGCATGGGGGATTGCCATATTGGCCGCTTATCTTGACTATGCTAAGCAAGATAAGCGATTAGAATCCTTTTTAGATACACAAGTATTTTCGCAGCAAGAGTCAACGCGCATAGATCCTGTTATCGAAGATGTGGAAGGCTTTGAACAGTTTATGCGATACTATGTCAACGGGTTAGATATTGAGCGGGCAGCTGTTGAGCACTTTCACTCCACGTGAAAAATGAGGCGTTCATATCGTACCAACTGAGGGGTTCCATCATCGACAGCTTCCAGAATTACGTGAATGGTAGTTCCGGGTTTTGCTGATGTTGGAACAATAAAGAATGCATCTGTCAAGGAGTGGTTGTTTTGAAGGCTAATGGAGGCAGAGGAAGTTCCGGCGTTTTTATCCTGTGCCCATGTATAGGTTACTTTATCGCCATCTGGATCGTAGCTTCCACGCGCAGAAAGCTCAATATCATCTCCTGGTGAAACAACAAAATCACGCGGACCATCTAGGCGAATCATCGGATGATGGTTCGCTTTTGCATAGGTATTATGCATTGCCCAATCTAGGCGGGCAGCAAAGTCATTTTGCGCTGCAGGAATATATTTTTTAACAGCAGTATAGATAGAACCGCCATCTTTAACATCCGTGTAGTAGTGCCCATCTTTTGAAAAAAAGCGTCCGCCCCAACCGCCAAAGGTAGGATTTTCGTGTGCACGTAGTCCATTAGCAAGGTTGTTGAGAAAAGCAGGGGTATCGCCTTCAAGAATCGAAAGCTTAGTATATCTTGAAGCAAGGTTTCCATGTTTATAGAGATAAGCTGTCACCCAATCTTCCCCTGTCCATTGGTCTTGAGGGTTGGTATAACCCCAGGTATCATCAAAGGACATACTACGTATCAATAAGACTTCAGGAAAGTGTTCCCGAATATAGTCGCCGCTATTATCCTGAAAGGTTATCGAAAAAATACGTGTTTTTTCGGCCGCTTTTTTATATGCCGATGCACTATAGTTGCCACTGTATTTAAGTTCATAAAGTGCTTCAGCCGCTGTGTTTAATCCGCCCCAAGCTTGTATCCATACTGGACGTGGGTCGTCATTTAGGAGCACTTCGATGATTTTTTTAGAGCCAGGTGTTGCTCCAAATGGAGGTATGGCTTTGTCATTATTTTTTTGAACATGCTCTGGATCTTCATCTCCTAGGTATAGCCTATCTAAGAGAAAAGAGGCATCGGGATAGTTAGGATCATGTATACGTAGATTCTTCAGGTCTTTTCCATATGCTTCAATCACATCTTCTAGCCAGTAGACATTTGTCGTCTGGCTATTTCCATTGATTTGATAATATGAATTGGTCTGAATAATGGCTTCGATGTCCATTTCGTTGGCATAGAACAAAAAACGGACCATGGATGCCCGATCATCACCTTCGCCATCGGTCATGGCGATAACACGGCTTTTGGGTAAGCTAGGTGCTAAAGCTAGTGTTGTGTCTTGTGGCTGGCGTAAGGCGATGTTGGTGATACGCATAATAATCGCACTGGCTTCAGCACGGGTCAATAATCCTTTGGGCTTGAAGGTTTTATCTTCATAACCTGTAATGATGCCGCTTGCAAATGCATCATATACCGAAGGTTTTAAAGCGTTGCTGATTAAGTATATATCTGATATTGGGTAGCTCGATTCAGTCGCCATGCTATCTTTTGGTGTGTTGTGGAGAAGATGATCTGCCTTGATGGCAAGATCGGCAGCGACTTCACGCGTAATAGCATCGGACCAATCTAAGTTATATAAGGCATCGGGGGTTTGAATTATCCCGAGGGTATAAGCTTTTTCGATATAGGGTTTGGACCAAAGGCTGGGATCATCTGAAGATGCGTTTAGGTTCGGATAGCCAATGGTGCTAACGACCATTTTTAAAAATTGTTCAGCAGTGACATCTTGATTAGGATAAAAAGCTCCGTTAGGGTAGCCATTGATGACATCCTTTGTAGCAAGTTGGTGTATATATTCATAGGCCCAATGTGTCAATGCTACGTCAGTGAAGCGTTCCTGTGCTTTGGGCGTACATACAGTTGTGCTAAAAGCGATGACGATAATGAGAAGGCAACTAAGATGTTTTTTCATGAAATACACTCCTTTGTTTTGCCTAATAATAGTTATCATCTTCATTATACCATGTTTTTAGTATATAATGACATAGTAGGGTATGACTATAGAGTAAAGTTGAGGTTGAATATGAATTATGATGCAGTTGTGAGTGCCACATTTATACGACGAATGAATCGATTTATTGCACAGGTGAATCTAGATGGAGAAGTGGTCGAGGTTCATGTTAAAAATACAGGTCGATGTGCGGAACTTTTTGTTGAGGGAGCACAGGTTTATCTGGAACCAGCCAAAAATCCGGAACGTAAGACACGATATTCTTTAATTGCCATTTTTAAAAATGGCATACTTATCAATATCGATTCCCAGATTCCAAATGCCGTTGCTTATGAGGCGATAACCTCTAATCCCCATTTACGTAATATCATTGGTGAGGTTACGACGCTACGACGGGAAGTGACCTTTCAAAAATCCCGTTTTGATATATATTATGAAAATGCAGAGACCGGGAAAAAGGGCTTTATCGAAGTCAAAGGGGTGACCTTGGAGGCAGAGGGTGAGGCTATGTTTCCGGATGCGCCAACAACTCGAGGAACTAAGCATATTCGGGAACTTATGGATAGCATCGATGAAGGCTTCCAAAGCTATATACTTTTTGTGGTTCAGTTAAAAGGAGTTACAATATTTCGACCCAATCAAAAAACAGATCCTTTATTTTCCAAGACGCTTAAAGAAGCCCAGAAAAAAGGGGTACAGATTTTGTGTTATGATAGTATAGTGACCCCGGATTCAATTCGACTTGATCAACCCGTTGCCATGAAGATAGAGGCGATGGAACATTTTTAAAATGTAAGACGTCTAATAAATGTAATGAATCTACAGTGCGACATTGTCGCTTGGTAAGAAAGGATGGGGAATAGGATGAAAAAAAGAGTTTTAAGTATTGCAACGGCTATTATCTTAGTGGTTGTAACAATTGGTGTCACACTTTTTTTGAATCAAGATGTGACCAAAGTGTTTGCAGCAGAATATCGAGAGGGATATATTCTTGCACCAACACAGATGGATGCAGCTGGTGTGGCCATTGATTCAGCCTTTGTTTTCAAGGCCGATGGATCGAATGACGCGTTGAGTCTTGAGGAGCTAAAACAGGTGCTGACAATTTCACCGAGCGTAGAATATACATTGTCTGAACAAGAAGAAGGCATTGTCATCACGCCAAAACAAAGTCTTCAACCAAATACAACATATATTTTTACGATTAAAGGCATTACTTGGGCATACCGCACCGAAGCCAAGTTTGAAGTGCTGGGGCATTTTCCGCGACATCAGACGACAAATGTGCCTATCAATACAGGTATTGAATTTACCTTTAATTATGAAGGCGCCAATGTTAAGGACTACTTTGAGATTGAACCTAAAGTTAAGGGAAGCTTTGAACGTCACGGACGCGTGGTTGCCTTTGTACCCAAGGAACTAAAAAAACAGACGATTTATACAGTGACGCTTAAGGCGGGACTACCACTGGAAGGCTCAGATAAAACACTGGAAAAGGATGTCCAATTCAGTTTTGAGACACAAAGTGATCAGACGCTTGATGCTTCAACGTTTTATATGAATTTTGAGAGCTTTATGCATGAATTTGCAGAATCAGAAGTTCCTAGTTTGGAGTGGAACTATTATTTTGATGACACTAAGATCAAAGAAGCTACAGTGGATGTAGAGGTCTTTGCCTACCGAGATGCAGATCAATTTACGAAGGATATAAAAGACTATACAGATATTCCGATGTGGTCATATTATGGAATGCTTGATGCCAAGATATCCACCAAAGGACTTGAGCGGGTGATGGACTTTGAGCAAACAATTGCGATAGAGAATAATTATCCGAACTTTTTAGAATTGCCAAATACCTTGGATGCAGGATATTATATGGTTCAAGCAACATATGAGGATATGGTCATTCATACATTTATGCAAGTAACAGACTTAAGCTTTTATTACCAAGGTGGGGATAATGAAGATGTTTTTTGGATTCATGATTTATCCAATCAAGAGCCCGTTAACCATGCCAAAGTGAAAAATCTAGATACGAATACGAGTGTAGAGACAAATGCAGAAGGATTAGCACGTATTACAAAAGACACCGATGAAAAGATGCCGATGTTTTATCATTTGACGTCGCAGGAAAACGAAGCGGTTTTATATAATTTTCAAGCGCTGAGCGAGCCGTATTATTTTGGAGGCGAGGCTCAGGAATATTGGAGCTACTTTAAACCGGATCGAAACCTATATAAGCCGGACGATACGGTCAACTTTTTTGGGTTTGTTCGTCATCGTTATGATGGAGAGCAACTTGCCAAACTTAGCGTAGAACTCACTAGAGGGCGTGCTTATTATTGGGGATTTATTCCAGGACCAATGGATGAACTAAGCTATGTAACAAAAACGGTGACAGTTGAGCAAGGTTTCTTTGACGGTCAGCTAGCACTTCCCAACTTAAAAGAAGGCGGATATCAGCTTTTAGTGAAACGTGGGGATGAGGTCATAAGTTCAACCTATATTCAGGTTGAAAATTATATGAAGCCAAGTTATAAAATTGAAGCGGAAAAAGATCACGAAGCGCTTTTTGTTGGCGATACATTGGAATATACAATTGCAACAAATTTCTTCGAAGGAACACCCGTATCTTTTTTAGACTATAATTATACGATTAACGGAGTCAATCATAAAGAGGGCTCTGGAACGACAGAGGCCAGTGGTGAAGCGAAGGTATCCTTCACGCCGGAGTATCAAGCCGGAACACAAGGGGAACAAAATTACTCTTTTTCGGCATATGCAAGCTTGCCTGAATCCGGAAGTATTTATGTCAACGATTATTTTCGGGTGTTTTTTAATGATATTCATGTAAAACCTACAGGCACTATTTACGATAATGAAGGTAGCATTGCCTTGGAAGTGCATAATATTACCCTTGACCGACTTAATGATGGTAGCGCTGAGAATGATTATGACTTTTTGTCCGAACCTGTGGATAATCATAAGCTTGAAGGAACGGTCTATCGTAATGAGTGGATTAAGACAGAGACCGGAGAGTACTATGACTATATTAACAAAGAAGTTAAAAAACGTTATCGTTATGATTTGAAAACGACAGAGTTTGATACCTTTACAGTAACAACCGATGCTAAAGGTCAGGCACAATATACCTTGGAATTACCTGAAGAGCGAAGTGTCTACTATACAGCAGAAGTTAAAACCTATGACCATAAAAATCGTCAAATAGTGGAAAAGGTTTACTTTGGACGGGAATATGAACCGTATCCAAATGATGGAGATTGGTATCACTTAGAAACAGATCAAGAAAATTACAGAATCCATGACGATGTAGAGATCAATTTTATGAATAATGATGATCTCCACACGCAGGGAAGATATTTGTTCATAACCGGACAAAATGGAATCAAAACTGTGGATATCTTGACAGAACCAACGTATTCTATGATATTTGAAGCCGGAGACGTTCCTAATATTGAAGTCAAAGGGATTTTCTTTAATGGAAGTACCTATGTGGAAGCGGCTCAGACCGATGTTCGTTTTGACTATATGCAACGTGAGATCGATTTAACCATTACAGCCGATGCACCCTCTTATTATCCTGGTGATACGGTTGGATTGAGTATTCAAGGAACATACGTGGATGATCAAGGGAATCGACAGCCTGTAAGCGATGGTGTGGTTAATATTAGTCTCGTGGATGAAGCACTTTTTGCCCTTAGCGATATGCAGATAGATCCGTTGTCAGAATTATATCGATCTGTTAGTGGCGGATTTGGTATGAGCTATGGATCGCATCATAATCAAAATGATGGATTTGCAAGGTATGATATGGGCTTTGGAAGCATGGTAGACGAAGCGGTAAGCGAAGAAAGTTCCATGGACACAGCAAGTGGATCGATAGATAAGAATTCAAGTGCTATCGAGATCCGTCAAGAATTTAAAGATACAGCAAAGTTTATGAGCGTTAAGTTGGATTCTTCAGGAAAAGCTAAAGCTTCCTTTGAACTTCCGGATAATGTAACATCTTGGCGTTTAATGGCGGCAGCTATTTCTGAAAGCTTAAATGCCGGAAGTCAGGTAGAAAATGTAAATGTATCTTTGCCGTTTTTCTTAAATACATCACTAAGTTCAACGTATCTTATCGGGGATAGGCCGATGATCGGCGTGACCGGATATGGAAATGCGTTAAAACCAGAGACGATGATTGATTATGTAGTTACCTTAAAAAAAGCCAATCAAATCGTTGCGACGTATGAAGCGACAGGAAAAGCTTTTGAACGGGCCAATATTCCTTTAGGAACATTTTCAGAAGCCGGAAGCTATGAAGTGACCATAACCGGCAAGACCGATACAGGTGCGAGTGATGGACTAGTTCTAGCGATAGAAGTACAAAAATCTTATCATGAACAAAGGGTTTCAGATATTTATCCATTAAATGAAAATACCCAGATTCGCACAACCGATCAAGGGGAGACAGTACTGACGTTTATTGATCAAGGTCGAGGACAATACTTGCCACTGCTCTATCGTATGGCATATTCTGGTGGAAAGCGTGTAGATCAAAAGTACTTGGCGAATAAAGTCAAGCAACTGCTGAATACAACATATAATCAAGAAGTTAAAGAAGAACAGGTCAATTTAACGGACTATCAAACCGATCAAGGTGGAATGGCCATCTTACCTTATGCCGAAGCGGACGTAGAGATATCAGCCCTTATGCTTCCGATGATTCAAGATGAAGTTGATGTACTTGCCTTGTCAAAATACTTTGAAAATGCATGGTATGACGCCGGACGCGTTGAAAAAGGAGCTGTATTATATGGTCAGGCAATGTTGGATGAACCGATACTCCTTGACTTACAGACCTATGCATCTACTGAGCCTTTAAGTCTAAAAGACCAGTTGTACATTGGATTAGCATATGCAGCCATTGGCGATACATATAAGGCGAAACAGATGTACCATAAAGTAGTTGAAGGACGTGTTACTTCTTATGAAGAGCAAGCTTACATTCAGGCAGATACAGAAGAAATGGAATACGAACTGACAGCATTAGCCATGTTACTTGCTTCAAAAACCGAACAACCGGAACATGAAAAATTCTATACATATATAGTAACGCATACAAATAAAGACGTTCTAGTAAGTAGCCATCTCTATCAATACATCCTAGATCAACTCGAGGGGCTAGAGACGACGACGGGACAGGTCACCTATGCATATGGCGGACAGGAAAAGACCATCACCCTAGACCAAGGATGGGCACAGACATTAACCCTTCCAAGTGCGACGCTGTCTCAGTTGAAAATCCTTAAGGTTGAAGGCGATATGGCAGTGACGGCAACCTATATGAGTGATACAATCCTGAAAAAACCTCAAGAGGAAAATGTTCGGGTATCTAGAAAATACTATAACTATCAAACCGGAGAAGAACAGACAACCTTTAAAGAAGGTGATATCGTTAAAGTCGTCTTAGATTGGGAAATAGATCAAGAAGCAATTGATGATAGCTATCAATTAACGGACTATGTTCCATCGGGACTTAAAGCGATTGAAAGCCCCTGGCAGTTAGGACTTCGCCATGACAACATGTATTGGTATCGTGACATTGAAGGACAGAAGGTGCGCTTTTATATCTATAAGCCATCCGATAAGGACAACGAAAGTTTTAATGAGACAGAATTCAGCTATTATGCGCGGATTACTTCTCCAGGTGTGTACACAGCAGAAAGCCCTATAATTCAAGGTATTCAGGTCAAAGACAGTGTATATATCGGTGAACGCGGAACAATTACAATTGAATAATAAACCTTTAAAACCCTCTATCCATTCCGTTTTTGGAACAGATAGAGGTTTTTTTTCGAGTATTTTGCCCAAAAACATAGGCTATATAATGATAATATTTGAGAAATCAAAGGGTGGAATCCCTTTAAAATAGAGGTTTGATGGGAAAAAACTGCCTATAAAATGATTATTTACTTTTAGCAGTATTCGTTTTAGTATGGGCATATGACATGAAGGAGGCATACATTATGAATGAAAAGTTAATTTATGAAAATGCATTATCAACAAAAGAGGACATCAAAGATTTTGTCCTAGAAGGGAAAGCGATTATTGATTTTGTTGATGAAAGCATGCAGCTAAAAAACGCACTAGCCAATGAAGAAGGTCAAAAAGCAAACTATGTGTTATGGTGTCCAGAGGATTTTCCGGAGAATATAAAAATTGAATGGGAGTTTAAACCTTTAAGCAATGATGGCTTATGTATAATGTTTTTTGGGGCAACAGGGCAAGGTGGTGTCGATTTATTTGATAAAAAGTTAAAGAAGAGAACAGGAGAATATCCTCAGTATCATAGTAGTGATATCAACGCATTTCACGTATCGTATTTTCGACGTAAAGAGCAAGACGAGAAGAGTTTCCATACCTGTAATTTAAGAAAGAGCAGTGGTTTTCATCTTGTGGCACAAGGAGCTGATCCGATTCCTTGTTCCTATCATATCAATGATTTTTATAAAATTACTGTAACAAAAAAAGATAAATGGATTAAATTTTATGTGAATGATCTATGCGTGTTTACTTATGAGGATGACGGTATAACCTATGGTGAGCGACTTTATGGAGGAAAGATAGGCTTTCGTCAGCTAGCACCACTAACAGCTCAATATAAGAATTTAAAAGTTTTTGAAATATAACATATGTTCAAGTGTCAAACAGGTACGCCAAGGAGATAAAATGAAATTAAAAAACCTAGAAAACAGGACAAAAAAGGGATATACAACATTTGGTTGTATATGGGAAAAGGGACAATATAAAGATGCGACGGCGTTTAGGCTTATCAGTGATAAACAGACGCTTCCAATGGACACGAAAGTGACAGCCTTTTGGCCGGATAAAAGTATAAAATGGACAAAACACACGGCAGATGCAACCAATTTATCAGATACCATTGAAGTCTTGGCAGTAGAAGGTGAAAAAAGCAGTACAATCGAAGGTATCAAGATTGAAGAGACAAAAGAAGAGATAAGCATTGATACGAACAAGATTTTGATGAAGATTACAAAACATTCAGACAAAATTTTTGATGAAATTTATGTCGATGGAAAGTTAACCCTCTTAAACGGCCAGTCAACGTTAATCCTTGAAGAACCGGCACAGATGAATGGGTATAACGCAAGGTTTGATAAGACCTATCGGTCTAAAATTGAAAACTGTAGCATTGAACAAGGTGGAGACCTACAGGTGATTGTTAAGTACGAAGGGATACATATCAATGCAACCGATCAAAAAATCCCGTTTATTATTCGCCTAAAAGTTGGATTGAATAGTGAAAAAATCGATATGACCTATACGTTTTTATATGATGGCGATGAGGATAAAGATTTTCTAAAAGGGCTTGGGGTTACCTTTGATAAACCGATGCAGAGTCCTATGTATAACCGGCATATCAAAATGGAGACAGACTTTGGGACGTTTCATGAAAGTGTTGTACCGTTAGTTTCTTGGCGTCCGCCAATTGCAAAAAAAGTCTATGAGGCACAAATGGATGGGGAAACCATTGATTTTCCTATGGAACAGCAAGCGGATATAGACTTTATCATGAACAACACCCCTTACTGGAGTGAATTTGATTTATGTCAATCCAGCCACAACAGTTTTTTAATCAAGAAAAAATTATTTGGAGAGAACCTTTGTTATATTGATAGTCTTCGAGGAACGCAGACCAAGGGGACGATAGCTTTTGGAGATGAGAATGGATCTGTCATCTTAGGGACAAGAGATTTTTGGGAAAAATACCCTAGTGGTTATACGATTAAAGATTTGGACCAAGACCTGGCAAATGCAACGATGTGGATTTGGTCACCTCAAGCACAACCCATGGATTTTAGGCATTATGCCAACCGAGGATATAATGCGGTATGCTACGAAGGCTATGACTTTAAGGGCGCAACACCCTATGGTATTGGGTCGACATCTGAGTTTTCCATTATTTTTGATTCCAATATTATTCCATCCGATGAAAAGCTAATTGACTTTTCGCGCCAGATTAATCAGCCGCCAGTGTATGTTGGCAAGCCAGAGTATTATCATCAGTTAAAAGCTTTTGGGCACTGGTCCATGGTTAAAAAAGAGACACCGATGGAAGTATGGATTGAAGAACAACTTGACCGGGCTGTTGATTTTTACCTCAATGAGGTGAAGCAAAGACATTGGTATGGCTTGTTTAATTATGGTGATTTTATGCATACATATGATGCACCAAGACATCAATGGAGGTATGATATTGGCGGTTATGCGTGGGATAATACGGAGCTTGTGCCAACCCTTTGGCTGTGGCTTATGTTTATGCGAACCGGTCGGGAAGATATTTTTACCCTTGCCGAAAAATTATCCAGACATACCTCAGAGGTTGATGTATATCATATGGGTCAGCTCAAAGGCTTAGGCTCTAGACACAACGTCAGACACTGGGGATGTCCTTGCAAAGAAGCCAGAATTGCTATGGCAGGGCACCACCGTTTTTATTACTATATGACGGGAGATTCTAGGTTAGAAGATATTTTTGATGAACTTAAAGATAATGAACTAACCTTTTTGAATAAAGACCCCTTAGAGGCGTTTTATGATCAAGATAAAATGGTCTATAAAGCTCATGCCCGAAGCGGACCGGATTGGTCATCCCTATGTTCGAATTGGATGACCCAGTGGGAACGTTTTAATGATTCGAGGTATCGTGATAAAATCAAAACAGGCATCGAGGATATAAAAAAAGCACCCCTGCAGTTGATGTCGGGACCGGATTTTGAGTTTGACCCTTATACCAATCATCTAAGATATATTGGTGAGAAAACCACCGGCGGTATTCATTTGCAGATTTGCATGGGAGCACCCCAGATATGGTTTGAGTTAGCCTTACTTCTGGATGACAGGGAGTGGGCAAAAATGCTTGCTGATTATGGTCGGTTCTACTTCTTGGACCATGAGACGCAGATGGAGGAGTCTCATGGCATTATTGGAGATCGGATTTTTTCATATCCATTTATGGCAGCGACCATGGGAGCTTTTGGTGCTGATTACTTTAAGGATGAAGCACTTGGAAAAAAAGTATGGGCAACTCTATTAAATTCTTTAGTCGGATACGATAATTTTGATGGGTTTAAAACACATCGAAGTATAAACAAAGGAAATCATCAAGAACTAGTAGAGATACCTTGGATTTCAACGAATTTTGTTGCCCAGTGGTGTCTTAATATGATTATGTGCCTAGAATTTATAGGGGAGCATCTTACAAAAGATTTTGAAGCAACAACAGCCATTATTAACGACTTGGACTACGATGGATTTAGAGATGCATAAGATGGAAAAAGGAAAAAGAAAACTACATATTTTTTTGGCCGGGGATTCGACCATGCAGGCCTATACGAAGGACAAACGCCCCCAGTACGGTTGGGGAGAGCGACTGCATGAATATCTGGATGGGGAACTTTTGGATAGTTATCATCGGTTGCAGTGTGTTTTTGAGCAACAACGATGCTTTGAGAGCGAGCGCTTTATCATTGATAATTGTGGGATGGCCGGTCGCTCGCTTAAGTCCTTCATTCGAGAAAATCGACATCTTGATATTTTTAGTAACATTAAAGCCCATGACTGGCTTATTATGCAGTTTGCTCATAATGATATAGCAAGGGACAAGCCGGAGCGCTATACCCCCATTGAGGAGCTAAAAACTTATTATGAGATCATCTTGAGTGCGGCAAGAAAGCAAAAGGTGAATCTTATCGTATTAGCACCGATTCTTATTGATATCTACTCCCATGAAGAAGCGACATTACGCCCCATGGTCAAGGATATCAAGGCATATGTGGCAGAGATCAAGACCATTGCCGCGATGCATAACGTACCGTTTGTCGATGTTGCTACCATCACAAAAAAAATCTTGAACTATGATCTTCATGCTTTGGGTACTTATTATCTAGAAGATCATGTACACCTAAATATGCAAGGAGCCAATCTCTATGCAAAAGTCATCGGCGATGCGATACGCCAATGGATAGAGTGAAAAATAAAAATAGCAATATATAAGCAGTGTTTGACAAGATGAGAGAAGGCATTCCATCAAAAATCCTTTATAATAAAAAGTAAAAAGACTAAAGGAGAATGTTATGGAGCTAGTGTATAATCAGGAAAAAAATAAGGCGTTTCGCAAACGTGCCAAAGAACTTGTCCGTCAGATGACATTGGAAGAAAAAGTATCTCAGACACTCCATGCAGCACCGGCTATCGAGCGCCTAGGCATTAAAGCCTACAATTGGTGGAACGAAGCATTGCATGGTGTGGCAAGGGCCGGAGTAGCTACGGTTTTCCCACAGGCGATAGGATTGGCGGCGACCTTTGATGAAGACTTTATTGAAACCGTTGCAGATGCTATTTCAACGGAAGGGCGAGCAAAGTTTAACATGCAACAGGAGTTTAATGATACAGATATATACAAAGGATTGACCTTCTGGTCACCTAATGTCAATATTTTTAGAGACCCAAGATGGGGACGGGGACATGAGACTTTTGGAGAAGACCCTTATTTATCAGGTCGCCTTGGTGTAAGGTTTGTCCAAGGCATTCAAGGACATGATGAAAACTATATGAAGGCGGCAGCCTGTGCAAAACACTTTGCGGTGCATAGTGGTCCTGAGGATGTACGCCATAGCTTTGATGCTATAGCGTCAAAAAAAGACATGCATGAGACCTATTTGCCTGCATTTAAGGCATGTGTCCAAGAAGCAAAAGTTGAAGCAATTATGGGGGCATATAATCGAACCAATGGTGAGCCCTGCTGTGGAAGCCCTACTCTTTTGCAGGAGATTCTTCGGGACAGTTGGGGATTTGAAGGCCATGTGGTTTCAGATTGCTGGGCAATTCGTGATTTTCATGAACATCATCATGTGACAAAAAATTCAACCGAGTCCGTAGCAATGGCCATGAATCATGGATGTGATCTAAATTGTGGCAACCAGTTTTTTTACTTGGAAGATGCGGTTAAAAAGGGACTGTTAGAGGAAAAAACTCTAGATGAAGCGGTTATTCGACTGTTTACCACACGGATGAAGCTGGGACTATTTGATGGCGATGAAGCCGGAGAATTTAATGCGATAGACTATAGGGTTGTTGATAGTCAGTCGATGCGCGCCTTAAATATAAAGGCGGCAGAAAAAAGTATCGTTCTCTTAAAAAATGCCAAGAAAATCTTGCCATTAGATTTGAATAAACTTAAGACCATTGGAGTTATTGGACCCAATGCCAATAATCGTAGAGCCTTGGTAGGAAATTACGAAGGAACGGCGTCACGTTATGTCACTGTTTTAGAAGGAATTCAAGATTATGTGGGCGATCAGGCGCGGGTGATGTATTCAGAAGGCTGTCACCTTTACAAAGACCAAATAAGCGGGCTAGGCACCAAAAATGACCGTCTGGCTGAAGTCAAGGGTGTGTGTGCCCAGAGTGATGTTGTCATTGCATGCTTAGGCTTGGATTCAGGTTTGGAAGGTGAAGAAGGCGATGAAGGAAATCAGTACGCGAGCGGTGATAAAGCAGATCTTAATCTGCCGGGACTTCAAGAAGATATCCTTCGAATCATGGTGGAAAGCGGAAAGCCTGTTGTTTTGGTTCTTCTGTCCGGGAGTGCATTGGCGATAAACTACGCACAAGACAAGGTCCCAGCCATACTTCAAGGATGGTATCCGGGAGCCCAAGGGGGAAGAGCTATTGCCAATGTCTTGTTTGGAGACTGTTCACCCGAAGGACGGTTGCCGGTGACTTTCTATAAGTCAACAGAGGAATTGCCTGCATTTACTGATTATTCTATGGAAGATAGGACTTATCGCTATATGAAGACCCAACCCTTGTATCCGTTTGGGTACGGTCTATCCTATGTGGACTTTGAGTATTCAAATATTACAGTATCTTCGACGCAAGTCACACAAGAAGGGATAACGGTTCAAGGCGATGTGAAGAATATGGGAAGTCGTCCAGGGACAGAGACAGTGCAAGTCTATGTTAAGGCCATGGTGGATGGTGCCCCCCATGGGCAGTTAAAAGGCATTAAGAAAGTCTATCTAGACCCACAAGAGGCCCAGACGGTTACCATTCATCTGCCGCTAGAAGCCTTTGTGCTCTATGATGAAGAAGGAAGCAAAACACTCCCTAAGGCGAGCTATCAAATCTCCTTTGGAGGGTTTCAACCGGATGAACGCAGTGAAGAACTTAGTGGTGCCTGTGTGGCAACGCTTGAGGTTAAAGCATAAAGTAAGGAAACAAAAAAGCAATACTCCATTAAGGGGTATTGCTTTTTTTACAAGATTCTTTATAAGAACCGAAGGGATGGTTTTTAGTTGTTGTAGAATAAACTATCGGAGGAGAAGGCCGGATCACAGGTGAATTCCAGTTCTAGCTTGCGGTAGGTACTTTCATTATTGGCACTAAGTATACTTGTGGAGTGGGCTTGACAGTTTTTAAGTTTATACAAATTATCAAGAGCCACTTGAGCAATCGGGTTAAAAGCGGCGCTAATACTTAGAGCAAGAAGGACTTCCTCGCTGTTAAGGATTGGAAAATGGTTGCCCAGATTCTCTTTTTTGAGACGAATAATCGGATCTAAAATAGCAGGTGCAAGGAGATGGACATCATCTTCAATCTTTGCATAATGTTTGACAGCATTAAGGATGGCGGCTGCTGAGGCGTCCATGATATCACTGGTTCTACCGGTAACGATGTGACCCTTACACAGTTCGATGGAGACGACGTGATGGGAAGATTGCTCTGGATGTGAAGTGTCTAGTTCTTCAAGATATCTCCAAGCCGGTTCAACGACAGCGCGGTCAGTAATCTTAATCTTCATCTCATCCATGATTAATTTAATGCGATCAAGTGTCTCCTGATCGGTTAAGCCTTTCTTATATTCGCAACTTGTTTTAAAGTATCGGCGAATAATTTCTTGGCGTGAAGCCTCTCGTACGATTTCATCATCCACTATACCGCTTGCAATACAATTGACACCCATATCCGTTGGTGATTGATAGTGTGAATCTACACCGGTTATTTTTTCGATAATGCGCTTAAGCACAGGGAAGGTTTCCATATCGCGATTATAATTGACAGCTACTTCGTTATAGGCTTCAATGTGAAAAGAGTCCAGCATATTCACGTCTTTTAAATCAGCAGTAGCAGCTTCATAAGCGATGTTGACCGGATGCTTTAGTGCCAGGTTCCATACGGGGAAGGTCTCAAACTTCGAGTAGCCAATACGATTACCCATCTTGTTTTCATGATAGAGTTGGCTAAGGCATGTGGCAAGTTTTCCACTACCAGGGCCAGGTCCGGTAACGGCAATAATAGGCTTAGACGTTTCGATGTATGGGTTTTGACCGTAGCCTTCTTCACTGACAATAGTGTCGATATCTGTAGGATAGCCTTTTGTTGATTGATGTTTATAGACTTTGATGCCTTTTTGTGCCAGTTTATTGATAAAGACGTTGGCAGAAGGTTGATTATCATAGCGCGTGATGACTACGCTATTGACAAGAAGATTTTGTGAACGTAAGTCATCAATAAGCTTATAGACGTCCATATCATACGAAATTCCAAAATCGCTGCGGATTTTGTTACGTTCAAGGTCGCCAGCATAGAGACAGATGATGATTTCTAGCTTATCACGTAATTTTTTTAAAAGTTCAAGCTTTGCATTTTCATCATAGCCGGGCAACACACGTTTCGCATGCATATCAAAGAGTAATTTGCCGCCAAATTCAAGATATAGTTTATCATAATTGTCCACACGTTCTAGAATATATTTGGATTGTTCTTCTAAATATTTTTTGGGGTCGAAACCTTTTTTCATAATATCCTCCAGAGTTTAGATTTACTATATTATATAGTAAATCAGGTACGAAGATAAGTAAAGGAGTTTTTAAAATCTCGCTTCGAATTGGTAAAATGTTTGTGATTTTACTAAAAAGTAGTATAATAACTATATGAAATTTGTTGATAAGGAGAGCGATATGAGTGGAATAAAGGATGTGGCAAAAAAAGCAGGTGTATCAATTTCTACAGTTTCAAATGTATTAAACGGACGAAAAAATGTAGGTAAAGAAACACGAGAACGTGTTTTAAACATTTGTAAAGAGCTAAATTATTATCCTAACAGTGCCGGACGAGCTTTAAAATCAGGGAAAAGTAATGTGCTGTTATTTAATTTTGGCGATTTTGACCGAAGCTTTTATTTGAAAATCATTCATGGAATGAGTGATTGTGTCAATGATTATGATTATGATCTTGCAATCATCACAGAAAAATCATGTGAAAAATTTATGCGTAGCAACATGAGTGCAGGTAGTATCGTTCTAGACGAAAAAATTCCTGATGAACTATTAATTAGCGTTGCCAGTCGAAAATATCCAATTGTTGTGTTAGATCGCAAAATCGATAATCCAAATATAAAAAGTGTTATTATCGACAACTATAATCCGATGAAAAAACTAGTTCAAGGTCTTGTCGACAAAGGCTATAAAAAATTTGCGTTTATTGCGGGACCGGAACATACACTGGATACAATTGAGCGTTACAAAGCTTTTCGGGATGTGCTTGAACTCAATGCCATTGAATTTAGTGAAAACTACTATTATGCTGGGAATTACCGGGAAAAAAGTGGATATCTGGCAGCTAAGATTTTTATCTTAAGCCAAGAGCTTCCAGAAGTCTTTGTGTGTGCAAATGACAATATGGCGCTTGGTGCAATCAAAGCCTTAGAAGAAAATGGACATCGTGTCCCTCAAGATGTTGCAGTTACAGGATTTGATAATGAACAATCTGCCCAAATTATGGGGCTTACTACTGTGGATATTCCTAAGTATGAGCTTGGGTTTATCGCAGCAAAGTATTTGATTGAATATATAAAAGGAAAAAAACAGATGCATGATATTTTGGTAGAGGCAAAAGTTATTTGGCGAGAGACGACACCGGATCGAAAGTAAAATGTTTTAGTAAAAAAACATTGTGTTTTATTAAAAAGAACAATGAAATGAAAAGTGTGTATTCATAGGTTTGGATTAAACGTTTAAAAAACCTGTTGATACATACTTTTTTTGTATATAATAACTAATAAAAAACAAAAAAGCGTTGACAAAGCATAAAGGCTAGCCTATAATCCTAGTATAACGTTTTACCAAACAAAATAGGAGGGCTATTATGAAAACAAAAAGAGGAGTTAGTCACTTAATTGCAGTATTATTGGTTATGAGTATGTTGCTTACAGCATGCGCGAATACATCGGATAGCGATGGAGGTAAGGATGGCGGTGAGCCAGCAAGTACGTCTGAAAGTTCAGAGACAGATGCGACAAAGGATGCAGATGCAGAGTCAGTGGATAAGATTGTGGTCTTTCAATCCAAAGTAGAAATTATTGATCAACTTGAGGCGCTAGCAAAGGAATATGAGCAAGAGACAGGTGTTGAAGTTGAAGTGTGGGGAACAACAGGAGATGATTATCTTCAACAGTTAAGAATTCGATTAAGTAACAATCAAGGACCCACAGTTTTTAGTTTGGCACCGGGATCGGAATCTATAGAATTAACACCATACTTGGCAGATTTAAGTGATATTTCTTTTGCAGATGATATTGCAGAGGGCATGGCAGATGTTATTGATGGAAAACTTGTAGGTGTTCCTTATACAGTTGAAGGCTTTGGAGTCGTATATAATAAGTCTATGATTGAGCCTACAGTGGTTAAAGATATTGATGCTTTTGAAGCCATGTTAATAGAAAAGCAAGCAGAAGGGCTTAATGGATTTAGCCTATCTCAAGAAAGCTATTTTATGATTGGTCATATTTTAAATACACCCTTTGCACTTGTTGAAGACCCACAAGCTTTTACAGAGCAATTGATTGCAGGTGAAGTTACCATGAATGACTACAATGAGTTTGTTGAATTTGCAAAATTAATGGTAGATGTTCGTGAAAATACAGTGAGTCCGTTGGATGTTAATTATGATATACAAACAGGTGATTTTGCTACAGGTAAAACAGCATCAATTCACCAAGGTAACTGGGTATATGGAATGTTTGCTGATTATGATCTTGACTTTGAAATGGGTATGATGCCATTGCCGATTGCAGGTAATGATAAGATTGCAGTTAGTGTACCATCAAGCTGGTACGTTAACTCTCAGGCGGCACCTGAAGAGATTCAAGCAGGACAGGCATTTCTTGAATGGTTATATACCAGTGAAAATGGACAAAGATATTTAAGCGAAGAGTTTGGGTTCATTCCGATTCTAAAATCTGTTGATAACGCAGATCTTGATCCACTTTCAGCGGAAGTAGCACGATATACAGCAGAAGGAAAAACAATATCTTGGCCAATGTCAACATATTGGCCAGCTGGAATTGTTGATGTCTATCTCGTTCCGGTCGCAGAAGAATTCTTTACAACAGATATGAGTGCAGAGGAGTTATTAACAAAACTAACGGAAGCTTTTGTTGAAGCGGGTAAGTAAAACCTAAATGCATATTATTCATAAAGAAATCTAATGCATGCGCATTAGATTTCTTTAAAGTTACAATACATTGATTGGAGGCATGACATGAGAAAGAAAAAAGATATGTTGTGGTATTTACTGTTTGTATTACCCCTAACACTAGTTTTTATTAGTGTTGTTATTGTTCCTTTTTTTATGGGGATCGGGTACTCGTTTTTTTCCTGGGATGGGATGCCGCTAAACCCCAAAATATTTGTAGGACTAGACAATTATCTGAAATTATTTAGTGACCAGCGTTTTTTGACGTCAGCGGGACATACATTATATTATACAGTTTTAGCGGTTGTTATAATTAACATTTTAGGATTTAGTTTTGCACTCATCGTTACCAGTAAGTTGAAATTAAGAAACTTAGGACGTACGATGCTTTTTATGCCATATCTTATTGGGGGCTTGATTTTAGGATATATTTGGAAATTTATTTTTTCAGATATGTTGCGTTCTGTAGGCGAGATGACAGGACTGACCCATATATTTTTTAATTGGCTGACGGACCCTGACTTGGCCTTGGTTGCCATTGTAATTGTCTCTACTTGGCAAATGGCAGGCTATGTGATGATTATCTATATTACAGGAATACAATCCATTCCAGAGGATGTCATTGAAGCCGGAAAAGTGGATGGTGCAGGTTTTTGGCACTTGTTGTTGCATATCAAGCTACCGATGATTATGCAATCCATTACAATTTGTCTGTTTTTAACCTTATCAATGAGTTTTAAAATATTTGACGTTAACTTTTCCTTAACTGGTGGAGGCCCCAACAATGCTACGGAAATGTTTGCTATGAATATTTATAATGAAATATTTTCATTGAATAATTATGGCTATGGACAAGCAAAAGCGATGATATTTTTCCTAAGTGTTGCGGTCATCACATTAGTCCAAGTTGCCATCACTAAAAAAAGAGAGGTGTCCATGTAATGAAAAAAATAATGCGAATAGTTGCAGAAATAGGATTTATTCTTCTATGCATGGTTTACTTATCTCCAGTGTATATTGTGGTTACCAATGCGTTTAAAAATAGAGCTGAGCTATATGAAAATATGCTGGCGCTCCCACATAGTCTAGACTTTGTCTATTTTGTGGAAGCCATGGAAAAAATGCATATTGTACAAGCATTCAAGAATTCATTTATCGTGACGTCAACATCGCTTTTTGTTATTGTCATATTGGCATCAATGGCGGCGTGGATGATTGTACGTGTGGATAATATCGTGAGTAAAGTTTTGTTCATGGTTTTTGTGGCGACAATGCTGATTCCGTTTCAAACATTAATGATGCCACTGATGCAAGTGATGAGTTCATTGTCTCAAAAAACAGGGCTGCCATTTATCAATTCCTTATTTGGCCTTGTCTATATGAACCTTGGTTTTGGTGCAAGTATGGCTGTATTTTTGTATCACGGGTTTATCAAAGCCATACCTCGGTCTCTTGAAGAAGCCGCAGTGATTGATGGATGCAACAAGTTCCGTGTTTTTTGGAAAATTGTTTTTCCGTTGTTAAAACCTGTAACAGTGACCGTGATGATTCTTGATATGATTTGGATTTGGAATGACTTTTTATTGCCGTCACTAGTGCTTTCGGATAAACAATTGCGTACGATTCCATTATCAACGGCGTCATTTTTTGGACAATTTACAATTCAATGGAATATGGCGATGGCAGGGTTGTTGTTGGCCATTTTACCAATTATTGTATTTTATATAGCAGCACAAAAATATATTATTAAAGGCGTCGCTTCAGGGGCCGTAAAATAAACGATATGAATTAAGGATGGTTAAATATGTCAAATGATAATCAGTGGAAATATATAGAAACAGAAATTGACAGACAAGAGTATTTGAAAAATGAATCATTGATGACCATAAGCAATGGATACTTAAGCCTTCGAGGAAGTTATGAAGAAGCGAATCTATCTTTTGGACATCACGGGACGTACTTGAATGGATTCTATGAATTTTATGATCTCAATTATGGGGAAAAATTCACTGCCTATCCGCAACAAAGTCAAGTAATGTTAAATTTAGCGGATCCAAAAGTGGTCCAAGTCTATGTAGATGATGAAGAACTATCCTTAGAAAGTAGCTTGATATCAAACTATAAGCGTGAACTGGACTTACAAACAGGATGTTTAAACCGTGCGTTTAGATGGGAGACAAAAAAAGGAACGGTTGCTACTATATGCTCGACACGTTTTGCATCCAGTATTCATAAACATCTGATATGCATGAAATACACCATTCAGTTTCATGAAGGGGAAGGGAACTATGAAGTAAAATCGATGATTGCGACGCAACGCCATAACATTAGTAAGGAAGATGATCCTAGAATAGGTGTCGAATTTAAAGAAGAACCGATGACCATTATACGTCATGAAGAAAATGCGAATATGCTTTTGGTCAGTGGAACAACAAAATATTCCAAGTTGCAGTATAACTGTCATGTGTTTAATACGTTTTGCGTCAATGATGAGAAGGTCAAGGTAGAGGCGAATACGTGGGCAGGAACGTTTAATCAGGACACGATGCTTACATTATATAAATATATTTGGATGGACAAAAATGAGCAAGAGGATGGGAAGGCTCAAGTTATAGAATTGGCAAAAGCCGGTTATGCGGCAAGGCTAAAAGAGCATCAAGCATGGTGGCGCCAACAGTGGGAAAGCATGGATATTGTCATAAAAGGTGATGAGAGTATGCAAAAAGCTATTCGCTTAAACCTATATCATCTAACCCAAAATGTGGGAAAAGACGGCTATACGAATATAAGCGCAAAAGCAATGACAGGGGAAGGTTATGAAGGGCATTACTTTTGGGACACAGAAATCTATATGCTTCCATTTTATATTTATACAAATCCAGACATTGCAAAAGCCCTTTTGATGTTTCGCTATAATACCCTTGAAAAGGCAAGAATCCGTAGCAAGCAGATGGGACATCAACAAGGCGTCCTATTTCCTTGGCGTACAATTAATGGTGAAGAATGTTCATCGTTTTTTCCGGCAGGAACTGCACAATATCATATTAATGCAGATATTGCATATGGAATCAAGCTCTATTATGAGGCAACCCAAGATTGGGAGTTTATGCAAGACTTTGGTTTGGAGCTTTTGCTTGAGATTGCAAATCTGTGGTTAGATATTGGGCATGTCGATTATCAAGGACGCTTTTGTATTCATGAGGTTACAGGGCCAGATGAGTATTCTTGTTTAGTGAATAATAATACATACACCAATATTATGGTGCAAGATGCATTTATGTTTTTACTCAAGCTCTTGTCAGAGGATAAGAGCAAGGAAAAACGCCATAATCTAAAGGTGTCAACCTTATTAGAGGGATTTGATTATGCGAAGGCCAAAAAGGCTGTAAAAGATATGTATGTGCCTTATGATCAAACGTTACAGATTTATGCCCAAGATGATGGGTTTTTATCAAAACCGGTATGGGATTTTAAGAATACGCCTAAGGAAAACTACCCACTATTGATGCACTATCATCCGTTGACACTATATAGGCATCAGGTATGTAAACAAGCAGATGTAGTTTTGGCAGAGCTATTGCAGCCGACAAGATTTTCCTTAGAACAAAAGAGGCGAGATTTTGAGTATTATGAAAAAATAACGACACATGATTCCTCGTTGTCAAATTGTATCTATGGTATTATGGCGGCAGAACTGGATGAGCTGGATAAAAGCTATGAATACTATATGAAAACGGCAAAAACAGATATCGAGGATATCCATCATAATGCCAAGGATGGTATACATGCTGCCAATATGGCAGGAGCCTGGTTGGGGATTGTCTACGGTTTTGCAGGATTTAGAATGGAAGATAATATGCCAAAGTTTCGTCCGCAAATCCCCAAAAACTGGGAGGAATATTCTTTTTGTATGAAAATTAAGAATCAGATTTATGAAGTTCATGTGACCCAGGAAGATACGAAGATAATAAAAAAATAGGTTCCTAATACATAAATTAGTATTTAAAATGCCCTTTTCGATAGACGCTAGGGGGCATTTTTTTTATTTTTTTAAACAGACGGGTAAAATAATTGGCGTCGTTAATGCCAAGCATCGTGCTTATCTCGCTGACTGTAAGCGTGGTGGTCTCAAGGTAATAACAGGCTTCAGCTATTTGGAGTTCGTGTACAAAAGTTGAAATGGTCTTTCCGGTTTCTTTTTTAAAGAGAGTAGATAAATTGGAAGCCTGTACATGAAAATGTTTTGCCAAATGTGAAGGTGTCAGTGTCTTGTCAATATTTAGTTGAATATAGTGAATGACACGCTGAACAAATGGAGAATATTGTTTGAATACATATTTTGAGACCGCATTAAAATACCCGTTGAACATCTCGCGATGTAATTGGCGTACTTGAGTCCTTGTTGTTGATTGTTCGATTAGCAAGGCATACTTAAAGGAGAGACGATCAAGATATACAGGGTGTAAACCGGCGTCTTCAGAGGCATGGCGCAAAACAGTGTTATAGGCAAAGGCAAGATTTTTGGTGGAACGGAGTGGATTTTTGGGCACGCGATCTCGAAAATTTGCAGATGTCTCAAAATAATGGATGACCGTATCAAGCAATGCACGATTATTTTCACGAAAGGCTTGACGAAGAAGATGTTCATGTTTATATCGTTCTTCAATAAGAGCAATATTTTCCGTCGTTGAGCTATGGATGTCATTGGAAATGATAGCCGAATGCTCTGATTGATAATGACTTTCACGGACAATAGGCATCGATTGACCAAAAAGATTCATACCCAAATACCCAAGATTGGCATTGGTATTACTCGCAAGCAAGGGTAATGCTTCGTAATAGTGGCGAAGATGCTGTTGATCACGTACAGATAATTTGAGGGCATGAAACAGTTGACTAATTTGAGTTTCCTGAAGTACAGTAGAAAGAAAAGGACCAATGCGTATGAAGCCTTCTTTGACGTCTTCATACATTAATGGGATGAAGATAAATTCTAGAAAACCGTGAGTTGCAGCACAGCAATAGGTCAATCCGGAAGAGTCAAATATTTTTTCTTCGATGAGAGGAAACTCTTTGGCAATATTAAAATCAATTGCGCTGGGAATAGAGTGGCTGATAAAACTATATTCCTCACGATAGTTTCTGGAAAACCAGACAATATCTAAATGGGACAATTCGTTTAGATGGAACATACTTTGGATAATGGTCTGGTGGAAGTGAATATATAACATGTTTTTCTCCTAAATATAATATTGTGCTTATAAATATAATATAAGTATAACACATTTCAAAAAAAAACCCTATAATAACAACATAGTTTATCAACGACTTCAACGCGCGGAAGAAAGTTTGTGAACGTCAAATAAAGATGCTTACACTTAGGAGGATTAAGAATGGAACAAAAAGGTTCAGATATTGTGTATAATTCAGCAAAAACATGGCAAATTGGTTTTTTTGCCCTCAACAATACAGCAACAAATCTATATATGTTCTTGTTTTTCTTTATTGCATATTATGCAACAGGAATTGCAGGCTTACTCGTCGTTGCCGTCAGCTCTATACTAACATTTTCAAGAATATGGGATGGAATTACAGACCCGCTTATTGGATTTTTTATTGATAAGACCCGCTCAAAGTTTGGTAAGTTTCGCCCCTTTATGATTGGCGGAAATATAATTCTTGCGGGAACCACAGCAATTATTCTATTTACAACACATCGCATGCCAGAAAGTATTCGCCTAATATATTTTATTGGGATGTATATGCTATATATTATTGGGTATACTTTTCAGACGGCCTCTACAAAAGCGGCGCAAACGGTTCTAACGAATGATCCAAAGCAACGCCCGATGTTCACTCTTTTTGATGCCATCTATAATACGATTTTATTTGTCGGAGGCCAGACGTTGGTAGCCTCTGTACTTGTTCCGAAACATGCAGGGTTTACAATGGGATTTTTTACAGAAGCATTTTTTATTGCTGCCATAGCGTCTGCGATTTTTACAGTTTTAGCGGTGATCTCTATCTGGACAAAAGATGTGGAAAAAAATTGGGGAAGTGGCGAAGCCATTCGCCTTCGATTTCGTGATTATGTTCCTGTCATTAAAAAAAATCGCCCACTTCAGATGTTGATTGTTGCGGCTTCAACAGACAAATTAGCAAGTCTAACCATGCGTAACTCGGTGGTTCTTGTGATTATTTATGGAATCCTTATGGGCAACTATGAATTGTCTGGAAAGCTACAAATGATTACAGCGATTCCAACAATCCTCATTACTTTTTGGGGAATTGGGTATGCAAAAAAGCTGGGTATAAAAAAAGCCTATGTTATTGCAACAAAATTGAGTCTACTCTTTATTGCAATCTTGTTTGCTTTTATGAATATAGTGGATTTAACAACGATATCTTTAACACCCATAAGTGGGTCAGCTATAGCCTTTCTCATTATATGGGCACTGCTTAGTGGAGTGATGAATGTTGGAGGTAATATTGTGATTCCAATGATTGCAGATTGTGCCGATTATGAAGTATATCAAAGTGATAAATATATACCGGGGATGATGGGAACTATATTTTCCTTTGTGGATAAGATGGTGTCATCCATTTCAACAGCAGTCATCGGATTTTTATTGGCAACAATCGGATTCAAAGAAACATTTCCGACGATAGATACGCCACAAACACCGGAACTTTTTGCAATGGGCTTATTCTTCTTTGTTGGAATACCATCAATTGCATGGATTATATCCCTAATTGCAATGAAATTTTATGAACTTGATGGAGAAAAAATGAATGAAGTTCAACAAGCGATTCATGAACGAAAAAAAGAAATAGAAATGCAGCAAGCATAAGAAAGGTGAAAAACATGCGAATAATTAAAGAAATTAATGATAATTGGCTATTTACCCAATATCCAAAAGAAGAGTTGGCACAAAGTGAACAGGTAGATTTGCCACATACATGGAATGCCATAGATGGAGCTAATGGGTTTGACTATTACCGCGGAGAATGTAGATATTCCAAAACACTGACAATAACAAAACAAGAGTTGGAGAAAGAAGTTTTTGTTGAGTTTCAAGGGGCTAACAGCATTGCAAAAGTCTATATGAATGATACATTGGTAGGAGAACATAAAGGGGGATACTCAACGTTTCGGTTTTGTATAACACCATATTTACATGCAGGAACCGATAATGAGTTAACTGTATTGGTGGATAATCAAATCTATGATGATGTATATCCGCAGATGGCTGATTTTAGCTTTTTTGGTGGAATATATCGAAATGTACAATTGATTGTAACAGATCGACTACACTTTGAATTGTTAGACCACGCCACATCGGGACTTGCCCTTTTTCAAAAAGAAGTGTCAAAGGACAAAGCAGTTATTGATATCAATGCAAAGATTGTTAATGCATGGGAAGAAGATAAAAAAGTACGTCTTTGGATTGAAATCTTAGATGCACAAGGACAAATAGTTGCATATAGTGCTAACGAAGTAGCATTGGAAGCTAAAGGTATGACGGAGGTTGTGACATGTATTGAAGTCGAGCATCCACACTTATGGCACGGAATAAAAGATCCTTATCTATATACGGTTCAAGCTTCATTGCAAAGCTATAATGAAGTAAAAGATACGGTGACCCAATCACTTGGTCTTCGCTATTTTCATGTGGATGTTGACAAGGGGTTTTATCTTAATGGAGAGGCTTATCGCCTATATGGTGTATCACGCCATCAAGATCGTATGGGTAAAGGATGGGCGATTGCACGCGAAGATCACCAACAAGACATGGATTTGATTGAAGAAATCGGTGCGAATACGATTCGTCTTGCACATTATCAGCATGATCAATATTTTTACGATTTATGTGATCAAAGGGGAATGATTGTTTGGGCGGAGATTCCTTTTATCTCAGTCATGTCCAAGAACGAATTAACAGGTGAAAATGCCAAACAACAAATGCGAGAATTAGTGCGTCAGAATTTACACCACGCATCCATATGCTTTTGGGGTGTTCAAAATGAGATCCAAATTGGTGGAGACCGTCCGGAAATTCGTCAAGTGGTACGTGAGCTCAATGCACTGACAAAACAAGAAGATCCAACACGTCTAACTACAATGGCGAATGTGATGATGGTCAAAGATACAGACGAATACAATACGATGACGGATGTTGTCGGATATAATAAATACTATGGATGGTATCAGGGAAAGACCGAAGATTTTGCAACGTGGTTAGATGCGTTTAGAATTAATGCTCCAAGTGTCAAATTATGTGTTTCTGAGTATGGCGCAGAAGGCATTATTGAATATCATAGTGATGAACCACAGATAAAAGATTATTCTGAAGAATATCATAGCTTATTTCATGAAACGGTTTGGAAAATTTTCAAAGAGCGTCCGTTCTTATGGGCAACATATGTATGGAACATGTTTGACTTTGGTGCCAATATCCGTGATGAGGGAGGCGTCAAAGGGCGTAATAACAAAGGTCTTATCACATATGATCGCCGTATAAAAAAAGATGCCTTTTATATGTACAAGGCGCAATGGTCAGCAGAAAAATTTGTTCATATAACGTCAAAGCGCTATGTGGAAAGACATCAAGAAACAATGGATATCAAAGTCTATACAAACTGTGATAAAGTGGAGCTGACTTGTGGAGAATGGGTAGAAACATGTGTCGTTGGTGAAGATAAGAAAGCAATATTTAGCCAGGTGCCTGTTCAACAAGGAATCAATAAAGTAGTAGTTTGTGCAACCGTCACAGGTGATGAAAAAACCTATACCGATCAAGCAACATTTATTGGTGTTCAACAAGAAAATCCAAGTTATACAGGACCTGAAGAACAAGGGTCTCTTGTATCGAACTGGTTTACACTACCGGAAGATATGGAAGCGATGGAGACTGGAGAATTGATTTTCCTAGAAGGTATGTTTTCGATTAAAGATGCAATTGGGGAGCTAATCGAAAATGATGCAACTAAAAAAATTATCCATCAATTTTTGGGGCAGGTAGAGACACAACCAATGTTTGGCATGTTGGCGGGAATGAGTATTGAACTTTTAGCGCAGATGGATGGAGAGATGTTTAATGAGAATATACTGTATCGATTAAACACTGAATTGATTCAAATCGAAAAGTAGAAGTACAACATGTAGTGCTAATTATGTACAAAACGAAATCTTGACATGATTTTTTAACTCAGGTATACTATTTGAAAGGCAAAGGAGTCGATTAACGACTTCCTTTGCCTTTTTTTAATACAAATAGGAAGGATGAGCAGAATGAAAAACTGGGTAAAATACCGCATGAATCCAAAGCTAAAAGAAAAAACCGAGCGCGTCTTTGAAGGAATTGCCAATGGACGGGTACGGGAATTAAACCATTGGTTTGAAGACAAATGGATGCAACTAGAGTTGGTAAAAGATAGTGTGCATAACTATTTTGAACATGAAAAAGAACATGAAAAAGATCAGGATTATCATGGATTAAAGCTAGTGCTTGAAGAGAAGCAACAGCAGTTTAGAGAATTTTCGGAATTTTTTATTATTAATACAATGGGAGAGGTGTGCCAATCCTCTAGTACGGTTCGATGGAGTGAGAATCTAAAAGCAACAGTATATTTTCAAAAAGCGATTGAAGGCAATTATTACATGTATGGTCCCTATAGTGATCCACATACAGTTGCCGTTGGTAACTGCTGCTCAAAGTTTTTTGATGAAGTGACGTTGATGTTTGCAATGCCGATCTATGACAGTAGAACAAAGAGCAAAGGAGTCCTATGTGGTCGTATACCAAATGATGTCATGAGTGATGTTATTCAAGCGGAAGATACCCATGTGTTTAAAGAATCAGGGGATAACTATCTTTTTATGGTGGAATCCTCACGAAACATTCAGGCAGGAACGGCGATTTCACGGAGCCGCTTTGAAGATAGCACATTTACATTAGGGGACAATCTAAAAGAAGGTATACGCACAAAAAAATGGGGAAAAGTACAAATAAAAAAGCATACAGAGTTTGAAATCGTTTTTAATGACCCTGCAACAGGACAATTGCATGAAGGGGTTCAAAAAACCATAGAGCAAGGGAGTAACATAGAGGCTTGGCCGGGCTATCCGGAGTATCGGCATATTTTGGTAGGGGGCAAGGGCTTAGTTATACGTCCACCATATAGTGACGAAGTATGGGGAATGATGTGCGAAGGGGATATCGATGAAATCTATAAGTTCACAAGCTTGAACCTAAAACTGCCAATGCTTATTGGTGCAATTAATATTGGACTTTTCTTATTCCAATGGATTGGATGGAGTAAAGTAGACACGGATGTTAATGTGGGTTTATTGATGCTTCCTTGGTGCATTAATGTTATTGCGATGGCGTTAGTTACACGTTTTGTTTTAGTAAAACCCATAAAAAACATTATTGATATCTTGCAAAAGGTTGCAGATGGAACAGGTGATCTATCGCTTCGCCTGCCCTTTGCTCACCATGATGAAATCGGTGAAGTATCCAAATGGTTTAATAAGTTTTTAAGTAGCCAGATGCAAACGATAAAACGTGCAGGAACCGTTGCAGACACATCCAAAAAGACGTCGGAAGCATTAAAAGATTTAAGTGGATCCATTGAGAGGCAAACCCCTGAAGTTGCCAACGGCGTGCAACAAATAATTGAAAGCCTTCAACAACAAAACCAGGTGTTTGAAGCGACAAAGGACAAATTTACAAAGTTAAGGCAAGAGGCGACAACTATTGCACAAACGATTGGGACGATAGAAGAACGTATGAAAGATACGAATGCAGATGCATTAAAAAGCATACATACGTCCAACGAGGCGTTGATGACAATGCATCAATTGGAGCAAGAAATGGAAAATACAACATCCAGTATGCAAATGCTGAACCAATATTCACAGAAAATAAGTGCCGTAGTAAGTACGATTGATAAGATTGCAAAGCAGACACAACTGTTGGCACTCAACGCAACCATTGAATCAGCCCGTGCAGGAGAAGCGGGAAAAGGATTTGGAGTGGTTGCAAAAAACATATCGCAATTAGCGATTGAATGTGCTCAGGCAACCGTATATATCAGTGAATTGATTGGAGATGTTCAAAAGGAGACAGTCAATACAAATAGTAATATTCAAAAAATTGGAAAAAAAGTAGTGAATGAGAGCACGACGCTTCAAGAGACAATAGAGACGTTTAAAAATATTTCAAAACAGATTACAGAAGTCTCTGAAAACACATCCCAGATTGCAGAACTTATCGAATCACAGACAGTTGATTTTAATAGTATTGATCAAGAAATGGATGCAACATCCTACCACCTTCAAGAGGGGGCGTCAAAATCACAGATGCACAGTGAACAAGTATTGGAAAATATTCGTCACATATTTAAGGAAACAAATCAAATTCATGAGTTGTCCAATGCTATTTTTGTAACGGCAACAAATATGAGCAATATCGTTAATGGATTTACACTTATTGAATAATTGACTTTTATCTTCATCGGTGCTACGATTGTGCAAAAGTTAGAAATCTAACGAAACAGTATATGCGGAGGGATTATCATGAACAAGCATCACGAACTCTATAAATCTGTAGAAGGTATTTTTAATCTAAAACATTTAGTTGAACATGTTTTTTTTCGTTCATTTACATGTCACTATGAACATCCACAGCATCTTTTTCACACTCATATCTTAACGTTAGTTATCTTAAGTTCCCACAAAAACCTGACGATGTCTGAAGTGAGCAGGCGCTTAAATCTTGAAAAAGGGTCGTTTACACCGGTGGCAAGAAAGCTGATAAAGTTAGGCTATATTCAAAAGATTCAAGACAAAAAAGATAAGCGTATCTATAATCTTGAATTAACAAAACTAGGGCAAGAAGAGGCGATGAAGTTTAAAGAACACCATCTAAGCTACATTAATCAACTGGTTGGGCAATTTAGCGATGCTCAGCGACAAGAATACTTCGAGGCGATTGATAAAGTGTATCATATGACAAAACGTTTGAAAATTTAATATTTTAAAACTTTTTCTCCAGCTCATGCGTCTATATAGTATAGACAAAAAAATAAAGGAGCAAACCTATGTTTAAGACAAATCGAAAAAACGTAGAAGCATATCTTATCGAAAATCAACAAGCGCATTATCGCTATGTCTATGGCATGATCAAAAATCCGACAGATGCAATGGATATTCTTCAAGATAGTATTGTTAAGGCATTAAAAAAGTGCCGACAGCTTGAAGATGCGGACAAAGTGAAGCCGTGGTTTTATCGAATTATGACAACGACGACATATGACTTTTTACGTAAACAACAGCGTCAATTACCGACGACGGATGCGGAGATTGAACAGCAGATGGAGCCTTGCTATGATTCGTATGAGAACCCTGATTTGGAAGACGCCTTAACAAAGCTTTCTTTTTACGAACAGACAGTTCTTCGGCTAAAATATTTTGAAGAAATGACGTTTGCACAAATCGCATCGGTGATGGATGAAAATGTGAATACAGTAAAAACTAAGCTGTATAGAACATTAGATACCTTAAAAATATCACTTAATGAGAAGGAGATTTAAAATGAGCTGGATGGATAATGAACGCAAAAAATATGAGGGTGTTGAGATACCCAAAGAATTAGATTTTAAAGTGAAGCAAGCAATAAAACAAGCCAATAGAGAACGGCTATTTCGAAGTTACAAGCGCCTTGGTGTGGTAGCTGCATTAGGTGTGGCATGTATTATTACTTTAAATACAAACACCGTTCTTGCGCAAAAAATGAGTGAACTTCCTTTTATAGGGCTTATTGTTGATGTTATTACTGTAGAGAGCTATCAGATTGAAGAAGACGGTTATCATGCACAGATTGATGTTCCGCAGATTGTAGAAAATGTGGAAGCGGATCAAGCCAATAACACCGATTCAGATGAAGTAATACGCATAGAGGGAGAAGACCAAACTAGCGAAACGCTTACATACCTCAATGAAAAATATCAGGAGGAGAGTAAAGCCCTGTATGAGACGTTTGTGGAAGATATGAAGGTTTTGGAAGAAAATGGCGGCGGACACATGGGCATTGATAGTGGATATGAAGTTGTCGTTGATGATGAAAAGCTTTTAGTTATCTCAAGATATTATGTTAATACAGTCGGCTCATCCTCGACAACGATGCAGTATGATACGGTGGATAAGGTTAATGATTATATTCTTACTTTGCCGGGACTATTTAAAGATGAAACCTATGTAGACATCATTAGTGACTATATCATCAAAGATATGAAGCAACAGATGGAACAAGATGATAGTCTTATATATTGGGTAGGGGATGATGAGTTCGCACAATTTGAAAAGATAAAACCGGATCAGACATTTTACATTAATCAAGACCATCAACTTGTCATCTCATTTGACAAGTATGAAGCTGCTCCTGGATATATGGGCGTTGTTGAATTTGTTATTCCAAAAGAAATTATTGAGTCCATCATTGTCAACGATTATTATTTTAAATAGCAAGGAAGTGTCCATATAAGATCAACGAAAAAAGGCAAGGCGGATGACGTTTCTTGCTTTTTTTCGTGTTAAAGGATAAAATATAAAAAACAGTTCATATGAAGGAGGAGCAAACATGAGTAATGTATTTGGAATAGGAAGTGCAATTTTTTTTATTATATACTTCGTTATTATTTTAGGCGTTGTCGGATTAAGTGTTTATGTGATGGTTTTAGCAATTAACTTTCTGAAAAAAGGAACAGAGGCATTTAACCTATATATTAGTAAAAACAAAGAGGATTAAGTATATGGAAAAAACAACATCAAAACACAAGGGCGATTCAAAGATTAGTGAGATTCTTCTTTTGGAGAAGGGCAAGCGTGGTGTTTTACGTATGCTCTTTGGACGCACAGGCATTGTCATAGCTATCTTGTTAGCGCAAATTGTTTTGCTGGTGAATATTTTTATGTTTTTAGAAAGTGTGATTCCATTTATGGTAGGAACCTTATTGGTGTTTACACTGTCGATGGTCATCTATGTTATGAATTCAGATCACGGAACGAATGTTATGTTGGCATGGATTGCTACAATTACACTACTTCCGGGTTTTGGAGGCGTCTTATATATTATCATTCAAAAGGATGTAGGACATCGAGCACTTAAGAAGCGCTTAAAGACGATTATCAAAGAATCACAGTCACAGTTGGTGGCACAAAAAAATGTGAAGAACAACTTAAAAAAAACCAATAAAAGCCTGTACAACCTGAGTACATATACCGAGAGTGCAGGTGGCTATCCAATCTATGAAGGGGCTCATACACAGTACTTTCCTATAGGAGAAGAGGCTTTTGAAGCCATGCTTAGTCAGTTGGAAAAAGCTGAGAAGTATATTTTTATGGAGTACTTTATTATTGATGAAGGATATATGTGGGGAAGAATTTTAAAAATATTGGCAGATAAGGCCAAGCAAGGTGTTGAGGTTCGTTTGATGTATGACGGAACCTGTGAGTTTGCATTATTACCCCATAATTATCCTAAAAAAATACAAGCATTAGGTATCGCTTGTAAAATGTTTGCCCCGATTCGACCTTTTCTATCAACCCATTATAATTATAGAGATCACAGAAAAATATTAGTGGTAGATGGCAACGTGGCATTTACAGGCGGTATTAACTTGGCGGATGAATATATTAATAAAAAAGAAGTCTATGGACATTGGAAAGATACCGCTATTATGGTTCAAGGTGAAGCGGTTAATAGCTTTACAATGATGTTTTTGCAGATGTGGAATGTGAATGAAGGGCAAAGACACTATATGCAGGATAAATACAGGGCAAAACCGTTAGATACGGTTAACGAAGGATATGTTCTTCCATTTGGCGACTCGCCGCTAGATAGTGATAAGGTAGGTGAGATGATCTATATGGATATTATTAATCGAGCAAAGGATTATGTTCATATTATGACCCCTTATCTTATTCTTGATGGAGAGATGCTATCTGCGTTAAAGTTTGCGGCAAAAAGGGGTGTTGATGTAAAAATAATCTTACCACATATTCCAGATAAAAAAATGGTTTTTGCACAATCCAGAAGTTATTATGCAGAACTCATAAAATCAGGGGTGCAGATTTATGAGTACACTCCCGGCTTCATACATGCAAAAGTCTTTGTTAGTGATGATGTTCGAAGTGTAGTCGGAACGATTAATTTGGATTATCGTAGCTTATATCATCACTTTGAGTGCGCACTATATATGGAAGAGACAACAAGTATTGCAGAGGTTGAAAAAGACTTTATCGACACGATGCAGCGCTCCCAATGCGTTACATTAACCGATATTAAAGAGTACAATATTTTTATGAAAGCAACAGGGCGCATATTAAAGCTGTTTGCACCGCTTATGTGATAACGCTATTTGGCTAAGGAATCCCGGGTTGAATAGCAAATGGTGTTTTTACCATTCGCTTTTGCTTGATAGAGTAAGGCATCCGCTTTGTCTGTCAGTTCATGAATGGAGTGAAAATGCCTTGAAGTAGCAACCCCAATACTAATAGTAATCTGCAGTTTGAGATTTTTTTGATTGCTTGGAACGATAAATGGCTCATTGGAAAATTGGGTTAGTAATTTTTGGGTCAACGGGTGAATCGCTTTTGCATCGTGTGCGTGATGCAAGATAATAAACTCTTCGCCACCATAACGACCTAAGACGCTTGAAGAATCAAGAAGTGAAGTGATTCGCTTAACTGAAGCTTGTAAAATACTATCACCGACAATGTGACCATAAGTGTCATTGACATGTTTAAAATCGTCAATGTCAATCATAATAACAGAGATATGTTCGTTGGAAGGTATTTCTGTTATTATTTTTTGGGCTAATTCGAGAAAGTACCGCCGATTATATGCACCAGTTAGGTCATCATAATGTGCCTGATAGGTGACCTTATTAAATAAGCGGGTATTGTTTAGAGTAATTGCAATTTGTGAGGCGAAACTATTAATGGTCTCTTTGGTTATTGCATCAAGATGGCGATAGACCTTTGATTTTAGAAGAACAAAACCAATGGGCGTTCCAAGATTAATGAGTGGAATAAGATACACACTATTGACTTGGTTGGTGTTGGAGGTCAAAAATATATCGATAATATCTTCGTAGGCATTGGAAGAAGAGTAGACGTCTTTGGTCAGATTGCTGATATGCTTTGCGTGAATCAGAGTATTAAGCTGATCTAGCTGTGTAGGTGAGAGCTCAATCATATCCGTTGTTTGTGTATCTTTGCTGTAGATATCACACGTAAGCATGTCTTGATCAATTAAAACAATTAAACCGTCTTCAAATTTTGTCATGCTGCCAAATTCATTTAGAAGATGGCTAAAAATTGTGTGAAGATTTTGTGTAGAAGAAATTTTTTTGTGCATGTGATTGAGTGTTTTAAGGAGTTTGCGCTTTTCGGTTTCAACACCGTTTAAATACTTTATGGTATTGAATTTTTCCGACAATGCGAGACTAAATAAGGCGACTAATCCGATAATGGCAAACTTTGGAGCCGTGGCGGTGATAATGGTATAGGGAAGAAGCTTGACGCCGGACAATATATTTAGCAGGTTAGCACCTAAAAAAAACTGCCATGCCATAAGATAAAGAATTTCTGTACGGTGACGCAATCCTTTTTTGTACAATAGGTAAAAGGAGAAAAAAAGAGTGAGCGAAGCATTAAACATAGCGATATATACGCTGACATGACTAGAGAATAAAAAGGTCAATAACATCCCAAGAACATGCGTACATATAATACTATAATAGATTAAGGAATGGGGTGTTTTTTTGGTTGTTAGTAAATGGGCTGAAAATAAGACGAAGGAGAGACTGGCAAAGTGAATACTTAGTGGATTGGCCATTAAATCCCATAAGCCGTTGTTTGGCCATAAATACTGAAAGGAAAAACCATCCCATGTTGCCTGCATGAGGATAAAAGAAAAAACAAACAGAGAAAAGTAAGTATTAGTTTTATCCTTGAGGGAGATGCCAAGAATTAAATTATAAATAAACATGACCAGTAGTCCACCATAAAAAAGACCATGACCCAATAAGTCAAGGTGCAAAAAGTTGAGCCAATCTTGTTCATGCCATAATGTGACAGGAAATTGTAGATAGCTATCGGTTTTCACCTGGAATAAAACACTGTCTACTTTTGAGGCGTTATCAATAGGCACAATGTAGTCGCGATGATTTAGAGGTCGGGAATAGTAAGAAAATTTTCTTCCCATAGAAAAAGTGTCAAGTACTTGATATGAATCGTCTAACAGATAGACCGATAGATGGTCAAGCTGAGGTTTTGCAATTTGAACAAGGGACAAGGCGTGCTCAGGAGAGTGAATGAAGTCTGTAAACTTGTCGCCGGATAATAGGAACCAATAAGTATCGTTAGATAATGTAGCGGCATAGTTCGTGTCTTTATAAAGCTCCAAAGGAACGTTTTTTTTAGATAAAGCAAAAATAAAATCTTCTGGGCTTATGGTATTATTTTTGGTCACAAGTATATCATCATAAAGCGAGAGACCTAGAGTATTTGTTGCGAGTTTTTCTTGTAGGGGTAGCTGTAATAAGCCAACCAAGAAAATTATTGACCAAAGTGATATACTTATAAGAATTAACAATTTTTTTTGTTTCATAAAAATCCCCTAAACTATTTTGTGATGTGAAAGTTTATAGGTTATACTATAGTCATTATAGTATATTTTTGCGATTACTTCCATGATTTTTTAGGCGGCATAAACCAGTGAATAAGAAAAGGAAAAAGAAGATGACATTATTTAACACATTTAATTTAGATGAAAAATTAGTTGAAGCGATAAAAAGTCAGGCATACAAAACCCCTACATCGATTCAAACAAAAGCGATACCAATTATTTTAGAGGGGCAGGATTTAATTGGTTGTGCCCAGACCGGAACCGGAAAGACAGCGGCTTTTGCGTTGCCAATTCTCAATCGATACGTTAAAGTGACAACAGATCCACATGCTTTCAATCGGATTAAAGCGCTCGTGCTTGCTCCTACACGTGAACTAGCCATTCAAATCGGAGAGAGTTTTCGAATATACGGTCAATGGACAGAAATTAGAACCGGGGTTATTTTTGGAGGGGTGACACCGAAGCGACATATGAAAGTTCTCAAAAAAGAGCCGAGTATCCTTGTGGCAACGCCAGGGCGGTTACGACAACTGATTGAAGAAGGAAGCATAGACTTATCAGCGATTGAGGTTTTTGTACTTGATGAAGCAGACCGTATGCTTGAGCTGGGCATGGTCGAAGATGTCAAATCGATCATAGCCATGTTACCAAAAAGTCGTCAGAACTTAATGTTCTCAGCGACAATGCCAAAAGAAATAAGGACACTGGCCGCGTCTTTTCTCAACAATCCGGTACATATCGAAGTTAAGCCTGAGAAAAAGAATCAGCCTAAAATCATTCAAGAAGTATATTATCTGGAAGAAACACATAAAGCTGAAAAACTCATTGATATTTTAAAAGAAAAAAAGAACACATCCGTATTAATTTTTGTAAGAACAAAGAAAAAAGCAGATAAATTAGCCAAAAGTATTAATATAAACAACATTCGCACACGTGCATTCCATGGGGATATCAATCAATCTCAGCGCATCAAAACTCTTGAAATGTTTAAGAACAAGGAGATTCAAGTGCTCGTTGCTACGGATGTGGCGGCGCGAGGCATTGATATCGATGGATTAGACATGGTTATTAATTTTAATATTCCTAATGTACCACAGACCTATATTCATAGGATTGGTCGAACGGGACGGGCAGGAGAAAAAGGGCGAGCAATTTCTTTGTGCAGTAAGGATGAACAAGTATTTTTGAAGCGTATTGAGCAGTTTCAAGGAAAAAAGATTCATAGGTGTTAAAGCGAAAAACCCCATATTACCTATTGTAATCATCTATAGATGAGATTAGAATATAGATAAGATATATTTGACAAGAACAAGTACATACCATCACATATGAAAGCGGTGAGCGCATGATTACTTTAGAAGATGTTGTTGAAGGCATTGAAAATCAAGATGAGCATTGTCATTACTACTATCATGTTAGAAGTAAATCTGTCGTTCAAATAACCGAAACAGAAGTTCACTATGCCAAAAGCGGCAAAGATCTTACGCATATTCCAAAGGCATATCAAGAAGGGGTTTTGTTTGCTCGGGAGTTAATCAAAAATCCGGTTGGCGCGTTTATAGAGCTTCCCCTAAAAAGTGATATCAATGGGTATCGGTTTATGGAACGATTTGCCATGTCCCTCCAACAAGAAGATATTAGTCACGCCTTATGGGAAATCCTTGAAACCCATGGAGCCCTTACAGGTTTTACCGACAAAATCAAAGAATATGGTATTGAACAAAAATGGAAGACCTATAAAAAAACGCGCTACGAAGAACTTGCACGAGGGTGGTGTAAAACCCATCATATTGAATATACGAAAACGGACAAAAAAGGAGACGCTTAAGGACATGAAAACAACAAAAACGATTTGTTTTGCAAACAACAAAGGCGGCAGCGGAAAGTCCACAACATGCTCAAATATTGGATATGCTCTGGCGCAACAGGGCAAACGCGTGCTTATGGTGGATGGAGATATGCAGTTGAATTTATCCCTGTCTTTTTTATCAGAAGAGAGGGTTTTAGACATTGCTAAGAGCGAAAAAAACCTCTATGTTGCCATTAGTAAGCAAGAAGATTTGACGGAGTATGTCTATCCATCAGACTATGAGAATCTGGATATCATCCCTTCTTCGACCCTTATCAGTGGTATTGAATATGAACTTTTTACCAAGTGGCAGAGAGAATTTATTGTTAAAAAGTGCCTCCAGTCACTTCAAACCAGTGGGGACTACGATTACATATTGATTGACGCACCGCCGACCTTAGGTACATGGGTCATTAACTTGTTGTGCGCCTCAGATGAGGTGGTTATTCCTGTTGAGGCCAGTCCTTGGGGCTTGTTTGGTCTAGCCAATATGTTTGAATTTTTACAGGCGATTCGTCAGATGAATCCGGACCTTGGCTTATTAGGAATTGCGATGACCAAAGTCAATACCAACAAAAAGTACTTTAAACAAACCCTTGAAAGTCTCCGTGAGTTGAATGATACACATGTTTTTGATACATATATCCGTGTGGATAGTATGATTGAGTGGGCACAGGAAAATTCAAAGCCTGTAGGTGCCTACAAGAAAAGTGCGCGTTCAGCGCATGAATATAATGCACTGGCAAAGGAGGTTGTTAAGCATGTCCATAAGTAAGGGAAGTTTAAAGCGGGTGAATGATGGTGGAGCGGCACGGCTTCCTGGAGATATTAAGAAAAGTTCGGGGATACAGGTAAGCCTTCAGCAAGTTCCAATAGACCAGTTACAGGTAACGCAAGAAGTAGAAGTGGACAAAACCTTGAAAAAGTCCATTGAAAAGTGGACAATGTTGGTTCCCATCATTGTTTATGTGGATAAGTCTCAGGAATTAGTGGTCATCTCCGGCGCTAAGCGTCTGGCAGTGGCAAAAGATCTAAAGATGGATACCGTTTTTTGCCAAGTGATTCAAGGGCTATCTCTAGAGCAGGTGTATGAATTGGGAGAAGAGCTGGAACAAAGCAAACTGGAACAAAGCGATCTGCAAGCTACCTCGATTCATGAGGAGAAGTTCAAGATGGTATCATCCATTCAATCGAGCTTGCCAAGCTATTTGCTTTAATCAAAAAAGTATATAGTTATTGTGCGACATTTGTCGAGGATAAAGAACTGGAGCAATTAAAAAATTGTAAAGGTTCTTTTTTATTTTATCTTAAAAATACAGGAGTTGTTCTATAGATAAAAAGCATGGGAAACTATGTAAGATAGGTATTTGATATATAAAAGAGGGAAGGATATGATAATAAGGTAATGAAATCAAGTATTGTATTTAAGTAGTGTATAGAGGAGTCGATGTTATGATAGTCAATGAAACATATACGTTAATCAATGGTGTGAGCATACCTAAAGTTGGACTAGGTACATGGATGATATCCAATGAAGATGTAGTTCAAGCGGTTAAAGAAGCTATCGCTATGGGGTATAGACATATTGATACAGCACAAGCCTATCTTAATGAAGAGGGTGTTGGGCAAGCAATAAAGCAATCCAAGATAGCGCGAGAAGAAATTTTTGTAACAACAAAGCTAGCGGCAGAAGTTAAAACTTATGATGAAGCTGTCCAAGCGATAGAAGATTCTCTAAAAAAAATGGAGCTAGAGTATATTGACCTTATGATTATTCATAGTCCGCAGCCATGGGTGGAATATGGTAGTGACGATCGATATTTTAAAGGGAATCAAGAAGCGTGGAGAGCTTTAGAAGATGCTTATAAAGCCGGAAAGCTTAAAGCTATAGGCGTGTCAAACTTTATTCAAGAAGACTTGAATAGTCTATTAGCCCACTGTAGGATTAAGCCGATGGTGAATCAAATTTTAGCACATATTAGTAACACGCCATTTGAATTAATTGAATTTTGCCATCAACACGATATTTTGGTTGAGGCATATTCGCCTGTAGCGCATGGAGAGTTAATGAAGAATGAAGCCATTATTCAAATGGCAAAGCGTTATGGGGTTAGCGTTGCGCAGTTAAGTATTCAATATACACTTCAATTAGACTTATTACCCTTACCTAAGACGGCCAATCCAAAGCATATGCAAAACAATATGGATTTAAATTTTGAGATTACGGAGCCAGACATGCAGATACTTAAAGAAATGGAACGAATTAAAGATTATGGCTCTGCAAGTGTAATGCCTGTATTTGGTGGAAAACTATAGGTTTTTATAAGGGTGTCAAGAAATAATTTAGATGCCGTTGGAAAAACTTGGTATTTTTTCCATACAATGTATAGAGGCAAGTCGATAGGAGGGGAAAATTGCTTAAAGCATAGATGGCTTGTTCCAGTGGTGTTGACAAGTTTGTCAAGACATAGTGCATAGCCTAAGCCTTCTTCTACCATAATAGCGGCATTATAGATGAGGTTATATGTAGCAACAATATTGAGATCGTCTTTATTTTTACCGATCCAGCCTAGAAGCGGTTCGGTGACAAAAGAGCGCGTGGAAGAAAAGAGCAAGGGGATATCCCATAAATCCTTTGGTGATAAGCTATGCTTGATCGCAAGTGGACTGTCCCTTCGCATAAGCAGTCCCCATTGATCGGTGGTGGGCATACGAATAAAATCATATTTATCGGTGTCTACAGAGCCAAAGAGTATACCAAAATCCAGCAGCCCATGATCTAAACGTTCGATGACGCTTTCAGAGTTGCCGCTATAAAGCTGATAACGAATCATCGGGTATTGATCGTGTAATTGCTTGGCGACTTTGGCGATGTAACGTATGGAGTCAGTCTCTCCGCTACCGATATAAATCTCGCCACTAATAACCTCGCTTGAATTTGTAAGCTCGCCATGAGCCTTGTCAAAAAGACTGATTATTTCTTCGGCCCTTTTCCGAAGTAAAATTCCGGATTCGGTCAACGTAATGTGACGGCTTCCGCGAATGAATAATTGAGTTCCAAGTTCTTGCTCAAGTTCTTTGATTTGACGAGAGAGTGTAGGTTGTGTCACATGTAAAAAATCAGAGGCACCTGAGATGCTTTTTTCCCTTGCAACGGCTAAAAAATAACGCAACGTACGTATATCCATCATAATCTGTGTACCTTTCTTTCCAAATATATGTATAGTTTATCATTCACATATAGGCTTATCAAGAAATAGGAGATAAAATTTATGAAAATCTATGACGAAGAACACTTTAAAAAAATGAATACCTTTGAAAAGGGTATGGAAAATACTATGTTCGCACAATATTTTACAGGGGCATCTTTTATCAATCCGCTAACTATGCCGGGAGAAGATGCCGTGTTGATGTTTAATGTGACGTTTGAACCAGGGTGCATTAATGATTGGCACATTCACCATGCGTTAGAAGGAGGAGGACAGATTCTTCTATGCATTGCCGGAGAAGGATGGTATCAGCAAGAGGGGCAAAAAGCGCAAAGTCTTAAACCGGGAGATGTTGTTAAGATACCGGCAGGAGTCAAGCATTGGCATGGAGCAAAAAAAGACAGTTGGTTTAGCCATATTGCTATTGAAGTTCCGGGAAAAGAAACACAAAACCAATGGTTGGAACCGGTAGATGCACATATATATGAGCAATTAAGATGAGACTACAATTGAAGATGTATTATAGATAATCCTAAGCTGATGCTTAGGATTTTTTTAGAAAACGGACGATTTTTTTGAGGGTACATATATTACGAAAGCTGTATTTATAAGGGATAGTGAGAGATTAAAAAAAAGTACCTTTTCTTGTATTTCGGTGATAAACTTAAGTCAAGACTAAAATTATTTACTCAAAATACGCATTATAAATGAAAAAAACAGGAAGTACAATGGCACTATATAATGAAGGGAAATGGGCACTTTTTAAAATGCGTCTATAAAAGTGTACCTATGCTAAAAATATGATTCTTGTGAATTGTTCAAAACATATGATATTATCAATCTCGTCATCGAGTTGTTGTACATTATGACAATGACTCGACAAAAAAATATATCTAAGGAGGATTAGTTTGGTGAAAACAAACAAAAGCAGTGCAATGAAAAAGATATTAGCTTTACTTATTGTTTTATCTTTAGTGTTAACAGCATGTGGACCTAAAGATGGGGGAACAGATGCGGGGGCGTCAACAGATACAGGAAGTACAACATCGGATTCGACAGACAACAATGATTCAAGTGATGGTGGAGCTGGCGAAATCGAAAAACCAGAAAAAATTACAATTATGGTTGATGGTACGTTAACAACAAAAGCAAATAATCGTGAAGCGTTTGAAGCAGAATGGGAAGCGTTGACAGGTGTTGATTTAGAAATCATTCAACCTGACCATGATGCATATACAGATAACCTAGGTCAAGTACTAGCAAGTGGAGACTGGCCAGACGTAATGTTACTTAATTCAGCTTATTATGCTGGATATGCTGAAGAAGGTGTTCTTTGGGATATGACACAGGCATATGAAAACTCTGATTTAAAATCACGTGTTAAAAATGAAGAATTAATCGAAGGATTAAAAATTAACGGAAGCCTATATGGTATATCTCCTACACGTGGAAACGGATGTATTACATATATTAAAAAAGCATGGTTGGATAATGTTGGGCTTGATGTGCCAACAAACTATGAAGAGTACCTTGCAGTATTAGATGCCTTTACACATGGTGACCCAGATGGTAACGGTGTTGATGGGGATACATATGCAGTATCTAGTGCAGGCTTAATCGGTGAAGAAGTACCTTTCATCAACTACTTGCCTGAATTTTATCAAGATGCGTTCCCAAGCTTCTACTTAACAGAAAGTGGCGAGTGGGCTGACGGTTTTGTTGAAGACAACTTCATCGGTGCATTAGAGCGTTTACGTGATGCGTACCAAGCAGGTTATATTGATAAAGAAGCATTAACAAACGGAACAAGTGACTGCCGTAATAAATTCTATGAAGACAAATTTGGTATCTTTACATACTGGGCAGGAACATGGGGAACAAACCTTAAGACAAACCTAGAAGCTAACGGTTTAGATGGTGAACTTATTGCTATGGAGCCTATTGAAGAAGTGGGATCATACCTTGAGCGTCAAGCGCCAACATGGGCCATTACTTCAAAAGCAGAAAATCCAGAAGCGATTTTTGAATACTTTATTGAAACAATGTTAGATGGTGGTTTAGGACAACGTTTATTCACATACGGTGCTGAAGGTGTATATTGGACGACTGAAGGTGGAGAAGTCCTTGGTGAAACATATGAAGACGGTGAGTTCCATATGCTTGAAAGTTTAGAAAAACCAGGTACATTATATACGAAAAATCATATTGATCCAATGCTAGCACTTACAAGTTTCACAGAGTTTGCAGACCCAGGAATTGAAAAAGTTCCAGAGGCGACATTGGTATCAGCAGCAACATTTGCTGAAAACTCTCGATTGGTTGAACTTGTACCATCAAGTGATGTGATGAGTCAATACAATGGTGACCTTGTAAAATTAAAGCGTGAAATCGTAGCCAATGTAGTACTTGGTACACGTACGATTGAAGAAGAAATGCAACGTTTTGAAGATGAAGGTGGCTTGGAATGGTCACAAATGATTGTTGAATCATTAAATGCAAAGTAAGCATACGAGACATTAATTAAAGAATGACTTAAAAGTTAAATTTAAAAGCGGAGTTTAACTCCGCTTTTTTTTAAGGAAGGAACGGTACTAAATGAGTTCAAAAGTTGAAGCTTCAAAAATTGACGAGGCAAAAATCGGGAAAAAGCCATTGTCAAAGCGTATTTATGAGCACCGCTGGTATTATTTGCTCTTTTCTCCCGTATTGTTATTTGCCCTTACTTTTTATTATGCGCCTATCTACGGATTGCGATATGCATTTTATGACTACAAAGGAATCAAGGAGCCGGTTTTTGTTGGACTTGCCAACTTTGAAAAAATGTTTTCAATGCAGGGATTCTGGAATGCCTTTACAAATACTTTAGAGATTAGTATTTTTAAATTATTTTTAACGACATTCATGTCAATTATTATGTCTTTATTGCTTAATGAGATTATTAACTTAAAATATAAAAAGTTGTCACAAACTATCGTTTATTTACCACACTTTATGTCTTGGGTAGTAACAGCATCTGTTTTTGCACTAATTATGTCACCATCACAACAAGGTCTTGTCAATGCATTGCTTACAAATCTGGGTATCATTGAACAAGGACAAGAGATATATTTTCTCGGGAGTAGTAAATGGTGGCGTCCGGTCTATTACTTTATCAATATCTGGAAGGAAACCGGATGGGGAACCATTATCTTTATGGCAACCCTTGCAGGAATAAGTCCGGACCTATATGAGGCGGCATCTATTGACGGTGCAACGCGGTTACAAAAAATCATGTATATTACAGTCCCGGCTTTGATGAATACGATTGTCATTGTGTTAATCTTAAACCTTGCAAAAATCATGAACTTATTTGAGTCTGTTTTTGTTATGCAAAATGATGCGGTAATGAAACAAGCCGATGTATTGCAGACATATATTTATACACAGACCTTTAATAGTGGGGCCTTGCCAAACTATGGATATACAACGGCAGTAGGTATGGTAAAATCCATTGTTGGTGGACTTCTTGTAATCGTATGTAACTATGCAAGTAAAAAAATCCGTGGACGCGGCATTGTATAAAGGAGAACAAGATGAAGAAAAGAAAAATGACAACATTTGATTACATTCTTAACATATTCTTTGCCTTAATATGTATTGCAATGTTGATTCCACTATGGAAAGTTATGGTCGATTCATTAGACCTAAAAACAGCGTATGGTATGAAATTATGGCCGGAACAATTTGGTTTTGATGGATATATCTCCGTCTTTACTAACCCGACGCTTTATCGTCCATTAATTGTATCACTGGTATCAACCATTGCTGGGACATTTGTCGGCTTAACACTATCCACATTAGGGGCATATGTGTTAATTCAAAAGGATATGCCGGGACGAAGCTTTTTATCCGGGATGCTTTTATTTACTATGATATTTAATGGTGGATTAATTCCTACATATCTTGTTATGAATAGCTTGGGAATTACCAATACATTGTGGGTTGTTATTATGCTTCCAGCATTAAATGTATTTAACCTTGTATTGATGCGTAATTTCTTTGAAGGAATTCCAAAGTCTTTATTTGAGGCGGCAGCGATTGACGGATGTTCGCCGATGGCAACCTTCTTTAGAATCGTGCTTCCACTTTCTAAAGCGGCACTTGCGGCTATTGGACTTATGTTTGCCGTAGCTTATTGGAACGACTATACAACATATAAAATTTACATTATCAATTCCGATCTTTTTAACTTCCAGATGAAACTACGAAGTATCATCTTAGGTAGTGATTTGCCTACAGCCACAGGCTCGGCGACAGAAAATACTGTTCGAAATGCAGCGACAATGGTAGCTATCATTCCGTTTATGATAATCTATCCGTTTGCTCAAAAATATTTTGTAACAGGCATCAACCTTGGAGCGGTTAAAGAATAATGCATACACAGCATATATTTTGGGCTGGAGATTCAACGGTCAAAACAAATGACTTTAGTACATACCCTCAAACAGGCATTGGTCAAGCAATGCCTTTGTTTTTAGGGAAACATGTATGCGTGCATAACCATGCAGAAAACGGACGCAGTACAAAAAGTTTTATCGATGAGTCACGACTTGCAGTTATTTATAATGAACTAAGAGCAGGCGACTTTTTGTTCATACAGTTTGGACATAATGATGCAAAAAAAGAAGATGAATTAAGGTTTACAAATGCCTACGAGGACTATCAAATCAATTTGGAGAAGTTTATTCATGTGGCAAAAAATCGGAAGGCATACCCGGTGCTTATTACACCTTTATGTCGTAGATGGTTTCAAGATGCAACCACACTTGAACAAGACATCCATGGAGACTATCCGGATGCCATGCAAGAGGTGGCGACCAAGATGGGCGTTCCTATTATCGACTTATATGCGATGAGTCGAGAATTTATTGAATCAGCTGGAGATGAAAAGTCAAAAGAATATTTTGTAGAAGTGGATAACACACATTTGCGATATCCTGGAGCCGTTGTCTTTGCAGAGATGATTGCACGCGGGCTCTATCAATTAGGCGGACCATACAAGGAATTACTTAATGAGGCATATGATGATAAAAAACGAATATAAAAACCCAATAATTAATGCGGATTATTCGGACCCGGATGTGATTCGAGTAGGCGATACGTATTATATGACAGCATCAAGCTTTAACTATACACCTGGATTACCTATACTGGTATCCAAGGATTTGGTACACTGGGAACTTAAAAACTATGCCATACAAAACATTGACTATCCAATGTATGCCAAACCGGCCCATGCTAAAGGTGTATGGGCACCGGCGATACGGTATTATGATGGATTTTTTTGGATTTTTTATGGCATGCCGGATGAAGGTATCTTTATGGTCAAAACCCAAGACCCTCTAGATCAGTGGAGTGAGCCATACCTGTTACTTGAAGGGAAGGGATATATTGACCCATGTCCGTTTTGGGATGGAGACCGGGCATATGTCATTCATGGATATGCCAAGAGTCGTATTGGATTTAAAAGCTATCTAGGAATTTTTGAGATGTCTCTTGATGCAACAAAAGTATTAAGTGATGATACCTTTTTATTTGATGGAACTAAAACCCAGATAACGATTGAAGGTCCAAAAGTCTACAAACGTGATGGGTATTACTATATATTTGCACCAGCCGGAGGCGTAACGCAAGGGTGGCAAACGGTTCTTAGAAGTCGAGATATTATGGGGCCCTATGAAGAAAAAATCGTCTTGGAACAAGGTTCAACACCGGTTAACGGTCCTCATCAAGGAGGATGGGTTGAAGCGCCAAATGGTAGTCATTGGTTCATTCATTTTCAAGACCGAGGAATTTATGGGAGAGTTGTTCACTTACAACCGATGCGATGGGAGGACTATTGGCCGGTGATGGGTAATCATGGAGAACCGGTGCTATCTTATCCTATGCCATTTGGGCCCTCGTCTTCACAGCAAAAGATAGGGACATCCGATGATTTTAGCGGTAAGTCTTTAGGGTTACAGTGGCAATGGTTTGGTAACCACCGACCGGAGTTTTACACCTTAGATACACTAAATTCAGAACTGCACCTGCATTGTTTTAATGGACCCAACCTATGGGAGACACCTAATGTGTTGACACAGAAGTTTATGTATGACAGCTTTGAGGCAACCATTGTGATGGACTATAAAGACCTTGAGATAGGGTCACAAGCAGGATGTGTGATTCTTGGCGGTCAGTATACCTATCTTGCAGTGAAAAAAAGTGAAGAAGGAGTGCATGTAGTCCATGGGATTTCTTCAGGGAATGGAAATACACGCCAAGAAAAGATAGTAGAAACAATACAGCTGAACTTAGATACAACAAAAATTCATCTGTCGATTTGTCTAAAACAAGTGGATGGTGAGCATCAGATAAGGATGGGATATGCACAAGATGGAGAAAGAAGCATAGCATGTAAAACCCTCTTTACACCATCGGATGATACATGGGTAGGATCAAAAATCGGGCTTTATGCAATAGGAAAACAGGGAAATGCCAAGTTTGACAGTATAGAGGTGGTGCCAAATGATTGAACAAGTTATTATCAATGAAGAAATAGACAAACTAAAGTCTATTCTTGAACAAGCACCGGAACTCATCGAAAAATATACAACAGACAATATTCCATTGCCATTTGTTGCGGCAAAGACGGGGAATCTGGAGATGGTGAAGTATATCGTAGAATATTCCCGCGCAAGCATGAATACAAAAGATGCCAAATACCGTTCGATTCTTCACTATGGAACCATGTCAGGCAATCTTGAGGTGGTTCGCTATCTTGTTGAGAAGGTAGGTATGTCTCCGGTTGAAGGAGATCAAGAGTTGATAACGCCTTTTGATATTGCTAGAGCAAAGGGACTGACGGAGATAGAAGCTTATTATGAGAAGATTTGCGGTGCATCTATTGATCAGATGTATCGCAATCCTATACGTCGTGGAATGTATCCGGATCCTTCAATTGTTCGTGTCGACGATGATTATTATATGGTAAATTCAAGTTTTATTTACTTTCCCTGTATCCCTATATCCCACTCAAAAGATTTGGTTCATTGGAATGTCATCGGATATGCGATTACAAATCCACAGTGGGCTGAATTAGATGATTTAGAAGGTGGGCGTGGTTATTGGGCGCCGGATATATCTTATTATAAGGGACGATTTTATATTACAGCAACCTATCGATTAAATGATACTGGAACGGTTTATCGAAAGCAGATGGTGACGTCATCTGCCCAACCTCAAGGACCGTATGATAAGCCTGTCTTTATTGACGAAGATGGTATTGATCCATCGATTTTTAATGATGATGATGGGCGTCGATATATGCTTTTAAATCGGGGAGCGCGTATTTTTGAATTGAGTGCAGATGCAACGAAGAAAATATCTGAGGCTAGATTACTCTATTATGGAGATCAAAAACGTGCGCCGGAAGGACCACATTTAATTAAGCGTGATGGATATTATTATTTGTTCCTTGCCGAAGGCGGGACAGGACCCGGACATAGAATTACCGTGTCTCGTGCCAAAAGCTTGGATGACAACTTTATACCATGTCCTTATAATCCAATTATGCGTCAGTGGCTGGAAGATGCGCCGATTCAACGCTGTGGTCATGGTAAACCGGTTCAAACACAAGCAGGAGAATGGTACATGGTGTATTTATGTGGCCGTTCTTTAGAAGGATATACAATGTTAGGCCGTGAAACTGCCCTTGATCCTATCTCTTGGACACCTGATGGATGGCCAATTGTAAATCAGCTTCAGGGACCGAGCACATTGCAAATTAAGCCATCTATTCGCGGGGCAATAACGCAACAAAGGATAGAAACAGTCAATACCGATTTTATTGATGATGACCATAAACTAAGCAAAGACTGGGTTTTCCCAAGACCGCCTGAGGTGGATGGAGTGTTCATCAATGGTCGACAAATCGTTCTTAAGGGAAGCCAGGATGAGCTTCATATGAAAGAAGCTAAAAATATCCTATTGCGCCGTCAGACAGAATTTGACTTTTGTGCATCCGTTGTTATGGAAAATACCAAGTTACGGCAAAAGCAGAATGCCGGACTAATATGCTATTATGATGAAAACACATGGCTCAAATTTGGTTTGTTTCATGACCGTATTATGGGAAATCAGCTATCGGTAGTTGAACATGTGGGGCATCAGCAGACCGTTGCATTAGAACAGGTAAATGTAGCAGATACGGTAAAACGCATAAAGCTTAAAGTGGTCACAAAAGGATTAAAACGTTTCTTTTATTATCAATTGGATGATGGAAAACTTCAATTATTAACAGGACTTGACAACGTCTATTATTTAAGTGATGAAGGTATTAAGCAAGGAAAACGCTTCACAGGAGCGATGGTGGGAGTATATGCTTATGGAGGAAAGACAGAGCTTTTAGTTCCTTTTGAAAAATTCCACTATGGTCTTGATACTCAAACCTATTTATGACAGTGACAGAAAATAAGGGGTAAGGAAAATAAAATGCGCAAAAAACGTACGGAAGATATTATTCTAGAAAGTTTTAGACAACATCGGCATAAGCCGAGTCGTATACTTGTTGGTATGTTTAAAGGGAATTATTATCGATTTGCACTTTCGGGACTGTTTTATATGATTAAACATAGCCCGGCATGGGTAATGCCCATTGTCATTGCTAATATTGTCAATGCAGTCATGTATACATCCGAAAAGCCGGAACAGACAATTTTTCTAAATGCATTGGTGATTTCGGTTTTGGTTCTCCTAAATATTCCGATGAATTATTTACATATTCATTTTAGTTCTACCGCAGTTCGGACAGTAGAAGGTGGACTTCGAAGTGCGCTTATTAACAAATTACAACAATTATCCATACGGTTTCATAAGAATGTTCAATCGGGAAGAATTCAATCCAAGGTTATACGTGATGTTGAGGCGGTGCAAATGCTGTCATCGCAAATTTTTGTCACACTTTTAAATATTACGATTAATATTTCTATTGCACTTGTGATTACTGCTCTAAAAAATCGTGTTGTTTTTTTGTTCTTTTTATTAACGATACCGGTTGCATCTTTAACCATCGTCTTTTTTAGAAAAAGGATACGTCAACAAAATCACCTCTTTAGAAAAGAGGTAGAGACAACATCAGCTAGAGTGATGGACATGCAAGCCATGATTCCTGTGACCAAGGCACATGGATTGGAAAAGCTTGAGATGCGCCGTATGAAAGAAATCGTTGAAAAAGTCTCCGAAGAAGGCTATCGACTCGATATCATTCAAGCGAATTTTGGATCGGTTAGTTGGGCGATTTTTCAGATTTTTCAAATCGGTGCGTTGATTTTTACCGGATTCATGGTGTTAAAAGGGCGGATACCCGGAGGAGATATCGTTCTGTATCAAAGCTATTTTACGACCATTGTAGCACAAGTATCCTCATTGATTATGTTGTTGCCAACGATGGCAAAAGGCTTAGAGTCAATCAGCAGTATTGAAGAAGTACTTAATGATGATGACACGGAAGATAATTCAGGTAAACTGATTGTAGAAGGGGTCAACGGAGACTTTACATTTAATGATGTCCACTTTAAGTACCAAGCATCACAAGAGCATGTGCTTCACGGGATTAACTTAGATATCAAAGCTGGGGAGACAGTCGCTTTTGTAGGAGAATCAGGGGCAGGAAAATCGACCATCCTAAACTTGTTAATCGGTTTTGAACTCCCAACACAGGGACAACTTATGGTTGACGGGACACCCATTGATGCCATTAATTTAAGAACCTACAGAAAACATATTGCCGTCGTGCCTCAGCAGACGATTCTATTTTCTGGAAGTATTCGCGACAATATCACCTATGGGATGCAATCTGTAAGTGATGAAAAGGTTCAGTGGGCAATTCGTGCAGCAAATCTAGAAAGCCTGGTTCGTGAATTGCCGGAAGGATTGGATACCAAAGTCGGAGAGCATGGTAATAAGCTGTCTGGTGGACAGCGCCAACGTATTGCCATTGCAAGAGCGCTGATTCGTAATCCACAGGTTATCTTGTTTGATGAAGCGACGTCGGCACTTGACAGTGTATCCGAATCCTTGATTGTGGAAGCGATGGACCAATTAATAAAAGGGCGAACCACATTTATGGTCGCCCATCGGCTGTCAACAATTCGCGGAGCAGATAAGATTTGTGTTTTGGATCATGGACATATTGTAGAGATAGGTTCTTACGAGGAATTGATGGCAAAAAAAGGCGCTTTTTATCATATGAAAAGCATGCAAAGTTAAACTATATGCTCTCAAAATAGCCGTTGAATTCATGAAAGAGCGTCTCTTCAATCTTTTTTATAAAGATGGAGAGGCGTTTGTCTTTATGAAAAGTCAGATGGAAATCGATGGAACCTATACACGCATCAATAAGATGTGTTTTGATATGTAATTGATTTGTGCATAAGTTGTGTCCATAGGAAAATACCCGCTGATGATATCTTGCTATAGTCGATACGATGCCATGGTCAAATCCAAAAGGAATATCAAAAACCTCTTGATCTTGTTCAAAGCTTAATATACCTTGGTTTTTGACTGGATCAATATCAAGTGTGACATGGTGAAAACCAGAGGTATTCGTGGCGAGTGCGTAGCGGTTGTGGAATGCTTGAGTACAGTTTTCAACAGGGTGATCTATGGATAAGTGGTTTAATCGCTGACACAATTGTTGATAAGTCGAGAGGTTTTTTGGGAGCGGTGCCTGACTTAATGGACGTACAATATGGTCATAAACAGCCTTGATAATAGTGGCATTGCCTTCTTTAAGCCCTTGGGTATCCGCTGTAGTTACAACAATAAGATCATGTTTAGGATAGCATAAAGCATATTGACCACCCATTCCAAAGCAGGCGTATCCTTCATGGCGAAGTTGCCAAAACTGATAGCCATATCCTTGTTGCTCTTCAATAGAGTTCGTCTGGTAGAGCGTTGAGGTAAGATTGGATGTTGCATCACGCAGGTAGGGATTATCTGTACGTTCCATCATAACTTTTTGTGCAAAAATCAAAAGGTCTATAGGACGGGCCATTAATCCGGAGCCGCCCATAGCCTCGCCAAAAGGATCGTTTAGAATATAAGCGTCAGGACTAAAATCGGTGCCATGCAAAAAAGTCTCTCGAAGATAATCGAGAACATTTTTACCGCTGATACGCTTAACAAGGGCCCCTAATGTATGGCTTGAGGACGTGTCATAATTAAAATGACTGCCGGGGCGATGGCTAGGTGGTGTTGTAAAGAAGCTCTGGACCCAATTGAGACTTGCATCATGCTTATAAGTAGTTGCACGGTGACATGTTTCCATTTTGAGAAGGTGCTCAATTGTCATCGATTTAATATAGGGATGCGTATCTTTGGTTACATAATCTGAAAAATAATCACAGATAGGGTCAGAAAGGCAAAGGTGTCCACGGGATATGAGTTCACCAATAGCAACACAAACTAAGGATTTTGTTACAGAAAACAGGCGATGGAGCGTTTCTTTTTTATAGGGTGCATAGTAACCTTCAGTGACGAGGGCACCGTGGCGATAAATCAATAAACTATGCATGGGAATCTTGGCATCTTCCAGTGTTGTTAAGAGCGTTAAAACATCCTTGGATGCGATGCCAACAGATTCAGGGGATTGAGAGCAAAATGTCATGACTAAAGTTCCTTTCGAGCTTGATTTGGTGACATACCATAGATCTTTTTAAATACACGTCGGAAGGTATGGGGGCTGTTGTAGCCAACTTGCTGATAGATTTCTTGAATGGTTAACGAGGTGTCTTTTAATAACAAGGTGGCGCGTTCCATACGTTTTCGTTCTAGGTAGTTTGAAAAATTGATGCCCATTTCTTCTTTGAACAGATAAGAAAAGTAACTCTCGGAAATAGGAAATTCGTCAGCGATTTTACTTAAGCAAAGGGATGGGTCTTCAAAGTTTGCATCAATATATTCTTGAATGGTTTTGATGAGATCGTTGTTGCTTGTTTTCTTTTCAAAAAGTGTTCCAAGGTGAAGTGCAATGTCTTCACAAAGTTTTAACGACATATGCTGGTCGAACAAGGAATCAATAGCTTGTAAAGCGTCGGCATGTTCTTCATTCCCTTTGATATCAAAGCGGATTTTGAATAAAGTGTTACGAATATCGGTAAGAAGATATTGAATCATATGTATCGGGAGTGAACGAACTTCCATATTTTCATGACGAATCACTTCAAAAATTTCTAGAATTTGACTGGTATTTCCTGTCGTGACAAAATTGGTGAGTTGGCGTGTTAATTCTATAGGATAATAAAATCCGGGAGACTTTTCAGTAATTGATTGATATATTTTCATAGGGCTTTTCTTGGTTGTGTAGCTAATGGCTTGCTTGGCTTGTTGGAAGGATTTCCAAGTCGGCATCAGCCCTTCATTCCAGTCCCCAAGGCCTGCAAAGGTCCAAATGGAATAATTTTTGATAAGGTCATCGTGCAAGGCAAGAAACTGCTGTTTGATATAGCTTGTGGACTCTTCTTTAGATGTCGTTAAAGGACAGCTTAATAAAAGCGTGTACTCTCGTTCGTTGATACTTAGTATGTATGGGGGCTCGTCAAAGTAGTCTAACAGGGCATCTTCGATGATTTCCTTGTGATGGAGTGTATCGGGACCGGTTACCATGGAATTATCGACTTGCAGTTCATACTGACTTAGGTAGATGACTAAGTGCAAAATGGCAAATTTTTGGTTGTTGCTAGGGATGTCCAAATATTCCTGAGCATAGGCAAGCTCTTCAGCACGTGAGATGTTACCTTCAATGATTTTGTGCAGATAGGTATCCATGATCAGTGGTTTTTGATTTTCAACAAGTTCTTGTAAGTGTTCTTGATGTGTTAACGTATTTTCTAATTCTGTCCCTAACTGTGTAAACCGTTTCATACTTGTTCTGGATAAGAAAAGAAAAAGGAACACACTAATGAGCAATGAAAGACCTAAAATACTAAAGAAAATATTGCGATATTGATTAAGAGAGTATAGAGCGTCGTCTTTGGGTTGGACTAAAAAATAATTCCAGTCATTGTAGGTAGAACGACTGTTGGTAATTAACATCTGGTGTTCGTTGATGGTCGCTTCTGAGATGCCCTGTGCGTCATGAAGTTTAAGTAAATCAGCTTCAAGCGCCTTAGAGACTGCGTTGTCATCATGTTGACTTAACGTAAAAATAGGACGATTATTGCTGTCAGTTACAAAGACAAAACCATCGTCATAGGTATGAAGCTCTGAGAATATGTTGGATAACTTGTTGTGGTCAATTTCAAAGCACAAAGAAGCAGGAATGTTTTTTAGAGTATAGTTTTCTAGAGGCATCATATACAAATATACGGATGCTCCGCTACGTTTGTAGTCGTCCAACGCGATAAACTGATAATTAAGGGCTCCGTCATTGACGAGCTGCATAAAATCGTTATAGTAGGTCGGTGTATATTTTTGCACATAGAAAAAATAGCTTTCTTGAAAAATGCTTGATGATAAGAAAAAATTAGGATCCCTTAAATAAATGTAGGCATCATTAATTGGGAGAGTGGCTTGGGTTAGCCCATAGACAGACAAATCATCCATTGCATGATAGGCACGCAAATAGAAATCTTGGGCCTGATTATTCCCTTGATTAGCTAAATATACGATATTAGAATTTTCAACCATTTGCCCGGCGAGTATTTCCATTCGACGTAATGAAGAATCCATATCGTGGATAGTTTTTTCAAGCATAAAATGGTTTTGGGCTTTGATTTCCTTGCTGACATTTTCGATGCTCAAGTTATATAGATAAACACCGGTGATTAAAATTGTCAAAATAATTGTGCTATATAAAAAAACAAGCTTACGTAAAAACTTTGCATTTTTTGACTTCATAGATACGACCGTTCTTTCCTTGGATTTTATCGAATTGTATGCCGATATAGCATGATTATACAGTAATGGAGCGGGTTTGGCAAGGGTGTTGTCTACAACGCAAAAAGATGATGATAGAGCAATATTTGACAGATATATAGAGGTGGAGAGCAAGAAAAGAATAGAAGATACATACGAAAACTTGTTACAATGAATAAAAAACTATTTTTCAGAGAAAGTATGAGTAACAAATTGAGATGTACGTAAAGAAAGGGTTAATATGATACTTAAAGAAACCAAAGCAACATGTCGTAGCATAAGTATTGAACTTGAAAATACTTCATGTGTTTATGCACCATTTGATTATGAAGTCTATGTAAACAACACATTAGTGATTAGGCAAACAAATAAAAATGTCATCAGTCTGTTTGATTTATGTCCAAGTACCTCTTATGACATCTGCATAAAGCAAACCAAAACACAGGAAGTACTTGAATTTTCAGTGACAACCAAAGCGGAAAGTGTTCGATTAAATGTACAAAGTTTTGGCGCTAAAGGGGATGGTAAGCAGCTTGATTCTATATATATTCAAGCTGCGATTGCTGCCTGCCCTCAACATGGGACTGTCTATATTCCTAAGGGGAACTACGTCTGTACACCGATTTTTCTAAAAAGTGATATAACGCTTGAGCTTGATGAACATGCGGTATTATTAGGGCATACGGATCGCTTGTTATATCCGATTTTACCGGGATATACGATGACCAGTGATGAAAAAGATGAGTACTATCTCGGAACATGGGAAGGAAATCCGCTTGACAGCTTCGCCAGCTTGATTACAGGTATCAATGTGGAGAATGTAGCGATTATCGGAAGAGGAACACTTAACGGAAATGGATGTGAAAGCGATTGGTGGCAAGAACCAAAGCGCCGACGTGGTGCATGGCGGCCGCGAACACTGTTTTTAAATCAGTGTAATCACATTATGGTACATGGAATCACAGTAAAAAATTCACCTTCATGGACAGTACATCCTTACTTTAGTTCTCATCTTGAGTTTGTCGATATGCACATTGAAAATCCAAAAGATTCACCCAATACGGATGGTCTGGATCCAGAATCATGTGATCATGTTGAGATTATTGGAGTACATTTTTCGGTTGGAGATGATTGTATTGCGCTTAAAGCCGGCAAGTTATATATGGGAAAAAAAAGAAAGACACCATCTAAGGATATCACGATTCGCAATTGCCATATGCAACATGGACACGGTGCAGTCGTGATTGGCTCAGAAATGTCGGGAGGCGTTTGGGATGTTTGTGTGGAGCGATGCATCTTTGAAAAAACCGATCGGGGGCTACGCATAAAGACGCGTCGTGGCCGTGGTGAGCAGGGACGTATCGACAATATTATATTTCGAAACATTCAAATGGAGCAAGTATTGACACCATTTGTGATGAATATGTTCTATTTTTGTGATCCGGACGGCAAGACAGAATATGTCTGGTCAAAGGAAAAATTACCGGTGACACAAGAGACGCCTTATCTAGGACAGTTCTTATTTGAAAATATTCATTGTAACAACAGCCATGTGGCGGCAGGTTTTTTTGCAGGACTTCCTGAACAACCGATTGAAAAGATACATATGAAAAATGTCTTTGTTGGCTTTAGCGAAGAGGCGACAAAGGAGGTTCCGGCAATGATGAGCTTTATTGAGCCTGTAACCAAACAAGGGATTGTTGCTCAATATGTGTCAGAGCTTATTCTTGAACAGGTGGATATGCAAGGTATTATTGGAGAAAAATATACAATGGAACAGGTAGATACACTTAGACACTAAAGGAGAAGATTATGGAACAACATGTATTAGATCAAATACAAAAATATTTAGACCAACTCATTGAAAAATCAAGCCCTATTTCCCCGGCATGGAATATGGAAAAAATTCTTTCAGGGGAACAAAACAAATGGAATTATATCGATGGATGCATGATGAAAGCGATTTTGGATATGTACTTCATCACGGAAGACAAAAAATATCTCGAGTTTGTGGATCAGTTTATTGATTACTTTGTGATGGATGATGGCCAGATTAAAACCTATGAAAAGACAACCTATAACTTGGATAATATCAACGAGGCAAAGGTGCTTTACCCTTTATATGAATTGACCGGTAAGGAAAAATATCGAAAGGCGATTGAAACTATATATGCTCAACTTCAAGAGCAGCCAAGGACTCAAGAAGGAAACTTTTGGCATAAGCAGATCTATCCAAATCAAATTTGGCTGGATGGGCTGTATATGGCTCAGCCATTTTATATGAGCTATGAGACAAAGTATAATGGCTTCAAAAATTATAAAGATATCGTGGGACAATTCAAAGTGGTTGAAGCCATGATGAAAGATTCAAAGTCAGGTCTCTATTACCACGCCTATGATTCTTCCCGGGAGATGTTTTGGTGTGATAAGACCACAGGACTATCAAAGAATTTTTGGGGACGAGCGATGGGATGGTATGTCATGGCTATTTTGGATACGGTTGAAGCCATGGATGAGCAGATTTTTGAAGATTATAAGTACTTGATTGATTTGTTCAAAGAGGTTATCGACGCACTATTAAAGGTACAAAGCGACAGTGGTATGTTTTACCAAGTTCTTGACCGAGCGGATGTAGAAGGTAACTACCTAGAGACAAGTGCAAGTGCTATTATTGCCTATGCAATTTTTAAAGGTGTGAATATGGGCGTTCTTCCTAATCGTTATGCAGCATATGGATATAAGACCTATGAAGATATATGCCGACGTTATCTTAAAGAAGAAAACGGTCAGCTAAGTTTAGGTGGGACTTGCCTAGTGGCAGGCCTTGGCGGCAAAGAACGACGGGATGGAACGATTGAGTACTATCTATCAGAACCGGTCGTTGAGAGCGAAGCTAAAGGTGTAGCGCCATTTTTGATGTGCTATACAGAGATTTTACGGTTTGAGACATCAACGAATTGATTTTTTAGGTGAAGACTGGCGATATTCTTTTGGGCTTTGGCCAGTATAGGACTTGAATTGTTTGTCAAAAGCGGAGATATTGGCATAGCCTAACTCATCAGCAATGGAGCTAATGGGACGAGAGGTTTCTTTTAACAGGCGTTGACCTTCAATAATACGAAGCTGTTGGATGTATTTATTGATGGTGACGCCTGTTGTTTTTTTAAAGGAACGGCTTAAGTAATAGGGGCTGATGAAAAATGTGTCGCTTAATTGCTGTAGAGAAATCTTTGTCTTGTAGTGCGTTTTTAGATAGTCGATGACTTGATAGATACGTTGTTTGACAGAGTTTTTGTTTTTGGGAGCCGATTCGTTTGCTTCAATATACCTGGCAACATCAATCAACAGCGTTGTGAGTAGTAGTTGCAAGCGTGTGGTAAAGAAAGCGTCTTGCTGAGAGGCTTCATCAATCATTGCATTAAAAATAGTCTCAATATGACTTCGCATGGTCGCATCGAGTGCAAGGACATGTCGCTTTGAAAATGTTTTTTGTATGAGAGCGGTTGAATCTGTCATAGGAAGAAAATCCGGACGAAAGCTTAAAAGTAGACGTTCATGGGCAAGACCGGTGTCCATGGTTTTATGCAAAATATAGGGTGGAATCATGACAAGAGAACCTGCCTCAATAGAATAGGTTTGATTATTAATGTAATATTGACGAGAGCCCTTGTTCAAATAATAGATCTCGTATGCATCGTGAAAATGGCATGCATTCATGGTGTAGTTATTATATGCTTTTGATTTAATGCGAAAGTGATCAACAACATAATCAATATTTTTGGTAATCATACATCCTCCCAAGTCCTTATCATATTCTATCGTATTCCCAGATTGATATTTAATCCATTCTAGCATAGAAGGTTTAAAGCGTCAAAACAAAGAACAAATCGAATTTTACATAAAACAGTCACAAATCTGTCACATTTGATTCCTATAATAAGAGTATCAAAAAAAGATGAAAAAAACGAATGGAGGAATTCAAATGAAAAAATTATTAGTAACATTAACAGCAGTAGCGATGCTTATCCTAAGTGTCGCAGCAGTATCAGCAGCAGAGGTTGAGACGACAGACAGCAACATGGATGCAGCAACTTTTTTAGAAATACGATTAGAGCAGTTGGATGAAGCCTTAGATAGTGGATTAATCACTCAAGAACAATACGATCTTATGGTTGAACATATGACACAAGTGGCTGAAGAAGGCGTCTTTGGTAGAGGTCCTAATGGATATCTATACAATGAAGATTGTGTATTAGGTGAAGATGGACATCTTCAAATTTTTAGAAACGATACTTCAGGCTTACGTCAAGGACAAGGAAATGGTGTAAAACAAAGAAATGCAGATGGTACAGGTCTTGGACTTGGACGAGGACGTGGTCAAGGCTTAGGAATCTGTCATTAAGCTTTACCTATAACGAAAAGAAGCGATCGGAAGGGAGCCTTCCGATTGCTTTTTTTCTGAATGAAAAGAATAGGTTATTATAAAACTTTAATAAAAAAAAGCGCTAAAGCATGATATAATATAGTCGCAAATGGTTAGGTGACTGTGAGAGGAATGTGCTATGCAACGACTTAAAAGAATGCTAAATGCCTTAAAGCGTTTATTAGTAAGACTTATTCGACTATCCTTGGTTGCGCTAGTAATTATACTCGCGATTAATGGATATGTTGTTTTTAAATATAGAGAACGGATAATTACACTAGAAGAAGCAAAAGCAAAAGATGTAGATTGTATTCTCGTCCTTGGTGCAGCCGTTTGGGGAGGGACACGTCCTAGTCCGATGCTTCAAGATCGCTTAGATAAAGGGATTGAACTTTATAATCAAGGGGCATCCCCGCGGATGCTGATGAGCGGTGATCATGGTGGGCAATACTATGATGAAGTTAATGTCATGAAAAATTATGCGATGGATGCTGGAATCGAAGATAGTCATATCTTTATGGACCATGCAGGTTTTTCAACGTATGAATCCATGATACGGGCCAAAGAGGTCTTTGAAGTAGATTCAGTGATTATTGTGACACAAGGCTATCACTTATCTAGAGCCTTGTATGTAGCCAATGAATTAGGGCTTGAGGCATATGGTGTCGCATCAGACCCTAGAAAGTACAATGGGCAATTTTATCGGGATTTACGTGAAATGGCAGCTCGAGTTAAAGACTTTGGAACGGCACTGCTAAAACCTCAACCAACCTATTTGGGTGAAGTGATTCCCATAAGCGGTAGTGGCGAAGCAACCAATGATTAAATAAGGAGGCTATTTTTATGAATGAAAATATGTGCCAATACTGCATGTATTATGATTATGATATAGAAGAAGATGTATATTTTTGCTCGATGGACCTAGATCAAGATGACCTTGAAAAAATGTTTTATAGTGGACGAGTCGAATGTACGGCTTTTCGTATGGGGGATGACTATACTATCGTTAAAAAGCAAGGTCAATAAAGCAAGGCCAATAAATCACAAGGCAATAAAACCGCCTACTATGAGCGGTTTCGCTTGGCGTATTCTTTTGGCGAGCAGCCGTGAATGGCTTTGAATTTTTTGCTAAAGTAGAACACATCTGAATAGCCAACACACTCTGAAATTTCTGTAATGGAGGTGTCCGTATGGGTCAAGAGATCTTTTGCCTTATCCATACGAATGTTGGTAATATATTGTAACAAGGACTGTTGCGTAATCTTTTTAAAGGTTGTGCCTAAATATGTAGGCGTAAAATCAAAATATGCAGATATTTCAGCGACCGATAAATCATTGGCAGTATAGTTTTTGTTAATATAATCGATGACTTTATTGACCAAAACGGTATTCGATGGCTTATCGTGTACAACGGTTTCCAAACACTGGGAAATATAGAGCATCATTGTTTCTTTTATATCTGTTAATGCATAGCTATCTAAAATCAAATCTTGAATCGTTGTTTCGATGAGATTAAATTGATGAGGGTAGCTTATTTTTAATGTGATAAAGATCTCTGTAACGGCAATTAGTAAATAGTCGTAGGACTCAGCCTGTTGAATATTGAAAAATAAATTATCGAGTAATTGTTCAATCGCGGCGACATCTTTTGCATTTAGATAAACGGTTAGCTGGTTTCTTATAGAAACCGACCCGGAAGTGGTGATGGTATGGGAAGCGTTATCCGCAAGGATAATCTTATCCTTTGGCTTAAAGTAGCGTGTATTAAGTGCCGTGAATGTTGCCTGATAGGCATCTGCCCAGACGTCCTGAATGGGGAGGATATGGCTAAACGCAGCAAAGTAATGGATGGTATGGGATAAATATTGGTTTAAAACGGTTGAAAATAGATGAACAAGTGTATTGCGCTCAATAGGTTTAGCCATCAGCAATTGAAAGATAGTGATGGATTCAGATTCTTGAAATGAGACGATGTCATAGTCTGTGTAATGTTCTGCTTTGAATAAAGCGGATAATTGTTGCGCGATTTGTTCAACATGTGAATTATGGTGCGTCGGCAGATAGAGGCTTACAAATGCCGTGTATGCATAGCGTGTGATGGCAGGCATCAATTCTGCCAAAGAAGAAAAAGCCATCGTAGCATCAATAACTTTATATAAGGTGTTCTTTTGAATATAGCGTTGATAATTGTGTAGGTCAAGATCGGCTTTTCTTTGGGTTAGAATTCGTGCCTTGCAATTTTCAAGGGTCTTATTAAGATCGGCTTTATTAATTGGCTTGACCAAGTAATCTTCAACCCTTAACTTTAATGCGGTTTGTGCATAATCAAAACGGTTAAAACCGGTTAAAATAATAATCTTTGTCTTATATTTATGTGTATAGACATGCTCGGCAACTTGTAGGCCGGACATAGAAGGCATATTAATATCAAGAAGCAATATGTCAATATCATTTTGATCCAAAAAACGTATGGTTTCTTCCCCGGTTTCTGCTTCTCCAATACATATCATATCAAGAGATTCCCAATCAATAATTTTTTTGATACGTTGACGAATAAAGTATTCGTCATCGGCAATAAGTACGTTAAACATAGATAAACTCCTTTTCAGTTATGCTTTTATGCGTATAATAACAAGGCAACCCTTGGGGGCATTTTTTGAGATGGTGATACCATAATCATCACCATAGTATAGTTTGATACGTTGGTTGGCATTTTTTAAACCAAAGCTTCGACTGTCTTGATCCCAAATGCGTTGAATGGTTTCTTCTTTAATGCCGATACCGTTGTCTTGAATATGGAAATAGACGGAACCGTCTTCTTCAAAGACACGAATCTGAATATGCCCTTTTCCGTTCATCTCTTTGATACCATGATAGATGCTGTTCTCGACAATAGGTTGAAGTAGCAGTTTAAGGCACTGTTTATTCTTCAAATACTCGGAACATTCAATCGTATAATCAAATTTTTGATAGTAGCGTACCAGCATAATCTTAAGATAGGACTCGATAATCGATAGCTCTTGTCCAATGGTAATATAGATGCTGCCATCATTAAGTGCTTCCCGATAAAAATTCGAAAGATTCATGACCACATCCACAAGGATATCTTTTTCTTCCATCTCAGCCAGAGAGCATATATTATCTAAAGCGTTATATAAAAAATGCGGGTTGACTTGTTGCTGAAGTAAATCAAGGGAGAGCTTTTCTTTTAACTGTTGCTCGTTAATGAGGTCAGAGGTCAACTTGGTTTGCGCTTTTAACATGGCATTAAACTCATGGTATAAAAACTGGATATCTTTATCATATGTCGCGCTGTTAAGCGGGGTCCAATCCCCTTTGATGACTTTTTGAATATGACGAATCAAAAAATCAATGGGCATGGTGATGGTTTTAGATATCTTAAGAGATAACAAACTTGCTAATATCAATCCTAGAATAGTGATGCCTGCGGACACAAGGATAAGGGAATACATGGGTTCTAAGAAAAAGTTGCGATTAATAGCATAAACCAAATACCAGTCGAGTCGGTCATAATATTTGTAAAAAACAATGTCATCATTAACATAATTAAAGCCGGAAGATTCCGGGACAATAATATCTAAAAAATCGGCGTAGTATTGGTAGAGCTTGTAGGACCCATCGGTACTGCGGACAAATCCATGATGATCAACAATAAATTGATTGCTATAGTGATGGGTGGACTTATTATTATAGATATTGGAAATAGAGGTTTCAGGTATGGAAATCTCTATGTAGCCAAGGAGTTTTCCGTCGTTGTAACCATAAAACTCTTGGATATATGAGATAACGCTTACGGTCTGATTCGGATAGTAAGCTTTTATTTTTTCGCGAGAAATCCATATGTTTTCGGATATGTTAATCCCATCAATATTAGGCGGTGTTGTTGCATTGTCTGTTGTGGCAATGAGCTCACGTGCAGAAGAATATATGGAGACGGAATGGATAAAAGGGGTTGACTGGATAATCGTGTTAATATCATTTTTTAAATTGAATGCATCGAGGGGGTTAAATGTTTCGGGAGCGGCATTGAATTTATCGGTAAATGTCTGAACAGATGGAGTGACAGCAATAGTTTTTCCAAAGTTTTCAACGGTATTTAAAGTAGTGTCTAACTGTTTAGTGATATAGTCCAGTTCTTTCATGGAAGCCGTCGAGGTAAGGCGGATGTGATAATTGTACATGATAATTGCAGTTGTGACAAAAATAAGATATATAGAAATAATCGATGTTATTAAGATTCCAATAAAGATTTTATGCTTGATACGTAAGTTTTTTATACGATTGGAAAATTGCTTCATAATATAATCTCCTTTGGAGGGTTCCTGATTATTGTATAATTAGTATATAATAGATTCGAGTTTTTGTGGGAAAATATTGAAAAAGTACAAAAAAAAGAAGTTATGTCCATGGAAGTAGAGCAATAATTTTGCTACTATTGACGTGTCACTAATAAAATTATTTTATCAATGGGGGTACCAAATGAAAAAAATAATCGCACTACTAATGATGTTAACGTTGATTTTTAGTATGACAGCTTGTGGCAACACAAATGACGAAGGAAATTCAACAACAAACTCAGGAGAAGAGACATCCACAGGAAATGAAAGCACATCCAATAACGAAGAAAAAATCGAGATTCGCCTGTTAACAAGAATGGCAGGAACAACAACTCAAGTACAAATCTTTAAAGATGTCCTTAAAGAATTTGAAGCAAAGCATCCAGATGTTGTCATCGTGGATGAATCTCAAGGGGATGAGTCCTCATTTAACAACAAACTTAAGACGGACATTGCATCAGGTACACTGCCAAATATCTTTAGAATTCAAGGGGTGGCAAACCTAAGTGATTATATTGAAAATGGCATGATTATGGATATGGGACCAGTGTATGAAGCCAATCCTGAATGGTCAGAAGGCTTAGCTAAAGGGGCAATGGACTATTATAAAGTTCCTGGATATGAAGGTTATTATGGAGTGCCTATGGAGTCTGGACTTATCGGTGTCTTCTATAATGAAAAAGTACTCAATGACGCAGGAATCGACAAGTTCCCAGAGACATGGACTGAATTAAAAGAAGCGATCGTGACATTAAACGAAGCCGATATTGTACCGATTGCTTTAGGTGCAAAGTCAACATATATGGCGGGACATTTGCACAATCAAATCTTCTACAAATGGTTAGGGATTGATGCGGCTAAAGCGCTTGGAACACGTGAGAAAAAATGGACGGATCCAGATGTTGTAGAAACGCTTGCTTATGTTAAAGAGTTATATGATATGGATGCATTCCCAGAAGGAACAGCAGGAATTAGCGATGATATTGCAGTAACACAATTCTTAAAAGGTGAAGCGGCAATGATTATCACCGGACCATGGAATATCGGAAAATTCACAAATCCTGAAGAGACAGAATATGCAGAAGATATCCACAGTGCTAAGTTCCCATATTTTGAAGAAAAACCAGAATTTAAAGATCATGATATGCAAATTATCAGCCCATATATGGTGAGTGGAGATCTTGAAGGTAAGGAAAAAGAATACACTACAGAACTTGTGATGATGTTAACATCTGCAGATGCAGCGAAGCGATATGCTGAAGAAGCACAATTTTTAATGCCTCGTAATGATATCGATATTGCAGACAATACAGTAAGCGACTTGTTTAAAGAAGTTGCAGAGCTTGGTGGAACATCAGAAGGAATTGCAGTTGACGTCTTTGACTTTGACCCGGTAGGATCTATGCAAGACCGTACAAGAAACTCTATTGTAGGTATGTTTGTGGGTAACACACCAGAACAAGCAGCACAAGAGATTCAATCAGAAATCGATAATAAGTAAAATAAAAGTTAATAAATGAGAACGGGTGCATGTTGCACTTTGTTCTCATTTTTTACAAAAGGTTAGTGAGGTAATCAGATTGAGAACATTAAAAAAAACGAAGGATAAAACCAAGCTTTTTCTCTTTTTAGCCCCTGCATTAATCATATATGTTGTATTTATGATTATTCCTATGTTAGGAGCCGTATACTTTTCTCTCGTAGAGTGGAATGGAATCAAAGGCGCAGCGTTGGAATTTGTAGGATTAAAAAATTATATAACGGCATTTAACAACCCGAATTTTATTCTATCGTTAAAGAATATGATGCGTATGGTATTTTTTAGTGTGTTGTTTCATACACCCATTGCATTGTTGCTAGCGGTTGCCATTAATAACCGATACAAAGGTTATCGAGTCTTTAAAGCGATTTTTTTCGTGCCGACCGTATTTCCACTGACAGCAGTTGGCTTGTTATGGTATTTTATCTTCATGCCCAATGGTTCAATGAATGCAATGTTGACATCGCTTGGGTTGGATAATTTAGCAACAGCATGGCTTATTAACCCCTCAACAGCGATGAATACGATTATTTTTGTAAATATATGGGTTGGAATAGGCTACTATATGGTCATCCTCTTAGCAGGGTTAACCACTATACCCAACGAAGTATATGAAGCTGCAGCACTTGATGGTGTTAATGGCGTAACCAAACTTTTTTACATTACCATTCCAATGCTTAAACCGATTATCAGCATGTGTATCCTTATGGATATCATTGGAACCGTTAAAGTCTTTGAGTTGATTTTTGTCATGACGGAAGGCGGACCGAATGGATTGACGAACTTACCGACAACGTTAATGTACTATGAAGCCTTTAGATATGATAATTATGGATTGGGTAGTGCAATAGGAATCATTATTTTATTGATTGCCTTGATTCTAACGGTTGGTGGACAACGTTTATTGCAAGGAAATAGAAAAGAGGTGTAAAAAAGTGAAAAAAAATATCAATAAAATCATTACATTTTTGTTCTTAATTGTTATGGCGGCAGCCTTTATCGGCCCCATGCTATTTACAGCATTATCATCATTTAAAAACAATGTGGAAATATTTGATTCACCTTTTGGCTTACCGGCAAAGTTCTTGTATGAGAATTATAAAGTCGCTTGGGTTGAAGCAAATATGGGAACCTATTTTATTAATAGTATCTTTATATCGGTAATGACCATTGTATTGCTTATTGTTACCGCCTCAATGGTGGCGTATGTATTGTCAAGGTTTACATTTAAATTTAACCGAGCAATTTCCCTATTTTTCTTGTTAGGAATGATGATTCCTATGCATTCAGTTTTAGTTCCTGTTGCCTATATTATTGGAATGTTTAACTTGAAAAATAATTTGATGGCTTTGATTTTAATTTATGTAGCATTTTCATTACCTTTTAGCATCATGGTATTGACAACATTTATGCGAGGAATTGATGCATCCCTTGAGGAAGCGGCGATTATTGACGGTGCCGGATATTTTCAAATCTATTGGAGAATCATGTTGCCAATGTCTGTGCCTGCAATCTCAACCATATCGATTTTTAACTTTTTAGGTGCATGGAATAATGTCTTATTCCCGCTGTTGTTCATCAACGACAATAAACTTAAGCCCATTTCTTTGGGATTGCTAAATTTTAATGGTGAACGTGGATCAGAATATGGTCCCTTGATGGCAGCAATTATTATTACTGTTTGCATACCGCTGATTATCTACCTACTATTCCAGGAAAAAGTGGAAGGTGGACTGGCAGCTGGTGCAGTAAAAGGTTAAGCAAAGGACAAAATAGGAGGAACATATGTTAAGTTATCGTCAGATTCATTTAGATTTTCACACGAGTGAGCATATTGAACATATTGGAAAAGATTTTGATGGAGAACGGTTTGCAAAACGTTTAAAAAAAGCAAATGTAGATTCAATAACATGTTTTGCCAGATGCCATCATGGAAATTTATACTACCCTTCCAAGCATCAACCAGAGCGCATACATCCTCACTTAGATAATAAGAACTTGTTGATTGAGCAAATCGATGCCTGCCATGCACAAAATATCAAGGCCCCAATCTATACCACAGTACAGTGGGATGCTTATATTGCACGAGAATATCCCCAGTGGTTAGCCGTGGATGGAGAGGGCAATCACATCAACAGTCAAAATGTAGCTGAACCGCATTTTTACTATACGATATGCCTTAATAGTGGATATAGAAAATACTTTAAAGACCACTTACAAGATATTATTGATTCTGTGGGCATCGAGCGTATTGACGGATTTTTTATGGATATACTCTTTAAAACGGATTGTAATTGTCCGGTATGCCAAGAGAAAATGGCAGAGAAAAACATGGATCCTACACAAAAAGAGAACCGTATCGAATATTCACTTCTTATGCTCAATGAATTTAAGACAGAGATTACCGCCTTTATACAAGAACGGGTTCCTGGTGTCGGTATTTTTTATAATAGCTCCCATATTGGACCAGCAATAAAAAATAACCTTGACGCATATACCCACCTGGAACTGGAATCTTTGCCAAGTGGTGGATGGGGCTATATGCATTTTCCTACGACGGTGCGTTATGCACGTCACTTAGACAAAGAAATCTTAGGCATGACAGGCAAGTTCCATACATACTGGGGGGATTTTCACTCGGTCAAAAATCAAGCAGCACTAGAGTATGAATGCTTTCAAATGCTAGCCATGAATGCCGGGTGTTCCGTCGGAGACCAACTTCACCCCCTTGGCGAATTATCTGAGGCAGGTTACAGTTTGATTGAACACGTATATGGTCAAGTGGCAAAAAAAGAACCTTACTGTTTTGGGGCAAAGGCCATTACTGAAATTGGCGTATTAACACCCGAAGAATTTTATACTTCAAAAGATCATGACTTAGGGTTGCCACCAAGTTTGATGGGGACTGTCCGCATACTTCAAGAATTGAGCCTTCAGTTTGATATTATTGATAGTGAAATGGATTTTTCAAAATATAAGCTGTTGATTTTACCTGACCACATTCAGTACTCAACATACTTGAATGAGCGCTTAGAAAATTATATCGGTCAAGGAGGTAAAGTGCTTGGAAGTTACCAATCAAACCTAGACCTTAGTGGTCAAAAGGATAATGTATTTGGGGTACGTTATCATGGAGAGTCCCCATATGATCGTGATTTTATACTTCCTAATGAAGTCGTCGCCAGTGAACTCTTTCCAGAACCTTATGTGATGTATGAAAAAGGAGCAGCAGTAGAGGCAGACAAAGCCCAAATATTAATGTCTTCAGTTAAACCTTACTTTAATCGAGAAGGCGATACTTACTGTTCCCACCAGCATGCACCATCATCAGGGCAAGAAGGAACGCCGGCAGTTACACGCTTAGACAATGCCATCTATATATCCCATCCGATTTTTACGATTTATAATGATTATTGTCCAAAATGGTGTAAAATAGTAGTTAGAGATTTGATTCATGCTTTGATTGGCAGTGGAGTGGTGTCGCATAACGGTCCATCGACATTGTTGACGACCTTGAATCATCAAGAGGAGCATAACCGAGATGTCTTACATCTACTGCACTACATTATTGAAAAAAGAGCGAAAAATCTATATACCGTTGAAGATGTCCATACATTAAATGCGCTGGATATTAGTGTCTATGTAGGCGACCAAGAGGTTAAGCGGGTATATAATGTAACCACAGAAAAAGACATTGATTTTAAGTGCCGAGAAGACTACATTGACATTTTCAATTATGGTGTGAAAGGGCATGAGATGATATGTATACAATATTAAACCAAAAGATACAAATAGATTGTGGTATGATGCCTCAAAAATCGATAAACCTTGATTTTATGTATTCAGCAGATGGAGATAATCACCGAGGAGATTATCTCCATCTCTCTAGAGCGTTTGACAATCAGTGTCAAACGCTCATGGTTGGACTTGGAGAACGTGACAAACTTAGTACACAACGCGTTAAGGCTTGTGTTGCCAAAGGGATGAAAGCCTTAATACAAGATAAAATTAAGACCTGCAGTATTCATGTTGAGCTTTTGATCAAAGCCTATGGAGTACCTGTCGTAGACGCCCTAGTTGAAGGAATTATGCTAGGGCTATACGCACCTGTATCCTATAAACAAACACAAGAAGCGACGGAGTATGATATTTTTCTATATGGTTTTATGGAGGAGATGCAAGATGAGGTAAAACAGCGCATCACCCATGCGAAGAATCTTGTGGAAAGCATCATATTGACTCGAAACCTAGTTAATATGCCGTCGAATTACTTGACACCGATTACATTTGCAAAGATAGCGCTAGAGCTTGGACAACAAGAGCACTTTGAAGTTGATGTCTTTGACGAAGAAAAGATTCATGAACTGGGTATGAAGGCATTTTTGACGGTAGGAAGTAGCGGAAGTCAACACACACGACTTATTATTATGCGCTATTATGGCAATCCCTTAACGAAGTCAACAACAGCACTTGTAGGTAAAGGAATTACCTGCGATACCGGAGGGTATTGCCTAAAACCCAGCCAATCCATGCTTGGCATCAAAGGGGATATGGCAGGGGGTGCAACAGTGCTTGGTGTAATGTGTGCATTAGCGAAAAACCAAGTCAAAGCGAATGTCATCGGTGTCATACCGACCTGTGAGAATCGATTATCACGGGAAAGTTATGTTCCGGGAGACGTGATTGGTTCTATGTCAGGCAAAACCATTGAGATCATTAACACAGATGCTGAAGGACGGTTGATTCTTGCAGATAGTTTGACCTATGTACAGCAAAATGAAAAAGTGGATCGTGTTGTGGATATTGCAACGTTAACAGGAAGTGTTGTCTCAGCACTTGGATTTTCTACCGCGGGGATTTTGTCCAATGATCATCGATTTGCACAAGACTTTTTAGAAGCGGCAGGCGCAAGTGGCGAACAATATCTGCAACTGCCAATCTATGATGAGTATCGTCAATTATTGGAAAGTAGTATTGCCGATATAAAAAATGTGGGCGCCTCCTATTTGGGGACAATTACCGCCGGTATTTTTTTGGAAAATTTTATTCAACAGATTCCATGGATTCACGTGGACATTGCAGGGACGGCCTGGGTGGATACACCTGTGTTTGAGTATCAAACAAAAGGGGCAACCGGAAGTGGTGTGACAACATTGTATCACTTATTGAAGTCTACAAACAAATGATTAAGAAAGCTTCAAGCAAAGTAGGGAGGAAGATGATGGATTTTATTTTGGAAGCATGTGTTGATTCAGTAGAATCGGCCATCGAAGCAAAAAAAGGCGGAGCCATGCGCCTAGAATTATGCAGTGATTTGATTGTTGGAGGAACGAGCCCTAGCTTGGCTCTATATGAGTTGGTTAAGGAAGCAACCAAGATGAAGGTACATGTATTAATTCGTCCGCGGGCAGGAGACTTTTGCTATAGTCAATACGAGTTTCGTCGGATGTGTCGTGAAGTCGAACTTTTCAAGCATGCCGGTGCAGATGGAGTGGTCATTGGAATGCTTAAACCGGATGGTACACTTGATATGCAGCATATGCAAGAGCTTATAAAAATAGCAGGCAATATGCACATTACGTTGCATCGAGCTTTTGACATGTCAAAAAATCCATATGAAACTCTTGAACAGGCAAAAAAACTTGGCATCCAGACTATTTTAACCTCCGGACAGCAAAACCATTGTATAGATGGAGCACAACTGCTTAAAGAGTTAGTGGAATTATCCGCCGATCAGATTGACATTATGGTTGGAAGCGGTGTTAATGAGAATAATATTGAAGAACTTATTGATCGAACCCAAGCCCATACCTTCCATTTGTCCGGGAAAAAACGTCATGACAGCCCAATGGTTTATCGCAAGGAACAAGTGACGATGGGAAGTGAATATATTGACGAATATGCCTACTGGGTGACGGATAGTGAAAAGATACGTAAAGTATATACGAGCTTAGAAAATAAATTGAAAAAAAGGATATAAAAGGGAGGCCATATGATTTTTACTCCAGAACAGTTAAGAGCTATTGATCATAGTTTTAATACAACAATGCTTAAAATAGGGCAACAAGACCACCCTATTTTTAATGCGCTACAACAGTGTAGTCAAGAAGAACAACATTATCTAAAATACATATATAGCTGTGTGCCAATGAGTGATTGGTTTAATGTTGAATTTGAGGTTTTTTTATCCTATGTCAGACACGGCATGTTTTTGTATGAAAATATTGGTTGGTGCCAACAGATGCCAACAGATATTTTTTTGGATTATGTGGTTTTTCCAAGAATCAATAATGAAAAAATTGAAGATTGCAGACCCATTTTTTATGAACGGCTTATACATCACATCAAAGACAAGTCAATGGAAGCAGCAGTATTGGATATAAATTATTGGTGTTTGGAAAATGTGACGTATAAGAGCACGGATGAACGTACATCCTCGCCATTAACTTTACTTCGAACCGCAAACGGTCGGTGTGGTGAAGAGTCTACATTTACGGTGACGGCCCTAAGAAGTGTGGGAATACCTGCACGACAGGTATATGTTCCTAGATGGTCCCATTGTGATGACAACCATGCATGGGTTGAGGCTTGGATTGATGGACGTTGGCACTACTTGGGAGCCTGTGAGCCGGAACAAGAGCTAGATCTTGGGTGGTTTAATGCGGCTTCGGCGCGTGCCATGATGATTCACAGTCGCCTGTTTATGATGAACAATCAAGTGGAGATGGTCAATCATCTGCATCGCTATGCAAAAATCAAAGAGCTTAATATAACCGTAGTTGATGAATACGGACAAGGGATTCAAGGTGCAAAAGTTGAAGTTGAAGTCTTAAATTATTCGGAATATTTTCCGATTGCAAAGCTTCATACCAATCATCTGGGACGAGCCAAGGTGATGACCGGACTAGGCGATGTACACCTTATTGCACATAAAGATAATGTATATATTGGTGAAGCAATTGCGACCATGTATGAAGAGAATGTGACTTTGATTAAAAATAATCGGCAACACTGTAAAGAATATAGTGGAACCTATCATTTTCATGCACCGCTGGATGCACCACAAATCTATAGACCTCTATCTCAAGAGGAAAAGCAGGTCAGACGTACAAAGTTTGATCAAAGTGACGGGCGTCGAAAAGCGAAGGTGAGACAATGGACGAACGAAGCCACACAGTTTTTGGAAGAACAGCACATACAAGCGACACAGATTGTTGAAGGAATCCTAGAAAGTGGGGAGAACTTTGGCGAACTAAAATCCTTTATTTTGGATTCGGATTTTGAGTGGGAAGATAAGAAGATGCTCCTTAATTCCTTGTGCTTAAAAGACTACAAAGATGTAACGGCAGATATGTTAAAACACCATTTACGTCATGCCCTTCAATATAAAGCTTTGCAAGAGAGGGATGTATATGGTGCCTATCTTTTAAATCCACGGGTTTATTATGAAGAGCTGACAGCATATCGGGCGTTTATTGACAACTATTTTACCCAAGAACAAAAAGCACGCTTTCTCGAGCAGCCTCGACGGGTCTATGAGTATCTTCGCGCCCACGTACAATCCGTTGATGACAAAGCCTATGATGCTCTATATACCAATCCTTTAGATATATTGACCTATGGCATTGGCAGTCGAATGTCACAAAAAATTGCTTGTGTATGTATTTACCGAACGCTAGGAATTGCGGCAAAATTGGATGCTGTTACAGGTGAGGTGCATTATTGGTCGGATGGAAGATTTATCCCATTATATGAAGAAAAAAATATAGGCGAGCTTGTCTTGGTCAATGCGAGTCAGCATCGGTGGGAATATTTTCAAAACTATACCATCGCTCGTCAAGAAAAAGGGCGATATATCACGCTAAATTATGAGCAGCTTGCTTGGGAGGCAGGAACTTATACCCATAAGCTTGTGCCAGGAAAATATAGAGTACTTTGCAGTAATCGTATGCCCAATGGCTCCCTGTGGGTTACACAGCACTATCTACAAATCCAAGCAGATGAAGTCAAGCATTTGGAGATTACGTTAGAGAGTGGGAATATACAAGACATGCTAAAAAATATTACTATTCCCAACTTTTTCCTATCCGATGGAGACCAAACATATGAAGCCGCAGATATTCTTCATGATGAAAAAGCTGTAGTTATATGGCTGGAAGAAGGACGTGAACCTACAGAACATATTTTAAATGAGCTACAAGCCAAAGAAAAAGAATATCGTGAAAGTAATGTACCTATTATCTTTATCTTAAAAAATCAACAAGCCCTTGAAAATGCGACATTAGAAAAAACTTTAGAGGTTTTACCGCAAATTAAAGTATATTATCTATATGATGAAAGCGATGTTGAAGACATTGCGCGAAGAATATTTGTTGAACCCAATAAATATCCACTGACGATGGTGACAGAAAACGGATTAAATGTAGTCTATGGTTTTAGTGGATATAATGTCGGCTTATCTTCTTTAATTATGAAAATACTCAATCGATAAGGAGGTAGAAGATGTATTCAATTGGGATTGACCTAGGAGGGACCAATATCGCTGGTGCGGTACTGGATTCGCAAGGAAATATTGTATTTAAAAAGAGTATTCCCACCCGGCGAGAACGCCATTGGGAAGCGATTGTTAATGATATTGGAATACTGGTTAAATCATTAGTCAAAGATTATGGTATTCGAATGGGTGCGGTTCAATCGGTTGGTGTAGGGTGCCCCGGAATTATTGATCCTCATAGTGGTCGAGTGGTCTTTGCATCGAATTTGGCTTTTGAAGATGTACCGATTCAGGCGCATCTTCAAGAGATGCTACCATGTCCGATTCATATAGAAAATGATGCAAATGCCGCAGCTTATGGAGAATATGTGGCGGGCATAGGTAAGGACTATAAAAGCTTTGTAGCGATTACTATCGGAACGGGAATAGGTTCTGGAATTATTATGGATAATAAAATTTTTTCAGGAACCTATCACGCAGGGGCAGAGCTTGGTCATACAGTGATTCGAGCAGACGGACGCCCTTGCCCATGTGGACGCCATGGGTGCTGGGATGTGTATTCATCGGCAACGGCATTGATATATGAAGCCAAGCAAATGATAAAAAAATATCCGGAATCTTTGATTTTTGAGTTTGCCCAAAACAATATAGAGCATATTTCACCAGAGATAGTTTTTAAGGCATATCATCAAAAAGATCCTTATGCATATGAACTGATCAAAAGCTATATACATAACTTGGCCATAGGGATTGTCAATGTAATTAATACATTTCAACCAGAGGCTATCGCTCTAGGTGGAGGGATTTCAAATCAAAAAGAAGTATTGCTAAATCTGTTAAATGAAGAAATCTACAACGAAATGGGAAAAGCAGCGTCTGGGTTGAAAACCAAACTTGTGATTTGTCAGCTGGGCAATGATGCTGGAATTATCGGAGCTGGGATGCTGTACAAATTATATGCATAAGTAAAAAGATATTCAAAGAGATATTGTTTAATAGCAATATCTCTTTTTAAACAGCAAGAAATATCAAAACAAGGCGAGCGACATTTGCTACTGTGTTAACGGAAAGGAGGAAGTCAAATGGAAAACCCCAATGTTATTCGTATTGAAAAAGTTATTGATTTTATAGAAGAGCATCTAGATAATAAGTTGGATTTGGAAACGCTAGCTACTGCGTCGCATTATTCCAAATATCACCTTCACCGAAAATTCACAGATACAGTCGGCATGACGATTCATGATTATGTAAGTCGACGCCAGTTAACAGAAGCAGCCAAACTGTTGGTTTTTTCTGAGCGTCCAATTATTGATATAGCACTTTGTTGTGGGTATGAGAGTCAACAGTCTTTTAGCAAAGTATTTAAAGCAATGTATAAAGTGACTCCCGCAAAATATAGACAATCGCAGGAGTTTTATCCTTTACAGTTACGGTTCTATCTCAATAAAGCCATGGCCAATAGAACATTTTCCAAGGAGGATATTCGTTTAGCTAAGGCAAGTGATATCTTTGAGTGGATGGAGTTTATACATCTGATTATTGATGGATATCCACATCTTGATGAGCGCCAATATCTTCAGCAACTTCAAGCGCATATCCAAAAAGAGCAAGCGTTAGTTCTAGAATCCCAAAAAAGAATTATTGGATGCATGCTGTTTTCATATGATGGAGGGTGCATAGAGTTTATGGGAATACATCCACAGTATCGGGGAAGCGGACTTCAAAAACTTTTTTTGGATACGTTAATGGATGAATTTTTGCCGGGGCGAGAAATCACTACGACAACCTTTCGTGAACATGACAAGGCAGATACAGGCTATCGCAAAGAGTTAAAACAGCTGGGATTTGCAGAAAGGGAGTTGCTTGTTGAGTTTGGATATCCAACACAGAGATTTGTACTTCCTCCAAAAACATAGGAGGAAAGCATAATGTTAACAAAGCAACAGCATACTTGGGAACGACGCATTGTTTTTTTTCTCATAAGCCAGGCGATCACCTTATTTGGTTCGACACTTGTGCAGATGGCGATCATATGGTATGTGACGATAGGAACATCGTCAGGAGTTTGGGTGGCGGCATTTACGGTGTGTTCATATTTGCCTCAATTTTTTATATCTTTTTTAGGTGGAGTATGGGCAGACCATCTGAACAGTAAGTGGTTGATTGTTGGTGCAGATCTTGCAATTGCCACGGCAACATTGCTTTTGATAGTAGTGATGCCTTACCTATCGGGTGATACTATGGTATTAAATAGCCTACTGGTGATATCAGCGTTTCGTTCTTTGGCGACGGGAATTCAGACGCCCGCAGTACATGCGTTGATACCGCGTCTTGTGCCTAGGGAACATCTAATGCGCTATAATGGATTTAATACAACATTGCAGTCAATGGTTCAGTTTGCTGCCCCAGCAGTTGCAGGAGTTGTTTTATCTATAAGTACATTACGCTTTACGATGTTTTTAGATGTTGTGACTGCAGTGATTGGTGTGGGCATCATAGCATGTCTCGTTCTTCCAAAACATCAGAAGGTCAATGAAAAGGTGAGCGTTTTTGAACAAATGCATATAGGTTTTAAATATGTATATGCACACAAAATGTTAGTTAGATTGTTGGTGGTATACGCAGGATTTATCTTTTTGACGGTTCCCGGAGGATTTCTCGCAGGGCTTTTGGTTCGCCGATCATATGGTGATACTTATTGGCACCTGACAGCGGTAGAGCTTATTGGCTTTGCCGGGATGGTCATAGGGGGAGTGCTTATGAGTGTGTGGGGTGGATTTTCTTCCAAAACTAAGACTTTATATTATAGCCTATTTGCTTTTGGAGTATGTGCCATAGGTATGGGAGGGATTAATAATTTCAATCTTTATCTACTCTTTATGCTTTTTTATGGAATAGCAATGACTAGCGCTCAAACGTCGATGACAACATTATTTCATGAACATACTAAGGTATCGATGCAAGGACGGGTTTTTGGTTTGTTATCGTCGATGTACTCTGGTTTTTTACCTTTAGGCATGATGCTATTTGGTCCGTTAGCAGATATGCTACCATTACAATGGATTATCATAGGTTCTGGAGTCTTTTTGATGCTTATTGCACTCGCCATTCGATTCCATGAGTATAAGTTCAATATTGTTGCCGCTCCATAATTGGAGCGGTTTTATGTTGTTGTATGAAGGCGCTTATAAATTGGGCATAGTGCATCATATATTTCTTGAAATAAAAGAAGCTGTTGATTGTATAGTGCGCTATGGGTTGGATTTGGAACAATGGTATCTTGCAGAGGAAGAAAATCATGAATCACATCGAAATCTTCAAAAAGACCAATGCCAATACCCGCGAGAATTGCGGCTGCAATAGAGGTTGCATTTTCAACATGTTTTGGACGGGTTAACTTAATATTTAAGACGTCGCTTAATATCTGTGAAACTTGGTCACCTTTTGCACCGCCGCCAGTAAACATCATGTCTGGAACCGATAGTTGCGGCTGATATGCATCCAATATCAGACGCAAATTGTATCCGATGCCCTCAATCACACTTCGAAGATAATCAGCTTTTGTATGGTGCATAGCCATACCAATATAACTACCTGAAGCCTTGGGATTCCAGTGCGGACTGCGTTCGCCGGTAAGATATGGAAGGAAGAAAAGTTTATTGCTTCCAACAGGTGATTGGGTCAGTAAGTCACCAAGTACATCGTAGGGGTCTTGTTCATGTGTTTTTGCCGTCATACATTCTGCTTGATAGAAGAGGTCTTTGATGTAACTATAAGCACTTCCGGCGGACTGCATAGTTCCACAAGGCATATACTTTCCGGGAATAACATGCGCAAAGCAGAAAAGGCGTTGTTTAGGATCAATAAAGACATCATCGGTGGTTCCACCAATCCATGCGGAAGTTCCAAAAGTTAAAAATAATGAGTTGGGTTCAATACAACCTGCACCAAGAGCGGAGCAAGGACCATCTCCACCACCCATAACCACGCGTACATTTGACGAAAGGCCAAGAGCTTTGGCGGCATCAGCGGTTAAGCTTCCAGCAACATCAATTGATCTAAGGATGGGAGGAAAAAGGTCAAGGCGAACGTTCGCAGCATCAAGAATCTCTTTTGACCAGCATTGATTTTTAAGATCGTAGGCATTGGTACCTGAAGCGTCGGAAGCATCGGTAGCAAAGATGCCGGTTAACTTATGGATGATGTAGTCTTTTGCTTGCAACATATATGCAGCTCTTTTGTAAAGATGAGGTTCATGACGTTGAATCCACATTAGTTTTTCCAGACTGTAGCTGGCGCTTGGTCGGTGCCCCGTGATGGAATAGATAGTCTCTTGACCTAGTTGATCGATAAGATATGTAGTTTCATCAAGTGCACGATGATCTGCCCAGATAATAGCTGGACGCAACACATCACCATGGCTGTCTACGAGAACACAGCCTTGCATTTGTGCAGAAAATGACATGGCAAGGACTTGATCAGCCTCGATTCCCTTAAGGATGTGCTGTGTCGATTGAATTACCGCTTGCCACCAATCCTCAGGGTTTTGCTCTGCAATATGTCCGGGTGCATAGTGGGTGGGATAGGAAACGGTTTGGCTACGAATCAGTTTCCCATCAGTAGTAAATAGGGATGCCTTGTTGCCTGATGTACCAAGGTCGTGTGCAATTAGATAGTGTACCATAAATATACCTCCTGCATTGATGAATAAGTATCTGAAATGTTGTCTTTAGAATAGCATAAAATATTCTGTATGTAAATAGATTACTTTCGAACGAAAGTAAAATATTGACACAATGAAGATGCGTTGCTATAATATGTCCAAAGGAGGTCTTTGGATGAATGAACGACAGATGCAAATTATTAAATATGTCAGTGAACGAGGGAAAGTTCGCGTAAAGGAATTGGCAAGCTATGTGGACACATCTGAGGTGACAGTGCGAAAAGATCTCACTGCATTAGAGGAACAAGGCATATTAAAAAGAGAACAAGGGTATGCAACACTAAAAGACACAAGTGACATCAATTATCGTATTGCCGTCAATTATGATATAAAAAAAGCGATAGCCAAAGAAGCGATAAAATATGTGGCCAATAACGCAACGATTATGATTGATGCAGGTTCGACTTGCGCTGTTTTTGCACAGACGCTAGGAGCTTCTGGAAAACAGGTTACCGTGATTACCAATGCATCTTACTTGGTTAGGCATATACAGCATTATGAAAATATTCGCTGTATCGTTCTTGGCGGCGAGTATCAAAAAAATAGTCAGGCAATGGTAGGCCCACTGACCAAGCTATGTGCCGAACAATTTCGGGTGGATAAAATTTTTGTAGGTACCGATGGATATTCAAAAGAAACCGGATTTACCGGAGATGATATGGTCCGTGCAGAGACGGTAAGGGTAATGGCGGGACAAGCGAGAGAAACTTATGTGCTGACAGAGGCATCCAAGTTTAATCATCCAGGGACAGTGTCATTTTTACACGCGGACAAAGTCAGTCATGTGATTACAAGTCAAGGGCTATCCCCTGAGATTTTAGAGGAGATGGCACTGGCTAATGTACAGGTGACGGTCGTATAGTATAGGAGGAAGTTATGGAATATTTATTAGATACAGTAAACCTAGCTAGAATTGAAAAGATGGTTGAGTGCTTACCCATTGACGGGGTGACATCCAATCCATCGATTATTAAAAATGACGGGGTGCAAGATTTTTTTGAGCATATGCGGGAGATTCGTTCCATTATAGGTAATGAGCGCACACTTCATATCCAAGTTACAGCACAAGATGTTGATGGTATGCTGCGTGATGCAGAGAAAATTTTAGAGAAAATTGATGAACACGTCTATATAAAAGTGCCGACAACGATGGAAGGTCTTAAAGTCATAAAGCAACTCAAAGGACAAAATATTCATGTGACGGCAACGGCTATCTATACATTGACGCAATGTCTACTTGCAGTTAAAGCAGGAGTCGATTACCTTGCACCTTATTATAATCGCATGGAAGGACTCAATATTAATTCGGAACAAGTGATTCAGCAATGCCGACAGATGATTGATCAGAGTCAATCAAGTGCAAAGATATTAGCAGCAAGCTTTAAAAATATTAGTCAAGTGAACAAGGCATTTATTGCAGGAGCCCAGTCGGTGACATTGGATCCAAGTCTTATCGAGGCGGCGTTGAATATGCCGGATATTACAAAAGCTGTGAACGATTTTGAAGCCGATTGGCTTATAGCCAATAACAACAAATTTTTATATATGGATTAATTGTAAATGTTATTGCTTATCAAAGTCATGGCAGGAAAGGTGTAAAAAAGCTTTCATGGCTTGTGACATATATTTGGTATGTTTGTAATAAAAGTAAATATTTCGACGGGTGTGTTTACTGTCGATTTTATAATAGCAAACTCTCGGATCATAGGGGGTTTGCTTTATTAGTGTGTCAGAAATAAACGAAATGCCCATACCCGAACACGTAATATGGTAGGAAGTAGCCTGTTGATCGAGTTCCAAGATAACTGGGGGGGCGATTTTAAACGCTTTAAATAAGCGATTGGAATGTTCACGGGTATTATTGCCAGGTCGCATAAGAACAAATGGCAAGTCCTGAAAAAGTTTGAGAGAAACGGTAGGGACATTATCTTCTAAGTAGGTGTCCTGGAGAATTTCCTCTTGCATCAAAACAGAATCTGTCAACATTTCATTGACACTATAGTGTCTAGGGACGGCAAGGAGTAGGTGCTCAGAACCAAATAAAACACGATCATAGGCGCTGGGGTTTAAGGCGGAATAATCGATAAGCAGATCTAGAGAGCCTTTGGATAAAAGCGTTTCAAGGGACTTGGTGTTGTCTTCAATGAGCTTCACATCAATATTTGGGTAGCGAGCGATAAAACCGGAAACAAAGGAAGGGAGAATATAAGAGGAAAATAAGTTACTCCCACCAATGGTCAAATGCCCTGTGTTTAAGGTGGTTATATCGTTCAAATAGGCTTTAAAATCATTTTCAAGGTCAAAGATTTGCTCAATGTATTGAATGTATTTTTGACCGCATTCAGTTAACTGAATAGGATTTACACTTCGGTCAAAGATGGGGGTGCCAAGACGTTGCTCGATTTTTTTGACGGTAGCGCTTAAGGAAGGCTGTGATATAAATAAATTGGTAGCTGCCTTTGAAAAATTTCGAGTTTTATAGACTTCATAGATGTATTCTTTTCCTTTAAACATAAAAGCCTCCATAAGAAAGAGTGTGGTGTGGATTAATGGCGAGGTATAAACAAATGGTTATAATGAATATACTAATATATATATTTGATTCTATCACAGAGCGGTCGTATAATAAAGGCATAACAGAGATTTGTTTTTTAGGAGGTTGTCATGAAGACATTGTTAAATGAGCGATATCAACGTATAGAGTCCGATTCCATTGGGGAAAAACCTGTGTTAGCCGATGCGTTTTATGGGATACAAACCCTTAGAGCCTTAGAGAATTTTCATATTACCGGTATGAGCGTGCATCCGGAGATGATTCATAGTATTGCCCTTATAAAAAAAGCTGCAGCGATAACAAATATGCAAACTAAGAATATCAAAGAAGACGTCGCGCATGCGATTATTGAAGCCTGTGATGCAATTATTGAAGGGAAGCTTCACGATCAATTTATAACAGATCCCATTCAAGGCGGTGCAGGCACCTCCTTTAATATGAATGCAAATGAAGTGATTGCCAATTATGCAATTACGCTATTAGGTGGTAAGAAAGGGGACTATACGCTGGTAAATCCTAACGACGATGTCAATTGTAGTCAGTCAACCAATGATGTCTTCCCCACAAGTGGTAAAATGACCATGATTCGATTAATCGATGCCATGAAACAAGAGCTTGAACGTTTATGTGATGCGCTTGCATCCAAGGCGATTGAATTTGACCATGTGATTAAAATGGGAAGAACCCAACTACAAGATGCAGTTCCAATTCGGCTGGGGCAAGAATTTAGAGCATATTATTGTGTTGTATCAAGAGACTTGAAACGCTTGGAGCGTGCAAGAGAAGAAATGCTCACCGTGAATATGGGAGGTACAGCCATAGGCACAGGCATTAATGCATCACCAGAGTATATTCACCATATTGTAGAAAACCTAGCAACTGTTTCAGAATTACCTCTTCAACAAGCAAAAAATCTTATTGATGCGACACAAAATTTGGATGGTTTTTTATATGTATCGAGCGTATTAAAAACATGTGCGGTCAACCTTTCGAAGATAGCTAATGATTTGCGACTGATGTCTTCAGGACCTAAAACTGGTCTTGGAGAGGTTCTCCTACCCAAAAAACAAAATGGATCATCCATTATGCCGGGAAAAATCAATCCGGTCATTCCTGAGGTGATTAATCAAGTCGCGTTTCAAGTGATAGGCAATGACATCACTGTAACAATGGCGGTTGAAGGTGGACAGCTGGAACTTAATGCATTTGAACCGGTCATTTTTCATAATGTATTTCAATCCATTGAAATACTGACACGAGGAATCAAAACCTTCGTTGACAACTGTATCCTTGGAATTCAAGCCAATGAAACGCGATGTAGAGAACTGGTGGAATCTAGCGCAGGATTAGTCACCGTGCTATGCCCATATATTGGATATGGTAAGGCCACAGAAATTGCCAAAGAAGTGCTTGATAATAAAGAGCCGCTATTAACGATTATTAAGAAAAAGCATTATATGCATGAAGATAAACTAAAAGAATTGTTTAATGCCTATTCGATGACAGAGCAACGCTGAGAAGAAGAAAATTGATACTTGGATTAAAATACAGTATAATACTATCCATGGGTAGCGTAAACGCTGTGGAGGTAGTAGAATGAAAAAACATATTAAAGCGCTGTATTTTAGCCCGACACAAGGCACAAAAAAAATTGTACGAGAAATAGCACAAGAGATTGCACAAGGTATGGATGCAACCAAAGACATCATAGAATATGATATCACCTTGCCCAGTAACAGAGAAAGTGGTATGACCTTTGACCAGGATGATCTGGTTATTGTTGGTGTTCCCGTATACGCAGGAAGAGTCCCAGGTTTCTTAGTCCCATTTTTTGAAAAAATACATGGACAAAGGACCTGGGTTGTTCCTGTGGTTTCTTATGGAAATCGTGCTTATGATGATGCCCTTCTAGAACTTAAAGACCTCTTTGAGCATAATGGTTTTATTAGTTTGGCGGCGGGGGCATTTGTTGGCGAACATTCATACTCCGATGCAATTGCTTCAGGACGCCCCAACACAGGTGATCTTAACTTTGCTTGTAATTTTGGTCAAATGATCGCCAAGAAGTTGTCAAAAGAGTTAACACCTCTAAGAGAAGTTCCCGGGGCATATCCATACAAACCTAAAAAACCAGGAACTTTGATGGCACCAATAACAACAGAAGAATGTAATAACTGTTCTATCTGTGTTAGGCAGTGTCCTATGGCAGCCATTAATCAAGAGGATGTAAGGAGTGTAGATTCGACTCTATGCATTCACTGTAATGCGTGTGTCAAGGCGTGTCCTCAAGGAGCAAAACGCTTTGAAGATGAACAGTTTCAGAACATTAGACAGTGGTTACTGGAGAATTATAGGTTGCCGGCATGTCAACCCGAAGTGTTTCTATGAAAAAAATAAGGAGGTAACATATGATTATTACAACAACACCAACGATTGAAGGCAAACAGATTATTGAGTACAAGGGAATTATTTTTGGAGAGGTGATTTCAGGTGTGGATTTTATTAAGGATTTTGCAGCCGGCTTGACTAATTTCTTTGGAGGACGGTCGAATTCATATGAAGGTGAATTGATAAAAGCCAGAGAAAATGCCCTTGCAGAACTTGAAGCACGCGCGGCCCAATTAGGGTGTAATGGGGTTGTCGGTGTGGATATTGACTATGAGGTATTAGGTCAAGGCGGAAATATGCTTATGGTAACAGCTTCGGGAACAGCAGTTGTGGTTCAATAAGTTAAGCCCATGAGGCGTTTTGTTCTTAGATTCGACGGCACGTCCTTTAAGTGGTAAAATAGATGTGTAAATGAAAACCAATGTCAATTAATGATTGGATGTGGATTTTATGCGACAAATTTTACTTTTTATATGTCTAGGCATAATAAGTATTTTCTTTATAGGATGTGACCAGGCAACACAACAAACCCAAAATACAAGCAATACTGGGCGTGAAGACGTTATAGAAGCCCCAGAAGAGATGCCACAAGATTTCCTAGAAGAAACGCAGCAAGACGTAACAGAAAACACAAAAGAAGAAGCGATAGTAGAAGCGGAAGTAGAAGATGACAAGGGGAAGGGGGAAAGTCTCCCGGATGTATTTGAGCCAGGTATCTATACATTGACACCGGTTTTTGAGGAACTTGAATTTCGCCAACCCTTATATCTAACTGCTGACTATGCAAACAGCCCGTATGTTTATGTGGTCGAAAAACAAGGACTTGTCAAGCGTATTCATACATCGGATGCTTCTATGGATATTTTTATCGACTTAACTACGGTCGTGGATTCAACAGAAAATGAAACCGGACTCTTGGGGCTGGCCTTTCATCCAAACTATCCAGAAGATCCAAGGTTTTTTGTATATTATACCCAGGATGATTTTTCCAAACTTGTTGAATACCAAGTAAAACCGGATGCTTCGAATCAATCGTATACGGTGATGGATGCAACGGCCAAGCTGATTCTAGAATTTGAGCAACCTTATGTAAATCATAATGGAGGACATATAGCTTTTGGACCCGATGGGTATCTCTATATAGCTAGTGGCGATGGAGGGTCGGGCGGAGACCCTGATAACAATGCCCAGAATTTGCAAAACTTATTAGGAAAAGTCCTTCGCATTGACATCAATGAACACCAAGAGGGTTTAAACTATGGAATTCCACAAGACAATCCTTTTGTAGGTCAAGATAGGGCTAGAGAAGAAATCTATGCCTATGGACTTCGCAATCCATGGAAGTTCAGCTTTGATGACGTGCGTGAGCTAATGCTTGTAGCCGATGTAGGTCAGGATGCAGTCGAAGAGATTAATCACGTGGAAAACGGGGGGAATTATGGATGGTCCCATTATGAAGGCGATAAAATTTATAATGACAACATCCCTTTAGCAGGCAAGGTTGTTGCACCTTTATATAGTTATGATCATGGACAAGGCCAGTCCATCACAGGAGGCTACACTTATTATGGGCAAGCGCTTGCGAGTTTACATGGTGTATATGTCTATGGTGACTTTATGAGTGGCAAGCTATGGGGATTGTGGCTGGATGTGAATAGTAACGCAGAAAACATACATCTTCTTGATACAGACCTACGTATTGCTTCCTTTGGACTTGATGGGATGGGGGAACTTTACATCCTTGATTTTAGAGGAGGAGTCTATCAGCTTCAAGAAGTCGAGCAATGAATGAATAAGGCAATGACATACAGGAGAGAAAAAAATTATGCTATTAGAACAACTTAGACTAGCAAGAGTAGATGATGAGAATACCATAGAAAACATAACCTTTGAAGGTGAAGTGCTGGAGGAACTAGACTTATCGTCTATAGATTTTGAAAAGGTGACCTTTAAGAAGTGTCGCTTCATTCAGTGTGATTTTACCAAAAGTGGGTTCTATGATGTGGTATTTAAGGATTGCGACATCTCAAATGCTAAGTTTATAGATACGTTCTGGAAAAAAGGATTGATGCATAGTTGTAAAGGCAATGGAGCAAACTTTAGCAATAGTCATTTTAAGTGGATGACAATTCAAAATGGCTTTATGGACTATGTCAATACAGCACAATCTGTGTGGGAAAATTGTAAGATTGAAGAGACCAAGTTTGAAAAAGCTTTTTTTTCAGAGGTGACCTTTAAAAAGACAACAATTGTAGATACTAACCTTACCGGGGTTGATTTTTACAAGACACCCCTAAAAAACATGGACCTATCCACCTGTACTATAGAAGGAATCATGTTATCGGAAGGTCTGCCTGAATTACAAGGAGCCAAGATTAATATGTTCCAGGCGGCAGACATTACACGGATGTTAGGCGTTAAGATTGTATAAAAAAGGGGCTGTTTAAAACAGCCCCTTTTTTGGAGTCATATTATACTTGGAATTGGTTGATGTTCTCATGAACAAGGTTAATTCTTGACACAAGTTGCTCTGTTTTCTTAGTCATTTTTCCTGTCGCGTCGGAAACATCGACAACGCGCGTTACAATATCTTCAATTCCTTTTGCAGATTCTTCGGAAGCTGCCATCATATCATGAATTGTCGTAGAGATTGTTTCTGTAGAAGCCAGTATTTCCTGGCTCGTTGCACCTAATTCAGCAACGACTTCATTTATTTCTCCTGCATCGTTTTCATAAAGCTCTCCAGCTTCTTTCATTTTTTGATAGTCTTGTGTAACGCGTCCATTAAGTAGATGCATTAAATCTTCGGTTCCCTTTTGGAGCGCGTCAACAGAGTTGATTAAAATTTCCGTTAGTCCTTCAATTTCGCCTACAGTATCTTCAGTCAATTCGCTAAGCTTTCGAATCTCATCGGCAACGACAGAGAAGCCTTTTCCGGCTTCTCCGGCTCTAGCAGCTTCAATCGCAGCATTAAGTGCGAGGAGTTTGGTTTGGGCAGAAATAGTTAATACCGAGGCGGTTAATTCATTAATTTGTTTTACTTTTTTTGATTCCTCAATAGCAACGCTTAATTTTCTCTGCACATCTTCTCGCATCACTTTTATTTCATTATTGGATTGGACAGAGTCTGATTTAATATTTGTAGCTCTCTCAGCAATTTTTACGGCGATATGACCTCCTAGCTGAGCTTTTTTTGCAACAATGCCAATTCCATCGGTAACATCATCTAATATATCTACCAACGTACAAATAGAAGTATAGGTTGTCTTAACACCTGTTGACAGTTCTTCGACTACACTGGCGACATTGCCTGTGTTACCATCAATGGTTTCAATGCCATGATTTGTCTCTTCAAGAAGGTTGACCATCAAAGCCATATCTTTTTTCACCTTAGTGATGGATTCGCCAAAAGTTTGTACAGTTACCATCAATTGATTTTGTATCTGTCCAATTTCATCGTTCCCTAAAGCCTGCATATCCGTTGTCTGTAAGTCCAAAGAAGATAATTGCCCCATATGGTTGTTGACGGTTTTTACACGGTCGTTAATATCTTTAGCAACCGCAACACCAAGGATGACTTCTATACAGATCCCCATGGCTATAAAAAGCATGAGAAAAAGCTGCATTTGCTTTGTCTTTGCATTCAGATTTTCCAGTTCAGAATTCGTCATGGCTTTTATTTCTTCAATCAGTATATCGATATCATCTCTAGCCAAGTCAAAATATTCGTAACCGGCTAAGATGTCATACGTATCATCTGGCGCATCTAAAGCTTCTTTCCAAGCAGCCATATGTATATCATATTGAGTAAAGTTATCAAGTACTTCTTGCTGTTGCTTTTTAGATAAAAGTGAATTTAAGTTGGTAAAAATATTTTGAGCTAAGTTAACACGTTCTTGTGCATCTTGGATGTTTTTTTCAAGTAGATATTTGCCTTCTTCGATGACGGCTTCATTTTGACCGGAGATTTTCATTAATTGACCGGTCATGGCTTGATATAAATCCTTATCTACATCAAGAAGCGTCGACTGTCCAACGAAATAAGTACTATTTAATTGCTCGATCATTTGTTTGTTTTCGGCCAGAGAATGATTGTTTATAAAAAAAATCATAAGGCTCATCACCACAGGCAATGTAATGAGAATTGCGAGCTTGACTTGAAGCTTGATGTGACTGATCCACTTGATTTTTAATACCTTTCCCTTGGTTTGTTCTTTTAGTTTACTCATAGATACCCTCCCTGAATCTTTAGTGACTAAATTGTCCTAAGTATACTATGTATATCTCTTAGGTGTCAATGACTCAGAAAGGGTAAAAAAAGTTTGGTATATAGCCTAATTTTTCATGCCATAATGGGGGTCGCCATCGTCTCCAACGATAGCGTATAAGGCTTCCTTAAGTTCATTAACAATGTCTGGATAGTGTTCATAAATGTTATATTGTTCTCGAATGTCATCATCAAGGTTATAAAGCTGTATCGGATGACAATTGTTAGGTAAGCTACCGGGTTTTGGCGCGCTCCATCCACCTGAATCGGGGCACATTTCCAGTTTCCAAGGACCCTTTCGGATAGAGAAGGACCCGTTAAGGGAATGATGAATAAGAGCTTCATGAATAGGTGCCTCTCTATGCTGATTAAGCCAGAGATCAAGATTGCTACGACTATCTGGGGCTTCATCTGTCTCGGGGGCTATATCAAGAAGGTCCATACACGTTGCATATAGGTCTGAGAGTAAAACCGGTTCATCACTATAGGTACCTGGCTTGATTTTATCAGGCCACTTTATGATATATGGAATGCGATGACCGCCTTCATAAATATCTGCTTTATGTCCTCGAAAGATATAACTTGGGTGATGACCAAACTGTGCAAGCTCAGCAAAGTTGGCCATTGGAGCACATCCGTTGTCACTGGCAAAGATGACAATTGTATTTTCAACAAGCCCCAAATCTTTAAGTTTTTGATTGATTTGACCGACAATATCGTCACACATTAGGACAAAGTCACCGTAAAGGTTAGTGCCGGACTTACCAATAAATTCTTCAGTGGGCAGCATAGGTGCATGAGGAGCTGTCATAGGAAAATACAAGAAAAAAGGTTCATCTTGCCATTGGTCTATCTGTGATAAGACACGGCGGGTAAGATTAGGCAGAACATCCGAATGTTCAAAATCAGCACCGGTTAGACCATCTCTGAAAAAATGCTTGGTCAATTCAATGGGGAGTCTTGTGTGGCATTTGGTAATTCGATCAGGCATGGCGGTGACACGGCGATTTTCAACATAGACATATGGGGGCATATCTAGCGAACCGCATATTCCATAAAAATAGTCAAAACCGTGATCAACAGGTGCATCAAGTAGAGGTAAAGAAAAGTCTATACTCTCAGGATTGTTCGAATCTGTTAGTGGCCATTGAAAGCCTAAGTGCCATTTTCCGATACATGCGGTTTTATATCCTTGTGACTGTAAAAAAGACCCGATTGTAGGGCGGCTTTTTTCAATTAAAGGTGCGTCATAGCCAAAAAGAACACCTTCCTTAAGTGAGGAGCGCCAATTGTAGCGTCCAGTCATAAGACTATATCTAGAAGGCGTGCAAAGGGCAGAAGTTGCGTGGGCATCGGTATGATACATACCTTCTTGGCACATTTTATCAAGATGAGGTGTTGTAAAAGCTGCGTTTTCATTAAGACAAGATAGGTCGCCATAACCCATATCGTCGGCAAGTATATAAATAATATTTGGTTTTTGCATAAGAACCTCCTTACTTTGTTTTATAGTATATCATGTGGATATAAATAAAAAGAGGATAAAGCAAGAAAAAATAGCACAATATTCATATTAAGGATCCATAGGTCGCCAATATATCGCATAAGTGAAAAAGAGAAAATTTTTGTGGTTATTTAACAAAAGTTTCATATGTACCATGTTATTTTGGTAAAATATGCCGTATAATGAAACAAAGTTTTGTTTTATGCAAAAATTATTGAAATAAAATTCTCGTGGCGTTATAGTAAGACTATGAGAGCAAGGAGATGACAATGAAAAGTGTTATTGTTAGATTAAGAGAGTATTTAAAAGAGACGAGTGGTGCAGAAAAAGAAGTGATCGACTATATTATTGAACATCAAGAAGAAGTCACTCGAATAAGTATTCATGAGCTTGCAAGCAGAACCTACACATCGGCTTCCACGATTGTCCGACTATGTAAGAAGAATTCATTTAAAGGGTTTAAAGAACTAAAGACAAATTTAATACAAGAAATTGCCATACAAAAGCAATCAGCCAAAGAATTCAACATGGATATATCAGATGATGATGATCTAGAATCTATTGTAGATACAATCACACATGTGAACATGAAGTCTTTGGATGTGACACGTAACTTGATTGACTTGCAAACGTTGGAACAATGTATCGAATCTATTGTACGAGCAGTTAATATAGGAATCTTTGGAATAGGATCATCACTGATTGTTGCCAAAGATGCACAACAAAAATTTATGCGTATTAATAGGCAATGTTTTGTTTATGAAGACTGGCACTTGCAATTATTACAAGCAAAAAACATGAATAGCAACGATATAGGTATCGTCATCTCCTATTCTGGAGAAACAGATGAGATGATTCAGTGTATTCAAGAATTAAAGAAAAACGATGTGGAAGTCATTTCAATTACGCGATATGTTGAATCCAGAATTTCTAAATTGGCAGATCATAATATTTTTGTGGCGGCCAATGAATCAACACTTAGAAGTGGAGCCATGTCATCTAGAATTTCACAGCTTAATATCATTGATATATTATATACAGCTTGTGCAAATAAGAATTATGATGAATCCATTAGGCGAATTCAAGCGACCTATATGAAGAAAGGATAAGTTATGACAAATCTGGGCAAATTAGTAACAGAAAATAGAAATACCAAAACGATGCAATTAGATGGAATGCCTATAGAAGAAGTTCTTCGAGTAATGAATGAAGAAGATGCTTCTGTAGCCAAGGCGGTAGAAAAAGAACTAAGCTATATAGCCAAAGCGGTGGAAGCCGTTATAAAAGCGTTTGAACAAGAAGGACGCTTGATATATATGGGCGCAGGAACAAGCGGACGCTTAGGGTTACTTGATGCGGTTGAATGTCCTCCAACATTTGGAACACCACCGGAAAAAGTGGTTGGTCTTATTGCGGGTGGTGAAAAAGCATTTATACGTGCTGTAGAAGGCGCAGAAGATAGTGAGGCTTTTGGTATACAAGACTTAAAGGACATTGATTTAAAAAGTAAAGATGTTGTTATCGGATTAGCGGCAAGTGGACGTACGCCATATGTTATCGGTGGACTATCCTATGCAAAAGAGGTTGGGTGTACAACTGTTGGAATCACATGCAACAAAGGTTCCAAAGTCGGTGCAGCAGCAGATATTCCGATTGAAGTTGTTACGGGACCGGAAGTTTTGACCGGATCGACACGACTTAAAGCGGGAACGGCACAAAAAATGGTGGTTAACATGATATCAACGGCTTCAATGGTAGGTATCGGAAAAGCCTACAAAAACTTAATGGTGGATGTACAGCAGACCAACATGAAGCTAAAAGTAAGAGCAGAAAATATTGTCATGCAGGCGAGCGAGGTGGACCGTGAAACCGCCAAAAAAGCTCTGGAACAAGCCGATGGACATGTAAAACTTGCGATTACAATGCTTTTGTTGGAGTGTGACGCAGATACAGCAAAAAAGCGACTTGAAAAAGGAAAGGGACATATTAAAAACGCACTAATTTAGGAGGTTGTTATGGATTATAATCAATTATCAAAACACATTATTGAACATGTTGGGGGAACAGGTAATATAATCAGTGCGACAAATTGTATGACACGTCTTCGACTTCAGCTTAAGGATGATTCCTTAGCCGACATTGCAAGTTTAAAGAAACTTGAAGGTGTTATGGGAGTTATCGGAGATGGTACACTACAGATTATTGTCGGACCTGGAAAGGCAAAACAATTGCTGGACGAGTTTTTAATTGTGGCAAAGCTTGACAAGAATCCACAAGTATCCGATGAAAACTGGAAAGCAAATAAAGAAGCAATCAAAGGAAAACAAAAACAAAGCCGCTTAAAGCAAGGGCTTCGAACCATTGGTGAAATATTTATTCCACTGATTCCAGCGATTATTGCTGCCGGGATATTCAATGGTTTTGCAGGGTTGATTACGAACCTTCAATCCACAGGAAATTTAGCCTCAAGTGAAGTATGGAATACTATTCGACTCTTCTTTTCACTTATCGGTGGTTCATTCTTAAGTTATTTTACGATTTTCACCGGTATTAATGCAGCCAAAAAATTTGGAGCGACAGAAGCCCTTGGTGGTATGCTCGGTGCAATGTCAGTTATGGCACAAATCAATGAAATCTCTGGAATTTTTGGGATGTACAATGATGAGTCGCCATTATTATCTGTATTGCGCTCAGGTAAAGGTGGAGTTATCGGCGTTATCGTTGGTGTATACATTCTTGCCAAAATAGAAAAACGCATTAGAAAATTGGTGCCGGATGTTTTGGACCTTATTGTAACTCCGTTGCTAACATTAGCAATAACCGCCGTTTTATTTGTTGTTATTATTATGCCGGTATCGGGAATCTTTTCAGATTATCTTGTTAAGGTCCTTGAAGTGTTAGTGTCTTCGGATATAGCTGTAGTAAACATTATCTCTGGATTTGTGCTATCTGCATTGTTCCTTCCGATGGTATTGTTAGGACTACATCATGGATTAATTCCAATCTATGCAGTTCAACTTGAAGCAATGGGTGGAGTTTCCTTATTCCCTGTACTTGCTATGGCGGGAGCCGGACAAGTAGGCGCAGCGATTGCTATTTATATTAAAGCTAAAAAAGTAGGTAATCATCAAATCAAAAAAGTCATCTCAGGAGCATTGCCGGCAGGAATTCTTGGTATTGGTGAGCCACTAATTTATGGAGTAACTTTACCTATGGGTAAACCATTTATTACAGCAGGGCTTGGAGCAGGTTTTGGTGGAGCTTATGTCATGATTACTAAAGTACTTGCAACCGCTTGGGGACCGTCAGGAATTACTGCGATACCACTTATGCAGCCAGGTTCAATGTTAAACTACTTTATCGGATTAGTCGTTGCATATATTGGCGGTTTCATCGTTACAGCCATCTTTATCAAAGATAGTGATGTGGCAGAAGTTGGTCAAGAAGGACTTGAGATACATGGAAGTATGGGGCAAGAAAGTGTGAGTGTGAATTAACATGAATAAAAAGGTAAGATTTGGATTTTCTGTCTATGTATCTTCCTATGAACAGCAAAAGCCTTTTCTTCAACAAATAGAGAGTGAAGATGTTTACATCTTCACCTCTTTACATATTATGGAAGAGGCAGAAGATAAAACAAGCTACAAACAATCGATTATAGATATGTTAAACGAGTTAAAAGCGTTTGGGTTTAATATCATAGCAGATATATCTCAACGAACACTGGAGCTTTTTGGATGCAAGACCATGGTAGAGCTAAAAAACACATTAGATATAGATGTCATACGCGTGGATTATGGATTTACACAAGAACAGATACAAGAAGCCATGGAAGAGATTGACATTGCAGTCAATGCATCGACGCTTAAGCCGGATATGATGGCGGCATTATCTAAGGCAGGGAAAAAACCTCTAGCAATTCATAATTATTATCCTCGCCAAGAGACGGGACTAGAGTGTTCCTTTTTTCAGGGGAAAAATCAACAATTACGACTCTGTGGTTACGATATTGCCATGTTTATTGCAGGGGACAATGCGCGGCGAGGACCTATTTTTGATGGATTACCTACGTTAGAACACCAAAGAAATATAGCTCCGTATGTAAGCTTTATAGAAGCGGCGAACCAGTATTCGATGGATTTAGTTCTTTTGGGTGATCTTAATATGGATATGACCCAGATACAATGGATTATGGATTATATTCATCATGGAATTATCAGTGTTCCAATCCACCTAGAAAGTCAGTATACCAAACTTTATGACAAGGAATATACAATTAGGGAAGATTCAGGGGCATATGCGTTTAGATTTTTAGAATCAAGAGAATACTCAACAAACAGTGGAATGAAAATCGAGCAAGACAACTGCATTAAGCGCGAGCAAGGTGCGTTGACAATCGATAATCATTTATATAAAAGATATAGTGGTGAGATACAATTAGTTTACAAAGCATTGGAAGCAGACCATCGTGTTAATGTCATCGGACAATTAGACGATGCATACATAAGGCTTGTCGGTATGATTCAACGCGGTGATCGTTTGCGCTTGGTCAGGAGGAAATGACATGTTAATGAACAAAGTAACTCGAGTCTGTTCTCCCGTTGAAGGAGAACTTATAAGAATGGAAGAAGTGCCCGATCCTGTTTTTTCACAAAAAATGATGGGAGAAGGATTTGCCGTAAATCCTTCTAATGGAAGAATCTGTTCGCCAATTAAAGGGGAAGTCACGGTAGCATTTGAGACAGGACATGCTTATGGGTTAAAAAGTCCCAGTGGTGTTGAGATATTGGTGCACTTTGGCCTAGATACAGTTAAGCTCAAAGGCGAAGGCATACGTATGCATGTTAAAGTCGGCGATAAGGTCAAGGTGGGTGACTTGCTCTGTGAAGTTGATATAGAGGCAATAAAAGATAAGGTTCCCTCATTGATAACCCCTGTTGTCGTGACATCAGAGCACCAGATAACCATTGAAAAGCAAGGTCATGTAAAAGTAAAAGATAAGGTAATGACTGTACGGTGAAGCGGCGACAGGCTATTACGGTGAAAATAGGTGAAAAGCAATCGGAAGTTAGTCTTATATGTGAGATTAACTTCCTTTTTTATGGATAGTCAAACTTGACCGAACGTATGTTCTAAGCTATACTGTATATAGGGGAAAGCCTATATAATGAAAATGTATCGTAAAGAGGTCATGAATATGGAATCGACGAATCGAATATATGCAGCGATTGATTTAAAATCATTTTATGCATCCGTAGAATGTATTGAGCGCAATCTTGATCCACTAACAACAAATCTTGTTGTAGCGGACAACAGCCGATCTGAAAAAACAATATGCCTTGCTGTTTCACCAGCGCTTAAAGCCTTTGATATTCCGGGAAGAGCGAGGCTATTTGAAGTTATTGAAAAAGTAAAACAAGCCAATGCGCTTCGATTACAGCAACTCGCAACCAAAACCTTTGTAGGAAGCTCATATTTTTCTACTGAACTAGAGCAAGAGCCAAAGCTGGGGATTGATTATATTGTTGCCCCACCAAGGATGGCTCTCTACATGAAATACAGTGCCCGTATCTATGCGATATACATGAAATATGTCGCTCCAGAAGATATACATGTTTACTCCATTGACGAAGTATTTATAGATATTACACATTACCTAAAGTCGTCAAAACTTAACCCCTATGAATTCACCAAACGTATGGTACAAGATATTATAAAAACAGTTGGAATTACAGCAACAGCAGGACTTGGAACTAATCTCTACTTGTGTAAGATAGCCATGGATATTGTTGCCAAACACATACCGGCAGATGCAGACGGAGTACGTATTGCCTACCTTGATGTGATGAGCTATCGACAAAAGCTATGGGCGCATCAACCGCTCACGGACTTTTGGCGAGTGGGAAAAGGTTATGCCAAAAAACTTCAAGACAATGGAATATTTACAATGGGAGATATTGCACGATGCTCAATTAAGAATGAAGCCTTATTGTACCAACTTTTTGGTGTCAATGGCGAATTGCTGATTGATCACGCATGGGGAGTTGAACCTTGTACACTCGCAGAAGTTAAAGCATATAAACCAAAGAACCAAAGTACAGGAGCAGGGCAAGTGCTACATACGCCATACACATTTGATAAAGCGCGTATTATTGTGCAGGAAATGACCGACCTCTTAGTCTTGGACTTGGTCGATAAGGGGTTGGTTACAGACCAACTTGTGCTTACCATAGGCTATGATATCTCAAATCTCACAGATCCTTTGATTGCTAGGCGATATAGTGGTGAGGTAAAAACAGATTATTATGGGCGCAAAGTACCAAAACATGCTAATGGAACAATCAACCTCTCCCAGAAGACATCCTCAACTCAATGGATTATGGAAGCCGTGATGAAGTTGTTTGACGAGATTGCGCATCCACAGCTACTTGTGCGACGCGTCAATATTGTAGCCAACCATGTAGAAAGTGAAGACCAAGCCGCCCGTGCTTGTGCTTATGAGCAACTCAACCTTTTTACAGATGAGACTAAACAACATCAATTAGACCAAGCACTAAAAAAAGAAAAGAAAATACAGCAAGCGGTCTTAAGCATAAAGAAAAAGTATGGAAAGAATGCAATCCTAAAGGGAATGAATCTACAAGAAGGAGCCACAACCAAAGAACGAAATCGTCAAATAGGAGGGCACAAAGCTTAGAACGACAGTATAGCAATAGAAAGGAAGGCTCGGTATGAGAAAAGTAGAGCGAAGCATAGATGACTACCAAGATATATTAGACATTAGCCGTCCTAAATCCTTGAACAGACCTTTGATGGAACGTTCAAAGCGTGCAGCTCAATTTGCGCCGTTTTCAGCAGTCGTTGGTTATGACACAGCGGTTGGTGAATTAGCCCGATACACCCAAGAGAAAAAAATACTGGATGAAACCCAGAAGAGTATTATCGATGAAACGCTGCGAAAGATTGAGCAGAAGTTGCAGCAGATAGGAGCGGTAAAAGTTAAGATAGTATTTTTTGAAGCAGATCGATACAAAGAAGGCGGACAGTATGTGACACATATAGGTGACGTTGAAAAGATTGATGTCTTTAATCAAAAAATATCGTTGGTCGGCAAAGATAAAATTAATATTGATGATGTGTATAGTATTGATATGTGACTTCATATGCTATAAAATAGAAAGTGATGGAAAATCATTTGCAAAAGTAGGAGGTTATGTCATGCGAATTGAACATATTCAATATCCATTTATCTTTACGGATGATGGGCAGCGAATCCATGCAAAGCAAGTTGTAGGTAATATTTTTAAAGGGGCAACGCTTAAGCAAACCCAAGAACAAGCATATGAAGTCGTAGGTATTCAAGCCGATGAAAACTGTGTCAATGGCGTGTGTCCGGTACGATAGATAATGGAGGCAATATGATATTAGGAAATATTCAACAGTTAGATGAAAAAAGAACGTATCCTAAAGCAATTCAAACAGCATTAGAATACTTGCAAACCCATGATTTTGTGGCGATGGAGACCGGACGGTATGAGATAGAAGGAACGGATATCTTTGCTCTTGTACAAGAGGTCGATACCGATCATGTTGAAAACAGGCGACCAGAGACGCATGAGGAATATGTGGATATACAATATCTTGTTAGCGGAGGCGAACGCATCGGACATGCATTCTTAAATAGTGCAACACAGGTCAAAGAAGATAAACGCCCGGAAAAAGACGTGATATTCTATGAGAATCCTGCGGGTGAACGCTTGATTACCCTGTTTCCAGGCGATTATGCAATCTTTTTTCCTACAGACATTCACCGCCCTGGATGCGAATATCAAGAGTTGATGAAGATAAAAAAAGTTGTCGTCAAGATTCGTTACAGCATTCTTTAGTTAAAAGCTGAAAAAAATATATCAATACATGTCAGTGCCGGAACAAAATTTGTTCCGGTATTTTTTATGCGAATAATAGGAAGACTTGATATAAGTATTTTGCTATGAAACATAGCAGTATATAATAGTTGAACAAAAATAACTACATTTGCTAGTCATATGCCATAAAATTTGTTACAATAATACAACAGTTTAAGAAACTAAGAGGATGTAAGGTCATGAAATATTATCGCAAACTTTTTATAACATATCTCGCAATTATAATCTTATATACGGCGATTGCTGTGGGCTTGTTTTTTAATCAAGTCAATATTGCGAACAAAGACTTTATCAGTTCAACGAATGAAGAAATCTTGATGCAATACAAAAATCGGACCGATCTTAATTATAGAATAGCCAAGAACTGGATTAAAAATTTAATTACGGATGAAGCGGTCAAAAGATTTGCAGTGGATAGAGCCAATGGCTACATCAATGTCATTGATTTGTTTCAAAACTTGCAAAAAAATATGATTGCTTTTTCAGATGCCAGCTTTTCTGTAGGTATAGTCAAACCCGGGTATAATAGTGTGATTACACCGGATGGTACAGAGACGTTAGCAAGATTTTATAATGAATGGAATATTAATTCAACGCAAGTGGTAGAAATCGAAGAAGCGTTAAATAACAATGAAGAATTAAGTAGTCATATTATTATTAAGAGTACGAATCAAGACACACAAAAGGACAGTATCATCTATGTGACAAAGCAAAATATTGATCAGGAAAACTATATTGCCATCTTTATAAAGCTGAACGAAACAGATACCGCAAAAAATAGAGAAGATGGATTCTATGATGGGTTTTACATTGGATATAAAGATAAAATTGTTGATTATGGCGACAGTGGTCTAGATATAATGGATAAAGCGCTATCTGAGGCGAGCTCAAAATTTGAAAATAAGAATATGGATCCGGATGTGGTATATAACTATGAGACCAATCAATATTATATCTATTGTGTGAAATCAAATATTATGCAATGGAGATATTATTATGTGATTGATAAAAGTTTTATGCTTAACCGATATAGAGATTTATTAATCAAATCCCTAGTTATCTATTTGTTATTGCTTGTCGTAGGACTTGCCATTGTACAATTGATTGTTAAGTATATATATAAGCCTGTAGAAAGTGTCGTATCCCTATATAATACTCAAGATGGGAAGACACAAAGGGATGAATTTAAATTTATATCCGAACAGATATTAAGAAACAAAGACACCTTAAAGATTAAATTCATTACAGACTTGATTCATGGAACACTCGAAAAGAAAAAAATCCATCAAGGCCTTGAAAGGTATGAACTAGATTTCTTGAATGCGCCGTTTTTTATTGGATTAATAAAAATATTGCCCGGTACATATAAAGATGATCAGACAATCTTGATGGTAAGAAATAACTTGGAAAATTGGATGATGGATTTTTGTGTATCTGAAAGCTCCATTGAAATACTAGATTATGCTTATGATATGATCGTTGTCATCGCGCATCAGCAACATAAGAACCAAATACAGCAGCTTATGAAGAGCTTAGGAGAAGATACGGTGATTAATTTAGACCACAAACTTTATCTTTCCTTAAGCAGTATCTATAATAAAACCAGCGAACTAGTAGATAGCTTTTATGAAGCAAAAAGAAATTTAGAGTATGGTGTGTTTTTTAATGATGGACATGTCATAACAAGCCATGAGATTGATATGTTAGACTATGATAATTACTATTATCCAATTGACGAGGAAAAACGGTTGATGAATATGGTTAGCGCCTGTGATCAAAACGGCGTGAACGTCTTTTTTGAATATTTGTTAAATGAAAACTATAAAAAAAGAACACTGTCAGCAGAAAAACAGTCTCAATTTATACTTGCGATTGTTGCAACGATGAACCGAATTATGCAACACAATGGTATTGAATTATCTAAGAATACATCCATAGACAAGATGACATATATGGATTTAAAACTTGAGCGAGATTATAAGCAGCTAAAAATAAAAATTATAGATATGTTCCAGGAAGTCATCCATCAGATTGAAGGCAATCGGTTAAAAAATGATGGAGATATGGGGATGAAGATGCAATTGTTCATCGAAGAAAATTATATGCATGATATTGCCTTAGAAGACTTGGCTCAAGAGATGAATATTACAGCAGGTTATGCAGGGGTATTATTTAAAAATAAAGTCAATGCAAACTTTAAGGACTATCTAAATCAGTATCGTGTCAACCAGGCAAAAAAAATGATTGAAAGCGATAAAAAAATAGCAATGAAAGAAATTGCCATGCAGGTGGGATGCTCAAATCCAAATACTTTTTTAAGAATTTTCAAAAAATACGAGGGTATTTCGCCAACGATGTACAAGGAAAAAGTTAACAAAGAAAAAGGGGAAAAATAATAAATAAGTAATATATAGGGTGTAAAAACGTGGTTTAAAGCTTTAAATCACGTTTTTTGTCATGTATAGCAGAAAATGATGTGTGAAAAAAGGGATGTTTCACAGATGTTCGAGATGAAAAAAGAAAATGAAGATTTATTAATAAATAGAAATACCTTATGATGTGTTCATCAACTAGTTGGTAAACGAAGGAGGTGTGAAAAAATGAATGAAAGTACGTATGTAGTTAAAGAAAAATCTTATTGGCATGTTAAGCGCTACAATTTCATCTATGAATTAAAAAAGAACTGGTTTCTATATGCACTACTCGTGCCCTTTGTTGTCTGGTTCCTTTTGTTTTCATATAGACCCTTAATAGGTTTGCAGGCGGCATTTAAAGATTATGACATTCTTTTGGGGTTACAAGATAGTGAGTGGGTTGGGCTAGCGCATTTTAAAGAGTTTTTTGGAAGTGAATATTTTCTAAGAACACTTAAAAACACTTTAATCATCAATATATATGCGTTGGTATTTGGATTCCCGGCGCCTATTATTTTAGCGTTACTCCTTAATGAGATCAAAAATGCAAATTATAAGAAAGTTATTCAAACCATGACTTACTTGCCACACTTTATATCCATTGTCGTTATCGTTCAGATTGTGACGAGCTTTTTGTCACCATCGACAGGGCTATTGAACTTACTTATAGAAAAATTTGGTGGAGAACGGATTTATTTTCTCATTAAACCAGAGTATTTTCGAACGATTTATACAACCATGAATATATGGAAAGAAATTGGATTTGGTGCAGTGGTTTACATTGCCGCACTGTCGGGGATTGACCCCCAGTTATATGAAGCGGCTGAAATCGATGGCGCAGGAAAGATGAAACAGATGTGGCATATAACAATTAAGTCAATTCTGCCAACCATTATGATTATGCTTATACTGAAGGTGGGGATGCTGCTTAATGTAGGGTTTGAGACGATTATCTTAATGTATCAACCCGCGACATATGAAACAGCAGATGTTATTAGCAGCTATGTGTATCGGTTAGGAATACAACAGGGAAGATATGATATTGCAACAGCCGTAGGGCTTGCCAATTCATTGGTTGCGGTTCTTTTAGTATACACAACAAATAAAATCAGTAAAAAGTATACAGAAACAGGAATTTGGTAAAGGAGGAACAACATGATTATTGGAAAAAGTACAAAAGTTTACCAAGTTCTTATCAATATGATAGCAGGACTGATTGCTTGCTTAACGATATATCCTTTTATATATGTGCTGATGTCTTCTATTAGCTCACCGGATATGGTTGCAGCAGGAAAAGTGTTATTATTACCCAAAGAAATTACATTTGCAGCATACCAAAAAGTTTTTGAGCAAAAAGAAATTTGGATCGGCTATGGAAATACAATTTTTTATACGGCATATGGAACGATGGTAAACTTATTTTTAACCACCTGTGGTGCATATGCGCTTTCACGAAAAGAATTGCGGGGGCGAACGTTTTTTACAATTTTCATTGCGCTAACAATGTGGTTTAAACCGGGGATGATTCCTCAATATTTAAACTATAAAGAACTAGGACTTTTAGACACACGTACTTTAATTGTATGGGGATTTGGTATTGACGCATTTAACGTCATCTTGTTACGAAGTTTTTTTGAGTCTGTACCGAAGTCAATTGATGAAGCGGCAAGAATAGATGGAGCATCACAGTTTCAAGTATTGACAAAGATATACTTGCCCTTATCAAAAGCAGCACTGGCAACAGTAGGATTGTTTTATGCCGTCAGTCGATGGAATGGCTATTTTTGGGCGATGATAACGCTTCGAGACAGCAATAAGTACCCGCTACAGGTAGTTTTAAAATCCTTTATTGCCAAGATGAGTGATGAAGTTAATGGAATCGATGTCGTTAGTGAATTATCTCAACAAACATTTATTTATGCAACCATAGTTGTCGCAGTGCTTCCGATAGTGATGATCTATCCATATATTCAAAAGTATTTTGTAAAAGGGGTAATGATAGGATCACTAAAGGGGTAATATGAATAATAATCGATGAAAAAAAGGAGAATGAAGATGGAAAGAAAAAGTATTGCAATTATTTTAGCACTTATACTTATCCTAACAGTAGGATGTAGCAAAACGGATGAATCAAAAGACAATGTAGCTGGAAGTTCCGTGTCCACACAAAGCGGTGAAGAGGCACAGGTAACCGAGCTTTCGGTTCATATGCACGACGATGATGGTTATACAATTTTTGATAGCTCCTTGCCGGTATGGAAAATAGCCGAAGAAGCCAATAATATTGTTTTGAAAGGAACGGCACCGACAACACCTTTAAATTCAGAAGAAGTGTTTAATCTAATGTTAGCTGCAGATGAGATTCCAGATATTATTCATACAAAAAGAGCTAACGTATTAAAATATAACGAAAAATTGTTCCTTCCACTGGATGAGCTTATTGAAGAACACGCACCGGATTTAAAGGCCCTTTTAGAGGAACGTCAAGATGTCGTCAAGCATATGAAGGCAGCGGATGGAAAAATGTATTATATACCGTTTATTCCTGATGGAGAAGCATCCATGGGATGGCACATTCGTAAAGACTGGCTAGACCAACTGGGCTTAGAGGTGCCAAGTACATATGAGGACATGCTTACCGTCATGAGAGCTTTTAAAGACAACGATTTAAATGGAAATGGCATAAATGATGAAGTTCCGTTTTTCTCTAGAAGAACGCTTGGAATCTATGACTTATTGGGCATATATGGTCTTGTCGATGTAGAGTATGTGGAAGAGGGTATGGTAAAAAATGATCTGTATTCACAGGACTACAAGGAAGGTATCATCGGGCTACGTAATCTATATAAAGAAGGTCTGATTGATGCGGAAATCTTTACAAGAGGCAATACGGCAAGAGATATGATGTTTGATGATAATATCGGTGGGATGACCCTAGATTGGTTTGGTAGTACAGCAGGTTATCAAGATAAATATGTAGATCAAATTGAAGGATTGGACTGGATTCCAATGGCACCTCCTGCAGACATAAATGGGGATGTGTGGATTGAGTATTCGAGAAAAACTGTTGAAGATATGGGATGGGGAATTTCTATAAATAATGAACATCCAGAAGAAACAATAAAATTCATGAACTATTGGTTTACAGAAGAAGGACGCCGGTTAATGAATTATGGAATTGAAGGCCAAACTTATGATATGGTCGATGGCAAAGCAATATTTAATGAAAAAACATTATCTGAAGGAAAATCTGTCTTAGAAAACATGCGTTTAATCGGTGCCCAAACAATGATCGGATTCCATCAAGACTTTGAATATGAAAAGCAGTGGATGAATGAACTGGCATTAGAAGGTGCACAGATGTATATTGACAATGATTATTTCATAGACTTGCTTCCGGCCTTAAACTATACGGACGAAGAACAAAAGCGAATTGCTAAGATTGAGCCACAAGTAAAAGCATATGTTGAAGAAATGTCACAAAAATGGATTTTAGATGCAGTTTCTGTTGAAGATACATTTGATGATTACATGAAAAAACTTGAAGAATTAGGTGCAGTTGAAATGATGCAAATCAAACAAGCAGCATATGAGCGATACCAAAATAATTAGGAGGAACTAAACGATGCCTGAATTTTACGAACAAGCCTGGCAAGATATTATGAATAAAGTAACAACAACGAGCGACAGAATAAAAGCCGGTTTTCCTCATGTAGCCTACGATGGCAAATATGATGATCAAACACCAGGCTGGTGGACGGCTGGATTTTGGCCGGGACTTTTATGGTTGGTCTATAGACACAACGGTGACGCTCAACTTCTTGAATATGCAAGAGAATGTGAAGATAAATTAGATGCAGAGCTTGATGGATTTGTGAATCTACATCATGATGTAGGGTTCATGTGGGGACTGTCTGCAGTGGCAAACTATAATTTGACAGGAAATGAAAAGTCAAAGATTCGTGGACTTAAGGCAGCAAGTACTTTGGCGGGACGTTTTAATATTAAAGGAAATTTTATACGGGCATGGTCAGATGAGGTCTTTGCCAATAGCCAAGGCTGGGTTATTATTGACTGCATGATGAATTTGCCGCTATTATACTGGGCATCCCAAGTACGCCAAGATCCTATGTATAAACATATTGCCAAAGCCCACACAGAAACAGTCATCAACGAGTTTATTCGTGAAGATGGCTCCGTATATCATATTGTGTGTTTTGATCCTGAAATCGGGGAAAGAGTGGACGCCCTTGGAGGACAAGGATATTCAAAAGAATCTGCATGGTCAAGAGGGGCAGCGTGGGCAATCTATGGATTAGCCATGGGTTATGGATACACAAAAGAGGAAATATATCTTGAAAAATGCAAACAGGTAGCGGATTTTTTCATTGCCCACTTGCCAGAAGATGGCGTGCCAGTCTGGGATTTTCGAGCACCAAAAGATACCTTATATGCAAAAGACAGTTCAGCTGGAGCTTGTGCAGCTAGCGGATTAATCGAATTAAGCTATTATCTTGACGGACAGGAAAAAGAAAAATACCTGGACGTGGCTAAGAAAATCCTAAAATCACTATATGTCAATTATGGGAACTGGGACACGCAAGATGAAGGATTAATTAACGAAGGCACGGTTGCCTTTCCTGCTGGGCGTGATATCAATGTTCCTATAATATATGGAGACTACTATTTTGCAGAAGCAATAAGCAAACTGGTGGGATATGACAAACGTATATTTTAATTCATGCCATAGAGTGTTGCTGTTTTACTTGGCTATAAAACTTCATTAATAAAAAGCTTAACCAGTGCCGGATCAAATTGTGTTCCGGCACATTTTTTTAGTTCTTTAATAGCATCCGATTTACTGAGTGGTGTCTTATAAGGTCGTCCCATTGTCATGACATCATAGGCATCAACAAGGGCAATAATTCTAGCCAATAAGGGAATGTCTTCCTTGGCCAAGCCTTGAGGATAACCAGCGCCATCCCAACGCTCGTGATGGTTTAATATTCCGGTAGCTATCTGAGAAAGTTCAGGCAGGGATGTTGCTATCTTATAACCTAACTCCGAGTGCTTCTTAATTCGTTCCCATTCGTCCAAAGTCAGGGGAGCTTCTTTTTGCAATAGCTCTTCAGAGAGAGCCAGCTTACCTATATCGTGTAAATCCGCAAGCAAAGACAAAGCATTCAAATCCTGCTTTGAAAGCGATAACTGCCTGCCTAGCTTTAAAGCTAGGTTGCGAAGGCGCTGACTATGCTCAGACGATTCATTTGTGGTTTTGCGCAACAATCCTTCAAGAGACTCTAAGATTGTGGTACTGATATGTCCTTGTTCGCCAAGTTTATCTTCATACATTTTATCTTCGGCTTGCTTAAAAATCATATTGATATCGCTTGTCATATCATTTTTGGTTTCATATCCAAGAGCAACAGAAGGCTGGATTGGAGTTTTTGGAGCAAGGGCACAGGCTTGCTTGACTTGTTGACAAAAATTGTCGGCAAGACTTTTAGGGGTATTGGGGAGTAAAATTACAAATTCATCACCGCCGATGCGAGCAATAATACCATCGTCTTGAAAAACAGACTCAAGAATACGGGCAATTTGTATGATGATTTGATCACCGGTTTGATGACCAAATGTATCATTTGTTATTTTTAAGCCATTCAAATCTGCAACAATGATGGATAACGGAAGATGTTCGGCTTGATTAAGATGCAAAAATTGTTCGCTAAAATAAGCACGATTATATAATCCGGTTAATTCATCGTGATAAGATCTATACTTAATAATTTCCTCTGTTTTCTTACGTTCTTCAATTTCTTTAAGGAGTTGGTTTTTATAATTTTCAAGAGTCAGGGTTTTATCGTTGACAGCTTTTTTGAGCGTATAATTCCACATGATAACTGTGATAAGCACAAAAACGAGCAATAGAAGAATAAACGTCAATGTGATTCCAAAGTAAGGCGTCTCAAAGATACTTTTTTCTTCAAATAAAACCCACTTGGATCGTATGCTTTGGCGTTCACTTTCGGTGATTTGTGCAAGCCCTTTACCAAAGATGTCACTTAATATAGGCCAGTCGTTTCGGGTTGCAATAGATAAGTTAGATTCAAAAGGTGTCTCGGCATTAACGACAAGGTTGGAAAGACTATCTTCCGTAATACTGGCAGAAGCACTCATAATCTCGATGATGATGGCATCCGCCTCACCTAGAGAAACCTTCCTTAATCCTTCGTTGGCACTAAGGACTTCAACATAATTTATATTTGGATAATCTCGCTTTAAATATTCTGTAATGGCATAATCTTTTACCACAAGGAGCTCAATCGTCGAATCCGCCAATTTGTCAAAAGTCAATTGCTCGGAAAAATTCTGACGTGTAATAATGACATTTGGATTCATGATATAAGGGACAGTAAAATCAAGATATGCACTTCGTTCCTTGGTTTTTGTTGCTGCAGTAATACCGGTTATTTCTCGACGTTTAGCCTGAGCAATCAGCTCATCCCAATGCTCGAATTCCACCATATCGATGGTTATATCTAATTTTTTTTCCAGCAAGTGAAAGTAATCGGCAGAAATACCCACATATTGACCATTTTCAAGAAATTCAATAGGTGGATAGTCCGTTGTATAGCCAATCTTAATTTGACCTTCATGTGAATCTAGCCACTCCCGCTCTTCATCAGTTAAAAAAGAAGTATTTACTTTTTTCTGAGTATATAAGCTGGCAAAAACAATCAAGGACAAAAAAGCGATACTAAAGATAATCATTGATAGTTTGAATATCGATTTAGTTGATACATCGGGCATAAACTTCACTCCTCATTATTCGTCTATGTTCCAGTAGATACTAGTGAGGCATCATTCATCAGGCGATGAATAATCGGATCATCTGCCAGAGCCCAATCTAGTGATCGTAAATCTTTTGGAAGACACCAGCGATAATCAATATGCTCGCACATATCGAACGTGCGCGAGGCAACAGGGACTAAAAAGCTGTGTAGGGTAATCGAAAAGTCAGGATAGGCATAGTCGAGAGTCATATAGTGATGCGAGGCATTAATAGGAACATCAATGTTTAGCTCTTCGCGTAATTCTCGCATTAAGGCATCTTCTATGGATTCTCCAGCTTCAACTTTACCTCCGGGAAATTCGTACTTATAATCCATGTATTTATATTTTCCTTGCGGTCGTTGCATGCAAAGAATATGGTGGTCGTGAACTAAAATAGCGGCAGCTACTTGATAATACTTCATAGATGGCTCCTTTGAATATTAAAATATTTTTAGGGACATTATACTAATATTGTAACCTTTTGAGGCGAAGAATGCAATTATAACCTCTTGACCTAAGGCGATTTTCAATATATAATTAACAAAAAAGAACAGGTGATATTTTATGCAAGTTAAAAAAGAAGAAGTGCATATGGCGCTTATGCATGCCGCGGAACAAGAGTTTTTAGAAAAAGGATTTATGCAAGCGTCATTACGTCAAATCGTTAAAGCCGCAGGAACGACAATTGGGAACTTTTATAATTATTTTGAAAACAAGGAAGCCATATTCGAAGCTCTTGTTGAAGCGGAATACAATAATTTTATCTATCTTATTGAGCACCATGATGCGATAGAACGCCCGGATTATCTATGGGAGACCACGGATATTCGCCAGTGGAGAAGTGTATTGGGCGAGTTTATAGAAAAATATATACCGCCTTTTTCGAACCGATTTGTCTTATTGATTGAAGCCAGTCAAGGGACACGCTTTGAGAAGACGCGAGAACTTTTGCTCAGTATTTTATCAGAACATTTTGCAAGTCATGTCGATACTTTTGGACGCAGTCATGTACATCCGGAGATGGCTAAAGTGATAGGTATTGAGTTTATTGAAGGGTTTTTGTATATCTTGAAAAATGTCAAAGATGAAGCAACTCGAAAGACTTTAGTTACAGAACATTTTTTGTTTCATATGATAGGAAGCATGGCTATCATAGGTGAATTTAATCAAAAATAATATATTAAGAATGCATATAAGGCATTCTTATACCCCAAAAAAGAACGAGTGATCGTTAAAGGAGGAGTTTATATGATTCAAGTAAAAAATTTAGAGTATGTTTATCAAAAATCAGGGAAGCGTGCAGTACAAAAGATTGATTTTTCTATTGACCAAGGTGAGATTTTTGGCTTTTTAGGACCAAGTGGGGCAGGCAAGACCACAACCCAGAGAATCTTAATCGGTCTATTACATGGGTATGATGGAAGCGTCCAGATTATGGGAAAAGAACGTAAGCTATGGAAGCAAGATTTTTTTGAAAATATAGGGGTTGCTTTTGATTTTCCTAATCTGTATGTCAAATTAACGGCAATGGAAAATCTTGAATTAATCCAGTCGTATTATCAAAACCAAAGTCAAGATATTCACGAACTCATGCGACGTGTAGGGTTACAAGCGGATAAAGATAAAAAGGTAGAAGGATATTCAAAAGGAATGAAGATACGTTTGAATTTTATTAGAGCCATAATGCATGATCCTAAGCTTCTATTTTTTGATGAACCGACATCTGGATTGGATCCGGTGAATGCAAAAATTATTAAGGATATGATTATGGAGCTTAAGCAACAAGGCAAGACGATTTTTTTGACAACCCATAACATGACGGTTGCAGAACAGTTATGTGACCGTGTCGCCTTTATTGTGGATGGACAGATTCCGGTTATTGAAAAACCGAGTGAGTTGATGGTTGAACATGGGACGCAAGTGGTTCAATTAGATTATTATAGCCACGGTCAAGAATGTAGGGAAGCGTTTCCGATGAAAACAATCCAAAAGAATGAACAATTTTTTCAAATCATGCGTGAACATAAGATCAAGCGTATACACAGTCAGGAGGCAACGCTTGAAGATGTCTTTATTAAATTGACAGGGAGGGAATTAGCATGAACATACGAATGCTTAATGCCATAAAAGCCGATGTAACGTTTCAGTTGAAACAAGGATTTTATCTGGTCTACATTTTGCTAACGATTATATATATGCTGATTGTTCATCAATTGCCGGAACATATGCGTATTGTGGTGGTACCGATTGTTATTTTCTTTGACCCTTCAATTGTAGGGTTTTTCTTTATCGGTGGTATTGTAATGTTGGAAAAAACACAGGGGATTTTAGATTTTCTCATTGTTACACCGCTGCGCTCAAAAGAGTATTTAATGGCAAAGGCAATATCGATGGCGATGCTTGCTATTTTGGCAAGCTGTGCTATTACCCTTGTGGCATACCAAGGCGAAGTGCGTTGGAGTTTATTAATTTTGGGTATAGGAATTTCGGCATTGATATTCACCCTCTATGGTTTTTTTGTAGCAGCAAAGTGTAAGTCATTAAATGTATATTTTATTAAAATGATTCCATATATGCTTTTAATAGTGCTTCCTTGTTTGCTTTTGCTTGTTCAGACACCTTTTGATTGGGTTTTTAGTGTGTTTCCCAGTGTTGCAGGTATTCGCATTGTATATGGTGCATTTACAGGAATGCATTGGCTAGAGGCGGGATTACATTTGATTTATCTATCCATAATTACCATAGTGTGTTTGCATATTGTGGATAAGAAAATATTTGGAGGAAGTTATGGTGAATAAGATTGCATTTAACGCAGACATGAAAATGATTCGAAGAGATCCGATCTTAATAATATTTATGTGCATTCCATTTTTAGCCGGACTACTTATTAAGGGGATTTTACATTATCTGGTGCCGTGGCTTTGGCAAAGAAACGGATTTGATGTGACCTTGTATTATGCCTATATTTTAGGTGGCGTTTTTTTGATGTCACCGATGATGCTTGGAACGGTCGCTGGTTTTTTAATGATTGATGAAAAGGATGGAAAAATATTTGAATTAATCTCCATAACGCCTGTAGGATATAATGGCTACATGATCCATCGGTTAATGCTACCGGTTATAGGTAGTGCCATATATACGCTTGTAATGTATTGGTTATTGGATATATTTTCCCTAAGAATAGAAACCCTTTTGATACTCATGATATTAATGGGGCTTGAAAGCATAATGATTGGAACACTTTTGTTTGTCTTTGCCAAAGATAAAGTACAGGGGTTGACCTATTCAAAGGGGATGGGGGTATTTATGGTGCTTGCTATGGCAGATCTTTTTGGGAAACCTTGGTTAAGTACTTTGGCAGGAGTCATTCCTTTTTACTGGGTGATTCGGGTCATACGCTATCCAGATAATATTGTTGATGTAGTCATGGCATTTGTTGTTCATCTTGTGTGGCTTATGGTTATCTTACGACGTAAACTATGATGCAAGGGCAATAAAATATTAGGAATGAATTAGAAGGCTAGTCAGGTTGATATACATTTGATACAATGATAGGGATGATTGAAGTGTCAAAGTGAAATTTTACGAAAATAGAGGCTTTAATCATTGGCATGAGTGGAGTGACTTTTGGAAGGAAGTGACAGCGATGAAGTATCAATTAATTATTTTTGACCTTGACGGCACATTAATGGATTCAATCGGAGGTATTAGAAAAGCAGTAAATATGATGTTGGAGCGCCATGGTTATCCAACATTTTCAGTAGAAGAATATTTTGATTTTGTCGGTAATGGACTGTATAACACCGTTGTAGGTACCTTAAAAAACACCGACTTAACCCAAAAAGAGATTGAACCATTATACGAGGAGATGCTAACGTATTATGCGAAGCATTACGATTTTGAACTAGAACCCTATCCTGGGGCAAAAAATATGTTGGAAAAGTTAAATGGCAAGGTGCACTTGGCCATTAATTCAAATAAAAATGATGATATGGTAAAAACGATAACAAAAAAATATTTATCGGAATTTGAATTTGCAAGTGTGTGGGGGGTCAAAGAAGGACAACCTCTTAAGCCAGACCCTTGGGCTATTAGCCACTTAATGGACACATTGAATGTAAAAGCGGAACAAGTACTTTTTGTTGGTGATTCAGAAGTTGATATACTCACAGCACAAAATGCAGGTGTAGATGTATGCTTTGTTACATGGGGCTTTCGAAAAAAAGAAAGTATTGTCTCCTATGAGCCATCATATATTGTGGATGACTTTTCTCAGTTATATCAAGTGATTAAGGGAGAGGTCATTAGTGAAAGATAAACGCATATCATGGGTTCAGCATTATTTGGTCGATGGCCTTAGTGGGATGGCATTAGGCCTGTTTTCAACATTGATTGTAGGGCTTATCTTACAACAGCTGGGAAGTTTGACAGGCCTTTGGTTCTTGAATGCCTTTGGAAAAATGGCATCCGTGCTTACAGGCGTCGGTATAGGAATTGGTGTTGCCCACCGATTTAAAGTGCCACCCTTGGTCTTATATGCATCAGCAGTAACAGGCTTCATCGGAGGATATGCAAAAGGTATTTTGGCACATACTATTTTTCAGGATGGGCAAGTGGTTCTAGCAGGACCGGGTGAGCCCCTAGGCGCTTTTATCGCAGCGGTGGTCGGTATAGAAATTGGACGACGCATTATTGGAAGAACGCCTCTTGATATTGTATTGACGCCGCTTGTGACAATCCTTACGGGTGCAGGGAGCGGGCTTCTTATTGGACCATATATTTCTGACGTCATGACGATGCTTGGTCATCTGATTGTTGCGGCGACAGAACAAGAACCCTTTATCATGGGTATTTTTGTGAGTTTACTTATGGGGATGCTATTGACGCTCCCTATAAGTTCGGCTGCCTTATCCATTATACTGGGACTTAGTGGTTTAGCGGCAGGCGCGGCAACAGTAGGATGCTCAACGCAGATGATTGGTTTTGCGGTGGCAAGTTACCGCGAAAATAAACTCAGTGGTTTGGTGGCACAGGGATTAGGCACAAGTATGCTTCAGGTCGGTAACATTATAAAAAATCCGCGGATTTGGATTCCGCCGACACTGGCTTCAGCTATTTTAGGACCGGTGTCAACGGTTGTGTTTAAGATGAGTAATAATGCTTCTGGAGCGGGGATGGGAACAAGCGGCTTCGTCGGTCAATTAATGACCTGGCAGACGATGTCACCAGAGCGCTCTTCGTATTTGCTTTTGATTCAGATTGTTGTACTACACTTTATCTTGCCCGCCGTATTAACATTCACAATTTCGGAACTTATGCGTAAGAAAATGTGGATAAAGCCTGGAGATATGTCACTAAATGTGGATGAATGAGAGGATATAGGATGTATCGAATTTATTTGGTTGAAGATGACAAAGGATTACAAAAATCTATCCGAGATACATTAGTACGTTGGGGCTATGAAGTCCATGTGGTAAAAAAGTTTGATGCCATTGCAAAAGAATTTGTACACATAGACCCGCATTTGATATTAATGGATATTACCTTGCCGTTTTATAATGGCTTCTATTGGTGTGATCAGATACGTAAGGTATCAAAAGTTCCGATTGTCTTTATCTCATCGGCAACAGAACAGATGAACATTATTATGGCCATCAATATGGGTGGAGATGATTTTATAGCAAAGCCATTTGAACTTGAAGTCTTAAATGCTAAGATTGCAGGTCTATTAAGGCGCACGTATGATTATGGGAAAACCAAAGTCAATCTGCTTGAACATCGTGGTGTCATCTTAAATATGACAGCAAATAGTGTGACGTATCAAGATCAGTGCGTTGAGTTAACCAAAAATGAATTTCGAATTATTAAGGTATTGATGGAACGAAAGACGCGCATTGTATCAAGAGAAGCATTAATGAAAGCCTTATGGGACCAAGAATATTTTGTTGATGATAATACACTAACCGTTAATATCAATCGTGTGCGCAAGAAACTACAGACGCTTGATATTGAAAATTTTATTGTGACAAAAAAGGGTGTGGGTTATGTTATTGAGTAAAGCAGACATGCGTCAGTTAAGTATATATTTACGACAAAACCATCGAAGTATTGCCCTGTATGTGTTTGCGCAGATTTTTTTCTCAGGGGCATGGCTCCTCTATCATAATTCGGAGATTATGCGTGTCCTTTATCCGGTGATGGTAACAACATTCATCGGCTTAACAGGGCTTGTTATAGGCTATATGCGCCATATTAGAAAAATCCATTCAATGGAAAATGCGTATCGTTATGTTAAGAGGAATAATCGAGGACCGGATGATCTTAATATTGTTACAGATCATCATGCCGAAGCGATATTGATAGCTATTGCAAATGAGCTAATGGCAAAGTTTAAAACGTTAGAGGAAAGCTATTTTCTCAATGAAAAAGACCGAGAAAGTTATTATGCGCTTTGGTCCCATCAGATTAAGACACCGATTACTTCATTAAAGCTTCTCTTAGAAGAAATGCATGATGAAGATGATTTTTTGGCAAGGCGTTATCAAATGTTGGAAGAGATATTAAAAATTGAACAATACATGGAGATGATCCTTCATTATAACCGTATTGGTGATATGTCCAAAGATCTAGAAATCGAAGAGGTTGCATTACAAAAAGTGGTTCATCATGTCCTAAAAAAATTCAGCATCCTTTTTATCAATCGTCGATTTAAAATTGTTGTTGAGGTGCCAGAGGTGATGGTCATATCGGATAAAAAATGGTTGACACTCGTTATCGAACAAATCTTATCCAATGCAATTAAATACACAGAAAGTGGGAGCATTACTATTCGGGCTGTTCAACAGGGAGATAGTGTTCAATTAATCGTTGAAGATACAGGCATTGGCATACGTGCAGAAGATATTGAACGTGTCTTTGAAAAAGGATTCACAGGATATAATGGGCGTTTGGACCAACGGGCAAGTGGGATTGGACTGTTTTTAGTTAAGAAGGTTATGGATCAACTCAACCATACGATTAAAATTAAGTCAGAACTTGGCGAAGGCACACAGGTTGTATTAGGTTTTGGGAATCTTACAAAAATGTAAGGTTCCTCTTTAAATTGTAAGTTAAATCGATGGTTTCTAAGAACAAAAAGCGTTATGATTATTTTAGATGATTTAAACTTTTCTAAAGTAAAAATAATCAAGGAGGAAACGATGATACTATTAGATGTAAAAAACTTGAGCAAAGTATATACGACTCAGTTAGGGTTTAATAAAGTGGAGGCGCTTGTCGATGTAAGCTTTAGCGTTAATCAGGGGGAATATATTGCAATCATGGGCGAGTCAGGATCGGGTAAGACAACCTTGCTCAACATACTGGCAACTATTGACAAACCAACAACAGGAGCTGTGTATTTAAAAAAGAACAATGTTTCAAAAATCAAAAGTAAACATTTGGCAGAGTTTCGACGCAACAATTTAGGGTTTGTATTTCAAGACTTTAACCTATTAGATACCTTAAGTATTGAAGATAATATTTTTCTACCTTTAGTTTTAGCGGGTATGCAGTATGAACAAATGCATGCGCGGCTGAAACCTCTTGTACGTATGTTGGGCATTGAAGATATCCTAAAAAAATATCCGTATGAGATATCCGGTGGTCAAAAACAGCGAACTGCCGTTGCACGTGCATTAATCACAAATCCGGAGCTTGTGTTGGCAGATGAACCGACCGGAGCACTCGATTCAAAAGCTTCAGAAGATTTACTAGATATTTTTGAGGATGTAAATACGGCAGGACAAACCATTCTTATGGTCACCCATAGTATTAAAGCAGCAGCTCATGCGAATCGCGTCCTATTTATTAAAGACGGTATGATCTTTAATCAAATCTATCGGGGACATGAGTCGGATGAAGCGATGTATAAAAAAATCTCAGATACGTTGACCTTATTGCAGACAGGAGATGCTATCTATGAAGTCAGTTAATAAAGTGCCCTTAATTTTTCGACTATCCTTTAAAAATATTTATATGAACCGAGCTATCTACGGGCCATACCTGTTTGCAGGCAGTTTTGCAACATTTACCTTCTTTGTTCTTTCATCAATTATTTATAATGATTTGGTTTATGTGTTGCCACATAGTTCATATGTATATGGAATGATGCTCATCGGTTTGTTTTTGCTGGGAATTATCATGATTCCATTTCTTTTTTACACCCACAGTTTTTTGCTTAAACAAAGAAAGAAGGAATTTGCGCTATATGAAATATTGGGACTAGGAAAAGGGCATGTTATGCTTATGTTATGCTTTGAGACGATATTTGTCTATGGCATGGTAATGCTTGCAGGTATTGTCTTTGGTGCAATGATGTCCAAGTTTTTGTTCTTGATTCTACTTAACTTAAGTGGCTTGCCAACGGAAGTAGGCTTTGCGTTTAAATCCAAAGCGTTTGTTCAAACGGGCGCATTCTTTTTGGGACTCTATGGATGCATCTATGTGGTCTCATTGCGACGGATTCTTGCATCAACACCCATCCACCTGTTAAAAGGAAGTAAGCAAAATGACAATAAACCTAAGTTCCCTTTTATTCGCGCACTTATTGGGATTGGAGTTATGGGGGCAGGATATGCTATAGCGGTGACTAGCCAAGTGGATAGTTCAATTTTCGCAGATTTTTTCCTAGCCATTCTTTTCGTCATTATTGGAACATACATGTTCTTTAAATCAGGGCTTCATATGTTGATGCAGAATTTGCGAAAACGAAAAGGCATATACTATCAACCCAAAAATTTTATCACTTTGTCCGGCATCCATCAGCGTGTGAATAAAAGTTCTGCGAGTTTAGCTAATATATGTATCTTCAGTACCATGGTAATCATCACATTGCTATGTACGGTTTCACTCTTTCGAGGGATGGAGTCGATTCATGCATTTGATCATCCGGTAGATGCATCGATAACCTATGTTGATGGGCAATACCCAGAGCAAAAGGTACGTGATGTAAAGGATATTGAAGCGACAATCGATCAATTAAAAAAAGAGTATGGAATTAAAACAGTTAAGCTTTTGAATTATAGCTATTGGGAAAAACGAGCGGAGTACAACGAAGATTATTTTGGTCGTGTGCGATGGATGACCAAAGAAGAAGCCCTAAAACTTAATGCTGACGTTAAAGACTTACAACCGGGACATGTCATGATTTATTCGACAGGCCCCAATGTTAACTTCGAGACGATCAAGTTTAATGACGTACAATATCCGGTTCAGCAAGAGCTTTTGAATATGCATAATATCCCTAAATCCACAAAAAATCTATTCTCGGATAATATATATGTTATTGCTTATGATAGCGAGCAAATCGAGACAATGATTGTAGCGACGCCCCAACAAGCCCCAGCTCGTTATGAAAACCATTATGATATCGTGATTCAAGATCAGGAGCAAAAAGACTACTTTACACAAGGCGACAGTGCTCAGGCAAAATTTATCCACGCGCTTTACGAGCAAATTAATCAAGAACAAGATGTAACAATCAGCTTTTCAGACGCATATGAAGGAGCGAGGGAAGTTAGAGCTATGTCAGGAGGACTTCTCTTTTTAGGATTGTTCTGTAGCGTTATATTTATTGTATGTTTTATTATTATTATGTATTACAAGCAATTAGCAGAAGGGTATGATGATCATTACAATTTTGACATACTTCAAAAGGTGGGTATGGATAAACGTGAAGTTCAAGGAACGATTTTGCGACAAATCCTTGTAGTGTTTGCGATTCCTTTAGTCTTTGCTATCATTCATACACTTTTTGGATTAGAGATGATTATTACCTTATTTGCGACGATTGGGCTTTACGAAGAGATGGTTATTCGATGGAGCGGTGTTGGCGTTATCATAGGATATTGTCTACTTTATGTGTATATATATTTTAGAACATCTAAAACCTATTATCGTATTGTAGCCAAATAAATGGTATAGTAAGGGTATCATAAAATATAGGAGTGAGCATATGCAAGAAATTCGTGAAGTAGATACCCTAAAAACAATGGTTGATACAAATGCTATGACTGTCGTTGTCTTTACGATGCCTAGTTGCGGGGTTTGTACACCGCTTAAACAAAAAATAGCCTCTGTGCTAGAGGCGTTTCCAGAGGTGGCGCGTGGGTCGGTTGATCTGCTAGAGGTTGAAGCTGCCAAAGGAGAATATCAGATTTACACAGCTCCAATTATTGTGCTGTTTGTTCAAGGTAAAGAAGCAAAACGATATTCATCGGCGATGAATATCGTTGAGTTCAAAGAAACTATTGCGCGCTATCAGCAACTGATGGGTTAGACAGGTTGATTTCAGCACACATCATGGCAAAGGTTCCAATCCCATGAAGGTCATTGGTGCTTGTTGGTCGATGAAGATAATGGGTATAGTCGCCAACACCGGTTCCGATACAAACATGTTCAAGAAGGAGCTTGTTGTTATCGTCAAAATTAAGACGGTTAATGATTCCATGATAACCTTGTAATGCATAAGTTAGGTAGACTTTATGTAAAAGCCCTAATCGAACGGCCTTTGCAAGTGCATAGACAAACAGACTTGTGCAGGAGGTTTCTAGCCAATTGTTTTTGTCGTCACCTTTGTCAATGACTTGATACCAAAGACCACTCGAATCTTGAAAAGGGATAAGTGACTTTAAGATATCTTGAAGGATATGCTTTAATTCATTATAATCCGGGTGACTTGTCGGTAAGATGTCAAGGATTTCAACAAGTGCTACCGGAACCCAACCGAGTGCGCGTCCCCATATCTCGGGAGAACACCCGGTTTGTGCATCTGCCCATGGTGCAACTTTTGAAGGATCCCATGCATGATATAAAAGACCCGATGCTTCATCACGCATATAGGTATACATCAGTTTGGCTTGATGTGCAATTAAAGTGTAGTAGGAATCATCCCCAATGAGTTGACCATAACGCATTGCCACAGGACCGGACATAAAAAGGCTATCAAGCCATACTTGATTTTGGCAGTCATCTTTGTGCCAAAAACCTCCCTTTTCGTTTACTTTCCAGTCTTTAAACGGAGGAATAAGTGTGTCGAGAACTTTTCGATACTGTGGATTGTGCTTATCGTATAACAGTCGGTAGAGTAAGATTGAAGGTTGGATATCGTCAAATTGAGTCGGATCACATTCGCTTAGCTGACCATTGGCATCAATGATACTGTTTAGCCAGGCTTTGATATATTCATCGTATTTTGCATCGGCATTTTGAAGATAACATTGTTCCATACCCAGGAGAAAAACACCCTGATGATAATGAAAACGCCCTTTTGGTGGTAGATTTGAAGCGTCAAATGTATTCATAAGCGCTTCACAGGCAAGCTCGCCCCATTCAAGGGGGCTTTTTTTTTCGTTCGTATTCATAGATTTACTCCTTTTTAAGTGTATTATGCAGTCATTATATAAGATAAATATGTACATTTTATGCTATAATAGGACAAAACTTCTTATATTTTGTCATAGGGTAACAATCGAAGGAGATAAAGACCATGCATTCATATCAATATCAAACTCAAGATAGCGGATTTTCCATAGTGTATCAAAAAGCATTGGTCCATACGATGCCTAAAAGCCATTTTCATCAAAGCTACGAATTGTATTATTTGTTGAGTGGAGAACGGGATTTTTTCATTAAAGACCGGATATTAAAAATTGAAGAAGGAGATATTATCATTATCCGCCCGAATGTATTGCATAAGACAGCCAATGGTAATCCTTCAGAACATGAAAAGATTATTATGAATTTTATGGATGCGCTTGCACCGGGGCTAGCTGGAGAAAAGCTTTCTAATTTTTTACTTGAATCGCATAGAGACTATGTGCTAATAAAAAAACATTCCGCGTTGAAAAGAAAAATATACCCTGTTTTTCAGGAAATACTTGAAGAGATACAGCGAGAACAAGGGGTGTCGCCTATATATTTACAGGCACTGTTGATACAATTACTTGTAAATGTGAATCGACATTTGGAACAACACAGCCAGCCCCTTCCTCAATATATCAGTGCAGCGCATGAACGAGTAGCAGAGATTGTGCAATACATCAATCAACATTATTTTGAGGCGATAACACTATCTTGTGTTGCAGATGAATTTTATATTAGCCCAAGCTACCTAAGTCGAATATTTAAAGAAGCAACGGAGTTTTCTTTTGTTGAATATGTGAATCATGTCCGTGTAAAAGAAGCTATTTTTCTCCTAAAAAACACACGTTTAAAATCCTATGTGATTGGTAAAAAAGTTGGGTTTAGCAGTGTGACTCACTATGGGCGTGTCTTTAAAGAAGTCACAGGTAATTCACCACTTTATTATAGAAATATGGTATTATAGAAATAATCGAAGGTTATAAAAAAGGACATGATGGAAAGGAATTGACTATGAAAAAAATACGATGGGGAATCATTGGGTGTGGAAATGTAACTGAGGTAAAAAGTGGCCCTGGATTCCAGAATGCGGATAATTCTGAGTTAGTTGCGGTGATGCGACGCGATGGTGCATTGGCAAAAGACTATGCAAAACGCCATAATGTACCCAAGTGGTATGACGATGCAACAGCACTTATTGAGGATCCGGATGTGGATGCGGTATATATTGCAACCCCACCGGCCTACCATAAAGACTATACATTACAATGCGCCAAAGCCGGTAAACCTGTATATGTGGAAAAACCGATGGCACTTAATTTTGAAGAATGTAACGCGATGATTCAAGGATGTAAACAAGAGGGTGTTCCATTATATGTGGCATACTACAGAAGAGGATTGCCGCGATTTCATAAGATTAAGGAACTCATTGATACCAAAGCGATTGGTGAGGTGCGTTTTGTGACGGTTAATAATACGCAACCCTTAATTCGACCGGATGGAGAGGGGACACTTCCATGGAGAGTGAAGCCAGAGCTTGCAGGCGGAGGGATATTTTTTGATATTGGGTGCCATACACTAGATATTCTTGATTATATTTTAGGTCCGATTAAAGAAGTAAGTGGACATGCAAACAACCAAGGGGGCACATATCCGGCAGAAGATATTGTCAGTGGAACCTTTGTCTTTGAATCCGGCGTACATGGAAGCGGTGTATGGTGTTTTAGCGCTTTCGAACGCGAGGACATGAATGTTATTGTCGGAAGTAAAGGAAAAATAGAATTTTCAACATTTGGCAATGAGCCTATACGTGTGACAACCGCTCATGACATACAGACTTATGAGATAATAAATCCCACCCATATTCAGCAGCCGTTGATTCAGATGATTGTCGACGATTTATCTGGAGTAGCTACGGCGCCAAGTACAGGCGTTAGTGCATCTAGAACAAGTTGGGTTATGGATGAGATGGTAAAGGGATATCGATGAAAAAATATATTCTTCAAAGTGCACTTTTCTGGGCAGGCATTCCGATTATGTGGGGATTTTTGCCGACATATTTTGATGGGATTGCGATGACATCAGGTCAGATAGGTATTCTTATGGCGATTAATCCTTTTGTCTCGATTATAGCACAGCCTTTTTTCGGAACAAAAACGGACAAAGCATCTTCGAAAAATAAGATCTTTAATATTCTGATGTTATTAACAGTGATTGGGATCTTACTCATACCGATGCATAAGGATTATCGCTACGTTATTACGATTATTTTTATTGTCTCGATTTTCCAAGCGGCACTTTTACCGATCTCAGAGAGTATTACATTGGAATCGTTAGAACATATGGGACGCTCTTATGGACCGGTTCGTACAGCCGGAACCGTAAGTTATGCGTTTGTTGCTATGCTTGTTGGACTTATGATGCGTATAGATATCAAGATGATTTTTTATGTGACAGCTTTTATCGGTATAGCCAACATCATTGTAGTAGCCCAACTTCCGACAGTTCGGGGGCACCATGACCGGCACCACAAAGTGTCTTATAAGGTAATCTTTGAAGATAGGATGCTAAAAAACTTTATCAGTCTAACAGTTATTGCACAGATGATGGTCAGTTTTTTTATGACGTTCTTTGCGGTATACTTTGTTGCACAAGGCGGACTAAGCAGTCAGGTAGGATGGTTGTATTTTATTGCTGCGCTTAGCGAAGTTCCATTTTTATTTTTTGCAGATCGTATTATTGAACGTTTTGGAGTGAAGAAGACATTGCTTTTTTCCATGCTCATCTTCGGACTCCGATTTGTGATTTTATATTTTAGTCAATCACCAATATGGTTTTACTCGATTTCTTTACTACATGGTATGACATATATTGTTTTTGCATATAGTTTGGCGGTTTATATTAATAAAACCGTACGAAAAGAGTTAAGAACGACAGGCCAAACCGTTTTAGCTGTAGCATCCTCGCTAGGAAAGATATTTGGTTCTCTCCTTGGAGGCGTATTGATTGATAAGATGGGATATCAACACTCGATGTTAGCGGCGGCGTTCTTTTGCTTTTTGACATTAATCATTTACAATTTTATTTTGAATAATAGGAGGACTTAACAATGCATACGTGGCAGACAGTATTGCTCGCATTTAGCTTGACCCTTTTTGCAGGATTGTCAACAGGAATAGGAAGTGCGTTAGCATTTTATACAAAACAAACGAATAAGAAGTTTTTATCAGGGGCGCTAGGTTTTTCAGCAGGTGTTATGATATATGTATCTTTTATTGAGATATTTCCAAAGGCTAAGGATTCATTATCGATGGTGGTTGGCGATAAACAGGGGATGCTTATTACTACCCTCGCTTTTTTTGGGGGTGTTGCTATTATTGCTCTGATTGATAAATTTGTACCGAGTTATGAAAATCCACATGAAATCTATGACTTGTCAGACATAGATGACTTGAATGAAATAGAAGACTATGAAGTAACAAAGAAAAAGCAAAAACAAGATGCGAATCTATTGCGTATGGGAGTGTTTTCAGCACTTGCAATTGCTATTCATAACTTCCCGGAAGGTATGGCAACGTTTTTTGCAGCCTTGGAAGATCCGGCACTTGGTATCAGTATTGCCGTAGCGATTGCAATCCATAACATACCCGAAGGAGTGGCGGTGTCAATTCCAATCTATTTTGCGACAGGAAGCAAGAAGAAAGCCTTTAAATATTCTTTTTCTTCAGGTTTGTCAGAACCTGTAGGTGCAATTGTCGGATATTTTATTCTGATGAATTTTGCAAGTGATCTTATGTTTGGCATTATTTTTGCAGCGGTTGCAGGAATTATGGTCTATATATCCTTAGATGAATTATTGCCAACGGCTGAAAAATACAGTGAACACCACATTGTTATCTACGGTGTGATTGGCGGGATGGCATTGATGGCAACAAGTTTAATTATGTTAGGGTAAGGTGTTATGAAGATACTTGTTCTTGAATCGAGTACAACGTCAGTTAAGGCAATGGTATATGATACCGATAGTCAACAGACCCAAGTTATATCGCAAAAACACACAAAGACAAACGCAGATGCAGATGCAGGAACCCATGATGCCAAGACGGTATATGAGGATTTAATATCTCTTGGCAGACAGTTAACAAAGACTGAATCCATTGATGCGATTGCTCTAAGTACTACATGGCATAGTTTGCTACTTGGAGATGGGACAAAAGAGCCCATATCGCCGGTATATCTATGGTCCAATTTAGTAGCGGCATCTTTATGCCAACAGCTAAGGCAAGACCAAGAGTATGTCAAAAACTATCAAGAACGCACAGGCTGTATAGTAAATGCGAGCTATCCATACTTTAAATTAAAAGCAATGCAGCCGATAAAACAAGATATACATATCATGGACCAAGGCGCATATTTAAACTGGAAATTTACGCAAGCATATGTTACTTCAGAAAGTATGGCTTCGGGATCGGGGTTATATAATATTGAATCAAGAGATTATGATATGCAACTATTGGATAGTCTTGAGGTCTGCAAAGAGCAGTTGCCAAAGATTGTCAAAAATAATCGAGTGTTTTCTTTGTCGCAAACAGCGGCAAATGCGCTTCATATAGAGCCCGGTATTCCAGTTATGTTGGCCAATCCAGATGGAGGACTTAATCAAATCGGAGCAGATGCAACGAACCATGAAGTTATGACACTATCAGTAGGAACCAGTGGTGCGCTACGTATTTCAACCCAGCAAGCATATGGTGCAAAAAAAGGACTATGGAGCTATCGTTCACCTCGAACCTGGCTTCTTGGTACGGCAACATCGGGTGCATGTAATTGTGTCGACTGGTTTAAAGACGTTTTTTGCGAACATCGATATTCGTATGCAGAACTCGAAGCAAAGATAGAGATTGAACATGCGCTACAATCAAGTCCGATTTTTTTGCCATTTCTTTTTGGGGAACGTTGCCCTGGGTGGAATATGATGCGTAGAGGAGGATTTGAAAATCTACATCATAGTCATGATGTGGGAGCATGCTATTATAGCGTATTGGAAGGTGTCTTATTCAATCTGTATCAAGGATATGAACGGTTAGTGGAAGTTGTTGGCGAACCGAAGGTGATTGAGCTGTCTGGGGGAATTTTGCATTCGCCGATTTGGCAACAAATGTGTGCAGATATTTTTGGGCATCCGATGGTCATTAACACCACAAAAGATATGTCAATGGTGGGTGCTGCAAGATGGGCATATGAATGCATTGGAGAGGTGAAGCCAGTAAATACACCAACCTATACAGACGCTTTAGCGCAAAAGATGCTTCAACCCAACCTAAATCGTCACCAGCAATATCAACGAAGATATCAGCAATATCAAATATATTATAGTGCGACACAATAGCTTAACTTGAGCGTTGAACTATTATGGATATGTGCTTTAGCAAATGGAGGTAAGAAAATGGCAATCAATGTAACGGTATGGAATGAATATCAACACGAAAAAACAGACAAAAAAGTACAGCAAGTGTATCCGGAAGGAATACATGAAGCTATTCGAGAATTTTTAGATGAAGATGGAGAACTAAATATCCAAACAGCGACGCTTGATGAGCCGGAGCATGGACTGACACAAGAGGTGTTAGAGTCTACGGATGTATTGATTTGGTGGGGGCATATGGCTCATGATGCTGTTGAAGATGATATTGTTGAGCGGATTCATGACCAAGTATTACGTGGGATGGGTCTAATCTTATTGCATTCATCGCATTATTCAAAGATTTTTAAGCGCCTCATGGGGACAACGTGCTCACTTCGCTGGCGTGAAGTCGGAGAGCGAGAGCGCTTATGGGTCGTTGACCCGAATCATCCGATCACCCATGGAATCCCGGAGTACATTGACTTACCCCACGAAGAGATGTATGGAGAACGTTTTGATATACCGGAACCAGAAAAAATTCTGTTTTTAGGTTGGTTTGAAGGTGGCGAAGTTTTTCGTTCAGGAATTACCTATACCCGTGGCAATGGAAAGGTTTTCTACTTTCAACCAGGACATGAGACATACCCTCAATATAAGAATCCTTTGATCCAAAAAGTCATTACTAATGCGGTCCATTGGGCAGCGCCGGAACGAAAGTACCCCAAGTATGAAGCCTTTCATGCGGACAATGATGTCGAGTGGGATGACTTTGATTATTTAGGTGATACACCTTTTCCAAAATTTGGATGAGAAAATGGTATAAAAAGGAGGAGAAGAAATGATACAATGGTTGGAACAATTTAATCCGGTGACGCAGGCACTGATAGGAACCCTATTTACATGGGGAGTAACGGCACTAGGAGCGTCCCTTGTTTTTTTCTTTAAAAGTATAAAAAAGAATATCCTTAATGGAATGCTTGGTTTTGCAGCGGGGGTTATGATTGCTGCATCTTTTTGGTCGTTGCTGGCACCGGGAATCGAGATGGCAGAGGAACTAGGACAAACGGCATGGTTAACGGCAGCCATTGGCTTTCTTGGTGGAGGAGCATTCTTGTTTTTAGTTGATAAACTCTTACCGCATCTTCACTTAGGCTTAGAGACTAGTCAGGCGGAAGGCATCAAAACCAGTTGGCAGCGAAGTGTATTACTTGTTTTAGCGATTACCTTACATAATATTCCGGAAGGACTAGCTGTTGGTGTTGCTTTTGGCGCAGCTGCATCTGGTCAACTTGGAACAGCAAGTATTGCTGGAGCGGTAGCCTTAGCTATTGGTATTGGACTTCAGAATTTTCCGGAAGGTGCGGCGGTGTCTATTCCCCTTCGCAGGGAAGGATTTAGCCGGAAAAAATCCTTTTTATATGGGCAAGCTTCTGGGATAGTAGAGCCCATTGCAGGTGTACTTGGAGCCTATGCAGTTATAACAATGCGCCCTATCCTTCCTTATGCATTAGCTTTTGCGGCAGGCGCTATGATCTATGTGGTTATTGAAGAGCTGATTCCAGAAGCCCAACGTGAAGAAGGTGGATCCAAGACGGATATTGCAACGATTGGAACGATGGTTGGATTTGCCGTGATGATGATTTTGGATGTGGCCTTAGGCTAAATAAATGATGAAAAGATTTTTTGTTGCATTGCAATGAAGAATCTTTTTTTATGTTATAATATACCTATATGCAGTGGAGAGTAATTATCTTATAATATAAAGAGTACTTGGTGAAGGGGTGAGTAGGCAAAGGCCATGTAGATATGATAAAAGGGGTAATTAAGTTATACATTGAGCGGTGGGACTTTTTTTTGGAACTATTATTACAGCATATTGTAATGACGCTTGTGTCCGTTGTTATTATAACAATCCTAGGTCTTGGATTGGGAATCCTGATGACAAAAAATACATGGGTAGCCTCGATATTATTGGTAGTAACGAATTTTTTATATACCATTCCATCGATTGCTCTTTTTGGTATATTGGTAACTATTTCTGGCATCGGTAATAAAAGTGCTATTATTGCATTGATTATCTATGGTCTCTTGCCGATGATTCGAAATACTTACGTTGGAATCAAAGAAGTTGATCCACAAATCATTGAATCAGCAATAGGGATGGGAAGTACAGAGCTACAACTATTATATCGTATTCAATTACCACAAGCCCTTCCTGTAATTATGTCGGGATTTAGAACAATGGTTATTATGACGATTGCTCTTGGAGGAATTGCCTCTTTTATTGGGGCTGGCGGATTGGGTGTTGCGATTTATCGAGGAATATCGACGTATTTTCCGGAGATGATTGTAGCGGGAAGTTTGTTGGTAGCATTTTTAGCCATTGGCGTGGATGCTTTTTTACAAAAAGTGGAGCAGGCAATGACAAGAAAAGTTCTTGGACGTAGCCGTTAGATAGATGATGGAGACAAATAGTTTATGAGTTTATGAGTTGAGGAGGTAAGGGATGAAAAAAATAATTGTCAGTTGTATGTTGACCATTCTACTTGTTACCATGAGTGGCTGTAATCAGGATAAGACCGTTGTCGTAGCGAGTAAGCCGATGACAGAACAGTTTATCATAGCACAGATGCTAATTGCACTGATTGAACAAGAGACAGACATTACTGTCGAACACAAGGCTGGTGTTGGGGGTGGAACGTCAAATATTCACCCGGCAATGGTTAGTGGTGAGATTGATATCTATCCGGAGTATACAGGAACCGGGTGGATGTTTGTACTTGAGCAAGAGTTGATTCAAGATCCGCAGCAACTGTATCTAGCCGTAAAAGAGGCCTATCAAGAAAAGTATGATATCGTATGGTCAGGATTGTATGGGTTTAATGATACTTTTGGAATTGCTATGAAGCGTGAATTGGCCCAGGAGAAAGGCATTCGCTCATATTCTGACTTGGCAGAACTTGGGCAGGAGCTGACATTTGGGGCAGAGCATGATTTCTTTGAACGGGCCGATGGATTTCCTGGTATCTCGACTGAATACGGATTTGAGTTTAAAGATGAAGTGGGAATGGATATCGGATTAAAATATCAGGCAATTCAAGCAAATGAAGTGGACGTCATCAATATCTTCTCAACAGATGGCAAACTTAAGGAATATGATATGGTCGTTCTAGAGGATGATCGCCTATATTTTCCTTCATATTATGCGGCAACGTTGATTCGTCAAGAGACCCTTGATGAATACCCAGAGCTTGAAGCCGTGATTGGTATGTTAGATGGACAGATTGATAATGATGAGATGACCTATATGAACTATCTCGTTGAGATTGAGAAAAAGGAACCTAAGACAGTTGCAATCGAGTTTTTACAGGAGAAAGGGCTGTTAAAGTAATGGTTGTAGAGTTCAAGAAGATTACTAAATCCTATGATCAGAGTCAACGCGTTATTGATAGCCTGGATTTATCTATTGAAGCTGGAGAATTTATTACCATACTAGGACCATCCGGATGCGGAAAAACGACATTATTAAAGATGGTCAACAAATTGATTCCTTTTGATACAGGGGATATTCTTGTCAACAATCAAAGTATTCAAACGTGGGATACGATTAAATTACGTCGAAGTATTGGGTATGTGATTCAACAGATTGGACTGTTTCCACATATGACGATTGAAGACAATATCAGTTATGTCTTATCCATTGAAGGAATAGAAAGAAGATATCGTCATGAGCGTGCACTCAAGTTGATGGAGCTTATTGGTCTTGAAGAGGCGATGTTATCAAGATATCCGGTTCAACTTAGTGGAGGGCAAAAGCAACGTATCGGAGTTGCAAGAGCGTTGGCAGCTAATCCAGAGATTATTCTTATGGATGAACCCTTTGGCGCAGTGGATGAAATTGCTAGAACATTACTTCAAGACGAACTGGCAAAACTTCATAAGCAACTAAAAAAAACGATTCTGTTTGTAACCCACGATATTCAAGAAGCATTAAAATTAGGCACACGTGTAGTGATAATGAATAAGGGAAAGATTGAACAAATTGGAACAAAGGAGGAGTTGCTTTTTCATCCAACGAGCGCATTTGTTTCAGAATTTATTGGAATCAAGGGCTTTAAGAGTATATTGGATGATCAGATTCTAGAAAAAGTATATAGGCAAATAAGGGAGAATGACGGAAACATGGAAACGCTGTATAAAAAACTATTAATTTAATTAAATGTTAGAGGGGGAGACGGATGAGGGATTTCTTTCAAGACACAAAATTAACAGGGAAACATTTCCGGGTAGCACTTTTGCTATCGTTTATGTTGGCCTTGCTTGTCGCATTAATTTTATCACAAGTATATCGTATGCGTTATTCAAGTGTGATGGAGACATATAACAAAGAGATGGAGACAGCGGTCAATATTACCGAAGTGTATGTCAATGAAAAAGTAAAGGATGTTGATTCAACCATAAGAATTTTGGCCAACACGGATGCAGTAAAGGCTTATGTGGAATCATCACAAGAGGATCATCAAAAGCAAGTGGAAAATTTATTTGCCAAATATGTTCGCAATCATTTGGCCATTACCCAGCTTCGGATATTGGATATGCAAGGAATGGAGAAAGTCCGAGTAGACAAAAGCGAAGAAGGCTTTAAAGTTGTGCCTTTAGAACAAATGCAGGATAAGTCACAACGTTATTATTATCAAGAGGCCGTTGCCAAGGAACAAGATATGATGTATATCTCGGACTTTGATTTGAATATTGAACATGAAAAAGTTGTGATTCCCTATGAACCGACGATTCGGTTTGCGATTAAGCTTTATGATGAGCAAAATCAAGCATTCGGACTTCTTATCATCAATGTGGATGGCTATGCCCTTTTTGATACGATAAAAGAATACGAAGTATCCAACTTAGAGCATAAAGAGATTGGAATTTTGGACCATAACAATTATTGGTCTTTTAGTAATATTGTTAACGATGAAAATAATCTCGAAGCAATGGGGCCGGTTTATCTGAATCTGACTGAACGCACTGAATTAGGCATGCTTAAGGACTTAGTAAAACAACATGAAGCTAAGGAAAATGAGTTTAATGCAGGCCAGTATACCTATGAGACAAAGCATATTATCTATAAAAAAATGCGGATTAGTGATAATATCCGATATAGCTTTTCCCAAGATAACTCGGATTGGTTTGTCGTAGGACAATATGATGCAAAAGCTCTCGTAGCTCAGGAACATTTCTTTTTAAAATATATTGTACTAATCACTATAATAAGCAGTTTTTTAGTAGGACTTGTTACATACATGCTTATGATTTTCTATCAAATCAAAGCGAATAATGATTTGCTACTCTTGGCTTCTTCTTATATTTCGGACAACTCACATGATGGAATTATTATCCTAGACAGAAAACGCAAGATTTTATATTACAATGAAGTCTTTGAGGCAATATTCTCTGTTGAAGAGCACCAATTTATCAATAAGCATATTCGCACACTGTTTAAAAATAAAATTGACATGCGAAAAGATGTTGACGCACATAATATACTATGGAAAGGTAATATTTGGAATAAAACCCAGTATGGAAATATCGTCTGTAAACATTTGACCATTAAAGGGGTAAAAAATGCGCAAAATCACATTGCCTATTACATAGGTATATATGTAAACCCGGAAGAAGCACAAATAAATCAACAACCATTTTTACGCGATGGAATGAATGCATTTTTAATGTCAAGACAAGAGGTCCAAACCATTGGACAAGAAGTGCAATATAGGTATGACAAGGCTCAAAACTATTTGATTCTTACCATTCAACTCAAGGGAAGTATTCGAAAAATGTTTGAAGCCAATCAGATGCTTCATGGAAAGTTCCTTGAGACCATGCTTGAGGGGCTACGTGACAATCCAGAGATCTATATGTTTGCAACGCCTCGAACGGATATGGTTATTATGGGATGCCATAATACACAAAAAGAATATGATGAGTTTGAAATCAAAGAAATAATTGATCGCATCAAAGGAATGTTTGTAGAGGCTAGAAGTACGATGCATCTTGAACAACTAGATATCAATTTTAACATAGGTGTTGCTCTACAAGGCAAGCATGGAGAAGACGCCGAAGCGGTGTTGAAGAATTCTATGGTTGCACTGGAAGCATTGATTAAGTTTAAGAAAAATCAGTATTTGCTTTACGATAAAAAATACCATGATTCGATTAAGCAAGATCTAAAAATTCGAGATGCTTTAGAGCAAGCATTTGATAATAATGAATTTAATGTGTTATATCAACCACAGTTTAGTGTTAAGGATAATCAAATTATAGGGGCAGAAGCGCTAGTTCGCTGGAACAGCAACACATTAGGCAATGTATCTCCGGACCGTTTTATTCCAATTCTTGAAGAGACAGAGGATATCTTTAGACTGGGACTACATGTTTTAGAACTCATTCAAGAGGACTTTCAAAAGTTTAAACCCAATAGAAAAAAATTTAGAATATCGTTTAACTTATCAGCAAAGGAGTTTCTAAATAAAAAACTGTTGGATGCAGTTGTTGAACGACTAAAGGAACTGCTTGAGAGTGGATTAAGTGTATGTGTTGAAATTACAGAGACCGCATTAATTGAAAACTTTGAGTTTGCAAATAGTACGATCAAAGCATTAAGAGATTTAGGAATTGAAGTTGCCATTGATGATTTTGGAACGGGATATTCATCATTAAGCTATTTAAAAACATTGTCAACAACAGAATTAAAAATTGACCGCATGTTCATACGCGAGTATCCGGATCAAGATGACGGAAAAATCATCAAAGGTATTATAGGTATGGGTAAGGCAATCCAAATGCACTTGGTGGCAGAAGGCATAGAAACCAACGAACAGCTAGAACTCATCAAAGAAATTGAATGTGACTGCTATCAGGGATATCTGGCATCAAAACCAATATCCATTGAAGAAATGAAAAAAAGATATGATTTTTAATCATATCTTTTTTTAAAATGGTAATTTTGGAGGAAGCTGAAAAAAGGTAGATGGTTAAATAAAATAATGTAGATGAATCCTAAGTCTTGTAGATTTTAATCCAGGCATATTTTTGTTAGCGTATAGATAGGTGAAAAACGTTTATGTTCATCTGATACAGCAGCGAAAAATAAAAGTGGAGGTTTATGATGGAAACAAGAAATGGATTTATTACATCAATAATTGAGAATATGTCTGCAGATGAAAAAATAGGAGGCTTATTGACATTGGGATTTTCGGGGACAATGCCTCGAAAGCACATTTATGAGTTTATTACCAAGTATCATTGTGGAGGGTTAAGACTATCTCCGACGATCCGATCTTTTGGCAATTATGTGGACCCTGAGAGTGGGCAAGTAACAGTAAAAGTTGATAATCAGCATTTTCTAAAAGGCAGTCAGCAACCCCTGATGGAGCTTGAACAGTATAAACAAGTGCTTCAAGACTTACAAGATCTTGCCATGAAAAGACCAAGTGGCATCCCTCTACACTTTAGTTTTGATCAAGAGGGAGGAACAAGTGCGGATTTTAACTTTGGGGGTGTTGAGCTTTTTCCAAAACCCATGGGCATTGCAGCAACGGGGAATAAGGATAATGCCTATCGTGTAAGTGAAGCAGTGGCCAAGCAGAGCTTAAGTGTTGGCTTTAATTATATGCATTCGCCGGTACTCGATATAAATACAAATCCACGTAATCCCGAGATATATACCCGAGCGTTTTCAGATGATGTAGCCATGGTTATCGAATATGCACGGGAAGCGTGTAAAGGATTAAAAGATGCCAATATGGTTGCTACCGGGAAGCACTTTCCCGGACGTGGAGATTCAGATGTTGATGCCCACTATCATCTTCCGGTAATTGATGTGGACAAAGAAACCCTTTATCAGCGGGAATTACTACCCTACAAAGTACTGATAGAAGAAGACCTTCTTCCTTCAATTATGATTGCCCATAGTATTTATCCGGCCCTTGACCCGGACAATGTAGCCACAGTTTCTTATAAAATTGTGACACAGATTTTACGTGATGAGCTTGGGTTTAAAGGGGTTATTACAACAGATTCTATGACAATGGGAGCACTAGCCAGTCGGTATGGAGTTGCCAATGCATGTGCTATGAGTTTAGTAGCCGGATGTGACTTAATACTTATGAAGGCAGAAAATAACCTTGTGGAGGAAACGATTGACAAGATAAAACAATTTCTTCAAGAGGGCAAGCTGACATGGCAAGCTATTGATGAGAAACTCTATCGCATCCTTAAGTTAAAGTATGATTATCATATGTTTGACGGTATTACATATCAAAATCCGACCCAAGTGATTCGCTCTGGACAATACAGTCAACTTGCTAGTGATATCGGGCGACGCTCCATTATGGACTATGGTACCAAAAAAATTCCAACGCCTCTTGACCTTAAGAAAAAAACCTTGATTATAGAACAGATGAATAAAGGGGTTCCCAATAATGGATATTGGTATGATGGATATTTCTATCATCAATCCCTAAAGCATGGCCTTAATGCAGAATTTTATGAAATTGATTATGTGATCGATGCGCAGGATCAAGAGACGATATTAGAGTTATGCCATCAATATGAACGCATTATAATCACAAATTTTTATGTACGGTCTAAAAAGGCTAATAATAATTTTGTTGACGAACTAGCAAAGACCTTTGCGGGTGAATTGATTACCTTGGTCAACACACCCTATAGCTTGACGCAACCCAAAAACAATCCTTATAGTGTCTTAACCTTTGCAACCACACCTAGAAACTTAGACGCGGTATGTGCCTATTTATATAAAGGCATACAACCTTTAAGCCATATGCCTATAAAACAAGGAGGTCAAAGCAATGAATAGACCTTTAATTGCGATTGATTCGGACGGATGTGTGTTTGATACGATGACCATAAAACATCAAGCTTTTTTTTACCCAAAACTTATCGAGGTGTTTGAATTTGAGGATAGGGAGCAAGACATATATAAGCGTTGGCTTGATATTAATTTATACCAGGCGACTAGAGGCGTGAATCGATTTTACGGTTTATACTTGCTTTTTCAAGAGATCAAAGGCCAGCAAGGAGTTACTACGGAACGCCTAAGGACATATGAAACCTATATTAAAAATCAAGCGACCTATAATGTGGAGAGCTTAAGGAAGTGGTACGAAGAGACCCAAGATGAATGGGTGGGGCGAGTCCTTAAGTGGTCTGCTGCTGTGAATCAAGCGATTGAAAAATCAATGCCTGTGGTGGAGCCTTTTATCGGAGTGAGGGCGTTTTTAGAAGCCGCCGCACAACGGTATCAAATAGCCGTCGTGTCCTCGGCCAATGCACAAGCTCTTGAGACAGAGTGGACCCAAAGTGGTCTGATACAGTATGTTGACTATCTAAAAAGTCAAAATGATGGTACCAAGGCAGAGATTTTAGCCCAGTTCATTGCGTCCGGCATTGCCAAGGAGAATATCCTTATGATTGGCGATGCCCCAGGAGATCAAAAAGCAGCAAGAGAGAATGGATGTCTTTTTGAATGGATTCATGTGGGTCAAGAGCAGCAATGCTTTGAACGCTTGACTAATCTTCTTACACAGGCGCCTTCAACTGAGCGCTATAACATGGCTATGAATCATATCTTAAACCAAGTGAGAGCCAATCTAGAGTATTTTACCCAAGGTTTTCCCCATGTAAGCGAAAATGGAATCTACTGCCAAGAAGTCAATCGTTTGTGGACAGCTAGCTTTTTTCCGGGAATGACGTATCTAGCTTATAAGATAACGGGAGAGACACACTTTTTAAAAAATCGACAAGCGTATTTGGAGTCTTTTAAGAAGCGGTGTTATCATGGACATATGGATACCCATGATATTGGTTTTTTGTTTTGGCATACCTATATCCAAGACTATCAGTTGGAACCCAAAGAAGCGTCAAAATGCGTTATCATTGATGCGGCTGATAAATTAATGGAACGCTATCATGAAGGTGGCAAATTTATACAAGCTTGGGGAAAGATGGATGAAGAGACGCCATCAACACGTATTATCATCGACTGCATGATGAACTTGGAGTTCTTAATTGAAGTATCTCGTATGACTCAGGAGCCTTCCTATGCACAGGCGGCCATTAACCATGCAAAATTATCTGCAAGAACCCTAGTGCGTGAAGATGGTTCAACCTATCATACGTATTATATTGATAAAAAAACCGGTTGCCCGATTGAAGGGAAAACACATCAAGGACACCGGGATGAATCTACATGGGCAAGAGGTCAGGCATGGAGTGTCTACGGTTTTGCTAAAATGTATCAGTTGACTCAAGAGCCGATGTTCTTAGACACAGCGATTGCATCGGCAAAAGTGTATATTGAAAACCTTCCAAAGGATTTTGTACATTATTGGGACTTTGACTTTACTGATGCCAACCCGGATGTTCGGGATAGTTCAGCAGCAAGTATAGGGGCTGCAGGTCTCTTGATTTTAGATGAATGTTTGTCAGAGCAAAAGACGTATTACGCAACCTATGCAGCCCAAATTATTGATGGGTTGATGCAAAAGTATATGTATCCTGACGTTCGTCTAGGAGGTGGTATTTTAAAAGAAGGTATATACCATCGTAACGAAGGGTTTAACGAGGCGACAAGTTGGGGGGATTATTATTTCTTAGAAGCCTTAATGCAGCTAAGAGGGAAGAATCAATAAGCGGAGTGTTGTTTTTGTAGATGTGATGTGAAAAAAAGTGTATACTATGAAGATATTAAGAAAGGTAGACCGATATGAAGTATTGCGTATTTACCCGTATATGCCATGGTGTTATACTTTGAACTGTTAACGAACGCATTACGGCGCCAGTGAAGTGTTCCACAAAAATTCAATCGGGGGTACTTTTATGAAAAAGATTGTTTCAATTATGTTAATCTTAAGTATGGTTTTGAGTTTGGCAGCATGTGCCGGTGATTCTGAAACCAAGCAAAGCAGTAGTACAGCAAGTAATGAATCGAAAGATCAATCAGCAGATAATGGGGCATCAGATACAGACGTTCTAGATACTTATGTTAGTGAAGAACCGTTAGAGCTTACTTTACATATGCATTTTCGTAACGCTTATGCATACAATGATGATTGGCCTGTGTTTAAAGAGGCAGAGCGTTTAACCAATGTCAGCCTAAAAGGTGTCGCACCAACGTCGGCAACGGATACCCAAGAAGTATTTAATCTATTGATGGTATCTGGAGAACTACCGGATATTGTCGAAGGAAATAACTTGCGTGATGACTTTATTAAATATGGTATGGAAGGTGCCTTTATTCCACTAGAAGATTTAATTGCAGAACATGCACCGAATATCCAAAAGTTTATTGATGCCCATCCCTATGTAAAAACATATTCTTCAGGACCGGATGGACATATGTACTATATTCCATATGTACCTGATGGTAGTGTTGGAAAGGGATATTTTATTCGTAAGGACTGGCTGGATAAGCTAGGGCTTGATATTCCTAAAAATGTTGATGAACTCTATACGGTATTAACAGCCTTTGCCAATGATGACCCAAATGGAAATGGACAAAAGGATGAGATTCCATATTTTTCCCGTCATGTCGGAGAGAACTTCAAGGACAATGAGGCAATACGCCTTGCACATTTTTGGGGAGCACGAACGGACCTTTTTGTTGATGAGACAGGCAAAGTACAGCATGGCTTGGTATCTGAAGAATTCAAAGAAGGTATGATTAATGTAGCAAAATGGTATGCAGAAGGTTTGATTGATCCGGAAATCTATACGCGAGGATCAAAGGCTAGAGATATTGCCTTGGGAAATGATATTGGCGGTATGACACATGACTGGTTTGGTTCAAGCGCAAGCTATAACACAACCTTAGCAGATACGATTGAAGGATTTGAATTTGTGGCGATTGCGCCTCCAGCCGATGTGAATGGGGATGTCTGGGAAGAGTTTAACCGTGAACTTGTAAAACCCGATGGATGGGCAATTACAGCAGCCAACGAGCATGTAGTAGAAACTATCAAGTATTTTGATTTTTGGTTTACAGAAGAAGGACGTCGCCTTATCAACTATGGTATTGAAGGAGAGCAATATGATATGATTGATGGAAAGCCTGTCTTTAAACCAGAAGTACTTAATGGCGATAAAAGTGTTCAGGCACAGTTATGGGATATTGGTGGGCAAGTGCCTATCGGCTTCTTCCAAGACTTTGACTATGAACTTCAAACCTATAATGACATTGCAGCCGAAGGGGCAAAGATGTATGTCGATAATGACTATGTCGTGGATGCTTTTCCTTTAGTTGCCTTCAATGAAGAAGAACAAAAAATCTTCGACGAACTTAATACAAATATTGAGACCTATATGATGGAAACTCACCAACGATGGATTCTTGGTGGAGAAACGGTTGAAGCGGGTTGGGATGCTTATATAAATCGACTTAATGAACTTGGATTTCAAGAGTACTTAGAAATTCATCAATCGGCATATGATCGTCTAAAATAATGAAGATACCTTAGGAAAATGGGGCTGTTACGATAGCCCCTTATTCCTATGTTTACTTAATATTATAATCAATGGGGTGATGTTTTGATTCGGCGTAAGTATTTTAAACGTCTATTGTTAATATTTATATCGTTTACACTTGTTTATGGGCTAATCCTGACAAGTTTTTTTGTGTATCAGAGCAAAAAAAATCTGGAAAATCAGCAACTTAACAGCAAAATCAGCTATGCAAATCAAATGGCAAGAAATATTGATCAACGGGTGGCAAGTCTTTTGAAATATATCGATACGCTATATCTAGACAGTGATTTTAAAGAATATATTATTAATGATGGTAATTATTACTCCATCACACGTGTTCATGAAAAACTTCGGCGGGATATGTCGGTTTTTTCGGATTTGGGTGCGCGCATTGCCTTGACCAAATATGAAGACGACCTGTTTATTACCAATCAAGCGACCATGAGTCGCGAAGAATTTAATAAAAATTTTTTCTTTGGGCAACAAGAGCAAGAAAAAATTCAACAGTTTTATATCAATGGAGAAAATAGGGCCTATTATATTTTTAATGATCGTGACAATATTAATATCGTCCTGATGACCGTCAATAAATACAGTGCAAAAAATAAACTTTTAGTTATTCAAACGATTACCAAGAAAAATATAGATCCAATCAAAGAAGATGAGCATCTTGAAGTCAAAATTCTAAATGAGGGTGCTATTGGCATGCCCAATATTGAAAATCAGCATCGTATTGAAGAGGGAACAATAACAGTCACACGAAAGTCGACCATCATTCCCAATCTAATATATATTATCGATCTACCTTATACCAAGCAAAATTTTGCCCTTCAGCAATACTTAACGGGGATTATAATTTATGTGGGAATTGTTCTCATAGGTGGTTTTATTGCACTTGTCTTTGCCAAGTCCATGTATCGACCAATTGAATTCATTATGCAGGCGTTCGAAGAGGAAGAGGGGACCAAAGACGACGAGTTTGCCTTTTTATCCAAAATCACCCAAGATATCAGACAGGCGAATGAACAACTTAAGATCACCATTAATGAGAATAAGGTGGATTTACGGACAAAATTCATTCGTGAGTTAATTCATGGTTTGGTAATTGAACCAGAGGGCGATGCCTTAATTAAGAGTTACCACTTAAACTATTTGGACCGAGCCCCACGTATGGTCTTGTTTAATGTTCAGGAAGTGGATGCAACCCTCGAAAACTATCTTAGTGAAGCCAAAAACAGTATTAATCAAAGTATATTTACCATTTTGGAAAAAGCTTTGACAATTGAAGGATGCTTTTATGAATTAACTGAACTCAACTATGATTTATATGGATTGATTGTCTCGGACTGGGAAGAAGAAAAGCTAAAAAAAATGTTGAGTAAAATGATGGGAACGATTCAGGTCGATGAAAGTATTGATATTGTGGCGATTATTGGTGAAGATGTTGAGAATATATACCAACTTAACCAATCCTTTCAATCGTGTATTTCGGTATTAGATTATCGTTCAAGTTTTGATAAGCGGGCTATTATCAGCATAGGCGATATGGAAGAGCTCTTTGGGGTTGATGTCTATGCCTATCCGGTAGATTTGGAAAAAGATTTAATCATATCCACGTTACAAGGCCAGCATAAGCAAGTTGAACAGATATTTAAGCGCTTATATAAGATGAACTTTGTTGAAAAATCAATTAAGGAACAAGAAAAACGTAATTTAATCATGGCGCTGATTGGAACCATTCGACGGGTACATCTAAAGATACAGTTTAAAAATGAGGTTGATGAATTAGAGATTAGTCGTATTTTTGAGAATAACCGTTATGGTGAAGAAGAACTTTTTGAACATATTAAGGTCATATTTTTGAATTATTGCGATATTGTCAAAAAACGTTCGCAGTCCAAGGCGATTGAATATTCAACAGAAATGATGAGCTATATTACAGAGCATTACCATGAAGATATTTCACTTGAAGAGGTTTCAACCCATTTGAACTTGTCCACAGGTTACTTTAGTACCATATTCAAAAAAGAGACTGGGGAAAATTTTAAGGGATATCTAAACAAATATCGGGCACAAAAAGCCAAGGAATTATTAGAAGAAAATCCAAATATAAAAATTAAGGACCTAGCAATCCGAGTAGGATATTATAATGTGAACTCTTTTATACGGATGTTTAAAAAGTATGAAGGCACCTCACCCGGAGAATATGCCAAAAGAATTAAAGAATAAAAATGAAATAAAGTAGATAGTGTATGAAATGTAGACAAGATTTTCGTAGTTTTGTAGATGATTCGATATAGTGAAGATTTATCGCCAGAAAAGGAGATGCTATAGTTGAATCAATAAAACAAAGGAGGCGGACAGTCTTGTCTACATTTATATCAGAAAACAAAAAAAGATTCAGTTTTTATGCGTTTAAACGAAACCTTTATAGAGATCGATACCTCTATCTCTTATTAGCACCTATGATCATATGGATTATCTTATTTAAGTATAAGCCCCTATATGGACTGCAAATTGCATTTAAAGATTATAACCTATATAAAGGGATTGCAGAAAGTCCTTGGGTAGGGCTTGAGCATTTTAAAACCTTTTTTACCGGACCTTATTTTTACCGAACGATTCGTAATACATTTTTACTTAACTTGATGATCTTAGCCTTTGGCTTTCCGGCGCCCATAATATTGGCTTTATTGCTCAATGAAGTAAAGCATCTCAAATTCAAGAGTTTTGTTCAGACGGCAACATACCTGCCCCATTTTATTTCATCAGTTATCGTAGCCGGCATTGTTATCAATTTTTTGTCGCCATCGACAGGGGTTGTTAATGTAATTATTGAACGCCTAGGATTTGAACGGATATACTTTTTAATCAAACCGGAATTATTTCGAGGGATATTTGTAGGAATGGAGATTTGGCAAGAGGCCGGTTTTAAGTCCATCGTCTTCTTAGCAGCGCTTGCAGGCATTGATCAGCAGTTGTATGAAGCCGCAAAAATTGATGGGGCTAATCGGTTTAAACAAATGTTACATGTTACGATTCCTGGGCTTCTTCCTACAATTATGATTATGTTTATTATTCAAATCGGTAATTTGGTAACGCTATCTTTTGAAAAAATTATCCTTTTGTACAATCCTTCAACCTATGAGACCGCAGATGTACTAGGTTCCTATGTCTATCGTATAGGTCTTGTAGACGCACAATATGATCTTGCGGCAGCAGTGGGCTTGTTTGAGACACTTGTTGCATTTGTCCTTGTGGTCGGAGCCAATAAGTTGAGCAAACATTTAACCAAAAATTCACTTTGGTAAAAATATGTGAAGAAGGAGAACGGAAAATGAAGGAAAAAAATAATGGTGGAAAAATTTTTACAATTTTTAATGTGATTTTGTTAAGTGTCATCGCGATACTTGCATTATATCCATTTATTTATGTGCTTTCAGCATCAATCAGTAATGGAGAAGCCGTTGCCGCAGGGCAAGTATTGTTATTCCCTAAAAAAATCAATTTCAATTCATATAAAAAAGTCATGGAATTTAGAGGGCTGTGGGTTGGCTATGCAAATACGATTTTTTATGCGGTGGTTGGTACCGCGACATGTATGTTCTTTAGTGTGACGGGAGCCTATGCCCTGAGTAAAGAACGCCTCATGGGACGCAAGTTCTTTACTATTATGTTGACGTTAACTATGTGGTTTAAGGCGGGAACCGTTCCGGAATTTTTGAATTTTAAATCCTTAGGGCTTTATAATACAAGAGCGGTTCCGATTATAGGATTTGCTATTGTAGCTTTTAATGTGATTATCTTAAAGACATATTTTGAATCCGTTCCAATTTCACTAGAAGAGTCGGCTTCTATTGATGGTGCCAATGATTTGAAAATATTAACAGCTATCTACTTACCACTATCAAAAGCGGGATTAGCCACAGTTGCGTTATTTTATGCAATCAGCAAATGGAACGGTTTTTTCTGGTCAATGATTCTTCTGCGTGATGAGAATAAAGTACCACTTCAAGTGTTATTACGAAAAATGATTATAGAAATGAATGCAACCTCTGAGTTTAGTGATGCAGTGGAGATGGTGCGTCTAGGGTATTCGGTTGAAACCGTCGTCTATGCCACGATTATAGTTTCTATTATACCCATGGTTGTCTTATACCCATTTGTACAAAAGTATTTTACCAAAGGAACAATGGTAGGTGCCGTTAAGGGATAAATATTATAGAGCTAAGTATGTGCAGCTGTTTTGTTGCGTATACTTAGCTCTTGTTATATTTTAATTTAGAGATGTCTAAAAGTGTGGTACAATAGAAGAAATATTTTTAGGAAAGAGACGAGGCTAATATGAATAACAATGATATACTCATACGCTTAAGGTACGCACTGGATATAAAAGATAAGGACATGATAGAGATATTTCGCCTAGGAGAGATTGAGATTTCTCAAGAAGAACTAGATAAATTATTGACAAAATCTTTGGATATCTATCACTTTGATCGACACAGAGAAGATGGAAGCCTGATAGAAGAAGATACAATACAAGACAATGATCATGCAGATGAGGACAATGCGCCTAAAGAAGAGGCGATGGAATGTACGAACCAAATGCTTGAATCGTTTCTTAATGGATTTATTATTTTTAAGCGTGGACGACAAGAACAAAAGCCTGGACAAAAGCCAAAGCAGATATTAACATTAAAAGCCGGAAAAAGCAGCAATAATGTTATGTTAAAAAAACTAAAAATCGCTTTAAACATGACAAGTGAAGATATGCTGAATATATTTGAAAAAGCAGGCGTCAGTGTGTCAAAAAGTGAATTGAGTGCATTCTTTCGAAAAGAAGGGCATAAGCATTACCGTAGTTGTTTAGATAAATATGCTCGAAGCTTTTTAAACGGATTAACCGTGGTATATCGAAAAGAAAAAAAATAAATTATATAGATGTAAAGGAGTAGAGACGGATGATCCATCAAAAAGTAAAGATTAATATTGACAAGGAAAAAGTGATTTTACCCAAAGGTTATGAGACATCATACTGGGAAATCCAGAAGAAAAGAGAAGGGCATCAGGCATCGCTTATAACATATGTCATCGAAAATTCTAAGGAGATTGATCCTAAGAGACAACGCCCAGCAGTTCTTATCTGCCCAGGCGGTGGATACGGGATGAAATCAGAGCGCGAAGCAGAATCTGTGGCTCTGGCAATGAATGCCCGAGGTTTTCAAGCATTTATTTTGGATTACAGTGTTGAACCGGCAGTATTCCCGGAAGCTTTATTACAAGTAGCCAAGGCGACCTCCATTATTCGAGCAAGTGCCAAACAATGGTGTGTCAACCCAGAAAAGATTGTTGTTGCAGGATTTTCAGCCGGGGGACATGTCGCAGCCAGCTTAGGTGTATATTACCACGAGCAATGGTTGGCAGAGTCATTAGGACTGACATTCCAAGATATAACGCCAAATGGTTTGCTCTTATCGTATCCGGTCATTCTTGCCAATGAGTTTGCGCATGAAGGATCCATGATTAATTTATTTGGAAATGAAGAAAAAGTAAATTGGAAGTTTGGTGCACTAGATACCCGTGTTAGTGAAAAGACGCCTCCAACATTTATATGGCATACGTTTGAAGATGCTAGTGTTCCAGTTGAGAATGCATTGGTTTTAGCGACTGCTTTGCGTAAACATCAAGTGCCTTTTGATTTGCATATTTTTCAAAAGGGGGCCCACGGTTTGGCATTGGCATCAGAAGAGACAGCGTGTGAAGGATATCCGAACATAGAAAAATCCTGCCAGCCATGGGTGGATTTATTTGCAACATGGATGGCAGAACAATAATTGAATATATGATATGAATTAGTTGGGACCATTAGTAGGTTATCTCAAAAGAGCGATACGTTGGTGCATTCGTAATTTCTTCGATATGCACTTGATCGACACGAGAAAACCGTGGTCCCTTTTTGATGTGTTCAACAAAAGTGTTGATACGTCGTTCCTCACCTTGGGCTATGATTTCTACTCGACCATCGCGGGTGTTTTTTACCCATCCGTTGATACCGATAGACTGAGCTTGAGTTAATGTATAATAGCGAAAACCAACAGCTTGAACAAGGCCTTCAACAGATAAATGTAGGGTTCGCATATGCATCCTCCTTTAGCGGAACTGGTTGATTCCTTTATCATAATGATAGTTTAGCGTAGCGAGCTTATCCGTAATATCGGTCACAGCACAGTTATGATTCTTGCAAAAGTCATCCAGTGAATCATGATAGTCGCGAAGTTTCGTATTAACAAAACTTAATAATATGACAGGGTCTTTGGGTAACATATGAACTCATACCTTTCTAAAATAGTCAATCGAATGTATTATTAAGACAATTATTATAACATGATATCCTTATTTTGACTACAAAAGCATAAAGGCATGCTTTGATGCTACCCTTTTTATTGAAGATTCACTCGGTTGTTAGTATCGTTATATCGGTTCTTAAATTCCCGTGGAGAGAGTGCGACCAGTTTTTTAAAGGTTTTATAGAAGTTTGAATAATCCGTAAAACCACATTGCTGGCTGATTTCATTCAATGTAAAAGAACTAGAGCTAATTAAAGATTTTGCATAAAGGATTCGGCGTGATTGAATGTATTCTAAGATAGAAAATCCTGTCTCTTTTTTAAACAAATGGCACATATAATATTTATCCATAAAATGACGCTTAGATAAGTCCTCTAGACAATAACGTTGGTGATAGTTCTGATTAAGATCAAGAAGGATGGATTGAATTTTTGAATCAATCTTTAAGTTACCATCATAAAGCTTATTTGAAGGATAACAGTATTTGTATATAGAGTCGGTTTTTAAAAAAAGTTCCAAGGCTAAAACCTTTGCATAAAGAAGGGATTTAGCCTCTTTTTTGCTCAGATGGAGCAACATATTATCAAATAATTGATGAAGTATTTTTTGATCATTTTTATTGGGGCGTAAGTGGTTAAAAAATCCTTTTTTTCGTTCAGTGAAGATTGAAAATACAGGGTAGGCGTCCTTTAGATATTCTGAAAAAACAGAAGGATTAAATAAAATAAATTTTCGTCCATAAGGATTTGTATCTATAATTGAAGGGCGGTGAATTTCGGATGTATTCGTAATAATAAGGTCGCCAGCTTGAAGGTCATAGGTTTGCCCCTCAATGTAATAGCGGATATTGCCTGTAGTAGCCATAAAAATCTCAAAAGCACTATGTAAATGAATCTCTATATTACAATAATCCGTTAAAAAAGAACCTACAAAAAAAGGATGCTCTTCTGGAAAGACTGTAGTTACTTGTGTCATAAAACACACCTCCGATATAACAATATTTGCAATGTTTAGAACAAGAATAACTATGGTAAATAATATCTAAAGCATATAGTATAGTATACATAGATTATACACAATACACAAATCAAATGTTAATATTGATATTATTGTGTGTACTATATGTATAGCACTACTTTGAACAGATATTTCCTTGGATAGAACACAAAAATAGGTATAGGTTACAATGGAGGTATAACAATGAACAAAATACGAATAGGAATTGTTGGTGTTGGTAACATGGGCGCAAGCCATGTAGCACAATTAATGGAAGGACAAGTAAAACGGTGTGAGCTTGTCGCCATATGCGATATTAATAAACAGCGCTTAGATATTATGGAAGAACAATATGGTGAACAATTAGCATATTATGAAAAATATCAAGAGTTTTTGGTACATGATATGGATGCGGTATTAATTGCAACGCCTCATTATGATCATCCGACGATGGGAATGCAGGCGATAGCTGCGGATAGACATATTCTTGTCGAAAAACCTATCGGTGTATATACAAAAGCTGTGGAGGCATTAAACCAAAAAGCACAAGAATCAGACAAAGTCTTTGGGATTATGTATAATCAACGAACAAACCCGTTATATCAAAAAGCGCGAGATATGTTGATATCAGGTGAACTAGGCGAATTAGTACGTGTCAATTGGACGATTACCAATTGGTTTCGCTCTCAACGCTATTACAATTCTGGTGGATGGAGAGCCACTTGGGAAGGCGAAGGTGGAGGGGTATTACTTAATCAATGCCCTCATCAACTTGACATGATTCAATGGATTTGTGGCATGCCAAAGCGGATTCGTGGTTTTTGTGATTATGGAAAATTTCATAACATTGAAGTCGAAGATGATGTGACAGCTTTTTTTGAATATCCAAATGGAGCAACAGGGCTTTTTATTACATCAACAGGAGAAGCACCGGGAACGAATCGACTAGAAATATCAGGAGATCAAGGAAAACTTGTGATTGAAAACAATGAGATTATATTTTATAGAAATATAATAGGAACTCAAGAATATAGTAATACGACATCAGAAGGTTTTAAGCCACCGGAAAATTGGAAGTGCATTATTCCCGTGGAAGCCAAGGCAACAGAACATGTTGGCATTATGCAAAACTTCACAGATGCAATCTTGGATAGAACGCCACTATTAGCACCTGGTAATGAAGGGATTTTTGGATTAACGATAAGTAACGCTATCCACTTATCAAGTTGGATAGATGATTGGGTTGAACTACCTATTGATAGTGAAGTGTATTATGAAAAGCTTCAAGAAAAGATTTCAAAGTCAACATTTTCAAAAGAAGTCGAAGAAGTTGTATTTGACTTAAAAGGTAGTCACTAAGTCGATGTAAAACAAAAAAACAGGAGGATTGTGCCATGAAGCATATACATATATCTGGATTTGCTGATGAGATTTCCAATGATTTTTCAAAGCAAATTCATGAGTTGAATCGATTAGGTATTGACTATATGTCCATTCGAGGTGTTGATGGAAAAAACATTAGTGAATATACACTTGAAGATATTCGTACATCTATTTTACCTAGGTTAATAACGGGAGGAATCAAGATATCTTCCATTGGATCACCCATAGGTAAGATTTATATTCAGGATGAAAAAGGCTTTGCAGAACAAAAAATAATGCTGGAGACATTATGTCAAGCATGCGAGATTCTAGATTGTCAATATATTCGTATTTTTAGTTTTTATATACCCGAGGGCGAAGATCCGGATACTTATGAAGACGACGTCATTCATAAAATGCAAGACTTTGTCAATATTGCAAAAAAATATGATGTGGTTTTGCTGCATGAAAATGAAAAAGATATCTATGGCGATATAGCGCGTAGATGCAAGACGCTGTTTGATAGAATACACTCACCGTATTTTCAAGGTATATTTGATTTTGCTAACTTTGTTCAATGCCAAGAAGATACCCGTACATGTTATGAAATACTAAAAGACAATATAGTATATATTCATATCAAGGACGCCCTATATTTAGAGGGGGACAACGTAGTGTGCGGAACAGGAGATGGCAAAATTCAAGAGCTGTTAGCGGAATTTATTCATCATGGGTACAAAGGGTTTTTGACCCTCGAACCTCATTTGGTATTATTTGATTCGCTTAAGGATCTTGAGCTAAAAGCGTCTTCAGACGTTATTAAGGATGATAAAAAGATGAGCAATGAAGAAGGGTTTGCGATGCAGTATAATGCCCTGTGTGCCATATTAGAAAAAATACAAGGAGAATAAATGATGATACGTGTGGGAGTCATTGGCCTAGGTGATATTTCAAAAGTACATATTCCGATTTTAAAATCCATGAAAAACATTCAACTTATTGCAGTATGTGACCATGATAAGAATCAGTGGTTTGATGATCAATCAATACACTTTTATACAGATTATGTAAAAATGCTTGATCATGAGCGGCTGGATAGTGTTCATATATGTCTTCCTCACTATCTTCACCAACCTATTGCCATGGAATGTGTTGCACGGGGGATACATATTTTTCTTGAAAAACCAATGGGGATTAACTTAGATGAGGCATATGCGTTGAGTGCTCTGGAAAAAAACAACGTAGATATAAAGATGAACCTTTGTCTTCAGAATCGATTGAATAATACATCCATCAAAATGAAGGAACTTATTGAAACAAAAAAGTATGGAAATATTCTAGGAATCAAAGGGATAGTTGCATGGCATCGCTCTCATGAATACTATACATCAAAACCTTGGAGGGGATGCATGGAGCATGCCGGAGGCGGGGTCATGATTAACCAAAGTATTCATACATTAGATTTGATGCAATGGATGGTGGGAAAAATACAGAGCATTCGTGGCAATATTTCTCAGATGCTTGACTATAATATTGAAGTTGAAGATACAGCTAGCGCACATATTGCCTTTGAAAATGGATGTAGCGGCATGTTCTATGCAACAAATGCAAATCCATATAATGCCAGTGTCGAAATTGAAGCAATACTTGAAAAAGGGCGTTTGGTTATTCGAGATAATATACTTTATCTTTGGGATGAAGATGGAGACCATATTCTTGTTGAAGATGAGCGGGTTGAAGGTACTAAATTCTATTATGGAGCAAGTCATAAAAAGCTGATACGCCTCTTTTATGAAGTGCTTGAAAAAAAACATACAAATTATATTCCTTTATGTGAAGGAATAGTCTCAATGCAGATGATCGATGCAATTATTCGTTCATCGCATATAGGAAAAAAAAGCAAGATGGAGGAGAAAAATGGATAAAAAAGGATTAATCGGCGTTCAAATGATGATGTTAAAAGAAAAAGTAGCTGAAGTAGGCATTTATGAAGTTTTTAGACAGTTAAATACAATGGGATATCATTGTGTTGAGATATCTCAGATTCCAATGACAAAAGAAAATGTCAGTCAAATGAAAAAAGGAGCTAAAGATTTCGGAATCAAAATAGCTGCATTATCAGCAGCCGTAGAACCAATGATGCCAGGTATGCCAGGAGAATATCTAAGTACAGACTTTGAAAAAATCGTTCAAGATTGTAAAAATCTTGAGTGCAATTATCTGCGTATAGGCATGCTTCCCATGACGAGAATGGGAGATTACAAAAAATCGGTGGAATTTGCAAAAATAGCAGATGAATATGCAAGAAAACTTGCAGAACATGACATTAAGCTATACTATCATAATCATCATATCGAATTCACAAAATACAATGGAGAGACATTACTAGATATTATCAAAAATAATACAACATATATTGGATTTGAACTCGACGTTCATTGGATTCAGCGTGGAGGGTTAAACCCGGTAGACGTCATTAATCGCTTTGACGGACGCGTGTCTTTATTACATCTAAAAGACTATCGTATTGGTGCGATGGGGCTTGATTTTTCAAAAGAAGTCGATTCGGAAACATTCAAAAAAGCGTTTAACGGCGTTGTGGAATTTGCAGAAGTAGGAGAGGGGACGCTTGATATGCCTGCCATTATTGAAGCCGGCTTAAAGAGTGGTAGTCAATATTTCTTCATTGAACAAGATGATCAATATGGAAAAGACCCCTATGAATGTCTGGAAATTTCTAGAGATAACCTCTATGCAATGGGATACAAAGCGTGGTTTTAATATTTCTAGTGGGAAATGATATAGTATATACTTTGGGGATATGCTATAATTTAAGCATATTGTAAACACGATAAAGAAGTAAGGGTAAAAAGAATTTTATGAACAAAGAGAAATATTGAGATTATAGGTAATGTGAGAGGAGAATAAAATGAGAGGAAAACGATATGCGGCTTTACTTTTTTGTATAGTCTTTATGCATTCCATGTCTTTTATGAATGTTGCAAAGGAGAATACGGTTATTCCGTTTATCTTTGATGAAATGCCAGTGTATTTTGAAGGAGAGTACGTCAACATTGCTAATGAAACGCGTGGATATGTATATACACTTGATGGAAAACACATTGAAACTATGGAGAATGAGAATGAGATTTTAGAAAACGGATATATTAAAGTTGAGCCACGAGGAGAAGAGGCGCAATGGACCGTGTTTACAACTCTAGGTCAAAGAGCTATAGAGGGAGCATATGATCTTTTAATGGTAGTTGAAAACGATATTGCTATTGTGGGCAATGGCACATGGCGACCACCGGGAATCTTTAGCGGAAAATACGGAGCGATAGATTTAAAAACCGGAAAAGTGGTTGTACCATTAGAGTATGAGAGGCTATCGATGTCGGCAGATACATCCTACTTAATTGCTGAAAATGGACACGGAAGTGAGATCAAATACTATGCTTTTGACTTATTGGGAAAAGAGGTAAGTGATCTGCTTACATTTGTTTGTATAGATGAATATGATAACGCGTATTATAAAGTGCTTAACTTAAAGACGGGTTTGGTTGGTCTTGCAGATAAAGACAAAAAGCTTTTAACAGCGATGAATTACGATGAGCTGGGAAGTGTCGTCTTTGAGAGTGCTGTTTTGGTCAAGAAAGATGAGTATTGGGGAGCATCATCTATTGATGGAACAGATAAATTACTGCAGCCAATAGAATATAATCATGCCATAAGTCATCAAAATAAAATGTATTCATTACATAAACGGTCAGCAGAAGAAGAAATTTCATTCTTTTATGGTGATGGAGGATTTGCATTTTCTAGTGGGAAATACAATGAAATCAATGTGGCTTATGGGGATATTATTTATCTGCAAAATCATCAAGATAAACTACTTGCCGGATTTTCTAAAACAGGACAGATAATCGTTGGTCCGTTTAAAGATGCCTATGCTTTCGCTTACGAGCAAGATGATTTTGTGAGAATTTACAGAGGGATGAGTGATAGCGATGTAAGTAGTGTGATGATTATTAATAAATGGGGAGAAATACTCGTTCCATATGACAACGGCGTTTCTTTGAGCAATGATATATCGGAAAAAGGTCTGTCTTTGTATAATTTGGAAAAGGATGCAACGTTAAGAATAATGGCAGATGGTACCCATTTAGCTACGATTTCTACCTCGGGGACTACAGACTACAAACGTGGACATGTAATATTTAACGATGGAAATGATGCGTATGTAACGGATTTAATGGGGAATATATTGATACCAAAGGGACGATACAAGGCACTTTATAGCAGTGAGAGAGTATCTTTTAATTTCGATTTTAAGTCTATGAATGCCCAAGTTGATGATAATACCTATGTGAAAAATAAGCCTCAGATTTATGGAATAGATAAACAAGGCAAGTATGGCGGTTTGGAACTACCCCAAATACCATACATATATAAGGCACATGCATGGGCCAAAAACGATATTGATGAAGCAATTCAAAAAGGTTTGGTTCCAAAAGATCAACAAAGAGATTGGCGAGATACAACAACGCGTGCGGATTTTTGTCGTTTATTAAAACCGCTATTAGATCATTTTGGACAAAACTCAGGAAAACAAGTTGCATTTACAGATACCAATGACCCAGATATTCTAGCCGTTGCGGCTTTAGGAATCGTTCATGGAACGGGAGAGGATAAATTTAGCCCTAATAGACCCCTCACAAGACAAGAGGCAGCCGTCATTCTTGCTAGAACGGCTAGGCTCTTGAGCGTCGAACCAACAGGCGAAGTAAAAATATTTGACGATAGAGCTGATTTTGCGCCATGGGCTAAGGAAGAGATAACCTATGTTAATGGAGTGGTATATGCAAATGATGATGCACGGGTTATGCAAGGCGCATCTGAAAATAAATTCTTACCTCAGAGCTATTATACAAGGGAACAGTCGATCGTCACTATTTTGAGACTATATAGAGCAAAGCGGGACCGTTAATCTATTGTACGGATGTCAAGAACACTTCCGCTAGGATAAGCATCAAATTTATTATCTAAAAAATCAACAATGCGTTTGGCAACGTCACTTGGCGAGGTCAGCGCATTGTTTTCTTTTAAGTCAAGAAAGCGGTCGATGCCAGGAAAGACTTCTTTTGATGCGCCTCGGATAGTCTCTTGCATAGGTGTGTCAATGACACCTGGAGCCATAGAGATAACTTGAATACCATCCTCAACATGGGCTTGTTCTTTTCCAAAGCATTGGGTGAACATATTCAATCCGGTCTTTGAAGTGCAATAGCTACTCCAGCCTTCAATTGGTTTTTTAGCCGCCCCAGAAGAGATGTTTAGGATACGCTTGACGCCGGTATATTCCTGAAGATGTTTAGCAAATTCAGAAGACAAAATCATAGGTACTAAAAGATTGATTGTGATGCTCTCAAAAAAATCATTTGCTTCGCATCGATCGACGGTATTGATGGGCTCAATAATACCTGCATTATTGATTAGGGTAATCGAAGCATATTCAGTCTGATCTAGAGAAAAGAAGATATCAACGACAAGGCCTGGAAGAGCAGCATAATCTACAAGATCAAAATACTTGTGTTCAAAGCGATCCGAAAAATCAGGATTTGGCGTTCGAGATATTCCAATAATATGATGTGAAGGTTGATCAAGCTCTTTGGCAATCGCCGCACCAATCCCCTTTGAAGTTCCAGTGATAATATATAAATGTTTGTCTGCCATAACTAGCTCCTTTCGATTTTGTAATAAAGTGGTAATCATGATAAACCTATTATAACATACATATACATATGATGATAATTACGGAAGGATGAAGAAAAAACAAGAAAATTGCAAATATCCCTTGACATAATGAGAATGATTGTTATAATAAGTATCAACGGATAATAATTATCCGATGCGGAAAAAATACACACATTCACATAGGAGGAAATATTATGTCATTAGTAGGAAAAGAAGTACAAGCATTTACAGCACAAGCATTTCAAAACGGTAAGTTTTTAACGGTTACAGAAGAAGACCTTAAAGGAAAATGGAGTGTCGTTGCATTTTATCCTGCAGACTTTACGTTTGTATGCCCAACAGAGTTAGAAGATTTACAAAATAATTATGCAGCATTAAAAGAGTTGGGTGTTGAGATATATTCGGTTTCAACAGACACACACTTTGTACATAAAGCATGGCATGACACATCTGAAGCTATCAAAAAAATTGAGTATGTAATGATTGGGGATCCATCGCATGTGATTTCAAGAAACTTTGATGTGCTTATTGAAGATGAAGGTATCGCAGACCGTGGAACTTTTATTATCGACCCAGACGGAGTTATCCAAGCGGTTGAAATCAATGCGGGGAATATCGGACGTGATGCATCAGCTTTATTTGATAAAATCAAGGCGGCACAATATGTACGTAAGCATCCGAATGAAGTGTGTCCTGCAAAATGGAAGGAAGGAACAGAAACGCTTAAACCAGGACTTGATTTAGTAGGAAAGATTTAAAGAGGTGTTCATATGCTACTTGATGCAGAGATTAAACAACAGTTAAAACAATATCTTGAGATGCTTGAACAAGACATTGTCATCAGGCAAAGCTTAGATGCATCACAAGTATCTAAAGATATGGCTGCACTTGTAGAAGAGCTGGCGACAATGTCAACTCGAATTCATGTTGAAGAGGGAGAGCTTGAACGCACACCGAGTTTTAGTGTGAACCGTCAAGGGGAAGATACCGGCATTGTCTTTGCCGGTATTCCTTTAGGGCATGAATTTACGTCGCTTGTATTGGCTCTTTTACACGTCAGTGGTCGAAAGCCAAAAATTGATCAAGCGTTGATTGAGAAGATTCAATCGATTAAGGGAGAGTACAGTTTCGAGACCTATGTCAGTTTAAGTTGCCACAACTGTCCCGATGTTGTTCAGGCGTTAAACATTATGAGTGTCTTAAATCCTGGAATTCGCCATACAATGATTGACGGTGCTGTTTTTAAGGATGAGGTTGAAGCTAAAGATATTATGGCAGTACCATCGGTTTATCTCAACAAGGAATTCCTTGAAAGTGGTCGTATGGACATTGAAGATCTGTTAAAGCTTATGGGAGAGACGGCTACAGAAGGACCAAAGTTAAGTGATGCGCCTTATGATGTCTTTGTCATTGGGGGAGGTCCTGCAGGTGTAAGTTCGGCAATCTATGCAGCAAGAAAAGGAATTCGTGTTGCTTTATTGGCTGAACGCATTGGGGGACAAGTTCTTGACACTTTAGGGATTGAAAACTTGATTTCGGTTCCATATACAGAAGGGCCAAAGCTCGCCGGGCATCTTAATGACCACATTGGACACTACAAAAATATTGATGTTATCCTAAGGCAAAAAGTGACCCAGTTACGCCGAGAAGATTTTGTAGAGGTAACGCTAGAAGATGGAACGATTGCAAAGGCAAAGACTGTGATTATTGCCACTGGCGCCCGATGGCGCAACATCAATGTCCCAGGTGAGCAAGAGTTTAAAAATAAGGGTGTAGCTTATTGTCCGCACTGTGATGGACCTTTCTTTGAAGGTAAGGATGTGGCAGTGATTGGTGGAGGAAACTCCGGGATTGAGGCAGCCATTGATTTGGCAGGAATTGTAAAACAGGTGACGGTATTGGAATTTTTACCGGAATTAAAAGCAGATCGTGTTTTGCAAGAGCGGTTATACAGTTTGCCCAATGTCACTGTCCTTAAAAATGTTGAGACGAAAAAAATCACAGGAGATCAAAAAGTTACTGGGATTGAATATATGGATCGGGAGACAAAACAGGTCGCCAATGTAGATTTAGACGGTGTGTTTGTTCAGATTGGTCTTGTACCCAACACGGAATGGTTAGGTGAGAACATAGAGAGAAACCGATTTGGTGAAATCGTTGTTGATGCCCACGGAGCAACATCGATGGAAGGTGTGTTTGCAGCAGGAGACTGTACCAACAGCCCATATAAGCAGATTGTTATTTCTATGGGATCGGGTGCAACAGCAGCCCTAAGTGCTTTTGACTATCTCTTGCGTCATTAGCAAAAAAATCATTAGAGGTTATTCTATCATGGGTTAATAATCCATGGATAGAGTAGCCTCTTTATGTTTTTCTACAATAAAAAAATATGCTATAATAAACAAATAAGGAGCAAAATATAATCCTAAGTGGGTATAACAGAGGAGGAGCATGTGGATAAGATTAAGATTGGAATTATAGGGTGTGGATGGTTTGCGAATTTTCATTTAGATAATTTACTTAAAATGGAGCATGTTGATGTTATTGCTTTTTCCGGAAGTAATCCAGAAAAGCTAGAAACTATAGGAAAGCGTGTGCCTACAGCAAGACTATATAGCCACCATCAAGCTATGTATGAGCAAGAAAAAGAAATCGATGGTGTATTTATCTGCATTCCGCCGAATCGTCACGAAGATGCAGAACGTCTAGCGGCTGCCTATGGCATTCATATTTATGTAGAAAAACCTATAGATGTATCTTATGAACGTGCCAAAGAAACAGCGCGTATTATTCAAGAGTCCCAAATTATCAACAGTGTAGGCTATCAAGAGCGGTATAATCCCGAAGTTGATTTTCTAAAAAAACATCTACAGATAAAGAATGTGGGATTAATACAAGGACAATGGATTGGTGGAATGCCTCAGGTACATTGGTGGCGGCAAAAAAAGATGTCCGGAGGTCAGATTGTCGAGCAAAGCACACACATATTTGACATGTTACGCTATTTATTTGGTGAAGTTGAGACGGTATATAGTACTGCTGTTAAAGGTTTAATAACGGATGTAGAGGATTATGATCTTGAAGATGCATCAGCGACGACGCTGACATTTGCTTCTGGAAAAGTAGCAACCATCCTCACAGCATGCTATGTTGCAGATATTATGAATTATAACGGTGTGGGATTTCAAATCATTTGTGCGGACGAGGTGATTAATTATCGTTGGCAACAAGATATTACATATACCCAAACCAAGCAAAGTGCATGCCGTAGATTTATTAAAGACATGCATTTTCAATCAGCACAAGCGTTTATTCAAGCGATTGTAGATAAAGATGCAAGTTTGATTAAGTCGGATTATAATGATGGATTAAAAACCCTTGAACTGACTTTGGCGGCGAATCGATCGTTAGAAAAGCATCAACCGGTGAAGCTTAAACATCAATAACATCTAAGGATACCATATAAAGGATATTACAATGAATAATAAAGAGCTTACATTTCATTATAGACAGATGTATGATGCGGCTGTTGCTGCGATAGTTCACCAACGCTATCAACTTGATACAATGCTTGATTGTCCAACGGATAATCGGCGAGGGATAACGCTGTTGATTCGACCGACAAAAAGTGTTCGTAAGAATATAGTGCAGTTTTTGCAGCAGATACAGCAGATAGAGCCGGAGCAATATTATTATCCTGAGACGGATATGCATCTTACGGTGCTATCTATTGTATCTTGTGTAGAAGGGTTTGTGCTTGAAGATGTGGATCTTTTAAAAGTCAAAACAATCATCCAAGATACGTTAGCAAAGATGCCACGATTTTCAATTGATTTTTATGGGATTACAGCCTCTCCATCATGTATACTGATTCAAGGGTTTCCAAAACAAGAAACCCTAAATCTGATGCGCGAACGCTTAAGAGAGGCGTTTGCACAATCGAATTTAGGGTTGTCGATTGATGCAAGATATACATTAAATACAGCACATATGACAGTGATTCGATTAAGAAAACCATTACATGATAGTGGTCTTTTTTGCAGATACATTGACCGATATCGTACATTTGATTTTGGCAGTGCACAGGTAGATACTATTGAGTTAGTATATAATGATTGGTATCAACGGCACTTAAAATGCATGCCATTAACATCATACCCGTTGTTGTGATTGAATATAACGGGCAAGGTGCTGAAGCTTTTGAGCGCTATGGCTAAAAAACATTTTATATGCTTCACAAAAATAATTATCATATAAATCTTCAGTTGCCATGTTTTTCGTATCCACAAACATCTCTTTATGGCGACGGCATCCACTTCGACAGAGTCTAAGATAAGGGCATGTGTCACATTCTTTTGCATGGTGATTACCACTAGCGAGAAACTCCTTAGCCAAGTCTCCAAACATCATGTCCTCAAGGGCATCGTTATTAATATTACCAAGCTTCCATTGATCCAAAACATAAAAGTCGCATGGATAGACAGAACCATCGGCTTCAATGACTGGATTGACACTACAAAAACCATTCATATCGCAGCTTTCTGGCGGCATACCTAATAGCATTTGGACATAGTTGTCAAACAACCGGATACTGATACGTTCACCTTGAAGAATATCTTGATACCAAAGGTCAAATAATTGGATGAGAAATTCTCCATAGTCTTTTGGTGTGATATTATATGGTTTTAAGGTGGCGTCATTGAAGTCGCTGATGCAAGGAATAAATTGCAGATACTGATAGTTTTGCGTTTTAAAATACCGATAGATTTTTTGTACGTGACGTACAGTGTTTTTGGTGACAACCGTTAGAATGTTGAACTCAACTTTATGTTTGGTCATTAATTTTGCCGCTTGGTCAACGGTTTTGAAGGTACCTTTTTTCTTGGTGTCTAATCGGTTCAGATCATGCATGTCCTTGGGACCATCCAGGGACAGACCAACAAGAAAATGATGTTCATGTAAAAATGCGCAGAAGTCTTCATCAAGCTGAGTTCCGTTGGTTTGTATTGCATAATGGATGGTTTGTGTGGATTTATATTGATTAACCGTTGAGACAAAGTTTTTAAAATAGTCAAGCCCAATAAGTGTCGGTTCTCCACCTTGGAAGGCAAAAGTCACATGGTCCGTGGCACTTTCAAGCGCTTTTTTAATGAGAGCATCCATCGTAGATGGCTGCATAAGTCCATAACTTTTGTGGTCGCGATTGGCAGCAACATCATAGTAAAAGCAGTATTTACATCCAAGGTTACAGTTGGATGACGAGGGTTTGATCAATAATGAAATATTTTTTGGCATAAGTCGCTCCTTTAAGATCAGTGCAAAAATTCACTAATATAAAGTATAAAACATTTCATAGGCGATTTCAATGTCAACCTAGGCGAAGTCATTAAAAGATGATAAAATAAAGAAAAATGCATGATATAACAAAGAACGAAGTAGGTAAGAAGCGGGCAAGAAGGAGGATAGCATAATGTATAAATTGATAGTTGTCGATGATGAGGCGGTTATACGTAATGGACTTGTTCATGGAAATCCATGGAATACATGGGGGTTTGAGATCGTGGGGCAGGCAAGCGATGGCTTAGAGGCGATTGAGATTATCAAAGAACAAGCGCCGGATGTTGTCTTAACAGATATACGTATGCCAAAATATGATGGCGTTCAGCTCATGGAATATCTAAATGCAAACTATCCTTCCATAAAAATAGTTATCTTAAGTGGATATAGTGATTTTGAATATTTGAACAAGTCGATTAAGAATAATGTCTTTGACTATTTGCTTAAGCCGACGCAAGAAGAAGATTTTATTGACTTGTTTTCGAGATTAAAGCAAAAACTTGATGAAGACAATGCGGAAAAAGCGTATATCAAGGAGCTAGAATGGGCGCAACAATTAATGAAATTAAATTCATACCTTATGGGAATTACAACATTTACTTCAGAAGAGATGAAGTGGATTCCTGAAAAAGGCTTTGTCACATTGTGGACCATGGAAAAAGATAAACGTGAAGAAGCATTTAGCCAGTTGAAAAATAAAAATCAAAAGCTTCAAAGTGTGTTTTACCAGATTTTTCCGGAGATCCTCATAGGAATATCTAAGCAGAGTCCTAAAGAACTGTTTGAGCAAATGCAAAACAACTATCCGACACTCAGTGTTGGGGTTAGCCAAGAATTTGAAGAAAAAAATTACTATCTTGCATACCAAGAAGCAAAAGAAGCCCTTGAACAAACACGATATACAGGTTCTGGACAATGGATTGCTTATGAAACGTTGGCGAGTGCAAACTTATCCCCCCTAGCACAAGAGATTTTACATATTGTGACAGAAGAATATAATAATAACATTATATCATTAGACTATATTGGAGAACGGGTAGATAAGACACCGTCGTATATTTCGAAAGTATTTAAAAAAGAGATTGGATATAATTTTACAACTTATATTACTAAAAAACGTATGGAAAAAGCCAAAGAGATGTTGCAAGATATCTCCATCAAGGTTTATGAAATTGGTGAAGAACTGGGGTATGCAGACCCATCCACATTTATTAAAGTGTTTAGAAAAACATATGGCATGAGTCCCAATGAATATCGTGAACAAATAGAAAGAGGAACCTTCGAATGAAAACACTAAAAAAAATGAATCATCATAAGAAGAACCGTTCTTGGATGCAAAAAATAATAGGGCTATTGCTTTTAGCCTTAATCCCTATTATTTTGCTGGTGACGGTTCTTTTTCTTAATACCAATCGGACATTACAAGATAAAGCTATTGAAAATATGTTGTACGGAGCAAAGGAAGTACGTGCAAAGCTAGATGATACAATTCTTAACGTATATGGAGTAAGTGACACGTTTGCATCAGAGCAAAGGCTGTTGGAGTACTTAGACCGTACTTATGAAAGTAAGATGCTTAAGCGTCAGTCGACAGTATTAATTATGCGTAGAATTTTTGATGGATATAACTTGTTAAAACAAAATGAACAGATTGCTTCAATTTATACATATAAAGATGAAGTGTTTAACTTTGTCGATCCGAATAATGATCAAGAAGATATTAAGGCAAAGTTGATGGAGTTAAATATTGATGATCCGGAGCGTCTAGGGAAGTTTTACTGGTATCCACTTATGGATAACTTTTTAACCATGACAACCTATAATGAAGTTCGCAAGGACAAAGTTATTGTAGGAACACGTCGTGTCTTTTCTCCATTAAAATCCCAATATGCCTATATTCATATTTTTGCTCTTCAAGAAGAAGATTTATATGAGAAATATATGAATTTACACGAACAATTAGGTGCCCAAATATATATTGTCAACGAGCGTGCAGAGTTACTTTCATCTTCGGATGAAGTGGCGTTAGAGCAACCGGAGGCAGTACTCAATCGACAAAAGGACTGGATACAAAAAATAGAGCAAGAAGAAGGGGACGATGGATATATTAAGATACATATGGATAAAGTGCCCTATTACTTAGCATTTTCCTCATCTCAAGTCAACGGTTGGAAAAGCATTGTGCTATTGCCTGAAAAAGCAGTGCTTGCAGAAAATCAACAGCTCTATATTCAAGTTATATGGATTTTGGTGCTTATTGCACTGATATACATAGGTATCATGCTATATATGTATCGTGGATTTATGAATCCGATTAACCAGTTGATTTTTTCCATGGAAAAAGTTTATGAAGGTGATTTGGATCAAGAGCTGGAAGAAAAAGGGCGCGAAGAAGTTAAACGAATGTTAAGGCATTATAATTCCATGCTCAAAAGTATCAAGACGAATATTAAAGAGCGCTTAGAGAGTGAACAGCAAAAAAAACAGCTGGAATATGAAGTGTTGATGAGTCAAGTGAACCCGCATTTTCTCTATAATACACTAGAAAGCATTGTGTGGATGGCGACAGAAGCCAAACGTCCGGATATCCGACGTCTGGCGGCTTCCTTAGGGCGCCTATATCGCTTGTCAGTTGGGGATGGACAGGAAGTTGTTTCTATAAATAAAGAGATTGAACATGTAACGGCGTATTGCCACATTCAAAAGAATAGATATCAAGAAAAGGTGAATTTTCAGATTGAAGCAGATCCGGAATTGACCAATAAGTATTATGTAATCAAGATGATTTTGCAGCCGGTTGTTGAAAATATCTTCATACACGCGGTGGACCACAGTGAAAGTCCGGTAAGCATTAGCCTTCGATTAAAAGAAGATCATAAATACCTACGGTTTTTTATTGCAGATAATGGAGTCGGCATCGATAGACAAGTGCTGTTAAAAATTGAGGCTGAGTTAAGAGAAAGTGGTGAACAAAACAAAGCACGCGATAGGCGAAGTACAGGCATCGGTTTAGGCAGTGTTTACAAACGCTTACGTTTACATTATGGTGACATGGCCAATGTGAAAATATATAGTCGAAAAGGAAAAGGAACCGTTGTTGTCCTTCAAATACCCAAAATTGACTATAAATAAAAAATCCAGACTATTTAAGAAGCGGATAGATGCAGATATAATGAATGTATAACATAATTACATTTTGGGAGGAAAAATTTATGAAAAAAATGCGTTTACTATCCTTGATTCTTGTTTTTACAATGGCAGTGAATCTTTTTGCAGGATGTACAAAGGCGGATGAAGACAACAGTTCTCAAACAACTGTAGACAATGGAGAGGCAACAACAGAGACAGAAAATGGCCAAGAGACAGAAGATACTTCAGGCAAAAAATATGATGGAGTTACATTAAAGTGGGCAGTAACTGAAACTGGTGCTTCAACAGGTGAAAATGTTGAGCTCATCGAAAAGATTAAAGAAGACTTAGGAATCAACATTGAATTTACAATCGTGCCAACACCAAAAGATGGTGAAATCGACAGAACATTAGTTAGTTTGATGGCAGGAGACGAACTTGATATTGTATATTCAGCAACACCATCATTAAAAATCTATCAATCAGCAGGCGTGTTAACACCACTTGATGAACTGGCTGAAAACATGGGTTATGATATGAAAGAAGTGTTTGGAGAAAACTTGCCAGTATTTGATGGAGCGGTATATGGTTTACCGGCATACAGTGATATCTGGTTGACATTCTACAACAAAAAAGTATTTGATGATGCAGGTGTTCCATATCCAGAAGCTGAAGGTTGGACTTGGGAAAAATACATCGAAACAGCAGAAAAGTTAACGGACATAGAAAACGGTGTATGGGGATCATACATGCTTGACTACAACAACTACTACTATATGTATGCAACACAAAAAGGTGCGGATGCATATAAGGCAGATGGAACATCAAACTTTGACGATCCGCTATACTCAGAAGCATTAAAATTCTTTGCAGACTTAGGTAACGAGAAGGAAATTCAACCAACAATGGGAATGCTCGCAGCAGGAGAATACCCATGGAATGCTTTTGCAGCAAGCGACAACATCGGAATGTTTGTTTGTGGTGGATGGGTGACATCCTTATTGAAAAACCATGAAAAATATCCAAGAGAATGGAAAGCTGGAATTCTTCCAATGCCTTATCCAGAAGGAAGCGAAGCTTCAACACTTGTAGTTAACGGAAACTATGCAATCCCAACAACAAGTGCAAACAAAGAAGCGGCGTTTGAAGCGGTAAAATACATGGCAGAAAATCAATACGAACTTGGATACGGTCGTGTACCGGCGCGTGTTAACCTTTCAGATGAAGAAATCACACGATACATCGAAGAAGAACTAGGTGCAGATTTTGTTGATGATGGAATTACAGTAGAAGACTTTAGAGCAGGATGGTTTGATGCAGAGCGTATTCCTTATCCAGAAAAAATCATAGGTACAGCAGATACAAGTATTAACCAAATTTGGTTTGAAGAAGCACAAGAGTATGGCTTAGGTATTAAGCCACTTGAAGAAACAATGCAGTCAATTCAAGAGCGATCAAATCGTGCGATCGAAGAAGCTAAACAATAAGCTAAGACACGATACTGATAATACGCCGCTACGATTGTAGCGGCGTTTTCATAGAAAGAGGTGTTGTTGTGAAAAGAAGACAACTTATGGAAACGTTGACAGGGTATATGTTTATCGTACCTTATATATTACTGTTTACGATATTTACTGGGATTCCGTTTGTCATTGCGATGGGATTATCCTTTGTCAATGTAAAATATATAACGAAGCTAGATAATATTCAATTTGTAGGACTTGAAAACTTTGTTCGCTTTTTTAGTGATCCAGACGCGTTAGCGGCATTAGAAAGAACGGCGATATATTCATTGATTTATGTTCCGCTAATTATGATTATAGGGTTTGTTCTAGCCGTCATTTTAAATAAGGGAGTCTTTTTTAAGAAGACACTACGTTCGATGGTATTTTTACCCTATGTATCCAACATGGTTGCCGTTGCAGTTGTCTTTCGGTTATTGCTTGGTGCAAGAGGACCCGTCGTTGGGCTATTACTTAAACTTGGAGTGGAAAATCCCCCCATTCTTTTAACTGATGCAAAGTTAGTTCTACCAACAGTAGTAGCTATTGCGGTATGGAAAAGTGTTGGTCTTAATATGATTGTATATTTGGCGGCACTACAAGGTGTTCCCAAGGCGCTTAATGAGGCGGCTCGTATTGACGGAGCGACAAGATTCCAACAGATTATACATGTAACTTTACCGGTAGTCTCACCAACAACGTTCTTCCTATCGATTAGTTCGTTGATAACATCGTTACAAAACTTTACAGTTATTCAATCACTGACACAAGGTGGACCGGGACAAGCAACAACAGTGATGTCCATTAATATCGTCCGAACAGCTTTCACGCGTTTTGATACTAGTTATGCCAGTGCGCAGGCGATGGTCATGTTCGCTGTGGTTATGTTGATAACGTTGGTGCAGTGGCGTGGACAAAAAAAATGGGTGACATACTAAAAGGGAGGAAAAGCAGTGGAAATCAGATCAAAAAAAATAACGAAAGTCATACTAACAGTTGTTATGATTATGATTGGGATTGGATCAATCTTCCCCTTTGTATTTATGATTCTATCAGCTTTTAAAGTAGAAAGTGAAGTCTTACAAGCCTCTTTTAAATTATGGCCAAGTGAGTGGATTTTGGATAATATTAAAGCCTTATTTGTAAGTGATTATTATGACTTTATGCAGTGGTATCGCAATACAATAATAATGACAGGAACCAGTCTTTTATTAAAGTTCTTTTTTGTAAGCTATACAGCTTACGGATTTTCAAAAATTAAGTTCAAAGGACGGGACTTGATTTTTATGATTCTCTTAGCAGCATTGATGATTCCAAGTGATATTATGATTTTACCTCGTTATATTATCTTTAAAAAGATAGGGATTCTTAACACCATGTGGGCAATTATATTACCAAGCCTTGTGGATGTATACTTTGTGTTCTTATTAAGACAAGCATTTATCAGCATTCCGGAATCATTGTCTGAAGCTGCACGTATTGATGGATGTGGACATTTTAGGATTTATTTTAAGATTATTATGCCATTAGCAAAACCATCGGTTGCAACGATGATGCTTTTCTCCTTTGTGTGGATATGGAATGATTATATGAGCCCTTATCTATACATATCAGATGTAAGTAAGCAAATGCTTTCTGTAGGTATACAGTTATTTGCAACAGGACAAGTGTTAAACTATGGTGTACTAATGGCTGGAGCGACATTAGTCTTACTGCCGGTCATCGTCATCTTTATCTTCGCCCAAAACTACTTTGTTGAAGGTGTAGCAGCAAGTGGGGTGAAAGGATAATGGAGAGAGTAAAAAATCAGCAGTTATATGAAGAGGCACTTATTCAAGCAAGAGACCATGTGCTAGAAGTGTTGGAGAACAGCCGGGAACTGAAGGAAGGATTCTTCCCGGCACCGGCAGCAGAAGGTGGAATATATAGAAAACATCCTAATGATGAATGTTGGACAGAAGGTTTTTATTCAGGGATATTAAGCTTGGCGCATGAGGCTAAACCATCACCGATGTTAAGACAGCTAATTGAAAAGCATGTCGACAGTTTTGAGGAACGTCTTGAACATAAGTGGGTATTAGACCATCATGATATTGGTTTTTTATATTCCTTGTCTTGTGTAGCAGCATATAAAACATTAGGTCTTAAAAAAGCGAAAGAGACAGCTCTTGAAGCAGCAAGATGGCTTATTCATCGATATACACCCGAAGGCAAATTCATTCAGGCTTGGGGCCCGATGAAAGCACCAGAAAGTTATCGCTTAATTATTGATGCATACATGAATATTCCACTACTATTTTGGGCACATGAACAAACCGGTGAAAAAGAATTTTATGAAGTGGCTTCTAACCATGCATATACCGCACTACAAGTTGTTTTGCGTGAAGATTATGGTACCCATCATACCTACTATTTTGATACAAAAACCCATAAACCACTACGAGGAGAAACGGCACAAGGGTATAGAGATGATTCGTCGTGGGCGCGAGGGCAAGCATGGGGAATATATGGATTTATGTTAGCCTATGCATATACCAAAGATCCGGTTTTTGTTGATGCATTTGTTAAGGTTACAGACTATTTTATTGAACATCTACCGGCGGACTATATTCCATATTGGGACTTGGCTTTTAGTGATGGAGCGCAGGAACCTAGAGACTCTTCATCATCAGCAATAGCCATTTGCGGTATTTTAGAAGGGGCGAAGCAGCTTCCATCTTTGGCTCAGACAGAGCGTTATCTAGAGAGTGCACATAAAATGATGGAATCATTAGTGAACAATTATACGCCAAAGAGTATTCAAGAATCCGAAGGATTATTACTTCATGGAGTATATTCGATTCCGCATAATCAAGGTGTTGATGAGAGTAATATATGGGGCGATTATTTTTATATGGAGGCTTTAGTGCGTTTAACACAAAACTGGAACCCATATTGGTAAGAGAAAATAACATAATTAATAAAAAAATGTTGAAAATTTTTGCGAAAAATTAATTGCAAAGCAAGAAATATAAAAAAAGTAACAATAATCATGTATTCGCTTGGAGAGACAGTGCTTATAATAAGGGTATCTTATAATAAAAAAGGAGAAAAGATATTATGAAAAAAGCACTAAGTATTTTATTGGTATTGGTATTGTCTGTAGGACTTTTTGCAGGTTGCCAAAATGATGAAACAGCAAATTCAGGCGATGCATCAACGGGGAATTCCCAAGATACAAATAATGATGCAGGATCCGATGCAACAACAGGGGATGATGTACAAGAACAACAATTAACAGTTGCAGCCATTGAGACAGCTTATGGAGCACAGATGTGGACAGATGTTGCCGCAGCTTTTGAAGCGATACACCCAGGTGTGAGCATTGAGCTGATTGTTGATAAAAACTTGGAAGATGCTATTAGTCCAAGCATGAAAGCAGGAGACTATCCAGATGTTGTTCATCTAGGCGTAGGTCGTCCAGCAGCGTTGACAGAGACCCTTATAAAAGAACAAGCAATTCTTGATATCACAGACGTGTTGTCAATGAATGTTCCAGGGGAAGACATTACAGTATCTGAAAAATTAATTCCAGGATTTACATCAACTAGAATCACAAACCCATATGGTGATGGTAAGACTTATTTAGCACCAATGTTTTATAGTCCTTGCGGTTTATTCTATAATGCAGCACTATTTGAAGAAAAAGGTTGGGAAGTACCAACAACTTGGGACGGAATGTGGGAACTTGGCGAAAAAGCTAAGGCGGAAGGTATCGCATTATTCACATATCCTACAACAGGGTACTTTGATGCACTTTTCTATGGATTGTTAAATGTTACTGGTGGTCCAACACTATTTAACGCAGCAATGACATATGAAGAAGGCATTTGGACAACAGATGAAGCACAAAAAGCATTTGACATTGTTGAAAAATTGGCATCATATACAGAAGCAACAACACCAGCAAATGCGAACAATGAAAACTACTTAAAAAATCAGCAACTTATTTTAGATAACGAAGCATTATTTATGCCAAATGGTACTTGGGTAACAGGTGAAATGGCAGATGCTCCAAGAGCGGAAGGTTTTGAGTGGGGATTCACAGCGCTACCAGCACTTGATGACACTTCAGACCAATATTCCTATACATTTTTTGAACAAGCATGGGTTCCAGCAGCGGCAAAGAATCCTGAGCTAGCAAAAGAATTTATTAGTTTCTTATACTCAGATGAAGCAGCAGCTATTTTTGCGGCTAGCAATGCAGTTCAACCTATTTTTGATATGACAGATTACTTAACTGGCGAGAACAAACTTTTCTATAGTGTATACAATGATGGTGCAAAAGCAGCTATGGGTAACTTTGCAGCAACAGAGCCTGTTGAAGGTGTTAACATGGCAGACACATTGTTTGGAACTGTAGATAGTTTGGTAACAGGTGATAAGACACGTGATGAATGGGTTGCAAGCGTTATTGAAGCAAGCAATCGACTTCGTGAAGCATTGAAATAATCGGAATCTATCGAATGAAAAAAATGTAAGGAGATCTTTAGACAAATGAAAAATGGAAGAAGCAGTCGGTTATTTATTACATTGTGTCTTTCTCCTGCAGTGATCTTATTTATCGTTTTTATGGTTATACCTACAATAAACGTATTCAAAATGTCGCTGTTTAAATGGGGAGGCTTTTCGCCAAACAAGGAGTTTGTTGGTCTAAACAACTTTAGAATTCTTTTTGAAGACCAACGGTTCTACCAATCGTTTCAAAATACGTTGTTGCTTTTAATCTTAGTGACAATGATTACATTCTTATTCGCAATATTATTTGCGGCGATCCTTACCCAGGAGAAAATTAAAGGGGCGAATATCTTTAGAATTGTATTTTACATCCCGAATATATTATCTGTTGTAGTCATTGCAGCTATTTTTAGTGCAATATATGACCCTAAAAATGGTATACTCAACAGTTTCATTCGTTTATTTCGACCAGACCAACCAGATATTTTATGGCTAGGCGATCAAAAAATAGTTATCTATAGTTTGGTCGCTGCCATGGTATGGCAAGCGGTTGGATATTATATGGTCATGTATATCGCAAGTATGTCAAGTATTCCAAAAAGCTTGTATGAATCTGCCGGCCTGGAAGGTGCCGGCAAGATTACTCAATTCTTTCAGATTACATTACCACTTATCTGGACGAATATTCGAACGACACTTACATTCTTCATTATTAGTTCAATCAATATGAGTTTTCTCTTTGTGCAAGCAATGACATCAGGTGGACCGGATGGAAGTACAGAAGTTTTCTTAAGTTATATGTATAAACAAGCCTATACGAATTCAAGTTATGGCTATGGTATGGCGATTGGTGTAGTTATTTTTATCTTTTCTTTTGCACTATCTGCCGTTGTCAGCGCAGTTACAAAACGCGAACCGCTTGAATTCTAGGAGGATAATATGAAAAATCTAAAGACAAATTCGCTGTATAAAATTTTTATATATGTTGCACTCATTTCATTAACGATAACAATCATTGTTCCTGTTGGCTGGGTATTTTTAGCTTCAATCAAAGAAAATGCCGAGTTTTATGGAAATCCTTGGGCAATGCCTGCAGGATTTTATATACAAAACTTTGCAGATGCATGGAATAAGGCTAATATGGGAAGCTATATGCTGACGTCAGTTATTGTTACATCATTAGCTATTCTTATTCTTTTGATTGTTGCATTACCTGCATCCTACGTATTAACACGCTTTGATTTTTTTGGCAAGAAATTTTTTAGAGGCATGTTCATGGCAGGTCTGTTTATTAATGTAAACTATATTGTTGTTCCTATCTTCTTGATGTTTGTTGATGCAGACAAATGGATGAACACAACATTTGGTCATGGATTTTTGCTTAACAATATATTTGTATTAGCACTAGTATATGCTTCAACAGCATTGCCCTTTACAATTTATTTACTATCGGGGTATTTGGTTACACTGCCAAAAGACTTTGAAGAAGCTGCGTATGTAGATGGTGCAGGACATTTTCGAACCATGTGCCAGGTTATATTGCCAATGGCAAAACCGAGCATTGTCACCGTTATTTTATTTAACTTTTTATCCTTCTGGAACGAATACATTATTTCAATGACGTTATTAACAAAAGCTGGAGGAGCAAGAACATTACCAGTAGGGCTTATGAACTTAATGAAAGCACAAAATGCAGCTGCGCAATATGGACAGATGTATGCTGGATTGGTCATGGTTATGTTGCCAACGCTTATTCTCTATATCTTTGTACAGAAGCGATTAACGCAAGGAATGACGTTAGGAGGTTTAAAAGGTTAGGATGATAAAAGATGAATATGGAAAAGCAGTCATAAAACGAATCTTTGCATTCTTATGGATTATTGTCGGAACAATTTTTGTCATCATGGGACATAAGGATATAGGGGTTCAAGGATTAATGATTCAAATGTTTGGTTTAGTTATGCTCCTACTTGCATTGTATGTGTATAACAAACCGCATTCTAAATAATGAGGAGTACGAAAAATGAAAGATAACTTAAGAGGAAGACTGACAATACCAACGGACACAGATATTGTTGATGAAACACTTCGAATTGTAGACTTTTTAGGCGCAGATGCAGTGAGAGACTGTGATGGAACAGACTTTCCGGAAGAGCTAAATACCTTAGATGCAAAACGTTATGCAACCTATTATACAACACGTAAAGACAACGCATGGGCAAAACAGCATCCAGAAGAAGTACAACAATGCTACATCATGACAGGATTTTATCTGGCATCGGAAGAGACCTTAGAGATTCCCCTTATGCAAGGGATTAGCGACGAATTGATGCAAGTCAATGAACGAGACAATCCAAAGCGTTGGTGGGAAGTTATTGATCGAACAACGGGACAAGTTGTTGATGCCAGTTTGTGGGATTATAACGATCAGACAGGTCGTGTTCTCATTAATGGATGTAAAGCTTTTCATGAATATACAGTAAGCTTTTTGGCATACCTTATCTGGGACCCGGTACATATGTACAATAGCGTTGTGAATGAGTGGGATGATGTAGAGCATCAAATCACTTTTGATGTTCGCCAGCCAAAAACTCGTGAACATAGTCTTAAGCGGTTAAAAACTTTTCTAGAAGAAAAACCAGATGTAGATGTAGTACGTTTTACAACATTTTTTCACCAGTTTACCCTTGTATTTGATGAACTAAAACGTGAAAAATATGTGGATTGGTATGGCTATTCAGCATCGGTTAGTCCATATATTCTCGAGCAATTTGAAAAAGAAGTTGGATATCCATTTAGAGCGGAATATATTATAGATCAAGGATACTATAATAACCAATATAGAAACCCATCAAAAGAGTTTATGGATTTTGTGCATTTTCAAGTCAAAGAAGTCTCTGCATTAGCAAAAGAATTCGTAGACATTGTGCATGATTATGGCAAAGAAGCGATGATGTTTCTTGGGGACCATTGGATTGGAACAGAACCATTTTTAGAAGCTTTTGGAGAGATTGGGCTTGATGCAGTAGTAGGTAGTGTTGGTAATGGAAGCACCCTTCGACTAATCAGTGATATTGAAGGTGTCAAATACACAGAAGGACGCTTTTTACCTTACTTTTTCCCGGATACATTCCATGAAAATGGAAATCCAATAAAAGAAGCCAAAGAAAATTGGGTTACTGCACGACGTGCGATTCTTCGAAAACCTATAGACCGTATTGGTTATGGTGGATACCTAAAACTTGCATTAGAATTCCCGGATTTTATTGAGTATATTAAGAGTGTGGCCGACGAATTTAGAGTGTTATATGACAATGTCAAAGGAACAACGCCATACTGTGTAAAAACTGTAGCTGTTTTAAATGCATGGGGACATATGCGTGCATGGGGAAATCACATGGTGCATCATGCATTGTACCAAAAGCAAAACTATAGTTATGCAGGTATCGTTGAAGCACTAGCAGGTGGACCGTATGATGTACGCTTTATTAGCTTTGATGATATTAAGCAAGATGCGCATCTTCTTGATGATATAGATGTTATCATTAATGTGGGAGGAGCAGATACAGCCCATAGTGGTGGTTCTTACTGGATAGACGAGCAGATTATTACACGTATTCGACAGTTTATTTATAGCGGTGGTGGATTTATTGGTGTTGGAGAACCAACAGCCCATCAATATCAAGGACGCTTTTTCCAATTAGCAGATGCCCTGGGTGTTGAAAAAGAAACTGGATTTACACTGAACTATGATAAGTACAACTGGCAAGAACAAGAGCACTTTATTACACAAGATTGTGATGGAGACATTGATTTTGGTGAAGGACAAAAAGACATCTTTGCTATGGAAAACACAACAGTCATTGCGCAAAAAGACTTAGGTATTCAACTTGCGACCAATGATTTTGGAAAAGGGCGAAGTGTGTATATTAGCGGATTGCCTTACAGTCATCAAAACGTGCGAATGTTACACCGTGCAATTCTTTTCTCAGCACATGCACAAGAGAGCTTAGAGCAATGGCATAGTACCAACTATCATATTGAAGTCCATGCATATGTGAAAAACAATAAATTCTGTGTTGTGAATAATACTTATGAGCCTCAACAGACAAAAATCTATCGAGGCGATGGAAGTTCCTTTGAATTATCCATGGAAGCCAATGAAATAATTTGGTATAATATCAATGAATAATCTATAGTGATTAAAATTCTGTGAAGATAAGTTAGGGGTAAACATGAGTAATCGTACATATTATTTATCTGACAAAGTTGAAGATATTAATTATGGAGAACTCGTCTATGTTGCCCATTCTTCTTATGAAGGAGAGTGGGCGAGCATTTCCCATACCCATGTTTTATGTGAGATGTTTTTGGTTATTGGTGGTGAAGGTACGATTTATATCGAAGATCAAAAAATTGCCATTGGTCCTTATGACTTTATTGCAATCAACCCCAATGTCAAGCACAGAGAAGTCTCCAGTGAAGATAATCCGCTAGAATATATAGTCTTTGGTGTAGGAAGTATATCCATTGAAATGGATAATAGCCTATACTCAAAAGCGTCTTTTTTGTCCATTACTAAAAAAGTTAATTTTTATACAGAAGAACTTTTGCACATTGGCGATCGTAAAAACAACCATCATCTATTGATGATACAAAATATTTATGAACTTTTATTTTTGGAATATCTGAAAATATCCGGTAATAAAGCGGTTGCTTCAATTACGCAACAAGTGATGCGAGAATGTAATCAGGCAAAGCGGTACATGGAAGCCCACTATGCAGAAAATATCAGCTTGGACCTTCTAGCTGAAGAATTACACTTGAACAAATATTACCTGTCCCACTGTTTTACAAAAACTTATGGGATATCTTTAATGAATTATCTGACGAGTGTCCGTATTCAAGTCAGTAAGAAGTTGTTAAAAGAGACGGATTATAACATTGCATCTATTGCAAACTCTTGTGGATTTACTTCGCAAAGTTATTTTTCCCAATCGTTTAAAAAAATAGTCAAAATGACACCTTATGAATTTCGTAAGCACAATAAATGACCATTGGACTAACATTTAGTTAGAGCAAGGGTCTTTTTTCTTTTTCAGTCGACTTCAGATGTGCTTTGCACCGTTTTCATTGTAAAAAAATTGCCAGATAACTTTTAAGAGCTTAAAATAATTAAAAAGATGAGTGGTAAAATTAAATAAACAAAATTATCAAAACTAAATTTGTAAAGCAATACAAATTTGAAAATATAGAGCAACTAAAAATTGAATTGGTAGATTACCATAGAATCCATTCTTCACTCGATTATTTTAGCCCAGCAAAATATAAACGAATTCACCTTGAAAAATCGGTTTAAAAAAGTATTGCCAATCCAGAATCAATAAAGTGCGGATTCAATCCGTTAATATTAGTAAAAAAATGAACGGTGTTGTGGTATCAATAAATTATATTAGCACATTTGTTGACCGTATTACAGAAATTGCAGATCAAACAAATCTATTAGCGATTAATGCAGCAATCTAAGCCGATAGAAGGAATTACCGTTGTTCACTATATTCATAAAAAAATGAAAAATGCAAAAATCTTCTCAAGTATTCGGATTAGTTTATATCTGAGATTTCTTATTATTTAAGCTTTGCTTTACAAAGTTACTTTGGTAAAGTGTTTAAAAATTAACAGGAATGACACCAAAGGACTATCGAAAGCAAAATCAAATATCAGATAAAAAGGGTGAGTTATTCGCTAAATCACATATGACTTTGTCTGTATTGCATCGGCGTAATATTCATTTGTTCTTTAAATTTTTTGCTGTAGTAAGAGCCATCACTAAAACCAACTTTTAAAGCGATATTTGTAATGGATAAATGGGTAGATTCTAAATAATATAAAGATTCTTGGATACGTATATTTGTTATATATTGATTGAGTGTAATATTCGTAATCTTTTTGAATTGAGAACTTAAATACGTAGGATTGCAAAAAGCATTTTTAGCCAGCAAAGAAAGCGACAAATCCTGATTGAAGTTATCTTTGATAAAAGACATAGTTGTTACAATGTAATTCTTGGCTCTATATGAGGTGTCTTCTGTACGTGTTATTAAGTATTTTTCGTAATCATAAAAGAGAGTATCAAACATTAGAGAAATTATCTTTAAATCCCTATAGAATATAGGATAATTAGCTATTGACAGGATATTATTTCCAATAAATAAAGCGCCAATATAATGATTTTTAATAATGATGGGGATAACGAGTTCGTGAAAATCCGCATAGCAATGTCCCCAAAAAGGTTCTTGAATTTTAAAGGCATGATGCAATGCCTTATTTTTTTGCTTAATACATTGATGAAATCCGTCTGGGGTAGATTTAATATGATTACAATAAAAATTATGATGATAGGCATATGTATTGAGGACACGGCTAATCTCTTGATCAATAAGCGATAAACCAATGACATCATGAAAATTAATATAAACATCATAGTTTTTTTTCAAATCATTTAAACTCTGTTCAATTAAGGTTATAGTTTTTGGCAGATATTCATTTTTTTTAATATTCATCATTTCACCTAATATATTTTGATAAGCATATAATACCAAATATTTTACTAAAACTCAAAAATAATTTTATATCTCATTCTTCGCATTTTTGTTACAGTTATAATATAAAATTATTGAGGAGGCATACATGAAAAAGTATTTTGAAGCAGAAAGAGAAATTCCAATCTTTGGCAACTATGATGTTATTGTCATTGGCGGTGGACCGGCGGGTTTTTCTGCAGCAGTGAATGCAGGGAAAGAAGGGGCGAAGACCTTATTGATTGAACAATCCGGTCAACTAGGCGGAGTTGCAACAACAGGACTAATGAGTCATTGGACAGGAAATACTAAGGGTGGATTTTATGAAGAAATCTTAGTTCGTAGTAATTATTTACATGGTAATGATATCTTAGATTATAAGGAAGAACAAAAACTCATTAATCCAGAACAACTTAAAGTATTAATGCTAGAGATGATTGAGGAAGCAAAGGTGGATTTATTATTATATACATTTGCAGCAGATGTTATCATGGTAGAAAGTGCAATCAAAGGTGTTGTAATAGAAAACAAATCCGGGCGACAAGCGATTTACGGGAAAGTTATTGTAGATGCAAGTGGAGATGGCGACATAGCTGCTAAGTCAGGAGCTAGATTTTATAAAGGACGTGAGTATGATGGAAAAATGCAACCAATGACAATCATGTTTAAAATGGGGGGCGTAAAGACAAAAGAGGTTCGATATGTTACATTTTTTGAAGATAGCTACGAATTAAAAAATGGCGAGGATCTTCAATCATATGCAAGAAAGCATATCCCATATCCTGCAGGGCATGTTTTGATATATCCATCTGTCTTACCTGGTATTGTTACATTAAATATGACCAATGCAATTAAAGTTGATGGAACAAAAGCTGAAGACCTAACTAGAGCTGAAATACAGTGCAGAAAACAAATTCCCATTATTGAAAAATTTTTAAAGGAAAATATACAAGGATTTGAAAATGCATATGTTATGAGTTCTGCATCTATTATTGGTGTTCGTGAGACTCGGCATTTTATTGGGCGTCAAACAATCACAGAAAAGGATATTTTAGAGGCTAAGTTATTTGACGATTGGGCAGTTGTCAATGCACATTTTAATTTTGATGTACATAATTTAGAGGGAGCCGGTCTTGATGAAACGGGAAAGCAAAAGCATTTTAAACAAACAAAATATTATTCGATTCCATATGGATGTTTTGTTCCAGAAAAAATTGAAGGGTTGCTTCTAGCGGGAAGGAATATTTCAGGAACCCATATGGCTCATTCAAGTTATAGAGTTATGCCAATTTGCGTTAATATGGGTCAAGCGGTAGGTATAGCAGCTGCGATATCTGTAAAAAACAAGATCAAGCCAAATGAACTTTCTATAAGTCAGCTTCAAGATCGATTGAAGCAATTAGGGGTACAACCAGAATAAAGTAATTTTAAGCAGGATATTTTTTAAAATATCCTGCTTTGTTGTTTAATATATCCTTAACTCAAATAAACGGAAATCTTGTGAACCATGTGTTTCGTTAAAAGATATTTTTATGGAATCACAAGAGAGCGTGGACGATAATGGGATGACGACAAATCGTTGGTAATTATCCGAAACTTCTTTTTTATATACTAATTGATTGTTATTAAAACACTCGATGCTAAAAGATTTAACTAATTCTTCAGGAATCGTATTGGGCACATCACACTCACTTTGAAAAAGTGTCAACATTATTTCTTGACTCAAATTTGAATCAAATTTTAAATGAATTTCATTTATATCTATGGGCTCTGGCCAAGAGGCTTCAATCCATTGCGGCTTTTCTATACTTGCGGACCATAAATTATTATGTGTATTTGTTGATCGACTTACCCCATTAATAATATTTTCCGGCTGGTGTGAAGGAGTATGGGAGGAACTCTTAAGGATTGCTTTTTTTGCTAAATCCAAGGGATCCTCATTTACAACATTTGGTATAAAAACATCATCTTTAAGAAGTATCTGTTGCAATTCCTGAATATATGGACCTAAGGCATTTGGCATTATATTTTTTTCTTTTAATAACCTTACCGAAGTTCCGATCGCCTGACCAACGATTGCACATGTACCCATCACTCGCGTGGAACCAAAAGCCATATGTGAAGCACTAATAATACGTCCGCCAATTAATAAATTATGAATATCTTTTGAGTATAAAGAACGATAAGGGATTGTGTACATATCAGGTAAATCGATAAAAGTTGTTGGGTCTAGGCGAGTATTTAGACCACCGACAACATGCATGTCCATAGGCCAACCACCATATGCAACGGCATCATCAAAAGACCTTGCGGCTAAAAGGTCTTTTTCGGTTAAAATATAATCCCCAATAACTCGTCTAGATTCCCTTTTTCCAGGCAAAAATCCCACCCAATCTAAAGCGTAATGATCCGCTTGATGGTCTTTATTTTTAATGTGGTCCCATACACCATATAGGGCCTTTAATAGTTCGTCTCGAATAAGTTCAGTATCATCAATTGTTTTAAGCTCATCGCCACCTATTTCTATCCACCAATAGTTATACCCGTGGGCGCCATGAGGACGATTTTTCAAATCAGCTTCTATATAAGTATTGGCCCAATACGGTTTATGAAAAGGCGTAGGTAAATCCATTTTTTTTGTTGTAAATAGCAAGGTATTGCCCATGCAATGGGTATCTTCATTTTCAGGGGCATATTGTTCATTAAAGGTTGATTTTGCTTCACGTCCTAACATATAGGCGGCCCCAGATAGTGCAGCAATTGTTCCGTCACCAGTTGCATCAAGAAAATAAGTAGCACTAAAATTATATTGTTTTTCTGTTGTCAGTTGATGACCGGATACGGATTGGATTCTATCTGATGATTTGTGAACTTCAGATATATGTGTGTTTAGATACAGATCAAGATTATCTTGAAAATGGGTCTTTTCCCATAAAATAGTATCAAAAATCGAATAGCTATTTTGTGGATTACGATATTTATTCTCTAATAGAATCTCGTCTAATATACCCGTTTCTCTAGCATTTTTTCTACGACCATGATTATCGGCACCACATATATGCATACGTATTTCTGAACTCGCATTGCCGCCAAGAACAGGCCGATTTTGAATTAAGGCTGTTTTAACACCACCTCTACTAGCGGATATAGCAGCGCAGACCCCTGAAAGACCGCCGCCAATAACCACAAAATCATAAGTTTTTTGTATCAGTTTATTTTTCATAGAATACCTCCTTTTTGTATAGTTTATAAAAAGACAAAGTAAAAATCCTTCAAAAAAGAGTCGGAAATCTTAAAAAAAATGCACGAAATTAAAATTAGACTATAGTATAATGAACCTACAGGAGGCGGTTCAATGAGAAAATACCAAGGATTAATAAATTATATTGAAGCGTTTGAGAAGGAATATGAACTTAAAGTTATTATTAAAGATTACTTAGGTTTTTTAGAATTCAACAAAATGACTTTAGAGTATTTTAATGATTATTATATACATAAAAGTACTCAATGCATGATTATTAAACAATTAGATGGATGTTGGAAAAGATGTTATGACCAAAAGGATAAAATTTATAAATATTTGCAGGTTAAGAAAAAACCATTTTTTGGAACTTGCTATGCTGGAGTTACCGAATTTGTCTATCCTATTTATTTTTCAAGTTCAGAAGGTAATATATTCAATGAAAAAATATTAATTGGCTCGATCAATGTTGGATCCTTTTATAGCGAAGAAGTGACTCGGCGAGTGAATAAGCTAGGACTCGAGGCGAGGACACAACATCGATTGATAAAAGAATGCTGGTTGCGTAAGAGTATAAATGATTTCGATTTAGAAGAACTAGAGAAAAAAGTGGAGACTATGTCCTACTTGGTATCCGGTCTATTTTATGAAGAAGAAAAGCAATTGATTCAAACAGGAACATATAAGAATAAGTACAATATATATATTCTAAATCATGCTATAGCATACATTGAAAATAATTTCATGAACCATATTAATCTCCAAGATATTGCTGAGTTTTGTCATTGCAGTAAGTCCCTATTAAGCCACACATTTAAAAAAAATAAAAAGAAAACAATTCGAGCTTATATCAATGAAATGCGAATTCATGTAAGCAAGCAAATACTCCAAGAAAGTAATCAATCCATTTTAGATATAGCATTGTCAGTCGGCTATAAAGACAGCAATTATTTTTGTAAAGTATTTACAAATATTGAAGGCATACCTCCGACAACATACAGAAAGCAGGTACAAGATGAAAAGTAAAAATTATTCTTTGCATTCAAAATTAATTCGTGGCATGCTTCTAGGAACAATCATACCAATGATTATTGCACCGATTATTGGATATGTATATACAAGAGATGTTTTATTAAACAATACACAGATTGTTACTGACCAGTTGTTAGAGAATATTGACCAAAGTATTAACCATGTCATTGATGATATCATCAGTGCATCTAATGTAGTTGCATTAGATGATGTCATACAAGAAGTTTTGTTATCGCCACCGAATTCAATCATTGATAAAATTTATAGAGAAAAAATTGTGCTAGAACGTTTACATTATATGGAAGCGAGTAACCTATATCCATACATGGTTGAGTCGACGATTGTGACATTTGATAATGAAATATATACCACCAGCTTTGAGATGTATCCGGATATCGAGAAAATCGTAAAAAGTGATTGGTACATAGAGAGTCTAAATAATAATGGCTTTTTTATTTGGAAGGCCCCATCAAATAATATCATGGATTATGAGGGAGGAATTACATTAGTAAGGTTGTTAACCAAAAATTATTATCAACAAGCAGGTGTGCTTCTGATACACTTATTTCCCAGTTCAAGCTTAAGTGATATTTTGCAAAGAGATAGTGAATTAAATGGAACTCAAAGATGTATTATTAATGAAACAGGTGACACGATACTAAAGTCAAATAATGATTATGTATATTCAAAAGAAGAGATTCTAAAAATTGCAACAAAAAAAGGGGTGATTGATACAACCCATGGGAAAATGTATGTCGGAACAAAGAAAATTCAAAAGACAAATTGGACATTGATACAACTTGTACCTTATGAAATTATCATTGCAGAAGTGAAGAATTATCGAAATGGCTTATTAATAGTTAATATAATCGGAATAATATTTCTCTTAAGTATAATTATATATACATCCTTTAAAGAATCTAAAGGTGTAAGACAATTAGTGCTTTCGGTAAATGAGATTAGTCATGGGAATCTTGATGTCAATATTGAAGCTGTTGGAAGCAAAGAAATAATCATGTTAAAAGATAATATGAACTATATGGTTCGTGCATTAAAAGAATCAATGATGCGGGTGGAACTTGAGACAAAGCAGAAAGAAGAAGCCAAACTTAAATCTTTACAAGCTCAGATTAATCCGCACTTTTTACTGAATACATTAAATGGTATAAAATGGTTTTGTGTTATAGAAAATGCAAAAAACTCGGAAAAGATGATCAAGCAACTAGGTTATTTATTAGAAAATACACTAGGGAAGTTCGATGATTTTATTACATTAGAAAAAGAAGTGGATCTATTAAAAAGCTATATAGATATTCAAAAAATGCGATATGGTAAACGTATTAAGGTTTGCTATGAATTAGATGCAAAAACATTAAAAGCAAAAGTTCCGGTACTATTATTACAACCCATTGTTGAAAATTCTATAATCCATGGATTTGACGAAGAACAACAAGATGGTGTTATTATCATTCGTTCAATTCATAAGATTGATTATATTGAAATATGGATTGAAGATAATGGAAAAGGTATGACGCCGGAAGAAGAAAAACGTATTTTTGAGAATAAAAAAAGCACAGAAAGATTTTCAAGTATTGGCATTCGAAATGTTAAAGAACGCATCGAGCTATATTATGAACCGCCGTGTGGACTTGGTATTGAAACAGAATTAGGCACAGGAACCAAAACAATATTACTGATTAAAAATAAGGAGCAAGAATGAAGGTACTGATTGTTGATGATGAAGTTTTAGTAAGAAAAGGACTAGTCATGGGCATTGAATGGCAAAAGTTGGGCTTTAATACAGTGCTCGAGGCCAATAATGGACTGACAGCACTTGAGATAATTAAAGTTGAAAAACCGGATCTAGTTTTTACAGATATAAAAATGCCCAAAATGGATGGTTTAGAGTTAATTGACCGAATTAAAGCAATATATCCGGCCACCGTAATCATTGTTTTAAGCTGCTTGAATGACAGTGAAGTTGTACGTGAAGCGATGAAGTTTAATCGAGCGCTTGATTTTATCCCCAAATTATCAATGAGTACAGATGAACTAGAAAAAATAGTTTGTATGGCAAAAAGTTATATTCATAAAGAAAATGAAGCAAAGAAACTACTTAAAGCGGACATAATTTCCTATAAGATTATGAATCAAATAAAAAAAATGCTTGAGATTCGCGATGCCATAGGTTGTAAAAAAATAATGAAGGGAATTATAGATGATTTAGTGTCAAAAGGCATTGAATATGATGATTTTGCAGGGAAATATGAATTAATCAGTATTTTTAATTTTGAGTTAGAAAAAAATAAGCACTCAATCGAAGATATTATCATTGGAGACGATAATGGACTCGATTATCTAAACTCCGTTAAGGACTTGGATGCTTTTCAAAAGAAAATGCTTTATTTTATCGATGTATTTTTTGAGTATCTTGCAAAGAATGAAAACGTACAGTTCTCAGAGGAAGTCAATAAAACGATACATTATATACATGAAAATTATATGAAGCAAGTGCGATTAAAAGATATCGCTTTTATGGTGGGTCTGAATGAGTCTTATTTATCTAGGGTATTTAAGAAGCAAATGGGTAAGACAATCATTGAGTATTTAAATTTTGTGCGCATAAATTATTCGAAAGAATTATTGAAAGACCAATTGTGTTTAAATGAAATAGCTGAACTTGTAGGTTATAGTAGTGAAAGTTATTATTCTAGAATGTTTAAGCAATATGAAGGTGTATCTCCCAAAAAATATCAAAAATCGACATTTATTTGAACTATTTTGACATTACAAAATTCAAAGAAATATAGTGAATGTTTTCCTCAGAATAATGAATTACAATCATTTTGTAATATTGATATAGTTAATATACAAAATAAAAGGAGGTACACTTATGAAACAGGTTTTAACAATGCTACTAGTCGGTATATTGATTATTGGCCTGGCAGGATGTGGGAATTCTGAACAAAATAATAACCAAGGTAATGCGAGTACTGCAGAGCAAAATGGCTCAGAAACGGTGACAGAAGAAAGCACTGCATCAGAGCAAGAAGACGATGGAGCCATCAACCTAATTGTTTGGGGGGGAGTACCGGCAGAATCGGGACCGCAAAATCTTGTAGATGCATGGAATCAAGAGCATCCCAATGTACAGGTCGAATATGTAAGGTTTGTTAATGATGATACAGGAAATACCAAGCTAGATACTGCCATTTTATCAGGGGAACAAATTGATTTATTTTTTACTTATAGTGTAGACTTGATGAAAAAAAGAGTTGACGGAGGTTTAGTTGAACCTTTGGAAACATATGGGGCTACAGCATTTATTGAAGAAGAGGTTATTGGTGCAGGTAATGGACAAGTATTAATTGAGGATCAATTATATGGACTACCGACAGCGACAGAACCCATTGGAATTATGATTAATCAATCTATGTTAACAGAAAAGAATATAGAAATACCGGAAAACTGGACAGTTGATGATTTCTTTGATATTGCAGAAGCGCTCTCAGGAGAAAAAGATGGTCAAAAAATATATGGAACACATGCCTATTATTCAGGATTGCCACTTGATTTTGCAAGAACGGTTTTAGGTGGAGATTATTTGTATAAAGAAAACGGACAAGAAAGCAATTTTGATGCCGAAGAATTTAAAGCTAATGCAAGAGTAAAAGAATTAATGGATAATGGATATGCCATGTCATTTGATGAATTGTTTTCTAGAAAATTTCAATCCTATGCACATCCTGCTTTTTTAAATGGTGAAGTAGCGATGATGCCATTTAGTGCATGGATGTTAAGATATGTTCAAGATTCAGAAAATTTTCCTCATGACTTTGTAACGACTTTTGCACCATATCCGACAACTGCAGAAGGCGTGGAAAATAATTATCAGGGACAGTTAAATAATCATTTAAGCATTAGTAGTAATTCCCAGTATAAAAATGAAGCTTGGGAGTTTATGAAATATTGGATTACTGAAGGGTCACAATATATGTATGCTGGAGGTAAACTTCCTGTTTGGAACAAGGCAGATCCAGGAGAGGTTCTTAAAGGTATACTTGGAGAAAATGCTTCGGAGTTATTTGACATAGATGCATATAGAGAGGTAATGCTAAATGAAGATTTAGAATTTATTGTGGATACAATTACAACAGCTTACCCACAGATTATGCAGATTTATAAAGAAGAGTCAGAAATGTACTTCTTAGATGTATATAGTAGTCAAGACGAGTATCTTAGTATACTAAAGGAAAGATCTGACGCGGCAATCAAAGAGGTTGCAGAATAATAAAAACAATCGAAAGACCGATGATTCGGTCTTTCGAAATATTAAGGATGTGTATTTATGAAAAAAAGAAAAGTTAATTGGACTGCACTTATGTTTATCGCGCCAAACTATATAGGATTTGTTATCTTTATCTTACTTCCGGTCATATTTTCCTTAATTATATCTTTTACAGATTATAATGTATTTAAAGGTTTTGCCGGTATGAAATTCAATGGATTTGAAAATGCAATCAATATGTTTACAGATCCTTGGTTTATTGATGCGGTTAAAAATAATTTGAAATATACACTGATTACAATTCCGATAATGATGGGACTTTCTGTAGTGTTATCAATTTTTCTCAATAATAAAGTGTATTTAAAAAATTTCTTTAGAATTATCATTTTCATTCCATACATTTCAAGTATAGTTGCAGTTTCTGCTATATGGAGTATGATGTTTAATCCGTCTCAAGGAATAATAAATCAATTCCTTCAGAGTATTGGAGTCGAAAATACGCCCGGATGGTTAGGGAGTATTTCGTGGTCGCTTCCGGCGATTATGATTGTAGGAATATGGATGGGACTTGGTTATAATACAGTTGTATATATGGCAGGATTGCAAAGTATCGATTCGAATTTATATGAAGCATCAGAAATTGATGGTGCAAATGGATTTCAACAATTTTTCCATGTCACATTACCCATGTTGTCAAGTACGACTTTTTTCTTGCTCATTACCAATATAATATATTCATTTCAGGTATTTGGTACAGTAAATATCATGACGGGAGGAGGGCCAGGGCGCTCCACAACGGTTATTGCACATTATATTTATTTATCTGGGTTTAGATATAATAAAATGGGGTATGCATCTGCAATGGCATGGGTATTATTAATGGTAATCTTTATAGTAACCTTGTTTCAATGGCGAATTCAAAAGAGATTCGAAGCTAGACAGTAGACTGGAGGAAAAAATGACTATAAAAACAACCGTTCGGAAATCTTTATACACACTTGTAATTGGAACAATATGTATCTTAATTGTATATCCGTTTATTTGGATGATTGTATCTTCCTTTAAACCGCTTAATGAAATACATCAATTTCCACCTAAATTATTCACAAGTAATATGTCTTTTGACAACTTTAAGGTGGTTTTATTCGAGCAGACACCGTCCTTTTTGCTATATTTCAAAAATACATTAATTACAACCGTCGTATCTGTTTTAGGAACGATGATTACAGCATCAATGGCCGGATATGCTTTTGCTAAAATGGAGTTTAAGTATAGAGATAAACTTTTTCTCTTATATCTAGTGACAATGATGGTTCCTTTTCAAGTGCTCATGGTTCCACAATTTATTCTATTTAAATATCTTGGTATTTTTAATACTTTATTTGCCCTCATATTACCAAAACTATTCTCTCCATTAAGCACCTTCCTAATGCGACAGTTTTATGTGGATATCCCAACTTCTATTATTGAAGCGGGCCGAATTGATGGTGCTAGTGAAGCTATGATTTTTTGGAAATTAGTATTTCCATTAGCAAAACCAGCCATGGCAACCGTTGTAATCTTGAATTTTGTCTGGCGTTGGAATGATTATGAATCACCTTTGATTTTTCTTACAGATAGTCAATATTACACATTAACAGTAGGACTGACAAATTTTATTGATGAAGCCGGCGTGGCTATGGATCATTTGATCATGGCAGGGGCATCGGTTGCAATGATTCCTATGTTGATTATTTTCTTAATATGTCAACGATATATGATTGATGGGTTAACATCAGGAAGCGTAAAGGGATAGAAATAAACATATTTATTTGATAGGTATTACCTACAGTGCTCAAAAGAACATTTATGTTATAATAATATTAGACAAATGAAAAATAATTTCAATTGACGACCAAGTGTCAGAAGATGAAACGACGGAAGACTTAGGAGAAGACCAAGAGGTGGAGGAAGATTAGGAGGGGATCTACGTGAATAGCTTTAACTTGTCTACTAATGAACTTGTGGAAGCTTTTGAAGAGACAAGTTTCAGTCAACCATTGCAGCTGATTTATGATTATGAAGATAGTCTGTATATTTATGTTGTTGAAAAATAGGGGCTCATAAAGAGAATAAACACAAGAAATAATACAATGGAAGTTTTTATGGACTTAAGACAAACTGTTGATACATCAGAAAATGAAAAGGGATTATTGGGACTAGCGTTTGATCCGAATAATAACGCTTAGAACCTCAGCAATTTATTAGGGGAAATACTAAGAATTGATGCTGATATTACGGCAGATAATTAAAGCTACATAATAACGAAAGGCAATCCTTTTGCAAGAGAAATTGATGCAATGGGTGAAATATAGGCATACGGACTTCGAAATCCATTGAAATTTAGTATTGATAAGTATAGAGAAATCATTTTTGCAGGTTATGTCGGACAAAATACCATTGAATAAATCGATGTTATTGAAAGTGATCCTATTGATCCGGTTTATGAGTATCCTCATTCTGAAGGTCGATCAATAAATAGAGGATATACGTATTATGGTGATGCATTACCGAATCTTTTCGGTTTCTTTGTCTACAGAGATTTTACTTCAGGAACAATTTGGGGACTACGGATTGATCAAAATAATCAAGTACACAATGAAACAGTCTTCCCCACAGATTTAAGAACGTCGTCATTTGGATTGGATGCAAATAATGAACTGGACATTATTGACTTTACAGGTGGCATATATCAAATTGAGGAGGTAGATGAGTAATGGAGAGTAATCAAATATCAAATAGCATATATATTTCTATGGCTTCGCTGGAAGTCTTGATTATATGTGTAACAGGGATGGAAACATATTATTATGGAATATTGTGGCTTTTTCCATTAATGCTATTTTTAATTCCAGCCTATAGAATCGTGAAGCCGGAGTTGGAAAATAATAAAAGGGACAGATAGTTTAAGTCCCTTTATTTTTCTATAATAGCTTTCACCGATGAGGCATATTCGGATAAGGTCATCCCTGTTGTTGTCTTAAAGATTCGCGACAGATAGTGGATAGAACTATAACCAAGTAATTCTGCGATTTCAGTAAAGTTATGGTTTTCCTCACGAATAAGACGCTTGATTTCATCCATTTTCATGGCTTTAAAGTAGTCCATTACACTGTGACCGGTCCCGTCTTTAAATAATTTTTGAAGGGAAGATCGACTCAGTAGAGTGCTTTTACATATGTCTTCAAGAGTAAGTGGCTGATGAATGTTTTCCTGTAGATAATTTATGACAATGGCAAGCTTGTCTTCGCGCATATATTCATGGATGGAAGAAGAGGTCTTAACTTCTTTTTCATAATTCGCATGGTTTTCCAAAATCTCTAATAAAAAAAGTTCCAAATACATTACAATATATTGTTCGGATAGGGTAGGCGTGTTAATGCGCTTATCCATTTTTTTTAGCATGGGATCATTTAAATTATTGGAAAAGGTTGCTTGAGCAGCGGCAACGATTTTGCCAAGATACGTATGGAGATGTCCATCGATAGACAAGATGCGCTGCTTAAAATAGTCCATGGATTCGCTCTGACATTCAAAGGCAATCACGACAAGGTTAGGGGCGCTTTCGCCATTAGCAAGAACAGTGTGCCATTCGTTAGGTTCGTGAAAGATTACCTGTCCTTTAGACAGCATATACATGGTATCTCGTGCCTTGACATTAATATGTCCCTTGTCGACATATAGGAACTCCCAAAAATTGTGGCGTTCACCTTCAAAGATGTAATTTTTTGAGTACTCAAAATAGTGTACTGTAATGATGTTGTCAATGGAAATCAAACGATGAATCGGTGTAAGTCCATAACCATCAATAGTGTTAACCATGAAAAACTCCAATCTGAACCAATAAATAGTTTCCTCTTCTATTATACAATCGATTGTACAAAAAGAGTAGAAGAAAGTACAAATACATGTTAAGAAAAAGTTGTTATGATATAGTTAAGATCAAAGTGTTATGGAGGTATAAAATGAAAAAACCAGTATTAGTTGTTTTAGCAGCAGGAATTGGAAGTCGCTACGGTGGATTAAAACAGATGGACCCAGTAGGGCGTTATGATGAGGCAATTATCGAATACTCTGTGTTTGACGCAATTGAAGCAGGATTTGAAGAAGTTATTTTTATTATTAATCATAAAATTGAGAATGATTTTAAGGAAATTATTGGAAAGCGAGTTGAGCCCTTTATACGTGTACAATACGCCTTTCAAGAGTTAGACGATGTGCCTTGTGAAATCGTGATTCCAAAAGATAGAGTTAAACCCTTTGGTACGGCACATGCAGTGTATGCAGCAAGACATTTGATTCAAGGACCCTTTGCAATCATCAATGCGGATGATTATTATGGCAAAGAAGCTTTTGCACAGCTATATACATTTTTAAAGGATGAGAAAAAAAGTGAGCGTGCATACGCGATGGTTGGATATATGTTGAAAAACACTGTGACGGAAAATGGATATGTTTCTCGAGGAATATGTAGCTTAGATGAAGATGAGAATCTGAAAAACGTTGTGGAGCGTGTACATATTGAAAAACGTCCACAAGATATCGCCTACTTAGAAGAGCAACAGTGGACAACACTTCCAGAAGAGACAATTGTATCAATGAATATGTGGGGACTTAAACCTTCCTTCCTTGAAGAAGTTGAAGCGACAATCGTAGACTTTTTGTCAGCGGCCCTTGAAGCTAATCCCTTAAAGAGTGAGTTCTATCTTCCTTATGTCGTTGATCAAATGGTTCAAAAGGAAAAAGCGCAAGTGAAAGTTTTAAAAACTTCAGAAAAATGGTATGGAGTGACGTATCAAGAAGATAAAAAGACAGTGGTGGAAGCGATCAACACGATGATTGATGAAGGAAAATACCCTGAAAAATTATGGAGGACAAAATAATGGCATATAATTTTGATGTGATTTGCAAGCAATTTCAATGGAACGGAGAATTTGACAGTATTCGCCCATATGGGGATGGACATATCAATGATACATATCTTGTGACAATGCAAGACGCAGAACAAAAGGTTCTATACATATTACAGCGCGTAAATCATAATATATTCAAGCAAACCCAAGAGTTAATGGAAAATATCGAAAAGGTGACCGGCTATTTGGTTTCGTATATTCAGAAACATCCTTTGCCCAATTATGAGGTGTTGACGTTGGTGGCGACTTATGGCGGACAAAGCTTCTATAAAGATGCGGACGGTAACTTTTGGCGTTCATATGAATTTGTGCATAATGCGACCGGGCATTTATTTGCAGAAAATGCAACCATGCTCTATGAAGCAGGACGAGCGTTTGGATTATTTCAACATATGCTCAAGGACTACCCTGCAGCAACATTACATGAGACGATTCAAGGATTTCATAATACCCGACAACGGTATGAAAATTTTATGCGATCTTTAGAAAAAGATGCAAAACAGCGTGCTAAGGATTGTCGAGCAGAGATTGATTTTACGACCCAACATGAAGGAATAACGAAGCAGATTTTGACAGAAATGGAAAAGGGAAACATACCAACACGTGTGACCCATAATGATACGAAGATTAATAACGTGTTACTAGATGATGCGACAGGTAAAGGACGTTGTGTCATTGACTTGGATACCGTAATGCCTGGAAGCGCTCTCTATGATTTTGGTGATGCGATTCGTTCATGTGGAAGTACGCTGGAAGAAGATGCACAAAATTTAGAGGACATGGATGTAGACTTGGAGAGATTTGAAGCGTATACTAAAGGATATCTTGAGATAATGAAAGATGAATTAACGGCGAAGGAACTAGAATTATTGCCAATGAGTGCCATTATCATGACCTTTGAGTGTGGGATGCGCTTTCTTACGGATCACTTGGACGGCGACACATATTTTAAAGTCCACAAAGAGAATCACAATTTGATTCGAGCAAAGAATCAATATGCATTTGTGAAAAAGATGGAAGAAAAATTACCGCTTATGGAAGCGATTGTAAAAAAATATATTTAATAACAGAAGGGAAGGTACAATGAAGATACTTGTAACTGGTGGAACCGGATTTATTGGAAGTCATACATGTGTAAAATTATTAGAGGCTGATCATCAAGTGGTTATTATTGACAATCTTGTCAACTCAAAAAAAGAAATCGTCTCAAAAATCGAGACACTTGGTAAAAAAAGTGTGGAGTTTTATGAAGGTGATATTCGTGATGAAGAAAAACTAGACGAAATCTTTAATCATCATGCCATTGATGCGGTGATTCATTTTGCAGGCTTAAAAGCTGTAGGAGAATCTGTCAGCATGCCGTTAGAGTATTATGATAATAACGTGAATGGAACTATTCAATTACTGAAGGTGATGAAAGCGCATGGATGTAAAAAAATAGTGTTTTCTTCTTCAGCAACTGTCTATGGTATGAATGACAATGTACCCTTTAAAGAAGAATATCCTTTATCAACAACAAACCCTTATGGGGCAACGAAAAAGATGATTGAAGAGATTATGCAAGATCTATATGTGGGTGACGCACAATTTTCTATTGCGTTGTTAAGATATTTTAATCCTATTGGTGCACATCCAAGTGGACTTATTGGGGAAAATCCCAATGGAATTCCGAATAATTTACTCCCATATATTGCCAAGGTTGCAAATGGCGAATTAGAGCAACTGAGTGTGTTTGGTGATGATTATGACACCGTTGACGGAACGGGTGTTAGAGACTATATCCATGTTCAAGATTTGGCCGAAGGGCATATTGCAGCTCTTGAATATGTAAAATCTAATGTTGGTATTGAAGCATTTAATCTGGGAACGGGCGAAGGCTATAGTGTTCTTCAAGTGGTTAAAGCATTTGAAAAAGCGAGCAATAAAACCGTTAAATATCAAGTGGTTAATCGACGACCAGGAGATATTGGTAGCTGCTATGCATCAACACAAAAGAGTAAAAACATTCTAAAATGGGAAGCAAAATTGGATTTAGACACAATGTGTGTTGACGCATGGAACTATGTCCAAACCTGCAAGGAGACGAAGTAGCCGCGCACAATAGAGTTGCTTTTTAGTGACGAGTTGCTTTTTGGAGATTTTCAATTATCCCATTTTCAATATAATAGAATATACATGATGAGGAAGAAAGGCTGATGAATCTATGAATGTATTAATGATTATCTGTGACCAACTCAGTTCAAAGGCACTACGATCATATGGGAATACCTATGATCAAACTCAGTATATGAATGAGATTATTGAAAATGGGATTAGTTATGAACATGCATATACGTCATGTCCGTTGTGCCAGCCGGCACGAGCATCACTCTGGACATCTAAGTATCCCCACCAAACAAAAGTGTTAAGTAACCTTCCTGACCAAGGATTTAAAGAGGTAGGTAAGCAATTAACAACTATAGGCGATGTATTTAGCCAGGCAGGCTATGATTGTGTCCATTTTGGCAAGCGGCACGATTATGGAAGTTTGCGTGGTTTTCGCTGTTATGAGGAAAAACAAGTACATATATCAACAGAGCGTGCGGATATCCCATTGGATTATGAGACCTACTATGATATCAACACGTTAAACCAAGCAACGGATTATCTTAAAAATATAGAAAAAGATCGTCCTTTTTTTGCTGTCGTTGATTTTCAAAATCCACATAATATCTGCTCTTATATTGGCAATTATCAAAAAGAACATCAAGTTCAAGAGGTGAAGGGCCTTCCAAGTTTACCCCAAAACTTCGAAACAGATGACTTGAAAAACCGCCCTTCATTTATTCAGTACATGTGTTGCGCTCATCGTAGACAAAGCCAAACAACAAGCTGGGACGGTGAGGATTACAGGTATTATTTGAATGCATACCATTATTTTATAGAAAAAGTTGACGCGCAGGTCGGAAAGTTGTTGAAAGAATTAGAATCAAGCGGTAAAATGGATGAGACATTAATTGTCTTAACAGCAGACCATGGCGAAGGTATGGCGGCGCACCGCTTAGTAACCAAATATGGTTGCTTTTACAATGAAAGCAATGAAGTACCTTTAGTATTTTATCATAAGACACAGTTGAGCAAAAAACGTATTGGGGGTAATGTTTCTTTAATGGACGTCATTCCTACAATAACAGATTTTTGCGGTCTTAATGTGCCAAAAACTTGGGAAGGCATAAGTTTGTTGTCTACCTTTGAAAGGGAAGCGGTTTCGCCAAGAGATTATGTTATTGGACAGTGGTATGATGAATTTTTAGGTTATATTGTCCCTGGACGAATGTATCTTGATGATAGATATAAATACACGGTATATCACGATCAAGAGGGTATAGAAGAAGAACTATACAGTAGGTGCGAAGATCCTCTTGAACAGACAAATCTCGCAGCAAAACCAGAATATGGAGCTGTTCTTAATGGATACCGTGAAAAATTAGGTCAGTATCTTGATAAGACAAAAGACCCGTTTAATACTTTGCGTGGCGCATATGAAGAAAAGTATCGCCGTCATCCGTTGGGCTATACGCACCATCAAGGGGTGAATGCAACGTTAGAATATGAGCGTTTGAAAAAAAGCCGATAAAAAAAGGAGAACACAATGCGAATTATAGTGAAAGGAAAATACGAAAAAAGAGTTTATCAAATATTTTTCGCAATATTTATCTTTATTAGCTTTATGTTCATTGGCGTTTTTTCATATAATTTGTTTAGACAAGATAAAAGGGACCAGGAAAACATGTTGCTTCAAACCCTTGAAGCCAATCGTAGTAACAGTCAGCTACGGCTAGAAATTGCGATGAATGAATTTGAAAATGTGGTTAATCATGAATATATTCGGTCATATGTAACCGAAGATGAAGGTAGCTTAATGTATTTTTATGCAATCAAATTGCAACAAGAATTACAAAAGGCAGTTTCACGGGTCAACAATATTAGCTTTGATATTTATATTACACCTGTAGATACCGAAAAACCTGTGCTAACATCAACGTCAAGTGAACAAAGCGGTCAGTTTTTTGAGACAACACTGGCGATGTCAGAGCAAGAGCGCGATCAACTCTTCTATGAATTTGTACAAGGACGCAAAGAAAAGGTTATGATGCAGCAAGTAGAAGACGAGCAATACATTATGTATGTGACCCGTCGCGCGTTTGAAGAAAAAACGGTGCTATTTTTTCTGGTTATCAATACCGAGAGTCTGATAACATCGGGAGAAGAATATACCTGGTTCCTGTGTAATGATGAAGGAATTTTTGCATGGAATCAAGCGGGTAATATTGATAGAGAAGGGTTGTATCAAAGATTTAGTGAGCAATCGCAACAAGAGCGTATTGTGTATGAGAATCATGAGTTTTTTGTATATCCATATGCAAATATTGATTGGACCATTTTGGCTGAAGATACGTCGGATAATAACAACTTCGAATATGTCCTGATACGTATGTTACTTCCAAGCTTATTTATGGTGTTTGTCGCTATTGTGGGCGCCATTATTTTTTCAAGGCTGTTATACCGACCGATATATGATCTCATGACGGAACTTGATAGTGTAAAGCATAACTCTAAATATGATGAAATCAAGATATTACATACAAAAGCATCAGAAGTCAAAGATTTGAATATACAGTTGCGAAGTGCAATTAATGAGCGGGACCGTTTGATGGAGCATAAGACCAACCGTGATCTTTTATTTGGAGTAAAAGACAAAAAAAGCCAACTCTATAATCAAAAGGCTGAAGATAAATCATTTGCGGTTGTTCTTATAGAATTTATCGGCAATGAACAATTTGGAGATCAAGAAGTTCAAATATACAAAAATGAAATTGTAGAATTTGTGCAAAACTCTCACGGTGTGCGCTTTGCAAATCTAAGTACAGGCATTTGTGCGCTTATTGTAGAAGCGACGACATTAGATAAGGTAAAGAAAAAGCTACAGCCATTGATTAACAATATATACCTTGAAGGAGAGACCAGGATGTTCGCTGCGATTAGTGATGTCCGGGTAGGCTTTGAATCTATCAAAGAAAGTTATGAAGAAAGTCAAAAAATACTAGAATATCGCTTTTTATATCGTACACAAGTTATGTTAACGATGGATATGATTAGAAAAAAAGATAAAAAAGTACACTATTATCCTTTGAATTTAGAAAACCAATTGATACATCAAGTTGTCTTAGGGGACGAACAGGCGCTTACGATTTATGATCATATTCTTGAAGAAAATGATGTCTATCGTTCGCTGGAACTTGAAGCTAGACAAAGTTTGGTTCTGGTTCTTATCGGAACCTTACAGCGTATTATTCAAGAGTTAAAGGTGACACCGGAAGAAGTATTTGAAAAGAAGATAGACTTTTGGTCGCTAGCAGATAAGTGGAACCAAGACGAAGTGTTTAACATTTTACGCAACAGCATTGATTGGCTATGCTTGTATGTACGTGACCAAAGTCAAAAAGAAGAAAGTCAGTTAGGTCAAGAGATGCTTCGCTTTATTGAAGAAAATTATCAGGAAGATATTATGCTGATTGATTTGGCCGAACGCATGAACATCTCTGAAAAGTATTGTGGTATACTTTTTAAAAAAGAAACTGGAGAGAACTTTAAAGCGCACTTGAATCAATATCGTATTCGAAAGGCAGTAGACATTTTACATACGAAAAAAGAGATTAAAGTGGCAACGCTTGCCAAAGAGGTTGGATTTAACAGTGCAAACACCTTTATACGAGTGTTTTCAAAGACAATGGGGATGACACCCAAACAATACAAAGACCGAATAGATGAGCAATAGCAGAAGGCGAAAGCCTTCTGTTTTGCTTTTTGAAGGGTGTGTTGAAAAATCGTGATTGACAAAAAAGGGCTTTTGAAGATGTTTTGAAAATCGAAGATAGATTTTTAGATGCAAATGCGCTTATAATGAGTTCACAAATTCGATGAGCGAATTGAATTTTTGAAAGGAGAAAACGATGAAGAAGAAGTTATCATTACATATGATTGGAGGAAGGATAAAGCGCGATTGGGATTTATACTTACTCCTATTACCCGGATTGTTATGGTATTTGGTCTTTGCATACAAACCGATGTTGGGACTGCGAATGGCGTTTTATGATTATAATGTTTTTCGGGGGTTTGAAGGTAGTACATTTGTAGGGCTTGAGAACTTCATGTATTTTTTAAGTGGAACGGACTTTGTGCGAACATTTACCAATACAATGATGATTGCGTTATGGCAAATGCTTATTGTGTTCCCTTTACCTATATTTTTAGCAATTATGATTACAGAGATGCGTAATAAATTTATAAGTAAATTAACACAGACAGCGACGTTCTTGCCTTACTTTATTTCGGTTGTTGTTGTATGTGGGATGACGATTAATTTCTTATCGCCAAGTACAGGAGTTATCAACTTCATGCTACAAAAACTAGGAATGGACCCGCAATACTTTATGGTTAAGCCAGAGTATTTTAGAGGCATCTATACGACAATGACGTTATGGATGACTGCAGGGTTTAACTCCATCGTATATATTGCAGCTATTATGGGAATCGACCCACAATTATATGAAGCGGCAAAAGTAGATGGAGCCGGAAAGTGGCGACAAATTACAGCCATTACCTTACCAAATATCTTACCAATTATTGTTGTTATGTTTGTTCTTAACATTGGAAAAATGGTTAAAGTCGGATTTGAAGCTATTTTGCTTTTATATCGCCCAACAACATATGAGACTGCAGATGTTATAGCAACCTATGTATATCGAACAGGAATCAGCAATGGTGACTATGGATTGGCAACGGCAGCAGGTTTATTTGAAGCGTTATTTGCACTTATCTTAGTTGCACTTGCAAATCGAGTCAGCAAGAAAATTTCAGAAACGGCATTATGGTAGGAGGTGATTCCATTGAAAATAAAAAAATCAAGTCAATTAGTTACTCGTAATGAAAAGGTGTTCTCATTTTTTATGAGCGTTGTGGGAATCATCATTACAATACTTAGTCTGTATCCGATATATTATGTTATTATCGCATCGGTAAGTAAACCATTTTTTGTTGAAAATGGTGATGTGATGTTTTGGATTAAAGGTTTTAATTTAGAAAGTTATCGACAAGCATTTGCAAAAGACGGAATATGGTTAGCCTATCTAAATACCTTCTTCTATACAATTGTCGGTGTTATGGCAAATATGTTTTTTACAGCAACAATGGCATATGCTTTATCAAAGCAACGCCTCATGTTCCGTAAGTTTTTTACGATTATGACCGTATTTACGATGTGGTTTAACGCAGGAATGATTCCTTTATATATGACATTTGTTAACTTAAAGTTATTAGATACGCGAACAGGAATTATTGTTGGTTTTGCATTAAATACATACAACTTAATTATTTTAAAAAGCTTTTTTGAGCAGGTACCACAATCTTTGGAAGAGGCAGCATTTATTGATGGCGCTTCCAATTTAAGAATTTTTTATCATATTTATTTGCCGCTATCTAAGCCGGCCCTTGCGACAGTAGGAATGTTTTATGGGGTTTCTCGATGGAACGGATACTTCTGGGCGATGAACTTGTTAAAAGATGATAGCAAAATACCGTTGCAAGTTTTATTGAAAAAATTGATTGTAGACCAGGTGGCCAATGAAACAGAGGCAGGAATTATTACGATGGACTCCCTAGCATCACCTACGACGGTTATTTATGCGATTATTATCATTGCTATTGTACCTATGGCGGTTGCCTACCCATTTGTACAAAAGTATTTCAAAAAAGGAGCCACAATTGGTTCGGTAAAAGGATAAGATCTTACATATGACAAACGTCATTGAAGATATATTAAAAAGAAAAGGAGAAAGTTATGAAAAGATTAATTGCAACAGCTATGGTTGTCGTTATGACAATGTTACTTATGGCGGGATGTGGAAAAAGCACAGATAGTGAAACTGCAACAGATTCAACAACACAAGCGGGGACAGAAACAGGTACAACAACAGAAAGCACAGAAGAAAGCCTTGAAGGAAGTTTGGTATCAGCAGAACCTAAGACGTTTTCAATTTTCTTAAACTTCAACAATATGCCATTTGATTCTGAATGGGAAGTATGGCAAGAAATTGCAAAACGTACAAATGTAAACTTAGAAGGTGTTATTTCAAAGACAAATGCTAATGAAGAAGAAGCATTTAACTTGATGTTATCTTCAGGAGATTTAGCAGATGTTATTGGATACAAAAACACAGCAGATTTAGAAAAGCTTGGTCGAGATGGTGGACTTATTGCCCTTAATGACTTAATTGATGAGCATGCGCCAAATATCAAAGCTCTTTTAGAATCAGATCCAAAATTTAGACAAGGGGCAACATCATTAGATGGTAACATCTATTATATTCCAAAAAATCAAACATTATTATCAGCAGAGTTCTACTGGGTTCGACAAGATTGGTTAGATGCACTTGGTTTAGAAGTTCCAACAACTGTTGATGAACTATATACTGTATTAACAGCATTTAGAAATGAAGATCCAAATGGAAATGGTCAAAAAGATGAGATTCCATTGTTTGACCGTGCAGGACATAAGATGCCGGATGAATATTTATACCTTTTTGATTCAAGTACAGAGTTTTATGCACGTGATGGCGTGATAGAGTTTGAACCATTAGAAGATAACTTCGTGTATGGTGTTAAAGAACTTGCAAAATGGTATAAAGAAGGATTGATTGACCCTGAAATCTTTACACGTGGAGCGAAGACACGAGATACATTATACAGTGCTAACCAAGGTGGATTCACACATGACTGGCCAAGTACAGGAAACTATAACCGTTCATTGGCAGAAGAAATCCAAGGGTTTAACAACGTAGCTATTGCACCAATGAAAGACCAAAATGGAAACATTGTAGAACGTACAACACGTTACCCAGCTCCAGGTTGGGGAATCTCTTCTCAATGTGAAGACCCAGTAACACTTATCAAATTCTTTGACTTTTTCTTCTCAGAAGAAGGTTCTGACCTTATCAACTGGGGAATCGAAGGCAAAACATATGTTGTTGACGATGCGGGCAACAAAACATATACAGATGAAGTGTTAGGTAACACTGAACAAACACCACTTGGTTACCTTCGTTCATTAGGTATTCAATATCGTATCGGTATGAACCAAGATCCAAACTATGAATATGCGTTTATGACTCCAGAAGCCCAAGCAGCAGCAGAATTATACAACGGACATCCAGAGTGGTACCGTGATAATGTACCTCCATATTTTGATGGACAATTGGACTTAAAATATACAGAAGAAGATGAAGCCGAGTACAAGCGTATCATGTCACAAATCCGTCCATATGTGGATGAAATGTTCCAAAAATGGATGTTAGGTGCATCAAACATTGAAGACGATTACGCAACATTCGTTCAAGAACTTAAAGACAGAAACATTGATCGTGCCATTGAAATCAACCAAAAAGCGATGGATACTTTCTTAGGAAAATAAACCAACAAAATATTTGAACATAAAAAAATGAAAAATCAGCCCTTTGGGCTGATTTTTCAAGATAAGGAGACGATAAATTGAAGAAGAATTTGATTTATATTTTTGCAGATCAATGGAATAAAAATGCGATAGGCTTTGAAGACAGCCAAGTCAAAACGCCACGTATGGATGCATTTGCAAAACAATCCAAGGTATTTGACAATGCGATCAGTACATACCCTTTATGCTCTCCGCATCGTGCATCTTTAATTACCGGAAAATATCCGTATTCTCTAGGGATGTGGACAAACTGTAAAATAGGATTAGACGAAGTGGTGATGTTAAAGCCTCAAGAGACAACAATAGGCGATGTATTAAAAGCAGAAGGGTTTCAGACAGCATATATAGGCAAGTGGCATTTAGATGCTAGTGAAAAAAACTTTGAAGCCAACCCACAGTCAAAAGCAGTACATTGGGATGCGTATACGCCACCGGGAGAACGACGTCATGGGTTTGATTTTTGGTTTTCATACGGAGCAATGGATAACCACTTAAGACCACACTATTGGCGAGATAGCTCTCAACAGATAATTGAAGAGCGCTGGTCTCCAGAGGTGGAGACAGATGTTGCACTAGAGTTTTTAGAGCAAAGAAAAGCGGGACAACCATTTTGTTTGTTTTTATCATGGAATCCACCGCATCCACCTTATGACCAAGTGCCGGCTAAGTATAAAGCTATGTATGATGCCATTCGTGTACCGGATAATGTTCCAAAGAACCTCAAAGAAGATCCGAAGTTTATTGAGACGCTTCGCGAGTATTATGGAGCTGTAAGCGGTTTGGATGATCAATTCGGTCGCCTTATAGATTACTTGAATGCACAGGGACTTATGGAAGATTCAGTTATCGTCCTATCAGCCGATCACGGTGATATGCTAGGTGCACAAGGGCTTATGGGAAAAAATATCTGGTACGAAGAATCGATTAAGATTCCGCTCATGATTTGTGATCAAGAGATCGAACCTGGACGTACAGATATGCTTCTAAGCAGTGAAGACCATATGCCGACGTTGCTTGAATTATTGGATGTCCGTGTACCGGAGTGTGTAGAAGGAACCAGTTTTGCCTCAAGACTTATTAAAAATCAGGATGCAATTGTTGAAGAACATGAAGAGAAGCTGATTATGATGATTCCGGGGATGCCTGAGATGGTCGATGCATATAGACGTCGTGGCTATAATAACAAAGCGTTTGGCTGGAGAGGTCTTCGAATGAAAGATAAGACCTATATTGTAGATAACGGAACTCAGCCGGGAGCGATTCAAAAACGCTACCTCTATGATTTGGTTCAGGATCCGTTGCAAATGCGTCCCATAACCCTTGAAAAAGAGGATTCTATTGCTATGCAGATGGACAAAAAACTAGAAAACTATTTGAATAAAACGAACGATCCTTTTATGTTGGATCAAATAGAATGGAGATAATATAATGTGCATGAAAAACTTTAGTGAAGTAACAACAGACGAAGTGAAAAAGGCAATGGATATTGCTGTTAATCAAATTGGAAGTGACTTGGATCAATTTACAGATGCATTTAAAATTAATGGGACAACCAATAATTTTTATGAGCCAAGTATCAATCGCTCATGGACGAGTGGATTTTGGACGGGGCAGATATGGCTAGCGTATGAATGGACAAAGGATGAACGCTACAAAAAAGCAGCTGAAGTTCAAGTAGAGAGCTTTTCAAAACGTATGGATGAAGCCTTTGACATTAATCATCATGACATGGGATTTTTGTATAGTCTCTCCTGTGTAGCAGCGTACAAACTGACACAAAATACTACAGGAAAAGAAGCGGCAATTCGTGCGGCAGATCATCTTATTACTCGATACCAAGAAGATGGGCAATTTATTCAAGCTTGGGGAAATGTTGGGGCAGATGATAACTATCGATTGATTATAGACTGTCTTTTAAATCTTCCGTTGTTATATTGGGCAACCGAAGCGACAGGAGATGAAAAATATGCAGACATTGCGAGACGCCACATTGATACATCATTAAAAGTTGTCCTTCGTGAGGACCATTCCACGTATCACACATATTATTTTGAAAAAGGCACAGGAAAACCTCTCTATGGTGAGACGCGACAAGGATACAGCGATGATTCAGCATGGGCAAGAGGGCAAGCTTGGGGAATCTATGGAACAGCACTGAGTTATCGATATACACAAGAAGAATCCTACAAAGATATTTTTTATAAAGTCACAGATTTCTTTATTGATAATCTTCCTAAAGATTTAGTGCCATATTGGGATTTTGAATTTAATGACCCATCACAAGAATCCAAAGATTCATCCGCCGCAGCGATTGCAGTTTGTGGTATACTAGAGATGTGTAAATACCTTGATGGCGAGCGAAAAGAAAAATATCGAAGTGCAGCCCTTAAGATTTTAAAATCCTTGATTGACAATTATGCGGTAAAAGATCCAAAAAGCTCCAATGGCTTACTTCTTCATGGTGTTTATGCAAGAGGTACTGCGCATAATAGTTGTGAAGATCGTAACGTTGATGAATGTAATGTTTGGGGAGACTACTTTTATCTTGAGGCGTTAATGCGAGAGTTAAAGGATTGGGAGCTTTACTGGTAAGCAATGAAGATATAGAGGTGAAGACGTGACAAAAAGACAGTTTATATTTATAATGACAGATACGCAACGGTTAGATATGATTAATGTGTTTAATGAGCGGCGCGAAATGCACACGCCAAATCTGGATAAGTTAGTGGAACAAGGTGTTAGCTTTGAGCGCGCCTATACCACTCAACCTGTATGCGGACCGGCACGTTCAGCAATTTTTACAGGAACATACCCTCATACCAATGGAATGCTTGGTAATGGAATGGAGCTAGGGGAATATGTAAAAACACTTGGTCAAAGATTGAGTGCAGAAGGTGTGCATTGTGGCTATATAGGCAAGTGGCACTTAGACGGTGGAGATTATTTTGGTGACGGCATATGTCCGGATGGATGGGATGATGCGTATTGGTATGATATGCGTAATTACCTGATGGAGATGCCTAAACAAGACCGTGTACGTTCAAGGAATTTTCAGAGCTGTTTTGATGAGCAAGGAATTGATGAGAAGTTTACCTATGCGCACAAATGCTCTCAAAAAGCAATGGAATTTATTGAGGCCCATAAGGACGAAGACTTTTTACTCGTACTTTCTTATGATGAACCCCATGGTCCATTCTTGGCACCCAAGGAGTTTTTTGAGCCTTTTAAAGGACAACGTGTCTTTGAAAAAGAAAATATGCATATAGATATAAACACATTACCGGCGCATATACAATTATGGGCGAATAATGGACGAAAAGTTTTTGCCAATGAAGATGGGCTGGGCTTAGCAGGGTGCAATAGTTTTGTGGATTATGAAATCGGTCGCGTCCTAGGCACTATTGAAAAACATTTGGCAGAGCCAACCATCATGTATACATCAGACCATGGGGATTCCATGGGGTCCCACGGAATCTATGGCAAAGGTGCAGCTATGTATGATGAAATCACCAATATACCCTTGATTATGATGAATCCGACATGGGATGAAAAGAACAGTCGGCGTCATGAAGCGGTTTCACACATTGATATTGTGCCAACAATTCTTGATTATTTTGATGTTAAAAAACCGGAAGCTCTTTTTGGGGAAAGTCTGTTGTCAAAAGAAAAAACGGTTGGAGAGATTAAGGACCAAGCATTCATCGAATTTAATCGCTATGAAGTTGACCATGATGGTTTTGGAGGATATCAACCGGTACGCTGTGTTGTAAAAGACGGATATAAGCTTGTTATCCATCTTATGAGTGATGATGAGCTATATGATTTGTCCAAAGATCCTCAAGAGATGGACAATCTTATTCATAATCCGAAAGTGCAAAGTATTCGCGACGAACTTCATGATGCGTTGCTTGACTGGATGGATGTGACAAGAGATCCTTTTAGAGGATATTATTGGGAAGATCGGTCATGGCGTGAAAATGCACCGAAACCAAACTGGGAAAATCACTATATGACCCGTCAGCGAATTACAGAGCCGGGTGAGGTTAAACAGCTAGATTATGACACTGGACTTGAGATAACAGAGTTTAACCGTAAAAAAAAGTTATACTAAATTTGAAAAATCTTGCAAAAACGTGAAAAAAGTGGTATCATAAGAAAAAACCCAAGGGGAGGAATCTTATGATACCTTATGTCAGACGAAGTAAAGTTCTAGAGTTTATGCATACAAAAGACATCGTTTTTTTTGAAGAAATAGCCGATCGTGTCGGAGTATCTTTGGCGACAGTGCGCAGAGACTTAAAGACGTTGGAAGAAGAAGGTCAAGTAGAGATTTTGACCGGAGGCGCGGCAAAGATTATGGTTAACATACCTGAAAAGTCTTTGGCGGAAAAGATGACTCTAAACAAAGAAGAAAAAATGCAGATTGGAAGTTATGCTGCAACAAAAGTCGGTGACGGACAGTTTATTTTTTTGGGACCGGGAACAACAGAAGATATGATGATTAAGCATTTGGCGGGAAAAAATGTTACCGTAGTCACCAATGGTGCCTTTCATATTCAAGAATTGCTCAAATACCAGATTAATACGATTATCCTTGGTGGTGAGGTGATGCTGGATATAGGTGTGGTTATCGGACCGACGGTGATACGTCAAATCTCGTGTATGAACTTTGATAAGTGTTTTATTGGAGCGTCCGGGGTGATTCCTGGAGGAAGTATTACGACATCAAGTGTTGAAGTTGCAGAAGTGAACAAAATAGCGTTAAAGAATTCGGCGGAAGCCTATATCATTGCGGACTCAACAAAACTAGGTAAACGCTCAAGATATACATTTGGACAACTGGATAATGATTGGCGATTAATAACAACAAGTCATATTGATAAGATCTATCATCATGACCCACGATTTATTTTTGCAGATATCTGAAAAAAAGTGATTTCGATTCAAATCGAAATCACTTTTTTATTAGAAAAATACACTTCTGTTGTATAAAAAGCATAAAAACGTTGCTAAATGGGGGTTCTTGATAGTTAAAATGGTACTCTCTCCTGAAAAAAGCTGAAAAAAATTATTTTTTTTTTGCTTTTTTGATGAAAAATATTGACATAAATTGAAAATGGGTGTAATATGTAATCAAATCCAAGAATAATACATGAAGGATTTGTGCAATATGTTTAATTCAGTAAGATTAGAAAAGGAGAATGTTCAATGAGAAAAGGGATTGCAATTTTACTAACACTAATCATGAGTTTAACGTTGGTGGGGTGTCAAGGTAGTAGTGATGAAGTAGCAGATAGTGGAACAGATTCAACGCCAGTGGTAAGCGAAGACGCAACAAGTGAAGATACGCAAGAGACGTCAGGGGACAATGAGACAGTTAATGCAGACATACCTTCGGCGATTCAAGGAAAAACTTTGAAGATGGCTCTTATTAAAGAGTGGGGAACTGGAACACACATGATTACACATATTAATGGTGTAAAAGATGAAGCAGCTAGATACGGGATTGAGTTAAGCGTTATCGATGCTAATAATGACTTGGCAAAGATGGCAGAAGGTATTGACAATGCCGTGACGAATAAGATGGATGCAATATTAATCTCTCACGGTAAAGCAGATGCATTAACCGGTGCGGTTCAAAAAGCTTTGGAAGCTGGAATTCCTGTTATCGTTTTTGATAATGACTTTGATATTCCAGAAGAAATTCATCAAGGAAAGCTTGTATCTCTTGATCAATATGACTTAATGATGGGGCTTTTATCACAGATGGCACTTGTTCAAGAACTTGACGGAAAAGGCAAAGTTGTCTATAACCGTGTTGCCAATGTACCTCCAACAGATAAACGTCACCGTATTTGGGAAGGTGGAATCCTACCAACATACACAGGTCTTGAAGTAACCAATACGATTGACTTAGGTACAGATAACCCAATGCCAAAAGCACAAACAGCTTTAGAGACATTATTGACAACAGGTAGTGAAATTGACGCTGTATATGCAGTATGGGATGAATATGCAAAAGGATTTTATAATGCATTAGTTGTAGAACAACAAGCATCTGGACGTACGATTCCATTATATTCTGTGGATATCTCAGACCAAGACTTGGCGATGATGCAAGATCACCCAGAAATCTGGAGAGCTTCAGCAGCTGTTGACCCAACCGTTGTAGGTCAAGTTCAGATTCGTTTAGCGCTTAAAGCGTTAGCAGGTGAAAAAATTCCTCGTTACTATTCATTAAAACCAGTACTTGTTCATGTAGATGATCTACCATCAAAAGATGAACGACGTGTAACAATGGCAGATTTGGCAGAATTCTATGATGGCTGGGGTTATACAACAGACTTCTTAGAAGATTGGATGCTTGCTTTAGAACAAGCACAATAAAGTGTAACTGCAAACCGATTGATCTTTTCAATCGGTTTGCTCATAAAAAGATAAAGTTGCAGTAAGTGAGGTTGTGAATATGAGTCGATTAGAAATGAAAGGAATAACAAAATCATTTCCGGGAGTTAAGGCTCTTGATCAAGTAGATTTTTCAGTAGGCAGTCAAGAAATTCATGCACTTATTGGTGCCAATGGTGCAGGAAAAAGTACGTTAATGAAAATTCTTGCAGGTGCATATCAAGGGTACGAAGGAACGATTAGCATTGATGATGAAGTAAAAGCAATTGAAAGCCCAATCGATGCCAAAGCTCACGGAGTAGTCATTGTATATCAGGAAGTTGATACAGCGTTAGTGCCTCATTTAACCGTGGCAGAAAATATAATGATGGATGAAATTATTAGTCCGCAACAAAAAACAATGCTGAATTGGAAAAAAATCAAAAAACAAGCACGAAAAGAATTGGAAGCTTTAGGGTTAGATATTGATGTTAACAAATTGGTAAGTGACTTAACATTATCTCAAAAGCAGATGGTACTGATTGGACGTGCGGTTTATCAAAAAGCGAAGTTTTTAATCTTGGATGAACCAACAGCTCCACTTAGTTTAGAAGAAACAGAAAAACTATTTAAAATTGTGTCGAAGCTAAAACAAGATGGAATGAGCATTATATTTATAAGTCATCGTTTAGATGAAGTATTTCAAATAAGTGAAAAAATTACGGTGCTAAGAGACGGCCAATATGTGGGAACATATAATGCCTCTGAGACATGCATTGATAATATAGTAGAAAAAATGTTGGGGCGTAAGTTGGAAAACACCTATCCCAAACATATCGGTGACATCGGTAAAGAAGTTTTGAAGATACGTGATTTAACAGGGACCGGCGGAATACATCATGTGGACTTAACGTTGCACGAAGGAGAAATCATTGGTCTGGCAGGACTTGTCGGCGGTGGTAAGACAGAACTATGCAAGTTGATTTTTGGAGAAGGTAATATTACCCAAGGAACCATTGAACTCAATGCAAAACAAGTCGTTAATAAAAATCCGGCGATTGCGGTTAAAAACGGATTCGCACTTGTCCCTGAAGAACGAAGAAAAGAAGGGATATTGGTTCATGAATCGATAGAAACCAATCTAACATTACCCACATTAGACAAGTATTGTAAGTATTCTTTTATGAATCGTATCAAGATGAAAAAAGTGTCAAAAGATAATATTGAAAAAGTTGGGATCAAAACACCCACAGAAAAGCAGATTGTTGCAAATCTAAGTGGTGGAAACCAACAAAAAGTTGCAATTGGAAAATGGCTGCTATCTGACGCACAAGTCTATATCTTTGATGAGCCGACAAAAGGTGTTGATGTAGGTAGTAAAGCAGAAATATATCGGCTTATTGGTGAATTGGTTAAGGCGGGAAAAAGTGTTATCTATGCGACCTGTGAATTCCCCGAAATCCTAGGGTTAACCGATCGAACCTATGTCATGTATAACGGAACCATAGCCAAAGAGCTTATTACCAAAGAAACAGATGAAGAAGAATTATTATTATACTCTACCGGAGGTGGCCAAAATGTTAAAAAACGAGCCTAAACAAAAAATAGATTTATTTCAGTTCTTTTATAAGTACGGCACGATTTTAGTAACTGTATTAGCCGTATTGTTCTTTACAATTCGATTAGAAAATTTTATGAACTTCAATAATATCACCAATATTTTTCGATCCGTATCTATTGTAGGATTAATCGCCCTTGCGATTACCATGGCACTGACTGTTGATGGATTTGATTTATCTGTAGGTGCTGTGGCAGGATTTGCATCTGTAATCGCTGCAAAAATCATGGTTATCTGGGAAATGAATCCGATATGGGCGATTACAATTCCCTTAGTCGTAGGTGTCTTGGTAGGTATGGTGAATGCCTTCTTAATTATCAAAGTAGGTATCTCAGACATGTTGACAACACTCTCGATGATGTTTTTATTAACAGGAATCTCTATTACATTCCAAAATGGTACGGCGATATACAACTACATGCCACTACCAGATAATGCAGGTATTGCACCTGGGATGATGCATCCGGCGTATCTGTTTATTGGACAAGGCAAGATATTTGGTATTCCGTTTCCGGTTATCTTGATGCTCACAGTGGTCATCATTGTACACATCTTTTTAAACTATACAAAATACGGACGTTACCTATATATGGTTGGAGGTAATGAAGAAGCGGCAAAACTTTCTGGAATCCCAACAAAAAAATATCGATTATTAGCTTACATCTTTTCAGGGTTCATTGCAGCGCTTGGTGGTTTGGTTTTAGGTGCCAGATTAGGTTCAGGTGAAGTTGATGCAGGTGGATCGTACTTGATGGATGCAGTAGCTGCAGCCTTTATTGGATTCTCAGTCTTAGGAATTGGAAAAGCCAATGCCTTTGGAACTTTACTTGGAGCGCTTTTGATGGGAATCTTATTAAATGGATTGATTATGATGGACTTCCCATACTATTCCCAAGATATTGTTAAAGGAATCGTATTAATTATAGCCTTAGGATTAACCTATTATAAGAAGAAAGATTAATTTTGAGAGGAGACCGACGATGAGTAAATACGTAGAATTAAATGAAAAAACAGTCATTGATTATGTTAACAGCAAGATGGAGTTCTTTCGACCGGATGCCGAGTATGTGTGCAATGAAATTGGAGATGGAAACTTAAACCTCGTCTTTCGCGTCAAAGATACGAAAAACAATAAAAGTGTTATTGTTAAGCAAGCCCTTCCTTATGTAAGAGCGGCGGGAGAAGATTGGCCTCTTGATATTGGCCGTGGAGAAATTGAATCTCATATCCTAGATATTGAATATAAACTGACCGATGGTTTAGTGCCAAAAGTCTACTTCTATGATACAGATATGTATTGTATGGCGATGGAAGATTTAGATAACTACATTATCATGCGATATGGATTGCTTGACTATATCCAATATCCAAAATTTGCGGATCAAATCAGTGACTTTTTAGTCAAAACACTTTTGCTTACATCCGATGTTGTGATGGAGCATAAAGAGAAAAAAGAAAGTGTCAAAGAATTTATCAATCCGGAGTTATGTGAAATAACAGAAGATTTAGTTTATACAGAACCATTTCATATTGGAGCACGTAATAATATGGAAGAAGCGATTGTTAAGTTCCATCAAGAAGAGATTGTAGATGACGAAGAATTGGCACGAGAAGTGGCTAAGTTAAAATTTGACTTCATGAATAATGCCCAAGCACTTTTACACGGAGACTTGCACACAGGAAGTATCTTTGTCAATCAAGATTCAACAAAAGTTATCGACCCTGAGTTTGCTTTTTATGGTCCGATGGCCTATGACATTGGTGCATTAATCGCCAACTTGATTATGAACTATATATCAACAAAAGCATCGCTTGAAGAGGGCGAGCTTCGCCAAAAACATGAGGCGTTTTTATTGGATGCCATCCGTGAAGTCATCGATCAGTTCAAAGCAAAATCCTTAGAAATATGGGATGAAGTGGTGACGGATAAAATGGCAAAAGCAAAAGGGTTCAAAGAATACTATATCAATGATGTACTTGTTAACACGGCAGGAGTGACAGGGTGCGAGATGATTCGTCGAACAGTAGGATTTGCCCATGTAAAAGACTTAGACGGTATTGCAGATGATACAAAGCGCATCAAAGCCAAAAAAGATAACATGCATTTGGCAAAAGTGCTGATAAAAAATAGAGCAGAAATAGTCACTGGCGAAGAATATCTTCGTTTGATTGAAAAATATTTATAGGAGATGATGAAATGATTACAACAGTTATTCCAGCAAAATTAAACGAAGATAAGACAAAATTAGAACTTATTGATCAAACGTTATTACCTAATGAGGAAGTGTTCCTCTATTTAGACCAACGGGAAAAGATTTTTGAAGCGATTAAGATGTTACGCGTTCGTGGCGCTCCAGCAATTGGAGTGGCCGCAGCATATGGATTATATGTATGCATGAATAAGATGGAAACAAAAGATTTTGAGGCGTTTAAAAAAGAATTCACAGAGACAAAGGATTATCTTGCCACCAGTCGACCAACCGCAGTTAATCTATTCTGGGCACTAGATCGCATGCAAGACCGCTTTGAAAAAGAAGAGGCAAAAGGTGCAACAATCGAACAAATGAAAAAAGCGCTCTTAGATGAAAGCGAAAAAGTCTTCGAAGAAGACCAAGCTATGGGTAAAGCCATTGGAGAATATGGATTAGAACTACTAAAACCAGGCATGGGTCTTTTAACACACTGTAATGCAGGTGGAATCGCAACATCGGGTATCGGAACAGCATTAGCACCGATGTATTTGGGTCATGAGCAAGGATATAACTTTAAAGTGTATGCGGATGAGACAAGACCCTTGCTTCAAGGTTCCAGATTAACAGCATATGAACTATATAAAGCCGGATTAGACGTAACGGTTATCTGTGATAACATGGCATCCCTTGTTATGAAAGAAGGAAAAATAGACGCCGTGCTTGTAGGCTGTGATCGAATAGCAGCCAATGGAGATGCTGCGAACAAGATAGGTACATCAGGAGTTGCAATCCTCGCCAAAGAATATGGAATTCCAATGTATATCCTTGGACCAACATCAACCATTGACATGAATACTGCAACAGGACAAGACATTGAGATTGAGCTTCGTGATGAAGAAGAAATCGGCAATGGATTTGGCCGAAGAACAGCTCCAAAAGAAGTCAAAGCCTATAACCCTGCTTTTGATGTAACTGATGCAAAGTACATCACCGCTATTATAACAGAGAAGGGAATTGTTCGTCCACCTTACAAGGAGAACTTGAAGAAATTGTTTGAATAGGAGATGCCTATGAGTACATATATGAATGAAATCAAGATTCGCAATGCGATTTGTGATGTGGGTCAAAAATTATATGATAAAGAATTTGTGGCGGCCAATGATGGGAACATCTCAGTAAAGCTCGATGATAATACCCTCTTGGTGACACCAACAGCCGTATCAAAGGGTGGTATGAAGCCGGATGAAATCGTTAAGATGACCTTAGATGGGGAAATCTTAAGTGGAGGTAAGCCATCGTCTGAAGTCAAGATGCATATACAAGTCTATAAGACGAACCCTGAGATTCAAGCGGTCGTTCATGCACATCCGCCGATTTCAACAGCCTTTGCAGTGGCGCGGGTGCCCATGGAGACACCGATTCTTGCAGAAGCCGTCGTCAACTTAGGCGTGGTTCCGGTAGCTGATTTTGCGCTACCGGGTACCAAAGAGGTGCCAGAATCTATCAAACCCTATGTGCGGGATTATAATGCGGTACTTCTTGCCAACCATGGATTATTAACATGGGGCAGAGACCTTAGAGAAGCATTTTTTAGGATGGAATCGGTGGAACATTATGGAAAAATTCTTCTGTATGTAAAACAAATCGGAGACCCGAGAGAGTTTAACTGCACAGAAATTGATGCATTATTAGATATTCGTAAAAAGATTGGTGTCTCATCGGGAGGCGTACCGGCATGTAAACCGGCATATGCCACAGAGACGGTAAAACCTGAGACAGAAGACGATGTCAAAGACTATAATGAAGTGGAATTAGCTCAGGCAATTACCAACGAAGTTATGAGACAGCTTCATAGGAGGTGAAAAGATGCAAATTAGTGAAAAAGAAATACAGCAACTGGTCAGTCAAATTGTTCGACAAACGATGGGGCAAGAAAAACAAGCAATTGATGTGAGCCCATCAAGTGGAGAATATAAAGCATCATCTATTCAAGGACATCAAATCGGTGTATATGAAAAAATGGAAGATGCCATTGAAGCGGCAAAAAAAGCTAACCAACACTATAGCCAATACAGCATCAAGGATCGACAACGCTTTATCGATGGAATAAAAAAATGGACCTTAAAGGAAAAATACGACCTAGCGAAACGGGTTGTTGAAGAAACCGGACTTGGAAACTACGAAGATAAGATCAGAAAACATGAGCTTGCAGCAAGAACACCAGGGACTGAACTCTTAGAGACCAAGGCGCAAAGCGGGGACACAGGACTTGCTATTATTGAAGAGGCGCCTTTTGGTGTCATCGGAGCAACTACACCGGTAACCAACCCTTCTGAGACAGTCATTAGCAATACGATAGCCATGTTGGCAGCGGGAAATACAGTTGTTTTTAATGTGCATCCAAGTTCCAAAAGGGTGTGTGCATATACGGTGTCCCAGATCAATCAATTGATTGTAGAGCTAGGAGGACCAAAGAACCTTATCACTATGGTCAAAGACCCAACGATGGAATCGCTGTCGGTACTAGCGTCTTGCCCAATGGTTAATATGCTGGTAGGAACCGGTGGTCCGGGACTGGTTAAAGCCTTATTAAAATCCGGGAAAAAAGCCATAGGAGCAGGTGCAGGTAACCCTCCGGTTGTCGTTGATGAGACGGCCAACATAAAAAAAGCGGCGATTGATATTATCACAGGACACTCTTTTGATAATAATATAGTATGTATATTGGAAAAAGAAGTGTTTGTTGTGGATGAAGTAGCCAATGAACTGATTGAAACAATGGTTCAAGAAGGAGCAATGCTTATAAAAGGTGATACGATAAAAGCTTTGCAAGAGTTGATTACATATGAAGATCAAGAAGGCGCTCATGTACGTAAAGAGTGGGTCGGCAAAGATGCTCATACATACTTAGATGCCTTGAATATATCATACGACCAAAAACCAAAGTGCATTATTTGTGAAACAACATTTGAACATCCGTTTGTACAATTGGAGTTATTAATGCCGGTATTACCAATTGTACGTGTCGATAACTTTAAAAAAGGTGTCGAATACGCTGTTAAAGCAGAGCATGGCAACCGACATACAGCAATCTGCCATTCCCAAAATATTGATAACATCACCTACTATGCGAAAGCAATTAATACGACAATTTTTGTCAAAAATGCACCTTCGCTTGCAGGGATAGGTGTCGATAGTGAGTCGGTGGTTAGCTTTACTATAGCCGGACCAACCGGAGAAGGAATTACAACAGCGAAAAACTTTACAAGAGCACGTCATTGTGTCCTTGTTGATGGGTTTAGAATTATATGATAGGCTCGTCGGTACGTGGTAATGCACTGGGAATGCTAGAAGTTTGCGGTTATGCAACAGCTCTTATTGTTATCAGTGAAATATATCAGAATATGGACATCCATGTTGTAGCGATTAATATTAATAAACCGGCGGTGGCGGTTCTTGAGAAGATTCCACTGCAGGCGCAGATTAAGTTTCAAGGCAGTATTGATCAAGTTCGAGCGGCAATGGAGCTGGGATATGAAGTGGCATTAAAATACAACGAACCCGAAGACATCATTCAATCAACCATCGCCAACCCGCATCCAGGAATACAAAAGTTAATAGAAAGCTCAAAATAATCAATGAGTGAATGGAGGAAAAATTGATGGGAAGTTCAATAGGATTTATAGAAACCAGAGGTCTTACAGCAGCATTAGAAGCGGCCGATAACATGTTAAAAACAGCACAAGTTGAACTTGTAGGAACAGAAAAAATCGGATCCGGATTAATTACAGTTGTTGTGAAAGGAGAAGTAGGCGCGGTAAAAGCGGCAACAGAAGCAGGAGCGGATACGGCAAGTCGATTAGGTGAACTCGTTGCAGTTCATGTAATTCCAAGACCTCACGATGATTTAATTAAAATTTTGCCGGTGCTGAAATAATATATGGCGATAGGGATTATAGAGATCCAAAACCTTGTTAATGGATACTTAGCAAGTGATTTGATTATGAAAATGGTTAATTGTGACATCATTCATCATAAGAAAGCATTGGGTGGACGATTAATCACCATTGTCTTTGAAGGCAGTGTCTCTGATCTAAACCTTGCTATGGATGAAATAAAAAAGACGTATCAAGAGACAACGTTATTGAAAGTGGCTGAAGTCATTGCGAATCCGCCAGATGCATTAATGAAGTATTTTGAAAAAGGAGTCTTTCAATGAGTGAAAATACTGTAAAAAAAACAAAGCCAACAACGAAATCACCACAGGAGGTAAAAAAAATTATGGGAAATGCAATTGGTTTTATAGAGACAAGAGGTCTAACGGCGGCATTAGAAGCAGCTGATAATATGCTTAAATCAGCAGAAGTTGAACTCGTAGGTATGGAAAAAATCGGCTCTGGATTAATTACTGTAACAATTCAAGGCGATGTAGGTGCGGTAAAGGCGGCTACAGAAGCAGGATCAGAAGCTGCATCCAGATTGGGAGAATTGATTGCTGTTCATGTGATTCCACGTCCACATAACAACATGGCATCAATTTTGCCAAAAATGTAAAAAACTATGCAAGTTAGTGAACGCATGATTGCCTTAGTCACAACAAGAGTGCTTCAACAGATTACCCAAGAACAAGGGTATCAATATGCCGTGCCTATTGGAATATCCAATCGGCACGTGCACCTAAAAAAAAGCGACGTGGAAATGTTGTTTGGCAAAGGCTATACGTTACAAAAACTCAAAGATTTAAAACAAACAGGAGAATATGCATGTCAAGAGACGGTGACGCTGATAACAGAGCGTCAAGGTAAGACATATAAGATAGACAATGTACGTATTCTTGGCCCTGAACGTGACCAAACCCAAGTTGAGATATCAGCCACCGATGCACGTCAGTTAAAGTTAAATCCACCGGTACGTAACTCCGGAAATCTAGAACGTTCTGAACCGATTACATTACAAGGTCCCCATGGTAGCGTGACAATTGAAAACGGATGCATTATTGCAACAAGACACTTGCACTTATCAACAGAAGATGCAAAACATATGAATATAAAATCGGGTGACGAAGTATCCGTTTTACTTGGTGATGAAAAATCCGGACGTATGGATCATGTCAGTTGTAAAGTACATGAAAATTATGTATTAGAACTACATATCGACACAGATGACGGCAATGCATTTCGGGTTCAAAGTGGAGATATGGCTACGGTCTTATTACCTTAAACAGGGGAGAGGAAGAAGGGATACAATGCGCATTGGAAAAGTCGTTGGAAACATCGTATCAACCAAAAAGCATCAAACGCTCGTAGGAGCTAAGTTTATGCGAGTTGAGCTTGAGACAAAAGAAAATATTATTGCTGTCGATCCGATTGGCGCAGGGATTGGTGATGATGTCATTATTACAGAAGGCCATAACACGATCTATGCACTAAGCAGCGATGTCAAACAACCCGTTGATGCCATTATTATAGGTATTGTTGATGAATGATCATAGGGGTTGGATATCAAAACTAAGGTGGTGAAGAGTTTTGTTTAAGCAAGAAGGAGCGATTGGCATTTTAGAGTACATAACCATTCCACAAGGGATAAAAGTACTCAATGATATTATAAAGCACGTTAATTTATCACATGTTCAGGCAAAAATTTTTCCTGGATCAAAATATATGATTATCATGCAAGGGGAACATGGAAGTATCGAGTATGCAATGGAAATAGGGATGGAGCAAGAAGGCCTTGTTGACATTGGATGGCTTGGAAAAATCCATGACCAATTAGTCCCTGTGTTTAACGAAGAACAAAGCCCGAAGCATGTAGCGGAAAATGTATTGGTTTTTCAACAATTAAGTCATGCAAAAGCCTATGAAGAGTGTAATATGCTCTTACATGGATTTGATTTATCTGTAGTAAAATTCAAACATAACGAGGCGTTAGAAGGTAGTTCCATAGTGATCTTATCAGGAAGCGTTGCAGCGACGCGTGCAGCCAAAGAACGTATAAAATCCGCAGAAATCATTACAAATATAGAACCCTGGATACTAGAAGAAATTGCGAGGTGAATGTATGGAAACGATTCGAATATTAGGCGTCGGTGACCCGGCAGTATATACATATCAAAAAAAAGCAGATACCCTTATTCAACCTATAGAAGATGCCCTTGGGATCCACATTGACTTACAGATCGTCTCTTTTGCTGAGTATTATGAGACCCTAATGGATGCATTTGAACATAGTAAATATGATATTGTCATGGTAGCTGGTCATTTATGGTTACCTTTTTTTGTAGAACAAGGCTATGTAGAGCCAATCTGTGAAGATAAAAAACAAGCACAATTAGACGATGTCCTTGAAACGATAAAAAGTGAGATGTTCTACAAACAGAAGCAGTATCTGTATCCTTGCTTTTGTGACGGACATATTCTTGTCTATCGTAAGAATCGAATCCATGCAGACTTTAAAGATACCGTGAGTATTATAGAAGTGATGAACTATCTACAGACCCAGACGGCGAAGAATCAGTTTGCTCTAAAGGCTCATCCGTCAGAGCTTTTCCTAGATATATTGCCATATTTTCGCGCGTTAGCCATTGAGCCCATTGATGCTATGGGTAGAGTAGAAGAAGATGGCGCGAAGATAGAGCAAGTAGTTAGCCTATATCAAAAAGCGAGTAGATATTGTGAACCTCAAGTTCGAGAGTTTGGTAATGAACAGGTGTGTAGTCGTCTTCAATCAGGTGCAGTGGATATGGCGGTTACATGGGGTGGACAATTGGGTGCAGTTATGGATGCAAGTTGTGTCGAGCCGGAACAGATGGGCTTTGCGGCACTTGAAGAATCTTGGAATGTGACTTGGTCTTTTGGGTTAAATGCCAAGAGTAAGAAGAAGGATTTGGCGATTGAAGTAATGAAAAGGCTGACGGCAAAATCTGTGGATCAAGAAGTAGGGCGAACTTGTGGTAACCCAACAAGGCTAAGCAACTTTTTAGATGATCAAGACCGATACCCATGGTATAGTGTTGCAAAAACGATGATTGAACGCGCAAAGCCTTTGCCCAGTACACCTTTTTTACCGGAAGCAATCAGTGCGTTAACCAGCGCTCTTGATTCTTACCTGCATCACGAAGGAGCGTGAAAACATGCAGTTAAACCTACCAACAATTAATCTGTTTGGAGAACAAGCAATTGAACAGTTATATCATGAATTGGAAAAAAGACAGTGGAAGAGCACGTTGATTATTACCGATGAATATATGCGCGCGAGTAAGACATTTCAACGTATTTTGCATGTGTTTTCCCGGGCAAAGATTAAATTCAAAGTCTTTGATCAAACAAGACCTGATCCAAGTATTGAACTTGTAGAGCAAGCTTGTGGGTATATTAAAGGTGCGCCATGTGACTTTATCCTGACACTCGGTGGAGGATCGGCACATGACCTTGGAAAAGGTGTTGCTCTTTTGAGTCAGACGGATCAATCAATTAAAGCCTTTGTAGGTGTCGATAAAATAGGACACAAAGTGTTGCCGATTGTAGCGATTAATACGACTTCGGGAACAGGATCAGAAGTGACACGCTTTGCTATTATCTCTGATGTCGAGGAAAAGGTTAAGCTAGCGATTATTGATGATGCCTTGATTCCGGCAGTTTCAGTTAACGATACACAAGCGCTTTTATCGATGCCGCCATCCTTAACAGGTGCGACAGGGATGGATGCGCTTACCCATGCGATTGAAGCGTACTTTTCAGTTGATGCCAATGCGTTAACCAATGCCTATGCGGTTAAGGCGATGGAACTTATTGGTGAGAACTTAATCAGCGCTTATATGGATGGAACCAATGTCTTGGCTAGAGAAAACATGGCACAAGCCCAGTTTATGGCGGGTGTAGCTTTTTCCAACGCATCGTTGGGGTATGTTCATGCGATTGCCCATCAGCTTGGCGGACGTTACCACTTGCCACATGGACTGTGTAATGCAGTGCTACTACCGATAGTCATTGATGGTTTAGTAAAAAAGGATAGAAAAATACGATTTGATGCAATTGGAAGAGCGCTTAAAGCGCCAATATCAAGCTATGGAGTTATTGGGAAAATTAAGCAAATGAATAAAAAGTTAAACATACCGGATTCGTTATCGAAGCTTGGTGTAGTAAAAGAGGACTTGAATCTAATCGCAAAAAAAGCATTAGAAGATCCGTGTCGACTCACAAGCCCGGTTCAATTTAATCAAGATGAACTTGTTGCATTACTGATGAAAGGACTATAGGAGGTGTCACTATGAAAACGATAATTATTGGAGGCGTTGCGGCAGGAATGAGTGCTGCAAGTAAGATACGTCGAATGCGCTACGACTCAGAAGTCGTCGTATATGAACGTGGAGGCACTCTTTCCTATGGTGCATGTGGATTACCCTATTTTGTTGGCGATGAAATTGTAGACTCCAATAAAATGATTATACGTACAAAGCCCCAATTTGAAAAAATGGGCATGGATATTCATCTATACCATGAAGTCATTCGTGTGGATGATAAAGCGAAAAAAATTACGGTGAAAAATCTAACGACGGGAGCTGTTTTTGAAGATAACTTTGATAAACTGCTCATAGCCTCTGGTGCCAGTCCGATTATCCCGGATTGGGAAGGAACAGATCACCCGGTGGTTAAGTCGTTATCAACGATTGATGATGGTCAAGTAATTAAGAACATTATAAAAGACAATAACGTGAAAAATGTTGTTATCATAGGCGCTGGATTTATAGGTGTTGAACTAGTGGAAGCCGCGTTGGGATTAGAAAAAAATGTCACGTTGATTGAATTTAAAAATCAGATTTTACCGCATTTAGATAAAGAAATGGCCTTTGAACTTGAGGGAGAACTCAAAAAACAAGGGGCATGCGTTCGATGTAATGAGCGTGTAGAACGACTAGAACCTATCAATGAGCAACAGGTGTATGTACATACCGATAAAAATCAATATATGGCAGACTTGGTTTTAGTCTGTGTTGGGGTACGCCCAAATACGAGCTTTTTGGAAAATACAAGTGTCGAGCGTGCACGTAATGGAGCTGTCATTATAACCCCGGAGATGAAAACCAATGTATCCGATATTTTTGCAGCGGGAGACTGTGCAACAATTTATCATCAAGTCAAAAAGCATGGTAACAATTATATACCCCTTGGAACCAATGCCAATAAACAAGGAAAAATGGCTGGCGCTATCATCTGTGGAGAGAAAGCGAGCTTTACTCAAGCATTAGGTACATCGATGATTAAAGTGTGCGATATGGAAGGAGCCAAGACGGGACTGTCGGAGGCAGAAGCCATTATGGAGAACTTTGACTATAAAACGGTGACCATTCAGGCGTTAAACCATGCGCCGTACTATCCAAATCCGCAGCCAATCAAGATTAAATTAGTGGTTGATGCCAAGTCACGGGCGATTCTTGGGGCGCAAGCCGTAGGTTATGCAGGAACGGCGCTTAGAATCAACACTTTTGCCTTAGCTATTCATACAAAAATTCCTGTCGATGAGATGGGCTGGGTTGATTTTGGTTATGCACCACCATTTGCAGAAGTTTGGGATGCGATGCATGTTGCCTGCAATGCCATGAAATAGGAGGAACTATGAAAAAAATAATCTCGTGTTCAAAAGCGATTGAAACAATAGAAGACGGAAGCTGGTTAGCCATTGGTGGAAACGTATTACATCGTGCGCCTATGGGACTTGTACGCGAAGTGGTACGCCAAAAAAAAGTGTCGCTTAAATTGGTAAAAACGGCAGGAGCACATGATGTGGATGTCTTGGTGCGTGGCGGTTGTGTTGCCAGTGTTGATGCAGGATTTATCAGTTATGAAACCGAATATGGACTGGCTACTTATTATCGTAAAGCTGTTGAAAGTGGACGTGTTCAAGGCAATGAACATGCATGTTACACAGTTATTAGTGCGTTGAATGCAGCGAAGATTGGCGTGCCTTTTATGCCGGTGCGAGGCTTGCAAATTAGTGACCTCATTGAAGCGAATACTTACTTTGATAAAGTGACGGACCCTTTTAGTGGAGAAGAGATTACGGTCGTTAAAGCAATTCGTCCAGATGTTGCCATTATCCATGTTAATGCATGTGATGAAAGTGGTAATGCCATTATTGAAGGACCTAAGTTTGATGATATATTAATGTCAAGAGCGGCAAAACGCGTGATTCTATCAACAGAAAAAATAATATCTAATGCGCAGATTCGCTTAAATCAAGATAAGGTATCGATTCCTGGATTTTTGGTGGAAGCCATTGTTTTGATGCCAAAAGCAAGTGCACCAGGGTCTTTGTCGGGACATTATGAAGTTCAAGATAAAGTTATCCGAGATTTTTTGGCGGATAAAGAAGAAAGTAGTTTTGAGGCATATTTAGACAAGTATCGTGGACAAGATCAAGGCAAAGGTGGTGGATTTTCATGGTAATAAAACAACAACAACAGATGCATCCGGCAGATATCATGGTCGTAACCATTGCGCATTTACTAAAGGATAATGAGAAAGTGTTTCACGGAGTATCTTCTCAGCTTCCGATGGTAGCCATATTATTAGCTAAGGCTATGCATGCAAAAGAACTGACTTATCTGAATATTCCAGGCGGTGTGAATCCCTTAGCACAGCAACTCTCACCTTATTCTTCAGCAGGACATGAGCAATATACCCGTTCGGAAGCGGTTTTTCCACTCGAAGAAATATTTGACCTGTCTATGCGAGGCGAGCTTGATGTGGCTTTTTTGTCAGGAGTACAGTTTGATGTTCATGGCAATGTCAACGCATCCGTTATCGGCGACTATCATAAACCCAAAGTTCGCCTTCCAGGTGGAGCCGGAAGTGCTGTCTTGATACCAACAGTCAAGCGTGCCTTGATATGGCGTAGTAAGCATGATCCAAGAACATTTGTTGAGAAGGTGAACTTTGTGACGACGCGTGGCAATATTGATCGGATTATCACCCCATTAGCTATGTTTAAATTTCAAGACGGACGACTACAACTTGAGGCTATTAGCCCCTTAACAACCATGGAAGAAGTCGTTGCTCAGACAGGTTTTCGTGTGGATACAGATAATGTAGATACCCTTCCTATGCCGACAGCCGAAGAGATGCGTCTGATTCAAAAGATTGATAAAGACGGAGTACGATATAAGGAGTTTAATTAAAAAGTCTTAACGAAAAAAATATAATCATACGTGTTAATATCGCTCTAACAAAGGAAATCAATCCTTTGTTAGAGCTTTTTTCTTAAGGGTATTGACAGAAGGCTTGGAAAAGCATAATATATGACTATAAGTCACATGACCACTAGTCATATAAAAAGGAGAGCGATATGGAGTTTAATTACTTTAGTTATTTATGTTTTGGATGGGCGTTTGTCGGTATCATAACACGTATTCTTATGGTAGGATTAGGAGAACGCTGGAATCGGTGGGAACTTCAGCGAGCCTATGCGAAAAAAAAGCCAAAGTGGATTTATGGTCTTGCGATGGGAGGAATCATTCTTGTAGGGGTAACATGGTATAAAGTTGTTTCCCTTGAGGTGCGTGGAAGCTGGATTATTGCTACCGTACTTTCGTTGACCTTAATCAAGATATCGGCGTTGCTTTTTAATTATGAAAAGTTTCGGCGCTTTGCTTCGGATACACTTAATAATCCAAAGAAAAAGATGAGATTGACTATTTCGGTTTTTCTGATGTCGATAGTATTTATTCTTCTAGGGCTTTTTGTGTACTAAAAAATTCAAAGACAGGAGAACAGTCATGCCAAAAGATACATTTTTTAATTTATCCCAAGAAAAACAGGAGCGGATTATAGAAAGTGCAAAAACAGCATTTTCCAAGAAGCGTTATAGTGCTGTAACTATTGATGCAATCGTTGCTCTTGCAAAGATACCCAAGGGTAGTTTTTATCAATATTTTGACAATAAAGATGACCTGTATAAATACATATTTTATGATGTAGGAAAAGATAAAAAAGAGATGCTCTTAGAAGCTCTAGATCAATACGGTGAGCTTGATTTTTCCAAGATGTTGATGCAACTTATGAATAAGGCATATGAATTTGAGGCTAGAGATAGGCGAATATTTGAATTAAAGCAACGATTTTTAAACGAAGTTCCTCAAGAGACAAAAAATATCATCCTATCTGAACTGGTTCCAGCAACAATGGACCTTTACAAACAGATTATTTTGAAGTATATTCAAAATACAACATTTCGTGAAGACATTGATGTCGAGACAGCAGCATTCATTTTGACAATGGTAACGATGCACATAGATCAATATCCGTCAGCAACAGAAGTTGATCATAGTAATACGTTACTAAAAGTGTGTAAAATATTAGAGAAAGGACTTGTTAAATAGAGGGGTTGTTTCGATATATAATCTGTAATGACGAATAATGCTAACTTGAATAACAGAAGGGAAAATAAAAAATGCGTATTGTACCAACAGAGTTTATACCTGAAAACGCAATCTTGGCAGACACCTTATATACGTTGGATGGGCGTATACTTTTAAAAGAAGGTGCCAAATTAAGCCCGCGTCTCATTGAGAAAATCAATGCGAACAGTATATTCACAGTGTATATCTATGATGAGCACAGTGATAACAAAATAGAAAAAGTGGTTGACCCGCACTTACGTCATCAAGCGATGATGTTAGTAAAAGATATATTTAGTGCGGCCGGCTACAAGGATGCGCAGGGAGAGTGGAAGCCAAAATCCATATATGAATTTATGGACCCTTTGAAAAAACTGGCAGAAGAGATTATCTATGAATTGAGTTCTGCTAAAGAGGTACAATTAGAAACAATTGACATCAAAAATGTAGACAACTATTTATATAGTTCTGCAATCAACACAGCTATTTTGTCGGTGCTTATAGGCTGGGAAGCCGGACTGACCAATGAGATGATTCAGCATGTTTTTATGGGAGCTATATTTCATGATATTGGGATGGCGCTCATTGATTCAGGGATTACCTACAAAAAAGGTGAATTGACACGAGAAGAAAAAATTGAAGTCATCATGCATCCTAGAAAAGGCTATGAATATTTAAAAGGACAAGCTTTTTTAAGTGCATATGTTAAATCCATTGCACTGCAACATCATGAACATTTGGATGGGTCAGGATATCCCAATCGTGTAGACAAAGAGGGAATTCATCCATTGGCGCAAATTGTAGGTATTGCAGATGTCTATGACGCAATGACTTCGGATCGCCCGTATCGAAGAGCTTTGACTGCCATTGAGGCAATCGAAGGCATTATGGGAGGCGCAGGGCGTCACTATGACATGAACTTGGTGAATATTTTTGTAAAAAAAATCAATCCATATCCAACAGGATCGCTTGTGAAGTTAAATACAGGTCAGATTGCTGTCATAGATAGTGTTCCCAAAGGTTTCCCGTTAAGACCGGATATCCGAATTATTCATGGGAAAAAGGGTGCCTATACATATGAATCTGTCAATCTTCGAGAGAACAATAGTATAACAATTTCGGATGTACAATATAGTTTAGATTTTTAATATTGCCATCTGAAGTGTATTTAATAGATGGAGGGGTAACGATGAGAATTGATGCATCAAAAACATTTTTAGAAACAATGCCAAAGGATGAGGCGGTTAGACAAACGGCAATCAACAGCAAAGGTGAGACGGTCTATTATGCAGGACGCTCTGTATTAAATAATAGTTTGATAGATGATCGGCGCGAATTTGGTCGCAATCAGGCAAAGCAAGTACTTAAGGGAGTCTTTGAAACCGATAAGAAAGTGGACCAACAGTTGCGTGCATTTCGTGAAAATATTAAGCAATCATCAGATCAGATAGCAAGTCTGAACAAAGAAATTGACGAGGTTGATTTGCGTCAAAAAGAGCTTATGGAGATGTTTGATGTAAAGCCGGGAGACCAAGAATTTGAAGATTTGATGCTATTAAACAAAGAAAGAATTTATAAGAAGTATGGATATAACGATGAAGAGATGCAGGAGTTCTTTTCAGAAGATGAAATAGAGCGCCTAAAACAACTCAATGAAAAAGGATTGTCGGAGTTTCAAAAAGCGGCGATAGACAATCAGGAAGCGCGAGAGCTTTACAAAAAACAAAAAATGGAGCATCAGGAAATCATAAAAACATCAACACATGCCATTGATTCTATCTTAAGGCAAAAATTAAAAAGCCATCCAATGGTAGATGCACAAGAAGCCGCAGAAGATATTGTTGAATTGACGGATAAAAGTATTATGAGTATGCTTATTAATGAAGGTGTTGAAAAGATTGAAAAAGAAGCAAAAGAAAATCAAGAAAAAGTAGAAAAAGCCCAAGAAGAAAAGCAAGAAGAGGAAGAAAAAGAAGAAACAGATCTAGAGATAATTAACGACAACTCAAAAACAAAGATTAGAAATAATAAAAATGAAGTTGTTAATAATATGTTAGATGTAACTCAGGCTCAAATAGAGATTAGCAAGATTATCGATGATATGCAGCTGATGAAAGAAGATTTAAAAGGGCTTGTACTTGATAAAACATTGTAACTATTTCATGAAACTCTATTGAAAATGTATAGTGGATGATTGACAATTTGTCCATCATCCGTTATAATTTGCTTAAAAGTATATACGTATATAGTTTTGGAGGAAATATGAAAGTTACTATAAATGATATTGTTAAACAATCTGGCTTATCCTATGTCACCGTGTCAAAAGCAATTCGTAATCATCCTAGTGTGAAGGAAGAAAATCGCCTAAAAGTCATGGACGCCATGAAGACACTGGGCTATGTACCAAGTGCCGCAGCAAGAACCCTTGTCACAGGTAAGACAAATGTGATTGCGGTTATGATTTCTGATTTAGGCGACGGGTTTTATGATAGCATCATTGAAGCGTTGAATCGAGAATTTTTTAATAATGGATATCTAGTGACATTAAGCATTTGTAAAGAAGACGATCGGGAAAATATTGCTTTTCTAGAACAAAAGCGTGTGGATGGAGTAATTATCATGGCACCGTTTAAAGAAAAGCTTTTTGCTCAGGTACTGGAAGAACAGAAAGTACCGTATCTTATTATAGATAATCAGACAGCCGATTTTGGAAGCTATTCGATTTTATCGGATAATGAAGAAGGCGGATATATTGCAGCAAAGTACTTGCTGGATATAGGTTTGAAAAAGATTGGACTCATTGGTGGAGAAAAAGCATCATCTTCGACACAAGATCGATATAAAGGGGCGCTAAAAGCGCTTAAGGAGGCAAGGACAGAGCCTTATTGTACAAAGTATGGACATTATGACCAGCCGACAGGATACAAGACAATTAAAGAATGGGTAAAAAAAGAGCAGATTCCTGAAGCAGTCTTTGCTTTTGATGATCATATTGCCCTTGGTGCGATTAATGCACTAAAAGATTGTGGATTAAGGGTGCCTCAAGATGTGAGTGTCATTGGATATGATGATAGCATCTTGGCTAACCATTATCAGCCACAGATTACCTCGATAAAGCAACCGGCAGAAAAAATGGCAAAAAAAGCAGTCGACGAACTCCTTCGACTTTTAGAAGGAAAAGAAAAGCCGACAGGAAATGCAAAAATGGTACCTGCACTTTGTATTAAAGAATCAACCAAGAATAATTGAGGAGAACATTCCTAGACAAGAACAAATCAAATTCATATATACAAAAGTAAAAGGAGAAGAAAAATGAAAAAACTCAAAGTAGCAATCATCGGCGCTGGAAGTACATATACACCTGAACTTATTGAAGGGATGATTATGCGTAAGCAAAGCTTGCCAATTACCCACTTGGCTTTAATGGATATTGACGAGACGAAGCTAGAGGTTGTGGGCAATCTTAGTGAGCGAATGATTGACAATGCCAAGCTTGATATTGACGTTCTACAAACAAAAGATCTTGATGAAGCATTAAAGGATGCGGACTTTGTCTTGGCACAAATACGTGTAGGAAAACTGGCAGCAAGGGTACTTGATGAACAGATTCCTCTAAAATATGGATTCATTGGACAAGAGACAACAGGGATTGGCGGTTTTTTCAAGGCACTAAGAACAATACCTGTCATGATGGATATCGCCAAAAGAATGGAGCAACTGTGCCCCGATGCATGGTTAATTAATTTTTCCAACCCATCAGGAATTCTTGCAGAAGCATTGCAAAATCATACAAAAATCAAAACGGTTGGCTTATGTAATGTACCCATTAACATGTTCTCTGAAGTTCATGAAGGACTAGGAGAAGAAGGCTTGGATATTGAATACTTAGGTCTTAATCACTTAAGCTATATCACAGGAATAAAAAAAGGAGACAAGGATTTGTTTCCTCAAGTATTAGAACAAGGGTTTAATGGAAAAGGTATGAAAAATATACCTGTAAAAGGTTTTAGCACGAATTTGATACAAACAATTGAAGCCATTCCATCACCCTATTTAGAGTATTTTTACTTTAGAGAAGAAAAGCTGGAACATCTTCGCCATGAGGAAAAGTGCCGTGGAGAAGTTTGCATGGATATTGAAGAAAGCTTATTGGAGCTATATAAAAAGCAAACAATCAAGACAAAGCCCAAAGAATTAGAAAGTCGTGGAGGTGCAAGATACTCTGAAGCAGCTATATCGTTAGTGGATTCCATCTATAACGACACAAAAGACATTCATGTGGTTAATGTACGTAATCAAGGCGCCCTAAGTTTTATGGAGGATGATGACGTGGTGGAGATGGCTTGCGTGGTTGGAAAAGATGCGGTTAAGCCGATAGCGATTCCTGGATTTGATAACGACCATGTAAAGGAAATGATGCAATGCGTCAAAGCATATGAGCGCCATACGATTAAAGCAGCATTGACCGGATCAGACGCCGAAGCCATGAAAGCACTACTTATTCATCCTTTAGTCGGAGACTATCAAAAGGCGTATGACTGCTATGAAGAGATGAAGCAAGCACATAAGAAATATTTGAGTCAATTTCAATAAAAGGGGAAAGCATAGAGATGAAATTATTATTAGGTGTTGATGGTGGTGGAACTAAAGCGGATTATGGTTTGTTTACAAAAGAAGGGGAACTCATAGACTACTTACATACAACAAGTCGTAGTCATGAAAGCCTAGCTGGTGGTTTTGAAGAGGCAGAAGTCTTGATGCTTAAAGACTTAGACTACTTAATGCAAAAGCATGGGATTAACCCATCGGATGTAACAGCCGCTTTTGGATTAGCGGGAATTGATACTCCGGCTCAGCGAAAAATTATTGAAGCAAGTATCCAAAAGGTAGGGTTTGCTGATTTTGTAGTTAGTAATGACTCGGTACTTGGAATAAAAGCAGGGTGCCCTTCAGGAATAGGCATTTGCTCGATTAATGGGACAGGAACGGTAGCCAGTGGAATTAATGAGCAAGGGGATATCCTACAGGTTGGTGGAATAGGAATGGTAACAGGGGATTATGCAGGTGGTGGATTTTTATCCACCCTTGCAGTTAATTCAGTCTATAACTACTACGAACGCTGTGGAGAGTATACGGTTATGGTTGAACGTATCATGAAAGTAATGGAAGCAGATACGGCGCAAGACCTTTTAGAACGCATCTATCATAAGTTCATTCAATGTCGCGATCAAGATAAGATGATTGTGACCATATTGATGGAATCCGCACTAGAAGGTGATAAGATAGCCGCAGATATTGTCAAAAAGGCGGCCCTAGAGATGGCGAAGTCGGTATCAGGATGTATTCAACACCTGGCGTTTAAAAAAGAACCGGATGTTGTTTTAGCGGGATCGCTTTGGACGAAAGTAAAAAATCCATTAATGTTAGAGACTTTTATTGAGAATGTACATAAATATTCAGGGTATGCAATTAAGCCGCGTATCTTAGATGTCGTTCCTATGGTTGGCGCGGTGATTTGGGCACTAGAACTATCTCAAAATGCACCGGCGACACATGAACAAAGAGAGTGTATTCGAATGAATATGAAAAATCATATATCTGCAAAAGCATTAAAATAAGTATATATAGTTTTCCTTTTTTTTGATATAATTACATGATGTCATGAATTAGACGCATCGATTGCAGGTGCACTCAAAAAAAAGGAGGACGATTAAGTATGACAAATCAAGTTAGTGTTGAAAAAGTAAGAGAAGATGCAGAAAATCTTTTTAGAGAAGGTAAGTTCTATTGCTCAGAGGCAGTGATTTCATCTATTCGCAGTAATTTTGAACTGGATGTACCAGAAGAAGTAATTGCCATGGCATCCGGATTTCCGGTCGGTATTGGAAAATCAAAATGTACCTGTGGTGCAGTATCCGGAGGTGTCCTTTCTTTGGGGCTTGTCTTTGGACGCACAACAGGGTCTTCGCCAGCAGATCCATTGAGTGTGAAAACACTTGAGCTTGCTAATGAACTTCAGGCTCATTTTAAAGCCAATCACAAAGTGTTATGTTGCAGTGTTCTAACAAAAGGAATGGATATGGCTAGTGGCGAACATAAAAGTCAATGTGTTGCCTTTACAGGGGAGATGGCGGCAAAAACTGCAGAAATCATTTTAAACCATTGGGAATATGCCAGAGAAATGAGGCCCTTAGTATGAGAAGATTCTTAGAAAAAGTGCCGTATCCAATTGCAGGATTGATGCTGGCATATGCGGCGCTTGGAAATCTACTGGCAAAGCCCATTGGCTCAAATGCAAAGCTTGTGTGTGCAATACTTGCAAGCTTTATTCTTGTTGTTCTTATTCTTAAGATGATTATTCTACCCAATTCAATCAAAAAAGCATTCGGGATACTTCCGGTGGCAAGTGTTATGGCAACGTTGCCAATGGGGATGATGCTACTTTCGGTTTATGCAAAACCCTATGTAGGAATTGTTGCCATGGTGCTATGGGCGCTGGGGCTAACGTTAAATATTGGTATCATCATCGCCTTTTCAATAAAATACCTTGTTCCCTGGAATATTAAAAATGTATATGCAAGTTATTTTGTAACTTATGTGGGTATCGTGTGTGCCAGTGTAACAGCAAAAGCATTTCATATGGACGTTGTTGGTGTTGGTGCCTTTATTTTTGGACTAGTAAGCTATGGCATATTAATTCCGATAGTTTTTTGGCGCTATATAAAATACCCGATACAAAAAGAACCTTTAAAGCCTTTGATTATTATCTTTGCAGCGCCTGCAAATCTATTAGTTGTCGGCTATGTACAATTGGGGCTTCAATGGTCAAACATGCTATTGACTGTTTTGTGGTGCATTGGTATTTTAACCACGCTCTTTGCATGGGTACAATTGCTTCGATTATATCGATTGAAGTTCTATCCAAGTTACTCCGCATATACATTTCCTTTAGTTATCGGTGCGACATCAACGATGCAGTATTTTAACTATATAAGTAGAGCACAAACCGGTCTTGAGTGGATTGGATATATAGGGAAGATACAAATGGCAGTGTGTACTTTTGCAGTTTTTTATGTAACGCTTCGATATGCAGCTGCATTGTTTTTTACGCGAGCAGTAGAGCCAGAAGTAATGGATGCAAGACCTGCTAGATAAATCGGTGGTACCTTCGCCCTTTCAAAAAGATTTGAATATCTAAGCATTCAAGAGTATAATAGGTTGAAAGGCAGAAACTATGGAAGATGTAGCACCATATCAAGGAGGACACACATGAGTTTTAAATTTGTTCAAAACATTCAATCGCCGGAAGAGATTAAGATGCAACTCCCGGTATCTAAAGCTTTTGTTCAAGCAAAGATTGAGAGAGATAAAGAAATACAAGATATATTTAGAGGCAAATCAGACAAGTTTTTAATGATTGTCGGACCATGCTCTGCAGATAATGAAAAATCAGTCTTAGATTATATTGAGCGATTATATAAAATACAAGAACAAGTAGAAGAAAAGATTCTGATTATTCCAAGAATATATACAAATAAACCACGAACAACAGGAGAAGGGTATAAAGGAATGCTTCATCAGCCAGATCCATTGGAAAAAGCGGATATGGAAGCTGGAATTAAAGCAATGCGAGCAATGCATGTAAAAGCAGGAGAGCTTACTGGTATGTCGAGTGCAGATGAGATGCTCTACCCGGATAACCATGAATATCTTGATGACATATTAAGTTATGTGGCTGTAGGCGCTCGAAGTGTAGAAAATCAACAACATAGAGTCACGGCAAGTGGCATTGATATTCCGGCAGGTATGAAAAACCCTACAAGTGGAGATACGTCCGTTATGCTCAATGCTATCAGAGCAGCTCAGATTGGACATAACTTTATCTATCGAGGTCAAGAGGTTAGAACCGAAGGGAACCCTTTTGCACATGCCATCATGCGTGGATTTGTGAATCAATATGGACGCAATATTCCAAATTACCACTTTGAGGATTTAAAATATTTGATTGAGCAGTATTTGGAGCGCGATCTTAAGTATCCAAGTATCATCGTAGATGTTAACCACTCCAATTCCAATAAACAGTTTCAACAACAGCCTCGTATTGCTGATGCAATCATGCGAAATCGAAGTTATGATTCAGATTTAAAACAATATGTCAAAGGAATCATGGTTGAAAGTTATATTGAAGGTGGAAGTCAAAAAATTGACGGTGGAGTTTATGGAAAATCGATTACTGATCCATGTTTGTCCATTATGGAAACACAACGAATGATTTTAAATATTGCTGAAAAGTTATAAGGATGATTTAAAAGGTAAAGGAGAGATGAGTGATATGAAAAAACTTGGAAAAGTCGTAAGTTATATTTTGCTGGTGCTAGGTGTAGCGAACATGGTTTTTCTTCTTACTCGAATCAAAAAAGCCATAGGATTAGCGAGTAGTTACGAACTTATATCAACATTTGGGGAGAAAAGTGTTGATATGTCAAAACAGCCAGAGATTATTAGCCTTGGAGCTATGTTCTCAGACACAACCCTAGATTATACGCAGGCAAAAACACGAAGAGAGCCCTATGTATTAGAGCTCATGGCTTCCTATGCGGGAGTCAAGGTACTTGTGCCGGAAGAGTGGTATGTTGAAACCAACGGTAAGTTAAAATTGTCAGGTATTGAAAACATGACCATGACATATGAAAAACGTGTGCCGGATCTGATTATTGACCATGACTTGGTGTTTGCAGGTCTAGAAATTAAAGTCATATAAGGCACTTATGCGTGAGGGTTTTGTTTAAGAAAGTTAATAAAGGCATCAACAAGTTGGGGGTCGAGTTCGGCCCCTTTTTGCTTGTGTAAAAAGGCGAGTGTAGTATCAAAATCTTCTTCGTCAGATTGAAAATCATTGACAAAGGTTACATAGTTTTCAACAATATGTAAAATGCGCGCTTCAATTAAGATTTCTGTACCCTTTAATCCCTTAGGATAGCCTTCGCCGTTCCAATTTTCATGATGCTCTAAAACGATTTCTGCATAAGCTTGGGTCTCGCTGGCAGCGTTTAAAATACGATAGCCTATTTCGGTATGACGAGCAACGACATCAAATTCCTCAGGGGTCAATGCGTGCATAGGCTTTTCAACAAGTTCGCGAGGAAAAGATACCTTTCCAATATCGTGCATATACGCTGCATGGTGAAGATGTTCGATATTGATTGTATCAAGATTTAAGTACGTGGCAAACGCGATACTATACTTTTGAACATCAAGTGCATGTTGATGCTCCAAGGGAAAGTGTTCTTTTAGGTGGTTTAATATTTTCTCTATAGCTAACGAACGAAAAACCTGAGATTCTGTTAATTTTTTGGTGTACATGGTTTCATCAGAAGTATTCAAAATCTCTATAATGGATTCGCTAGGCATATTTTTCGTTTTGATTCCATAGGAAATGGACAGTGGGACAATACCAACATCTGGTTTTTCAATGGAGTCATATAGGCGCTTAAGGACAAGTTTAGCTTCGAGCGTATTGGTTTTTGGAAGAATAATAATGAATTCGTCTCCGCCATAACGGGCGGCGACATCGCTTGTACGCAGATGATGGCGTATAATCTCGGCAAGCTTTTTCAGATAACTATCTCCAATAGCATGTCCAAAAGCATCGTTAATCAGTTTTAAACCATTCATATCAATCATGACCAGACTTATAGGTAGATTATGTGAATTGTCCAAACGTTTTAGTGTTTCTTCAAAGTAACGACGATTATAAAGTCCGGTTAATTGGTCGTGATAACTTAGATAGACGATGGTATTTTGCTGGTCCAGCAAAGATTTGTTTAACTTTTGTAGCGCTTGAGTGCGCTTCGCTACTTTTTCTTCTAAAGTTTCCATTTGAGTGCTAATCGTATCGGCCATCTGGTTAAACCCTTTGGCAAGACGACCAAACTCATTGTCCTGATAGGAGTATACGCGTAGATTGTGATTGCCTTCAGAGTACGCTTGGGTTATATTGGTAAGCTCAATAATAGGTTGCAATACTTTTTTGTTGCGTTTGCTCCAGGCATAGCTTGAAAAAACAGCCAATATCAAAATAAGAATAAGAGCAACCAAAATTGTCGTATAGTATGTCTTTATGATAGGGTGGGTAGGAATTTCAATGACAATTAACCAGTCCAATCCATAAGACGAATAGGGGACGATGCGTAAAAAAGTCTCCTGTGGCCAAGCGTTGGCAACATAGTTGCCTTCACCGGTTTGCTTATAGTGGTTAAGAGCATCAATAGCTTCTTGACTTCCTAGACTGGAAAAAGGAATACGTTCAAAATAATTGCTAGACATCTTATAATTGGCAAGCCCTAAAGAGTTGGCGATGACAAGTTCGGAGTCTGCTTCGATAATATAGCTGTCACCTTTGTATATAGTTGCATAGGTATGCATTTGTTCATTGAGACGATTAAGGGTAAAGTGGGCACCAAGGACACCTAATAAATTATGTGCATCATCAAAGACAGGCGCAGAAATAGATAGCGCCAAATCATCCATAACAAAATGTTTGTATATAGGAGAAAAAACAAGAGAAGAATTGTTTTGATTTAAAGCCTCGGTGTACCATGGGCGGGATCTAGGGTCAAACACAGGATTGGTCAGGATTTTTTCGCCGCGATTATAAGTGGTATCAATACCATAATAGATGGAATGAAAATCTGTTGATTCATCAGCCAACATGATTTCGATAGAACCGTTTTCTCCGCGTCGAGCTCCATAGTAATAACCGTCAGGTGTACCCATAGAATAACTATAGATATGGTCAGGAGCGATATCTAAAGCGCTAACAAAATAAGGATCGCGCTGTGCACTATCCGTAATATCAATAGCCTCAGTATTTAAAAGTGTTTGTCCAAATTTAATGATATGAACAGGACTAGTTAGAACTTCTTCGACTTCTTCTAATAGATTGGATTGTGCTTCGTGTTGAAGCGTGTCAATTAATTGATTATTAGATGTTGTCCAAGCAAAAATCAAGACGGAACTAACAATAATCAAGGTTGAAATTGAAAGAATTAAATAGGAAATATTTAATGTCTTAATAACCGATTGCGTTTTTTGCTTCATACATGTCACCCCTCTGTGCACAAAACTATGAACATATTTCAATTATACGCTAATACGTTAGGAAATGCTATAAGTATAGAAGAAAAATAGTGAATTCATCGATAGAAACATGTATAATAAAGAAGTGAATGGAGTGATCCTATGGAAAGTAAAAATGTTATAACACATATTCAAGACAATGAAGCCAAGAAGAAAGTGCTTGACGTTTTTGATGAGCTGAATCTGCTGGATCTAAGTATTGATGACTATGAAGAATTTTTTCATGCATTAATCCACATAAAGCCCTATTTGTTTATGGTTGAGATTAATTCACTTGAAGATCCATATATTAAAGTCATTCAAATCATAAAAAAATCCGTGCTTACACGTTCGACACCAATTGTTGTACTTAGTAAAGCAAAAGATGAAGCGCTTTATCAAGAGCTAAGTAAGCTGGATTTGATGGGGATTATTCAAGCTCCTTTTCATAAAGGGGTTATGCATATTGAGATTCGTAATGCGCTTAATATGCTTAAAAATCAAAGATTGCTGGATAATACCCAGGACTTACAGGCGGTTCAGTCGGTGATGATCTCTAGCTTAGCTTCCTTAACAGAATATAGAGACCCTGAAACCGGTGAACATATCAAACGTACACAAAATTATGTCAAAGCGTTGGCGATTACCTTAAAGCGTCAAGGTTTTTTTGTCGATGAATTGACACCGGAAAATATAGAAGCCATCTATATGTCGGTTCCGCTACATGATATTGGAAAAATTGGAATACGGGATGAGATTTTACTTAAACCCGGACGACTGACAGAAGAAGAATATGAAGAGATGAAGCGTCATACCACACTTGGATATGAGGCAATTAATAAAGTTGGCAGTAAACTAAAAAATAATGACTTTTTAAACTATGCGGCCGAAGTTGCTTATACCCATCATGAGCGTTATGACGGAACCGGCTACCCTAGAGGGCTTAAAGGAGAAGAGATTCCTCTTGTAGGGCGACTGATGGCAGTAGCAGATGTATATGATGCGCTGGTTTCAGAACGTATATATAAGGTGGCCATGACGCATGATGAAGCGATGGATATTATTATTACTGAGCGAGGAACGCACTTTGATCCATGTATTGTTGATTGCGCCGTCGGTCTTGAACGTACATTTAGAAATATAGCGCAGACATATTCAGATACAGAACCTGATGATAATCGGCACCATCTATTAGAACGGATACATCGACAGGGACACTTAAATCGAATACTGATTGTTGAAGATAGTCGGATTGTACGCCGAGTTATGGAAAACCAGTTTTTATCGTTGGGGATTAATGTTGATGTTGCCATTGATGGTCGTGAAGGACTTGATAAGATTGTGCATAATTCTTACGATTTAGTGCTTTTAGATATTGAATTACCCAAGTTAAATGGTTATGAGATGGTCGAAGCGGTTAAAAAGCGTCAAGAACTTCCTGTCATTATTGCGATGACAGCAACAGATTATAGTGTGACACTGCATGAAATCAAAGCGATGGGAATAGCTGGATTAATACTTAAACCAGTTGATTTGGAACGCTTAGGAACGAAGTACGCAGAGATTCTTCGCAAAACAAAATCAAGACAGCTGCTAAATGAGGATGGACGATAATCGATTCAAAATAATATTTATACACATAAAGGAGAGAGCATTGTGGATATAACAAGAGAAAAAGCATGGGAACTGTTAACAACATATACAAAGACACAAGCGTTGCAACAGCATGCCTTAGCTGTTGAGGCTGTTATGCGTCATTTTGCAGAAAAAGAAGGAGAAGATGTAGAAAAATGGGGAATTATCGGATTGTTGCATGACTTGGATTATGAACAATATCCAGAGCAACATTGTGAAAAAGTCATTGAAATTCTCACGGAACATGGGTATCCGCAAGAGTATATTCATGCAATATGCAGTCATGGGTATGGTATATGCTCTAAAGTGAAGCCAGAACATACAATGGAAAAAATCTTGTACACAATAGACGAGTTGACCGGGTTGATTAACGCGACTTGCCTCATGCGTCCTTCAAAAAGTGTTCTTGATTTAAAATTAAAGTCTGTCAAGAAAAAATTTAAGACAGCTTCATTTGCATCTGGGGTAAATCGTGAGGTTATTCTCAACGGATGTGACGTGTTAGGTGTAGAGCTCGATGATATTATCCAAGAAACCATTGCCGGTATGCAAAAAGAAGCTGAAGCGATTGGCTTAAAAGGAACGTTATAGACCAATACTTCAGCTACACATAAGATGCTTACCAATTATTTTTTAGTTGTTGCGCCTCTTCAGTAATTTCTTCTACAACACTTTGAACGAGTGGAGTATGATCTGGAGCAGGTGCTTTTTTTATGTTGAGATTTTTACGCAGGCGTTTTTTCATAATCTCTGTGAGGTAACCGCCCTTAAACGTTTTGGGCTCATAAGAGATTACAAATGCCTCAGGTTCAAAGTCATAGATAATGTCCATCAACTCTTTTTCTTTTTTACGCTGGGTTAAGATGTCTAGGCGGTGTCTGGCACCAAGACGCCCTTTTCCGGAAAAAACAGTGACGCCAAAACCTTTTTCACGAAGCGTCTCAACCATAGCTTCGTTCTCATGGTTGATATTGACATGTACATCAATAAACCCAATCGCAAGTTTTTGTTCGACATAGATGCCAACGATAAGACCCAGAGTGAAACCGACAGAGTATATAACCATTTCAAGATAGCTTTGCTCTCCAGAAAGGACAATACTTAGACCGAAGATGTAGATTAAGGCTTCCAAAAAGCCAAAAAAAGCGGTAAAGAATTTTAGGTTCTTGACCATACTAATGGTTCGAAGGGTTAGCATGGGGACATAAGCAAGTTGTACAAGTATGATGAGTAATAATTTTGACATAGTTCCTCCTAATCGTTGCTGATTAATCCTAAAATCCTAGGATAACATAAAAACGTAAAGAGTAAAACCGTTATTGTAGCGAAAAATACAGAAAAATGTTGACTTAAAGCAAACACGAAGTGCTATTGTATAGAGGGTTAAAAAAAACAACGAATAAAGGAGAACAACGATGAAAAAAAATACGATAACGAATTTGGTATTAGCAGGTCTTATGCTTGCTCTTGGAATGGTTTTACCTTTTTTAACAGCGCAGATTCCACAGATGGGTAATATGTTCTTGCCGATGCATTTTCCTGTATTACTTTGTGGATTGATTTGCGGGTGGAAATACGGAGGAATCGTAGGTTTTATACTTCCTATCTTTCGTTCAATGGTCTTTAGCATGCCGCCGATGTTTCCGGTGGCGATTGCTATGGCCTTTGAATTGATGACCTATGGCGTTGTCATTGGTCTTGTCTATGGGTATCTTCCAAAAAAAATCGGATGGACATACGTGGCGCTTATTGTAGCGATGATTGCAGGACGCTTGGTGTGGGGGAGCGTTCAAGTCGTTTTGTTGGGACTATCGGCAAAAGGAGCGTTTTCATTACAGATGTTTTTAAGTGGTGCGTTGCTTAATGCGATTCCGGGGATTATATTGCAGTTGTTGTGTATTCCTATGATTATGACATTAGTACAAAAAAGACGACGGATTTATCCTTAATTTTGTTAAGAGTTCTTGTGTATTTAAAAAAAATACAGTACAATGAAAAGGATTGAATTTTCGATTCGTATCGTTTGTGTACGGTTGCGAAAATGCAAAAGACAGAATTTTAAGGTGGTTAGACAATGAAAGGCAAAAAAAGGTTGAAGTATGCAGTGATATATATTCTTTTGCTTTTGTTTGTGATTACAGGGTGTAAAGAGCGTTCCATAGATGAGCCAAGAACGTCAGATACAATCCGTATCGGTATGATTCCCAAGGTTAGCGGCATCTCTTATTTTGATCAATGCGCCGAAGGGGCCAAAGAAGTTGCTGATCAATATGGGATGGAGCTGATTTATCGAGGGCCTTCTTCAGCAGACGCTGCGTCTCAAGTCAACATTGTTCAAGATATGATTTATGATGGAGTGGATGTCATCGCCATTGCACCGGTAGACCCGGATGCGGTAAAAGTTGTTCTAGAAGAAGCTAGGGAGCAGGGCATTATTGTTGTTACGTTTGACGCGGATTCAGTCCGTGATAGTAGGGATGTCTTTGTCAATCAGGTCTCGGCAAAAGATTTGGCAATCCATATTATCGATGAAGCGGTCAAGCTTGTGGGAGAAGAAGGCAATTATGCTATATTGACAGCATCAATGACTGCAGACAACCAAAATACATGGATTCATTGGATGCAAGAATATCAAGCGAAGCAATACCCGAAGTTAAATTTACTGACGATTATCCCAACGGATGAAGATCAGCAAAAAGCTTATGCCCACACGAGAAATCTCATTCAAGCCTATCCGGAACTAGATGGTATTATAGCGATGTCGACAGAAGCCGGACCGGGAGCGGCTCAGGCAATGAAAGTACTAGGGACAAAAGATGAAGTGAAGCTTTATGCATTAGCACTTCCAAATGATATGCGCAGCTATCTTAAGGAAGGGTCGGTACATCTAGTGACCTTGTGGAATCCATATCATTTAGGTCGTCTAACTGTCGAAGTCATTCATACATTAATAGAAGGTCAACAGATCAAAGATGGAGCATCGTATGGTGAGATTGGACCAGTAGACTATATTGAAGCAGATAGGACGGTGATTATGGGGGAACCGTTAGACTTTAACGCAGACAATGTAGATGATTATGACTTTTAAAGAGAATGGTGGTTCATATGGACATGAAAAAACTGTTAAAAAAACGGGAAAGCTATATTTTATTTATTACAATCATATTATGGGTTGGAATATCCTCGTCAAATGTTAACTTTGCCAATCCGACGTATTTATTGGAACTTATCGGGGTTAACAGTGTGTATTTTATCTGCGCACTTGGCGTGTTGCCGTTGATGATTAAAGGAAACTTTGACTTGTCTATCGGTGGTATAATAGCCTTGACCAGTGTTTTTCTCTCGCTTATTAGTACAAGTGTGTTCCTTCCGATTCCTCTAGTGATAGTTTTAGGTGCACTGATTGGAAGTGTTATAGGAATGCTTAATGGTAGCCTTATTGCAAAGTTTCAAGTTTCCTCAGTGGTTGTGACCCTTGCAACGATGCATATTTTTTATGGCATATCCAAATTTATCCATCAAAAAGTCTTGGGACAGTTTGTTGCAGGGGAAAGCTACACGATACAAGAGTATAATGGATTGATTGAAAGCGCAAGCGTCCTTGTTATGATACTACTCACATATTATGTATTGAGACACACGCGCTTTGGACGTAGTCTATATGCTTTTGGTGGTGATCGTAAGTTGGCGCTTCAAAAAGGTTATGTGGAAGCGGCATCTACAATTAAAGCCCATGGATTTAGTGGCTTAAGTGCAGGAATAAGTGCTGCCATTCACTTGATTACATTTAACCAAACAAGTGTCGATGCATATATGAACATCGAGTTTGAGCTGATTCTTATTGTTATTTTGGGTGGACTCAATATTCTTGGCGGCTATGGAACAGTGTTTGGAACGCTTGTGGCCAGTTTGTTTATCGTTATCCTTCGAAGTGGTCTGGTTTTTGCACGTATTCCGGTTTTTTGGCATGACATGATGATTGGTGGTATTATTATCTTGGTGATTGCCTATGGCGTTCTTAAAAATCGCATCAAGAAAAGATATATTAAAGTAGGTGAGTCTTAATGCTAAATACATACGAAAAAAAGTTGCTAGGGATTCTTGCAGGGATTATATTGCTGGGGACGATGATATTTGGTCGAGAGTTCTTATCCGTTAAGACACTCCTTATCATGGCGAATCAATTACCGGAATATGGACTGATCTCCATTGCGTTAATGGTTACATTAATTGTCTGTGGCATGAATTTATCGATTGTCTCCATGACAACTTTGGCAGGAATTATCGGAGCGTTATCCATGAATTACTTTAGAGAGCTTGGACTTTTTTCGGTAATGATTGGCATTTTAGTTATGGTCGTAGTCGGGGCATTGACAGGAGCGCTTAATGGTGCTATTGTGAGCTATCTGGAAGTTTCGCCCATATTAACAACGCTAGGCACGATGATGCTCTTTCGAGGAGCGGCGCTTAATATTACCAAAGGTGGTGCAATTACATCGTTTCCCTTAGCGTTTACACATATCGGCAGTGGAAAGCTCCTAGGGATACCAGCGCCGCTGATTGTGTTTATTCTTGTCGCTGGTGCGGTTAGCTGGTGGCTTAATATGAGCGCCTTTGGTAAACAGCTGTATCGAATCGGAAAGAACAAGGAAGCGGCAATATACTCAGGAATTAATGTGAAAAAAATCGTTTTTGTGGCATATGTTGTCGCAGGATGTATAGCTGGGATTACAGCGATGATTATGTCGGCGCGTTACAATTCGATACGGGTTGACTATGGGGAGACTTATTTATTAAATGGCTTGGTGATTGTAAGTTTAGGAGGCGTTGACATTAAAGGTGGCAAAGGGACGGTCAAAGGGGTTTTGATTGCCATTGTTATCATGAGTGTTGTCCTGCGTTTGATGAACTTAGCTTATGTGGATTCGAATTTGATGAATGCAATTATGGGTGTAATACTACTTGTAAATATATTTGTTCAGTATTATTCGGAACATAGGGGAAGACGTAAAATAGACAAAGAAATATAGGTGATAAAATGTTTGGTATCGAAAGACTGCAAGCGATAAGGGAGCTTGTTAAAGAGAAGAAATCAGTTGAAGTAGCATATTTGAGCAAAGAGCTTGATGTCTCAGAAGTAACTATTCGTAGGGATTTAGACAAATTGGAAAAAGAAGGGCTTGTTGAAAAAACTTACGGTGGCGCCATCCTCATTGAAAAGAGTGGGGCGACTTTAGATGAAAAAAAATATAAAATAGATGAAGAGAGCAATGATGAAAATCAATGCTTTCAACGTATTACTGGAGTTGCTGCTAAGACTATAGAACCTGGAGATACGGTTTTTATTGGTGGTAGCGGGATGGGGCTTGAGTTAGTAAAATGTCTTGTGGATGCCAAGGATATGATTATTGTTACCAATAATGTGGAGATTGCAATGTTTGTATATAAGCAAACAGATCATAAGTTAGTTATGCTGGGTGGCGAGATTGATATGGTCAGCGGCAATGTTGTAGAGTTTGACCAACTCGATGAACTGCTTATTGAAAAAGCTTTCATTACAGCGGATGGTGTTGACTTGCAGTATGGGTATACCGTCAATGAAAAAAATGAAGTCCGTCTGTATAAGAAGCTTCATCAGGTTTCTAGAGATATTATATTGGTTGTCCCAAGTGACCGATATCATCGACGTGGGCTTGTCAAGATGGCGCCGCTACAGTCCATTATGACCATTGTATCGGACAAAGAGATGCCGGAAGATTTTAAAGCGTTTTATTTTGAGAACAATATTAAGGTGCACACGTCAATGTTGAACTAATCGCAGGAGAAGTGTATGAGTGGAAAAGGTATTTTAATTGAAAATGTGAAAAAAGCATATCATCATAATGTGGTTTTGAACATTGAAAATGCTGTGTTTGACCTGGGCAATATTTATGGTGTCACAGGGACAAATGGTGTAGGCAAGACGACGTTGTTAAAAATCATCAACAAAACGATAGAGCCAGATGTTGGGCAGGTCACCCATGACTTGAGGGTAGAGATGGTGTGTCACGAAAATGGATTGTTTCAGGATATGACAGTATATGAGAACATGTATTTGAATCGTGAGCCGAGACAATCTATTTTAGGACTAAAAAGAATCGATTGGAAGCAAGCCAAAAGAAAAACAGGAGAAATACTTCAAGCCTTTGGATTGGACATCGATCCATTGGTTCATGTTCGGGAATTAAAAATGGCAACGCAAAAGCTGCTTGAAGTGGTTATTGCCCTCTCAAAAGAGCCGGATGTCCTTATTATTGATGAACCTTTGACCTTGCTGGATTTGAATCAAGTGCAGTTTCTTAATACTATGGTCAAAAAATATATGACAGATGAACGGATAACGATTTACTCTTCGCATCGCTTGGATGAACTTTTTCAAGTAGTTGACCAGGTTGTTACAATGCGGGATGGTAAAATAGTTGCGATACAAGAGGCAGAGGAGACCATTCTAGAAGGAATGTTGGAATTTGCGGAAAAGGATGTCCACAAGTATCCCAAGCGCCGCATTGCTTTTGGGGAAGAGATACTAAGCGTACGTGGACTGACGACAGACCATATTCACAGGATTGATTTTGAGCTTAGAAAAGGTGAAATGCTTGGAATTGTGGGACTTCGTGGTGCATATAAGTCGTCAATTGGAAAAGCCCTTTTTGGTGTCATTGATTTTGAAGGGCACATAAAAGTGGAGGGATCGGAGAAAAGGATTCGTACGACGACCCATGCCGTTGAGGCGGGGATTTGTTACCTTGGAAGTGCCAATGAAGGTATGTTCATTGATGATTCAGTTATGGATAATATTGTCTCGGCCAATGTACCTCGTGTACGTAAGTTGAGTCGAAGTGCCAAACAATTAATTTCTAAGTACTATCTTGAATTGTTAAACGTCTCCAATGCAGGGGTCGATTATCTTATGGAAAACATGAGTGCAGGTAATAAGCAAAAAATCTTGCTGGCAAAGTGGTTTTTCAGTAAGTCACGCGTCTTTATTTTTAATAAGCCGACGGCCAATGTGGACAATTCTTCAAAAGTAGATATATATAATATTTTTACTGACTTGGCTGAGACAGGGGCGGGAATTATATTAATTAGTAATGATCTTGAAGAAATCGCAGGTCTTTGTGACCGAGTCTTAGTTATCGAAGCCGGAAAAATCAAGCAAGAAATCCAGCGCAAAGATTTATCTGTACATAATCTTGTTAAAGCGTTACAAGATTGGTAAAAAATACATAATACGCATATTAATGAGAATAGCCTTAGGGCTATTTTTTTTGTGTAATGGGAAAAATTACTTCCATGAACAACATATCTTCCTGATAATGTGATATAACTGAACAAAATCGACAAGAGAAGAACAATAAATGAACTCAATCGAACATAAAAATGCATAAAAGTATTGACAATGCCTTGGAAAAGTTGTAGGATGTAAACAGATGAAAGCAAACGAACACAATCATAACAAAGCGAACATTCAATGTGAGCAAAGTGTTCACGCAAATACAGTGTAGGAGTTGGCAAGAGATATGGCGATTTTAGAGTTGAAAAACATTTCTAAAAACTTTGGTGGCGTGCAGGCACTACGCGGCGTCAACTTAGAGCTTAGACAAGGTGAGATTCACGGATTGATGGGTGAAAATGGTGCGGGAAAGTCTACAACGATTAAGGTAATCACCGGAGTGCACCAACCCAGCGAAGGCGAGATTTATCTGGATGGTAAAAAGGTGGTTGTTGAAGATCCCAAGATGGGAAGCGAGCTAGGCATTGCAGCAATCTATCAACATGTAACCGCTTTTCCCCACTTAAGTGTGACAGAGAACATCTTCATGGGAAGAGAACGGATGAACAAGTTTAATATGTATGACTGGAAAACCATGAATACAGAGGCGCAAAAATTATTGGATGACATCGGTGGTGATATTGACGCCAAAACGATGATGGGCGATTTAAGTGTAGCTAAGCAACAGCTTGTTGAGATTGCAAAAGCCTTATCGGCGAATGCTCGAATTTTAATTATGGACGAGCCGACAGCATCTTTGACCAAGGTAGAATGTGAAGAGTTGTACCGTATTGCTGAAAAGCTACGTGATGATGGTGTATCGATCATCTTGATTTCGCACAAGTTTGAAGATGTTTTTCGCTTGGCTAATCGTGTGACGGTCTATCGAGATTCACAATATATCGGATGCTGGGATATCGATAAGATATCGCAATCGGAGTTGATCAAAGCTATGGTGGGACGTGAGTTGACACAGATGTATCCCCCAAAGGCGGCTAAGATTGGAGAGGAAGCCTTTCGCGTAGCGAATCTATCTAAGATGGGATATTTTCGAGATATAAGTTTTGATGTTCGACGCGGAGAGATAGTGGCGCTGACCGGACTTGTTGGAGCTGGGCGGACAGAAGTGTGCCAAAGCATTATCGGAGCCATGACGCTTGATTCAGGTGAAATCTATGTGGAGAATCAACGGGTGAAAAATCATAACCCCAATGAAGCCTACAAAAACGGAATCGGATATCTACCCGAAGACAGACATCTGCATGGCTTAATTTTGGATATGGACATCATCAAAAATACGACCTTGGTAAACCTGGATATGTTTTCAAAGTTTGGTTGGATGGATGAAAAAGAGGAAGAGAAAAAAGTGATTGATATCGCTGAACGGATGGAGCTAAAGGCGGGAAGCCTATACGACAATCCTTCAACCCTATCCGGTGGAAATCAACAAAAAGTGGTTTTTGGAAAGCTGTTGGTCAATGATATCAAAATCTTGATTCTTGATGAACCGACCAAAGGGGTTGATGTCGGTGCTAAGTATGCTATCTATGAAGTAATGAATGAACTCGCGGCAAAAGGTTATGCCATTATCATGGTATCTTCTGAGATGCCGGAAGTCTTAGGAATGGCAGATCGTGTTATTGTCATGCGAGAAGGAAGGGTATCGAGTATATTTGATAATATCAACCTAGAGCAAGAACAAATCCTAGCGTCGGCGCTTCCGGATTACAATGCGGACAAATAAAACAGGAGATGAATTATGACGAATAAAGCAGAATCAATCAAAACAAATGCACATTTTTCAGCAAAAGATGTTGCAAAAAGTATTGTGAAAAACAGATCGTTCGGATTAATAATGGCATGTGTTGTTTTGTTAATCCTAGCGTCTCAATTAACACCCCAACTGCTTACGGCAAAAGCATTAAATGATATGTTAAAAAATAATGCCATAGCTGGTATCTTGGCCATAGGTATGTTGATGGTACTCGTCACCCGTGGAATTGACTTGTCCATCGCAGCAACCATGGTGTTTAGCGGAACGGTTATTGCCATGATTAATGCCGACCACCCTGACGTCCCGATCTTTGCCCTTGTAATGCTAGCCGTTGTTATCGGAACGGTTATTGGGTTTTATAACGGGATCTTAATCAGTAAGCTAAAATTACTGCCGATTATTGCAACCTTAAGTACGCTCTATGTGGTTCGAGGATTAGCGTATGTAGTCAGTCAGTCGCGCTGGATTGTACCGGCTAACTTTTCTGATAGCTATAAGGCATTTGGCGTGGGAAGTGTCTTTGGCGTCAATAATTTGATTATTACCGCAGTCATCATGTTTTTCATTTTTTATGTTATCTTAACCCATTTAAAATTTGGACGACGTATCTTTGCTATCGGATCGAGTCCTGATTCGGCAAGGGTATCAGGGATTAATAGTGATGGAGTTATTATTGCAGTCTATGCCATCATGGGAGCGATTGCCGGATTTGCAGGATTTTTGTACACGTCCAACTATGCGATTGCTCAAAGTACGATGGCTATGGGAATGGAGATGGACGTTATTGCCATCTGTATCCTAGGTGGTGTGAGTATCAGCGGTGGTACGGGGAAAATCTCGGGTATCATCATTTCCACCATACTATTTGCCATTATCAGCTCATTCTTAAGTATGTTATCTGGATTAAGTATTTGGACAGACGCGATTAAAGGCGTGTTGATTATTGGAGCGGTTATCTTAAATATCTATACGTCACGCTCGGCAAAACAGCGGGCATTACGCGAAAGAAATATATAAAGGGGTGCGAATATGACAACAGAGACAATAAAAAAAACATATCGATTCAGTGTTGAAAAAACCGATGGAAAATTCGAACTCAAAAAATTCTTGGTTCGATGGGAAATGATTCTAATTTACATATTTTTACTATTTAACCTATTAATGTATGTGTTAAATGGAGACGTGTTCACACGAAGTTACATGAGCATTATCCAAGCAGGAATGGACTTGTCCTTTATGGTCTTTCCTATGATATTTGTTCTCCTCTTGGGAGACATTGATGTCTCGGTAGGTTCGATTCTTGCCTTGTCAGCGATGACGCTTGGCTTGACCTATGAAGCGACAGGGAACACGGCGTTGGCCTTAACGGTCTGCTTATTAACAGGAGCCGGAGCCGGATTTTTAAATGGCTTTATCATCACCAGGTTTAAGGAGATATCGGCGGTTATTGTTACAATAGCTGGGATGCTTTTTTACCGGGGTGTGGTTAAGATTGTGCTTGATGTACGCTCCTTAACGCTTTTCCCGGATTGGTTTGGTGATTTAGGTTATTCGAACTTTTTAGGTTTACCGATTTCTCTTTGGGTCTTTGCCGTTTTTGCCATTATTTTTGGATTGATTCTACATAAGACAGCCTATGGACGTCAACTCTATGCCATGGGGAAAAATTCAGAAGGTGCTTATTTTTCAGGGATTAAGGTAAGTAAGATTAAGCTCATCACCTTTACCTTGATGGGACTTATGGCAGCAGTGTCAGCGATTTTTTACCTAGGACGTTCACCGAGTGTCGTGGCTAATGTTGGCGAAGGCTATGAACTTCGGGTTATTGCCATCTGTGTTCTAGGCGGCGTATCGACCAGTGGAGGAAAAGGAAAGATATTTGGCCCGATTATCGGCGTGTTCATCATGTCGTTCTTAGATAAATTGATGGGCTATAACGGTGTTCAACCGGCAGCAAGAGTTATGGCGGTAGGTATCCTACTTGTTGTTGCATTGCTGGCTGAAAAAATAAATCACACAAATTAAACGGAGGGAAAACTATGAAAAAAGTATTAGCAATGACACTTATACTAGCGATGCTAGTAGCAATGGTTGGATGTGGATCCAACGATTCGGATTCATCAGATGCATCTTCAAGCAGTTCATCTTCAGAAGCGAGCACGGATAGTGGTTCGGATGCAGGCTCAAGTGATGCAGAAGCGACAGAAAATGAAGACCCAGAGACACATGTATTTATGTTTAAAAGTACAGGTAACCTATTTGGAGACTTGATGTATCAAGGATTTAAAGAAGCGGTTGAATCTACAGGTAACCTTGCAGAGTACCAATCGCCAGCAGAGACAACAGCAGCGGCTCAAGTTGCCCTTGTTGAAGAACTTATCGCCAAAGGCGTATCCAGTATTACGATTTCAGCTAATGACGCTAACGCGTTCAATGCGATTTCAAAACTTGCTGAAAGCAATGGAGTAAAGTTATTAAGTTCAGACTCAGCCATCGATCCAAGTATCCGTGTTGGGCATACAATCCCTACAACTATAGATGGTGTTGGAACCCACTTAGTCTATGCAGCGATTATGATTTTAGCAGAAGAGTCTTATGAAAAAGACATGGATATGAAAGCAAAAGCAGAAGAAATCCTTGCAAACAATACTTTTGCAGATGACCCGGTTGTTATCGGTGTCTTATCAGCAACAACAACATCACCGGTTCAAAACCAATGGATTGCTTCTATGGAAAAAGAATTGGCACGTCTTGACGCGGCTTATCCCGGCAACATCGCTGATGCCAACGAAGGTGCTGATGATTCCATGTTAGATATCAAATATGGTAATGATGACCCTCAAGATAGTGTAACTCAAGCCAATGCATTTATCTCAGAAGATAAAGTGGATATCATCGTATCGCCAACAACTGTAGGTATGTTTGCGGCAGGTCAACAACTTCAAGACGGTGAATCACGTATTAAGTTAACAGGTCTTGGCTTACCAAGTGAGATGGCAAACTTCATGCCTAACGGACCGGAAGACGAATTTGACGCTGTGTGTCCATTCATGATGCTTTGGAACGTTATCGACTTAGGTGCAGTATCTGGTGCGGCAGCGGTTGCAGCAGTTGAAGGAACCTTTGATGGTTCTGTTGGCTCATCTTTTGAATATGATGGTAACACATATACAGCGATTGAAGATCCAGATAGTGACGGTTCTGTTATCGTTGTAGGTAATCCATTTGTCTTCTTCCAAGGTAATATGGAAGAATGGGGAAGTATCCTATAAAATAAAACTAGAACGAGACATATATCAAGCCCTTAGTGTTTACTAAGGGCTTGATATTTTTTTGTTCTATAGGAGCGTGTCCAGCGAAGCTGGACACTTACATGTTGGTGAAAGTCCGACCTGCGTAATCGCCAAGGAGCGCATTAGATATATGACCATGTATTGGAGAGATTCGGTACATGAAGCGTCATGAAAATGGGCACATTGTGGCTCTATCGACCATACAGACCGTAACATTAAGTGAATTCTGCAGCACTGTTAGAATACTACGAGAGGAGACAGAGGAACTGACGAGCTACTTTCTAGATAGCGAAGTCCATGGAAGTCAAAGAAGAACTTGGAGCCTTTGATGAAGAAGTTCCCGGTGTATGGGAAACGGTATGTATGGAAAGTAAGTGTCCGGAACTGGAGAGAGCCTAACTCACACCGTAAGGTAAAGAAGAGGACTATAAGCGAAGGCGAAAGGAAATCTTGTGAGAAGGCAGTCGGAGGGGAGCATAGTACCGATGATGATGAAGACAACAAAACTTCATCTAGGAAAGGGTCCCTACTTAGTTCAGGCTTTTGAAGGAGGTAAGAGCGAGTGAATGCTGAAAAGCTAACAACACCAAAAGAAAAAGTTCGAAAACTTCAGAGAAAGCTATACCAATCAGCCAAGAGAAATAAGATGAGGAAATTTCACGCTTTATATGACAAACTCTATCGGGAAGATATTCTATACGAAGCATGGAAACGGGTGAAAGCCAACGGTGGAAGTGGAGGGATAGATGAGCAAACGATAGAGGAAGTTGAAGTCTATGGTGTGGATAAAATGGTTGAAGAAATTCAGGATGAACTGAAAACAAACAGCTATAATCCACCACCGGTTAGGCGAGTGTACATACCTAAAGCTGACGGCAACAAAAGACCACTGGGAATCCCAACGGTGAAAGACCGAATCGTACAATCAGCGATGAAGCTAGTGATTGAACCGATTTTCGAAGCAGACTTCAAAGACTGTTCTTATGGATTCAGACCGAAGCGCAATCAGCATCAGGCCTTGGAAGTTATACGTAAATCTGTGGGAAGGAAAAGAGGGATGTGTGTTCCTTGGCATGGAAATTAGGAAAGTCAAGATGCGTAAAGTTAATGGTTCTGAATACTTTGCCACAGACATGTGGGTGTGTAAGAAGAAACAACAAGTCATTAAAGAGGCTGTGAAAGAAACATTAAAGGATGCAACGTTATATCAGGACATAGAAGATATGATAAAGAGACTGAATCGGAAGATTGTGGGATGGCGAGGATATTATCGTATATCGAACAAGCGGGTTTTATATAGGCTTGATAGATATATTTTGATGAGGCTTGTGTATTGGTATAATCGGAAGAAACAAAAGTCCAAGCGTTACCAATACAGTAAACACATGGACTTGTTTAGGAATCTAGGGCTGAAACGTATTGCATTCGCATCGTAATGTTGATGGAAGAAGAACTTCGGAAAGCCGTATGAGGGAGAACCTCACGTACGGATTGATGAGGAGGTTCTGGCAGAAGCTTTGCCAAAGCCAGAACTTTACTCTACAAGTCCTACTTTAGCTTTCTGCTTTGAAACGTAGCAGAAAGCGTCAAGGACCTTTCCCACCGCGAACAATATCTCTTTGAAATAACGCGACAGAGTCGCTTTGTTCTGATAATCAGGAGTAAAAACAACGGAATATTTGTGCGACGATAGTGAAAATGAAATAGGTCAAGAGATTAGTTATGTGCGGATTGACCTATTTATTTAAAAATGAGACAATAAAGGCGGCGGATCGATTTTAATACATCAGAGTACTAAGATGTAGAAAGTGATCATTGGGATATAGGGGATGAGAAGTTATCTAAGTCAGCGCAGAAGAAAATCAAGCGTTTAACGGATGAATGCTTTGGAACCAGTAATCAGGATAAGCGAAGTCGTATACAAAATAGTACATCACAGATAGAAGAATCAATCTGGGATTATTCAGAGGAGGTTTATGATGAAATTCACAAAGTATATAATAATAGGAAGTAGCGTAATTTTACTTTTATTAGTGATAATAGGTGTATCCATAATCAGTAATGATGATTATGAAAGGAAAGTGTATGTGGCGACAGTCGAATGGATAGATACTCTTAGTCCGGGTTCAAGTATGACAAAATATGTGTTGTATTGTAAAGATGGGAAATTAATGCGGTTGGAAAAAAATGTTGTTATGAAAATGGGGAGTGAGGATGAAAAATATATTGAGGGATTATATCGGCAAACTGATGATATGCTTTCTAACGATATGTTTAAAGTAAATGGTGTAACCTATGAAATAGAAAAAGACGGAGACGACACGATTTTATATTCCCGTAAGTGGGATATAGAAGATATGAATGTTAGCACATTAGTAGAAACCAATGAATCTCTTATGAAGTATTGGATGTTTTATTCAGCAATAGATAATGGTAATATTTCAGCAGAAAAGTTTGAAAGTAAATTAATTGAAGAGGGGTATGTTGTTAATGATTGAGAGTATATTAGAAACATATAGCAAATTAGCTTTAGGCTTTCTTGCAGTTTCATCAACTTATATATTTCGAGTAAAGAAATTTCGTAAAGAGTCTAAATATTATGGGCGGTGGTTTTATAATGCACCGATAGTAGTTATGATTCTAATAGGAATAACAATTGTTGGCTATGTATTGTTACGAATTATATTATTTATGTTAAATCATATAATTGGCTAATAGTTATACCCACCCAGTGCCTAACAAACCATAACAATTAGTACTACAAGAGTTAACCCTCCTAGTACCCGTACCAAAATTTCATGGAAGTACCAGTTACAACACTTGTGATCGGTACTTCTTTTTTGTGCCTTGATACACCGGTATAAGCCCCCTTTTTTGCCTTTTCTAATAGACGAGAGGGTTAAAAATAATTGCAATCTGTAAAGGAGAGGTATAAAAAGTAACATCCGAGTGTTACAATATTCATATTACAGAAAGTTAAACATATAATAAGCAAATATTAAGGGAGATTCGTAGAGGAGTATTTATATGGATAAAAAATCAGTAACAACACAAGAAGATTTGATGGCGGTCATCAACCTGTTAGAAGACGGAGGTATAACATATTGGATTGACGGTGGATGGGGTGTTGACCTATTGGCAGGAAGACAAACAAGAATACATAGAGATATTGATATAGACTTTGATGCTACACAGACAGAAAAATTGTTGGATATGCTTTTAGAATATGGATATAAAGTGGATACTGACTGGAAACCGGTTCGAATTGAGTTGTATAGTGAACAATATGGTTACCTAGATATACATCCATTTGTTCTCAATGAGGATGGAAGTGCAAAACAAGCAGATTTAGAAGGTGGATGGTATGAATTTGACAAAGAAATATTTGGTACGGCATTGTTTTTAGAAAAGACAATTCCGTGCATATCACTAGAGGGACAAAAGCTCTTTCATTCAGGTTATGAATTAAGAGATAAAGATAAGCATGACCTTTCCGTTCTTGAAAATATATCAAAAGTATAAACGCATCAATTCACTCAAAACCATCATTTTATAAGGTGGTTTTATTCTTTTGTTTTATTCTATCAAGAAGGCATGCTTGAAATTCTTTCTTCTTGCATCAAACAGACAAAGGATGTATAATAAACACAGAGAAAAAAAGAAAAACACAGATTTGTCTGTGAGAAGAGGAGACAGCGATGCTTCCAATCGAGAGAAGAAAAGAAATTGTCCAGATGATCAAAAAGGAAAAATCGGTGCGGGTCAATGAGCTCAGTGAACAGTTTGAAGTCACAGAGGAAACGGTGCGTCGAGACTTGGAAAAACTGGAAAAAGAAGGGGTTTTAAAGAGGACCTATGGTGGTGCGGTATTAGACAACCTGGTGTCCGATGACCTGCCTTACTCAGATCGAGAAAAAGTAAATATGGACCAAAAGCGTTTGATTGCAACCTATGCTTCTGAATTAGTTGAAGATGGTGAGACTATCTTTATAGATGCTAGTACATCTGCTCTAGAGGTTATTAAGCAAGTGGATATGACCAAGCGTATTACGGTAATAACCAACTCTCTTAATGCGATTCACCAGTTGAGCCAGTATACGCACATTCATCTTATTGGCATCGGGGGCAACCTCAATGACCAGACCCTGTCTTTTGAGGGACCGATGGCAGCAAGATTTATTGACCACTATTATGCGGATAAGATGTTTTTTTCGGTCAAGGGGATATCAAAGGAGCGGGGGATGATGGATTCGCGAGAATCCTTGGCAGAGCTTAAGAGTCATATGATTGCCAATTCCAAAGAAGCTATTTTGGTCATCGATGAGTCCAAGTTTGACCAGTCAGCCTTGGTGCGCATTATTGAGACGGATGCGATTGATACAGTGATTACCGAATACCCATTAGATAAATCATGGAAGAACTACTTTGATGATCAAGGTGTACGTGTGATCATTGCAAAATAATACACAGGAAATGTGTGGAATAGAATACAAAAAAAGGAAGGTATAGTATAATGGAAAAGAGTAATAAATTTGCATGGACTTGGGAAATAAAAGAAGAAGCCTTAGAGGAATACGTAAAGATGCACTTAGAGCCTTGGCAAGAGATTCTTGATGAACACACAAAAGCAGGATTTAAAAACTATTCAATTTTTCAAAATGGTAACCAGTTTTTTTATGTGTTTGAGTGTGATGATGTAGAAAAAGCATTTGCCTATATTGATCAAAGTGAACCGTGTCAACGTTGGAATGCGATTACGTCTAAGATGGTTAAGGGTAGCTTTGACTTTGGTGAGGCTGAGCCGATTACGCCTATGCGTGAGGTCTTCTACTTGAAGTGATTTTCCTAAGGGTATGCCCTAAAGGAGAGGATGAGTTTAATGATTACAACGATTACATTTAACCCGGCTTTGGACAAAACGATTCAAGTGGATGCACTTGACTATGGTAAGGTAAATCGTGTCGGACATTTTCGAGAGGATTTAGGCGGCAAAGGGATTAATATGGGACGTATTCTTGGTGGGTTTGGTATCGAGACCAAGCATGTTATCGTCCTAGGTCAAGATAATCAAAAGGCAGTACTGGAGTTTTTTGAAAAAGATGGCATGCAGCTAGAGTATTTATCGGTGGCGGGCTATACCCGTACCAACATGAAAATTGTAGAACGGGCCAAAAATCAGACCACAGATATTAACGAAGCAGGTCTTGAAGTGTCTGCTAAAGACATACAAGAACTCTTTGCGATGATTGACGAAGCGGCCAAGGATAGTGATTATCTTGTGATGGGTGGTTCGTTGGCAAAAGGGATGCCGACAGACATGTACGGTCAGATTGCTAGACGCTATGGTCATATGTGTCGAGTCGTGATTGATGCGGATGATGATGTCTTGATTGAAGGGCTAAAAGGGCGACCTTTTATGGTGAAGCCCAATATTCATGAGCTGGAAAATGCCCTTAATCGTAAGCTTACAACGCTGGAAGAGATTGTAACAGCGGCGCGAGACTTGATTGATCAATATGGGGTTGAGATTGTGGTTGTGTCCATGGGAAAAGAAGGTAGCTTGGTGGTGACGCGAGACACGATGCATCGTCAAGGAACTTATCCGACAGAAGTCGTAAGTACAGTTGGTGCAGGGGACTCTATGGTTGCAGGGTTTATCTATGGATTGATCCATGAGATGGGGTTAGATAAGAGCCTGGCTTTTGCTTCGGCGTGTTCGTCCTTAACGATTGAGGTTGAAGGCTATCCAAAGCTTGATTTGCAAGAAGCTATGCGAAGAACCGAGCACCTGATGGAGGAATCTTTTAGTTGACGGACATTTCGCTTCTCATGTATACTTAGTGTGTGACTGAATACACGACATTATAGATCACGATATGTGAGAACAGGAGGTAACATATGGATCCAATTAATCCAGATATGATTACGTTAACGATGGAAAAGAAAAAAAGCATTGCCCTGATTGCCCATGATAGCAAAAAGGCAGACTTGATTGACTGGTGTAAAGAGCATCATGATACATTAAAAAAACACTTTTTATGTGGGACAGGAACAACAGCGCGTATGATTTCAGAGCATGTTGACTTGCCGGTCAAAGGGTATAACAGTGGACCCCTTGGTGGAGATCAACAGGTTGGAGCAAAGATTGTCGAAGGACGTATCGACATGGTCATCTTTTTCTCTGATCCACTCACCGCTCAACCCCATGACCCGGATGTGAAAGCCTTGCTTCGAATTGCTCAGGTATATGACATTCCCATGGCGAATAATCGCGCATCAGCAGACTTCTTCATAACATCAACGTTTATGAATGAAACCTATGATCGAACTATCATTAATTTTCATAAAAACATCAAAGATCGTTCAGAAACTTTGTTGAACGAATAGATAAAAGCACTTCGTTAGACCGCTCATAGAGACGGCTTTCACGGAAGTGCTTTTTTGTTCTATAGGTAAGTTGTTTTATTCAAAATTTTCAAATCACAGGTAATATCCATTAAATAACATCATGGCATGTTCGTTTATAATTGCATTTGGTGGGGATAAAAGATTTGCCACTATAAAACCGAAAGAGACAACCAAAAATATTATTGCAAATATTTTTATCCATAGAAGGAAATGATTTTTTTTGATCTTTTGAGAAAAATACAAAATTATTAACAAGGTAACTGCAATTAATATTGCCAATACTAAAAAAATGATTGCTGGTAATGAACTTAAAAAGGATAATTCTAAAATACTTGTAAAAGTCATAATTTATGATTTCCCTCCTCGTGATCATGTGTGTGCATCTACATATCAATATAAAAGTTATTTGCTAATTAACAAAAGTTGCAACATTGAGATTGTCACCTGATGCATCTCCGCCCGGAATTAAGAGGAAATTACTTTGTATTGTATATGTTGGGGGCAAATTAATGTTAAATAATTTAATGTTATAGGTACCTTTGGACATAAATTGAGTGTCACTATATTTTGTGTAATATGATGAGTGCCCATCGTCTGAATAGCCTATTGGAGGCGTTAAATAATCATCGGTTCCTGTTGGAGTTATCTTTGATGCAGGATCAGTAATAGTGTAGTGTGATTTTAAGACAATCTCTCCATTTACAGCTAAATCAAAGGTATACGTTGTAGTCCAATCTCCATCAGAGACATTATAATTACCAAGTGGCTGTATTAAAATTTCGTCTATATTTTTTTCGTTTTTTATAGTTACACTTCCTTGTTTCTCGCCATCAATTATTATATCCCATGAATACTCGCCTTCGGTTAGATAATTTATATTTTTTGCCTCATTTGATAAAATGTTATTTAGTTCTTGTCTTTGATCATTTGCTAAGTTGTTTTTTAAAATAATTTTTGCGTGGGTTGGAATTGTTGCAATAAATAAATACATAAAAACTAAACTGAATGTAATTAATCTTTTTTCATAAAATCCTCCATTAGATATTTGAATTTAAAAGTTCCCATGTTAGGCTAAATTAGCTTTAAATAAGTTTGTCGACTAAACTACACACACCATATCATGTTTTTTTAAGAATAAAAAGATAATGTAATGAACGGTACCTTTTGATGTCATGAATGGCAGGCAAATCACCAAGACCTCTTTTTTTGTCAGTCCAAACCTCGCCTTATGTTAATGGCAGAGGTTTCTTTTTTTGTTATACTTTTATTAAAGTGATTTAAATGAATAGGAGGACAAGAGCATGGCAATAACATGTATTGCTGTCGATATTGGTGCATCTAGTGGACGACTGATTGCAGGCACTATTGAAGACGGAAAATTAAAACTTGAAGAATTGCATCGCTTTAAAAATGCAATGACACATATTGACGGACATGACCGTTGGGATGTGGACGGTTTGTTTGAACAAATCGAAGATGGATTGAAGAAAGTATATGAAATCTATCCAAGCGTATCATCAATAGGTGTAGATACATGGGGCGTGGACTATGCCTTGTTAGACCGACAAGGTGAGTTGATTCGTAAGGTTTATGCTTATCGAGACCATCGAACAGATCACACCATGGAAGAGGTCTTTGAAGAAATCGGACGAGACGAGATATATGAAAAAACCGGTGTTCAGTTTTTGCAGTTTAACACCTTATATCAACTTAAGGAACACTATAAAATGCATCCTGAAGATGTGGAAAATGCCAAGGTATACATGATGGTTCCTGATTATCTGCACTATAAGTTATCGGGGAAGACATCCATAGAGTATACGAATGCGACGACAACGCAACTGTTGAATGTTCATACCAACACATGGGATGAAGAACTTGTCAAAGTGACCGGGTTTGACGGTGCGATTTTTGCAGATCCGATTGCCCCTGGGTCTAAGCTTGGAGAAGTCAAGGCAGAGATTTTAGACAAAACAGGTTTCGATAAAATGGATGTTGTCGTGCCGGCAACACATGATACAGGTTCAGCCGTTGCGGCAGTGCCGGCTGTCGATAAAGAGTTTGCTTATATTAGTTCGGGTACATGGAGCTTGATGGGTGTGGAGAGTGATGCACCCATAGCCAGTGAACTTGCCGGACAATATAACTTTGCCAACGAAGGTGGTGTATATAATACCTATCGCGTGCTTAAAAATATCATGGGGCTATGGCTAATTCAAGAGGTCCAGCGAATCTATGACTACCAATACAGTTTTGCTGAACTGGTTGAGCTTGCTGAAGAAGTAGAGCCTTTTGGCTGTCTAATCAATCCTAATCATGAGCGCTTCTTAAATCCTGATAATATGATTGAAGAGATTCAAGCCTTTTGTAGGGAGACAGGGCAGAACGTTCCGAGTGAACCGGGACAGATTGCTAGGTGTATCTTTGAAAGCTTGGCTTTTCAATATAAGGAAGTGCTGTTGCAGCTAGGTGAAGTCTATGATGTGCCGATTAAGCGTATTCATATTATTGGCGGCGGTTCAAAAAACCTATTACTTAACCAGCTCTGTGCAGATTTTACAGGATGCGATGTGTATGCAGGACCGGATGAGGCAACAGCTATTGGGAACTTGTTGGTGCAGTTTATTACCAATGGAGCCCTAGATTCATTGACAGAGGCGAGGAAGCTTGTCATGGACTCTTTTGATATTCGAAAATTTGAACCAAAAACATATGATGGTATAGAAAAACAATGGGATAAATTTAGGAGGTTATAAGATGTTAAATAAGCAAAGAATTGAAGAAAGTTATAAGATTGCAAAACAGATGTATAAAGAAATGGGTGTCGACACAGACGCGGCATTAAAGACGTTGGCGACGATTCCTGTATCTGTTCACTGTTGGCAAGGTGATGATGTCAGCGGATTTGAAAATCCGGATGGCGAGTTGTCCGGCGGTATTCAAGCGACAGGAAATCATCCGGGAAAGGCGAGAACACCACAAGAACTTCGTGCAGATATGGAAAAAGCTTTTTCATTGATTCCGGGGAAAAAGCGTGTTAACCTTCATGCTCTATATCTTGAAACAGACGGACAAGCCGTTGAGCGTGACCAAATCGAGCCAAAGCATTTTGCTAATTGGGTTCAATGGGCAAAAGCCAATGATTTGGGCTTGGATTTTAACCCAACCCTTTTCTCGCATCCAAAAGCAGACGATGGAATGACGCTTAGTCACCCGGATGCAGAGATTCGTAACTTCTGGATTGAGCACGTTAAGCGCTCGCGAAAAGTTAGCGAGTACTTTGGTCAAGAGCTTGGAACACCTTCGGTAATGAATATTTGGATTCCGGACGGATTCAAAGACATTCCAGCAGATCGTCTAGGACCTAGAAAACGACTCAAAGAGTCATTGGATGAGATCTTGACAGAAAAAATCGATCGACAATATCACCTGGATGCGGTGGAGTCCAAAGTCTTTGGTATCGGTTCAGAAAGTTATGTTGTCGGATCCCATGAGTTTTATATGGGATACGGCGTCAAAAATGATGTCCTTGTCTGCTTAGACGCTGGGCATTTCCATCCGACAGAAGTGATCTCAAACAAACTCTCAGCGATGAGCCTGTTTGTTGATGAGTTGTTACTCCATGTGAGCCGTCCGGTACGTTGGGATAGTGACCATGTAATCGTTCTTGATGATGAGTTGATGGCAATTGCCCAAGAGATTGTTCGTGGCGACTTATTAGACCGCGTTCATATCGGATTGGACTTCTTTGATGCGAGTATCAACCGTGTAGCCGCGTGGACCATTGGAACACGCAACATGTTTAGAGCCTTGCTAATGGCCCTTGTTGAGCCTTTTGATGCGCTAAAATCTGCAGAAGTAGACTTTGACTTTACGACACGTCTTGCCATGCTCGAAGAGTTAAAATCAATGCCATGGCAAGCGGTATGGGATTATTACTGTATGCAACAAGGGGTACCGGTAGGACTGGACTGGTTGGATGAAGTGAAAAAATATGAACAAGACGTTCTATTAAAAAGAGGATAAAAAGTAAATTAGGTATTCATCAAGTGGATATGCCAAAGTAACATTGGTATATCCATTTCTTGTTCTGTTATAAAACTAAATAAGAGTTAAATTAATTAAATTTAAATTAAATAAAGAAGAAAAATATTTTAAAATTAAGTGAAAAAACCAGCTAAATGCTTGGTTTTTATTTTTTTTATTGAAAAAAGTGTGGAAAATAGACGAAAAAGCATTGACTGACCAACTGAATTTGTATATAATATTAAATGAATTAAACTTAAATTATTTAAAACTATTTAAAGGAATTTATTAAACAGGAGGATTTTATGAGAAGAAAAAGTTGGGTGTTATTTTTTGCATTAGTTTTATCTGTGTCAATGATTGCCGGATGCAGTCGAGGTGTTGAAGGCGACGATACAGATGTAACTGGCGATAGTAGTTCAGAACAAGATGCAAAAGATCAAGTGCAAAATGAAGAACAAGAAGATGCAGTTGAACTTACTGTATGGGGATGGGATGCTTCATTTAACGGTCTAGCCATGGAAGAGGCAGATAAGTTATATGAAGGGGCAAAAATTAATTTTGTAGAAATGGGAAAAGCAGATTGTCTACAAAAAATTCATACGACGCTAGCATCTGGAGTGACGACGGACTTGCCAGACATTGTGATTATTAGTGACTTAGCTGTGCAGGGGTATTTGATGGCCTATCCGGGAGCGTTTAAACCGATGGACGCAGTAATTGATTATGATACATTTGCAAAGTATAAAAAAGATATGTTGTCATATGAAGGCGTAGGATATGGAGTGCCGTTTGATACAGGCGTTGCGGGCTTATTTTACCGTACGGATTATATTGAAGAGGCAGGGTATACACAAGAACAAATGCAAGATTTGACATGGGATGAGTATCTTGCTTTAGGTGAAAAACTAGCAGAAAATGGGAAGTTGTTACAAACCTATAATTCCAATGATATTTCAGAATTCCAAATTATGCTTCAATCGGCAGGGACTTGGTATACAGATTCTTCAGGACAAGCGAATTTTTCGGAGAATGCAGCATTAAAAGAGTCTATAGATATATTTAAAAGATTAAATGATAGTGGATTTGTAAAAATTGCAAGTGACTGGACAGGATTTACAGGAGCAATTAATGGCGGTGAAGTGGCATGTGTAATTCGTGGCTCATGGATTTCGAGTGTAATCAAGGCAGGCGAAGATCAAAGCGGGCTGTGGAAAGTGGCGCCGATTCCAAGATTGAGTGTAGAAGGGGCAACAAATAAATCAAATCAAGGTGGGTCAAGCTGGTTTGTTTTGGCTGACAGTAAAAACGCAGATGTTGCTGCAGACTTTTTAAAAAATACATTTGCATCCAGCAACGAATTGTATAATACCTTATTGACAGAAAAAAACATCATGGGTACGTATTTGCCTGCAGCTACGGTAGAAGCTTATGGTGCAGAGGATCCCTTCTTTGGAAATATGAAAGTTAATCAAACGTTAGCGACGTGGTTATCTGAGATACCGGCGGTAGATACAGGGGTTTATACAGCGGAGGCGCAAGCGGCTATTTTGGCGGTTATGCCGGGAATTTTAGATGGAGATGATGTTCAGTCAGCATTAGAGGCGGCTAACGATCAGTTTAATCAAATGGTGCAGGAGTAATTTAGGAGGCTAGATGTGGTGCGGTTTCAACTAAAGACAAAAGAAAAGAAAATACTTATCGGATGGTCAATGATTTTACTTGCAGCATTGTTTATCATCGTATTTAGTTATATCCCAATGGTACAAGCTTTTTTCTTGTCGCTTAAGACGGGAAAAGGAGCAAACTTAACCTTTGATGGCTTTAGCAATTATAAACGTATGTTAGGTGATGCGACATTTTGGGTGACAATTAAAAATACGCTCTTTTATGCCATTGTTCAAATTCCTGTCATGCTATTTTTGGCATTGCTTTTAGCAACGTTTTTGAATGATCCTGGGCTAAAAGGGCGAGGGATATATCGCACCTGCATCTTTTTGCCTTGTGTTACATCTCTTGTGTCCTATGCGATTTTATTTAAAAATATTTTTGCGGTGGATGGTTTGGTCAATAACTTGTTGATATCTTTGCAGGTCATTGATAGTCCGATTGGATTTGTAACGGATGCGTTTTGGGCGCGAGTGATTATTATTATAGCCTTGGTATGGAGGCATACCGGTTACTATATGATTTTTTACTTATCGGCAATGCAAAATATTGATGGTTCAATCTATGAAGCGGCACAACTTGACGGATGTAGTGGTCGACAACAATTTTTAAAAATTACCGTGCCCATGTTAAAGCCTATTGTGTTTTTAACAAGTGTCATGGCGCTTAATTCAACGCTTCAGTTATTTGATGAGGTAGTGAATCTGACCAATGGAGGTCCGGGGAATGCAACGCGGACAATATCAGAATACATATATGACCTATCGTTTAATTATGTTCCAAGTTATGGGTACTCGGCGGCGATATCCTATGTAGTATTTCTTATTGTAGTTGTACTGACGTTGGTGCAGAAAGGAGTCATGAAAGAACGATGAAAAAAATAAACTATGGAATAAAACATATAGTGCTGAGTGTTGTCTCATTTATTTCGATTTTTCCATTTATATGGATGTTGATAAGCATAACGAACTATTCTAAGGATATTACGATGGGAAAACTGACCTTTGGTTATGCGTTGATTGACAATGTGAGAAAAGCTTTTGCAACAGCAGATATCGGAAGAGCGTTTTGGAATTCAACGCAGTTGGCGGTTGTTATTACCATTACATCATTGATTGTGTGTTCTCTAGCTGGCTATGCTTTTGTGATTTTTCCATCCAAAGGAAAAAATATAATATTTATGGTCCTTATTGCATCAATGATGGTTCCTTTTGCTGCAAGGATTATTCCGATGTTTCGCATGTTTGCAAGTGTGAATTTGTTGAATAATTACTTGGCGATTATTCTACCGGCAATCGGTGCGCCGTTTTTGGTGTTTTATTTTAAACAAAACACCCATGCATTTCCTGTTGAGACGATACAGGCAGCAAGAGTGGATGGGTGTAAAGAATACCAAATCTTTTTTAAGATTTTTATGCCCATGATGAAGTCTACATATGCCTCGGCTGCAATTTTTGCATTTATGGCAAGTTGGAATAATTATATGTGGCCATTAATTGCCTTGCAAAGCAATCAAAAATTTACCTTGCCGCTCACGGTGTCAAATTTAGCGGCAGGCTTTAATCCGGATTATGGCATCATCATGGTTGGAATTGTTATATCAACATTACCGACAGTGCTTGTCTTCTTCTTGTTGCAACGACAATTTGTTGAAGGGGTTATTGGGTCAGTTAAATAAGCGCTAGACATACCGGATAAATAATGCTAAAATTATTTAAAATATTTAGATGAATTTAGGAGATGAATATATGGCAATGAAAGCGAAAGATTTGGCAAAAAAGCTTGGCATTTCACCTGCTAGTGTTTCTTTAGTTTTAAATAATAAACCGGGTGTTAGTGAAAAAACAAGGCAAATGGTTTTAGATGCACTGACAGAGTATGGGTGCGAAAACTTAATGGCAGATAGTCCAAAAGAAAAGAAGACAGTACTATTTTTGGTTTATCGTAAAAATGTGGCAAAAGTTGAAGAATCGCCGTATTTTTCTCAGATATTTTCTGGAATCATCGAAGGCGTTGAATGCCAGGTGAAAAACTGCGGATATAAACTAATGGTGGCATATGTCGATAGTCTGTCGATAGTAAATGAAGTGGCGCGAATACGCGAAGAGGAAATTGATGGGTTGCTGATTTTGGCAACGGAAATGATAGAAGAACAGATGAAGCTGTTTACAGATATGCATGTGCCGACGATTATTATTGATAACTACATGGAGAACAAAGACATGGACTGTGTGGCGATTAATAATGAACAAGGTGTGGATTTGGCAATAACACATTTGGTAAATATGGGACATAGAGATATTGGCTATTTGCATATTGAAGGTAATGCAAATAATTTTGTGGAACGGTATTACGGCTTTTTAAGAGCGGTTCGTGAGAATGCGCTTGAGCTAAATGAAGAACATATACTCAGTTTTACTACCCATGGCGGCGATGATTTGTATCTGCAGTTGAAAAAGCAACTGAGCCAATTGTCGTCTATGCCGACTGCTTTTTTTGCTGATAATGATATTGTGGCGATTTGGGCGACAAAAGTGCTTAGAGAAATTGGGTATAGAGTTCCACAAGACGTATCTCTGGTTGGTTTTGATAATATCTCTTTGTCGCAAATGATTGACCCTGCATTAACAACAATTCAAACGCCAAAGTATCCCATTGGATGTGTGGCAGTGAATTTGCTTGCCAATAAGATTGAAGGTAAGTTAGAAGATGTTTTTGACGGGATACAAAAAGTTGAGATGAAAACCACCCTCATTCAGCGCCAGAGTGTTATGCAACGTGTATAAGATGTCGATGGCTTCTTTGGAGTAGACAAAGGAGTTAGTGTATTATGAATGATATAAATCAATCCATTCTTTTTGGCGGAGATTATAATCCGGATCAATGGGATGAAAAAACAATGCGAGAAGATATGGAACTTCTTGTAGAAGCGGGAGTTAACACGGTTTCTTTGCCTGTGTTTTCATGGGCGAAGCTTGAGCCGGAAGAAGGGGTATATGATTTTAAGTGGTTAGATAGGATTTTGGAGATACTTTGGGAGCATAAGATTTATGTCTTTTTGGCGACGCCGACTAGTGCTCAACCGGCTTGGCTTTCTACAAAATACCCTGAAGTACTTCCGGTAGACATTCAAGGGCGAAAGCGTACCCATGGTATGCGTGTTTTTTTCTGTGTGAATAGCAAAAAATATAGAGAGCGCGCGGCAGCAATAGCAATGGCAATGGCTAAGCGCTATAAAGATTACCCGGGGCTAATCGGCTGGCATGTAGCGAATGAATATGGAACCTATTGTTATTGTGATACGTGTCAAAAAAAATTCAGAGTATGGTTAAAAGAAAAATATGGATCGTTGGAAGCGTTAAACACCAAGTGGAATACTGCTTTTTGGGGGAGGACATTAACGGATTTTGATGAAGTGATGTTGCCGACGCAACTCAATGATGACTATCGATTTAATCCGGTTATCCAGCTGGACTATTTACGTTTTGTCACGGATTCAACCATTGAATGCTTTAATAATGAAGCGACAATTGTAAAATCAGAGACGCCACATCTGCCGGTCTTTACCAATATCTCAGGATTCATCAAAAAAATCGATCAGTTTAAGATGGTGCCACATATGGATTTTGCCGGTTGGGATAACTATCCGGCGCCAACAGATGCATGGAGCTTTCCGGCGATGAAGCATGATATTATGCGGGCGGCAAACAATGGAAAGTCGTACTGTGTTATGGAACAATCCCCTAATCAGCAAAACTGGCAGCCTTATAATAAGTTGAAGCGACCGGGGGAAGTAAGAAAAATCGCATATCAAGGATTGGCACATGGATCCGATAGTAGTCTGTTTTTCCAAATGCGACAATCGATTGCTGGGCAAGAAAAGTATCATGGAGCATTTATCTCTCATAGTGGAAAAAAAGATACTCGCATTTACAAAGAAATAAGTGCCCTAGGTGCTGAATTAAAAAAGCTGGAAGGGACATTTAGAGGTGCAACGACACATTCAGATGTAGGAATCTTGTTTGATTGGGAGAGTTGGTGGGCGCTTGAGCTTGCTAGTGGACCGACCAAAGACATGAATTACCTTGAACAGGTGCATTACTACTACGATGCATTTTATAAGCAAAACATATCCGTGGATATGTTAAAGGTCACTTCGGATCTTTCTAAGTATAAAGTAATTGTTGCACCGCTATTATATATGATTGAGGAAACATTGGCAGAAAAAATAGAAGCTTTTGTAGAAGCAGGCGGAGTTTTTATTGCAACATATATGACGGGATATGTAGATGTCTATGATCATTGCAGTTATGGAGCATATCCAGGTCCGCTAAAACGTGTCCTTGGTATGTGGGTTGAAGAAATCGATGCACTAAGACCAGAGGAAAATAATAGGATTCGAAGGGTGGATGGCATGGGAGAATCAAGAAGTTACCCGTGTGGATTCTTATGTGATCTCATCCGGTTAGAAGGGGCGCAACCCATTGCAGTTTATGAGCAGGACTTTTATGCGCAGATGCCGGCGGTAACGCTTAATGGCTTTGGAAAAGGAGAAGCCTATTACATTGGCACACAAGTACATGAAAGCTATCTGGAGGAGTTGGTAGCTTCGGTGTGTAAAAAAGTGCATGTGACATCGCCTTTTGCATTTGAAGGGGAAGTTGAGATTAGAACAAGAAAAAATGAATCAGGGACGTATTATTTTATTATCAATTTTTCTGTAAAATCTGGAAGGGTTGATTTGGAGCGAAGTACATACCATAATTTGCTAGATGGACAGACATATAGTGGTAAGGTTGAACTTAATCCTAATACCGTTATGGTTTTGATGTTAGTCTAGAAAAATCGTATCTTATAGTAAGTCCAATAATATGGGGCGTATCGAATAGAAAATTTCGATGCGCCCCTTTTTTTATTCTATAGGAAAGTCCTACTTTAGCTTTGTTCTTAATGTTCGGTGATTAGATTAGCGCTATGCAAAAACTTTTCAATGGCTGCCAAAGCTTCTGCATGTGTCAGGTTTTCTTTTGGGTCTAATGTAGTGGCATTTCTTCCGGTAAATATTCGAGCGTTGGTTACTTTGATTGCAGATGGAAGTGCCCACTTAGCAATATCCGAGGTGTCCATTGAAGCTGAATCCTCATATGGGTTCGTATAATTGGCAACATCCATAATATTTGCATACATGATCATCGCTTCTTCTCTTGTCACCAGCGCATCGGGTCTAAAGGTAGAATCTGGATATCCATTGATTATATTCCAGTTGTTTGCGATAACGATTGCTGCAAAGTGTGGGTTTTCTTTGTCGATATCTGTAAACATAGATTCTGTAGAAGTATCGGCTCTATATATTCCAAGGCTACGTGTCAGATATTCGACAAGCTCAGCTCGAGTTATTGGTTTGTCAGGGTCAAAGTTTTTTGGGTCAGGCAAAATCAAACGAGACGCCATATTCTCAACGGTAGCTTGAGCCCAGTGATTCTCGGGTAGGCTAACGCTGACAGGGTTATTTATTACGGAGTAAGTTGAGTTTGTTAATGCGCTGATTCGTATATAAAGCTGATTATCTTTGGTGAATAAGGCTGTAGGTACTGGGTTATATGTATAGTCTGCGTTAAATACAATACCGGTAGAGATATCTTCGGCGAGAGAATCTTTGGGCGCTTGTAGAACTCTTTCGACATAATTAGTAAATCTATTGACCTCTATTTTTTGTGGGAAGCTATTATTTTCGGAAGAGGCATAAATTTTAAATTCTAAAGGCTCAATAAGTATTTTTGCATTTTTTTCCTTTGTTTTTTCATGCATTAAAAGCTGATTCTCTTTTGGGGCTTTGTTAATTTGAATATCAAATTCTATTTTTTGAAGTTCATCAGTATCTAATGTCATCTGCTGGGCGATAGAATCGACGTCTAACATGGATGCGGGTATATTGTAAGAGATACCCTCTCGGCTGATTAAAATGTTAAAGTTATTATGTTCAAGTTTTTTTACAATATCTCCGGTAAGGGATATGTTTGAGTTTGCGGCTGAACGATCAGGAACAATAATTTCAATCGTATTGTCTGCTTGAAGTTCTGTATTTTGTGAGTCTTTTATCCGTTCATCAATAATTTTTGTGACAGAATCGGTTAATACGGAGATGTCTACAGTTCTTATACCGTTTTGGGTATGAATCTGCTCATTACCGATATTAAAACTCTCGTTATTAATCTTTATGACAGTATTTTTAGGTGTAGAAGTATCTGAGGATGAACTGCCACCTTTGCTGGGTGCTGGCTTAACGATAACATTTATGCCTGCCATTAGATTTCCGGGATTTAAAAACTCAGCAGAAGGCTCTATAGAGCCTGTAAAATAGTAAGTTCCCGGAGTATCAGACTTATAATCGGGAGTGTTTGTATTCCAAGATATAGCAGCACTTGTTGTTGTTGAGTTACTTAAGTTTACATTAACCGTTGAAGGAAAGTTGATTGAAGTTGCAAGCGTTCCTTTTGATACGCTAATATCGGATAGTGGAGATATAGAATCAATATTAGGTGTCGGGACTTCGCCGACGGCAACGTTAACATGTGCCTTGAGATCATTTGGATTTGAGATGTTAGGATCGGCTATTGCGAAAGTACCTGTAAAAGCATAGGTTCCGGCTTGGGTTGGAGAGTATACAGGCGTTCCATTGTCCCAGGAGATAGCAGCAGATGTTGTCGATGAATAGTCACTAATGTTTAGCGTGACAATAGTCGGTAGAGGTACCTGGTTTAAAGGGGTTCCGTTCTCAACATTAATCTGAGGAATATTCGCAACATTCATTACTCTTAATATATAATTCGCAACAGGCATATTGGCAAAATCAGAAAACTTAAGAGAAGTTTCAGCAACGGTCAAATCATCTATACCGGTTTGGTTATAACTTAGGATTAGATTAGTATCAAAAGAGGTAAGTTTAGCGTCGAGTGTCAGGGTGATTTCATTATCTGCTACGAGGGCTTCAATAATTTGGGGATTAGATGAAGCGCCACTTAATGTAAAAGCATTAGGGTCAGCTGCACCGCTAACCATAGTTTTATTTAGTTTGATTTTAATATGCGTTGTATCGATGGTATTAGCTGATCCGATAAGTCGTTTGATGGATGACGAATCAGAATAATATATAGAACCATCCGTATCGACTGCGATAGCCCATACATCAGAAGAGTTAGCATTAAAGGAATCGAGTTTGCTTCCGTTAAGATCATATTTGTCGATCGTTCTAGTATTGGAGTTGGGTACGTACAAAAATCCGTCTTTACCCACTTTAACTTCATTGATAAAGCCGGTATTTGTGATGAATTCAGTTTTTGTACCGTCAGGAGTAACTTTGAATACGCTTTGTGAATTGCGTGAAGATACATATAGATTGTCGTTAGAATCGATAGTAAGACCTATAATCGAGTGACTACTAAAACCAGACGCAAATATTTCATTGCCTGTACCATCAGAGTTCATCTTTATAATATTGCCGTTTTGATAATCTAATACAAAGAGTTTATCCTGGCTATCAATTGCAATTCCGGTTAATAAGACCCCGGTATCTAATAGGATTGAAGAATTACCACTAGGGTCAATTTTTTTGACTTTACGATTTGAATGTTCAGCTATGTATAGATTTCCGGCATTGTCGAAAGTCATGCCTAGGGGCTGTATAGTCGAAGAGAAAAAGACATTTTTGTTACTGCCGGTTTTGTCCATTTGGAGTATTTTGCTACCTGAATATTCAGAGACATATAACTTATTATCATCGGAAAAGATGATGTCAAAGGGGCTTGAGTGCCCGGAGGAGATGTCAATTCCATAATAAGGAGTTGCTTGTGCATGTAATACCTCGAATGAACTCAAAGATGAAAAGATTAATAGAAATGCCAGTAGAAATGAAATGCGTTTTTTATGATACATAAAAACCCTCCCTAATTTTAAAAAAATTTTAAGAAAAAATATATATATGTATTATATCATGAAATTATAAGCGATTTTAGAAAAAAATAACATAAAATGTTTTTTTGCTTTATAATAAGAGTAAATATTAAAAGTGGAAGGAAGTAAATATGCCTGTAAAAGTTATAACAGATAGTACATCATATATATCACAAGAGTTAGTAAAAAAATACGAGATAGATATTTTATCCCTCAATGTACTTTTAAATGGAAAGAATAAACGGGAATTAGATTGGACAAATGAAGAGTTTTATCAAGAGATGGAGCAATGTGGAGAATTCCCAAAATCTTCACAGCCTTCTTTAGATGAGATGGTCAACCTTTTTGAAAAACATATACTTCAAAATGAACAAGTCGCAGCAGTTTTTATGTCGTCTAAGATGAGCGGAACGTTTGCAACAGCAACGATGGTTAAAGAACAGCTGTTAGAAAAGTATCCGGAGGCTGAAATAGAAATATTGGATTCCAAAACGAATTCAATGCAGCTTGGATTTGCAGCACATGAGGGAGCAAAAAAAGCAAGTGAAGGTGCTAGCCTAAAAGAGGTTTTAGGTGCTATGGAGCATGTTATTGATAATAGTCGATTTTTGTTTACGCCAGAGACGTTTGAGTATCTAAAAAAGGGCGGAAGAATAGGCGGAGCAGCGGCGCTTTTGGGACATTTGTTTAATATAAAACCTGTCCTTACGGTAGATAATGGACAGACCATGGTCTTTGGAAAGGTAAGAACGCGAAAAAAAGCAATCGATTTGATTTTGAACAAACTTTATGAAGATGTATCGGATAGAGAACTTGGTGGTATCATTGTCCATCATATAAACTGTGAAGATAAAGGTCAGGAGATAGCTGAGGAGATTGGGCTAAAACTGGGAATTAAAGTGAAGGTGCAGTCGATAGGACCGGTCATAGGGACACACGTAGGACCGGGGAGTGTAGGCGTTGCATATTGGTTAAAGTAAGCTGTGGTAACATATCATTGAACAAGAGTGAGGATATGTCTAAGGAAAGAGGTGGTAATGATGACGACTCAGGAACTTGATCAGCGCCTTCGTGGGCTTAATGAAGTAGAACTTGCCTATCGGGGAACGACACCGGATGGTTTAAGAACATACTTTTCTAACGAAAACCCAACAGATGCATGGATTATCAACAGTGACAAGCTGATGGAGGAAGGAGAGGTTATCGCTATCCATAAACATGATCGCTTTGTAACCTTTGACAAGCACCGTCATGATTATCTTGAGATGATTTTTGTCTATTCAGGTGCGATTCGTCAATCCATCGAGGGCAAAGATTTAACCATCAACAAAGGGGAGATATTTCTTCTGGATATGAATATGGAACATAGTATCTATGAGGCCGGTGAAGATGATATTGCTATTAATATTTTGATAAAAAAGGAATTCTTCGATTCTTTTTTCATGAAACAGGTGGCATATAATGATGTGATTTCTAACTTCGTGGTCAAAGCTATCTATGGAAAAAAAGACGTGAAACAGTATATTTATTTCCAAACCTCAAAAAACGAGCAAATTTGGAATTTTATGCTCCAGCTTCTGATGGAATACTATGAACAAAGAAATGGCGTGGAGACAGCGATTCGTGCGTATATGCTTTTGATTTTTAACGAACTGTTTCGAGGCTATGAAAAACACTTGTCTAAATCGATGGTTAATGCAATCGACACCAGTATTTCAGCGGAAGTATTAAATTATATTAATGACCATTTTAAGGATTTGTCCCTAACGATGATGGCAAAAGACTTTAATTATCATCCGGATTATCTAGGGAAGATGATTAAGAAGATGACCGGATCGAGCTTGACGACATTGGTAAAAGATCGTAAGCTCGATTATGCAGGATATCTTCTTGAACATACTGAGATGGCCATTAGTGATATTGTTGCAGAGATAGGGTATTCGAATATTTCCTATTTTTACAAGCAATTCAAGAAAAAATTTGGTGCAACACCAGATCAAATACGCAAAAAATAAGAAGAAATCCAAAAAAATTGGAAAGATTCTTATTTTTTTTTGTGAATTTTTATTCCTCAAGAAAAAACAAGGATAATCCACAAAAAAACACATAAAAACAGGGGTAAATTCATTGACATTAGTGGGGTTAAGTGGTACTATTAGAATGAAATAAAGATAAAACAACATAAAACAACATAAATCAAGAATTATTTGGAGGTAAGCTATGTTTAATGAATTTGAAGTAAAAAAACAAATGTGTGAAATTGGTCAACGCATTTACCAACGTGAAATGGTTGCAGCAAACGACGGGAACTTTTCAGTGAAACTCGATGAGAACACATTTTTATGTACACCAACAGGCGTGTCTAAAGGTTTTATGACACCAGACATGATCTGTAAAGTCGATGCAGATGGAAACTTAAAGCAACCTAATGGTCAATGGAAACCATCTTCAGAGATTAAGATGCACATGCGTATTTACAAAGAACGTCCAGACGTTAACTCTGTTGTTCATGCACATCCACAATATGCAACAGCATACGCAATCGCAGGTATTCCACTAACAGAAAAAATAATGCCTGAAGCGGTTATCTTCTTAGGCGAAGTTCCAATTGCAAAATACGGTTTACCTTCAACAATGGAGATTCCAGATGCAGTTGAACCTTACCTTGACTGTTATGATGCAGTGCTTCTTGAAAACCACGGAGCTTTGGCATGGGGACATGATTTGATGTCAGCCTACTTTAAAATGGAAAGTTTAGAGTTCTATGCATCTTTGGCATACAAAGCAAAAGCTTTAGGTGGGGCAAAAGAATTGCCATCTGAAGAAGTGGCTAGATTATACGAACTTCGTAAACAATTTGATGTACCAGGTCGTCATCCGGTAGACTGCCAAAGTGGCGCGTGTTCAACAAAAACAAATTCACCAGCAAAAACAGACGCAAGTGAAGCAGCAATTGCAGAAATTGTAAAACGTGTTATTGAGCAGTTGAAATAGAGGTGAGCAATGTGAAACGCTCTCGAAGAATGGAGATTCTCGATCAGCGTCCTGTCAACCAAGATGGTTTTATTGATGAGTGGCCGGAAAAAGGATTTGTGGCGATGTCAAGCCCTTATGATCCAAAGGCAAGCTTAATCATTGACAATAACCGAGTGATTGAGATGGATGGAAAAAATCGTGAAGAATTTGACTTTATTGATGAATTCATAGCAGATCATTACATTGATGTCAAGACGGCGCAAGAGAGCATGGCGTTGTCGCCGATACAAATAGCTAGATTATTGGTTGATATTCACGTTGATCGACAACAGATAATAAATATTTTTAAAGGACTGACCCCAGCCCGAGTTACCGAAGTGCTTAATGAGCTTAATGTTGTTGAGATGATGATGGCAATGCAAAAAATGCGTGGGCGTTTGTTCCCTGCAAATCAAGCACATATTACCAATGCAAAAGACAATCCGATTTTGATTGCTGCGGATGCGGCTGAAGGCGCGCTTCGTGGTTTTCGTGAGGAAGAGACAACCGTTGGTATTGCAAGATATGCACCGTTAACAGCAGTAGGATTATTAGTTGGAGCCCAGATTGGTTCCAAAGGGGTTTTAACCCAATGTGCAGTTGAAGAAGCTGTTGAGTTACAGCTAGGTATGCGTGGTTTTACAACTTATGCCGAGACCATGAGTGTCTATGGAACAGAAGCTGTTTTTATGGATGGGGATGATACACCTTATTCCAAAGCGTTTTTGGCATCAGCTTATGCCTCCCGTGGTTTAAAGACACGCTTTACCTCAGGGACAGGTTCTGAAGTGTTGATGGGAAGCGCCGATGGCAAATCCATGCTTTATCTTGAGACAAGATGTCTCATGGTTACCAAAGGGGCTGGCGTTCAAGGGATTCAAAATGGTTCCGTAAGTTGTATTGGTGTCACATCAGCAGTGCCCTCAGGAATACGTGCTGTGTTGGCAGAAAACCTGATTGCGTCTTCCCTTGATTTAGAATGTGCATCCTCCAATGATCAGAATTTTAGTCATTCGGATATGCGAAGAACCGCTCGAACCATGATGCAGTTTTTACCCGGAACCGATTTTATCTTTAGTGGATATAGCGGCGTTCCTAATGAAGACAATATGTTTGCCGGTTCAAACTTTGATGCAGAAGATTTTGACGACTACAATGTGTTGCAGCGGGATTTAAAGGTAGATGGTGGTCTTAGACCGGTCAAAGAAGAAGACGTTATTCGTGTGAGAAACAGAGCGGCAAAAGCCATGAAAGCGATTATAGAAACTCTGGAACTTGGACAAGTAACAGATGAAGAAGTCGAAGCGATTACCTATGCCCATGGCAGTCGAGATGTTCCGGATCGGGACGTTGTCTCAGACTTGCAGGCGATTGACAAGATGATGCAAGACAAAGTAACGGGGATTGATGTTATCAAAGCTTTATATAAGTCTGGATTTGAAGAAGAGGCGGATATGGTCTTAAGTATGTTAAAACAAAGATTATCTGGCGATTATCTTCAAACCTCAGCCATATTAAATGAATCCTATGATGTTATGAGTACCGTTAACTATCCCAACACCTACAAAGGACCGGGAACGGGGTATGTCATGGATGAAAAGCGCTGGGATGAAATAAAAAAAATCCCCCACATAATTCAACTGGATGATTTATAAGGAGGTGTCATAGATGAATACATTCAACCGAGACATCACTGTCGAAGAAATTGTCGAAGCGGTGAACAAGGTCATAAGTACAATGACAGAATCTAAGATGCCGACAGAAGATGGAACCCAAGTAGGAGAGCTTAAACAGCTAGGAACCGTCAAACCCAGTCAAGATGTAAAAGAAGTCGGGGTGGCTATTGGCCCAGCCTATGGTCTGCATATCCACAAAACGATTAATGGACTAGACCATATGGTAGTTCTTAAGGAAATCTTGGCGGGAATTGAAGAAGAAGGCATGATTCCTCGCGTGATTCGCGGAACAAGGACATCGGATGTTGCCTTTATCGCCAATGATGTAGCCAAGCTTGTAGGTTCAGGAATTGCTGTTGGTATCCAGTCTAAAGGGACGACAGTCATTCATCAAAAAGACTTGTATCCTTTGACAAATCTTGAACTATTTCCCCAAGCGCCCATCATTACGCTTAAGATGTATCGACAAATCGGGAAAAACGCGGCAAAGTATGCAAAAGGAGAGCAGGTCAAACCGGTAAAAGTTATCAATGACATCACTTCCAGACCTAAGTACCAAGTTCGAGCAGCTTTAATGCATACCAAGGAGACGGAATATGTCGTCAAACGTGGCCCGTATATTGAAATAGAAGTACCTATGTAGGAGGTAAGTATGGACTTATATCCGTTAAAAGAAAAACATCCCAATATTATCAAAAGTAAAAGTGGAAAGGGTCTTGATGAGATTACATTAGAAGCCATTGTTGCTGGAGATGTAACGGCAGAAGATATTAAGATATCCAAGGAAGTCTTAGTCTTGCAAGCAGAAGTGGCAAGACAAGAAGGTAAGATTCAACTGGCACAGAACTTTGTTCGATCTGCAGAACTGATTGAAATTCCTGATGATGAAATCCTTGATATGTACAATATGTTGCGACCTTATCGTTCCACAGAAGAAGAGTTAAAAGCCCTTAGTAGTAGGCTTCGAACAGAATATGATGCACAAGTATGTGCAGACTTTATTGAAGAGACATTATATGTCTATAAAAAACGCGACTTACTAAAACAGTAGAGAAAATGGTGATGATATGCTCATAGCCGGTGTAGATATCGGAAATTCAACAACTGAAATCAGTATTGCAAAGGTCGATGAACAAGGATATATGCATTTTCTCTCCTATGCAGAAGTCGAGACGACAGGAACCAAAGGGACAATTCATAACATCAAAGGTATCAAAGAAGGTTTGCGTCATGCCATGCTTAAGGAAAAGATGCAAGTAAGGGACTTATCCCTCATCCGATTAAATGAAGCGGCCCCGGTCATTGGCGATACGGCCATGGAGACCATTACAGAGACCATTATCACAGATTCGACAATGGTTGGACACAACCCGGACACACCTGCAGGTCAAGGTGTGGGAGTAGGAAGAACCATATTTATTAAAGACCTCATTGAGATACGTCACAAAGAACCCCTCTTGGTGATGGTTCCTGAAACTATGGATTATGAATTTTGTGCCAAATGCATTAATGCGGCAGAACAAAATATCGTCGGCCTCATCTTACAACGCGACGAAGCCGTTCTAGTCTACAATCGTTTGACCAAAAAAATTCCGATTATAGATGAAGTGAGTGGCATTGATAAACTTCCGATAGGTAAATTGGCCGCTATTGAAGTAGCCATCCCAGGGATGACTATAAAAACATTATCCAACCCGTACGGCATTGCAAAACTTTTTGACCTATCACCGTCGGAAACATCAGCGGTGATTCCAATATCCAAAAGTCTGATTGGCAAAAAGTCAGCAGTTGTTGTAAAAAATGCAGAAGGTGGCATGCGGGAAGTTAAAGTTGAAGCAGGAAGCTTAACCTTGAAAGACTACGAAGACAAAACGGTTTCGATATCCATTGATGCAGGAGCTAGAGCGATTATGGAAGCAGTCCAAACCGTAGGAGACATCAAAGACATTCAAGGAGAACAGGGAACTTATGTAGGCGACATGCTTCATCGCATGAAGCAGAACCTATCGGAACTATCGGAAGAATCTACAACGAAGTTAAGTATTAATGACTTACTAGCCATTGACACCTTTGTTCCGGTTAAAGTAAAAGGAGCCCTTGCAGATGAGGTGGCTATGGAAAAAGCTGTTGCAATCGCAGCTATGGTTAAGGCAGATAAGCTTCCGATGAATCGATTAGCAAGACAGCTCGAAGAGCAGTTGAACATCCCGGTAAAAGTGGCAGGTGTTGAGGCGGTGATGGCAGCCATCGGAGCGATGACAACCAAAGGCACACAACTTCCCATAGCCATACTGGATTTGGGTGGAGGATCAACCGATGCAGCCTTGCTTGACAAAAAAGGTGAAGTTCGCTCGATACACTTAGCAGGTGCAGGAAGCTTTGTAACCATGTTGATTGACAAGGAATTACGCCTAGAAAACCTAACGATGGCAGAGTTAATTAAGCGCTATCCCATTGCCAAAGTTAATTCCTTATATCATATGACCATGGAAAATGGCGAGGTGGTTTTTCATCATAAACCCTTACCGGCAAAACTCTATGCACGTGTTGTAGTGGTTACAGACAGTGAACTGATTCCTATAATAACAGATTTATCCTTAGAGCGTATTACAACTGTGCGCCAGGAGATTAAGCAAAAGGTCTTTGTAACCAATGCGCTAAGAGCGTTGGAAAAAGTGGCGCCAAATGGTGATATCCGACAGATTCCCAATGTCGTTATCCTCGGAGGTTCAGCCCTAGATCAAGAGATACCGGAGTTGATTCAACAGGAACTGGCTAAGTATAACATTGTTGCCGGACGTGGAGACATTCGTGGTGTCTTAGGACCCAGAAATGCAGTAGCGACTGGATTAGTCATGAGCTATTTAAGTGAGGCGTTTCAATGAAAAATCTAAAAACGAGTATCATCGTAGCGAGTTATGAGCCGGATAAAAAAACATTACAAGAAGTATTAGCTGGAATTGAAGAAGAAGGCGGTCTCGCCCAGACAATAGATGAACCTTTAAAACATGTTGCAGAGGCATTAGCCAATAAGGCGGCAAAGCAATCAGCCCTTGGAACCGGCATTGGCATCTATAAAACCAAGGTAGCCCTTGCCTTTAATACCCAAGTTGGTCTAGCTAAGGTTGCCTTTGAACCAAGGACCCCAAGACAGACAGGACAAAATGCAGCACGATATACCAAGAATAAGCCCTTTATATAAGGTGGTGAAGATGTGAGTGTATATACAAAAAAAGGCGACGGTGGAATGACAGACTTATTTAACGGACAGCGCGTACATAAAACCGACATACATATTGAGACTTTAGGTAATATCGATGAGTTAACCAGTGCCATTGGCATTGTACGATCAACCCTTCAAGAGGACGATATAGCGAGCGAATTACTGAACATACAAAAACGATTAAAAGACATCATGGCAGTTATCGCATCAGACTTTGAAAAAGACATCGATACACAGGAGGACACAAAAGCCCTAGAACAGGCCATTGATCATAATCAACAGCTGTTTCCGCCCCTTGACCACTTCATTTATCCGGGAGACCTTAAGGTCGCAGCCCAGATTGATTTGGCAAGAACCATAGCGAGACGAGCAGAGCGACGGTTAACCCATCTGATAGAGACCAAAAACATACAGACAAGCATTAGTAAGTACATCAACAGGTTATCGGATTATCTCTTTGTTCTGGCAAGAAGACTTGAGTTTAGAGACTTAGTTCTCCAATCCATGGATACCTCAAATCCAGTAGGAACACACCCAAAAAGCATGACCCTGGATTTGGCAAAACACATCGCAAGCGTAATTGAAAATGAAGCAAAACGCATGGGAGCAAAAGTTGTCATCAGTATAGCCAACAAAGACGGCGTCAGTATTTTAACTCAAATGATGGATGATGCATTTTTTATTAGCAAAGGACTTGCTGAGAAAAAAGCATTCACATCGGCAGCTCTTCAGATGCCGACCCATGAACTTAAGACATTGGTCAGCCAAGGAGCCCCTTTTGAAGGGTTGGAAGATATGGTTGATGAGAAAATCATAACTCTAGGTGGAGGTTATCCACTTAAGAATAAAGATGTCACCTATGGTGCAATCGGCGTGAGCGGCAGTAGCGCTGACAATGATATCTATCTTGCATCATATGGAGCAAGTAAGACAGAAAGGAAAAGCGTATGAATGAACAAGACTTACAGTCAATTGTGGCAAAAGTCATGAGTGAAATTGCAGGAACAACAAGCAATGTTCAAACGGCACCTGCACACCATGGATCTTCAGTGGCCTTACCCATCGTTAATGTTGGAAAAGGTGTATTTGAAAATATGGAAGATGCCATTGCAGCGGCCAAAGAAGCACAACGTAAATTACGTATGATGCCCAATGAATTCAGAGAGCAAATCATCACAAGGATTCGTGAAAAAATTCATGAAAATGCAGATACCTTGGCACAAATGGGTGTTGCAGAGACCGGCATGGGACGTGTAGGACATAAAGTATTAAAGCATCAATTGGTGGCGGATAAAACTCCGGGAACAGAATGTATTGCGCCGGAAGTCTTTACAGGAGACCAAGGATTAACATTAATTGAGCGAGGAACATGGGGGGTCGTTGGTGCAGTAACACCATCAACCAACCCAAGTGAAACCATCCTATGTAATTCCATAGGGATGATTGCCTCAGGTAATACGGTTGTCTTTAACCCACATCCTAATGCAGCAAACACATCAAACTATGCAGTACAATTGGTAAACGAAGCTGCGGTTGAATGTGGAGCTTTTGAAAACTTGGCAGTATCGGTGAAGAAACCTACATTAGACAGCGGGAACATCATGTTTAAGCATCCGGATACACCGTTACTTGTGGCTACAGGTGGTCCGGGAGTTGTTAAAGCAATCTTAAGCTCAGGCAAGCGAGGTATTGCAGCCGGAGCAGGGAATCCGCCAGTACTTGTTGATGAGACGGCTAACATTGTTAAAGCAGCCGAAGATATCATTAACGGTGCAACCTTTGATAACAACCTTCCATGTATCGCGGAAAAAGAAGTAGTTGTTGTTGATCAAGTCGCAGATAAGCTTATTGATGAAATGATTAAGAACAATGATTGTTATTACTTATCCAAAGAACTTGCAGACAAACTAGCCAAAGAAGTCTTAGTTGAAAACAAAGGTAAGTTAGGAATTAACCGTAAATGGGTCGGACGTGATGCCCATAAAATACTTGAAGCAATTAACATTAAAGCGGATGAGAGCATTCGATGTATTATTTTTGAAGGAACCAAAGATCACCCACTTATCTACGAAGAACTGATGATGCCAATTCTTGGAATCGTACGTGTAGCCGATGTGGATGAAGGGATTGCAGTGAGTGTGGAACTTGAAGGTGGTAATCGCCACTCAGCACATATGCATTCTATGAATATTGAAAACCTAACAAAATTTGCCCGAGCCATTGATACAGCAATCTTCGTAAAAAATGCACCATCCTATGCAGGTATCGGATTTGGCGGGGAAGGTTTTACAACCTTTACCATAGCAAGTAAAACAGGCGAAGGGTTAACCAATGCCAATTCATTTACAAAATCTCGACGATGCGTCATGTCGGAATTCTTATACATACGATAAAAGGAGGTAAACATGGATATCAATCAAATCGACATACAAACAATTGTGTCAAAAGTGATGGAATCACTTGGTGAAGATTCAAAGACACAAAATAGTGCACCAGGACAAGTGCCAACAATGGCAAAAGTAGCGGTGTTGACAGAAAAGCAAAAATTAGAAATCAAAGAATTTCAAATTCCACAGATCAATGATGATGAAGTCTTGGTTAAAGTGGAAGGGTGTGGTGTATGTGGCACCGATGTACATGAGTACAAAAACGATCCCTTTGGTCTTATTCCGGTTGTGCTAGGGCATGAAGGTACAGGAACAATTGTTAAGTTAGGTAAAAACGTCAAAACAGACATTATGGGACAACCTTTAAAGCTTGGCGATAAAATTGTAACTAGTGTTACAATTACCGAAGAAGACACGTTTTCAAAAATGCATCCTGAAAAAGCCAACCTAAGTGATCACATGGATGTATATGGACTGCTTCCGGATGATGAATACCGATTTAACGGATGGTTTGGAGAATACATCGTCCTTCGTAAAAACTCATCTATTTTCCGTGTCAATGACATGAGTTTAAAAGAGCGTTTGTTGATTGAACCGGCAGCTGTAACAGTACATGCAGTTGAACGTGCAAAGACAACAGGATTACTAAAGTTCAACAGTATGGTACTTGTTCAAGGGTGTGGACCAATCGGTCTTATGCTTCTATCTGTACTTCGTACGATGGGAATTGAAAACATCTTAGCTGTTGATGGGGATAACCAACGTCTAAAAATGGCACAACGTCTTGGAGCAAAATATACATTTAACTTCAAAGATTTTGGAAAATTTGATGATATGCTTGCGGGAATTCATAAAATTTCCGGTGGCGGCGTGGATTTTGCATTCCAATGTACAGGAGTTCCAAGTGCCGCAAGTTCCATTTACAAAATGATTCGTCGTGGTGGCGGATTATGTGAAGTTGGATTTTTCGTTGACAATGGTGATGCAACCATTAATCCACACTTTGACTTATGTCAAAAAGAGATTACCCTTGTTGGTTCATGGGTATACACATTTGCAGACTATGCGACAACATTAGATTTTATACGACGTGCAAAAGGCATAGGACTTCCAATTGAAGAGCTCGTAACACATGATTTTGCTTTAGACGAATTAAACGAAGCAATGCATGTAAATATGCGCCTCGAAGGAATAAAAGTAGCTTTCGTCAATAAATAAAAATAGGTAATGAGGTTATATTATGAAGAAAGCCGTTGGTTTGATCGAAGTCTTTGGTATGGCAACTGCATATTATGCAGCCGATGCCGCGTGTAAAGCGGGCGATGTCATTATTGAAGCTTTTGATAGAAATAAGCCACCCAATGCAGACGAGCTTCCGGTACCACTATTGATTATGATTAAGATACGTGGGGCGGTTGCAGATGTTGAAGCAGGGGTTGAAGCAGCAGCACGAGCAGCAGAAGAGATATCCGGTGTTCACGCAAAGTACGTGATAGCTAATCCATCGGAAGGCATGGAAAAGTTTTTGAAGATTAGCTGTATATAAACACATAATAATGATGATAATTTATAGGAGGATTATATTATGCAAGAAGCGTTAGGAATGGTAGAAACTAGAGGTTTAGTAGCATCAGTTGAGGCAGCAGATGCAATGGTAAAGGCAGCAGACGTTACATTAATCGGAACAGAAAAAATCGGATCAGGTCTTGTAACAGTTATGGTTCGTGGAGATGTAGGAGCTGTTAAGGCAGCAACTGAAGTTGGTGCAAATGCAGCAGCTAACCTAGGAGAACTTGTAGCAGTACACGTTATTCCTCGTCCACATCTTGATGTGGAAAAAATTCTTCCATCATTAAAATAAGTAGGTGAATGCATGAACGCACTGGGAATTATTGAGGTCAGTGGTATGGTTGCGGCTTATGAAGCCATTGATGCAATGGTAAAAGCCGCAGATGTCACGGTACTAACGTGGGAAAAAAAGCTCGGTGGACGCTTAGTGAGCATTGTTGTACAGGGGGACATATCCTCTGTACATGCCGCTATCGCTCATGGAGAGACAATTGCAAACGGGATTACAAAAACAGTCGCAACAGCCTTTATTAATAATCCCCACGATGAAGTGATGAAGATTATTAAGGAGAGTGCGTCAAAGTATGCATTTTCAAAGTAAGCGTTGACTTTAGCAAAGGTGGTCTATCATGGCAGTAAAAGCAGCAGCAAAAACAACAGAAAAAACGACGGCGGCAAAGACAGCCGCAAAATCGACAACCAATAAAACAAATGAATCCAAGGAGGAAAAAATCATGGTACAAAAGGCATTAGGAATGATCGAGACAAGAGGTTTGGTAGCAGTAACTGAAGCGGCAGATGCTATGTTAAAAGCAGCGAACGTTGAACTTGTAGGAACAGAAAAAATCGGATCCGGTTTAGTGACAGTATTAGTAAGCGGTGACGTTGGAGCAGTAAAAGCAGCCGTTGAAGCAGGAGCTTCTGTAGCTTCTCGTTTAGGTGAAGTTGTAGCGACACATGTTATTCCTCGCCCTCATACAGATGTAACAAAAATTTTACCTAAATTATAAGCAAAGTCTGAAAGGTTGAGATTAATATGGCAGTAACAACGAATGCATTAGAAGCGCTTGTTAAAGAAGCTGTTATGCAGCAAATCAAGCAAAAAACAACTGCAAACGTACTCAAACAATCTCAACCTGCATTGACTGTTCCAGTAGGTGTATCAGCTAGACATCTACATGTGACACGTGAACATTTGGACATCCTCTTTGGAAAGGGCCATCAGCTACATGTAAAAAAAGAGCTGATGGGTGGACAATTTGCTGCAGAAGAACGTGTGACAATTGTAGGAATGAATTTGCGGGTAATTGAGAATGTAAGAATTCTAGGACCAGAACGTAGTGCGACACAAGTTGAAGTTTCAAAAACAGATGCTAGACAACTTGGGCTCAATGCTCCTATTCGCGAAAGCGGTGATATTGAAGGGTCTATGCCCATTACCATTGTCGGTCCGGCAGGAGCTGTTCGCTTAGAACAAGGGTGTATCGTTGCACAGCGTCATATTCATATGACGCCGGAAGATGCAAAGCGCCTAGGTGTCAAAGATAAACAAATTGTATCCGTCAAGACACAAGATGGAACGCGAAAAGGCATCTTAAGCAATGTCTTAGTACGTGTTCATGACACATATCGACTTGAAATGCATATTGATACAGATGAAGCCAATGCATTTGGTATTCAACAAAGTGATCAAGTGACCATCGTTCATTAGCGCTTGCGGCAATTGTTGGATATAGCATGTTGTATCCAACAATTGGCGTACCTAGTGAATGCGATAGAATGGAGAATTATCATGATTATTGGAAAAGTGATTGGTCGAATCGTCTCAACGCGCAAGCATGAGCGGTTGATAGGCAATAAATTTTTAGTATGTGAAATCAAGAAAAACAATACAAAAGAAACAATTATTGCTGTAGATACAGTTGGAGCCGGCATAGGTGAACATGTATTAATTGCAACAGGAAGTAGTGCAAGAATCAGTATGCCAAATAGTGAAGCCCCGGTGGATGCCTCAATTGTAGGTATTGTTGATGAAGAAAACGATCTAGATATTTTTAACTAGTGAAAGGTGAGCAGCTATGGAAAACATCATTGAAAAAATATTTGATGCCGGTATTGTTGGTGCAGGTGGAGCTGGATTTCCAACCCATGTAAAACTAAAAGGAGCAATCGACACCCTGATTATTAACAATGCAGAGTGTGAACCCCTTTTACAAGTGGATAAAAATTTGGCAAAAGAATATGCCGAACCTTTGATCAAAAGCTTGCATCAGTTAATGGAAGCGCTCGCAATCAAAAAAGGAGTTATTGGCATTAAGGATAAATATGTTGATGTGATTGAACATTTAAATGCAGCAGCAAAAAACTATCCAAACATAGAAATCTATCCCTTGCCAAACGTTTATCCGATTGGCGATGAAGTAATACTTATAGAAGAAATTACAGGCATTGTTGTAAAAAAAGGTGAAATTCCTATACAACATCATGTCATGGTTACAAATACTGAAACATTATATAACATATATCAGAAACTATTTGAAGACAAGAATGTGACCCATACCTTTGTCACAGTGACAGGGGAGGTTGATGCACCGGGAACGTACTATGTTCCAATAGGTACATCAGTGGAATATATGGTGGACACGTTAGGAAAACGACGTAATAAAAACCATAAAATCATTATAGGTGGACCGATGACGGGAAGCTTGACAACTATTCGTGATGTCGTTAAAAAAAATACCAAAGCATTAATTGTACTTGAAGAAAATCATTCTCTGATTCAGCAAATGGAGGATGTCAATATAAAACATTTAACACGTATTATGGCATCGTGTTCTCAGTGTCGTGCATGTACGGACATGTGCCCAAGGCATCTGATGGGACATAATGTGGAACCGCATAAATTGATGAACGCTATGGCTAATGGAGTGATTGATAACAGTAGTGTGTTAGAGACAGCCCTTGGGTGTGTAGATTGCGGTGTGTGTGAGCTCTATGCTTGTCACCATGACCTGTCTCCAAGAAAAATGATGGTTATGGTCAAGCGTGAATTTGCAAAAAATGGTGTAAGACCATCGCCGACAGATTGTACTGATATGCATCCCGATCGTGACTATCGAAGAGTTCCGGCAGGACGGCTTGTTATGCGTCTTGGACTCAAAAAATATGATGTACCCTTACCTTTTTATCCAGAATCCATCCCTGTAGGTGCAGTGAAGATTCCATTGCAGCAACATATCGGACAGGCGGCAAAACCGTTAGTTACAATTGGCCAGAATGTAAAAGAGAATATGCGGATTGCACAAGCTGTAGAAGGCGGATTAAGTGCCCATATTCATGCAAGTATCAGTGGTAGAGTCAACGAAGTTAATGATGAATACATTTGTATTGAGAGGTTAGAATTATGACAGAGTCTAGACAATCATTAGGAGTATTAGAATATCGTTCCATAGCCACAGGAATGAAGGCGGCAGATGACGTGCTAAAGACAGCCGATGTCGACCTTGTCTTTGCAAAACCGGTATGCCCTGGAAAGTATGTGGTTTTAATTCGAGGTGATTTAAGTGCGGTTAATGCGGCGATAGAACGAGGAATATCGGATGAGCACTCCGCTATCTTAGTTGACCACTGTATATTGGGGAATCCTCACCCAGCTATTTTTGAAGGACTAAATTGTAGTGGAGATGTTGAAGGCATAGAAGCGGTCGGTGTTATGGAAACCTATTCAGTTGCTTCGATTTTTGAAGTGGCCGATGATGTGGTCAAGACCACTCCGGTGAGCATATTAGAGATTCGTATCGCTAAAGGGATTAGCGGAAAAGCCTATGTAGTATTTTCCGGCGAGTTATCCAGTGTAGAAGCATCTATTGAAAAGGCGAAGAAAAGTGTTATTGAAAAAGGCTTGCTACTGCAGACCTCGGTTATTCCAAGACCGGATCCAAGGCTTTGGCAAGAATTCATATAAGGAGGAGCACAATGTTAAAAAAGATTCCAAGTATTTTATCACCAGAATTATTAAAAGTTCTTATGGAGATGGGACACAGCGATGAGATTGTCATCTCAGATGGTAATTTTCCTGCAGCTTCCATGGCTCAGCGACTCATTCGCTTAGATGGACATGACATTCCAACAATCCTTGAGGCGATTCTTGAATTAATGCCTTTAGATACGTATGTAGAGGCACCCGTTGCATTGATGGAGGTCACGCCAGGAGATGATTACAAGCCAACCATTTGGGAAGACTATAAGCGAGTTATTAAGGATAAAGAAGGGGACCATCAATTAGAAATGGTTGAACGCTTTGCCTTTTATGAACGAGCAAAAAAAGCCTATGCAGTGGTTGCGACAGGTGAACAAGCTCTGTATGCCAACATCATTTTGAAAAAAGGTGTTGTAAAATAGTCGCTTAATTTGAAAAAAAGTACAAAGTTAACGTGGTGCTCCTTTTTAGGTATACAAGTTGAATCTGCTTGAATACCAAGAAAGGAGCATTAATATTTTCAGAGGAAAAACTTGCATAGCATAGGTTTCAAGTGGTAATCTATGTATAGTCCATTGAAAAGTATATACATAAAAGGAGTGTAGGTTAGATGTATAAAGTTCTGATTGTTGAAGATGAGTTACCTGTTCGTGATGCGATAATTTCGATTATCAATTGGGAAGAGTTAGGATATGAAGTGGTCTATGCGGCAGAAGATGGTCAAGATGCACTTAACTATTTGGAAGATCATGCGATTGACCTCATGATTACAGATATCTACATGCCCTTTGTTGATGGGTTGGAACTGGTTCGGCGAGTGCGTCAAAAAGATACCTACTGTAAAGTGGTTTTTTTGACAGGATATAATGAATTTGAATATGCCAAGGAAGCGATTTCGCTAAATGCAAATAAATATTTATTGAAACCGATTACTAAGGATGAATTAACAGGAGTTTTAGTCGATATTCGCAATAATATCGAGCAAGAGCTAGCAGAAAAAAACAATATAAATCGGCTAAAAAAGGAGTATGAAAAACGACGGGAATATCTTCAAGAAAAGCTACTCTATGATATTTTGCTTGGTTTTATTCCAAAAGTACGCGTTCAAGAAGCGTGTCAAGAGTTAGGGTTTAACCCGGTAGGAACCGACTATGTTGTTGGCGTTCTTGAGATTGTGAATAAAAAAGAAATAGGTGAAACCCTTTGGGGAGAAGATTATTCGCTTTTGCACTTCGCACTGTTTAATATATGCAAAGAAGTAATAGCAGACTATCCAAAGCACTATTTGCTCATGGGAGACCATGGAAAAATCATTGTTTGTTTTGTTTTTGATCAAGAAAAAAAAGCGTGTGAAAAAGCGTATGAGATTTTGCATGAGATGCTTGTGAGTATACGTCATATTTATCAAATGGATGTTGTAGCAGGCATGGGAGAGTGTTATAGCAATCTTTCGGACCTTAAGTACTCCTTTAAAGATGCCTTGACAGCGCTAGAATATAAAGTAATAGAAGGTGGCAACCAGATTATTGTAAAAACGGATGTAGAACGAAGCTCCACAAGAGGACATCGCCAATCCAATGAATTCTTAGAGCAGATTGAAGTAGCCATACGTGTGAACAATATGCAAAATCTAAGTAAATACATCCGACTGTATTTTGATACGCTGAAGTTCAACAAAGTTCAGCTAGGCGAATTTAAAAGTTTGATTCTTACGTTGATTACACGTATTTATAGTACAGCTAATCAACTTATTGTTGATAAAAAAGAGAGTATAACACTAGATTTTCGTTTGATTGAAGAGTTATTGAGCATGGATGACCTTTTGTTGATGCAAGAGCAAATCATTGAAAAAAGTGAGGAGCTTTTAAAGCAGCTTGAACAAAACAGAGAAGATGATAAGGCGACATTAATCTTTCAAGCGATTCAATATATTGAAACCCATTATGGAGAGACAAACCTTGATTTAAGTACGATTTCAGAAGAGCTACACGTGAGTAGCAGCTATTTTGCCCGAATTTTCAAACGCCATAATGGACAGACCTTTTTAGAATATTTGACCGATTTTCGTATGAAAAAAGCCAAAGAATTACTTAAGAATTCAACGATGAAAGTATTTGAAATCTCCCAAGCCATCGGCTATGAAGATCCGCATTACTTTAGTTATAATTTTCGTAAAAATGTAGGAATGACACCATCCCAATATAGGAAGGAATAATTATGCGCTCAAGAAAGAATAAAGACGTGCGTTTTATGAATAGCATACAGATAACGCTAGCGGTAGGCATCGGGATATTAATTGTTACAGTAATTGCGAGTGTAGGGATATTATCTTATATAGTAACCAACCGTGTCATTCGGGAAAATACAGCACAGTCCACACTAAAAATGATTAATCAAGTCAATTATGACATGGACTATTATCTAAGAACCGTTGAGACTACCATTGAAGGGATTCGCGTTTCAGATAATGTGTTAGCGTACTTTCATCAGCCAGGCCAAAAGCAGGAAGCCCATGCTAGAGATTATTTAAACACTTTGTTAGATACGCGAGAAGATATTCTCAATATATATTTGATTCGAACAGATGGTGAGATTCTATCTAACGATGCAGGAGCTACCATTAAAGAAACGGCCAATGCGTTAGAGCAGCCATATTATAAACAAGCCGTAGATTCCGAAGCGTTTGTTATCTCAAAATCACATATCCAAAACATCGCACTTGGAGAATATCCTTGGGTGGTTACCTGTTCAAAAGCAGTGTATGATGGGGAAGAACTTTTAGGGGTGATTCTAATTGACCTTAATTTTAGTTTGATTGAAGATATGGTAAGTCGTATTGTTATTGGTGAACAAGGGTATTTATTTATCATTGATTCTAGCGGTAATCACATTTATCACCCGAAGCTGGAATTGATTTATAGCGGAATAAAAGAAGAACCCATTGAAGAACTTTTACAAAGTCAAAAAACAATCATAGAAACCATGGATGATAGTCAAACTGTGAATTTTGTTGTAACCAACTCAGAGTATTCGAACTGGAAAGTTATCGGCAAGATTTATAATCAAGATCTAAACAGTTACAGTGATACGTTAAGAGAATTTTTTATTGTGATTATTATGGTGACACTGATGGTGTCGCTGGTCCTTTCGGCAATGATTGCAGGGAGTATTTTGCGACCGGTCAAGTCGCTGCTTCGAGGAATGTCGGAATTTCAGGCAGGAGACTTAAATGTGCAAGTGGAAATTGAAAGCCAAAATGAGCTGGGAATATTAACCAATACATTTAATACTATGACACGCCGTATTAAGACTTTGATTGATACGAATAAAGAAGTTGAGCGTATGAAAAGAAAATCAGATCTTGATGCATTGCAAGCCCAGATTAATCCCCATTTTTTATATAATACATTGGATTCGATTGTATGGATGGGAGAAGCCGGAAAATCTTCAGAAGTCGTCAAAATGACGTCGGCGTTGTCAAAACTGTTTCGCATAAGTATTAGTAAAGGGCACGAATTTATTACGATTAAGCAAGAGATTGAACATGTAGAAAGCTATTTAACGATTCAAAAGATGCGCTATGGAGAAAAACTCGATTATAACATTCATATCGATGAGAAGTTGTTGCCTGTACGTATTATCAAAATTATTATTCAACCTATTGTTGAAAATGCTATTTATCATGGGTTAAAGAAATTACCTGGAAAAGGAACCATTGATGTGAATATCTATAAAGAGACCGTTCAGGAAGAAGAAAATATATGTATTGAAGTGTGCGATGATGGGGTAGGAATGGATGAAGAAACCGTTAGCCAGCTTCTAACGGGACAGATTTTATCCAAGAAAAAAAGTGGAGGTGTCGGTGTCTATAATGTAGACCAGAGGATTAAGCTATATTATGGTGAACGCTATGGCATCGATGTGCAAAGTGAAATGTTTGAAGGAACATGTGTAAAAATACGCTTGCCTTATTTGACAGGAGGTACTTTGAATGAAAATGTTTCGCAATAAAATGACGTATTTTCTTCTTCTGGTTCTTGTATTGCTGGTTGGAATTAGTATTGGTGCGATGAAGCGCCTTGATTATGAAGGGAAAAAGCAACAGACCATTTATTTAATTACTAAAACTTCTGTAGGTATTGATTTTTGGAATAGTGTAGCCAAAGGGGCAAAAGTGGCAGCGACAGAGCTTGGGGTCAAAGTTGTTGTAGATGGACCCAAAAATGAAACGGAAGTGGAAAAGCAAATTGAAATCATTGAAAATGCAATAAAAAAGAAGCCGGCAGCTATCGCTGTGGCGGCAACGGACTATGAACGGATTGGAGAAGTATGCCAAAAAGCCATTAATCAAGGCATAACGGTGGTTACTTATGATTCGGATGCGCTGTTTGAAGCAGAGCATAGTTACGTTGCAACGAACAATCTGTTGGCTTCGCAACGCTTGGCTCATGAGCTTGGAACCATGGTCAAGCGTGAAGGTAGAGTGGTTATTCTTTCCCATGTCAAAGGGACTTACTCAGCCTTTGAACGTGAGGAAGGCTTTAAAAAAGGTTTGAAACCGTTTGAAAATCTTGTTGTAGAACAAACGGTCTATTATAGCAATGATGACCTTAAAACTGCATATCAATATACAAAAGAGATTGTTGAAACATATCCGGATATTGTAGCGATATATGGAACCAACGAAGTCTCGTTACAAGGAGCAGCGGAAGCGGTCAATGATTTAGGGATCAAAGATGATGTTCATGTTGTTGGTTTTGATATGAATACACGTGTGGCTTATTTTGTAGAAACAGATGTTATCAAAGCGGCTATGGCACAAAGACCCTTTAACATGGGATACCTAGCCATCAAGGAAGCCTTAGAAGTTCAAGAGACCAACGATCCAAGGCAGGTGGATGTCAGCGCCGTACTCATTAATAAGGAGAACATGTTTTTACCTGAAAATCAAAAATTAATTGTTCCTTTTGCCGAGAGATAAAACCTTATTCAGATTTGCTAACGACAACTAAGGTGTCATCTTCGTTAATCAAGGTGTTTCCATTAGGAACGATAATATCATTACCACGCTTTATAATGGCGACCAAGCTATCAGGGTCAATATTAATGGCGTGGATTTTTTTTTGCCGCCAGTCGTGGCGAGTGTTTATGGTCATCTCATTGACTTCAAGCTTTACAACGTCTTGGTATCCTGGAGCGGCTATAAGGATGGTGTCGTTATACTCAATAACGGTATTGCCATTAGGGATAATGATGGTGTCATCTTTTAAAATTGCAATCACCAACATTTGAGGAGGCAGTTCCAAGGCTTTTAATGGGAGGAGATGCCAAGGGTGATCATGGAAGATAGGTAAGCGAATCAATTGAATGGAATTTTCTTCCTGATAATCAGTAAAGGTTGTCAAAACATCACCATCAGCATCAATCATATTTAACTTTCGGGCAACATAGGGTAAAAGCGTCCCTTGAAATGCGATGGAAAATAAAACAATACAAAAAACAATGTGAAAAACATCATGTTTTAAGTAAGCAGGACTTACCATAGCAATGATGGCAAAAACAATGGAAGAGGCACCACGAATCCCTGCAAAAGAGATGAGCCCAATCTGATTAAGAGGGCACCCAAAAGGCTTTAACAGTGTAAGCATTGTCACGGGTCTTGCAAAAAAAGTTAAGAAAACGGTGATAGCCAAGGCGGTTAATAAAATTTGAGGCATTTGGGAAGGGAAAGCTAAGAGACCAAGCAAAAAGAAAATACATATCTGTACAAGCCCTGTAAGTCCATCAAAAAAGTGAATAAGGATACGCTTGTTTTTAAAATGCTGGTTTCCAACGATAATGCCAAATATATAGGTGCTAAGATAACCGTTGCCTCCTATTTTTTCCGGCAAAGAAAAAGAGAGTAGTACCATCCCAACAAAGTATATAATCTCTAGACCATTGGATTTTAATTCAAAGCTTTGATATAGATAAAGCGTGATATATGCTAGTACAACAGCACACAAAGCTCCGATGACAAACTGACCGATAATCATGTAGACATATTTTCCATAACTTGCAGAGCCATTCATGATCTCTAAAATAATAAGCGTAAGCATATAAGCGGCAGGGTCGTTGCTTCCGCTTTCTAATTCAAGCAGCGGAGCGGTTTGATTTTTTAGTGCAAGCTTCTTGGATTTTAGAATAGAAAAAACAGAGGCAGCATCGGTCGAACTAACAACCGCACCAAGTAAAAAGCTCTCTAATAGATTGATGTTTAGAAGAAAATGACAAAAAAGCCCTACAAGTAAGGCGGTTATAAATACGCCAATCGAAGAGATGAGAAGGGCTCTAACGGCAACGGGTTTGGCTGTTTGCCAACGCGTACCAAAGCCGCCGTAAAATATAATGAAAATAAGAGAAATAGAGCATATGGTTTTAGCTAGCTGGTAATTATCAAAAGGTATACGAACAACACCGTCAGAACCAAAAAATACGCCTATACCCATAAACAGCAACAAGCTAGGAATACCGATTTTTTGTGAAAACTTGCTGCTGACAATTGAAAGGATAATAACAATGGATGAAATAAAAAGATGATTAATCATGAAAAGTCCCCTTTTTTATACTATATGAAAGATATACTTATGATACAGAATACACGTAATTGTGTGTATTTGCAATGATATTATAAAAAATGTGAAAATATAAAGAGGGGTATATTAAAATTGCGTGAAAATTCTTGGGTTTATTTAATGCTAATTGTTCATTTTTGGTGACAATTAATCATGAATAAGCCCTATTTTTAACTTTTTGTGTCAGATTTTTAACTTTTTCACCTTTTGTTTTCGTTATAATGCATATAAGAAAGTCAACGGAGGTGAAGAAAATGGGTGAAAACGTAGTACGGATGGTAGATATTGAAAAACATTTTCCAGGAGTACATGCATTAAAAGAATGTTCGTTCGAGCTTGATAAAGGAGAAGTCCACGCACTCATCGGAGAAAATGGTGCAGGAAAATCAACGCTCATGAAAGTGTTAACCGGTGTTCATGATAAGAATGGCGGAAAGATTTATTACAAAGGAGAAGAAGTGGAAGTACATTCTCCTAAAGCAGCTCAAGACTTAGGTATTAGTATTATACATCAAGAGTTAAACTTAATGCCGGATTTGACAGTTGCAGAAAACATTTTCATCGGACGTGAACCCATGCGATTTAAAGGCCTGTTTTGCGATACTGCACTGCAAAACAAAATGGCAAAAGAATTACTAGATAATATGAATGTGAAGATTGACCCAACGGTCAAGGTGGATCGATTAACGGTTGCTCAACAACAGATGATTGAAATTGCAAAGGCGTTATCCTTTAATTCAGAAGTGTTGATTATGGATGAACCGACAGCGGCGTTAACAGAGGCTGAGATTGAAGAACTTTTTAGAATCATACGAGAACTTAAGGCAAAAGGTGTTGGTATTGTCTATATCTCACACAGAATGGAAGAATTGAAGAAAATATGTGACCGAGTAACGGTAATGCGTGATGGTGAGTATGTCGGCATGCGCAACATGAGTGAAGTGACAATTGATGAAATCATCACAATGATGGTTGGACGAGAGATTTACGAAGAGGTTCATGATTTAGAACGTGAACAAAGCAGTGACATTATCCTTGAAGTCAAAAACTTAACACGTGGAAAAAAAGTCAAGGATGTCAGTTTCCAATTAAGAAGAGGAGAAATCTTAGGTTTTGCCGGGTTGATGGGTGCGGGACGTACCGAAGTTGCAAGATGCCTATTTGGAGCTGATGCAAAAGATAGTGGAGATATTTTTATCAAAGGTAAAAAAGTCAATATACGTTCTCCAAAAGATGCAGTAGCTAATGGAATCGGATACTTGTCAGAAGATAGAAAGCGTTATGGTCTTGTCTTAGGACTAGATGTTAATACGAATATTGCTATGGCGACGATGCCAAGATTTAGTAATCAGTTTGGATTTTTAAAGGAAGACCAGGAAGTGGTCAATGCATCAAAATATATTGAAGCATTAGATATCAAAACGCCAAGTGGAAAACAATTGGTTAAAAATCTCTCAGGAGGAAACCAACAAAAAGTAGTTATTGGAAAATGGTTAACGAGAGACTGTGATGTTCTAATCTTTGATGAGCCTACACGTGGTATTGATGTTGGTGCTAAGAGCGAGATATACAAATTGTTAAATGAACTAGCCGATCAAGGTAAGTCGATTATTATGATTTCATCAGAATTGCCGGAAGTTCTTCGGATGAGCCATCGCATTATGGTTATGTGTGAAGGAAAGATCACTGGAGAATTAAAGCGAAATGAAGCTACACAAGAACGAATTATGACATGTGCGACGGATCGAACGGCATAGAATGGAGGAAAAAATGGCGGATGTAAGCATGACACACAAAAAAAGCTTTTTAAAATCAGGAGCAGCTCAAAAATTATTGGCACTTGGAGCATTAGTACTACTCATCTTATTTTTTACATTAGCATCACCAGTGTTTATGACAAGCTCTAACCTTATTAGTATATTATTGGCTACAGCAGTTAATGGTGTTTTGGCTGTAGGTGTAACCTTTGTTATTATCACCGGAGGAATTGACCTTTCAATTGGTACCGGGATGACGTTTGCATCAGTAATGACAGGGGTGGCGATTACCTTTTTAGGTTTGCCGATTTTTGTAGGTGTGATTGTAGGGATTCTTACCGGAGCACTTATTGGATTTATCAACGGATTTAATGTAGCTAGATTAAAGATTCCGGCGTTCATTGCAACGCTAGGTATGATGATGATAACAAAAGGATTATCCCTAGTTATTTCAGGAGCAAAACCAATTTACTTTATTGATACACCACAATTTGCAAATATTTCAAAAGCAACTTTTTTTGGAATTCCTTCAGGAGTGATCATCTTCTTTCTTGCGGCGATACTTGCGCATATTATTCTAAACAAAACGATTGTTGGACGATTTAACTTTGCGATAGGTAGTAACTTGCAAGCAACAAGATTATCTGGAATCAACACAGAACGATGGTTAATTATTATTCACAGTTTAACAGGTGCTTTTGTGGGACTAGCCGGAGTGCTTATGGCAGCAAGATTAAATTCAGCGCAGCCGGCATTAGGACAAGGATATGAGCTAGACGCCATTGCAGCAGTTGTTATTGGTGGGACATCTCTTAGTGGAGGTAAAGGAACAATCTCTGGAACCGTTATTGGTGCCTTCATCATGAGTGTATTATTAAATGGATTACGTATCATGTCTGTACCTCAAGAATGGCAAACAGTATTAACAGGAGTTATTGTTATTGTAGCAGTATTTGTTGATATTTATCGACGTAACAAGCAATCTGCGTAACAGACAATCAACAGGATTTGTAACAAGGAAACTTGTTCAAATATACTAAGTTCATTATGAGAAATAAAAGGAGGAAACAAGGTATGAAAAAAGTAGTAAGTATAATGATGGTTATGATGTTAACATTAGCGCTTTTAGCAGGATGTGGGAAAGAGGAAGCGACAGATAACGCATCAGACAATGCAACGACAGATACAACGACGGCAGCGGAAGATACAGCAACAGAAGATACAGCAACGGATGAAGCAACAGACGATGAACCACTTTACATTCCAATTGTTTCAAAAGGTTTCCAACATCAATTCTGGCAAGCAGTTAAAAAAGGTGCTGAACAAGCAGCAGTTGATTATGGCGTAACCATTACTTTTGAAGGACCAGAAACAGAAGCTATGGTTGACAAGCAAATCGAAATGGTTGAAGCAGCTTTAAGTAAAAATCCAGACGCATTATGTCTTGCAGCACTAGATTCAAAAGCGGTTATTCCACTTATTGAAAGAGCAACAGAAGAAGGTATTCCGGTTATAGGTTTTGACTCTGGTGTGGATAGTGAGCTTATCGCAGCAACAGCAGCAACAGACAACTATGCAGCTTCTATGTACGCAGCAGATAAAATGGCTGAACTTATCGGCGAAGAAGGAAAAATCGGAATGGTTGTTCATGACCAAACATCAAAAACAGGTGTTGACCGTCGTGATGGATTCAAAGATCGTATTGAAGACAAATATCCAAATATCGAAATTGTAGACATTCAATACGGAGATGGTGACCAATTAAAATCTACAGAAGTAGCCAAAGCAATGTTTACTGCACATCCAGACTTAAGCGGTTTCTTCGGATCTAATGAAGGTTCAATTGTTGGTGTTCTTAATGCCATTCGTGAAGTTGGATTAGAAGGTAAAATCGTTGCAGTAGGATATGACTCAGGTAAAGCACAAATGGACGCAGTACGTGAAGGCGTTATCGCTGGTTCAATTTCTCAAGACCCAATCGGTATTGGATACAAAGCAGTTGAAGCGGCAGTTAAAGCTGTTAACGGTGAAGAATTAGAAGAAAACATCGATACAGGATTTGTATGGTATGATGCAAGTAATATTGACAGCGAAGATGTATTCCCTGTGCTTTATGAATAAACTATAGTATAATAACATTAATAATATAATATTAAAGTCTTAACACAACATACTCTTAGAATCTAGAGAGTTATGTTGTGTTAAAGGCATACAAAGGAGAAAAGTTATGGAAAAAAAATTCAGATTGAACGGTAGCTTACCAAAAGTTGGAATTCGACCAACCATTGATGGTCGTCGTCGTGGAGTGCGTGAATCTCTAGAAGATCAAACAATGAACATGGCGAAAAATGCAGCGAAATTTATCGAAGAAAATTTACGGCATGCGAGCGGAGAGCCTGTTGAGTGTGTTATTGCAGATACAACTATTGGTGGCGTAGCAGAAGCGGCAGCATGCGAAGAAAAATTCCAACGTGAGGGCGTTGGCGTATCCTTAACAGTAACACCTTGTTGGTGTTATGGTACAGAGACATTGGATATGAATATGATGCGACCAAAGGCAATCTGGGGATTTAATGGTACAGAGCGTCCAGGTGCAGTTTATCTTGCGGCAGCAGCAGCAGGACATGATCAATTGGGTCTTCCTGTATTTACCATATATGGTGAAGATGTTCAAGATAATGATGATACAACTATACCGGCAGATGTTCAAGATAAGATGTTGCTTTTCGTGAAGTCTGCAATCGCAGTAACAACAATGCGAGACAAGGCGTATTTATCTGTTGGAACTGTTTCAATGGGAATCGCTGGATCTATCGTTGATAATAATTTCTTTAATGATTACCTAGGTATGCGTAATGAGTACATTGATATGTGTGAAATCTCTCGCCGTATCCAAGAAAAAATATATGATGAAGAAGAATATGAGAAAGCTATTGCATGGGTAAGAGAAAATTGCCAAGAAGGACCGGATTATAATAAAAAGCCATTTAGCCGTGAACAACTTGATGAGTACTGGGAATACGTGGTTAAGATGACGATTATCTTTAGAGACTTAATGATTGGAAATCCAAAACTTATTGAGCTAGGCTTTGCAGAAGAAGCGTGCGGACATCATGCAATTGCAGGGGGATTCCAAGGACAACGTCAGTGGATTGACTATCTTCCAAATGGAGACTTCTTAGAGACGATGCTTAACTCATCTTTTGACTGGAACGGTATTCGTGAGCCATTTGTTGTGGCAACAGAAAATGATAGTTTAAATGGTGTGCCTATGTTATTTGGTCATCTACTTACCGGAACTGCACAGATTTTTTCTGATGTACGTACATACTGGAGTCCAGAATCTGTAAAACGTGTGACAGGTCATGAATTGGAAGGAAAAGCGGCCAATGGAATTATTCACTTAATTAACAGTGGTTCAACAACGCTTGATGGAACCGGACAACAAAGTGATGCTAACGGACAGCCAGTCATGAAACCTTATTGGGAAATTAAAGAAGAAGAAGTTAAACGTTGTATAGATGCAACACGTTTTTGTCCTGCGAATAATGAGTACTTCCGTGGTGGTGGATACTCTGCAAACTTTACAACACGTGAAAACATGCCAGTGACAATGTCTCGTGTCAATATCATCAAAGGATTGGGTCCTGTACTACAAATCGCTGAAGGATATACAGTAGAACTTCCAGGCGATGTTCATGAAGTGCTTAACCAAAGAACCGATCCGGCATGGCCAACAACATGGTTTGCACCAAATCTAACAGGCGAAGGTGCATTTAAGGATGTATATTCTGTAATGAACACATGGGGAGCGAATCATGGTGCTATCAGCTATGGACATATTGGAGACCAATTAATCACATTAGCATCAATGCTTAGAATTCCTGTAAGTATGCATAACGTTGATGAGAGCCGTATCTTTAGACCAAAAGCATGGAGTGGCTTTGGAACAAAAGATTTGGAAGGTGCAGATTTTAGAGCGTGCCAGACATATGGAGCGTTATACAAAAAATAAGCTAAGGAGGTTCTTTGATGCAAGTATTAGCCTTTGACCTAGGTGCAAGTAACGGACGCGCGATTGTAGGGGAATACAATCGCGGTAAGATTGTTCTTCATGAAGTGCATCGTTTTGCAAATAATCCGGTAAGAATGAACAATTATATGTATTGGGATTTTCCGCGATTACTCTTTGAATTAAAGACAGCATTGATTAAAGCAGAAAACCAAGGATTTAAAATTCAAAGTGTTGGCATAGACTCATGGGGAGTAGATTATGGAGTTCTTGACACCCAAGGAGAGCTTATGGGTAATCCGATTCATTATCGCGATGAACGGTGTACTAGAGGAATGGAACTGTTGTTGGAAAAGTATGATGAAGAGACGTTAAAAGAAAATACAGGTATGGATCTTGTTTCTTACAACACGATTAACCAGTTTATGGTTGATCGCTATATTCGCTGGGATCAAGCGGCCGCTATTTTAAATACACCGGACTTATTTAATTATTTTTTAACAGGAAAAAAATTATCAGAGTATAGTATGGCAACGACCACACAGCTTTTGGACTACAAGACGATGGATTGGAACCAAAAACTTATGGAGGATCTAGGGTTTAACCGTTCCCTTTTTATGCCAATTACGCCATCAGGTACGAATCTAGGGGCAGTCAAAGAGGAGATCACAAAAGAGCTAGGTGTTCAGACGTTTGATGTGATATCTGTAACAAGCCATGATACGGCGCTGGCTCTTCAAGGATTACCGATGGAGGATGATTATCTTTTTATTGCAACAGGTACCTGGATTATTGTTGGGTCCAAGCAAGAAAAGATGACCATGAATGCCAAAGTGATGGAGTATGGCTTGACCAATGAAGGTGGAAGATATCCATCAGTTAACTTGTTGAAAAATCATGTGGGTCTGTGGATTTTACAAGAATCTAAGCGCTATTGGGAAAACAATGGTATGAATATTGGCTTTGGTGAAATGGTTGAAGTTGCACGTGAAGCATCCATTAATAGTATTATTGATATTTATGATACGCGATTCTTTGAACCGGGAGATATGCCGGTTAAAGTTCAACAGTTTTGTCAAGAGACCAATCAGCAAGTGCCAAACACCGTTGGTGAAATTGTTCGCGTCATTGAAGAGAGTCTTGCCAAGCAAATAGCCAAGACTTTGTCAGAGCTAGAAGAAGCAGTAGATAAACATTATGACCAAGTATGTATGTTTGGAGGCGGTGTGAGGGATCAGTTACTTTGCCAGCTGATTGAAAAATACAGCAAGAAAAAGCTGATTTTTGGATCGAAGGAAGCTACAGCCCTTGGTAATATTACAGAACAATTTATTGCATTAGGAAAAATCAAAGAAGATGAGCGTGTGCAAGTGTTAGAAGCATCGCTATAAACAACTAACTAAGTTTGAAAAACATAAGCTTGTATTAACCATTTTGTTGATGCAAGCTTATGTTTTTTATATGAAAAAAAATAGAACTTTCACATAGTTGAATTTTATTAGTTGATAGCTGAATAAATTTTAACAATGAATAATAAATTTCCCTTTTAGATCAACTTCTCACATTACTATAGCAACAAATATGCAAGAGTATTAAAGGAATAACCAATAATCAAAATTCCGATAGTAACAATTGAAGTGAATGTGATTAATAATTTGGTTTTTACTACTTTTTTTAACAAAATCATTGAAGGTAATGACAGTGCAGTGACAGCCATCATAAATGCAAGGGCAGTACCAATCCCCACTCCTTTTAGAACAAGAGCTTCAGCTATCGGGAGTGTTCCGAAAATATCTGCATACATAGGTACTCCGACAAATGTAGCCAATACAACAGAATACCATTTGTCCTGACCTAATACAACTGAAATTGCTTCCTCTGGAATCCAGTTGTGAATTGCAGCACCGATACCAACACCAATTAAGATGTATAACCATACTTTTTTAATAATATTGAGGACTTGGTCATTAGAATAATGCATGCGGTCTTTTGCTGTTAAGGATTCTTGTGGTACATCTGTGACTTTATTATTGAAGACAAAAGGTTCAACATATTTTTCAAGTCTTGCCTTACTGATAATTGTTCCACCGATAACTGCTAACATCAGTCCTACTAAGACGTAAGCAATAGCAATTCTCCAGTTAAAGATGGATGCCAATAACAATACAGATGCTAAATCAACCAGCGGGGACGAAATTAAAAAAGAAAAAGTAACACCAATAGGTAGTCCTGCACTTGTAAAACCAATGAAAAGCGGGATGGATGAGCAGGAACAAAAAGGTGTAATAGTACCAAGGAGTGCACCAACAATATTAGCGGTAATGCCTTTGAAATTACCGAGGATTATCCTGGTTCTTTCAGGTGGAAAGAAGCTTTGGATGTAAGAAATAGTGAAAATGAGAACAGATAATAGTATGAAAATTTTTATTACGTCATAGATATAAAAATGAATGCTTCCGCCTATTCGTTCATTAACATTTAGCCCAAATACATCTTCTACTAATTTTCTAACTAATTCTGACAACCAATTCATTTTAAGTAACTGGTCATTTAACCATTTGAATATAAACATAATAACCTCCTATTTATTTTAGATTCAGTATACGTGTTCTTTGTTTCTAATTTTCCTATATCAGATTTGATCGTGGGGGTATAGATCTTTATGTTCTATGATATGCTCCAAATTTGCTCTAAGCAAGTTGTCAATTAGGTGTAACTTGTAATAGACATATTTTTCCCTGCAATCATCCTAAACTAGGTTTAAATCTCTAAAGTTAGCTAAATTCTTGGTTGTGGTGCTCCGATGATACCTGACAACTGACATACACATATACACATATAAGAATATGTACATAATACACCGGTGTGATTTTATTGTCAAGGCAAATCATATGAAAAATTTATGTAAATTTTTTAATAGACACATTGACATTTATCGATATATAAGTTATCATATCGATAAATGTCAATGTAATAGGAGGTACTATGGACGATTTTAAGAATACAGCACAAATATTCAAGGCATTCTGTGATGAAAATCGATTGCGAATTATTAAATCGCTTCAATCAGGTGAAAAATGTGCGTGTACGCTTCTTGAAGAAGTGTCGATTGCTCAATCAACTTTATCCCATCATATGAAAATCTTACTTGAGAGCACCATTGTTAGTAGTAGAAAAGAAGGGAAATGGACTTATTATAGTTTATCTGATGCTGGGTGCCATCATGCGAAGAAATCATTAGAGATTATGCTTGAAAAGTCAGGTGACTATAAAACATATGTTATATGCACATAGTAGAGTTTATGTTTAGAAATTGAAAATGGAGGAAAAACCATGAAAATAGTTGTTATTGGAGCGGTAGCTGCCGGTACTTCAGCAGCAGCAAAAGCTAGAAGGAATAACGATCAAGCCCAAATTGTTATTTATGAAAAAGATCAAGATATTTCTTATTCAGGGTGTGGATTGCCTTACTATATAGGTAATGAGGTTAAAGAGATTGCAGAACTGACACCTAGAGATGGTGACTTTTTTAAGAAGAAGTACAATATTGATGTTAAGATAAGACACGAAGTCATTGAAATTAAACCTCATCTGAAGAAAGTCCTTGTTAAGGATTTAGTATCAGAAAATATATTTGAGGATAACTATGATAAGTTGGTTCTAGCAACAGGCGCAAGATCATTTATGCCTGAGGTACCAGGTATTGAAAAAGAACATGTCTTCTCTCTTAGAAATGTACAGGAGGCTATTAGAATTAAGTGTTTTATTGAAAAAAAGAAACCCCTGAGAGCTGTTATTGCAGGTACAGGTTTTATCGGATTTGAAATGCTTGAAAATCTTCTTAACTACAATATGGAAGTATTCATTGTTGAGATGATGAATAAAATTACACCAAACCTTGATATTGACATGGCAACTTATCTGGAAAATCTACTTACGGATAAAGGTATTAAGATATTGAAAGAGACTAAGATTCAATCAATTAGGGATACAGAGGTCACTCTAAGCGATGGCCAATCCTTAGATGCAGATATGGTGATTATGGCGACTGGGGTTAGACCCAATGTGGAGCTAGCAAAAAAAACTGGTATTCAAATAGGATCAACTGGAGCGATAAAGGTAAATGCAGATATGTCGACGAACCTTGAAGATGTCTATTCCTGTGGAGATTGTATTGAAACCTTCTCTCAAATTACCGGAAAACCTGTTTATCGGCCACTTGGTTCAACTGCGAATAAAACGGGAAGAATTGCAGGTGATGCGCTAACAGGTGGAACGCTTAGATATCAAGGTAATCTTAGTACCGGTATTTTCAAATTGTTTGATATGACCATTGCTAACACCGGACTGTCAGAACAAGATGCGAAAGCAGATGGTTACGATGTTATTGTAAATCATAATATCAAACCAGATAAACCTGTTTATTTTCATGGGGAAGAAATGGTTATTAAGGGCATTGCAGATCGTTTAAGTGGACGACTCCTAGGTGTTCAGATTATCGGCGCTGAAGGTGTTGATAAACGCATTGATGTATTCGCGACACTGATTACCTATAAAGCTAAAGTAGAAGACCTCTTTCATTTGGATCTTGCTTATGCGCCACCGTTTTCAACAACAAAAGATCCGATTCATTATACCGGTATGATTCTTGATAACGCTATTCATAAGGAGAGAAATATTATTACATCGGAAGAAGTTAGAAATAATCAAGAAGACATACAGATTATTGATGCAAGAAGTGAGAATGATTATACAAAAAAAGGGCGCGTGGATGATGCCGTTAATTTACCGCATCCAAAACTCAGAGATAGCATTCAAAGTTTGGATCCGAATAAGAAGACGGTCACCTATTGCAATAAAGGCGTGACCGGTAATGCAGCTCAGAATATTCTAATCAATCACGGTTTTAAAGATGTCAGTAATCTATCAGGAGGACATAAATTTTATAAAGGAACCAATACTAGTAAATAACAATATAAATAACAAGAAAAAACAATGGAGGATTATGATGAAAGTTATAAAAATATATGAACCATCGATGTGTTGCTCAACAGGCGTTTGTGGACCTAGTGTCGATACCGAATTATTAAGAATTACAGCGTTAATGAATCAACTCAATAAAAATCAAAAACAAATGGAAAGATATAATCTTACAGATCACCCAATGGTCTTTGTTGAAGAACAAATAGTGAATCTATTACTTAATGATAAGGGAACAGATGTATTACCCATTACAGTTGTAAATGGGAAGATTGTAAAAACAGGCGCTTATCCTTCAAATGATGAAATTGAAAAATTCTTATCAATAACATTAGAGGATAAAAATGTTGAAAACACAAAAAGTTCTTACTGTTGTAACGATGGCTGCTGTTAAGGTGGTGAAAACATGATTGAAATATTTGATATTAAGAAGATTGAACTTACAAAGTATTTGTTTTTCACAGGTAAAGGTGGTGTCGGGAAAACTTCTACAGCTTGTGCAATAGCCGTCGCTTTAGCTGATCAAGGAAAGAAAATTATGTTAGTTAGTACGGATCCAGCCTCAAATCTACAAGATGTGTTTAATACAGACTTAGACAATAAGGGTGTTGCAATTAAAGAAGTCCCTAATTTGACAGTTGCAAATTTCGAACCTGAAGTAGCAGCGAAGGAGTATAGAGAGAGTGTGGTTGCACCTTACCGTGGGAAACTATCTCAAGCAGTCATTGAAAACATGACAGAACAATTGTCGGGTTCATGCACTGTAGAGATCGCGGCTTTTAATGAATTTACCTACTTTATAACAGATGAAAGTATATCTAAGGCCTATGACCACATAATATTTGATACAGCACCTACTGGCCATACCTTAAGACTGCTCCAATTGCCATCAGCTTGGACTGATTTTATCTATTCAAATAAAACAGGAGCCTCTTGTCTAGGTCAACTCTCAGGTCTAGGTGAAAAAAAAGAAGTGTACAAAGGAGCGGTAGAAGTACTGGCTGATAGTAAACAAACAACCCTTATACTTATATCAAGACCAGAAGAATCACCAATGTTTGAAGCTGCGAGGGCTTCAGATGAGCTGAATGCTATGGGGATAAAAAATCAGTTGTTAGTAGTCAATGGTGTACTAGATAATGTAGATGATTGCTTATCCAAGTCAATAGCAGATAAGCAACAACAAGTTATGAACAACATGCCTAAAGCTATCTTAGATCTACCTATATATAAACTTTTGCTTAAACCTTTTAATATTGTAGGTTTAGAAGGATTAAGAGGTATGCTAGAAGAGACTAGTAGTTTATTTGAGAGTGATAAAAAAATACTAAAACCTACAAAGCAACTAGATGATATTGTTGAAGATATTTATAAGAACAAGAAAAAAATAATTTTCACTATGGGTAAAGGTGGCGTTGGTAAAACCACCTTAGCAGCATCTATTGCAATGAAATTAACTGCGAAAGGTGAAAAGGTCCATTTGACAACAACCGATCCTGCAGCCCATGTAGATTTCATTGTAGAGGGCTATGAGGGGATAACCGTTAGTCATATAGATGAAAAAGAAGAACTTGAGAAATATAAGAGGGATGTCCTTAGAGAAGCTGAGAAAACAATGAGTCAAGATGATTTAGATTATATTATGGAAGATCTTAGATCACCGTGTACACAAGAAATTGCAATTTTTAGAGCTTTTGCTGAAGTGATTAATCGCTCTGAACATGAAATTGTTGTTGTGGACACAGCGCCAACCGGCCATACCTTGCTTTTATTAGATTCAACTCAAAGTTATCATAAAGAGATTGAAAAAGCCAATGGTTCCATTCCAGAAGCCGTCATAAAACTTTTACCTACGTTAAGAGATAAAACATATACAGAAGTTATTATTCTAACCCTACCCGAAGCAACACCTGTTCATGAAGCAAAGCGCCTTCAAGAGGAACTTGAAAGAGCGGGACTTTATAACAAGTGGTGGCTTGTAAATAATAGTTTGTATCAAGCAGATACGACGAACAGTACTTTAAAAGTAAAAGGGTACCAGGAAGTCGCTTGGATCAATAAAATCCATGATTATACATCGGGAAATATTGGTTTAGTACCTTTTATCGGTGACAGTTTAAAAGGACAGCGATTGTTATATCTGTAAAACAAAAATAATAAATAGAAAAGAGGAAAAAAATGAGCAAGCAAAAACTAGAAGGAATTAGTTTCTTTGAACATTATTTAACATTGTGGGTAGCACTTTGTATGGTTGTGGGTGTTATGATTGGAAAATTTTTACCATTTATTCCTGAGCTCTTAGGAAAATTTGAATTTGCCAATGTGTCTATACCGATTGCAATTCTTATCTGGTTAATGATTTACCCGATGATGATGAAAGTTGATTTCAAGAGTATCAAAAATGTTGGAAAAAATCCAAAAGGTTTATTTGTGACTTGGGTCGTCAATTGGCTTATTAAGCCCTTTACTATGTTTGGTATAGCCTATCTATTCTTTAATGTCATTTTTAGTGGTGTTATTAGTGAAAGCTTAGCTTCTGACTATTTGGCAGGAGCAGTTCTTCTTGGCGCAGCGCCTTGTACAGCGATGGTATTTGTATGGAGTCATCTGACGAAAGGTAATGCAGCCTATACAGTCGTTCAGGTTGCGACCAATGACTTGATTATTTTGGTCGCTTTTACTCCAATCGTTGCCTTTTTGCTTGGTGTTAGTGGATTTAGTATTCCTTGGGGAACATTACTTCTATCAGTTATATTATTTGTTGTGATTCCACTTGCCGGTGGGGTTTTTACAAGAAATACAATGATTAAAAATAAAGGGGAAGAGTATTTTGAAAATACTTTTCTACCTAAATTCAATAATGTAACCATTACAGGTTTGTTGGTAACATTGATACTGATATTCTCATTTCAAGGATATGTTATCTTGGAGAATCCATTGCACATCATTCTAATAGCGATTCCATTGATTATTCAGACAGTGCTAATCTTTGGCATAGGATACGGTGCAAGCCGTGCGCTTAAGCTACCACATGATATCGCAGCACCTGCAGGAATGATTGGAGCATCTAATTTCTTTGAACTGGCAGTAGCCGTAGCGATTGCTCTTTTTGGAGCAGATAGTCCTGTGGCGCTGGCTACGATAGTAGGGGTTTTGGTTGAAGTTCCGGTTATGCTGATGTTAGTACGATTTGCAAATAAGACAACCAACTGGTTTCCGGTGAAACAATAAGCTAGGTTGTTATAGAAGCCACTAGAGTGGCTTCTATATTCGCTATCGTATCATCAAAACATGATATGATGATGTTGCTGGAAGGAGTGTTTATATGTATAGTTTTATCTTCGGTTATTTTGTAATTCGTCTACTAGTAATTTTAATTATATGCTTTGTACTTGTATTCATAGGCTACTTCAATTATCGTTATACAATAAAAAAGGGTGTAGAATTGTTTGACACCTATAAAGAAATTTTGTATCAAAACAACAGAAATTTTTAAAATCGATTTGGAGATTATCATGAGAATTGCAATAATCAGTGATATTCATAGCAATAATATTGCCTTGGAGGCTGTGTTAAAAGACATATATACTAAAGACGTAGATTCAATAGTATGTACGGGTGATATTGTTGGTTATATGCCCAATCCTAACGAAGTGATTGATTTAATCAGGCAGCATAAAATATTATGCATAAAAGGAAATCATGATCTGCATACAATGAAAATTGAGCGATTAAATGAGGAACAATTTCAGGTACTAGATAATTCTGTCATTCAACAGTCGGCTTCGGCAATATACACGAATTATATTTTAGAAGAAAAGAATAGAGTTTACCTTGCAAACCTACCTGAAAAAATAGAAATGAGTGTTAATGGTTTTAAAGTACTATTTGTACATGGTAGCCCAAGAGCTATCGATGAATATATGTATGAAGACGCTCCTTATTTGAATGAAATCATGGAAGAATTAGAATATGATGTTGTCATTGCTGGCCATACACATATACCTTATTACAAGCAGGTAAGGAATAAATTTGTTATTAATGCGGGGTCTGTAGGCAAACCGAAGCATAGTAATTCTAATGCAACTTATGTTATTTTATCGGTTGAGAAGGGGAATATTAATGTAGTGTTGCGAGAAGTGCCCTACGATGTGAAAAAAATGAAAGAAGAAATAATTAAAAATCTATATATACCTGACCATACAGCACAAAGTATATAAGTATAATATGGATTAAAGAGTTAACATAGCTTTAACTTAATATACGTTGAATTATATGTTGTCGAAAGATAACATAATAAGGAGAAGTCATAAAGGAGGCTGTGAAATGTATAAGATTTTATTTTTGTGTATAGGCAATTCTGCTAGAAGTCAAATGGCTGAGGCTGTACTAAACAAATTTGGTAAAGGAAAGTATGAGGCTTATAGTGCAGGATCTGAACTAAAAGAAGAGGTTGATTATTTTGCATTGAAAGTCTTAGAAAAAAGCGACTATGATATAAGTCAGCTATCACCTAAACATATGATGAATTATGTGGATGATGAATTTGATTTTATTATCACTCTGTGTGATAAAATGAAAGAAAACTGTCCAGTTTTGCCTGGCAAGCCTATTTATGCGCACTGGGGAATGCCTGATCCTGTTTTGTTTGAAGGAACAGAGAAAGAAATTTATGACTACTTTAGTCGTACACTTCAAGAAATTAGTAATCGGATTCATTTGTTCTTAAATGTAAAATTTGAAAAGCGAGAACGTCTTGAAATCGAAAAAGAACTTGGTGAAATCGCCATGACTTGGAAATATTTAAGATAGCCTCAAAATGTGCTTTACATGAAATTAACAAAAAGCACATTTTATTTACTTGTTCACATCATGATATCATGATGTGATGTATTTGAACTTAAAACATTGATTTAAGTTCCTAATGGATTAGCTTGCCGTAAGGCGAGCGATCCTCCCATTTAAAATGAGAGAAAAGAAGGAGATTATTACAATGAAAAATATGAAAAAATTGTTTGGATCACTCGCGGTGCTTGTGTTGGTATTTGTTATGGTAGGGTGCAGTTCTTCTGATACTACGAGTAATGATTCAGGTTCAGCAAATGATAACGTTAATTCAGAAGCCTCTCAAAGCTCAGAAGAAGTAGGTAAAACATCAGATAAACTATCTGGAGAAATAAGAATTGATGGTTCTTCAACTGTATTCCCTATAACAGAAGCAGTAGCAGAAGAGTTTTTTGCTTTGTATCCTGATGTACGAGTACCAGTTGGTGTATCTGGTACAGGCGGAGGATTTAAGAAATTTTATGCTGGAGAAACAGACATTAGTAATGCATCAAGACCTATTAAAGATGAAGAAGCACAAGCAGCTGCTGATGCAGGTGTTGAATACATTGAACTTACAGTGGCTTTTGATGGATTAAGTGTCTTGGTGAATCCTGAAAATACATGGGTAGATTACTTGACGGTTGAAGAATTAGCATTGATTTGGAGACCAGACAGCACGGTTAAGACTTGGAAAGATGTACGACCTGAATGGCCGGAAGAAGAAATAAAATTCTATTCACCAGGTACAGATTCAGGAACATTTGATTACTTTACAGAAGAAATCAATGGTGAAAGTGGTGCAATAAGACCAGACTTTATAGGTAGTGAAGACGATAACGTACTTGTTCAAGGTATAGCAGGTGATAAAAATGCTATTGGATTCTTTGGATTTGCATACTATGAAGAGAATGCAGATATCTTGAAGTTAGTGCCGATAGATGGAGGACAAGGTCCTGTTTCTCCAACATTTGATACAATCAAGAATGGTGAATATAGTCCTCTATCTAGACCTTTGTTCATCTATGTGAGAAAAGATTCATTAGAAAATAATGTGATTAAAACTTTCGTAGAGTTTTATTTAGAAAATGCAGGTGAGTTGGCTGCTGAAGTAGGTTATGTAGCATTACCCGATGAAGACTATCAAGCAGGATTAGATTTAGTGAAATAAATTTTGACAAAAACAATGCCTTCTTGTAAAAAGGAGGCATTTTGTCTGCATTGGAGGTTATGATATGACCCAACAAAAGATCAAATTAAAAAAAAACAGAAATTGGATTAAGAAGCAGAAATTTAATGTACAATTAAGCTTTGTTTTAATCATGACAGCAATAATACCACTTTTAATTTTAGGGTTTACTATTCAGAAGATTTCAAGCAGTGCCATCCAAGAAAATCAATATGAAAAAATAGAAATGGAAGTTGAAAAAGTCAGTGAACAAAGTGATATGTTAATTAAGAGTACAATAAATACCTTAAATGCAATATCTGCCCAATCTGATGTGCAGGTTCTATTACAAGATGTTTCGGATGATCAAGTTATTGATGAAATCATACGACTGAATAACGTTTTGTTGACATTAAAAAATACCGTAAATGCTTCTGATAAATTATATGAAACAGTACAAATCATTGATACAGACGGAACAATCATTGCAGATGGTTCTAGTTTTCGTAAGGAACTAGTTGGTAATAATGTTATGAGTGACCCCTATTTTGAAGCCATTATGGAAAAAACGTTAGATTTTTACGTTGGAGAACCGACAATATCAGAAATTACTGGAACTATCATGTTGCCTGTTGCTCTGCCCATTGATAGTCTTTCAGATCGTATGGGGATGATTATTGTATGGTATGATTTGAATAAATTTCTTGAAACTCTTGATTTGACCGAGCGAGAAGATAAGCAGCAACTGCTATTCATCATCAGCCCTGAAACGAATGTTATCTATACTTCAGGCGGAGAGAATCCAAGTGATGAGCTATTAAATTATATAATTAATTTGAATGATGCAGTTGGTGTAAAATCTTTTGTAGAAGATTACTTAGGGAATCAAAGTCTGATTTCAACAAAAATGTCATCTCTTAATCAGTGGACAAGTATAAAGATTATTGATTATCAATTATTTGATAAAGAAAATAGATTGATTTCAAATATCATACTATTAATTAGTGGTATAAGTATTTTTGTGGTCTACATCATAGCCATTATATTTGGAAAAGGAATGAGCAGACCTTTGACACAATTGACGACCTTGATGAGACAAGTAGCAATGGGCGATTTTTCAGTAAATTTTAATTCCAAGGCATGTAAGGAGATGTCTACTTTAACTGTCGACTTTAATCAAATGATTCGAAGCTATGCCGAAATGATGAAAAATATGGGAAGGTGGTCATCAGAACTCAATGACACGGCGATAGAGTTGAAACAGACCTCAAGACTGGCATTTGATCAAACTGAGGAGTTGAATAGGGTTATTGAACAAGTTGTTGAAATTAATGCTCATCAAAAAGAAGATGTTGAAAAATCACTGGTTGAAATAAAAATGATGGAAGAACAGATTAGTCGAGTAGAACATTCAGCTAAACGTATGATCAATGATGTTTTGGACACTTCAGTTAAGATGAAAAAAAATCGTTATGATATGGAAGAACTTAATTCTATGTTTCTGCATAGTAAGACTAATATAAATAATATCAGCGCACAAGTACATGTGTTAAATGCGGAAGTAGAGAATGTTAATATCATAGTAAAAACGATTATGAATATAGCAAACCAGACGAATTTACTAGCTCTTAATGCAGCAATTGAGGCAGCACGTGCCGGCGCTCATGGTAGTGGATTTAGTGTCGTAGCCGAAGAGGTCAGAAAATTATCTGAACATGTAACAAAAGAAGCAAAAAATATTGAATTAATTGTAACGACACTTAAAGAAAAAGCGATGGAAGTGGAACAATCCATTCATAAAAATGATGAGCTTGTAGAACAACAAAATGGGTTATTGAAAGAGAATGTATCCGAAATTGTTGATAGTGAACAAAAATTGGAGGACATTTCCCATTTGGTTAAAGACGTTGAAGATGCTATGAAGGATATGTATGATAGCAAAGAACAAGTCAATGGTGTTATTTTTGATATAGAAGCGATATCCTCAAGCAGTCAAGAGGTTGTCAATAAGACAGAGGAAATGATTAGCAGTCAAAGGCAGATTACTCAAACCATCGATGAAAGTACTAAATTACTGGATCATCGTTCCAAAAAAATGATGGATTATCTTTACCAATATTTGAACGGAGGTCAATAAATGGAAAGAAAAGAAGCAAGAAGAAGAGCGCAAATTACAGAGAAGATTGCTAAAAGTATTGTTTTTGTATTCTCGAGTATATCGGTCATCACGACAATATTAGTTGTTTATATGTTATTTTCTGAAACAATCGTTTTTTTTAAAGAAGTATCTATTGTTGAGTTTTTTACATCAACAAAATGGACACCAACCTTACAACCAAGGAATTTTGGTGTTTTACCATTGCTAACAGGGACACTGATGATTGCTATTGGAGCAAGTATTATAGCTATTCCTTTTGGACTTGGTAGTGCGATTTTTTTAAGTGAATATGCGCCTAAAAGATTAAGAAAAGTTCTGAAACCTATTTTGGAAATACTAGCAGGTATTCCATCTATCGTTTATGGTTTTTTTGCACTGACGACCATAACACCTTTAATCAGAGTGGTGCTTCCCCAGACACAAATTTTTAATGCACTAAGCGCAAGTATTGCTGTCGGAATTATGATTATTCCAATGGTTGCTTCACTTAGTGAAGATGCTATGATGGCTGTTCCTGATTCATTAAGAAACGGTGCTTATGCATTGGGGTCGTCTCAGTTGGATGTCGTATTAAAGGTAGTTTTACCGGCATCAATATCCGGTATAGGTTCAGCTTTTATTTTAGCCATATCAAGAGCTATTGGAGAAACTATGATTGTTGCTATAGCGGCAGGACAAAGTCCTATGTTTACTCTGAATCCATTAGAGAGTATTCAGACGATGACTGGATTTATGGTAAACATAAGTATGGGAGACATACAACATGGAACCATTGAGTATAATACAGTATTTGCAATAGGTTCTTTGTTGTTTCTTTTGACATTGTCAATGAATATTCTAGCAAGACGAATTGTAAAACGACATAAGGAGGGAATTTAAGTGAAAAGTTATTACGAAAAGCTTCACACTTATAACACAAAACCCAAAAGAATATTAAATCGCTTATTTTATTTTCTTTTGCTTATAATGATGATGTTTTCGGTTTTTGTTCTCGGCGTCTTACTATATACGGTTATTCGAGATAGCTGGGGATGGTTCGACTGGCAATTTATAACAAGTATGCCTTCGAGAAAAGCTGAAAATGCTGGAATCTATTCGGCACTTCTGGGTAGCATTTGGACCATAGGACTTACAGCACTTTTTTCGATTCCAATAGGTGCCGGAACAGCTGTTTATTTGGAAGAATATTCTGATCAAACCAGTAGACTTAATAAATTTATTCAATTGAATATCAGTAATCTAGCAGGTATTCCTTCTATTGTTTATGGTATGCTTGGTTTAACTGTATTTGTAAGAATGCTTTCTTTCGACCGAAGCATTTTGTCTGGTGCACTTACACTAACACTATTAATACTACCAGTTATCATTGTTTCTTCTCAAGAAGCTATTCGAAGTGTACCGAAAAATTTGAAAGAAGCATCGTTTGCTGTTGGTATGACAAGATGGCAAACCATTACTGGTGTAGTGCTACCTTTTTCAATTCCGGGCATATTGACGGGCTCAATATTAGCTATATCCAGAGCGATGGGTGAGGCGGCACCGCTAATTATGGTGGGAGCTGCAGGGTATGTTGCTTTCAAACCGGAAAGTATATTTGATGCCTTTACAACGTTACCAATACAGATATTCAACTGGACGTCTAGACCGCAAGAAGAGTTTCAACATATTGCGGCAGCTGGAATATTACTATTACTCATTTTCTTGTTGGTTAGTAATGCCATAGCTATTATCCTTAGGAATAAGTACCAGAATAGAATTGATTAGAGAAGGGATGAACAAATGACTAAGATTGACATAAAAAATCTAAACTTTTATTATGATGATGTTCAAGCGTTAAAAAATGTCAATATGAAAATAGAGACCAATGAAATAACTGCATTCATTGGTCCTTCAGGGTGTGGTAAGTCGACAATTCTTAGAACCTTTAATAGGATGAATGATTTCATTAAAAATACGAGGGCTGAAGGTGAGATTATTTATGATGGTATGGATATTACTACCCCTGATTTAGATGTTGTAGGACTTCGTATGAAAATTGGAATGGTATTTCAAAAGCCAAATCCACTGCCAAAATCTATTTTTGAAAACGTGATTTTTGGACCCAAAAGACATGGCCTTAGAAATAAGGAGAAACAAAGAGAAATTGTTGAAGAAAGTTTACGTCAAGCAGCACTTTGGGATGAAGTGAAAGACAAACTCCACAAGTCTGCGTTTGAACTATCCGGTGGACAACAGCAACGATTGTGTATCGCAAGGTGTTTGGCCATGAAACCGGATGTGTTACTTTTTGACGAGCCGACCTCAGCGCTAGATCCTATATCGACGATGAAGATTGAAGATTTATTAGGAAAGCTTAAAGAGCAATATACTATTATTATAGTGACGCATTCAATGCAACAAGCAGCTAGAATCAGTGATAAAACTGCTTTTTTTCTAAATGGTGAAGTTGTTGAAATGGGAACAACGAATGAAATTTTTACCGATGCCAAGGATGAACGTACAGAACAATATATTAGTGGAAAGTTTGGGTGATTTAAAATGAGAGAGCAATTTAATAACGAGCTCGTGAAATTACGTGATAGTTATTCTGAAATGGTTGAGAATACAGTAAAAAATTATTATCAAAGTTATGACTTTATCCGTTACGGAGGGGAAGAACGATTAACCAATATGCATCAGCTAAAAGAGGAGATTTATCGTTCCGGATCGATCATAGAGGATCACTGTAACCTTCTTATCGCTAAACAACAACCTGTGGCCAGTGATTTGAAGAAGATCATGATGATCCTGGAATCGCTTCAAGATATAAAACGAATTTGTGATTATTCGGTTCATATAGCTATGCTAAGAGGAGAAATCAATATGGATGACAGAATTCTTAGGCATCTTGAAGCATTTAATGTTATAATTAAACAAATGCTATCTTTGCTAAAAAGTGGATTAAAGGACCATTACACTAATGTGTGTATTGAAGTTTCAGATCTTGATTCTAAAATTGATGACCTATATAATAAAATGCAATCTGAGCCCTTTGAATTAAGTGATATTGATATTCAGTTGGCGCGATATGAAATTATTATGACTAAGGCATCACGATTTTATGAACGAATTGGAGATCATATTGTGAATATATGCGATAAAATGAGGCAATACACATAGAATTAAAATTGAAACGGAGTTGAAACGTATGGATCAAAATACTATTATGAAATACCGAATGATGAATAAATTCTTTAATGGTTTTTCAGACTATAGTCGACTTATTATTTTTGCATTATTACTTGATGGTGAAAAGACGGTTACAGAGATTATCGAGGCGTCCGGTTTTAGTCAATCTAAAGTATCAAATCACTTAAAATGTTTAAGAGAAACGAATTTAGTTAATTCAAATCAAGAAGGTAAATATGTCGTATACTCAATAAAAGATGAGAAAATAAAACAGATTTTAGAATTGGCAGATGCTTGTATAACTCAACAAACAGAGGAACAATGGAACTGCATGCAATATTAATATGGAGGTGAAACCATGTTTCGTTATGCATTTATATCAGATATTCACGGCAATATCCTTGCTCTAGAAGCAGTGATTGAAAATATTCTTAATGAGGGAATCCCCTTAAAGAATATTTATTGTCTTGGTGATCTAGTGGGTTATGGTCCCAATCCTAATGAAGTCATTAAGTTTATTCGAGATCGTAGGATTAAGACGATTATGGGAAATTACGATGAAGCGGTAGGTTTTTATTTGCCTTCATGTGGATGTAAATTGAATTCTATAAGAGACAAAGATTGGATGCACAATTCACTTAACATTTCATCTAAGCTTACTTCAGAAGAAAATAAAGAATTTTTGAGAGAACTTGAAGAAAGTATGCTGATAGAAATCAATGGATATTCAATTCTATTGGTTCACGGAAGTCCATTTTCTATTGTAGAGTATGTCTATGAAGACAATATTGAAGCTCAAGAGGCAATTTTGGATGAGCTAGATGTAGATGCAGTTTTTTTTGGACATACGCATTTTCCATATATAAAAAAAATCAATGATATGACATTAATCAATACAGGAAGTGTTGGTAGACCGAAAGATAGAGATAACAGAGCAGGTTATGTTATCGGTAATTTTGAAAATGAATTATCTTTTGAAATAAGAAGAGTTGAATATGATGTTTTTGAAATGGATCGAAGGTTAAAAGAGTCAGAATTTCTTGATGTTTTTGGAGATATTCTTCTTTGTGGATGTACGGATTTTGATTTGGAAGAAGGAACTGTGATGGCTTGTCAGTGCGATCTGAAGTTATAAAATTGGTATAATAAATGTAATGTTTGATAATTAGAATAGAGGTAGAAGAGAGGACGTATCATAATGAAATATAAAGTGGCATTTGTATGTGTTCATAATTCTTGTAGAAGTCAAACCATTAGGGATAGAAGGACTTTAAGAAGCTGGTGTAGACATATACCAAAACTTTTGTTAGATATATCTGAGGATTTTAGAAAAAGAAGAGATTTAATCAAGGCAAAGATAGAAGAAGTTATAATGTGTGTTCAAAATGGTGGATTAGCCTTTATATAGTTTCATAACAGAATATATTAAATTCATCGTTATCGTTAGTCTGTGCATTTTTCAATCACCTAAAAAGTGACATTTTAAATAGACAGGAATATTTTGCATATAACCAGCATTATTCATTAATATAAGTTTGATAGTTAATAAATGTGTTTCTTGAAAATTTGAATCGAAATAAGAGTATAATTCAACGGTATTTCCCCGCTATCATAGTGTAGTATACCGGGAAGAACCCGTAATGCAGAGTTAAGAAACATGGTTGGAAAGATACTTTTCAGAATAGAGAAAAGTGTTTGGACAGTTCACAATCGCTAATTTATTTTATTAATAATGACCAACATATCCTGTTCGATTATAACAGTATCACCATTAGGAACGATAATACTATGGTCGCGCTTAATTGTAGCAACAAGACTTTGAGCAGGAATGTTGAGTTCGTGAATTTTCTTTTGACACCATTCGTGATTTTTGCTAATTGTGAGTTCAGTGACCTCTATATTAATATAATCATCATAACCTGGGGCTGCAATTAGAACAATATCGCCATATTCAATAGGTGTGTTGCCGTTGGGAATAATCGCAGTTTTGCTCTTAATAATTGTAACAACTAACATTTGAGGAGGTAATTCTAATTCACTTACACCGAGTGAAATCCATGGGTGATTTTGTGTAATAGGTAATCGAATGAGCTGAATAGCAGTTTCTTCCTGATAATCGGTAAATGTTTTTAGTACATCACCATCCTCATCAATCATACGTAATTTTTTAGAGATGAAGGGAAGTAGAGTTCCTTGGAATGCTATTGAAAACAGAACGATACAAAATACAATATGGAATATATCATTTTTTAAGTAAGCAGGATTAACAGTTGCAATAATCGCAAAAACAATAGCGGATGCACCTCGAATTCCAGCAAAAGAAATCAAGGCGATTTGATTTAGTTTGCACCCCATAGGTTTTAGTATTACGAAGATGGATAGGGGACGTGCTACAAAAGTAAGAAATACGGTTATACTAAAAGCAGTAAATAAGATTGCGGACATTTGTGATGGGAATGCCAATAATCCAAGAAGGAAAAAAATACAAATTTGTACTAATCCGGTAAGGCCATCAAAAAAATTGATAAGAACCCGTTTATTCTTAAAATATTGATTGCCGACGATAATACCAAAAATATAGGTACTAAGGTAACCATTTCCACCAAATGATTCTGGTAATGCGAAGGAGAATAATACCATGCCGACAAAATAAATGATTTCCAATCCGTTAGACCTTAAATCAAATCTCCGATAGATTTGAAGGGTAATATAGGATAAGATGACCGCGCAAAGAATGCCGATAAAAAATTGAGCGGGAATCACATAGATGTATTTTTCGTAACTTGTAGTCCCGTTCATAATTTCAAGAATAATAAGTGTGAGCATATAGGCTGTAGGGTCATTGCTACCACTTTCAAGTTCTAGTATTGGTGATGTTTGAGCTTTTAGTGCGAGCTTTTTAGATTTTAGTATGGAAAAAACGGATGCCGCATCTGTCGAACTTATAACAGCTCCTATTAGAAAACTTTCTAGAATGTCAATTTTGAGGATTACATGAGAAAAAATCCCAATAAGGAGTGCTGTAAATAACACTCCGAATGAAGATAATAAAAGAGATTTGAGGGCTACAGCCTTTGCTGTTTTCCATCGGGTTCCGAAACCACCGTAAAACATTATGAATATAAGGGAAACAGAGGATATAGACTCAGCTAATGAATAATTATCAAATGGGATGCGAAGGACGCCATCTGAACCGAAAAATAAGCCGAGGCAAATAAAGAAAAATAGACTTGGTATACCGATTTTTTGTGAAAATCTATTGCATAGAATGGATAAAATAATGACGATTGAAGATATTAAAAGTATACCTGTCAAGATGAGCACCTCTTCCCTTGGATTGTATGGTTTGTATTACATCAAATACTTTGCGACAGATAGTTAAGTGATTCAACTCATAGTCGATGTAAGTATAAAGGGAGATTCCATAGTAGAATCAGTCATTGTCGAAATTATGAATATGTCTTAACGCAAGTTTCGTTATTCTAATGTAATGGTAATGCATTTATATACAAAGAAATCCCCAAAGCATTTGAAGTATTATCTTTGGATTGAAGATAGGGTCTTAATTACTCAAATTTCGTTCTTAATTAAGTGCATATATAACTTAGAAATTCAATAATAACTAGTCTTAAAATAGAATGAAATCAAAATTTTAGTATAATTGAAATACGACAAGTAATCAAAACCCAGAGACTGATGGGATGAATAAAAGTATAACACAAGACATTCAAAATGATAAGCGAATTTATATAACTATCATCAGATTATTCAAGTGATTTAGAATAGTATAAGTGATAAATAGGGTTTTTTCAGATTAAATACATTAGCACCTATGAAAAAGTACTTGACAGGGAGAAATAAATAAGTATAATAAAACATATGCATAAAAGCGCATATATACATTCATAGAAAAGTGGAGGAAAAAATATGTTTACAGAACAACTAAAGATTGCGTTGGGAGAATTTTGGCACGTTGCATGGGTGCTAGTAGTTATTATTGCGGGGATTTCTGTTTTAACGGGATTTGTGCGAGAATATATTCCACAGGAAAAATTTCAAAAAAAATTAAAAAATCAAAATACTGTTATGGGAGCCATCATGGGGGCTGGACTTGGTGTTCTTACTCCGTTTTGTAGTGCTTCAATGGTGCCTGTAGCAATGGGAATGATTGAAATGGCAGCACCGTTTTCAACGGTATTACCATTTCTGATTTCTGCACCTCTTTCTAATTTCGTGGTTGTAGGTATTATAATTGCAACATTTGGCTGGAAAGTTGCGATCATTTATTTTATAATTACATTTGGCGGTGCAGTTTTCTCAGGATTGACGGTTGGGCGCAGCAAGGTACGCCATCAAGTTAAAAATCTAGCTGAAATTGCAGCATCAAAAAATCAACAACTTCATGGTGGATGTGGTGGAACAAATACAGAGTGCTTAGAACCTAAAGTTATAAGTGATTGCTCGGTTTCATCGATTGCTTCAGTGAGAAATTGCTGTGAAACTTCTGCTAAAGCAATACATAAAAACAAGATACAAGGTGCATTTCGCTTTGCATTTGCATTGTTTCGACAGATTGTTCCCTACGCAATTCTTGGAGCAGCAATCAGTGGTATTGCACTTGCATTTATCCCTAGCAGTATTGTAGAACGATACGTTGGTAATTCATCCTGGTATGCAATACCAGTTGCAGCAGTTATTGGTGTTCCTTTGTATCTACGCATTGAAATGGCTATCCCACTTCTTAGTACTTTGCTGACAAAGGGTATGGGTATGGGGGCGGCTATGGCCCTTTTAATTGGTGGAACAGGGGCTAGTCTGCCTGAGCTTGCCATTCTTTCTTCTATGCTAAAACCTAAGGGCGTACTAGCTTTTACATTAACAGTGCTTGTACTTGCAATGATTGGTGGAATTTTATTTATGTTTATATAAGCAAATATTTAATGAAAATTTTACAAATTATTTAAAAAAGAAAATTCTTAATGTATGCGATATCCGGCATGCATTAAGGATGCATAGGAAAATTAATAGGGCAAGCTAAACTATAAGCTTAGTTTAAACACAAAATCAAGCTCACATAATGACCTTGCTCAAACAGCATAACTATTTCAGAAGTTCTAGGTTAATACATGAGAATCAATAATTTAAAGGTGGTGTCTTGATTGCAGATGTCGGAATTATAGTGTTTAAACTGAGAAACTAGAAGCTAGCAGAGATTGAAAGGCTCGAAAAAATGATAAAGACTTGGGAAATGAATTTTTGGATTATATGGATAGGACAGGTTTTTTTGTAGCTTTCTAGCTCTATAATTCAATTTGTGATTATGTGGTATTTGACCGATAAAAGTGGTTCGGCATTACTTTTATCTGCTTCTATGTTTATTAGTTTTCTGCCACAGGCTGTGCTTGGTTCTTTTATTGGTGTATATATTGATCGTTATAATCGTAAGATGATTATGATTATTTCAGAAGCGTTTATTGCCTTTGTAAGCTCAATCCTTGTTGTCATAGATTTATTTGATAAACTTTCAATTATGCTAATATTAATTGTTTTATTGCTTCGATCTATTGGAACAGCATTCCATCAACCTACATTACAGACGATAATACCTCAGATTGTGCCAGCAAAAAAACTAACCAAATGTACTGGTTATTCTCAGGGATTAGAGGCTGTATCAATGCTCATCAGCCCAGCGATTGCAGCCGTATTATATAGTATATGTAGTTTAAGTAGCATTATATTTGTTGATGTAATTGGAGTCTTAATTGCTATATTAACACTGTACATTAGTATAATCCCTAGTAATAGCAAGCAGGTTGAGTATGCATCAAAATTTGTGATAATAAAAGAGGCAAAAGAGGGATTCCTCTTGTTAAAATCTAATAAGGGAATCATGGGACTTATTTTAATTGGAACTCTCTATACTTTGGCTCTAATGCCGACAAGTGCTTTTTTTCCACTAATGAGTATGTCATATTTTGGAGGGACTAGTATCCATGCAAGTATTGCAGAAATCACCTTTTCTGTTGGATTATTGTTTGGTTCCATTGTGCTTGGATTTTGGGGAGGAACAACAAATAAAGTTAACACCATTATTTGTTCCTACTTATTAATGTCGCTTAGTTTAATTTTTACAGGGTTCTTAACACCAAATGATTTCTATGGGTTTGTCTTTTTATCTTGTTTAATGGGGATTTCAGGACCATTTTACTGGGGGATGTATAATCCAATCCTACAGCAAAGTGTTGAGAAAAAGTATTTAGGAAGAATGATGTCTTTGTCTTCTAGCATTAAATTAATTATTGCTCCAGTTGGTTTCATTTTGTCTGGAATAATAGCAGATATCTTTGGTGTGGAAAAGTGGTTTTTAATTGCAGGAATTATTACTTTAATCGCAGCAATTTTGTGTTTTACTATACCTTCAATCAGATATTGTGAAAAAAGCCTGACTTTATTTGAAAAATGTATTGAAGCGAAAGGAGGTTAATATGAAAAATTATGAAATAAATCCGTTGGAGAGCTATACAATGATTTTCAAAGCATTATCCGATATGACAAGAGTTAAAATCATGTGGCTATTATTATCTATTGATTCGAAAATAAGTGTTTCTGAAATAATTGATGTATTGGAAGAAAGTCAGTATAATGTATCAAAGCATTTAAGAATACTAAAAAATGCAGGATTAATTTATGAGAAAAAAGAAGGAAGGTGGTCGTTTTATCATTATCGATCCAGTTATGATTTGTTCGATAAACATATTAGACAAACAGTTATGGTAATTCCTAGAGAATTAATGACTGAAGAAATAAAGCGTTGTGAAAAACGTCTATCAATGAGAGTTGATGGTAAGTGCGTAATTGGTGCTGAAAGCAATGAATGGAATGAAATAAAAAAAGAATAATATGTAGTTGAAAAAAATGAGTTAATGAAATGGCTTAGTATACTAAATAGTGAAGAAAAAGATAAAGTGGAAGGTTTGCTATTATTAAGAGTATTCAAATCAATTTTTACACTTGTCGAGGCTCTTATGCATGTGTAAATTGCCGGCTTTTATTCGTTGCAGATGCATTTTTATGTGACTTTTATAGTTCTGTCTTATTCTTTAAAGCACCGTAATTATTACGGTGCTTTAAAAATGTAGTTTTGATTTTCGAGGCTGGTTCATTATACAAATGATTTCGGTATCAAAGTATTCGCTTATGTTCACTGATTCAACAGTCATGGAGTCATTTATCTTCAAAATATTTAAGTCCGATAGAATACAGAATGTTGATAAAGTGAAATAAATAGAGTATCATTAAATGTAGAAATGTAAAAGCATGATACTATAAGAAAAACCATGGAGGTATTAAATGAATAAATTCAAACAAAATATCATTAAGAGAACTCTAATGGTTGCGTTACCGTTAATTTTGATATGGGTTGCTTTTATAAGCTACAATTTATATCAAGAAAAGAAACATGTCACTCAAAACTTAATTCATCAAAACGAGATAAAAGATAGTAATACAGAGTTTCTCGTTGATAATTATATAGATGAAATCATAGAAAACCTTAAAATTATTAGAGATTCAGATGAATTTCAACAATATCTTTCAGAACCAACAGAAGAAAGCTTTTATCAATTAGAAAGGATGTTTGAACGAGTTATGATGAATAAGGAGGATTATGATCAACTTAGACTACTTGATAAATCAGGAATGGAACTCATTCGAGTAGATAACGAACGCCAAAATGACGTTAAATTCTATGAAAAAAGTGAATTGCAGGATAAAAGCAATCGATATTATTTTCAAAAAACTAAAGCCTTAGAGTATGATGAAGTTTTTATATCACCTTTAGACTTAAATTTAGAAAATGGAGTGATAGAATTGCCACACAAGCCAATGGTACGTTTTGCTACACCGCTTTTTGATAGGGAAAATGACTTTATAGGAATGCTAATCATTAATTATAAAGCGGAGTACTTTGTAGAAGTATTAAAGGGACACGAGTCTCACAAAGATTTGGACTACTTCTGGTTTTATATAGTCAATCGATATGGGGAATTTATTTTACATCAAGATAACGATAAAAATTTCTCCTTTATGTTCAGAGAAACAGAAGGCTTAAGCTTTGGGCAAATAAATAATAAGGCATGGGAGGTAATTAACAAAGATAATGTGGGTTACATTGAATATTCTAATGAGTTGATTACCTATTATGATATTCTAACAAAAACCAGGGGAGAGAATCCTCATTATGAAGAACGGTGGATTGCTATTCATTATATAGATACGAGTAATTTGTTTTCTGGTAAGGCAATTTTTGAAACGGCTTTTGAAGCTAGAAATTCAGTAATCGTCCTATTGATTATTCTTTTTGCATTCATCTATGGTTATATAGCAGAAAAATCGAAAAAAAAAGACAGCAAGCTAGAGATTACTGAATTAATTGCCAATAGTACAAATGACGGAGTAATTATTACTGACATATATACTAATATAACCTATGTAAATGCTGCATTTGAGCAAATAACTGGTTATAAACAAAATGAAGTTCTTGGTATGCAACCCAAAGATTTCAAGTCAGGTAAACAAAACGAGGAATTTTACAAAAGAATGTGGCAGGTTATTAATCGAAGTGGCTCATGGGAGGGGATGCTATGGGATAAAAAGAAAAGTGGGGTTTTATATCCACAGAAAATGAGAATTATTGCAGTTAAAAGTAAAAATTCCGGTGTGCACCATTATGTGAGTATATTTAATGATATGTCGATGCAAAAGAATAAACTAGATAGCCTTCAGGATATCAGTAGAAAAGATAGTAACCTTTTCGTACCTAACGAAGATATGATGTTGCAGTTGCTAAAGCAAAGTGTTCATGATGAAGAGTTTAGTTTTATGGTTCTATATATTGCCATTGAAAATTATAATCAATTGATAACATCATTTGTCGATTTTGAAACAAAAAGTGCTGAACTATTTATGGATACTGTGAAACCATTGATTAATGAGGAGGATTTTATTGCACAAACGGGTAGAAATATTTTTACAGTAATTGTTGGCATGAAACATTTAAATGTTGAACCCAAGAAGTTTGTGGCTGAAATTCAAAAAGGCCTTTCTAAAATTATTGAGATAAATGATAGAGAACTATTTTTCAAAACAAGAATAGGAGTATCATTTTGGCCACATGATACAGATGATTTGAAAAAGTTACTTTTGAATTCAATCATTGCTTTAGAGTGGTCATCAAATAGGTTAGCAGGAGAAATTGCTTTTTTTAAAGAAGAAATGATCAATGAACTTAATCAAGAAAATGAGATTGAAGGTCATCTAAGAAAAGCAATAGCAGAGAATGAATTTTTTGTGGTTTATCAGCCACAGGTTGATTCTACAACAGGTTATGTTGTAGGTGTGGAAGCTTTAATTCGATGGAAAAACGAAAAATTAGGACTTGTTTCACCGGGTGTATTTATTCCAATTGCAGAACGAAATAATCTTATAGTAGACATAGGGTATTGGGTGGTAAAAAGAGTGTGTAGTGATTTTAATGAAATTTTAAATTGTATACCGGAAGCGTATAAAAATATTAGATGTGCAATCAACCTTTCGGCTATCCAGATGCAGGAAGGAATGTTTCTTGAAAATCTATTTTCGATAATAGATTCGTTAGATATTAATTATGAGAATCTTGAAATTGAAATAACTGAAAGCTTGTTATTATCAAATCAAGAAAAGAGTGCCCAGATGTTAAAAGATATGCAAAGAGCTGGATTAAAAATTGCCATTGACGATTTTGGAATGGGGTATTCATCCCTATCTTATTTAAAAACCCTTCCTATTGATAAAATTAAAATAGATAGAAGTTTTATTAAAGATTATCCTAAGGATGACGATGGTAAATTAGCTAGTATTTTAGTAAATATGGCTGAAATACTTGGAATTGATGTGTTAGCAGAAGGCGCTGAAACACTTGAACAAGTTGAGTTTCTTGTCCGTTTGGGGTGTTCAAAAATTCAAGGATATTATTATAGTAAACCCCTCGACAAAGCAGATTTTATCGCATATATTAATGAGAAGTAGGATAAAGAGGAGATTTTATGGGGAAAAAAATAATAGTAATCCTTGAGTCATTAGTTTCATACTTATTGTATGTTATTTATAGAAGAGAGAAAAAAATTGATGAAAAATGGTTTGATGATTTGGTGATGCACCATCTGAAAGAAGGTGTTGCTTTACATGAATTAGTTTATGATGAAAATGAAAGTGCAATAGATTACCGTTTTTTAAAAGTTAACGATTCCTTTGAAAAAATTACTGGATTACTTTCGGAAGATATACTAGGTAAGAATGCGACAGAGGTGATACCAGGATTAGAAGAAAGTTGGATTATTCAATATGTTGATGTTGTCCAACTAAATAAGGAGATTACTTTTGAAAATTATTCAGAGCCATTAAAAAAACGTTTTAGAGTCAATGTTTTTAGTCCATACAACAATATATTTGTTACTATTTTTACGGATGTAACAGTTGAGTACGAAGAAAAAAAACGCCTAGAAAAAGAAAAAGCTTTGACCTTTACAACACTAGATTCATTAAGCGATGGTGTTATATCGTCAGATATAAATTGTAATATAGAGATGATGAATGCTGAAGCCGAAAGACTGACAGGTTGGAAATTGAAAGAAGCAAAGGGAACTAGATTTTGTAGTGTTTTTTCTTTGTACGATCCTATTACAAAACACCAAGTGGAATGTTCAATAAGAGAGGTTATGGTTTCAAGAAAGACGAAAAAGCTAAATGGATTCATTTCCTTGAAAACGAAAGATGGCAAACTACTACCAATTGAATATAGCATTGCACCAATTATTAGTGGCGAGGACGCGTTAGGTGCTGTGGTAGTATTTCGTGATAATACAGAGAAACTTGAGAGAATCGAAAAAATTAAGTTCTTAAGTTATCATGATCAGTTAACCGGTGTTTATAATAGACATTTTTATGAAGAAGAGATTAGGCGGCTAGACGTTGAGAGGAACTTACCGTTTAGTATATTGATGATTGATGTTAATGGACTAAAGTTAACCAATGATGCATTTGGACATTTAGCCGGGGATAATTTGCTTAAAATGGTAGCAAAAACTCTAAAATCAGCATGTAGAAGCGACGAGATTATCGCTAGAATTGGCGGAGATGAGTTTGTTATTTTGCTCCCTAGTGCAGATGAAAACAGTGCAGCTATATTAATGAAACGGATATATAAATCATTTGAAAATATTTCTATTGAGAGTGTGAAAGTATCGGTATCTATAGGCTGGGGGACAAAAGTAGATATAGAAGAGTCTATTGACGATATCTATGTTAAAGCAGAAGAATATATGTATCGAAAAAAAATTAGCGAAAGTCGAAGTATGCGTAATTCTACAATAAAAGCCATTATGAAGACTTTATACGAATCGAATAAAGCAGAGGCTAGGCATTCAAAGGAGGTGGCGAGACTTGTGAGGTTAGTGGGTAAAGCTTTTAAGCTAGGTAATCAAGAAACTAGTGATTTATCGCTTGCTGGAGCAATGCATGATATTGGTAAAATAGTAATTTCTAAATCATTATTAGAAAAAAAGGAAGCTATTACACATGAAGAATATAAAGAACTAAAAAGACATGTAGATGTGGGTTATCAGATTCTTAAGTCAGTAGAAGATTATTCAGAGTTGGCAGGATATGTCTTAAGTCATCATGAAAAATGGGATGGTTCTGGCTATCCAAATGCTTTAAAAGGTGAAGAAATTCCATTATATAGTAGAATTATTGCTGTCGCAGATGCTTATGATGTAATGACGAATAGGGAATATGGAAAGAAATATGAGCCTGAGGCGGCTATAGATCGTCTTGAAAGTTTGGCGGGAATAAAATATGATTCTGTGGTTGTAGCAAAATTTGTTGATCTGTACAAAAAGGGAAAGGTTAATGAAGCGTAATAAGTCTGTTTTTAATTTCACCAGATTATAGATAAAAATATGTATGTGAGTGTAAATGTTTTTGTGTGAATATGAATTCTCCTAGATTGATACTAAAATAAATTTAATCTAGGAAAATTTTTTTAGCATAAAAAGCAATCATCAGAACAAGAAGTATTAATCGAGCAACTTATCACAGAATACCAATCTAAGACAGTTCAAGATGCTCATGAAATGGTAAAAGATTTGAGAGATATGATTTAAGGTCTGTTTGAAGAATAATTAGTTGTTGATTCTCAAGTAGAATTGGTTCTTTCGCAAATATTCGTCAGCCATCATCCCGAATTTATTGGAGATAACATCATCCTTGCTGACAAAAGATTTAATTTGCATCGGTCGTACATCGTTCGCTTTATCATCTTTAATTTGCTATTTCTCCCTTCAACAAATCCATTACTCAAATCACAGGTTACTGCATTTTCGATAGCGTCAATGTCTTTGTTTAACCCATTTACAAATGAAGCTAGTTCTTTCATCTCACAATTGGAGTAGCGTTCGATAAACAAGTACAGCATTGGCACATTTTTGTTTTTGAACATATTTCTGAATTCTTCAATACATTGTTTGAGTCTATATAATATTGGATATTGCTTAAAGATATACTTTTGATGTTCAGCAGTTAATTCGCCATTCATCCATAAATATCTAGACACACCAATTCGAGTAATAAAGCCGTATTTACTGCCTACTGAATCGGCTTTGTGCTTAAGTACTGTTATCTTATTTCTCATATATAGGAGTGGTTCAAATGTCTTTCCTGTAGCCTGTTCAACCTTTCTCAAATAGTCATAGACATTTATGGAGCCGCCTTCATAACCTAATTCCATTATTCGTTCTATTGTCTTGCGCTTGCTATAACCTGTGTTAAGGCACTCAACGATAGTTTCTTGATAAATAGCCATTTTACTTTGTCTAATGCATATCTTCTTACTGTATTACGACTTATTCCAAGCCGTCTAGCTACCTCGCGTTTGGTGCTATCTTCTTTTATGAATTTTTATATTTTGGCGATAAGTTGATAACGCTTTATGGCTAAAATCAGGAGGTTATCCACAGCTGGTGGCATTTTTTTACCGTTATACTTTTCATGTATGGTTGAATCATTTTTATTATCAACTTCAATTTCTGATTCTTTAGGTATCTTTACCGTAGTGGGTAATTCACGATTAAGTGATTAGTTTATTGCTTCTAAAAGGTTCTGATGAAGGTGGAATTTTCCAGCCACTTGCATGGCGTCAAGGAGTTCTTCCGAAATAGCTTTTGCATAAGCGCTTGCTCTATCTTTTGTAACGACCTTGACATGTTTGTTATTTTTTTAACCATTCTTTTAAGCTTTTTCCATCTCTGCCTTCCAATATCGTAACGGATTTATGAGTGGTCTCGTCAACGATTATTATCCCATAATTATGTCGATTTTTTGTTGCAAAATCATCGACACCGATAATCGGACCACATTGGAATGAAGGTTGATTTTCATAATGCTTTAGTAATAGACAAATGATTGTATCTCTGCTTATATGTATCTCAATGAGTTTGCTTGTTCTAGCCAAACCTTCGCAATTTGTCCCTAATGCTAAAGAGCAAAGGAAGTCTTCTAGCCGTTCAGTCATTCGACTATAGTAATCAATAAAACCATTGAATGTTTCTGTAATTGTACTCACTTCACAGTCTTTATTGTCACAATAGTATTCTCTTGCTCTTATGTGCAACGTAGCGTTTTTACTCAATATCGGGAAAACCTGATCTTTTTTTTGTAGGTACCGTGACAATGTTCAGATACTGTGTTGTATTTTGGTAAATTGCATGTATTTGTTATTGAGTTTAGTTTTATCTCGATACTACTATTGTCTTCTTGAATTTTATTAATATGAGGTCCTTCAAATGGAAAAAAGAACGAATATTCAAACAATTATTATCACTTATATGACTAATAGCATCCTTAAAAATATTACTTATATATTATCATGAATTCGCCTTAAAATATAGCACTTTACAGATATTTGCGGAAGAAGCTTTATATTGATGACTTGTTATTGTTTAAGTGGGAAGATGATGAACATACTTATGCCTGTGCTTGAAGGTGGTAAAATGGGTTTTAGACAAATGGCTCTCCTTATTGGCGAATATGCCAACTTAAAAATCCATAAAATTACTTGCATTTAATTAGAATTATTGTAGTGAAATATTTACTAAGATGTGAAATATAACTACTAAAATATGTAAAAAACACACATAAATAAAATTAGAATATGATAATATTTTATATGTAATCAATAGTCTCTCAGAATTAGAGAATTTGAAACAATGAACTTTTAAAACTTAATAGCTAAAGAAAAAACAAAAAGATTGGTAAAATTTGACATGACTAATAGGCATAAACGACTTTATGTCTTAAACTTATAGATGTCTTAGTTAAGGGCCTCGTTTAACAAATATGATTTGAAATGCTTTTAGAGAAGACATTTCCCAGGCATCAAGATGTTGTAGCATCATGATGGCATAGAGTTGGCGGTACCACATCTTAGATGAACGGTGCTTGCCGTCTTCTAGTTTATAGTTTTTTTCCTGTCGTTTGTTTGAACGTTCTGTTGAAGAACGTTGGGCAAACTCATTTTTCCAGTCTTTACTTCCCCTAGGCGGTATGTAAAATAATCGAGAATTATCTTTAAGTGGTGCGTGTACAGTACGTCCGATTTTAGTGTCAGAGCAAGGAGTATCACAAAAATATTAACCTTTACGAGATAGTTTTGGATGACGAAATTTGGCGCATTTTTTGGAATGTTCAACACGATGCGACGCATACGTAAGTCCTCACGGCAGATGGGAAAACTGTCTTCACCGATTGTAAATGAATCTTTATATTTAAAAACACCAAGTTTATGGGGATTAAGTGCAATGAGTAGCTGAATATAATATTATAAACAGTAGTCATAGATAGGGTCAGCATCATGGGCGGAGCCCAGAATAAGTTTTGAATATTAATTTTAGGAAGATAAGCCTACAACATAAAAAAAGAGTGCATATAAGGAAGACATATCATGGCATGAAGCTGATTCTAACATAGGAAACACAGACGGATCATTAAAAGAATTAGAAGCTACAAAAATATAAAAGTGATAACCGTTAAAGTACTTTACTCTAGATGAATCCCATTCCCAGCAAAAGACAAGCTATCTAAATCAATAAGTCTTTTGTTATGAGATAGAATAAAAAACTTCTAAGTGTAGAGTTTAAGAACTAAAGCAAAAGGATTAGGAAAAAGATTAAGAAAATGGGATGCAAAAACATCTTGATAATTAGAATGAGAAACAAACGTTGGAAACATAAAAATACCTCCGGCAATAGAATAAAAATAATTACATTCGGCGAAAAATTATGGAGAATTGTCAAGAGTTTTTGGCGAAAAAAATGGAGGTTTTTATAAAGCTAGAAGTTGGAAGCATTGATTTTTCGGGCTTTGTAATTCCGAGAGACTATAATCAAATAAAAGGAGGAAATATTATGAAAAGAATTTTATCATTATTATTAGTTCTATCTATGATAAGTATCATGTTTATTGGATGTGGAAATGCAGATGAAGGTGATACAATGGACAATGCGACTGAACAGACAGAAAGTGACGTGACAGATAATAGTACATTAGAAGAGACAACTCTTTCTGTTGTTTTTGCGGGTGGAGATCCACTTAGTAAACAACAACTTGAAGAAAGAATTGAGGGCTTCATGGAAGAAAACCCTACAGTTACTCTTTTAGCTATGCCATCAGGATCAGGAGCTTATCTTGACTTTGTTAAAACTAAAGATGCGGTAGGCGAATTTCCAGATATTCTAGAAGCTAGAAATACACCTATTTGGGTAAGAGCTGGAAAATTAGCTCCTTTACCAGAAGAAACAAAAGAAAAATTTGCTGATTTGCCATTATACGAAAATACAGCATACATTGCTCCTCTGTTTGAAATGGCTCCGGCAGGTGGAGTGTATTATAATAAAGCAATGTTTGATGAATATGGATTGGAAGAACCACAAACATATACGGAATTTTTAGAGTTATCTCAGACATTAGTGGATAATGGAGAGGTTCCACTAGTTATTGGTGGTAAGGACGGATGGCATATGGGATTTACATGGGCATACTATTGGTCTAAACACGTATTTTCTGATAACTTAGATTGGTTAGCTGAACGCTATAGAGGGAATGTAAGCTTTCAAGATGATAATGTTAAATCGATGTTTGCTGAATATTCGGAGCTATTTAATAGCGAGTATGTAGAAAAAGGTTGGTTAAGTACAGGGGACAATCAAATTGCTTCATTCTTAGTAACTGGAAAAGCGGCAATGTTTATTTCGGGACCATGGATGATGCAGCAAATTGAAGATGCAGATCCAACGTTTGAGTATGGTTGGTTTCCACTAAGAGACGATGAGGGTAACGCTTATGTAATTGGTGGGACACAATTACAAGGATGGGCATTATCTTCAGAGGCAGCAGAAGACCCGGCAAAAGTGGCGGCATTTAATGCATTTATGGATTATTTTTACAGTGATGAAGTTTATGCGGAGTATTTGAGACAAGGAGCTATGTATGCAGCGACTATAGATAAACCGGAAGTTAACTATGATAATCCGATTATGGCAAAATATAAAGAGGTAATAGAAGCAGATGATACAATTGCTCTACTTCAATGGAACAATTATTGGGGAGAGAACGAATTAAATGGTGCATTTAGAAACTATGCATACAAAGCGTTCCAAGATATGATTGGGACTGGTGGGACTGTAGATGAATTAACAGAAGCGCTTGATAAAGAATGGGACCTTCAAGCAGAACAATTTAACCCTACTGAGTAAAAAGGATAAATAAAATGTTAAGTTGCCTCAAGTAATTATTTGAGGCAACTTTTTTAAAAAAATAAAATCGATTAGGAAAGGGAAATTCATGAATGATAATAAACCAAATATTATATATATTCTTGCAGACGATATGGGGTATGGAGATGTATCTTGTCTAAATAAAAATTCCAAAATAAGGACACCTAATTTTGATAGCATAGCAGATAATGGCATGATATTCACAGATGCACACTCATCTTCAGCTGTATGTACCCCCTCAAGATATTCGATTTTAACAGGGAGATATAATTGGCGTTCTGCATTAAAAAGTGGTGTTTTAGGTGGATACTCACCATCTCTCATTGAAAAAGGCAGAACGACAGTAGCGTCCATGTTAAAAACATGTAATTATAACACTGCATGTATTGGAAAGTGGCATTTAGGTATGGACTGGAAGTTTGATAAAGAAGTTACGATAGAGCCTGGTCATAGAACAACATTAGGTGTTGACTATTCGGCTCCCATAAAAAATGGACCGATTGAATTTGGGTTTGACTATTATTATGGCATAAGCGGATCATTAGATATGCCTCCATATGTATATATTGAAAACAATCAGGTTACTGAACTGCCAACGAATATGACGGCAAATACAGGAAAAAAGTTTTGGAGAAATGGTCCAACAGCTCCAAATTTTAAACACGAAGAAGTTTTGCCAACCCTTACAAAAAAAGTTTTGGATCAAATAGATCAATGGGAAGACGAACCCTTTTTTATTTATTACCCGTTGCCAGCTCCTCACACACCTATATTACCGACAAAAAAATTTCAAGGTCAAACAAATACAAATGAATATGGTGATTTTGTATTAATGTGTGATGATGTTGTCGGTCAAATTGTTAATAAACTTAAAGAAAAAGGTTTGTACGAGAATACCATACTCATATATACATCGGATAATGGGTGCTCACCAGAGGCAAATTTTGAGGAATTGAAAAATAAAGGGCATAATCCAAATCATATTTTCAGAGGGCATAAAGCGGATATTTATGAAGGTGGTCATAGAATTCCTCTTTTAATTCAGTGGCCAAAAAAAATAAAGCCTAAATCAGTCATAAATGAACCAGTATGTTTAACTGATTTTGCAGCAACAGTTGCTGACATTGTAGACTATAATATTTGTGATAATGAATGTGAAGATAGCGTAAGCAATATTGATTTGTGGCTTGGAGATGAATATTCATCACCTCTTAGGGAAGCCACAGTTCATCACTCGATCAACGGATCTTTCTCAATACGAAAAGAAAATTGGAAATTAGAGATGTGTCCCGGATCAGGAGGATGGAGTTTTCCAAAGCCAGAAGAAGATACACAAGGATTGCCTCCGATTCAATTATATGATTTATCTAAGGATATTGGTGAACAAGTCAATGTACAAGAATTGAATCCAGAGGTTGTAGAAGAACTAAAAAATTTGTTAATTAAATATATCAAGGATGGGCGAAGTACAAAAGGAAAGCCTCAAAAAAACACAGATCCAGAGTGGATTCAAAATTTTCAATGGATTAATGAGGTGTAATATGCAAACATATCCTAATATATTATGGATTTTTTCTGATCAGCATAGAGCTCAAGCGATGAGTTGTGCTGGGGATTCCAATATTTTAACAGTTAACATGGATAGATTAGCAAATAGTGGGGTGAGATTTAATAATGCCTTTTCAAATACACCCATTTGTTCCCCATCACGAGGATGTGTTTACACAGGGAAATATGCCACAAGACATGGAGCGTTCTGCTTACATGTTCCACCAAAACCTAATCAAAGATTGCTACAAGAAGAACTAAAAGTATTAGGTTATTATACATCACATTATGGTAAATGGCATTTAAGTGGTGGAGCAGCACCCAGTCATTTTGTATCGTCTTATTTTCGCCCTGGTTGGGATGAATGGAAAGCATGGGAAAATTCTAATATGCCATGGGAGACTGAATATTCAGAAGGGGATTTTCCGCTTCCAATAAGAACACTTATAGGATATCAAACAGATGCCCTTACAGATATGACCATTGAATTTATTCGTAAACAATCCAACACGGAGTGCCCATGGTTTCATGTGATGAGTGTTGAACCACCCCATGAACCGCATACTCCACCGAATAAATATATCGAACAATTCCAGAATATTGAATTCGAGATAAGAAAAAACGTTCCTAAAAAATATTTTGATAATCCTAAAAATAAAGAGAAGCTCATAGGATATTATGGACAAATAAAAAATCTAGATGATAATATCGGAAGAATTTTAGATGCGTTGAGAAAAACAAGGCAAATAGATAATACTATAATCTTCTATTTTTCGGATCATGGAGAAATGCTTGGAAGTCATAATCTCAGCGGAAAATCAACGTTTTATGTTGAAGCTAGTAAAATACCGCTAATTATTTCGTACCCTAAAAAGGTACCACAAGGCATAGTTACAAATGAAAATATAAGCACAATTGATTTTTTTCCTACTTTGCTTGGGATGATTGGAGCAGATATACCTAAAGATATTGAAGGAATAGATTGTTCAGAGTATATATTTGGTAATAAAGAAAAACTTAACCAAGAAGTTTTGATACAATTCGAAAGAAGATTTTATGGAGTTCCTGAACCAGACAGAATTTTTAGGGCAATTGTGGAAGGCGATTATATGTATGTATATTTTTTGAATGAAACGAAAAAGCTCTATAATATACATGAAGATGAACTTCAATTAAATAATTTAGCTAATAGTAAGAAAGAATTAGTTAATCGGTTGCATCAACGCTTAATGCTGAAATTAGAGAGTATTGGCGATCATTTCTTTCAAAGAAAGATTGAGGAGGAAAGAGATGAGGCTAAAGATTAAAAAGTTGTATATAAAACGATAAATAATACTTGTTTAGAAATGAAAATTTATTCGGAACAAGTAAAAAATAATTTCTATGGGAAATATATTTAAACTTATCTCTTACAAAAAAACATGGTTTTTTTATTTTTGGACGTTCGGACAATAATAAAGATTACTATGATGCTTTAAATAAAATGACTGAGTTCTTAAAGAAACATAGATAGGAAAAGTGAATTTTTACTACTTATACATGAAGAAAGTAAACTGTAAGGATATTGGACTATGATAAAATAGATATATAATAAAGAGATATTAGAAGGAGGAAAAAATGTTTAAAAAAATCACAAGACAAGAACGGGGATATTTGTATTTTATATTACCTGCATTTATTTTATTTACAGTGTTCATTACCTATCCTGTTGTTAACAGTTTTAACTTAGCACTGACAAATTGGGATGGAATTTCTCCTGATTTAGAGTATGTGGGTTTATATAACTTTAAAGTTATGATTACTAATGAACGGGCAATTAATGCACTTACAAACACTTTGATTATTGGTTTTGGTTTTACTATATTAGTAAATATTGTATCTTTAGCATTAGCTCTTTTCGTAGATAACGTAGCTAAAGGGAAAAACTTTTTTAGAAGTGCTTTTTATTTACCGGTTTTAATTAGTGGTGTTATTGCCGGATTAACATGGGGGATCATGTTTAATTACAGTTTCGGTATTATTAATTATATTCTTAATATGTTCGGACTTGAGTCGGTAGATTACTTAGGAAAGATGCCAAATGCATTAATAGCAATTATACTTGTTTTAGTGTGGAGATTTGCAGGATACTATATGATTATTTACCTCGCTGGATTACAAGGTATACCTAAAGAATTGGTGGAATCGTCAAAGATTGACGGAGCATCGAGTTTACAAAGGTTTCGATATATTACGTTTCCGTTATTAGCGGGTTCTTTTACAATAAATATGACATTAGCCTTAATTAATGGTATGAAAGCTTTTGATGTTATTGTTGCTATGACAGATGGTGGACCTGGTTTTTCTACAGAAAATATTTCGTACTTAGTATATAAAGTTGCATTTGCCGAACTACAACAAGGTTATGGAACAGCATTAGCGCTTGCACTATTTGTACTATTGCTCATTATTTCTATATTCCAGGTAACAGTTCTTAAGAAAAGAGAGGTGCAGTTATAATGAAAAGTAAAATATTAAGTTGGGGTTTATTTGTATTTATTCTTATAGCAGTACTCTTATATATTTCTCCGTTTTACATTAGTTTTATTTCGGCTTTTAAACCAAATGGAGAAATAATGCGAGATCCGGTTGCATTACCTGAAAGCTTCTTTTATTTAGAAAACTTTAAATTTTTGCTTGCTAAAACGGATTTCCCAAAAGCGTTTTTGAATAGTGCTTTATTAACAATAGCAGCTGAATTGTGTATATTGTTTATTATTCCTATGGCTGCATATGGAATCGAGCGAACGAATAAAAGAGTAGGAAGTTGGATTTATACATATTTTCTTGCGGCGATGATGGTACCATTTACTGTATATATGATTCCTTTATTTAGACAATTAAAGTTTATCGGGTTATTTGGAACTTTTTATGGCCCTATTCTTATCTATGTATCGGGAGCAATACCTTTTGGTGTGCTTCTATTTACAAGTTTTTTAAAAGGAGTTCCTAGAGAAATAGAAGAAGCAGCTAAAATAGATGGATGCAATAGTTTTAAAACATTTTGGCAAATAGTATTTCCTTTGCTCAAACCGGTTACAGCTTCTATGGTTATTCTGAATGGTTTGGGAATATGGAATGATTTTCTAATGCCCATGCTAGTTTTGCCTTCGAGCAAACCTAAAACAATTAATGTAGAAATTTATCAATTTGTTGATCAATTCGGAGCACGTTGGGATATACTTTTTGCTGGAGTTTTGTGTAGTATTATTCCCGTATTTATTGTATTTGTAAGCTTACAAAAATATTTCGTAAAAGGTATTTCAGCAGGTGCAGCAAAAGGTTAAACAATAAAATTCAAAATAAAAAGGAGATATATAAATGTTAAAAAATGGAGATAAAATATGGTTAGATGAGATTGTTGGAAAAATACATACTAAAATGTCATGGGTCACTGAAAAATCAAGAGAAAAAATTCCATATACAACTTTTGAGGGAGTGCATGATAATCGTCGAATAAATAAAAGTGGTGTTGATTCAGATGGAATTAGTTGGTGGACGAATGGTTTTTGGGCGGGAATGAATTGGCTAATGTATCATGAAACAGGACAAGAAAAATATGCAATAACGGCAAAAAAAACAGATATATGGCTAGACGAATGTTTTGATAAATTTTATGGGATTCATCATGATGTAGGTTTTATGTGGTTGCTTTCGTCGATTGCAAACTATAAAATTACGGGTGATAAAGAAGGAAGACGACGTGGCTTGCATGCAGCAAATATTCTTGCAGGAAGATTTAATCCAATTGGTAAATTTATTCGTGCCTGGGATGGTACTTTACGTACTCAGGATACAACAGGCTGGGCTATAATTGATTGCATGCTTAATATTCCTCTTCTATATTGGGCGTATGAAGAAATAAAAGATCCGCGTTTTTATCACATAGCAACAATGCACGCAGATACAGTAATGGAAAATTTTATTCGACCTGACGGATCATCAGAGCATATTGTTGAATTTGATCCCATGATTGGGGGTAAAGTAACGACATATGGAGGACAAGGGTATTCGAATGGGTCCGCATGGGCACGGGGACAATCATGGGCTTTATATGGATTTATGATGAGTTATATACACACAAAAAATGAACAATATTTAGAAACTGCAAAGCGTGTAGCCCATTATTTCATAGCTAATATTCCTGAAAATGGGCTCATTCCTCAAGATTTTAGAATGCCAAAAGAATCTGCAATTGAAGATTCCAGTGCAGCTGGAATTGCCGCCTGTGGATTAATTGAAATTTCAAAAGTGGTTAATGAGCATGAGAAAGATTTATATTTGGATGCGGCTATAAAAATGTTAAGAGCTTTAAGTGAGAAGCGTTGTGATTGGACTAAAGAATGTGATGCAATTATTCAAAATTGTACGTCCTCCTATCATGGAGAAGGACATAATCATCATATCACAATGACTTATGGAGATTTTTTCTTCATAGAAGCGATTTTTAAATTAAAGGAAAATGATATCTATTTGTGGTAAAAAATAAATATAAAGGACTATATATAAATCGGATTTCAGTATGATATTTTGATCACTGAAAGCCGAGTTATGTATTTTTAGGCATTTTTATAAAAAGTGTTTGATGTTTAGGAGAAAAAACATGAATAAAAATATTTTGAAAATGAGCTATCCGGCGAGATGGTGGAAAGCAATGTGGAGAGAAGCACTGCCCAGTGGAAATGGAGAAATTGGTGCAGCTGTATATGGCGGAACATATGAAGAGACAGTTATGTTGACGCATACAGATCTTTGGTGGAAAGGGAAAACGCCAAGTATGCCAAATGTTAGTGACCAACTACCGAAAGTTAGAGATTTATTAAATATAGGTGAGCCTAGACAGGCAAGGAATATAATTGCAGATGCATTTGTAGAGAAGGAATACAACCCTCAAATGGCTTCGCCCTTACCTCTAGGAGATTTAAAGATTATTATGCCAGCAGAACATGCCTTTAAAAAATATAGTCGGCAATTAAATATGGAGAATGGAGAAGTTAAAGTAGAGTGGTTTGATGGTGGTATCAATTATCATCGTCATGTCTTTGTTTCAAGAGATGACAATATTATTGTATGCAAAATTTCTTCAGAAGGTGGAGTTATTAATAAAGCGAAATTATTTTTTGATTTACATGACCGTAGAGATGCTATGTATCAAGCAGATAATGCAACTATTAAAGTAACTAAAAATCTTGAAGAATATTTACCACAAAACCTTGAAAGAAAAGGTAAAGAAGATTTTTTGTATTATGCAGCAACAAATGATGATGGAACAGACTTCGGAGCAGTTGCAAAAATTTTTGCTAACCACAAGAAGCATATAAATAAAGAACTTTGGGTAGAAGATTCACAAGAAATTCTAGTTTTAATTAAAGTGTTTATAAAGTCTGAAAGGTCTGAAGCATGGAAAAATGCAACTGAAAAATTAAATATAGTTTCAGACTCTTATGAAAAACTACTTCAAAAACATGAAGATATTCATAAAAAATTATTTGATTCTACAAAACTCGACTTATATGCAGACAATAGAGAAATGACGAATGAAGCTCTTTTAATGGAAGCCTATAATAATCAAGTTCCAACAGCTTTAGTTGAAAAAATATGGGCATTTGGTCGTTATTTGCTTATTTCTAGTTCAAAATCAGGGGGGAATCCCTGTCATCTTTATGGATTATGGTGTGGCGAATACCAAGGAATGTGGGCTTTTAATATGCTAAATGAAAATGTTGCAATGATATACTGGCATGCCCTTTCAGGAAATATGCCGGAATTATTACTTGCACTTTTTGATTATTACGAAAAGATGATTGATGACTTTAAAGAAAATGCAAAAAAAATATATGGTTGTAGAGGTATTTATATTCCGGCTCCGACAACTCCAGAATCAGGTTTATTAAAATTAATTTTACCCCACATCATCCATTGGACAGGTGGTGCGGGGTGGCTGGCTCAGCATTATTATGACTACTATTTATTTACTCAAGATATAGAGTTTTTAGCGAAGAGAGCATTGCCTTTTATGAAAGAAGTAGCACTTTTTTATGAAGATTTTTTTGTGATCGATGAAAGAGGATATTTTATAAGTAGTCCATCCAATTCACCAGAAAATACACCAGGAAATTATTGGTATGGAGAAGGAATGAATGGTAGTGAGAAAGATATGGAAACGACAATAAATGCAACAATGGATTTTGCCATAGCAAAAGAAGTTTTGACAAATCTGATTAACGGTTCCAAAGAAGTTAACATGTATGCAGAAAACATAAAAAAATGGGAAGAAATGCTCGAACGTATTCCGCCATATGAAATCAACGAAGACGGAGCAGTTAAAGAATGGATGCATGCATTTTTTGAAGATAATTATCATCATCGACATGAATCTCATATATATCCGGTTTTTCCGGGAATTGAGGTAACAAAAGAAAGCGATCCGAGTTTATTTCAGGCCTTTGTTACAGCTGTAAGAAAACGATTAATAATAGGTCTAAAAGAACAATCGGGGTGGTCATTAGCTCATATGGCTAATAATTATGCGCGTATGGGAGAAGGAGATATGGCTTTAGAATGCTTAGAAATAATGAGCCGTTCTTGTGTTTTAAATAATTTTTATACAACACATAATGATTGGAGAAATATGGGAATTGGTGTCGATATGGATTGGGCTCCAATTCAGTTAGATGCAAATATGGGATGGTGTTCAGCGATTAATGAAATGTTAATGTTTTCAATACCTGGACAAATTAGTATTTTACCCTCATTGCCTAATAAATGGAAAAAAGGAAAAGTGGAAAACCTCTTGGCTAGAGGTGGAATCGAAGTTTCTATTGAATGGGATTATAGTAGCGGTAAAAGTATTGTGGAACTAAAAGCAATTAAAAAGGATAGCTTAATTGATTTAATTATGCCAGATAAGGTTATTTCAGTAAAAGGTCATTCATTAATTAATCACAAAATTTATAAAGTACAACTGATAAAAGAGAAAAAAATACAAATAGAAATGAATTTGAAACCAATCCAACAGGAGGAAATATGCTAAGTTTAGAAACTACAAAATGGGTGAATACGGTTGCAGAGAAGATAGAAGATAAAATGAAGTGGATGAGTGATCAGATTGATGATAAAATACCCTCCCGATGTGTTACTGATCATTATGATGATAAAAAAACAGCGATACCCAAAACGATTGCAGATGGCATTAACTGTTGGACAAATGGATTTTGGCCAGGAATGTTATGGTTAACGTATAATGAAACAAAAATTGAAAAATATAGAGAAATAGCAGAACGTATAGAAGGAGATTTAGATATTTGTTTTGAGCAATATTATGGTCTGCACCATGATGTTGGATTTATGTGGTTGTATTCTTCTGTAGAAAACTATCGAATTACAGAAAATGAAGTGTCAAAAAAACGTGCTTTGCATGCAGCTAATTTATTAGCAGGAAGGTTTAATCCTGTGGGTAAATTTATACGAGCATGGAATGATATAAAAGATGAAGATGCGACAGGCTGGGCAATTATTGATTGTATGATGAATATTCCATTGCTTTATTGGGCTACAGAAGAAACAAACGATCCAAGATTTAAGCATATTGCCATAATGCATGCAGATACTGTAATGGAATCTTTTATACGGGAGGATGGTTCTTCAGAGCATATTGTAGGCTTTGATCCTTGGACAGGAGAAAAAGTAAAAACCTATCGTGGACAAGGTTATGCACTAGGATCGTCATGGACACGTGGTCAGGCATGGGCTCTATATGGATTTATTTTAAGTTATAAGTATACACAGAAAATAGAATATTTAGATATGGCGAAGCGTATCGCCTACTATTTTATGGCAAATATTCCTGAGAACGGAATAATACCTATAGATTTTAAACAAGCAAATGATTCAATGCGAGAAGATAGTTCTGCTGCTACTATTGCAGCATCTGGCTTAATCGATATTGCTATAGCGTTAGACGGAAATGATAATCAGATATATTTAGAAAAGGCAATAAAATTATTACGTACGCTTGATGAAGAACGTTGTGATTGGTCAAAAAACAAAGAAGGAATCGTTACGCGTTGTTCAGGATCATATCATTCAGACCTAGAATATATGTCATTAATTTATGGGGATTATTACTTTATGGAAGCTATGTATAAATTAAAAAATATATCAAAGCAATAGACATGTTTTGAATGATTTAGATGGAAAAACTCCTGAAGTTTACAAAAAACTTCAGGAGTTAGATAATGCATCATATGAGATTTGCTGAATTAATCTTCAAGCAAATAACGTTCTCTTAATGTTTGAGCCCCTTTATATCGATCAGTTTTTTCAAGTCGTTGAATATATTTAGATAAATTGTTCGTGTATGATGAGGTACCCCTTCGCTCATCACTGTCCACATAGGATCTTTGTTGGAAGGATCTTTCATCATTTGTTCATCTTGCCAATCTAAAATGATTTTGCAAGCCTTATCACAAATTTCAGGATAGTTGGAAGTTATATTGCTTTGTTCATAAGGATCTTTTTGAAGATTAAAAAGCATTTCTTTTTCAAATAGATGATAACCATCATAATAAGTTCTAATATAGAGCCTTTTCGAGTGTCTGGCTATAGCTTAAGCCATCCCAGTGATTCCAATGCTTAGTGTTTAATAAGTCGGCCATAGTGGGTAATAAATCAAGGCTATAATGTAATGAGTTATCAACAATACCTTTTTTTAGGCCAGGCCATTTAATGATCATAGGAATGTGACAAGTAGCATGGTCTGCAGTGCCATGTTCAGCATATATACCTAATTCATCCATGTTTTCGCCATGATCCGATGTTATAATAATGGCAGTATCTTTGTATAGATCTAAGGATTTTAGTTTGTCAAAAAGTTACCCTACAAGATAATCTGAGTATAATATACCTGTATCATACCCATTTAAAAAATTTCAAATCTTCCATTGTTTCACACATTCCGATTTGTCGGAGATAATCACCGCCGACATCATCTGAATACATACCGATTTCCATTATAGAATGGAGACCTACATGCTTTTTGTGTTGTTCGAAAATATCCTTAGTAATCCAATCAACAATAGGTTCGTTTTTAAAAGGGTCTCCAAAAGAGTTTGGAACTCGGTATGGTGTATGTGGGTCCCAGAGATGAACATGCAAATACCAATTGTCTTTTGAACCGTTTCGGTCTTACCAGTCTAATGCGTGAGGAATAACTTCTTCGCCGGATTCCATGCCTTGTCCACCTACGTTATAAGTTTCGTTTAAACCAGCATTAAACCACCATGCTGTGACGTTCAGCAAAAGGACTAATGGATGCAGTATGGAATCCAGCAGCTCTAAAAATATTATAAAAACAAACATCGTCAATATAATCTCTCGGGTTTTCCCGGTTAATCGTCTATCAGCTGCTGTTCCACCATGACCAACAGCACCATTCCTGAAACAAAATATTCTGCTAATTAGAGCTGCCCTAGAAGGCAAGCAAGGTGCATCGGAAGTATAATAGTTATTGAATAAAACACCTTCTTTAGCTATAATATCTATATTTGAAGTAGTATCTCTATGATAACCATAGCATCCCATGTGGTCAGGTCGTAATGTGTCAATATCGATAAAAACAATACGCATAAGTACCTCCCCGAAATTGTAAATTAATAAGTATCTAATAGTATTAAATTATGACACTATTAGAAATAATAGAGAATAAACACCAAGAAACTAGCACAATATCGTACATTATACTCAAAAGGAGCCTCGCTTAAAATTGTAAGAGAGATTTTAAAATATATTACCCAATATTATAATGAGACATTAAACTTTTCTAGAATTTGCCATCATTTTGTAATTTCAAAATCGCATTTGGGGCATATATTTAAAGAATATACAGGGCAAACAGTTCATCAATATATTAGTGATTACCGTTGTCAAATTGCAACAACATTAATACTAAACAAGACTCCATTAAATCAAGTATATCAAGCCGTAGGTTTTAAAGATTATAATTGTTTTTCACGTATATTTAAAAGAACACAAGGCTTATCATCAAAAAAATTTATGAGTTAAAAAAGAAACATTGACCTTAAATAATTTGACAAAATGTAAAAAAAGACATTATTAATATATAGATTACTTAGGAGGATGAATTTGACGAAAGACTATGATGTTATTATTATTGGTGGAGGTACTTCAGGAACAATGGCTGCAATAGCTGCTGCAAGAAATGGTGCTGATGTATTATTAGTAGAAAAGAATGGATACTTAGGTGGCGTCATGACCGGAGCCGGAGTAGGACCAATGATGACCTTTCATGCAGGTGATGAACAAGTAATTCAGGGTATCATGGGAGAGCTTGTAGAACGCCTGCAAAACAAAGGAATGTCACCAGGGCATATTGCAGATAGTACAGGTTTCACATATACAGTAACTCCCTTTGATAATGAAGGTTTAAAAGTTGAAGAAGAACAAATGGTTATGGAAAGTGGTGCGGATCTTCTATTTCATACAAGCCTAGCAGATGTTAAGGTAGACAATAATAGGATTAAAGAAGTTATTCTATGTAATAAAAATGGACTTGAAAGTTATAGAGCTAAAGTATATATTGATGCAACAGGGGATGCAGATTTATCCGTTTGGTCAGGTGTAGAATATACAAAAGGACGACATGATGGGAAAATGCAACCACTAACCTTAATGTTAAAAATGAATAACGTAGATATTGATAAAGTCAAAGAATATGTTGTAAACAATCCAGATCAATTTCCTAGGTTGAATGGAAATACAGAACAAGTCGTTAAGGCTAACCGACTTTCTTTGGCTGGTTTTACCATGTTATTTGAAGAAGCTAAACAGAAAAAAATGATTTCAACAGAGAGAGAAGACATCTTGTTTTTTGAAACAAATACACCAGGAGAAGTTATTTTTAATACAAGTCGCATTTTAAATTGTGATGGAACTGATCCGGTGAGTTTAACCAAGGCAGAAATCGAAGGTAGAAAACAAACAAGTGAAATTGCCGCTTTTGTTAAAGAATATATTCCCGGATTTGAAAATTCCAAGGTCGTCCAAACAGGCCCATCGGTTGGGGTTAGAGGTTCACGACAAATTGTTGGGGTCTATACATTAACGACAGATGACTTAATTAAAGGAAAGCGATTTGAAGATCGTATTACTGTTGGAGGTTATCCTATTGATATTCATTCACCGGAAGGTGCTGGGACAGACGTTGTCAAAATGGAATGGGGACATCGCTACTATATTCCATATCGAACACTAGTTAATGATCGAATTGATAATCTAATTACAGTTGGACGATGTGTTTCAGCAACCTATGAAGCGCAAGCCGCCCTACGTGTCTCACCAATTATAGGTGCGGTTGGCCAAGCAGGTGGAACGGCAGCCGCTCTTGTTGTCAATCAAGAAAAGGAAAAAACACAAGATGTTGATATGGATTTATTGAAAAATACATTAATAGAACAAGGAATGTACTTATCCTAAACAATGGTAACTTTTCTTTGTAGAAGCTATCCTGTGGTTAAAAGAAAATCCCTTGCTAGTATGATATCAATAGATGAGTAGGTAGCATTGATTAGAAAAAGGAGGCTATTATGCATGAAAAAGAAAATTAAAAATTTTTTCAAAGGTATCTTTATTCGATTTGTGCTATCATTTATTGTAGTAGGATTACTTCCTATTTCAGGAATGATTTACATTATATATCATAAGTTGCCTATAGAAGTTGAAAGCTATATGATAGCTAATTATGAAGAAATTTTATTATATACTGGTAAAAGTCTAAAAATTAGATTAGATGAATTTGATGCATTACTTAAATCGATTTACTCGTTAGAATCTTTAGATGCTGGAATACAACCTAATCTAGAAGATCAGATTTCTAGCGGAAATATTCGAGATAATCAAGAGAAATTAATGGATCAGTATATTAATAGCGTTTTGTACACGGATCAATATATAGAAAGTGTTTTCTTTTTAAATGCACAAAATAAAGTGTTAGGCTATCAGTCCAAAAGTACAAACTTTTATTATGAAGATATTCAATTTGAAAATATTACTAAATTTAGTGAAATTAGAACTGATAAGCGTAGCTTAACTATATTACCAAGTCATCATGAAGAGTACTTTAGTAAAAAAAATAAAAGAGTTTTGACATTTGCTCGTAATCATTTAGATATTAATTATTTGCCAAGCATTGAAAAAGTGAATAATATATTATTAATTGATGTAAATGATCAATTTATTACAGACATACTTAATCGATTAGAGCTTATAGAGCAAAGTGAGATAATAATTTTAGATCGTGATGAATATCTTATTTATACATCTAAAAACGAAGTCTATGAAAAAGAGAAAGATGTAATTGATGATGTGATTTTTTCAGAAGCAATAACATATGAATCAGGACATTATATTAGCGGTGAAGACTTATATTTTTATAATCATATAGAAGAATATGATTGGTATATGTTTTATAAAGTAAACCGTTTGAGTATGAGCGGAATCATTCAGGAATTGCGTACGGTGGCAACAGTTTTATTAGTACTAATAGTTATAACTTTTATATTGTTTGCACTTATTTTTTCGCAAAAACTATCAAAACCAATAAAAAATATTAGTACACAAATGAAAAAAGTAGCATATGGTGACTTGACGACAAAAGTAGAGGTTCAAGATAGCTATGAAGCTATGCAATTAGCAGAAGCATTTAATAAAATGACAGAAAAATTGAAGGAATATATTGAAAAAGCATATATGGCCCAAATTAAACAAAAAGAAGCAGAGCTTGATGCAATTAAGACCCAAATAAGACCACATTATTTGTACAATACATTAGAAATTATACGTATGAGTGCACTAGCTGAAGATGCAGAAAATACAGAAGAAATGATTGTTGCGCTTTCGAATCAACTGCGATATGTTATTGGACATAGTAAACAAAGAGTTACATTGAAAATGGAAATTGAAATGATTTATCATTATTTTAAAATAATCAAAATACGATTTGAAAATAGAGTATCTTTAGAAATGAATATTCCAAAAGAATTTTATGAATATAAAATTTTAAAACTCTTGATACAACCAGTAGTTGAAAATGCAGTTATTCATGGGCTAAAAGTTAAAAAGGGAAAAGGCAAGGTTAAACTTAGTGCAAGAGTTGTTGATAACACCTTAGAAGTGCAAATTATTGATGATGGAATAGGCATGGATGAAACCAAAGTAGATATAATCCGAAAAATGCTTGATTCTAACAATTTGAATAATGATATATCAAGTGATCAAGAAAGTATTGGATTAAAAAATGTACATGATCGTATTCAAATGACATATGGAAAACAATTTGGACTTTTTGTGAAAAGTAAAAAAAATTATGGAACTTTAGTGACATTAACGATTCCGGTAGAGAAAGGAGGAGAATAAGTGATTAAGATGATTATAGTAGATGATGAGCCATTAATTGTTCGAGGTATTGAACGATTAGTAAATTGGGGAAAATTAGGTGTAGAGATTGTTGGAACGGCTAACTGTGGGGAAGAGGCATTAGAATTAATACGAAATACAGGGCCTGATGTTGTTATATCAGATATAAGTATGCCGGACTTATCAGGGATTGAAGTTTTAAAAATATTAAATAAAGAAAATATAAATACAAAGATTATTTTCATTAGTGGATATCAAGAATTTGAATATGCAAGAGAGGCATTAAAAGCAGGAGCATTTGATTATCTAGTGAAGCCAATTGATAAGCAACAGTTAACAGAGGCGGTTAATAAGATTGCACAGGATAAGCAATTGACAGATTTTGAAATTAGTTTTTTAAACGATGGAGAAAAACTACAGTCCAATGGATATTATATGTTTTTGAACTGTAAACATGATTTAGACCATACTTTTTCAGAAGAAGAAAAAGAAATTATTTATTTCTCGACATATAATATAATTGAAGAGATTACAAAAAAATATGCAGGACATTGGGTCATAAGTAAAAATAATCATATTTATGTACTAACTTATCATGAAGAGATAATGGAATTAGAACATGTAAAAAATAGTTTGCCAACGGATATTATAGAAAGTGTAAGAGAAGCTACAACACAATTACTTTCCATCGGTGTAAGTGAGGTTGTAGAAGGAATTAATAATGTTAAATTTGCCTATGAAATGTCAAATCAAGTGATGGAAAAAGAATTTTTTTATGGACATGGGAGTGTGTTTTATTATAAAGAAGAATATACCTCTAAATATAAGCTTGAAAAATTATATGAATTACAAGAAAATATAGCAAAGGAAATAATAAAATTTACTAAAAAAAAATATCTTGAGAATTGTGAGTATTTTATAAATATTATTAAAGAAATTGCCCTTTTAGATACAAAAACGATAATTCATTATTATATATCAACCATAAATTTTATTGAAAAAGATGTAATAAAAAAAGGCATTGAAATTGAAGGTATTAACTTAGAAGAGCTTAATAAAAAGTTAAATGCAGTCCACAAATTTCAAGAATTAAAAAATCTAATGATTCAATACTTTTTGAAATTATACGATAAGGTTAATCATTATGTTGAAGTTAAAGAAAATCAAGAAATTTTGACAGTGAGAGAATATATTAAAAAACATTTTAGAGAAAATATTTTACTAGAGACTGTAGCTAATTTGGTGTATATGAACCCTAATTACTTTAGCTTCTATTTTAAAAAACAAATGGGAGTAAATTTCAAGGAATATTTAACAGATATACGAATGCGAGAAGCAGAAAAAATATTAATGACAACAGATAAAAAAATATATGAAATTGCAGAATATGTCGGGTTTAATGATTATAGACATTTTAGTGAAGTTTTTCGAAAAACATACGGGAAATTGCCAAGTGAATATAAACAAAAACAAAAGTAAATTCACAAAGAATAAAGGAGATAAAACTTATGATACAAACATGGTTTGAAAATGCAAAGCTTGGTATTTTTGTTCACTGGGGAATTTATGCAGTCGACAAAAGAGGTGGGGAATCTTGGCCTATTGTGAAAGCAGAAGTCAGCTTTAATGATTATTATAAACAGATAAAAGCTTTTGATGCAAGTACTTATCAACCTAAAATATGGGCTAAACTCTTTGCAGAAAGTGGAGCAAAATATGCAGTCTTAACGACAAAACACCATGATGGGGTCACACTATGGCCAACAAAAGAATCTGGTCCAAGCATACCAAAAGAAATTGGCCTAGCTGATTTAGTTGGGCCATTTGTTGATGCAATTAGCGAAGAAGGGCTTCACACAGGATTATATTTCTCGCATACAGACTGGGCTCATAAAGCTCATTTTGAAGTGATTACCGGATTAACAGATCAAGAATTAGAACCATTGAAAACAGTAAAAACCAATTTTCTACAAATATGGGAAAAAAGTTTTGAAACTGATGCACCAATGGATAAAAAAATAGTAAAAGAAAAATGGGAAGAGTTCCTTGAATTTGAAAAGCGACAAATTAAAGAGCTATTAACATGGTATGGTCAAATTGACCTGCTTTGGTTTGATGTCATGCTACATCGACCGGGGTATGACTACCATTGCCAACAACTTAAAGCATATATTGAAAATTTAAGTCCCCATACTATTGTAAATTCGCGACTTGGGGATTATGGAGATTATGAAACACCGGAACAGTTCATACCTGTATATCCACCTCAAGGGCCATGGGAAGTATGTATGACAACAAATGATACTTGGTCCTATACAGGAGCAGAAAAGAATTATAAGACGCCATATGAAATCATTACAATGTTTTGTGAATGCTTAGGTCAAGGAGGCAATATGCTCCTTAATGTCGGACCTGATTCCTCTGGCCTTATTCCGGAGCAACAAGTCAGTATTTTAAAAATACTAGGACAGTGGATCAAAAAACATGAAGAGGCAGTTTATGATACAGTTAGAGGCTTACCCCATGGCTATACTTATAATATGACAAGTCTTAATAAAGCCCAAGATACTATTTATATTTATCTATCGCATAGACCTAAAGAAGCTACAGCTATTAAAGGGATTAGAAATAAAATCAAAAAAATAAAAATTCTTGGGGAAAAGACATTATGTCACTATAAGAGAATAGGTGGAGCTCCTTGGCTAAATGTACCGGGGACTTTATGGATCGATGTAGAAAAAGATAAATTAGATGATTATGTTACAGTATTAAAAATCGAACTGGAAGGACCGTTGGACTTATATAATGGGTGTGGAGTAGAGATTAATATTAATTAAGGATAATATGGGAACGGAGAGCAATCATGCTTAAAGCAATATTTATAATGGAAGATAAAAGTTATGAAGATGTATACAGTAGTCAAACACGAAAAAAAATCGAAAAACTCCTTGATATATCAAAAGGGCAATTCACACGAGAAGACATCGAAGAAGACCCCGCCATACTCAAGGATATTGATATTATAATGGGTGGCTGGGGGATGCCGGTTCTTTCTAAAGATTTTTTAGCCAATGCTCCAAAACTTAAGGCCGTTTTTTATGCAGCTGGGTCAGTGAAAAACTTTGTGACAGATGATTTTTGGGATCGAGACATCCTGTTAACGAGTGCTCATGATGCTAATTCTATACCGGTTGCCGAGTTTACCTTAGCTCAGATTATCTTTAGTTTAAAGCAAGGTTGGAAGCACATCAATCATTGCAAAAAAAAGAAAAGTTTTCAAGTTTTGCCTTTAATAGGGGCATATAAAAGTACGGTTGGTTTAGTTTCTTTAGGAACAATTGGGAAAAAAGTCTGTGACTTATTAAATGTATTAGACGTAAAGGTTTTAGTTTATACGACCTCGCCTTCAAAAGAAAGGGCAGAGCGCTTAAACGTTGAATTTTGCTCCCTTAAAAAACTGTTTAAAGAAAGCGATGTTATATCCTTACATACCCCGTGGTTAAAAGAGACAGAAGGAATGATTGATGAAAAGTTACTTTCACTCATGAAACCCTATGCAACTATTATTAATACAGCAAGAGGTGCAGTGATTAATGAGGCAGACCTCATTCATGTTCTGAAAAATAGACCGGATCTATATGCGGTTTTAGATGTTACTTATCCTGAACCGCCCTCTCATGAGTCTGAATTATACACACTCCCCAATAGCATACTAACGCCACATATTGCCGGCTCTAAAAATAAGGAGTGTAGGAGGATGGGAGAAGCGATGTATCAAGAATTGGAAAATTATCTATCGGGTCAGCCCCTTGAATGCCAAATTCAGAAAGAAAATATTGAAAATCAGGCCTAATGTTATTTTTGTCACATATTCATTAAAAATAACATTGAGCTCTTGGCTGATCATTGTAGCCATTAAGGTTGTAAAACGGATCCAATTTATGTGGTTCATCTTCATAAAACGATATGCGTATCCTGAGCAAATGCAGGAAGATTCTTCCCCATTGGTTGGTTTCAATATAGAAGCAACTCTAAATCGCTTTAAAAATCTGTAGATAGATGTAGAAATTTGGTTATCATTCTGGGCGTCTTGTGTTATACTTTCATTCATAACATGAGCCTCCGGTTTGTAATTGTTTCTGGTAATGCATACGCCAAAAACTAGTGGTTTCATGTTATTTTAATGTCAGTTATTGGGCTTTCAAGGTCATATCCACTTATCTAAGTGCGAAGTTTGAGAAAATAACTATAAGAAATTATACTTATCCTAAGACAATATAAATCTAGACACATAAGGAATCCGTTAGAAAAGGAAATAAGTTTATGAAAAAACCGAATATTTTATTTTTATTTGCAGATGACCAAAGATTCGACACCATTCGATCTCTTGGTAATGAGGAAATTATCACCCCAATCTTGATGCTCTTGTAGAGAGAGCTACTGTTTTTACACAGTGCCATATCCCAAGTGGTACTTTCTGCTGCAGTTTGCATGCCAAGTAGGGCTATGTTAAATACAGGTAGACAGTTATTTAGTCTTCAGGGAGAAGGTCAGGAGACTCCTAATAACCATGCTCTTCTAGGAGAGACACTGCAAAAAGCGGGTTATGATACCTTTGGGACGGGAAAATGCCACAATGGCGTAGACAGTTATGTTAGGAGTTTTAATCATGGTGATGCAATCTTTTTTGGTGGTATGGATGATCATTGGGCTGTACCGGTTCATAGCTTCGACCCAACAGGAAGATACGATAACAGAAGATATAAAACTGCAAATTTTTGGAACAACAATCAGCGAGATAAATATATCAGTGATCATATTGGTGAGAGACATTCTACCGAGCTATTTTCAAAAGTGACCTCAGAGTTCATACTGAATGATACTGTTGAAGATAAACCTTTCTATGCCTATGTTTCTTTTATGGCGCCACATGACCCAAGAACAATGCCGGATAGATTTAGAAAAATGTATGATAAGGACAAAATATCACTACCGGAAAACTTCATGCAATATCACAGCATTGAGTACGATAATGCACATTGCAGAGATGAGTTATTGGCACCTTATCCAAGAACAGCAGAAGATACAAAGCAACAACTTTTAGAATATTATGCCATGATTACGCATATTGATGAGGAGATTGGAAAAATCATTCAGACCCTCAAAGATAAAGACGTTTATGAGGATACAATAATTATCTATACAGCAGACAATGGTCTCTCTCTAGGTCAACATGGTCTATTTGGTCAACAGTGCCATTATGAAAATAGTATCAGAGTACCTTTTCTTATGGCGGGACCCAATATACCTGAAAAAGAAATACGTGATACCTATATCTATCTTATGGATATTTTTCCTACACTCTGCGAAATCTTAAATATTGAGGTGCCTGATACTGTTGAGAGCAAAAGCTTTTTAGACTGTATAATCGACAAGGACAGGGTATGCAGAGAAAACCTCTATTTTGCTTATACAGATAAAATTAGAAGTGTTAAAGACAACCGTTTTAAATTAATGGAACATGTTTATGATGGGGTCCTTACCACACAATTATTCGATATCAAAAATGATCCGTTAGAACTTGCTAACTTAGCAAAAGATTCCAAATATCATAAGGATCTTATCCGACTAAAAAAATTAATGGTAGATTATAGGGACCAATGGGGTGAGGAGGATCATCCCATGGGAGCAAATTATTGGAAGCAGTACAGAGAACTAACAAATGAAATAGGGAATTAAAATTAAAAGTTTATTGGATTAGAGGACCTTCTCCTATAGTCGCTAGGGGGCATCCCAATTTTCTTCTTGAACAGTCGGGAAAAGTACATAACGCTTTCAAAGCCCGAGGAAGCAGCTATTTGGTAGATTTTCATATTCTTTGTACTAAGTAGAACTTGACTGTATTCTAGACGTCTTTTAATTAGATACTGTCCGGGAGGGCCCATAAATGTTTTTGAAAATAAGTTTGAAAAATAGATAGGACCTAGGCCCATTATAGCTGCTAGAGCCGTGTTATTTATTTTTTTGTTGAGATTCATGTCAATATAGCTAATAACCGGTTCAAAGCGAATATATTCATCGGAAAGGTCGTCACATTGACTAAAAAAAGTGACAATAGCTTAAAAAAAACACTGTTAGTAATAATCACAGAATAGGGATCATCTTTTGTATATAGTTGTTCAATGCACTCATTTCTTTCGATAATTACTAGTATCTGGATTACCAATGAGTATGATGTTTTCCTTTTTCTTGATAAAGCTGTTTTTGGTAAAATAGATTTGAATATTTCGGCAAAACAAATTAAAAAGTAATTGCCAGTACATTCACAATCAAATATCCTTTTAAGTACACCACATACTTGGAAGGAGCGAGAGGACGTGCTGACAATTACTCAAATAGATTATATACGAAAACTGTACTTTGATAAAGGACTTTCTGTAGAAGAAATCCATAAACGTACAAATCATGCCAGAAACACCATCACTAAATACCTTGAAATGGAGGATTTTAACTCTCCAAAATACGCACGAACTAAGGAGCGTAAGTCGGATCTGATTAGACCCTTTGTCCATCAAATTCTTCTGGAGGACAAGAATAAACGTAAGAAACAATGTCATACGGCAAAACGTATCTACGATAGAGCCATTCAAGAAGTGCCTGATTTATGCCATGTAACCGAAAGAACCATGCGATACATTGTTGCTGAGGAAAAAGCCAATATTTATACCGAAAAAGAATGCTTCTTAGACCTTAATCATCCAGGTGGTGAAGCTCAAGTTGATTTTGGTGAGATTGATGTCTATAAAGACGGCAAACTCATCAAAGCCCACGAGTTCGTAATGACTTTTCCGGCAAGCAATGCTGGGTTTTGCCAAGTTACCTTCAGTGAAACCATGGGAGCCGTTTGCCAAAGTATGGAAAAAATCTTTGAACATATCGGAAAAGTACCCAAACGCATCTGGTTTGACCAGATGGCAGCTGCCTGCCTACGGCAGAAAGATGTCAACGGAAATGTTATTCCTAATCCGAGGTTTCATGCCTTTGCGGTTCATCATGGTTTTGACATTGTCTTTTGTAATCCTTATTCAGGGAATGAAAAAGGATCTGTCGAAAACAAAGTCGGTTACTTCAGAAACAATCTATTCATACCTGAACCGGTTATTAATGATATCAATGATTACAATCAACATCTTTTAAAACGTTGTGATAAAGATAATCAGCGTTATCATTATAAAATACATGCATCGACATTAGCATCGCTCCTGAGTCAGGAAAAAAAGCTAATGCATGCTACCAACCTTACTCCCTTTGATTATTCAAAGGAAGTAAAATACAGAGTATATAAAAACGGTCATATCAAAGTTGATTCTAATGAATACTCTGTTTCACCACAACACGTTGGTGAACACGTTATTGTTAAATTCTACGCCAATGAACTTGTTATCTATGACTTGCATTACCGTGAAATCACGAAGCATGTACGTTCCTTTGAAAAAGATAAGAAGTATACTCATTGGATAGATTTCATAAATACCATAGCCAAACGTCCACGAGCTTTAAAATATAGTGGCTTTTACAAGCTGTTACCACAACACTGGCAAACCTACGTAGCGACACTTGATAAAGATAACTTACGTGAGGCTTTATATTTCCTCAAATATTGTCTTATTGAAAAGGATATGGCCTTCGCAAATGAGGTTGTTAAAGAAAATATGAAGCAGCACGTTATGGAACCGGAAGCACTGTGGACGACCTATCATCGAATGACTGAAAACCGGTCCTTATATTTACCAGACATTATTGAAACGATGGATGTAGCATTACCTCGTTATGATTTTAAGATTAAAGATTATGATGAACTGATGCGAGGTATAAGCCTATGAAAACAGCTATTACCGCTTATCAGAAAAAACTACGCCTCAGCAATAACCTCATAGAAATATATGAATCAATGCCTTATGAAACCAAAGAACAGTTTATACATGATCTATTAGAAACTTTATATAAAGAGCGACTAGAAAATATCATTATACGGAACTTAAAAAATGCCAATTTCCCAGTTAAGAAAACATTAGAATTCTATGACTGGAGTCACGTGCAACTACCGGATAAACTCTCCACTGATGTTTTAATCCGTCTCGCTTTTCTTGAACAACAAGAAAACTTGATTCTTTATGGAAACTTCGGTGCTGGGAAAACACATTTGAGCATAGCTCTTGGCATTAAGGCAATCAACCAGAATAAAACCGTTTACTTCTTTACCGTTCATGCGTTGCTATTTTCATGCTTTTATAATGAATAGTAATCGTCATTGCATCGACTTTAATACAGACTTCGTTACCACTGCGAGGATTGCAATAAGTAGTATTAAACTGGTAATGAGCTTTTAACTCCTCATAACGTTTAGTTTCTTTTGTGACATATGCGCCTAAAACTTCTGAAACTGCTACGGCAGCATTATCGAAGATTGTTCGCTTAGGCACTGCACGTCATACTGCTGTATAGCTACCAGTAAAGTGTAACTCTTCAACTGATTATTTCTCGCTTAGGGCAGCACCTATACGCGACTGAGCATCACTTGAGATAGAATAAATATGAGAGCTAAATCTCGACATTCTATCGAAAGGAGGCCAACTCTATGGCCAAGAAAATCAAAGTAAAACTTATCTTGGAACTACGTGCAGCTAACATGTCTCAACGCGAAATCTACAGAAGCAGAAAAATCTCTTCACACTCCGTCTGCGATGTTTGTAAAATCGCTACTGAGAAGGACATCAAAGACAAATCAGATGAAGAAGTCTATCAACTTTTCTTCCCTAACAAGTTTGTAACAGACACTTTGTGCAAACAGCCTGATTACAGTTACATTAATAGCGAACTCAAGAAAACCGGCGTCACTTTAAAGCTCTTGTGGAATGAATACAAGGATACTTGTGTTGCTGATGGTGAATTATCTTTTGGGTATACAAAGTTCTGTGAAGGTTACTCTGATCACGTCACAGCCAATAGTTTAACCAATCATTTACGGCACAAACCAGGTATGGTATGTGAAGTTGACTGGAGTGGTCCGACGATGAAGATTGTTGATGCTACCACGGGTGAACTTATTACTTTATATCTTTTTGTTGTAACACTACCATATAGTCAGTATTCCTATGTTGAGCCTTGTCTCGATATGAAGCAGAATACATGGATCAAATGTAACGTAAACATGTATGAATTCTTTGGTGGTTCTACAGTTCGCATTACTTGTGATAACCTACGTACTGGAGTTGTAAGTCACCCTCGTGAAGGCGAGATTATACTCAATGAACAATACGAAGCTTTTGGTAATCATTATTACACTGCCATTATGCCGGCAGGCATTCGAAAACCGAAGCAGAAGGCATCTGTAGAAGGAACGGTCGGTAAAATCGCTACAGCTATTATTGCCAAATTACGAAACAAAACCTTTTACAATATAGATGAGTCAAAGGTGGCTCTAGCAAATAAACTTGATGAGTTCAATAGTGCTCCCTTTCAAAAACGTGAAGGAAGTCGAAAATCGGTATTCAATGAAGCTGAAAGACTTCGATTACGTGAATTACCAATGACACCTTATGAAGTTTCTGAATGGATTTATAATCATAAAGTCAATCTCGATTGCCATGTTGCTTTCAAAACAAATCGTTACTCAGCACCTTACAGTTATGTTGGCAAGAAAGTTGATATAAAAGCTAGCGAGTCCATCATCGAGATTTATTATAAGTAGGAACGAATTGCCAGTCATAAGCGAATTCCTGACTATAAGAAATATCAATGGGCTACTAAAGATGAACATATGCCTGATCAGTTCCATCATACTGAATGGGATGATACTAGAATCAAAAACTGGGCTAGTTCCATTGGTCCAAATACATTGGATGTTATTGAAAGAATCTTCGGTAGTGTCCGAGTAAAAGAGCAAGCATACAACTCATGTCTGTCTGTTCTACGATTAAGTAAAGATTACACCAATGATCGCCTAGATGTTGCTTGTGAAATAGCATTAGAGAAATTACGATCATCACGATATCGAAACTTAAAGGCTATTCTCTCTTCCAATCAGGATAAAGTATATCTTGAAAAGAAAGAGCACTTTAAAGAAGGTAAAGTCCATCTGAACAAACAACAAGGTTATGTTCGAGGTGCGGAATACTACCGACGTGGAGGTGATCAACAATGACAATACTAGATGATGAAGCTCGTAGAAAACTAAGAGAATTAAACCTAGAAGACTTCATTGATGCCGTCGATGCTCAGTCAAAAGAATATGAGAAAATTCTTTGGGCAACAGCAGCTGGAAAAACAACAAACACATATGCGTATTGCTAAAGGCAGTGCGCATCAAAACAACAAACGTTGCTCTAACTGGGTACTAATGATGCTCTAAGTGAGTACAGGTGATGCTCTTCGAGCGTATCTATGTTGCTTTTAGCACGAAATAATCATTCAACTAAACGTTCATGAATTCGTTTAGCGGTGTGCCTTTGCTTCTTAAATCCATGTGAAGAGTCTTCAGCAAAACAACGAAGAATAAATGCTCTGACTTCATCTGTGATTACAGGAGCAGAGCGTGGTGAATAATCTTTACGTTCCCTACAGTATTTAGCTACTGTATTACGTGAGATATGTAGCTGTTTGGCAATCGCTCGTTGCGACATGCCATGATGAAGATAAAGTTCTCTTATTTGATTATATTCTGCCAAATCTATTTTCACGCCTTTCACACTCCTATACGATAATATTTACTATTATCATACAGGAAAATTTATGATTGGCTCAAAAATTCATGGTCATTGTAATGCTATATGGCTCACTTTTATAGTATCAAACACAAATTATAAAGTTTTATCACCACATCAAATCGTTCCAAAGTTACACGATGAAGAAGAACATTATATTGCTTTCGAATCAACGATGTACCGTGTTTTAAGAGACGTTGATATGATTCACCATCGCGGTAGGACAAAGTCACCGGAACGAAGAAAAGCATCAATGCACAAAGCAACCGGCCCCAAACAAGTATGAATGTGGGATATCACCTGGATTCCGGGTGTTGTTAAAGACTTTTGTTTCTATCTTTATTTTATCATAGATTTATATAGCCGAAAGATTGTAGGATGGGAAATCTGGCCGGAAGAATCTTCTGAAAATGCAAGTGTTTTTGTGAAGAAAACGGTGCCATCATAAGGCTATTCTGTGAGAAGCAATCCACTCGTATTACATGGATTTAAAACATTTGTAAACAAGTGTTTGAATTTGTTTAATATTATAATTATGAACATTGACACAGCAACATCGGATATATTACAACAACACAGCATTATAATTACTGACTTAGAAGATTAAATATTTCCCGGAAGATTAGCCGTCTATGAAGTTGCTAAACAAAAATATCCAGAACCAAGGTCCGGAAATATCAAAGATTGACCTATTGAAAAAGACGGCACTAGTTAAAGTCAGAGACAAACGAAACAGAGAAATAGTTAAAAATAATTAAATGATTTTTGGTAAAAACAACAACAATCTTGACAAATTCTGAATTAAATAGCGTATTAAGTAAAATGTATAAACGAAATCTTAACGTATATGCAAAAATGCTGTACTTTTTTACCTTTATTATGTATAATAGTTAAAAACGACAGAGGTGAAAAAATGGCTATTAATAAATCGACGCTTCGAACAATTAGTATTTTGGAGCTAATTGCAAAAAATGCTCAAGGTATGTCGCTTTCAGAAATTGCTTTAGAATTAGATTTTCCGATAACAAGTACAAGTGATATTGTTAAAGCTTTATTGAAGAAAGAAATGATTGAGATAGTCGATCATAGAAGTAAGCTATATGGAATAGGAGTAAAGGCTTATTTTATTGGAAATGCATTCATAAGCAATATGACCTTAATTGACAAGGCAAAACCAATTGTAGAAGCATTGGGTAACCAAGTCAATAAAACAGTGTTTATTGGCAAAGAAGTTAATGAAGGCATTACCTATATATATAAGTATGAGCCGGAAAATCCTTTGGTTGCTACCTGTTCAATAGGTAGTCGAACCAATCTTCATAGTACATCGTTGGGGAAATGTATCATTGCTTATGATGATGCATTATATAATAAAACACTAACGAGTGATTTGGTTTCAAAAACGCCATATACAATAACAGATCCTCAATTATTAGCCGAAGAGATAGAAAAAGTCAGGCAGTTGGGATATGCAATTGATAATCGAGAACAAAACGAGCATTTGTTGTGTATTGGAGCACCGATTTTTGATAACGAAGGTAAAGTGATTGCGGCATTAAGTATTAGTGGTTTATATACAGATCATATTAATATTGAATATGAAGCCAATTTAGTTAAAGAAAAGGCGAATTTAATATCTGAAAAAATGGGATATCGTATGCATGTATATTAATGGTACATGCATACGATAAATCTCGTAATCAATACGTAAATACATACCTTTCTTTTTTTTTGCCTATTTTTTGTATTAAGTGCACTTTGATTTTAGGAAAATAAAGAATTTTTTGTACAAAATGTGAATAAATACTAGACAAAAAACTAGAGCTATGTTAACATTATATTAACGTAAGAGATTCGCATATACGAACAAGAGGTGAAAAATGAAAGAATATATATTTATTCAACAAAATATTGATGAATTAAGATCGAGTATTTATACAAAACGAAAAAAAATTTTTAAACGCTTAGATGAACAATGTGCACGTTATCATACTATGAAATTAGATGAGAAGCATCCAGAAGGAAGCTCGACATATATGGGAATAGCTATAGCTAATTTATCTTTAGCCTATGTATTAACAAAGCAAAAACAATATTTAGAAGATGCAAGACGTTTTATTAATACTGTGGTTAATTATCCACATTGGGGGCATGCGCACCTTGTTGATGTTGATTTATCTGCTGCATGGATCTTGTTTGGATTAGGGATAGGATATGATTGGCTTAAAGATGTGATTCCAAAAGAAGAAAAAGAGAAGATTGAAAATAAAATTTTGCTTCAAAGTCGTCGTATGTATGATTTTAAAATCAAAACTCAAGGAAATGGATGGTCAACAAATTATTGGCAAAACCATAATTGGATTAATCTTACTGGATTAGCTGTCGCTGGATATGCTCTGATAAAAGAAAAAGAATATAAAAATGAAGCTCAAAACTGGGTTGAATGTGCAAAAGAAAATTTTGAATTGGTTTATAATTATATGCCTCAAGATGGTAGTGATTATGAAGGAGTTGTTTATTGGCGATATGGGGCTATGTGGCTCTTTGTATATGCGCATTTGATTAAAGAACGAGAAGGAATTGATTATTTTAAAAAAACTGACTTTTTAAAAAATACCTTTGACTATCGATTATATCAAAGTGCTCCCAATTTAGAAGAACAAATTAATTTTGGTGATTGTCATGATAAATACAGTGGACATTCAACGGCTATTTACTATAAGACAGCGGCAGAATATAATAATGGATATGCTCAATACATGGGAAATTTTGTTGTTGACAAGCATCTATATAAAGAGGCATTTGAATCAAATGTAAAACCGGGAATTCTTCCTGAATGTTTTTTTGAATTTCTTTTTTATGATCCTGATATAAGTGAAAAGTCGTTTGACGATTTACCTAAAATAAAATTTTTTGAAGACTTGGGATTGGTCATATTTAGAGATTCGTGGGATAGAGAAGCGCTTCATCTTTCTTTTAAATGCGGAGCTCCCGGAGGTAAAAGTCAATGGCAGAAACTTTGGGAATTGAAAAAAACAAAAGGGTATAACTGTTTTGGATTGTCTCACCAGCATCCTGATAATAATAGCTTTATCTTACATTATGGAGGGAAGTTTCAGGCTATTGATGATGGATATAATCGTAATGTGAAAGCGTCAGATCATAATATGATCCTTGTTGATGGTCAAGGGTTTGAAGATGAAGGCGTAAATAATGTTTATAAAAATTATTCGCAAGATATGGTTGGTGAAATGAAGCATGTAGATTTCACAAATAACCAACTGTTTGCAATTGGTGAAACAGCAAAGACATATAAAAAAGAATTAAAAATGAAGCAGGTTGAACGGCAAGTATTAACAACTGATTCTGGGTGTATAATTTTTTATGACAAAGTAAAGAGTGATAATAAACATGAATATACCTGGCAGATGTACACAGAAGTATATCCGGAAGAAGTTGAATTAGATAGTAATAAAACTAAAGTAAAAGTTCAATATAAAAATGGGTTGACGGCTATGTGCCTATGGCAGCAGGCAAGTGGAGAGATTAGTGTCGGACATCATTTAAATACAGTGCGTGCCGTAATGACTACACAAGAGCCAGATAATTATCGAGAAAATCAAATGAAAGGATTAACAACTAAAAATTGTCAAAGAAATGAACAAATGGAATTTTTAACAGTTGTAAAACCTTATTCAGCTGGAATAAAATGTCCTGTCGAAGTTAGGTTTTCTCAAAATAGCGCCCGAGAAGTTATTATTCAAACCTCGAAAAAAGTCGAAAAATATACGATTGTTGACAATAAAATAAAAAAGGTGGAATAAAACATGTCATTAAAAGAGTATAAGCGCTTTGATATAGCTTTTATGATGTTTTTAGCATTTGTAGCGGAGCTTTTAGGTCAATACTTACATTTAAAGTTGCCAGGGGCCGGTTTTTATTTGAGTTTTTCAACCATGATTATAGTAATAACCATGATTCGTTGGGGTGTGATAGGTGCTAGTGTTAGCCTTGGAATTGTATTAGCTTCAATTATTGTCACCAAAAAAATTGACTTTTTAATAATATCTATTCAACTTATTAGTTATGCGTCAGCTGGAATTATTCCAATTATATTCTATAAAAAAACAGTTTATGAAATTATATCAACAACATGGATGTTCCTATTATACATTATAAGTACTTTTGCCATTATTACGTTGTCTTATAGCCTTCTTGCAATGATGAAGGGATATTCTTTTGGAGATATATTTTTGCTTTATTTTAATCGACAATTATTTACTTTACTGATGAGTTATATTGTTTTGCTGATGATTAGACACCAAAAAGAATTATTGGTAGATATGACAATATATTTTAATGAAGACAAGGAGACGAAGAAATGAATATGAAATCAGTTATTAAAGAGAGTAAACTGGTAAGGTATGGTCGAATCATACTCTCGGATTGGCAGCTTTATGCGTTGCTTCTCCCATTAATTATTTGGTTTGCTTTATGGGCCTACAAGCCCATGGGAGGGTTGCTCATTGCCTTTAAAAATTATCAACCAAACTTAGGAATAGGTGGAAGTGAGTTTGTGGGTTTCTCTAACTTTGTTTCGCTGATTAATGGTGCATTTGCAGATCAGTTTTGGAGAGCCTTTAGAAATACATTCCTAATAAGTCTATACGGGTTGATTTATGGATTCCCAATACCCATAATACTAGCATTATTTTTTAGTGAACTAACACATAACGGCTATCGTAAAGTTATTCAGACATTAACTTACTTACCTCATTTCCTTTCAGAAGTTACGATTACAAGTTTAGTTTTAACACTCTTATATAATGGAGAAGTAAATACAGGGGTTATAGCAACGGCCTTGATGAATTTAAATATCATTCCTGAAGGAACAAAATTAGTACAAGAAGCATCATTTTTTAGACCCCTGTATATAATTACTGGAATATGGAAAGAAGCAGGATATAGTTCAATAGTTTATTTCGCTGCAATTATGAGTGTATCGCCTACTCTATATGAAGCCATAAAAGTAGATGGAGGTAACAAGCTACAAGAAATTAGATTTGTTACTTTTCCGGGAATGGCTCCAACATTGATTATTATGATTATTATGCGTATAGGACAAATGTTAACCGTTGGATATGAACGTATTATCTTACTATATAATGCGAATACATATGAAACAGCAGATGTCTTAAGCAGTTTTGTTTTCAGAATCGGACTACAAGGTGGTAACCAAGCTCTGGGAGCTTCAGCAGGAATGTTTAATGCACTTATAGGATTTGCACTCGTTATGGGAGCAAACTTTATAAGTAGACAAGTCTCAGAAACTTCATTGTGGTAGGAGGAACTATGGATAGATTAAATAGAAGTGAAGCAATTTTTAAAGTGATTTCATACGTATTAATTGGGGCATTTGGAATAATGGCATTATATCCTGTTGTATATGCTTTCTCTGCTTCCATTAGTGGCAAAGTAGCTTATGAATCAGGTCAAATTGTGTTATTACCAAAAAATATAAACTTTCAGGTTTACAAATTATTATATGAAGATAAAGGATTTTGGATTTCATATATTAACACTTTGTTTTATACCATGTTTGGTACAGCATGGAGCGTTTTTATCTCAACTCTCGGTGCATATGCTTTAGCAAAACGACGATTATTATTCAGACGACAATTTAATTTTTTGGTTGTATTTACTATGTGGTTTAATGCAGGAATGATTCCGACATACTTAAACTATGTAAACATGGGAGTAGCGAACCGATGGGGAATTGTCGTGGCTTTTGGAATACAAGCATATAATATTATTTTATTGAGAAATTACTTTGAAGGGGTACCTAAAGAAATTGAAGAAGCTGCTCGCGTTGATGGTGTAAATGAATTTCAACTTTTAGGTCAGATTTTTATACCGATGTCAAGAGCGGCTATGGCGACAGTTACACTCTTCTACGCAACAAGTCGTTGGAACGGATATTTTTGGTCAAGATTATTATTAACCAATCCAATGGAATTACCTTTGCAGGTGTATATGCGAATACTTGTAGAAAACTATCAATCTATGTTTGATGATATGCCACTTGATTTACCATACGCTGCTGATTCGTATGTCTATGCTATTATTGTTTCATCAATCATACCCGTACTTCTTATTTATCCTCATATTCAAAAATATTTTGCTAAAGGGGTAAATCTTGGTGGAGTTAAAGGTTAGTTAGTTTGTTGGCACATAGTGCACAAAATAAAAGGAGGAAAAGAAATGAAAAAGTATGTAGCAATATTTTTAATTATGTTAATGATGGGAAGCTTAATTGGTTGTAACAGTACTGATTTGACACAAGATCCGGTGGAACAAGAACAAGAAAATGAAGAAACATCAACGAATGATTCTTCAGAAGGTGGTGTAGCAAGAGAATTAGAATACGCCAATAACCTTGAAATCAATATTTCAATGGGGAATAATCAACGTACAATTACCTATAATCAAGCAACACCATTAATATTACCAGATGGTACATCAGTTGCTCAGGGAGACTTGAAACCAACATGGCAATATTATGAAAAACTATTAGGTTTTTCAATCGAGGATATGGCAATACAAGACCAAAAAGCCACAGAAATGATGGATTTAGCCGCAGCAATTAGTTTTTCAGATGCCACAATTTATGGTGGGAATTCAATAGCAGAAGATTTTGTTTCATATGGCCCTCAAGGATATTTTCTTGATTTGACAACACGAATGGATGATATGCCAGCAGTTAAAGTCTTTTTTGAAGATAACCAAGATGTACTTGATTCGATAACAGCATATGATGGAGGCGTATATTATTTGCCATATGTTGCAGAAATTGGTAATTATGCTCGGGTATTTGCAGGACGTGAAAGCTGGGTAACAGCATTGTTAGATTCTAATATTACCTTAGAAGCAGAAACAGCAACGATTAATACAGAGTATGAAGGATTTGAAGACAGACACGAAAGTAATGTTATTAAACTTCAAAATGAAGCAAGCAATGGAACATTAACACGTGACGTAGCACTAGAAACGTTGTTGACATATATTAGTGAAACATATCCTGATTTAGAAAAACCTTCGGATTTGTATTTGAATGCAACAGCGCAATATGATATTGATGAACTAATTGCTCTTTGGAGAGTTGTTGAGTTGTCACCGAATACTTTATCAAAACTAGAGACAGGCTCTATAGTTGCGGATGCTGAGATTTCACCGTTTTTTGTAAGAAAAGCAGAGTATAGAGAAGATGTCCTAAGATTGGCAACATATTTTGGTGGACAACGTGTTCATGGCTCAGATTCATATGCAGCTCGATTTTATTTAAATGAAGACAATGAATTGACCTATTCATATTCAGAAGATAGCTTTTTAGAAATTGTAGGATATCTCCAGGATATATATAAAGAAGGTTTGATTCATAGTGAGTTCGCAGAAATAAGTTCAAAAGACGATTTTAGAAAAGCTTTATACTCATCAGATGAAAATGAAGGACAACGTCAATTTGGCTTTATGACTTATGATTGGATTGCCTCCACAACTGCTGCTAATGCAGATGTTGTTGGTATGTTGCCACCTTTAACACAAATTGGAACTGATGAATATATTCATTACATGGAAAATACACGCGTTATTAAACCAGATGGCTGGGGAATTTCAACAGCTGCATCAGAAGAAGAAATTAATTCGGCATTAAAAATGTTTAATTTATTATTTACTGAAGAAGGACATCAAGCCCAAAATTACGGTATTCCTCAAAATCTTGTTGATGGAGAAACATTTATGGGACCAGATGGTGTTGAGTATCCGAAATTTAACGATTGGTTATTAGATACAGCGGCAGAACTTAAAAATAGTGATGTCTCTGGATTCTTAAGAGATTTCATGGGGTCACAAATACCGATTGGATATCAAAAAGAAATTGGTTTTGAATATCAATATACAGTAAATCGTGGATGGGATGCTTGGGCATTATATAACGATGCAGAAGTAAGAATGACATCTTATGATGCAAATGAACCACTGTTTAAACTAGTTCCTACGGTATTTTCTTTGACAGAACAAGATACAGCTAAGTTAGCAACTGTTTCAATAAATGAAGAACAAACAGATCAAATATTCCTATTTATTACAGACTCAAGCAATGCGCTTGAATCACCTGAAGACTTAAAAGCAATGTTTGAGTCAAGTGGTGTAGATGTCTACATAGATGTATACAGAAATGCGTATGAACGTATGCTTCAATAATAAACCAATAAATTTAATGATTCAACACAGTTATAGGTGAGCTGATTTCTATGATTATGATAAAAGCTTTAGCTTTTATCATAATCATAAGGTTCACTAAATAAAAGTTGCTGTAAAGAGCAGCAATAATCAGGAGGAATTTATGGCCAAGAAGAAAATAAAAAACAAACAGGGAATCGTAGTATATGGCCTTATAACAACAGCAGTTATCCAATTCATTTATGCTCTTGGATTTATGACGAATTTTTATAAGTTGTTTTATGAAGGAACAACAGAAATGTTTGATTTCTATAAACGTTTACAATTAGTTAATCAATTCATTTTTAGAACAAGTCTGATTATTTTAATTATATCTATTTTGTTACTAGCATTTGACTTAAATAAACATTCAAAAAGCTTCTTTGGACCTTTTGTTGTTTTAGGATTACTTCTATATACAGGATATAACTTTGTAACGATATTTCAAGCATTTGTATATTATGCAGATGTTTATAAAAAATTTGATTTTACTCAAATAGCAGATTATACTGCACGACCAGAGATTTTTTACTTGGGAATTGCTATCATGTCAATTTGTATTTTATTAGAAGCGATATTATTTTTGACTGTGATTATTACGAGAAGGAGTACAAAAAATGCATAATGAAAGCAAATATAATTATCAAGAAAATAAAAAAGCATATAATTTTGTGTTGATTGCTTTAACACTTAATACCATGGTTATTATATCCTTATTAAAGGCAATACCATTAAATTATATTATTGGCGCAGTAATTATATTTAATATTATATATACTTTGTTAGGTTTTCTACTTGCTATAAGAGTGAAAATTTATAATGTGCATTGGGCAAAAATAGCAATAGTGTTTGGTTTCATTCAATTTTTTAGAGTGATAATACTGCCATTAGAAGGCTTTTTTGGATTGGCACTTATTCTAAAACTTTTGTTAATCATTTCTGGAGTATTAATGATTACTGCAAGTATAGTAACACTAAACAGAGCCAAAATTAAAGCAGGTAAAACGATGGATATAGAAAGTAACTAGGAGGCAAGTATGGCAGGATTAAACTGTATAAATATCAATAAAATTTATGATAAAAAAGTTCATGCTGTAAAAGATTTTAATTTAGAAATTAAAGATGGAGAATTTATTGTGTTAGTTGGTCCATCAGGATGTGGGAAGTCTACCTTGTTACGTATGATTTCAGGGCTAGAAAGTATAACGAGTGGAGAATTATATATAGGTGATAAAAAGGTAAATCATTTAGCCCCTTCTGATCGAGACATAGCTATGGTTTTTCAAAATTATGCTTTGTATGGGCATATGACAGTATATGAAAACATGGGATTCAGCTTTATTATTCGTCATCAAGATAGTGATGTTATGCATGATAAAGTTATTGAAGCATCAGATATAGTAGGCTTACATAGCTTGTTAAACAGAAAACCGGGAAATTTATCAGGCGGACAACGCCAAAGAGTTGCATTGGGCCGTTCGATTGTGCGCGATGCACAAGTGTTTCTTTTGGATGAACCCTTATCAAATTTGGATGCTAAATTACGACACGAGACAAGGAATGAATTAGTAAAACTTCATAAGACCTTAAAAACAACCTTTATTTATGTTACTCATGATCAGGTAGAGGCAATGACAATGGCTGATAGAATGGTTATTATGAAAGATGGTATTATTCAACAGGTTGGAACGCCATCGGAAGTCTATTCTTATCCAAACAATATATATGTGGCTGGATTTATAGGTAGTCCATCAATGAACTTCATAGAAGGTAAAATATCAAAGAATCAATTTGTTTCAGAATCACTAACATTTGATTTATCCGAAAAACAAATTAATGAACTAAAGCAGTATGACGAAAAAGAAATATTATTAGGACTTCGTCCAGAAGATATTAGCAGAGATGTGAACCAAGAAATGGATAACAAAGTAACAGTAACTATTAAAGCAGGAATAATTGAACTATTAGGTGCAGATATGTGGGTTCACTTTGATTGGAATAATGTTGATACAATTGCTTGCCTAAAATCAACACGAGATATTAAGCGAGATACAGAATTTAATATTTGTTTTTCATTAGATCATGTTCATTTTTTTGATCTTGAGACAACAGAACGTATTCGTGGAGGTGGACAAAGTGGAAAGCACTAAATATAAGATTGCAAAATATATAGTCGTATCAATGACAATAATCCAGTTAGCACTGTCTCAAATTCATATTTCAGCGATTACAAAAGTTTTTGTATTAGAGGTAGGATTCTTTTTATTCCTATTCATTATTTTTGGGCTTTTGATTACATTTAACTTGTTGTCTAAAAATAATGAAAGTAGCAAGTTTTTATTTCAAACGACAGGATCTATTTTCATTGCATGTGCAACAGGTATATATTACATGTATTTAATGTACAATGATTATATTAATAATGAATTGGTAACCATAGATCAGATTCAGCTTTCTCTTATTATAGTAGGAAGTGGGATTGGAACTTATATTCTTGGTTGGGTTTATATGTTAATCAAAGAGGTTAGAGGTGAATAAAGAATGAAAAAATTTTTTGATGAAACTAAAGTAGAGTGGCTCATTCGATTTTGGACAGCAGGAGCAGTTTATTTCTTTGTCGGCTGGGGAACCAACTTAGGCGGTCAAACCTCACTAATAGACTATATTTTCTTTCTTGGTATTGCAATAGGAATCTTTGAACTGTATATCACAAAGACTATTATTCGTCATATTTTAAAATCACCTAAAGAATATATTCGTTATAAGCAACATCGAGAAAAAGAACTGCTTCAGAGAGTCGTGAGTAATCTTTTGTTTTTATTAAAAAGTATTTTCATTATTCTGGTTGTTTCTAGTATTTATTCAAGTATAAATCAACTTGCTATTTATTTGTTTGAATTGTCAAATGACCAGATTTTTTTACCGGGTGAACCTATTTTATTTGGTGTGTTTTATACACTTGTGTATACTTGGATTGAGCGTATTATTGAAAGGATTAACTGTAGAATAAAAGGAGTACAATAATGTCGAAGATCGAACAAATGGCAATAGAAATGGAAAATGAGGTTAAAATATTTGCTCAAAAATTTTCGGATGATCCAAAGCATCAATCAGCCTGGGGACATCATTATTTTTGTGAAAAAGATGGGACAGCTCTTATTTTTAATCCAGAGAATGAGAACGAGCATAAATGTCCCTTGTGTCAAACAACTTATGAATCAAAACTATATAAAGAAGTCTGGAGATACATATATAGAAATAATGCTGCAGTAACAGTATTAAAAGCGGCAGCGCTTTATAAAAGAACAAGAGAAAAAAATTTGTTGAAAATAATATTAGACATTAGTCAATTTTATATATATAAATTTGAAGAGTTCCCACTGCACAATAAAGAAGGCCTCTATTTTAATACTTACGAAGAAATGCAGTGGGGCTGTGGACGGATTATGCCACAAAATCTAAACGAAAGTATTTTTTTTATTCGAATTTTTATGGCTCTTGAATTAGTCAAAAAAGATTTGCCGAAAGAATTTATAGAATATATTAAAAATACATTTGCATCACAAATTTTTGAATTATTAAAAAGTCAAGTCGTAAAAATTCATAATATCTCATGTTGGATGAATAATGCTATTGGGGTCATTGGATTATTTTCATCAAGGCAAGATCTAATTCAATTTGCATTTGAAGGACCTTATAATAATCGACGTCAACTCTTAGAGGGTGTAACAGAAGACGGATTTTGGTATGAAGGTTCTATTCACTATAATTTTTTTACATTAGAAGGGTTTATGTATTTGGGAATATTTGCTCAAAGGTATAAGTACACTTTTGATGAGGTGGCAGTTTTGGAGAAAATGTTAAAAGCAGCCTATAAGTACGCCTTTAGCAACCATATCTTACCAAATCCAAATGATGGATGGCCCAACATTAATCTAAAAACTTATTCATATATTTATAGTATGGGAGTACAAATTTTTGGCGATAATAGTGAAACTGCTCAAATATTACGTGCAATCTTAAATAATGATTCAGAACGTGTAGAGTTGCCATTGTCAAAGCCCTATTATTATAATAATGAAATTTCACTAGAACGTTTTATATTTATTCCAAAATTTGAAATGCAAGGTTCTATAAAGAAAAATGATGAAACAACAAATTTTGCGGCGTCGAATTTTATTATATTAAAAAATAAAACATGGAATGTTTTTCTAAAATACGGCCACCATGGTCCATCCCATGCTCATCCGGATAAGATGTCCATTGAGGTAAGTACAGCAAATAAACTAATAACAAGAGATTTATCTAATGCGGGATATGGTGCTGTAATTTGCAATGAATGGCATCGAAAAACACCCTCGCATTCGACGGTTATTGTGGATGGTACAGACCATACTTCGGTTGAACCGGGTAGACTAATAGACTATACTCAAGAATCTTGTGTAACACAGGCGACTAAAGTATATAAAGATGTTGACTTTAAAAGGTCGATTAAAATCTCAGAAACAACGTTGATAGATCAATTTGAATGTAATTCGAATGAAGTTAGAACCTATGATTATGTATTTCATAATGAAGGAAATATCACAGAAGAAAGTTTAAATAAATACAAGTGGATATCTAGTGACTTAGGATATGCAGACAATGGCTATCAATATTATGAAAATGTAATGAAATTAGATGAAGAAAGCAAAGAATTTGTTCTAGATTGGCAGATTAAAGATCTTCAACTACAAAGTGTTTTCAATACAGAGGATTGTGAAATCTATCTAGCATGGACACCGGATAATCCAGTTAATAAATTAAGAAGAAGTCTTTTGATTCGAAAAAAAATGAAAAACGCAGTATTTTATGTTACATGGATCTATAGAGAGGAGAAAAAATATGATTAAGCACTATTTTAAACACGAAACATGTGAAAGCGAAGATTTAGGTAATGGTATCAAACGTCGAGTTTTAGCCTATGATGAAAATTTGATGACTGTTGAAGTGACGTTTGAAAAAGGGGCTATTGGTGCGATGCATAAGCACCCGCACGAGCAAATGACATATATCATTTCAGGAAAGTTTGAATTTGATATTAATGGAGAGAAAATGATTGTGACAGCAGGAGATATGACATATAAAGAACCAGATATCATGCATGGGGCTGTATGTCTAGAAGCAGGTCAATTACTCGATATTTTCACACCAAGTCGAAAAGATTTTTTATAAAATAGGAGGAAGAAACATGAAAAAAAATGCATTAATTACAGGTGGAACCGGTGGTATTGGCTTATCAACAGCTAAAGCGTTGGGAAAGCTAGGGTATCATATCATATTGAATGGTATTGACCAAGAGCAAGGAAAACAAGCAGTTCAAGAACTAGAAAAAGAAAATATTTCTGTTGAGCTACACATTTTTGATGTGACAGATGAAAAGGCTGTTTTAAAAGGGTTTGAGGACATCAAGAAAGAAAATGAAAGTTTAGATATACTGATTAATAATGCAGGTGGGTTGGGTGGTCGATCAAGATTTGAAGATATGACTACAGAGTTTTATCGAAGTGTAATGGCATTAAATTTAGATAGTGTGTTTTTTATTACGCGTTCAGCAATTCCAATGTTAAAAAAGGGAAATAATGCCTCTATTGTAAACTTTACATCAATTGCTGCATGGAATTCAGGAGGACCAGGTGCCGGAGTTTATGGGACGTCAAAAGCGGCAGTACTTACATTGACACGTGCTTTAGCCAAAGATTTGGCGGAATATAATATTCGTGTAAATGCCGTATCACCGGGCACTATTGATACACCATTTCATCAAGCAACTAAAGAAACAAATATGGAATTGTTTAATTCATGGAAAAATAATATACTCATGAAACGTTTTGGACAACCGGAAGAAGTTGCATCAGTTATTGAATTTTTAGTTAGTGAAAAAGCTTCATTTTTGACTGGAGAAGTCATTCAAATAAATGGAGGTCAAGATTTCCTATAAGGTGGAAAAATGGAAAATAATATCTTAAAAGGGAGCCTGCTAAAAAGTATTATCTTTTTAGCAGGTCCTATTATATTAATGAACTTCTTTAATGCATTATATCAACTTATTGATACATATTTTGTCACAACAATAGGGGTTAATGAAACAGCGGCAGTTACTTTTGTAGGGCCTGCAAATCAAATTATTACGTCCATTGGCGTTGGTTTATCAATTGCAGGTGCTAGCCTGATTGCCAGAGAAATAGGAAAAGGCGATAAAGAGAAAGTAATTGAATATTCGAATAATTTGATAATTATATCAATAATATTGGGTATATTGGTTGCTGGATTTTGCTCTTTATTCTCAAAAGATATTTTGATTCGATTAGGCGTTACAGAAAACTTATTGCTAAAAAGTGATTTATATTTTAAATATACAGTTTTAGCTGCCCCTTTCCAATTCGTTTCTGCAGCATACTTAGGTATCAGAAGAGCCCAAGGTGACACATTTAAACCATCTGTTTTGTTTATAAGTTCAATTATTATTAAAGTTTTTTTAACATATATTTTTGTGTCACACTTATCAACGGGTATTATTAGTTTAGCTTTAGCTACTTTGATTGCAAATTTGAGTATTGCCGCTGCGGGAATATACAATCTTTATTTTAATCGAAAAGAACGTATTATGCTAGTCAATAAAAAGATTATTAACAAAAAAGCTGTTTATGAGATCATAAGAATTGGTATTCCATCCGTTCTAGAAAAAAGTGCGACTTCATATGGGTTTTTAATTATTAATCAAAAAGTACTATTTTACGGGGAAGCTGTTCTTGTTGCTTATGGAGTAACCAATAGAATTAATTCATTGGCCTTTGCTAGTGTTACCGGAATCGGAACAGCAACAGCAACAATCATTAGTCAAAATCTTGGAGCAAAAAATTATAAGCGTATAGACAAAACTGTTAAGGTTGGATACTTAATAGCTATAGCTCTTTCGATTCTCACAATGACAGTAATTTGGATTTTTAGGACAAACATAGCAACTCAGTTTTCTGAAAATGATCCGATAGTATTTGAGCATATTATGAATGCGATGTCAACATATTCTTTTTCTATTATACCATGGGGCTTTTTTCAAATCGTTATTGGTTTTTACCAAGGGATAGGTAAGACAAAATATAATTTGTTTATCAGTTTAATACGATTATATGCCTTTCGTGTGCCTTTAGTTATTCTTTTTATGAACTTCTTTATGCAAATCGGAGAATATAGTATCTGGTATGCAATGTTATTTAGTAATATATTAACTGCTTTTATGGCAATGATAATGAGAAAAAGAGAGCAAAAAAAATTGCATTAGAAAAGAGGATGTTATGGAACAAGTAATAACAGCTATTTCTGTTGTTTTGCCAGTTTTTATAATAATAAGTGTAGGAGCAATTTTACGTTATAAAAAATGGATTAATGAAGAGTTTATACATATAGCAATGAAAATTGTTTTTAATCTTTGCTTACCAAGTATGTTGTTTTTAAAAGTAAGTAAGGCAGATATAAGTATTCTATTAAGTGCTAATTCTCTAAAATTTGCCGTATTTTCAGCAGTTGCCACAGTCATTATTTATTTTATATCTCAAGGTTTATCAAAAAAATTTATTAAGAATTTTGAAAGTAGAGGAACCTTTATACAGGGATGTTTTCGGAGTAATTATATGATTATGGGAAATGCCATCCTATATAATCTTTTTGGAGATCAAATCATTGAAAGAATGGCGTTGCTTTTTGTCGTTATTATTCCTTTATATAACATATTGGCTATTTCTGCACTGACAAAGGACCAATCGAATTCATTAGTCCAGCACATAGGAAAAATGTTTAGTAAATTTGTAACCAATCCATTAATAATTGGTATTTTTTTAGGCTTTTTATTTGCTTTTTTTCAAATAGATATCTCAGAAGTGTCTGAGCAAACGTTGTCAAGTTTAGCAGCGATTTCTACACCATTAGGTCTTATAGGTATTGGCGCTTATATGAACTTTAATGAAATGGATACAATCAAAGATAGTGCAAAAGCAGTTGTTCTTAAATTGTTATTATATCCTGCTTTAGTTGTGTTTAGTGGAATTGTTCTGGGTTTTAACCGCATTGATACGACTATTTTATTTGTTTTATTTGGTTCGCCAACGGCAATTAGTAGTTTTATAATGGCAAGTGCTCTAGGTGGTGACAAAAAACTTGCGGCTAATATTGTTATACTTAGTACTATTTTATCTTTAATAACCTTTGTTTTTGGATTATCAATATTAAATATCATTTGAAGGACCGTTCTTTAACTATAATAATTATGACTAGTGAAATATAAATAAAGTAAATATAATCTAAAGTTTATTTAATGCAAAAATGATATAATTATTTAAACAAAAGAAAGGGTAAAGTTTATGAATGAAATCACAGACAATTATAACAGACTGTTAGAAGAAGAAATGAGCCTACAGTTAAAAAAATTTTCAAGAAGTGATGCGTTTGAACTTGCACTGATCATTCTTGAAAAGGTAGAAGAATATGAAAAACCTATTATTATCGAAATTGAAATGAATAAAGTGGTAATATTTAGATACTTCATGGATGAAACAATTGAAGATGGAGCATTGTGGTTAGCTAGAAAGAGAAATTCTGTTAACCTTATGAATATGTCTTCTTTACGTTTTCAGTATTGGCTAAAACAAAAGAATGCGACAATATCCAGCAGACTTTTAAATACTAGAGACTATATTGATTGTGGTGGTGGTTATCCAATACGTATTGAAGGTATGGGTGTAATGGGAAGTATTTGTGTGACAGGACTCATCGATACAGAGGATCATAAACTCATTGTTGATTCACTAAAAGCATTTAAAGAAAAAAGATAAGGAAAAAGGAACTGTACTTATTGCAGTTCCTTTTTTATATGGTGACTCCTAAATTGACTTGGAGAAAAACCGGTTTCATGTTTAAAAACGTATGAAAAGTAGGCTGAATCATCAAATCCTGTTTTCTCAGCGATTTCATATGTTTTTAGTTTGCTATTTTGCAGCAATTCCTTTGCCTTATCAATTCGTATCGCTCTAATGGCTGAAGTGATCGTCTGATTTGTTTTTTCTTTATAAAGCCGGCTTAAATAGGAACTGTTAATGGGAATGTATGAGGCAATATCAGTAAGTTTAATGTTTTTATAATAATTATTTTGAATGAATTCGTTAACTTGTTTGATAATGTAGTTGTTATTTCCCTCTGACATATAGGAAAGAATGGAATGCACCATGTGGCATAGAGTATCAATCAAAGCGTCAAGGCTTTCGGCAGAAAGAATTTCATGATAGGGGTCTTTCGTGCCGAAAATATCAGAACTTTGCAGACTCTGTCGATGTATAACATTCATTAAGATAGTATATATGGCGATACCCATTGATTTAGTATAATCGATAGGTTCTTTGTTGTCACTCATTGTTCTAAACATTGAAGAAATAGCTTTCTGTGCTTCAATTTCATCGTTTTTATTAAGATATGTTGAAATTTTTTCAAGACTACGTTCAGCAAATGTCGGATTATCTTTAGGTCCATTATAATGAGAATAAAGAGTAATAGGGTTTTGTTCATAGAAAGAACTATCTAGACACTGTTGGGCTTCCATGAATGCTATTGGAGCCTGTGACATATCGTTATGTTTTTGGCTAATACCTATATAAATTGACCCATTAATATATTCTGTCACAAAAGCATTTATCTCTTCACATTTTTCAATAAGCTTATTTTCATAAAGTTTTGGAGACATATTATCTAGACAAATAAGGGTCCCATAGGTTGTTCGGTTGAGTATGAAAGTATATTGGTCTAAGTCTTTTAATGATAGATTAATGAAATGAAGAGTTTGTGTATCGTTAAATGGCTTCTCACTATTGATTTTAAATAGCAGAAGACAAAATTGATTGACATTGATGTTGTATTGTTTCAACGTCTTTTCAATGGTTGTCTGATCCATTTTAATACCCTCTACAAAGTCACGGATGACATTCAACTTTTCTTTATGATGAATACGTTGAAGTTGACTTTCTAAATGAGAGAGTTGATTATTTTTGTGGATTTGTTTTTCGATTTTCTTAATGTTTTCTTGAATGACATTAACAATATTATCCATTGTAGAAGGTTTGACAATGAAGTCAGATACATCATATTTAATGGCAGATTTGGCATATTTAAAATCAGAATAACCAGTATAAAGGATTACTTTTGTATCTGGACACTCTTCATGGACGTATTTAGCTAAAGTGATACCATCAGCTCCAGGCATTTTAATATCGGATATAATAATATCAACGCATTCGGATTTTAGATATTCAATTGCCTGTAAACCATTTTCAAAATCAGCAGCTATAAGGCAATTGAGACTTTTCCAATCAATATATCCAATTAATCCTTGACGTATAATAGCTTCATCATCTACGATTAAAATTCGATACATTTTTAATTCTCCTTATCTTGTGGTATATGAATTGTTGCGGTAGTACCCTTGCCGGATACGCTTTTGATTGACAAACTATAATTATTACCATAAAGTAGTTTAATTCGTTGATTGACATTTCTAAGGCCTATATGATCAGATATTGAATTTGAATTATTATATGAACTATCCAGTGATAAATTTTTAGAATTAAAACCTATTCCGTCATCCTTAACAAAAATTAGCAAATCATCTATATAGGGTTTTACGGTAATACTGATGTGACTGTGTTCAGTCTTTGATTCTATTCCATGTATAATAGAATTTTCAACTAAAGTTTGAATAGCAAATTTAGGAAGGTAATATTCAAGTAAATCATCTGACTCAAACTCAATACTATAACTCACACGATCAACAAAACGAATGGTTTGCAGGTATAAATAGAAGCTGACATGCTCAAGTTCCTGTTCAATGGTGTATTTTTCCTGATTTGTAAATGAAAGGCTGCTCCTAAGTAGTTGGGCAAGAGCCGTAACCATACGTTCTATTTTTTCATTATCGCTCATTCGAGCTTCCCATGTGATGGTTTCTAACACATTAAATATAAAGTGAGGATTTATTTGAGCGTGTAGTGCCCGAAGTTCGCTTTCTCTTACAAGTATTTGCTTTTCATAGACCTCAGTAAAAAGATATTGAATCTTATCAATCATTTTATTATAAACAATACTTAAATCATTTAGTTCTTTATATTTATATGGCGGCATTTTTTCCTTAAATTCAGTATTGCTAACATCGGCAATTGTTTGGGTTATTTTTTTCAAAGGTTCGGTAACATGACTAACAGAATAGATGCCTACAAAAAGAGATATAATGATGCTTAATATAGAGAAATTAAGATATATAGGAAGGATTGCTCTAAAATCTCTCGAAAAATATTTTGATTTAATGAAGTTGACGATATATAGGTTCAAATCACTGATATACTTTGATTGAACCAAGTAGGCTTCTTCGTTATAGATAATTTCTGAAGTCTGATTTGAAAAAATATTTGTCATAATAGAATTATCTGCTTGTGTACCAATGAAACGAGGCGTTGTATGAAACCAATATTCACCGTTTCCATCCACAACTGCACCGAAACCACCATTCATATCTATCGGTTCATACTCTCCAGAAAGTACGTCAGGATTTATTCCAATGACTAATTTACCAAGTTCTTCTTGAGAAATATAGTCATTGATTGACTTAATATAATAGATAGAATCATTTTCATTATAATAATGTATAGCATCATTATCAGATATATTTTTTTTATATATTGTTAGAACACTGTCAATAAGGGTTTGATTTGGTAAGTAATTGGATAAAAGATAATAATAATGATTTGAATCAGCAACAAGTACAACAGAATCAACTAGATTTTTACTAAAAGCATAATCTGCTCCCATGATATATTTAAGTTCAGTTTCAATGTTAAGCTTTACAAGTTGCTCCTTGTAATAAGTAAGCTCATCATTTGCGATAACATATAAATTATCTCGAATACCTTGGTTAGATGCAAGAATGGTTGCGCTGTTATCAATTAGTCTTAGATTACTTACAAGTATGTCTTCCATATGTTTTGTTGACTGAGTAAGGATAGAATCAACATAATTATTGTATAAATGACCGTTCACAAATGAAAATATATAAAACAGAAAAAAAATAGTTGGAATTGTAATAGCTAATAAAACAGTCAAAATAATACGATTACGTAGCTGACCGATAACTTTTTTCTTCTTCCGGTTAAAAAAATCTTTCAATTTTAATAACATAATAAACCACCTCTTTATTAATGCATGTATAACTATTATATAAAAATATCAGTATAAAAGATATGGATATTATTGTTGTGGTAATTATATTTATATAAAAGTAAAAAAAATCATAGTTTTTAAATGATAAAAATAGATCAAAAGAAAGTTTTGAATTTTTTTATTTACTTTATTAAATCAAGTCATAGTATTTGATTAACTATAAATAATGAATTATATATAATGATACCATACTATTTATTAAATTAAAGGAGGAAGTTATGAAAAAAAGAATTAGTGTATTGTTAATGGTTATGGTACTGACAATTTCTTTATTTGCCGGATGTAGTAAAGAAGGAAAACAAGAAAATGAAGGTGGAAATGCTTCGAATAATGATTACCCAACAAAAACAATTACGGCAATATGTCCTTGGTCTGCTGGTGGTGGTACGGATACTGTACTTAGAGGTCTTACAAAAGAAACAGAAGCTTTTCTTGGACAAACGATTACGGTAACTAATCAAACAGGTGGTGGTGGTGCAGTAGGACATACAGCGATTCAAACGGCGCCCAATGATGGATATTCAGTTGGAATGATTACTTTTGAGTTAAGTTCATTACCGGCACAAGGACTAGTAGATTATACCTATGAAGATTTTATTCCTCTTATGCGAGTGAATATGGAACCTGCAGCAATTACGGTTTCAGCAGATTCAGAGTTTAATAATATTAAAGAATTTTTAGATTATGCCAAAGAACACCCCGGAGAGATAAATATTGGAAATTCAGGAATCGGAGCAACTTGGCATGTGGCAGCAGGACTGCTTGAGCAAGTTACACAAACACAATTTGGACATGTCCCATTTGATGGTGCGGCTCCTGCAATTACAGCTTTAGTTGGTGGTCATGTTGATGCAGTATCTGTAAGTCCATCAGAAGTTCAAGCTCAAGTTGAAGCTGGTGACTTGAAGATTTTAGCTGTAATGGATACTGAAAGAACAAAACTTTTTCCTGAAGTTCCAACAATGATTGAAGAAGGATATGAGGTTTCATTTGGTACATGGAGAGGGTTGGCAGTTCCGGTAGGCACACCAGACCATGTTGTTGAGATTTTATCCGATGCCTTTAAAAAAGGAATCGAATCTGAAGGATTTATTGAGTATGCTCAAAACTCCGGATTGTCTATTGCCTATCAAAACGCAGAAGATTTCAAAGCATTCCTAGCTAAAAATAGTGAAGAAGTTGCAGTTGCAATGGAAGCATTAGGTTTGACAGCAGAATAAAAATGATAACATATTTAGAAAAGAGGATAAAATGAATAAACCGAATGTTGTTAGTGGATTGATTGGAATTGCAATCAGTACATATGTATTGCTTGTAGCAAGTAACTTTCCATCAATACCAGGTAGTAAGATAGGACCGGGATATTTTCCTGTGTTGTTGGCTATAGGAATGATGTGTGCCTCAATGATATTGTTGATACAAGCTTTGTTAAAAAAGGGAGAACTAAGATATAATAAACTTAACATCAAATCCCCTGAATTAATTCGATCATTCTTATCCTTGGTGGCTACTGTATTCTATGCAATTATCATGGAGTTTACTGGATTTATAGTAGCCACAGTATTTTATTTGTTTTATTTGATGTATTTATTAAAAAATAGGAACTATAAACAAATGGTTATTTTATCCGTGTTGATATCAATTGCCGTCTATATTGTTTTTAAAGGTATATTAAAGCTGACATTGCCAACAGGATTTCTTATTTAGGAGGAGTAAAATGAGTTTTGATTTATTATTCGAAGGATTTGCCAGTATACTTCAACCTGGAATATTGATGTTGGTTTTTTTAGGAGTTACCGGTGGGATTATGGTTGGTTCATTACCCGGACTGACAGCGACAATGGGAATTGCATTGCTGATACCCTTTACTTTTGGGATGGAGATTCATCAAAGTATGGCTATGTTACTTGGTATTTTTAGTGGAGCTATTTATGGAGGATCTATTTCGGCAATCCTAATACGTACGCCTGGAACGCCTGCAGCGGCAGCGACTCTTCTAGATGGATATCCTATGACTCTCCGAGGAGAGGCGGGAAGAGCCCTGGGAATGTCGGCTTTGGCTTCTTTTATTGGAGGATTTACTGGAGCGCTGATTATGACTTTTTTATCACCTCAGATATCTAAGCTTGCACTTGAATTTAGTCCGGCAGAGTATTTTTCCCTTGCTCTTTTTGGATTAAGCATTATCATTTCTGTTTCTGGTGGCTCAATCCTTAAAGGTATAATATCAGGTTTTTTCGGACTAATTATTGCCACAATGGGATTAGACCCAATTAGTGGATTCCCCCGATTTACATTTGGTGTTATGGACTTATATGAAGGACCTAATTTTATTCCTACACTTATTGGTCTCTTTGCATTATCAGAAGTGTTCAAAGGTGTTGAGACAATCGCTTCTCAAAAGAAAATCGAAAACAAGATCACACAATTGTTTCCAAGTAAATCAGATATTAAAGCTTCTTGGAAAGTGATTCTTAAGTCTAGTGTACTTGGAACCTTTATCGGTTCCATACCGGGGGCCGGTAGTGATATTGCAGCATTTGTAGGTTATAGCGAAGCTAAAAGATCTTCAAAACATCCTGAAAAATTTGGAACAGGTGTGATAGAAGGTGTGGCTGCAGCAGAAGCATCTAACAATGCCTGTACAGGAGGAGCCATGATTCCTTTATTATCTTTAGGTGTTCCTGGAGATGCTGTGACAGCAGTTTTGTTAGGAGCCTTTGTAATGCAAGGATTAAAACCCGGACCGTTGTTATATCGTGACCATCTAGATATTGTATACAGTGTATTTGCCGCTATGATGCTTGCAAACGTGGCTATGTTTATTGTTGGCACTTTAGGAGTTAAGTTTTTTGCAAAAGTCATTACTGTAAATAAGAATATACTGATTCCTACTGTATTTGTATTATCACTAGTCGGTGCATATTCAATGCGTAACAGTGCCTTTGATTTATGGGTAGCCATCATTTTTGGTGTTATTGGTTATTTTATGCAAAGATATGATTTTCCGGTTTCTCCCATTCTCCTATCTCTGATTCTCGGACCGATGGCAGAGAGTAACTTGAGAAGAGCGCTTTTAATTTCAAAAGGAAGTTGGGCGATTATATTCACAAGACCTATCAGTATTGCTTTGTTAGTTCTTGCAATTCTGTCTTTGGTTAGTGCATTAATTAAGCAGAAAAAAATGAACGAAAAACAAAAGCGAAGCATATAATGATATTATATTGCTTTACATGAAGGGAGGCTTTTGATAAGATAGAAATAAATTGATGATGACAGGAGAAACGTGATGAATGGTGAAAAAAAAGTTTGTTTACTTTTTATTTTATTTATAACTTTCATAGGACTTGTAAGTTGTACACATAAAACTAATGTTCATGATGTGGATTTAATCATTAATTCTCCTGAACAAAATCAAGAGTTTCCAAGTAGAGCAATTCAGGTTGTTATTCCATTCGCTCCAGGTGGAGGAACGGATAATGTGGCAAGAGCTTTTATTGCTTCAGCAAATGAATACTTTGATCAACCAGTTACTGCTGTTAATAAGCTAGGTGAAAGTGGAGCGAGAGGATTAAGGGAAGGTTTGTTTGCAGCACATGATGGTTATACAGTAACCCTTATAACTACTGAGGTTAACTCTTTATCTGTTTTTGGAATGCTCGATTTTTCCTATACAGATATAGAACCCTTAATCTTACTAAGTACAGAGCCAGGATTAATGGTAGTTTCTAAAAACTTTCCTTATGATAGTATAGAAGAACTGATTGAAAGCATTCATAAGGAAAATAAGTCATACACAATAGGAAGCGCAGGACAAGGCAGTAATTGGGACCTTGCTGCAAAAGGTGTTGAAAGAGAAGCTAATATAAAATTTGAAAGTAGATTTTATAATGGTACATCCTTAGCTGTTTTAGATGTGTTAGGAGGTTCTCTAGATATTGTAATTGCTGGTACATCTGAAGTTGCAGAACATCTAGAAAGAGGTGAAATGAAACTTCTAACGGTATTAGCAGATGAACGTTTAGAGGCTTTCTCACATATTAAAACTTTTAAAGAGTCAGGATATAATTTTAGTATATATACATGGCGAGGATTAGCAATACCAAAAGGTGTAGACCCTAAAATAAAAAGTATACTTATGGAAGGTTTTTCCAATGCGGCAAAAGATGAAAAATTTATTGATATGCTCTCACAACTGAGGCTAAATTATGACTTTAGAAAACATGATGAATTTATTGAATTTCTGGACCGAGATTTGCAGTTTTATAATGAAATGAATGATAATCTTATTTTGAAAAAATAAACTGTTGTAATAACAGTTTAGATAGTGTATATTAAATATAGCTATATATGCGTAATAGCTACGCATATACGTAAACATAAAACAGGAGGAATTATAAGTGAATAATTTTAATTGGAACTTTCCGACAGAATTAGTATATGGATCAGGAAGAATTAATGAAATTGGTCAAATAGCAAAAAAATATGGAAAAAAAGGAATGATTGCTACTTATGCAAGAGGAGGTTTTTTAGATCCAATCATTGAGAAAGTAGAATCTTCATTAAGAGATTTGGGAGTGGAATTCGTTACATTTACTGGAATCGAGCCAAATCCGAGAGCTCAAACTATTGATAAAGCAATTGATATGTTTAAAAAGGAGAACTGTGAGTTTGTTATTGCGCTTGGTGGAGGAAGTGTTATTGACGGGGCAAAATATATCGCAGCAACTGGGTATTCTGGAGGTAAGGCTTGGGATTATGTTGTTTTAGGAAGTAGGGTTCCAAGGGAGTACACAGGTGCTTATCCAATTATTGCTATTCCGACGATATCAGCTTCTGGTTCAGAATGTAATGCAGGTGGTGTTTTAACCAATGCCGAAACCAATGAAAAAAGTTTTTCGAGATCTGAATATCGTTTTCCAAAAGTTGCAATTGTTGATCCAGAGCTACTTAAGTCAGTACCATTAACAATAACAAAAGACAGCTGTGTTGATATCTTTTCACACCTAATTGAACATTATCTATCGAGTAAAGATGAATCTGAATTTGCAGACAGAATAACAGAGGGGATTATTTTAACCTTAAAGGATAACTTTAATAAGGTGATTAATAACCTTGAAGATGCAGAAGTAAGGGGACAATTAGCTTTATGTTCCATTTTTGGTTGGTCCGGACTTCAGGCACTGGGTAGAACAGGATCGATTCCAATGCATTCCATTGAAATGCCTTTAAGCGCAATTTATGACTTGCCTCATGGTAGAGGAATGACAATTGTCATTCCACCATATCTAGATTACATGGCTGAAGTGATGCCTGCAAGATGGGCTAAGTTGGCAAGAAGATGTTTTGGAGTGACCGTCAAAGATGATAAACTGGCAGCAAAATTATTGTCAACTAAAGTAGTGGAATGGTTAAAATCCACAGATGCATATTTAACACTATCGGATGTAAATATTCCAACAGACCAATTCGAAAAAATGGCAGATGATGTTGTACGAATGTTCCCAGGAAATGAAGAAGGAGCAACAAACGGTCCAAGACCAATTACAAAAGAAGATATTATTAAAATATATCAAATGTGTTAAAAGATAAAGTAATATATAACCTTTACAATTAAGAAGAATTCCATGATATATGGGATTCTTTTTTTAATAAATTCTTCGGAAATCAGATTAGAATACAAATATATAAAAGATATAAGATTTAGCGACATTAAACTGTATTTATTGAACAAAATTCTTGATGAAATTCTATATACTAATTTATAAAATGTATAAAATATGAAAAGAAAGGAAAAATATTGTGGAAATTAGGCTAACTGATCGACTAGGAAATTTAATTGAACAAGAAACAGGTGAGGACAAGGTGACACTTGTAGTTAATAGAGAATATGGTTTTGAGGATATTCTTATTTTTGAAACAAAAGCAAACAGTTTTGTAAAAATAGATATAGATCCAACCTTTAATAGTTCCATAATATATACGCCAAATGGCCGAATTGTTTATCAGATTCCAGAAGGACCTAAAAGACGAGCCTATCATCCGGAAGCCTTTAAAGGAAATTGCCATCAAATTACTATGAAGTCAGTCGAAGAAAAATGCTTAATAAATCGAAGGAATTTAGCCCTAAATGCCCTAGATAAACGTTGGGATACTGGCTATTATCCTCATGCGTCGGCGAATGTGGTAACAAGAGATGAGCCTTGGTTTGAAGCCAAAAATGCCATTGATGGTCATCTAAACAGAAATGGTCATGGGGCTTGGCCCTATCAGTCATGGGGAGGCGGATTACGAGATGATCTTGAATTTACCTTAGATTTTGGAAGAAATGTTTGCATTGATGAAATAGTGATTTATTTACGTGCAGATTATGTGAATGACCATGACATAAATTGGGAATCGGCAACCATTGAATTTTCAGACGGAAGTTATATGCCAATAACAATGATCAAATCAGAAGATGGTCAAAGCTTTACCTTTCAAGAAAAAAAAGTAAGTTGGATAAAGTTGAAGAATCTTAAGCGAGAAGTATCAGCTGCTTTTTCTGCTTTAACACAAATAGAAGTTTATGGAGTTGAGGGATGAAAAAAAATACGATATTTTATAACGCACATCATTCACCGATTGGATCGTTTGCAAGCTTTACATTAGGATATAAAGGAAGAAAAGGTGGGTTTGGATTAGAATTAGCCAAACCGGCAGATCAAGATATATATATTGGGCTTGAGTCGACAGACCATAGCTCTTATGAAACATTGCCCTTTTACGAGGGCATTGAAGACGAGTCCGCTAGATATGATATGGATGGTCATGTGACACGAAAAGATATACACTTAAAAAACTTTGAAGATAGTGCGATAGAGCGAGAATTTCAATTAGGGACAGATACTTGGAAAGCAGGCGATTTAACCTTTAGCATTTATTCGCCTGTAAGAGCTGTACCAGACCCGGAGGACGGAAATGAAACAGACTTAATCCAGTCGATTATTCCTGCAATATATATAGATATTACAGTTGATAATACTAAACACGCAAAAAAAAGACAAGCATTTTTTGGGTTTAGTGGTGGTGATACTATTGCAGAATTTAGAAATTTTAATGATGTTGCTCGACGTAGATATACAGGGGTTGGACAAGGCAGACAAATGGCGCTTTTAACCAAAGATGATAATGTCTTAGCGGCCAATGATTTTACCATTGAAAAACTTTTGACGGAAACGAGAAAAGAAAACTATGCTTTTGGTCTAGGGAATGTATCTGCTATGATTATGGACATTATGCCGGGAGAAAAAAAGACCTTTAAATTTGTCGCATGTTTTTATCGAGATGGTTATGTGACCACACCTCTCGATACAAAATATTATTATCGAAAGTACTTTTCAAATATAGAAGCTGTAGGAGAATATGCGCTCGAAAACTATGATCTATTAAGACAAAAATGTCAAAATGCAAATAAGCTTATTCAAGGTGAACATTTATCGGACGACCAAAAGTTTATGATGATACATTCCATCAGAAGCTATTATGGAAGTACGGAATTTCTTGAACTAGATGGGGAACCTTTTTGGATTGTCAACGAAGGTGAGTATCGTATGATGAATACATTTGACTTGATGGTAGACCAATTATTTTTTGAAATGAAAATGAATCCTTGGACAGTAAAAAACGAATTGAATATGTTTGTTAAACGTTATAGTTATGTGGATAAAGTGAATTTTCCGGGAGATAGTGAACTTTATGAAGGTGGCATTAGTTTTACTCATGATATGGGAGTTGGCAACAGTTTGTCACGACCTGGCTATTCTGCTTATGAGCGCTTCGGATTAACAAGCTGTTTTTCCCATATGACCCATGAACAGTTGGTTAATTGGATTTGTTGTGCAAGTGTTTATGTAGAACAAACAAACGATGTACAGTGGTTGAATAAACAGAGTCAAGTTTTTATCGATTGCCTTAATAGTATGATGAATCGTGATCATCCACAAGCTAAAAATAGAAATGGTATTATGAGTCTAGATAGTAGCCGGGTTATGGGCGGATCAGAGATAACGACTTATGATAGCCTAGACGAGTCTCTTGGACAAGCGAGAGGTAACGTGTACCTTGCAACAAAATCTTGGGCGGCCTATGTAGCTTTAGAAAAAATATTGATGAAGCTACAAGAGCTAAAATATGCAGAAGAGGCAAAAAATCAAGCCATTCTTTGTGCTAATACCATTGCAAAAAATATGACCGAAGAAGGATATATACCGGCAATATTTGAAGAAGGGAATAGATCAAGAATTATACCGGCTATTGAAGGTTTGGTTTTTCCCCTATATACAGGAACACCCAAAGCTCTTGACCCTGAAGGTCAATATGGACTTATGATACAGGCATTGCAAAAGCATCTTCATACAGTTCTTGTTGAAGGGACTTGCTTGTATGCAGATGGTGGATGGAAATTATCATCGACAAGTGATAATTCTTGGCTGAGTAAAATATATTTATGTCAATTTGTGGCTCGAAAAGTGTTAAAATTAGAAGAAGACGAAGGAAAAATTCGGGCAGATAAAGCCCATGTAAAGTGGCTGTTACACCCGATTGAAAGCTATCATTGCTGGAGTGACCAGATGATGTCAGGCCTTGCTGTGGGAAGTAAATACTATCCTAGAGGTGTTACAAGCATTCTTTGGCTAGATGAATAAGAAGTGATAAATTTATAGAAAAGAGGAGTTATTATGAGCAGGAAGCCAAATATAATTTTTATTTTAACAGATGACCAAGGTTATGGAGATATGGGATGGGGTGGAAATCCAATTGTTCGTACCCCAAATATTGATGCCTTTGCATCCGAAAGTACACGACTCACGAATTTTCATGTGGGACCGACCTGTGCTCCGACTCGATCAGGGCTTATGACAGGACATTATGCTAATAGTACAGGGGTCTGGCATACGATAGGTGGACGTTCGCTCTTGCGAAAAGATGAATGGACACTTGCATCTGCATTGAAGGAGAATGGCTATCATACAGGCATATTTGGCAAATGGCATCTTGGTGACACATCACCATATCGCCCTCATGAGCGTGGTTTTGATACAGCAGTTGTTCACGGTGGAGGAGGAATTAGTCAAACATCTGATTGGTGGGGGAATGACTATTTTGATGATACGTATTTCGTAAACGGTGTCCCAAATAAGTATGAGGGCTATTGCACAGATGTCTTTTTTGAAGAGGCAAAAAATTTTATAGAGGGCAATAAAGAAGAAGCATTTTTTTGTTATATTGCACTTAATGCGCCACATGGTCCGTTTAATGTAGAAGACCGTTATGCAGATACGTATCGTTCTTTAGTTGATGACCAAAGAGCCCGCTTCTATGGAATGATTGAAAACATTGATGAAAATGTAGGTGAACTACGTACTTGGCTTAAAGAAAAAGATCTTGAGCAAAATACTATTCTTGTTTTTATGACAGACAATGGATCAGGTGGAGGCGTTACTGTAGATGATAATGAGTTTGTTATTAGTGGTTGGAATAATGGCATGCGTGGCAAGAAAGGGTCCCCTTATGATGGTGGACATAGAGTTCCTTTCTTTATTCGTTGGCCAGAAGGGGGGATAAAAGAGAATGTTGACCTAAATCATTTGACAGCAAATATTGATTTTATGCCTACTTTGCTTGATCTTTGTGATATTCATATTCCAGATAATAAATCTTTTCATGGCATAAGTCTAAAGTCGCTTCTTTTAGGCCAAGAAGATGAATGGCCTGATCGAGCTATTGTTACAGATTCCCAAAGATTAACACAGCCTGTAAAATGGAGAAAATCTGCAGTCTGTACACAAAAATGGCGATTAATTAATGGAGAAGAACTGTATGATATAGATAAAGACAGAGAACAACGGGATAATGTGGCATCCCAACATCCAGAAATCATTGAAGAATTAAGAGAAGCTTATGAAGAATGGTGGAAACTTGTATCGCCTAAATTTAATGAGTCTATCTCACATGTTATCGGACCATTGCCCTCTTATATTACGGGGCATGACTTAGTTACTCCCTCGGCTATTAATGCCTGGAATCAGCAATTAATCCGTGAAGGATATTTAGCAGCCGGTCATTATGAAATCTATGTAAAAGAGTCGGCGCACTATAGAATACGCCTTTATCGATGGCCCTTAGAACAAAACAGACCGATTACAGCGGGCATTGAAGGAGATGATATTGAGTTTTGTAAAGAATATATTGATGAGAAGGATTGGCCCTTATATACAGGAGGCCTTGCTCTAGACATAGGTCATGCGACAATAGGCATCCAAGAACAACACTTGCAAGCAGAGGTGAATCAGGAGGATGTTTACATTGAATTTAATGTAGACTTAGAAGAAGGAGAGACCCTACTTAAACCATTATTTGTTTCAAAAAGTGAAGACTATGTTGTGTCGCCTTACTTTGTTCATATTGAACAAGTCAATCAAGTAAAGGAAGACATAAGTCTGACACAGGAAGAAAAAGAATGGGTGCTAAGAACAAGAGATAAAATTGTCAAAAAGATGTCGTGGGTGAGTGAAAAATCAAAAAATAAAATTCCCTATACAACAGTGAACGGTGAACATACAGATCGAAGAGATAATCCCAGTGGCAATGATGCAGATGGCATTAGTTGGTGGACTAATGGATTTTGGGCGGGAATGATGTGGCAAATGTATCATGAAACTAAAGAGGACAAATATGCAGATATTGCTAAGATGTCTGAACAATGGTTAGACCAATGTTTTCTCGACTATGAAGGCCTTCATCACGATGTAGGATTTATGTGGTTGCCTTCTGCAGTAACAAACTATAAAATCACAGGCAATCCTTACTCAAAAACCCGAGGAATGCATGCTGCAAATCTTTTGGCAGGTAGATTTAACTTGAACGGGAGATTCATAAGGGCATGGAACGGATTAAAAACGGATGAAACAGATACAAGAGGTTGGGCGATCATCGATTGTATGTTTAATATACCTATACTTTATTGGGCGTCAGAGGAAAGTGGAGACCCTAGATTTAAACATATAGCAATGGCCCATGCTGATACAGTAATTAAGAATTTTATTCGACCCGATGGCTCCTCGGAACATATCGTCGAATTTGATCCAAATACCGGTGAAAAATGTAAAGTATATAGGGGGCAAGGTTATGCAGTCGGTTCGTCTTGGACAAGAGGTCAAACGTGGGCACTTTACGGATTTATGATGAGCTATAATCATACCAAGGAACAACGCTATCTAGATACTGCTAAACGAATTGCCCATTATTTTATAGCAAATATTCCAGAAAGTGGACTAATCCCTGTTGATTTTCGACAGCCACAAGAGTGTGAAAGAGAAGATTCTACAGCTGCGGCAATTGGAGCCTGTGGTTTACTTGAATTGGCAAAATCGGTTCCGGAACTTGAACAAAATCTCTATAAAGAAGCTGCGATGAAGATGCTTGTAGCTCTGGAAGAAAAAAGAGTGGATTGGAGCGAAAACGAAGATTCGCTGGTGCAAAAATGTAATAATGCATATCATAATTACAAAGAAAACCATGTCTCCATTATTTATGGTGATTATTATTTTATCGAAGCGGTTTTAAAATTAAAAGGCGATGACCTTTATATTTGGTAAATAAATGTTGCAATTTGAAGCCCAATGTCAATAACTTACTAATGTAGTAAATATTATGCCTAAAGGTGGAATGGATGATTCACAAAAAAATTTTACTATATTTTAGGTTTATAGGATATACTTATATAAAGGATGTGAGACGATGCGTTTATTGCTTTGTGAAGATGAGCTAGAACTTTCAAATGCTCTTGTAGCTATGTTAAAACACAATAATTATTCTGTGGATGCGGTTTATGATGGTGAAGAAGCTCTTAATTATTTAGAAACGGACAATTATGATGGTGTAATATTAGATATTATGATGCCAAAAGTTGATGGTATAACTGTACTTAAAACAATCAGGAGCAAGGGAAATAATGTTCCTGTATTGATGCTAACATCAAAATCTGAAATTGATGATAAAGTCTTAGGACTGGATTGTGGCGCCGATGATTATCTAACTAAACCTTTCGTAACCAAAGAATTAGTTGCTCGAATACGTGCTATTACGAGACGGCAAACCGAGATTACTGATTCTATACTTGGCTTTGGGAATATTACTTTAGACAGGTTAACCTTTGAATTGAAATCGGAAAAGGGATCAGTTCGACTTTCAAACAAAGAGTTTCAAATGTTAGAAATACTAATGATTAATCCATTCAATGTTATCTCAACAGATCGGTTTATGGAAAAAGTTTGGGGATATGATAGTGATTCTGAAATAAATGTAGTATGGGTATGTATTTCATCCCTTAGAAAGAAGCTCGCTGAAATTGGATCAAATGTTGAGATAAAAACAAGGAGAAATATAGGATATTCACTGGAGGAGAGATAATGGTAGAGATATTACGTAGAAAATTTATCATAATCTCTGTTAGCGCAGTATTTATAGTAGTTTTTGTAATTGGATTCTTCAGCAATTTATCTAACTATTCACAAATAGGTAGAAATGCAGATGAGCTTTTAAATATACTTGTAGAAAATAATGGATATTTCCCCAAACCAAATGATCAGGATTTTAAAGACCAATTACCACCAAAGATATCACCAGAAGCACCCTTTTCAACACGGTTTTTTACAGTGAAAATAGACAAGATAGGTAATATTATAGAAGTAGATACAGGTAAAATTTCTTCTACTTCTACCAATCAGGCTCTTGATTATGCAAATAAAGTTTTGCAAAGCAAAAAAAAGAGTGGAATTACAGATGATTATAAGTATAGTGTTGTAAATAAAGATTATGGGTCATTATTAGTATTTGTAAATATTGGGCGAGATTTGGAGATTTTCTATTCATTTTTAAGAAATAGTATGATGACTGGCATAATAGCTATAATTTCAGTTTTTATTATTGTGCTTGTATTTTCTAAAAAGGCTATAGCGCCTATAGCGGAGAGTTATGAAAAACAAAAAAAGTTTATCACAGATGCAGGTCATGAATTAAAAACCCCCTCTTGCAATTATTAGTACAAATACAGAAGTGATAGAAGTGAATTATGAAGAAAGTCAATGGACAAAGAGTATTCATAATCAAGTTCTTAGATTAACCAATCTTGTAGAAAGCCTAGTATCTCTAACTAGAATGGATGAAGAAAAAAGCCGGCTTACGTACAACGATTTTTCTTTATCTGATTTGGTATTAGAAACTACCGAACAATTTCGTGAAATGAGTAAATTTTTTGATAAGGAATTAGTATTAGAAATTGAAGAGAATATTGATTACTATGGAAATGAACAATCGATAAGTCAACTGGTTTCAATACTAATTGACAATGCTTTAAAATATGGATTAAAAGACAAGCCCATAAAAGTAAAATTAAAAAAACAAGCTAAAAAAATATTTTTACAGACGACAAATAAAGTAGAAAATCTAAGCAGTGGAAATTACGATATCCTTTTTGATAGATTTTACAGAGCAGATAACTCTAGAAATAGTAATTTAGAAGGATATGGTATTGGTTTATCTATTGCTAAAGCCATTGTATTAAAGCATAAAGGTAAAATCACAGCAGAGAGTGTAGATGGAAAAACAATTATCTTTACTGTACAGCTTTAAAAATCCTGATTTATAATAAAATACTCCCCTTATGGTAGCCAGAATAAAAAATCTGATACTAGAGGGGAGTGTTTTTATATATTAAAGATCTGTTTATACGGTATAGGAAAGTGAAAATATAAAATTTTAAGTTGATTTAAAATAAAGTTTTAAGTTCGCTTTAGTTTAGGCTTATATACTAGCATTAAGAAGTGAATTGGCAACACTTTTTTAGACAACTTTTTTAAGGTGAATGTTTTTGTATTGTTTTGGGGTTAAATAACCAAGTGCAGAATGGATTCTATGATTATTAAACCAGTTAACATAGTCTGCCAGTTCGATTTTTAGTTGCTCAATATTTTCAAATTTATACTGCTTTACAAACTCAGTTTTGATAATCTTGTAGGTAGCTTCTGCTACAGCATTATCATACGGACACCCTTTCATACTGAGAGATCGTTGGATAGAAAAGGTTTCCAAAGTGTCATCAATTAGTTTGTTTTTAAACTCGTTTCCACGATCTGTATGAAAAATCTGGATCTTTGATAGTTCACCTTCGATGGTGGCAAATGCTTTTGATACTAATAATGCATCTTTTCTTGTACCTGCACTGTAACCGATTATTTCACGATTGAATAGATCGATAACGACACATATATAATTCCATGAGGAACCAACTCTAACATAGGTAAGATCGCTTACAACAGCTTGTTTAGGTTCTTCAGTATTGAAGTTGCGTTTGAGCAAATTAGCTGTTTTTGATTCATTACATGTTTCTTTATGTGGTTTATATTTTGACACTTGATATGACGAAATCAAGCATTCTTGTTTCATGATACGTCGAATTCTACGTTTAGAAACAGCGATCTCAAACTGAGTATATAATTCATTTTTGATTTTTAGAGCTCCGTAATTATTCCGGCTCTCTTTAAATATAGTTTTAATTTTCAAAACCAAATCACTATCATCGGGCTTGTGTTTGGCTTCATAATAATAAGTACTTCTAGGGAGTTGTAGGACGCGACACATTGCTGATACCGAATATTTGTGAGTATTGTTTCTTATCACTTTGATTTTCGTCCCATTATCAGTAATAACCGAGAGATATCGGCGTCGAAGACGGTTTACGAAGTAAACTTGTGAGCTGCTTGCTTTAAAATATCATTTTCCATGAGAAGTTGTTGATTTTGTTTTCAAAGTTTAATGAGTTCTAGTTGCTCAGGTGTCAAGTTATCCTTTTCCTTAAAAGAACCACTATTCTCCTCTTGCTTGATCCATTTATCAAGAGTTGAATAACCAACGTCATATTCTTTGGTAATATCGCATTTGCGTTTACCACTTTTGTAAAGCTGGACTAGTTGATGTTTGAATTCAGGGGTAAATGTTCTTCTCGGTCTTTTAGACTGGGCCATAGTATTGACCTGACCCCAATCTTCATACCATAACTTATGAGTAGCACCCTTTTTTTGGTCCATATTTAAAGTTAAAATGTTCATTATGAAATCGATTTTTCGTTATGATTTTGGGCAAATTCGGATGGTGCCATGTGTGTTAGTCCAGAGTGAGGTCTGAATTCATTGTAGTCCAATCTCCATGCCTCGATTTTTCCTTTTGCGTCATCTAATGATATGAACCAACTTACATTTAGACATTCGTCTCTAAGGCTCCCGTTAAAGGATTCGATGACTGCATTATCTGTTGGTGTCCCTGGCCTTGAGAATTCGAGTTTGACTTTGTTGAAGTAAGCCCAAGAATCTAATGATCTAGAAATAAACTCCGGGCCATTATCCACTTTGATTTTTTTCGGGAATCCCCTTTCAAGGCATATCTCACTTAACTTAAGTGCAACATGTTCACCCTTGATGGATTTATCAACATGTATTCCCACACATTCTCTGATGAAAGTATCAATGATAGTTAATGCTCTGAACCTTTTTCCGTTAAAAGTCTGATCTGAGACGAAGTCCATTGCCCAGCATTCGTTTATTGCTACAGGTTTATTTTTATCTGGTACCCTAGGAGAACTAATTCTTTTTCGCCCACTTTTGTTTCGAAGATTTAAGCCCTCTTGTTTATAAATACGGTACACTCGCTTATGATTTACTTGCCAGCCTTCACGTTGAAGCAAGACATGGATCCTACGATACCCATACCTAATCCTTGTTGTTGCAATTTCTTTGATTCTCATTCTGAGGAAGGCCTGCTCATCCTTAATGCTACTGTATCTCAGTGTTGAACGATTATGCTTTAAAACTTTACATGCCCTACGCTCACTAACCTGAAAACATACCTGTAGGTAGTGAACTAATTCATTTTTTTCCGCAGGCTTTACAGCTTTTTTGATATGACATCTTGTAGCATTGACTTATCTAGACTTAAATCGGCAACCAATTGTTTGAGCTTTCTATTTTCCTCTTCGAGTTGCTTGAGCCTTTTCATATCACTGGGCAACATACCTTCATATTTTTTCTTCCAACGATAAAAAGTTTGTTGGGTGACTCCAAGTTTTCTGCATACTTCTTCAACTGGAGTACCTAATTCTGCTTGCTTTAGAGCAAAGGCAATTTGTTCTTCTGTGTATCTTGTTTTTTTCATAGATTGGACCACTCCTTTTGTATAATTTTATCACTTTTTTAACATTTAAAGTGGACTAATTTATTGGGGCGAGTTCACGAGTTCAACTTTGTCTGACCGTACTATTGGTGGATGGAGGCGTCCATCTGCAACATTTCACCAAAGAAGGAACAGCGGGGACGGCGGGAATGGGGCTTCTTCGATATCGATCAAGGCAGTGTCGATTCTATTGAAGTCCTTTTTGTAATGTTCTTTCATGTTAAGTTCAATTTTTCGCATAATATAACCTCGTTCGTTTAGTGAGTTTCTATTATACGACATCCTTTCCTTTTGGGACATAATCAAATGTGATTACTTAAGACATTATCAGATATGAATCAGAAAATGATTAAATAAAAAGTTGATATTTATTGACAAATAAAATGAAGCTTGATATACTATGTTGGAAATCGATTGCCATAGCGAGATGTGGAGGATGTATGAAAAAAAGAATAACAATTTACGATATTGCGAAAGAACTTGATTTATCACCAAGTACAGTTTCAAGAGTTCTTGGAAAGTCGCAGAGAAGAGTGACACCAGAAATTAAACAGCGAGTTGAAGATGCAGCGAAACGTATGAATTATTATCCGAACAGCCTGGCAAGGAATCTTAAAAAGAATACTAACCAAACAATTGGTGTTATACTACCATCAATTGATAACCCCTTTTATCCATCAATTGTAAGAGGAATGGAAGATGAAGCCATAAAACACAATTATACGATTAATATATGTAGTTGTGATCGTGAAGATGTAAGAACAGATAAGTATTTAGAGCGTTTAATTGGAGACCGTGTCAGTGGAATTATAACAATATTTGTAGATAATGTGCCTGAAAGTTTGAAAAATTTTATTAATAGAGGTGGGAAGGTTGTATCTATTGGAATAAAAAGTGAATTAGACGATAGGATTCCAACCATGTATTTTGACCGAGAAGAAGAAGCTTATACCGTGACAAAACATTTGATAGAATTGGGACACAAAAACATTGCTTTGTTTATTTCAAAAATAGATAATAAAATACGTGAAGAAAAACTAAGAGGCTATAAAAAGGCATTAAAAGAATTTGGAATAGTATACAACAAAAATAATGTTTTTGTAGATGAAAAGGAAAAAAAAGTGGGAACAAACGACTCTATACCTGATTGCAATACAGGTATATTCTGTGCCAATGAAATGCTTAAGAGTAAAAATAAGGACATAACAGGTATTGTATGTATGAATGACTTGGTTGCTCTAGGCGCTATATCTGTATTAAAAAACCAGGGTTACAGTATTCCAAAAGACTATTCAGTGATAGGATTTGATGATACGTTCTTTTCAAATTTAATCGAACCTGAAATAACTACGTTGAAAGTTAATAAATATGAGGTTGGACAAAAAAGTATTCAGTATTTACTGGAAGTTCTTGAGGATAGAGATTATGCTTCAAAAATAGACTGCTCCCAAGATGTTAATTTGATTTTAAGAAAGAGTACATCAAAACCAAGAGCGTGAAGATAAAGCTACACAAATGTGTGGCAATATTTTCGCATAATGGGAAATCGATTGCCGAAATTAATTCATATTTTATATGATTTAATAATAAAAAAAAAGGAGAAGAAAAATGAAAAAATTAATTTTAGTTTTATGTTTGGTGTTATCTATGGTGGTACCAACAGGATGCAGCAATTCGAATGAAAGTGAGGCTGGTGAGAACACACCGATTACATTAAAGTTGGCTGATAATCAACCACTATCTAGTCCTTTGGCGCAATCAGGAGAAAAATTTGCAGAATTAGTAAATGAAAAAACCAATGGACAAGTACAAATCGAAGTATATCCAAATGCACAGTTGGGAGAAGAGGCTGAAACGACAGAGCAAGTTAAAGCAGGTGTATTAGATTTTGCGCGTATAAATGTGGTTCAATTAACACAGTATGTGGACGGTTATGAGGCATTAACACTTCCTTATATGTTTAATGATGATGCGCATAGATGGGCTGCTGTAGATGGTAGTGTTGGAAAAGCGCTTAATGAAGAAATGCTGGAAAAGACGGGGGTGTATGTCTTAAACTATCTTTCTTCAGGGTGGCGGTCATTTTATACAATGGAAAAGGCGGTGAGTTTAGCTGATTTAGCAGGAAAAAAAATACGAGTTATGGATTCCGCAGCGAATATTAATATGATTACAGCTTTAAATGCAACAGCTACTCCTATGCCTTATGCGGATGTTTTCACTGCATTACAAACAGGTGTGATTGACAGCGCAGAAAATGATTTTGTAAGTTATACAACATCTGGACATTATGAGGTCGCAAAGTATTATATGGAGGATAGGCATACGGCAGGATTTTGTAATTTGATTATGAGTGCCACAGTTAAAGAAAAGCTTACAGATGAACAGTTTGAACTAGTGAAAGAAGCGGCACAAGAAGCAGCTATTTGGCAAAGAGAAGCTATGATAAAAGCACAGGAAGAAAGTAAGCAAGAGGCAATTGAAGCTGGATGTGAATTTACACAAGTAAATATTCAAGAGTTTCAAGATGCTGTAGCACCTATGTATGCAGATTATGATTACTTAGAATCAATTATTGAGGAAATCAAAGGATATAAGTATTAATTTATAACCTATTAAATTGTTATAAATAATACAGTTGCAAAGCAGCTGTATTGCAACTGTATTATTTAAGGAAAGGATAAATATGCAAAAAATTGATAACATAATTTTAAAGGTTATAGCTCTATTCAGAGGAATATGTTCTGTTCTGCTTGTCCTAACATTATCTATTACAGGAATACACGTATTATTTAGATATGTGTTTAATAACCCCTTGATATGGTCTGAAGAAGCATCATTATTATTATTAATTTGGTTTGGCTTCTTTTCTATTGCAAATGAATTGTACTTTGAAGATCATATTGCAATTGTTATGTTCTATGAAAAACTACCTGTCAAGGTACAAAGAGGTCTTGATATAATTCGCCATCTTGTTGTAGCGTCTTTTTGCACAATAATGACATACTACTTGATTATTATAACAAATTCGATTATTGGCAACACTCTTCCAGTAAGCGGATTACCTAAAATTTTAATGTATATTCCAGTTATTATAGCGTCCATACTAATGGTTATATACAGTCTATTATTATTCATAAAATCATTATTTTTAAAAACATATAATAAGGAGGAGCTTAAATGAGCCCAGAGGTAATTGGAGTCATAATACTTTTTTCAGTATTGGCTATTTTAATGATGATGAGAATACCTATCGCTTTTTCATTAGGTATTTCAAGTTTAATTACAGCACTATTTCTAAATATAAATTTATTCTTACTTTTTCAAAAAATGGTTATATCATTATATAATTTTGGGTTTTTAGCAGTTCCATTTTTCATTTTAGCTGCATCGATTATGACAGAAGGTGGCATCAGTGATAAGCTAATGAAATTTGCAGATGTTTTGGTGGGAAGAATTCGGGGTGGAACGGCTATGGTTAACATAGTGGTTAGTATGCTCTTTGGAGGAATAAGTGGATCTTCTGTTGCGGACGTATCTTCAATCGGAGCATTGTTGATACCAGCAATGGAAAAAGAAGGGTATGATAAAGACTATAGTGTAGCTGTTACAGTAACATCTTCAGTTCAAGGAATTATTATACCACCGAGTCAGAATATGATTTATTATGCTATTGCAGCAGGTGGCTTATCTATTAGTAATTTATTTATTGCGGGATATATTCCGGGACTATTACTAGGTGTTGCATTAATGATAGTGGCATATGCTGTAGCGAGAAAAAGAAACTATCCGGTAGGAGATAAATATAGTTTAAAGGATAGCTTAAAAATAGCTTTTGATTCTTTGCTAGGACTTGCAACTATCTTTATTATAATAGGTGGAATTGTAGGAGGAATATTTACACCAACTGAATCAGCAGGTATTGCTGCAATTTATGGATTGGTTATAACAACATTTGTATATAAAACAATGAATTTTCAAAGGTTTAAGCGTGTATTAACAGGTTCGTTAAACTCTTTAGCTACAATTATGGCGGTTATTTCAATGTCATCTATGTTTGGTTACATTTTAGCTTATTTAAAAGTTCCGACGATGATTTCTGAATTTATGCTATCACTTACAGATAATCCGATTTTAATAATGCTTATGATTAATCTAGTCTTACTTATTGCAGGAATGTTTATGGATATGGCGGTATTAATTTTTATGCTTACACCAATCTTTTTACCGGTAGTAACAGCAATTGGATATGATCCAATTCACTTTGGAATCATTATGATTCTAAACCTTGGAATAGGTTTGTGTACACCACCAGTTGGAAATTCTTTGTTTGTTGGATGCGCAATTGCAAAGTTACCGATTGAAAAATCATTTAAGGCATTTTTACCTTTTTACACAGTAATTGCAATCTTATTAATTATGATTATTGCATTTCCGCAAATTACACTTTGGCTTCCATCGATAATCGGATAGTTTAGAAAGAGGTAATATAATATGAAAGAATTATTGAAAGAACCTGTGAAGTTAACAAGTGAAAGAGCTTGGAGAACTTATGTAGGAGGGAGAAATATAGATGAGTTCACAAATTGTGACTCTCCAAAAGATTCAAATTTTCCTGAATTATGGATTATGTCAACAACGAAAGCAAGTAATAGTTGCAGAAAAAATATAGATGAAGGTAAAAGTCAAATCATTGTAGCAGGGAAAATAGATAAAACATTGACTGAATTAGTCAAAGAATATCCAAATGAAGTACTTGGAAAAAAGTATGCGCAGTTGACAAGAAATGAAATAGGTGTGTTGACTAAAATAATTGACTCGAAAGAACGTCTAACTATACAAGCGCATCCTACAAAACAAAAAGCAAAAAAGTATTTTAACTCAAATTATGGGAAAACAGAAGCCTGGCATATTCTTGATACACGAGATGATAATGCCTGCATATACCTAGGATTTAAAGAGAATGTTGTGTTTGAAGAATTTAAGAATGCTTTTTATGCACAAAATTTAGATGAAATGTTAGGAATGTTGCATAAAATCAATGTGAAAAAAAATGAGACGTATTTAATTCCAGGTGGGTTTCCACATGCAATAGGAGCAAATTGCATGTTAATTGAAATCCAAGAGCCAACAGATTATACATTGCGTGTTGAAAAAACAACACCTTTTGGATTAAAAATTGAGGAAATGGATTGCCATCAAGGAATAGGAACAGAGGCAATGTTTGATTGTTTTGACCAAAGAGGATATAGTTTCGATGAAGTTATTGACCAATGCCGTATTTCTCACGAAATCATAGACCAAGAAAAAAATAGCATACAACCAATTATTTCATATGAAGATACAGAGTGCTTTTCACTTGATAAAATAATAATAAGAGATCAGATGGTATTTCAAGCAGAAAATGAATTTTATGGTTTGTTTATTTACGAAGGAAATGGAAAATATATAGTTGACGATATAAATGAAAAACAAGAGAATGAACTTAAGAAAGGAGATACAGTTCTTATTACTTCAAACTGTCAACAGTTTATTGTACATGCAAAGCCTAAAGAAGAAATAGTATTATACAAAATAAAAGGGCAAAACATATGAAAATAAGAAAGTATGAAAACAAGTTCCAAGAGAGGCAGAAAAAAATAAGCAAAAACATAAATTGTTTAAATAATATTAGAGGGATAGATATTCAAAAAATATCTCTAAATAAAAACGAAGAATATACACTTCAAAGCGAAGAAGGTTTGGTCATTATTTATACTAATGATGGTGAGATAAGTTGTAATAAAAAGCTGATGACTAAACATTCATTTTTCATAACAAATGTAATAAAACCTATTGGAATAAAAAGTATAAAATCAAACACGAATATTGTTATTATAAAGATTCCTGAATATAAGGGGGAAATTGATAGTGACAATTTACCGTTATTGATTTATGAAGAAGACAAAACAGAAGTTATCGACAGTCAAAAGACGCCAAAGACGATTTCAACTATTTGGCTGGATAAAAATATAGTTCCTGGTTTAATCGTAGGAGGAGTTAGAAGTCAGGGTGAAAATATCGTTCCAACTCACAAGCATCCTCAGATTGAACAAATCTTTATTCCTTTTCCGAATAATCAAGCCAAGATAGTTATAGATGAAAATAAATATAACTTTAATGAAATCGTCCATATACCTCTAGGATCGAATCACGGGGTTTTGTCATACGAAGATGGAGCAATTGATTACATATGGATTGATTTTATCATGGAAGATATATAAATAGACCTGTTTCAGTATGATATCTGTGATCGGTGTTTAAGTATACCCAGCACAATCATAATATAAGCGGAACAAGAAAATTAGTGGGTTGAACGATACGTCAGAGCGGTGTGAGGGATCAGTTACTTTGCCAGCTGATTGAAAAATACAGCAAGAAAAAGCTGATTTTTGGATCGAAGGAAAGCTACAGCCCTTGGTAATATTACAGAACAATTTATTGCATTAGGAAAAATCAAAGAAGATGAGCGTGTGCAGGTGTTAGAAGCATCGCTATAAACCATGGTTCTTTCGAAATGCAGTTGGTGATAACAACTCGTTTTGTTTAAAAACATGACAAAAGTAACTTGTATCTCGGTACCCTACACTTTGTGCTATTTGCCAAACGGGGTAAGAAGCTTTTGTGAGAAGCAATTCTTTGGCGTGTTGAATACGCAGTTGGGTAAGATACTTTATTGGTGCTAGACCAAAAGCGCTTTTAAATAGCTTGCACAAATAGTAGGTGGTCACATCAATGGTATCGGCAAGTTGGTCCAAACTAAGATCTTCATGCAGATGAGAGCGCATATATTGAATAACAGGTTGTAATTTATCAACGGGAGAGACAGTCTTTGAAGTCAAAGTGCTTTGAAGACTGTCTTTTTGTTGTACAATGAGTTGATAGAGTATGACACTAGAATCTATGATTTTATGGGTTATGTCACTTGTTAAAAGGGTGTATATAGAGGTATAAAATGAAAAATTACTTCCTATATTAATTGTTCCAAATATACCTAAGTTTAATTGGTGATAGATTAAATCAATAGCCGTACCGTTATACATAATCCAATACGTCTCCCAAGGACCTTTGATAGAGGTGTATTCGTGGGCGATATTGGGGGCAAGATAAAACCCTTGTCCTGCAGTGACGATGAATTCTTGATGATTGACGGTAATTTTACCTTCGCCGCGTGCACAATATATCCATTGATAATCATTAAATCCGTCTGGACGGTGGATTTTTTCTTGAGGGTTTTGATGGCCTATACCAGTTACGTATAAAGGAAGTAGACGTTCTTCTTCGGTAATTACAGGAAAATGCATATAAGACCTCCATGACAATATAATTATATGTTATTCAAAAAGCTCATATTGAACGGTGATTAATAGAGACATATAATAACAGTATAATTATATTATAGTGTTGTGAAAGGATGATGTAAAGATGAATTACGGACCGATTAGTAAGAAAATACCTAAAATGTTACACGGAGCAGATTATAATCCGGACCAATGGATGGGCTATGAGGGAATATGGGATGAAGATTTTCGATTAATGGACTTAGCACATGTTAACGCAATGTCTATTGGTATATTTTCATGGAGTGCTCTTGAAGTTGAGGAAGGAAAGTTTGATTTTTCATGGATGGATCAGATTATGGATCGCTTGGCAGCAGAAGGGAAATATGCAATTCTTGCAACGCCTAGTGGAGCAAGACCGGCCTGGTTATCTCAAAAATATCCAAGTGTACTTCGTACCAATGAAGACCGAACTAAGAACTTGCATGGTGAACGGCACAATCACTGTTTTACAGCCCCTATCTATCGAGAAAAAACTAGACGTATAAATACAGAATTGGCAAAACGCTACAAGGACCATCCGGCGCTGATAGCCTGGCACATCAGCAATGAATATAGTGGAGAATGTCATTGTGATTTATGTCAAGATGCCTTTCGAGAATGGCTAAAACAAAAATATGATCATGATTTGAAAAAATTAAATCATGCATGGTGGACAGGGTTTTGGAGCCATACATATACACAGTGGGATCAAATTCAATCCCCATCATCAAAGGGAGAGCGATCTGTTCATGGGCTAGTTATTGATTGGAAACGATTTGTCACAGATCAAACACTGGATTTTATGGAAAATGAGATAGAGCCGTTACGCCAATTAACACCGGACATACCGGTAACAACAAATTTTATGGGGACTTTTGAAGGATTAAATTACTGGAAAATGGCAACGACACTAGATGTTATCTCATGGGACAGTTATCCCTTATGGCACACAGATCGGGATTCGCTTGAGATTGCTATAGAGACGGGTTTTTTGCATGATCTGAATCGAAGCCTAAAAAAAGGGAAACCATTTATGTTAATGGAAAGCACCCCGAGTATGACGAACTGGCAGGAAGTGGCAAAATTAAAACGTCCGGGGATGCATTTATTAGCTTCAGTTCAAGCAATTGCTCACGGGGCAGATACAGTTCAATATTTTCAATGGAGAAAAAGCAGAGGGTCTTTTGAAAAATTTCATGGTGCAGTGGTGGATCACTGTGGGCATGAACATACACGGGTTTTTAACGATGTCAGCGAAGTAGGGAGCGTGCTAGAACAATTGGACGAAGTTGTGGGTACCTCTGTCAAGCCGGAAGTAGCACTCATATATGATTGGGAAAATCGTTGGGGGATTAATGAAGCAAAAGGATATAATAATCGCAATAAAAAATATCTTGAAACGGTAAAGAAACACTATGGTGCTTTTTGGAAAAAAGGCATTCCGGTTGATATTATTGATATGGAACAAGATATTAATGCATATAAAGTCGTTGTTGCCCCGATGCTCTATATGGTACGAAAAGATATAGCAAAGCGTATTGAAGCCTTTGTAAAAGCCGGAGGAACATTTGTGGCAACCTATATGAGTGGTGTTGTCGATGCAAATGATTTATGCTTTTTAGGTGGCATGCCGGGACCTTTACGACAAGTGTTAGGAATCTGGGTGGAAGAGACAGACAGCCTTTATCCTCAAGAGTACAATACCATCAATCTTACTATGGAAGGATTGGAAGGTAGAGTGTACAAAGGGATTGAGTTGTGTGATTTATTACATCTTGAGACTGCAAAAGCCATAGGAACGTATACCGAAGATTTTTATGCACAAAAGCCAGCATTAACAAAAAATACTTTTGGTTTAGGGCAAGCTTTTTACATTGCGTTTAGAAATAATCAAAACTTTGAAGAAGATTTTTATGGACAACTTATTCAAGAGCTTCAGCTACAACCTGTAATGAACGCAAAGATACCGGAAGGTGTTTCTGTGCAGACGCGATATGATGAAAAAAATACGTTTGTCTTTGTGATGAATTTTAATGCAACAAAACAAACAATTCATCTAGGCGAAAAACAATGGGAGAATGTTCTTGAGCATAGAATGGAAGACGCGAAAGTCGTAATTGATGGATATGGTGTAAAAATATATAAAAAAGTAAATTGAAAGCAACAAGATAAAATGTTATGATGATATGGATGTTGAATAAGATATACAAATAAAGAGATATACAGATATAGAGAGAGAGGGTTGATGATGGAGCTAGACGAGTATGTAATAGAACTTCAAAAAGATATTCATTCAAATGCATGTGCGCAGTTTATTGAAGAATATAAACCCTTTATCTTATCAAATGTATCGAGTAAATTAGGAAGATATGTGTCTGATCAGAATGATGAAGCTTTTTCAGTTGGGTTATCTGCTTTTTTAGAAGCTATAGAAAAATATGATGTACAAAAAGGACATTTTTATGGTTTTGCCAAAATGGTGTTACAACGTCGAGTAGCTAATTATCTAGAAAGGCATGATACCCATATACATGAAGACATAGACGATCATGAGATGGGTGACAATACGCCTTCCTTAGAAGAACAGATTATTCTCAAACAAGAGATTGAGGCTTTTGAAAAAAAACTTCAACTTTTTGGACTAACCTTTGATGATTTGGTTGAAAATAAGCCAATGCACTTAGACACACGAGAGCGAAGTGTGGAGATTGGGAAAAAAACCAGTCAAGAACAGGACTTAGTTGATTGGCTATATGAAAAAAGAAGGCTGCCAATAACTAAAATGTGTCGTCGATTTAATATTACGCGAAAAATTATTGGTCGAAGCAAAGAGTTTATTATATCCGTTATTGTTGTATGGGTAGAAAAATTTGACTTGTTAAAACAGTGGATTTAAAAAAACTTTTACAAATTTTTTGAAAAATGTACCCTAAAAATTATTTTACCTGGGAATAGTATAGTGGAAAGAGGTGATCGTGATGCAAAAAGGTATTGTTATGAAAGTGTATGATGAATATTCTGTTGTTTTGTCAAACAAGGCATACTATCGTATTCAACGCAAAGGTACAATGCAACAAGGGCAGCATATCCTTTTTTCCGAAGAAGACATAATATATTACGATTCTGAAAGGAGAAATAGTTTTATGCAGTACAAAAAAATAGTAGCAGTTGCAGCAAGTTTATTAATTCTTATCACATTAGGAGTGGTGTTAGGTTTGCCAAAACCAGCATCATATGTAGTGGTTGACATCAATCCGAGCGTCAAATTGGACTTAAATAAAGACGCGGTAGTCATTGGATATGACCAACTTAATGAGGATGCAAAGACATTAAACTTGAAGAACATAAAGGGAGAAACAGTTGAACAAGCGGTAGAAACAATTGCAAGTGAAGCATTTTTGGCAGGATTTATGGATGTTGAAGATTTGGAAGATGACTATATTTTAATCACAACAGTATCTAAAGAAAACAGCCAAGATATTCAGCAGCGTTTGGAAGCGTTAAAAGAGACGAGTGAATTAATGGGAAGTGTCAATGTTGCATTAGCGCAAGCAGATGAAAAACAGCTAAAAGAAGCAATAAAGGCAAAGGTTCCGGTTGGCTTGTTATCAACAGCTAAAAACGGTGAAAACATTACTTCGGTCAAAGAATTCTTTGAAGATGATGAGCGTGTTTTAGCATTTGCAAAAGATGGAATAATATTGGTAGAAGATTTTGAACATAAAGTAAATCGAGTTCAAAAAAATCTTGATAAAGCAAAATTAGATGATGATCTACGAGAAGAAATTATCAATGACTTTTTACTGGCAAAAGAAGACTATTTGACAGCTAAAGCGATATTCTTGGAAGATAAAATTTCATATGAAAAAGCGTTGGAATCAGGAGACCAAGAAGCGATTGATAAAGCCCGTGCAAAGATGGAAGCGTCAAAGCAAGCAATGTTAGATGTTGAATTATCAAAAGATGAAGTGGCAAGAGTAAAAGAAGCTCTATTGCTTCAATTAGAAGATATTGATCGTGCAGAAGAACTAGCTGAACTCGCAGAAGAACTGCGTGAAGACCGACTTGAAGACGAAGAAGATCGCCTTGAAGACTTGCTTGAAGACGAAGAAGATCGTCTTGAAGATGAGCTTGAATGGCTTGAAGATTTAGAAGAAGATGAAGAAGATCGCCTTGAGGAGTTACGTGAAGACGAAGAAGAGCGTCTTGAAAAGCTGCGAGAAGAAGAGGAAGATCGTCTTGACGATGACGACATAGACGACGATGACGACATGGACGACGATGATGACATGGACGACGATGATGACATGGACGATGATGACATGGACGACGATGACGACATGGACGATGATGATGACATGGACGACGATGATGACATGGACGACGATGACGACATGGACGATGATGATGACATGGACGACGATGATGACATGGACGACGATGACGACATGGATGACGATGATGACATGGACGACGATGACGACATGGACGACGATGACGACATGGACGACGATGACGACATGGACGACGATGATGACATGGACGACGACGACGACATGGATGACGATTCAGACGATGATTCAGACGACGATTCAGACGATGATTCAGACGATGATTCAGACGATGATTCAGACGACGATTCAGACGATGATTCGGATGATGACTCAGACGATGACTCAGACGATGATTCGGATGATGACTCAGATGATGAATAAATAAAATGTCTTAGATGAACATATATAGAATTAGTATGATACAAAGTAGAGGTTGGTGTTTTGGCAAACCTCTACTTTTCTGTATATCTATAAGTATATAAATATTGAGAAGTATAGGATATAGAAAGCTTTTGTATGAGAGTATAAAATGAAAGGGTTATAATAAAAACAAGAAAATACAAGAAAATACAATAATACTATTGACACATTGAACAAATGATGTTAAAGTACTATTCGCTGCTTAAGTGAGGCATACAACATTCCTGACAAGTAGAGAAAAGAAAAATCAAAAAGTTGTTGACAGACAACTCCAATGATGTTATAGTACAATACGTTGCTTAAGTGAGCTACACAAGCGTGTCAGACACAGCGGCAAAGGAACATTAAAAAAGAAATTAAAAAAAGTTGTTGACACAGACGAAGAGATATGATATTATAATCTTCGCTGACAAAAACAGCGAAACGCAAAAAAATACCAAATGAACATTTGATAATTGAATAGTGAAGTAAACCAAGTTATACCAAACAATTCTTGAGAGATCAAGTAACAGTAATAGCGAACAGCTAGTGTTTAAGCGAGGATAAAAAACTTTTAATTTGAGAGTTTGATCCTGGCTCAGGATGAACGCTGGCGGCGTGCCTAACACATGCAAGTCGAGCGAGAAGGCTTTGACGGAATCTTCGGATGACGGATGAGCTGGAGAGCGGCGGACGGGTGAGTAACGCGTGGGTAACCTGCCCTATGGAGGGGGATAACTAAGAGAAATCTTAGCTAATACCGCATAAGCGCACAGTATCGCATGATACAGTGTGAAAAACTCCGGTGCCATAGGATGGACCCGCGTCAGATTAGCTAGTTGGTGAGATAAAAGCTCACCAAGGCGACGATCTGTAGCCGACCTGAGAGGGTGATCGGCCACATTGGGACTGAGACACGGCCCAAACTCCTACGGGAGGCAGCAGTGGGGGATATTGCACAATGGGCGAAAGCCTGATGCAGCAACGCCGCGTGAAGGAAGACGGTTTTCGGATTGTAAACTTCTATCAGCAGGGAAGAAAATGACGGTACCTGACTAAGAAGCCCCGGCTAACTACGTGCCAGCAGCCGCGGTAATACGTAGGGGGCAAGCGTTATCCGGAATTACTGGGTGTAAAGGGTACGTAGGCGGCCCATTAAGTCAGATGTGAAAGCCCGGAGCTCAACTCCGGGATTGCATTTGAAACTGGTGGGCTAGAGTACAGGAGAGGAAAGTGGAATTCCTAGTGTAGCGGTGAAATGCGTAGATATTAGGAAGAACACCAGTGGCGAAGGCGGCTTTCTGGACTGTAACTGACGCTGAGGTACGAAAGCGTGGGGAGCGAACAGGATTAGATACCCTGGTAGTCCACGCCGTAAACGATGAATGCTAGGTGTCGGGAGTCGAATCTCGGTGCCGCAGTTAACGCAATAAGCATTCCACCTGGGGAGTACGGTCGCAAGACTGAAACTCAAAGGAATTGACGGGGGCCCGCACAAGCGGTGGAGCATGTGGTTTAATTCGAAGCAACGCGAAGAACCTTACCAAATCTTGACATCCTTCTGACCGTCTTTTAATCGAGACTTTCCTTCGGGACAGAAGTGACAGGTGGTGCATGGTTGTCGTCAGCTCGTGTCGTGAGATGTTGGGTTAAGTCCCGCAACGAGCGCAACCCTTATCTTTAGTAGCCAGCATTTCGGATGGGAACTCTAGAGAGACTGCCGGGGATAACTCGGAGGAAGGTGGGGATGACGTCAAATCATCATGCCCCTTATGATTTGGGCTACACACGTGCTACAATGGCGGATACAAAGAGAAGCGACAGGGTGACCTTAAGCAAACCTCATAAAGTCCGTCCCAGTTCGGATTGTAGTCTGCAACTCGACTACATGAAGTTGGAATCGCTAGTAATCGCAGATCAGAATGCTGCGGTGAATACGTTCCCGGGCCTTGTACACACCGCCCGTCACACCATGGAAGTTGGAAGCGCCCAACGCCAGTGACCCAACCGTAAGGAGGGAGCTGTCTAAGGCGAAATCAATGACTAGGGTGAAGTCGTAACAAGGTAGCCGTATCGGAAGGTGCGGCTGGATCACCTCCTTTCTAAGGAAGAACTTAGACCTGAGGGTTTAAGATGAGCAGCAGAGACTGCCGTCGTGGTAACGACGTCAAAAAACATACAACAAGCCGAAAGGCAACTCGCAAACACGGTAGAGCGAGATTTACTTCACTATTGAGTTATTAAAAGTAACTTACAATTTAATAACATCTAAGAGAAAACTTGGAAGCTTTCCTCTCAATGTATGCAAGCATACATCTGCCGGAAAGAATAAACTAGAAGTTCATGAAGAACTGAAAGTTCTGAGTTTTTCATAGAAAAACTCTTAGGTGGCGATGCGTCCTCGGGAAACACCCGTTCCCATACCGAACACGATGGTTAAGCCTTGGACGGCCGATGGTACTTGGTTGGTAACGACCTGGGAGAGTAGGTGGCTGCCTATTTATTATGAATATAGCTTAGACGGAAGCGCCGCAAGGTTTGGAGTTCGAATCTCCATATGTTACTAGGTTCTTTTCAAAAAGAATAAGGGCCTTAGAGTTGAGAGAACATTGATAACTGAATAAAGTCAGATTAATTAATCCAGGAATTAATTAATCAAATTAAACCTATTATCTAATTATGAATTAGCCGATTCATAAAAGAAATAAAACCAAGGAAACATACATTGTAATGATGTGTGTGAACCAAAACTATCAGATACAGAAATGTATCATACTCTTAAAGCGAACGTTCAAGCTAATAAGAGCATAGGGTGGATGCCTTGGCACTAGGAGCCGAAGAAGGTCGTGATAAGCTGCGAAAAGCTTTGGGGAGGCGCAAATAGCCATTGATCCAGAGATTACCGAATGGGGAAACCTGGCTGGGAAGATCCCAGTTACTACTGAGTGAATACATAGCTTAGTAGGGGGAACCCGGGGAACTGAAACATCTAAGTACCCGGAGGAAGAGAAAGAAACATCGATTTCCTAAGTAGCGGCGAGCGAAAGGGAAAGAGGCCAAACCTGTGAACCTAGTTCATAGGGGTTCGGACTGCAGACGGTATTAACAAAGATTAGTCGAAATGTTTTGGAAGAGCATGTCAAAGAGGGTGAGAACCCCGTAGACGAAAGTTTGAGTTAGCCAGCAGGATCCAGAGTAGCGCGAGACACGAGAAACCTTGCGTGAATGAGCGGGGACCACCCCGTAAGCCTAAATACTACCTAGTGACCGATAGCGCATAGTACTGTGAAGGAAAGGTGAAAAGAACCCCGGGAGGGGAGTGAAAGAGAACCTGAAACCCTATGTTTACAAGCAGTCGAAGCACGTTAAAGTGCGACGGCGTACTTTTTGTAGAACGGTCCGGCGAGTTACGATTGCAGGCAAGGTTAAGCATTAAAGATGTGGAGCCGAAGGGAAACCAAGTCTTAATAGGGCGTCAAGTCAGTAGTCGTAGACCCGAAACCGGGTGACCTATCCATGTGCAGGTTGAAGTTACCGTAAAAGGTAATGGAGGACCGAACTCACATCTGTTGAAAAAGGTGGAGATGACGTGTGGATAGCGGAGAAATTCCAATCGAACCCGGAGATAGCTGGTTCTCCTCGAAATAGCTTTAGGGCTAGCCTTGATTTAGTCTAATGGAGGTAGAGCACTGAATTGCCTAGGGGGCTTCACAGCTTACCGAAGCATATCAAACTCCGAATGCCATATAGATGATGATCAGGAGTCAGACTATCGGAGATAAGTTCGATAGTCAAAAGGGAAAGAGCCCAGACCACCAGCTAAGGTCCCAAAGTGCGTGTTAAGTGGAAAAGGATGTGAGATTTCGAAGACAACTAGGATGTTGGCTTAGAAGCAGCCATGCATTCAAAGAGTGCGTAATAGCTCACTAGTCGAGAGGTCTTGCGCCGAAAATGTCCGGGGCTAAAACACGCCACCGAAGCTGTGGATTGGTACGTAAGTATCAGTGGTAGAGGAGCATTCTTAGATTGGAGAAGCTGTACCGTAAGGAGCAGTGGAGAGCTAAGAAGAGAGAATGCCGGAATGAGTAGCGAGAGAGAAGTGAGAATCTTCTCGGCCGAATATCTAAGGTTTCCAGAGTAAAGCTGATCTTCTCTGGGTAAGTCGGGACCTAAGGTGAGGGCGAAAGCCGTAGCCGATGGACAACTAGTTGAAATTCTAGTACCGCATATAAACAGAACTGTGGGGACGCAGGAGGATAACAAGAGCCAGGAAAGGAAAAACTGGTGCAAGCACAAAGGCCGTTGGATAGGCAAATCCGTCCAACTTAAGGTTGAAGTGTGACGCGGATCGAATTAAAGTAGAGAAGCTTGTGAATCCATACTGCCAAGAAAAGCCGCTATTGTTTTATATGTGCCCGTACCGCAAACCGACACAGGTAGATGAGGAGAGAATCCTAAGGCCGACGGGAGAAGCGTTGTTAAGGAACTCGGCAAAATGACCCCGTAACTTCGGGAGAAGGGGTGCCATCTTCGGATGGCCGCAGAGAATAGGCCCAAGCGACTGTTTAGCAAAAACACAGGTCTCTGCAAAACCGAAAGGTGAAGTATAGGGGCTGACGCCTGCCCGGTGCTGGAAGGTTAAGGGGAAGGATTAGCGTAAGCGAAGTCTAGAACTTAAGCCCCAGTAAACGGCGGCCGTAACTATAACGGTCCTAAGGTAGCGAAATTCCTTGTCGGGTAAGTTCCGACCCGCACGAAAGGCGTAACGATTTGGGCACTGTCTCGACAACGCGCCCGGTGAAGTTGTAGTACCGGTGAAGATGCCGGTTACCCGCGACAGGACGGAAAGACCCCATGGAGCTTTACTCTAGCTTGATATTGGGATTCGATGTTACATGTACAGGATAGGAGGGAGGCTTTGAAGCGAGGACGCCAGTCTTCGTGGAGCCACTGTTGGGATACCTCTCTTGTAATATTGGATTTCTAACCTAGCACCCTAAACGGGTGTGGGGACACTGTCAGGTGGGGAGTTTGACTGGGGCGGTCGCCTCCGAAAGTGTATCGGAGGCGCTCAAAGGTCTTCTCAGAATGGTTGGAAATCATTCGCAGAGTGCAAAGGCATAAGAAGGCTTGACTGTGACACCGACGGGTGGAGCAGGTAGGAAACTAGGACTTAGTGATCCGGTGGTATGAAAGTGGGATTGCCATCGCTCAACGGATAAAAGCTACCCTGGGGATAACAGGCTTATCACTCCCAAGAGTTCACATCGACGGAGTGGTTTGGCACCTCGATGTCGGCTCATCGCATCCTGGGGCTGTATTCGGTCCCAAGGGTTGGGCTGTTCGCCCATTAAAGCGGTACGCGAGCTGGGTTCAGAACGTCGTGAGACAGTTCGGTCCCTATCCGTCGTGGGCGCAAGATATTTGAGAGGAGCTGTCCTTAGTACGAGAGGACCGGGATGGACTGACCGCTGGTGTATCTGTTGTCTTACCAAAGGCATAGCAGAGTAGCCAAGTCGGGAAGGGATAAACGCTGAAGGCATCTAAGCGTGAAGCCCCCCTCAAGATAAGATATCTCATCCTTAATGGAGTAAGATCCCTGGAAGACGACCAGGTTGATAGGCTAGGTGTGTAAGCATGGTAACATGTTCAGCTGACTAGTACTAATAGATCGAGGGCTTGAACCAAAGCTTTGAGAGTATGATAGATTACTGTAAATGATAGATAATAATTAATAGATTTAATGACTTTATTCAGAAATAAAAAGAGATTATATAAGTGCAAATAAATTTTGCTTTTATATAATCTCTTTTTTTTGTATATTCTTTTGGTTCCCAATCAGCAAGTGCTATGTACAAAAGGTAGAATGTCGAATGTCTTAGGAATGGATTTGATGAACGCGTATAAGTTCTTCTAGCTGGTGGAAGAATTTTTGACTGTCTTTTGAAGAACGTTTTTTATGACGAGGACCTCGAAGCCCTGCTTGTCTTGATTTTTGTCCGAGGTGACGTTCGAACATCAGTTGATCAATATTATCATGATGAAGCTGTTTACCGGAAGGGCTAATAACAAGACCGTTTCGCCCAAGTGCTAAAGATGCGACGCCGTAATCGGCAGTAACGATTAGATCGCCTTGTTTCATGGCACCGATAATGGCAAAATCAACGGAATCTCGTCCTTGATCTACAATGTGAACCTTAGCGTCGTATCCGCTTAAATCATGATTAATATCCGTGAAAAAGTGGAGTTCAATGTGGTATTTATTAGCAAGCTCAATTATGATATTTTTGTCAGGACATGCATCTGCATCAACAAGAATTCGCATCATTGTACTCCTTTATAAGCTAAGATAAGAGGTTGGATTGATTCTGAAGTTACAAAATCAAGTGGCTGGCTAAAACCTTTGAGCATCTCACATTCATCAACACTACGTTCGGACAGGGGTTTAGCTTCAATTGTCTTTTTCATTATTTTTATAAGCTGACGGTCAAGTATGTTTAATTGAGAATAATGTAATCCACCACGCAAATAGAAGAATTCTGCGTTGATATTGGATGAGTTAAGTGATGAACGGTTATGTTCAGTAATTTCTTGAAGGTAATTTTGACTTGCAGGGGTAAGGCCAACAGCAAATATAAAAAGTGATTGTTGTATGGGAGGAGTCAATTGGGCAATGAATTTTTTAAGGCCAAGTATAGTAGATGCATATAGACTTCCGCCATAGATGAGTGTATCATATTGCACCAGATTCTTTTTTTTAGCAGCTTGAGAGCTGATGCATTCACATGAAAGAGCCTCTGCAATCAGATGTGCATATCTTTCTGTAAAGCCAGTCTTAGATTTATAGATGACTAATGTACTCATATAACCTCCATATATTGTGGGTGTAAAATTGATAGGATTAATATTATAGTATAGATAATAAATTGGAATGTCAAGTTATCGGAAGGGATGATAAAAACAAGGAGGAAGATAGATTGACAACACGTAGACAAAACGTTATGATACTTCGTATAGATAAAGTAAAAGATAAAAGATAGAAAAAGGAGTTTGTTATGAATAGTAAAAGATGGATTGCGATAGGGTTATCAATAGTGGTGTTCTTTTCGTCATTGGTAATCTCATTTGTAGGACGTATATTAACTCAGGATGCTGAGAAGACGTCTTTTTGGGAAGAGCTTATGAAGGATTCAATTACAGAAACGGTCATTCGCGAAGGTGCATATGATGAACGTATTGCCCTTTTTAATGTTCGAGGTGTGATTATGAATATGGAAGAAAGCTATTTTAGCGTTCCCCAATATAATCATCAACGCATTTTAGAATCACTTGAGACAGTCAAAAATGATGAGACAATCAAAGGAATTATCTTAAGAGTAGATAGTCCAGGTGGTGGTGTATATGAGAGTGCTCAGTTAAGTGATAAAATACGTGAAGTCAAAGCGGCACGGGATATACCGATTTATGTTGTCATGGAAAGTATGGCGGCAAGTGGAGGCTATTATATATCCGCATATGCAGATAAAATTTATGCAACCAATGAAACAATCACAGGTTCGATTGGTGTTATTATGTCGGGGATGAATTATGCCGGATTATTAGAAAAAATGGGCGTTGAAGATATGACAATCAAAAGCGGTGATATGAAGGATGTCGGCTCATCAACGCGTGAAATCACACAAAAAGATTTAGATGTGTTACAAGGGCTTGTAGATAGCATGTATGAACGATTTGTTGATGTTGTATCTGAAGGTCGCGAGCTTGATAGAGATTATGTCTATGAGATTGCAGATGGAAGAATATATGATGGCGCTCAGGCAAAAGATAATGGACTTGTAGATGATATTGGCTACTACGAAGAAGCTTTAGAGGATTTTGAAGTAGAGTATGGACTAGAAAATGCTCAAATCATTACTTATGATCAGGTGGAACTTGATATGTTTAGCCAATGGTTTATGAAAACATCAAAAATTGTCAATCTAGGTCAAGAAATAAATGTTGGAAATATTGAACTTCCGGCCACATGGAAAGAAAAATCCGGATTTATGTATATGTATAGGGGGTATTAATATGGGACAGTATCATCAATATCCAAAGACTATTTTTGCAGGATTTTGGATGCGTTTTTTTGCGTACAGCTTGGACCTTATTATCATAGGAAGCCTTCAACGTATTTTACTATTTTTTCTTGAGGATGGTGCTATAAAAGCAGGAATTAGCTTAGCAATCTATTTGACTTATTTTGTTTTGATGACAAAGCTTAATCGAGGTCAGACTCTTGGCAAGATGGCTTTTGGCTTACGCGTGGTAAGCTTTAATGAAGAAAATCTATCTTGGACAAGTGTAATGGTTCGGGAGTTGTTTGGGCGATATCTTCAAAAGATATTTTTAGTGATGTATATTTTGATAGTCTTTACACCAAAAAATCAACATGTGATTGATTTACTTGTGGATACAGCGGTTATTTCTGAAAAAAATCTCATGCTGTATAATGAAATACCTCAAATACAAGAAGAAAAAATCGGACAAGAACAAATTGAGCAAGGACAATATGCGGTTTATTGAAATAAAATATAGCTAAAAGATGCATGTCAAAAATTTACGTGCTATACTAAAATAAAAAGAGAAAGGATGATTATATGACGAAACAATTTAGTATCAAAACCGAGCGAGAACAATTTTATGATATTACAAAACAAGTTCAAGAAGTTGTGTCCAACTCTAATGTTTTAGAAGGTTTATGTACAATTTATTGTCCCCATACAACAGCTGGAATTACCATTAATGAAAATGCGGATCCAGATGTTATAACAGATATGCTTTTTGGCTTAGATAAAGCATTTCCGGATAGAAAAGAATTTCGCCATAGAGAAGGCAATTCATCCGCTCATCTAAAATCAAGTTGTGTGGGAGCAAGTGAGACGCTTCTTATTCATCATGGTGAGATAATTTTAGGTACATGGCAAAGCGTTTATTTTTGTGAATTTGATGGACCAAGACATAGAGAATATTACATCCACATTCATGAATAAAAAGAGAAAACAAGGTTAAGCAAGGTGGTTATTATGGCGTCAATTAATGATGTAGCAAAAAGAGCCGGGGTGGCAAAATCAACGGTTTCAAAAGTGTTAAATAATTATGCTATGGTGAGTGAAGAGACAAAAGCTAAGGTAAGAAAAGCTGTAGAAGAGCTAAACTATATCCCAAATTCAGTTGCAATCTCCCTTTCAAAGCGCTCATTTCACCGGGTCGGTTTGATTATTGATATTCAAAATAATCGACAGTTTGTAGATGAAATTGGTATGAAGCAACTGACCGGAGCCTTTGATCGAGCAAAGACACATCAAATGGATGTTGTAACTTTTTTTACTTCTCAGTTTAGACAGATGAATGTATATCAAATTCGTGAGCATCTAGCTGCCCAACGTATCAATTGTCTAATTATATATAATTTGACAGGGGAAGATACGGCTTTTAAAGAGTTAATTGAACGCCAAGAATTTATGTGTGTCTTAGTGGATTCTCCATTATATAACCAAAAAACATCGGCGGTAAGTATAAACCATTATCAGGCACAATATGATGTCGCGCTAAAAACGCTTCAGGATAATTCAATAAAAGAGACGGTTTTATATATTGCCGGCGAGAAGTCGTCCTATGTTGCCCAAGAACGTCTTCGGGCAATGCAGGACTTACAAAGAGAACTAGCATTTAAACTGATTGTTGAATATGGAGATTTTGACGAATATAAAGCACGTCAGATAGTTTTAAGATATGGGGACGAAGTAGACATTATTGTATGTGCTTCAGACCTTATGGCGATAGGAGCTGTATTTGCATTGCGTGAACTGGATGTCTTTCATCCGGTCTGCGGATTTGATGGAATAACCCTTATGGGCTACACTCAAATTGCGATGAATACAGTCAAACAAGACTTTTACCAAAAGTCTCAACGGGCATTTGATGAAGTTCAACGCCTTATAGATGGTCAACATGGACGCTGTGTACAAGTGCCTTATACGATAGGAACGATAAGCTATATGGATGTTATTATGCCCTAAAAGCTACAAAAAAAACTGTCAACCGTTTTTGAGAATGTCCCAAAAAAAATTAATAATTAGCACTGTCAGGTGCATGGCTTTTTTCTTTATGGTGCTTCGTCCCCATCCTCGCCGTAAGGCAGGCACCGGAGTCGTCCTAGTTGGACAGTACTTCCTGCGTATAGCAGGCAGACTCAAAGTCAATCCGATGGCGTTGCTGTTTTGCAAAGTTCGCAAATGTAGCCTGGCGCCATGGATGGTTGATAGGGGGAATGGTTTGCTTCTTAGGCTCGGATATTTTTGATAGGCTGTCAAAGTTAATCGAAGAGTATTCATGTTCAGGAATGAGCCTTAGGGCATAGGTTTCATCATTGATTGAAGTATAGAGCTGGTTATCGAAAGCTTGGATAACTAGAGATTTAGTACCTTTATAAAAGTGCTTAGGCAAACCATCTCGACCTGTTGGCATGTAATAATGCTTGTTGTAACGGATGCAATGACCATTATCGATTTTGCGGTCAGAAAGCACGGCAAGAATGAGGTTAATTTTTTCCTGAGGGGGTTGCTTTTCAAAGACACTTTTGATATGCTTGGAGTCTATTGCGAACTGAGCATTGTATTCTTTTATGTAGGAGTTCAAGAATACGTTGGCTTGCTTAGTCGTTGTCACACCTTTCAGTCGAAGTTCGACTGGAAGGCGTGATTGCAAAGTCTGGAACAACCGTTCAACCCGACCTTTGGCTTGGGGGATACTGGTGGTCTTAATATCAACTCCCAACTGATGACAAGCATAACTGAACTGAGTGAAGGTATCGGCTTCGATAGAAGCGGATCTTTTTTGTTTGTATTCAAAAACAGTGCGTCGGTCGGTATAAAACATATAGGGAATTCCATAATTGGATAGGATTTGATGGAATACGTTGTAATAGCCGTTAAGTGTCTCCTGTTCGTCGAAATAGGCGCCTACAATAGAGCCAGTAGCATCATCGATGGCGATGTGAAGTTGGGACTTTGTCTGACCGTACCATTGGTGGATGGAGGCGTCCATCTGCAACATTTCACCAAAGAAGGAACAGCGGGGACGGCGGGGATGGGCATCATCGATGTCGACCAAGGCAGTGTCGATTCTTTTGATGTCCTTTTTCGCTTTTGCCATTTTTTTCATAGCCTTGAGCCTTTCCTTCATCCTTCGTTTGGTTTTTCGGTTGGCCTTGGGTGATAGGATGAATTCGGTACTTAGAATGTTGTTGATGGTTGTGGCAGAAACCTGAATATGTTCGTACTTTGCCAAGAGTTCTTGGAAATGTGAGAAGTTGGCATCATAGTACTTGTTGCGGTAGAGATCCAAAATCTTCTGACGGGTTTCGTCATCAAGTGTGATGCTAGGCTTTCGCCCTTTGTTACCATGCTGGAAATAACCTTTGCCGTTTGCTTTGTAGCCGGCAATCATTCGGTTCACATGGCGAACGGAACAGCCGATCTTGATGGAAGCATTGAGTTTGTTACCGTTAGTTTCAACAAGTTTCTTGATAATTTCATATTTGTGATGTTCTTTCATGTTAAGTTCAATTTTTCGCATAATATAACCTCGTTCGTTTAGTGAGTTTCTATTATACGACATCCTTTCCCTTTGGGACATAATCAAATGTGGTTACTTAAGACATTATCAGATATGAATCAGATTATGCCCTAAAAGCTACAAAAAAAACTTGCTATTTAACCTAGTAAATGTTATTATATAAAGGTTGTTTACAATGAAGCATAGAAGATCATTATATATGATCAAAGCTAGGAGCATTTATGAGAGAAAAAAAAATAATCAATATTGCTGTTATTGCCCACGTTGATGCAGGAAAATCAACACTAGTCGATGCAATGTTAGCCCAAAGCGGTGTTTTTTCAGGACACGAAGAAGTGGTTGATTGCGTCATGGATAGCAATGATATTGAACGAGAACGCGGTATTACGATTTATTCTAAAAACTGTTCGATTTCCTACAAAGATTACAAAATAAATATAGTAGACACACCAGGACATGCCGATTTTTCATCGGAAGTAGAGCGTATCATTAAGACAGTGGATACGGCTATTTTGTTGGTGGACTCAAGTGAAGGACCTATGCCTCAGACACGTTTTGTACTACAAAAAGCGTTGGAAAGAGGGTTATGTCCGATATTGTTGATTAATAAAATTGATAAAAAAGACGAACGAGCAGAGCATGTTGTTGACATGACATTTGACTTGTTTGCTGAACTAGGTGCACATGATGAGCAATTAGATTTTCCAATTCTTTATGGTGTGGCAAGAGATGGTATTGTTCGTAATGAAATGGATGATGACAATATGGACATTGTTCCGTTATTTGAAAAAATCATTGAGCATGTTACCCCTTACCCAAATAAAGATGAAGAGCCGCTACAACTACAAGTATCAGCCCTTGGATATGATGAATATATCGGTCGCTTAGGGATTGGACGTGTCCAACGAGGCGTCTTGCACCCAGGAGACGTTGTCAGTGTTGCAAAACGTGATGGCTCAGTTGTGCGGGCTAAAATCGGAAAAGCGTTTATTAATGTTGGCTTAAACCGAGTTGAAGCAACAGAGGTTGTTTCAGGTGATATTGTGACTATTTCAGGTATCAGCGACATATCTATCGGTGAAACGATCTGTAGTGAAAACCAAGTTGAACCGTTACCAATGATTGAGATTGAAGAACCTACATTGTCGATGAACTTCTATGTCAACAATTCTCCTTTTGCCGGTCTAAGCGGTAAATTCGTAACGACACGTCACATTAAAGCGCGTCTAGAAAAAGAGTTGGAAACCAATGTTGGGTTACGTGTTGAAGAGATCCCAGGAACAGATGCATATAAAGTATCGGGCCGAGGAGAGTTACACTTATCTATTTTATTGGAAAATATGCGTCGCGAAGGCTATGAGCTTAGTGTGTCCAAACCAGAAGTATTATTACATGAAGATGAGAATGGTAAAAAGCAAGAGCCTTATGAAAAAGTTATTATTACAGCACCTGATCAATATGTAGGTACTGTTATTGCCAAGCTAAATGAACGTAAGGGCTTGATGGAATTTATGCATGCAGAAAATGGATATACAAAAATTGAGTATATCGTTCCTACCCGAGGTCTATTAGGATATAGAAGTGAATTCATTAACGATACTCGAGGTGAAGGAATCATGGTACGGTCTTTTGACTCTTACGGTGATTATGTCGGCTTTATCCCATCACGTATTAACGGAGTGCTTATTTCTCAAGAAAATGGATCAACCATGGCATACTCGTTATTTAATTTAAGTGAGAGAGGAAAGCTCTTTATCGGTCCTGCAGTAGATGTATATGAAGGGATGATTATCGGATTAAACAACCGAAATGATGATATGGTTGTCAATCCATGTAAGAACAAAAAGCTAACCAATACTCGATCTTCAGGAGCAGATGAAGCCATAAAATTACTTAAACCCAAAGAGTTTACTTTGGAAGAAGCGCTAGAATTTATTGAAGATGACGAATGGGTAGAGATTACACCGGATGCAATTCGTCTTCGTAAAAAATATCTTAACACGCATGAGCGTAATAAGTTCAACAAAACACGTGCATCATCATAAAAACAGCTGTACAATGAGATGATAGGCACTTCCAAGTGCTATTGAGTTATGGTCAAATGAGCCACCACGACTAAAATGCACTTGAAGATGGGAAGAAGAGCTAAGGTATTCAAGGGTTTTCTCATATACCGTTTGATAGAACACATCAGATTCTTTTATGAGAGGTCCGCTTAGGATGATACAATCAAGGCTTAATAAACGAATATAGTTGGATAAACCCATTGCGGTCATATCGGCGGAATGGGTCAATTGATCAAGAGACAAAGGCGTTGTACTTATAATAGTATGCGCCTTTTTTTTGTTGTCTAGATGAGATTTTCTAAGGGCGTATAGGCTCGCATAATCATCAATGGTCATATCATGATCGAGGAGCATCTTGGAAAAAGCATCTTCATGAGAATTGTACATTAAAAGCGGTTGTCCCTGTATAGCAGTTGCATTACGTATTCCTACCCCAAAATTTACATAGGCAACATGATGGTAATGTTTGGCAACCCCAAAAGTAACTTCCGCAAGTAAAGCAAGCTGACTTCCACTGGCAATATAAGTCATATAACCGGTGGCTTTGGCGATTGAATGCTTCAAATCCACATGATTAAAATGGGATGAAGGAAATCGTTCGGGATGAAGAAGAAATCCGGTGGTTTCATCAATAGGACCGACGCAACCAATGCCGATGCCTAAAATATCGGGATGAGAGGTCTGATATAATGTGCGGACGGTTTGGATAAAGGTATTTAGCTCTTCATATAACCGAGTAGGCTTCATGGTCTCATCAACGGTAAGCTGTGTCTGATATAAAATATCTAACTTGAGGTTTGTAAAGATAATATTAATGTATAGGCGTGAAATATCAAGTCCAATACACCCATATTGCATTGGATTCACGTCAATTAGACCTGAAGGACGCCCACCGGTTTGAGAGATGTAATCGGTAACTTTAAGAAGATGATGTTCAAATAAAGGCTTTAGTAGTCGATTCAGTGTGGTTAATTTAATATTGAGTGCTTCACTAAGCATTTTCTTGGTTAAAGGACCATTTTTTTGAATATATATAAAAAGATTTTTTGCGTCATTGGATAAAGTGGTGAATATTTGTGAAGATAGCATATAATCACTCCTAAATTTATTATAATAATTCTATGATAAACTATTTTGACCAAAATGGCAATAAGTCTTGATTTTTGAATTGAGCGTGATATAATAGCTGTATCAACTTATGACCAAAATGGTCAAAAGAAAGGAAATCTATGTTTGACAAAGTTATAAAATTATTTATGTCGTTTTTTAAAATTGGTCTATTCACATTTGGTGGTGGATTTGCCATGATTCCATTAATTGAAAAAGAGATTGTTGACACAAGAAAGTGGATTCACAGAGAAGATATCATTGACCTGTTTGCCATTAGCCAATCGATTCCTGGAGCCGTTGCAATTAATACAGCAACACTGGTTGGCTATAAAGTCGCGGGAAGAATTGGAGCAATTGTTGCAACCGCTGGAGTAGCACTACCCTCAATTGTTATTATTTCGCTTATTGCAGTATTTTTTCGTGAGATTGCAGATATGAAAATTGTTGCCTGGATTTTTACAGGTATTAATGCTGCAGTTATTCTTCTTATCTTTCACGCAGCAATACGTATGGGAAAAGTTGCAGTCAAGGATTGGATAACGGGAATACTTTTTGTTGTTACGGTTATTGTTGTTATCTTTACAAATATCAGCCCGATTATTCTCATTGTTGCAGGCGGTATCATAGGAGCTGGATTGTTCTATCTAGAGAAAGGAGAACATGAATGATTTTTTTAGACTTATTTGTTGCTTTTTTTAAGATTGGACTGTTTAGCTTTGGTGGTGGATATGCTATGATCCCTCTGATTTCGGAAGAAATTGCTAATCATGGATGGATGAATGAGGCGCAATTTTTACAGATTATTGGTATAGCAGAGATGACGCCTGGCTCCATTGCAATTAATGCTGCAACGTTTATCGGTTTTCAAACGGCAGGTCCAGTAGGGGCGATTGTGGCTAGCTTGGGTGTATTATTACCTTCTTTGTTAATTATTCTCTTTGTATCGGCATTCTTCTTTAAGTATAGCCGCCATCCATTAATGAAAAAAATCTTTTTTGGAATACGTCCTGTTGTGACAGGCCTGATTTTTTCGGCAGGAATATTGATTGCCAAAGAGGTAATTTTTGAAGTGCGTACATTAATCGTATTAGGTGTTTTGCTTGTTGTTATTAAATTTGTAAAGATTCATCCGATTTTATTAATTGTATTAGCAGGATGTAGCGGAATCATTGTAAATATATTCTGAATATAGCGAAAATATAAAACAAATACTAGAATAAAAGGAATAATTAATGAAATACAATGAAGAAATAGAATATAACATGGTTTTCATATAAAATAAATACATTTGTTATACATTATTCATATTTTAGACATATTTGTTTGCTAATATAATAACTGTAATAACTATCCCCCCTTTTATTATATAGATATTAGCTTAGTCCTACCAGACACTCGGTTTGGTAGGAAATTTTTTTGCCTTTTTCTTGACTTTCCTATCGAAGCGTCATAGAATCATTCCTATAGTAGGAGATTCTTAGAGGATGAAAAAGAAAATGGAAAAGAGGCTAACATGAAAAAGAATTACCGTTCCCTAATTTTAATGCTAACATTTCTAACACGTATCCCATTTCCAATGTCGTTTGAATTTAATAAAGAAGATTATGCACGAGGTATATTTTATTTTCCGGTAATAGGCGCACTTATTGGTGGGCTATTGTTACCGCTTATACTCATACAGCCCTATGTTCCGGAGAGGATATTCCCCTTCATAAGCATAATCTTATATGTGTGTATTGTTGGAGGGATTCATATTGATGGAATCGGAGATTTGTTTGACGGCATTTTTAGTGCAAGAGATCAAAAACGTATGCTGGAGATTATGAGTGATAGCCATATAGGTGCTTTTGGCGTTGTAGGTATGATTTTATATTTTCTGGGTATGTATGTCGGTCTTTTAGAGGTTGCCCAATTGGAAGAATTTGCGCTAATCTTGTTTTGTATGCCATTGGTTGGACGAAGCATTGCTTTGATTAGTGCAGGGTTTAGTCGCTATGCCAAAGACGACGGGTTAGGAAAAGCCGTAGTGGACCGAGTAAAACCGAAGGATGCCATAGTGGTTGCTATTTTTCTTGTGGGTATATGCGTATGGTTTGCGCCTATGATTGGGTTAAGCGTGGGCATGACTCTAATGCTGATGCTTTTTATCACATGGCGTATACATAGGATACTTGATGGGATTACAGGGGATGTTCTTGGGGCTTTAGTAGAGATAAGTCAAGTTATCTTTGTTATCGTAACGAGTATATTGATAAGGATATAGGTGAACATAATGAAAATTATTATTATTCGACACCCACAAACAACGGCAAATCAACAAAAAATCATATATGGAAAAAATGATTATCCATATACACAACCAGGGCTTTTACAAATAGAACATGTACTAAAGTATGTAACAACAACGACAATACCCGATCGGATACAAGTATTTTCCAGTCCTGCAAATCGTGCCCTAGGTTTGGCAGAACCAATTGCAGGAAGTTTAGACGTGTCCCTTCAAATCGAAGAACGACTAGGGGAGATGAATTTTGGGATTTTTGAAGGCTTGACTCATCAAGAAGCAGAAAAAAAGTATCCCTCGGTTTATGAAGACTTCCTAGAAAGGTTTGAATTGACATGCATCCCTGGAGGAGAATCCTATAGTGATTTTCAACAGCGGGTTCATGCATTTGTTAAGATGGTTCAAACGATAGAAGCGACAGATACAGTAGATACATGTATTATTGTTACGCATGGAGCAGTGATTCGTGAAATGCTGGAAAAGATTCTAGAGCTTAATCCGGGCGGGTCGTGGAAATTCCAGATAAACAATGGTACAATAGTAGAGTTGGAAAAAAAGACAATGGGTTTTGTTATTCAACAAATACTGCAGGTAAGACATGACGAAGGTGAGGATTAGAATGAAAAAGGAAAATGTCAACATTCAAAAAATTGTTATGATGGGAATGCTTATTGCATTGTCAGCCATTGGATCCATGGTGAAAATCCAAGGTTCTATTGCATTTGATTCACTAGCGGCGTTTTTGGGAGCGCTTGTACTTGGACCATTCTATGGTGGAATCATAGGAGTTGTTGGTCATCTGTTATCTTCTTATTTAACGGGGTTTGCATTGACATTGCCTGTACATATACTTGTAGCGGCGATGATGTTTGTAAGCTGTTGGGCTTTTGGACAAGTCTATACGCGTTTGGATCATCATTTTAATTTCCATATTAATAGCTTAGCAGCGATACTTGTTGCGGTAATCCTTAATGGACCGGTTTCTTTAGCTATCGCCGCTTTATATATGCAAACCTTCGTTGGAATTCCTTTCCTAGGGGTGTTCTTGCCTATGATTATTCCGTTGACATTGACTGCGTTACTCAACATCGTTTTGGCGGTGATCGTTTTTAAAATACTGGAAAAAACCAGATTGTGGGAGCGAAAATAATGCAAGTAATACGATATGGTGATCTTCAATTGATTTTGTTTGGTTCAGAATATTTGGTTATTGCTTGTGATAGTTCAGGAGGCATTGGAAACAAAGAAGGGGATCAATTACAGGTTGACCCTGAGATCGCAGGTTATTATGCGGCGTTTGTTCCTTTAATTGAATGTATGGCAGTTCGAGGAGAAGTCATTAGTCTGATTGATACACTTTCAGTGGAAATGGTTCCTACGGGAGAACGCATCATTCATGGAATAAAAAAAGCAGTCAGCGAAGCAGGGTGCTTGGCGGAACAAATCACAGGATCTACAGAGGATAATATAGAAACGAAGATGACAGGTATTGGCGTAACCGTGATTGGTAAAGTTGCCAAAGAACGGGTTGATAGACCTCTTAATTCAGCGAACAAAAAAGTCTATTTAGTGGGTAAACCTAAAGTAGGCCAAGAACTTTTTGAAGAGGAAATCCTTGGAAAAATGGGAGAGGTATTAACGCTAGAGATTATGCAGCAATTAATACGCCAGCCCTTTATAGAACAATTGTTGCCCATAGGATCTAAAGGGATTGTTCATGAGATTCAAGTGTTAGAAAAACGATATGGACATACGATTACTATGGATAACAAGGAAATTGATGTGAATAAGTCGGCTGGTCCGGCAACCTGTCTGTTGATAACAGTGGACGCGACAGAATGTGAACACTTAGAAAAAATAAAACAAAGAATACCGGTTACATATATTGGCCGTTTCAAGGAGTAGAGTTATGCGATTAAGAAACATAGAAGGATCGATTGAAGCAGTAGAGGAGCATCGATGTGTTGTCAATGATCCTAAAACCTACAGAGGAAGATGGAATACACTTTTTGGCAATACACATCCGATTGAAATAGAAATTGGTATGGGTAAAGGAGATTTTATTATTGAAAATGCCCTTCGTTATCCTGAAAAAAACTTTATCGGTATTGAAAAGTTTTCAGCAGTTTTATACCGGGCAACTGAAAAAATAGATATGCGAGAAGAGCTTCCAAACCTTGTCTTTTTAAGATTTGATGCCATCGATATTCATGAAGTCTTTGGAAAAGATGAAATCCAAAAAATCTATTTGAATTTTTCGGATCCATGGCCAAAAGATCGATGGGCTAAGCGTAGGTTAACGTATCACAAATACTTGGAAAAATATGCAATGTTTTTAGATAAAGAAGGTAGTCTTGAATTTAAAACAGATAACAATGCATTGTTCGAGTTTTCTCTAGAGGAAATTAGACATTCACAGTTCCAACTTGTAGAAATGACACGAGATTTACATCGGTCAGACTACAAGCCGGATAATATTATGACAGAATATGAAACACGATTTTTAAAACAAAACAAAAAGATTAATTATATGAAGCTCATTTATAAATAACGTGATACTTCTAGATAAATTGAAAAGCTGATAAAGATAAAAAGAGTAGCAGCAAATGGAAGGGTAAATATTGGTTGTTTTTCCACAGTTTGAAATATTTTTTCATGAGGGAAAAAATCAGAAGAAATGGCATTTTCTTTTAGAAGTGCCATTTTGTTATTAATATGTATAAGCGCATATATAAGCAGTAAAAGCAAAGGAAGTGTGACAAGGACCATAATAATAACACCCGGAAGTGCCATTAAGAGAGCTTCTGTTTGTTCGATAGCATCAAGATTGACTTGACTGGCATCGGAAAGTTCTTGGATTATAGGGTGAGCGGCAATATAGGAAAGACCCAGATTAACGCCGTTCACTACAAAATGCATAATCATTGGACAGATGATTGAACCGGTTATATGCAGAATAATCGAAAAGAGTGTTCCCAAAAAGAATGCATATAAAAATTGATTCAAATTCATGTGAATGATGCCAAAGAACAAGCCGCTCATTAATGAAGCTGTCAATATGCGTGTATGACGATAATGGCTTAAGAATATTCCACGGGTTGCCATTTCTTCAAAAATTGCAGGGAATACAGCAATAACCAGTAGTGAATATCCAAAGGGTTCAGAAGGTAGGGACTTAAGCGTCTCATTAATTACGGGGCTAACAATAAATTGGCTGAGTAAATTAATGAGCATAACGGTAGGTATGCTTAAAAAACCAATCAAAAACGAAAAGAGTAGATTGATAGGTTTAGTCGGGTATAATCGTAGAGTTTTTGTGATAGGAAGCTTGACAAAAAGCAAATAAAGAATCGTAGGTAAAAATACGAGAATAAGCTGTGTAGCTGCAATACTTAAGAGGATGTTGTCTTTAATGGGTGGATAGACAATAGCCAATAAGCTCATCACAAGAAAGCTGCCGGATAAATAAAATATAAGAAAAAAAAGAGAGAAGCGGTTTCCGCGAATGGTTGAATACATAATGTGCCTCCGTTTTTAAGTTTTTTATTCTATTCTATCAGATGTAAAAATTGAAAGCAATCCTTAAAAAGGGGTTGACTATATTGTAAAAACGTAATATAATGATATCAATCGTGAAAATAGCAAATCATGAACAATGATTTTTAAGGAGGAAATTATAATGGCATTACAATTAACAGATGCAACATTTGAAAATGAAGTATTAAAATCTGACGTACCGGTATTGGTTGACTTTTATGCAGACTGGTGTGGACCATGTAAAATGATTGCTCCATCCGTTGAACAAATGGCAACTGAATTTGAAGGTAAAGCAAAAGTGGCTAAATTAGATGTTGATGCAAATGGCACAACAGCACAAACATATCGCGTAATGAGTATCCCTACACTATTAATCTTTAAAAATGGTGAAGTAGTAGATACAATCGTTGGAGCAGTTCCAAAAGCGACATTAGAGTCAAAATTAAACGCACATTTATAAAATAGAGTGGTGTGACATCAGACGGGTTGTTGCATTAGTCAAGGATTATGGCTAATGTAATAGCCCTTTTTTTGTACTAGAACACTAAGAGGCGGTATGATATAATAAAGAACAAAGAACACAGACGTATAAGGAGGAAGAGGAATGAAGACATTAGCATATTATGTATCTAATACAGGGTTTGGGCACATTACACGATCATTGGCAATTATTGAACACATTTTAGAAGCTTCGGATTATTCGATTTATCTTGCTTGCGGAAAAGATCAGATTGAATACTCCAAAGTTTTTTTATCGAATTATTCTGGGCGTGTCACATACGATGTTGTTACAACTGAAGTTGGAACAGAGATAAAGCCCTATACGTTTGAATTTGATCAAGCTAAGACGATTTTGGCTATTGATGACTTTTTGCAGACCTTTAATCAAACGGTGGATGAAGAAGTTAAGCGCCTTGAGTCCATGAATGTCGTGGAAGTGATTACAGATATTAGTATTTTGGGTATCCATGTTGCAAAAAAACTGGGTGTAAGAGTTGTCGGTGTTTCAAATTATACGTTCTATCAACGCTATAAGAAGATGGGGATTGACCAAGAATTAACTCAACCATTTTTGGATGCATATAATCAGCTGGATGTTTTTTATGAACTGGCGTATGCAGATGATATGTCTGAGATTACATGTCCAAAGGAAAAGGTAGGCCTTGCCGTTAGACGAGTAAATCGAGGCTCAAGTAATGACTTCAAAACGAAGTTTTGGCCAAGTTGCTTTTTATCCATTGGTCAGATTGCAAACCTAGGGCGAATCAACATTGATTTTCAAGCGGGACATGTCTATGCAACGGGGAATGTTGAGATTGATGGGAACTCCCATGTGGTTAAGCTACCTAGACGAATTGGTCATAGCCAAGACTATGTCGCGGCAAGTTCCCTTGCAATCATTAAGCCGGGCTGGTCGGCGGTTGCTGAGTGCCTTACATCAGGGGTTCCATTTGCTGTTGTTGATGCAAATGCAATCGAAGATGGTGAGATTACAGAAAAGTTAATACAAGAAGGGCGTTGCTTCAAAGTTGAGCCTAGTGAACTACGTAATTTAGACATTAAAGCCCTTAACATTAAGATGCATTCATTGGTTCATGATCCGGTACCGAATGATGCAAAGAACATCGCACAAAAAATAATTGGACAAGGAGCATGAGTGCTTGAAAACACATCTAGAGATTCAAAACTTTGCGCAAGAGCATATTGAGGATGCGCTGCAAATCTATAATTATTATATTGAAAATTCAACAGCAACTTTTAGTATAGAACCCATAGGTCCTAATGCGATGGAAAAGTTGGCTTTTTCGGGGCTTGAACGTTTTCCGGCATTTGTATTGCTTGTAGAGGGCAAAGTTGTTGGCTATAGTTTGCTTAATCGATACAAACCTCGAGAGGCATACGATAAAACGGCAGAAGTAACAATATATATTGCACAGGAGCATTTAAAAAAAGGTTATGGGCAACAAGCCCTTGAACATCTTATAAACCAGGCAAAGCGTCATGACTTTCATGCGCTTTTAGCAGTCATATGTCAGGAAAACACGGGAAGCTTACGTTTGTTTGAAAAAAATGGATTCTTCCAGTGTGCGCATTTTAAAGAAGTCGGAGAAAAGTTTAATCGAGTTCTAGATGTTGTGGTATATGAAAGAATACTATCGTAAAACGAGGAGAAAAGAATGAAAAAAGTATATTTAGCAGTGACACCGGCGTATCATGAACAAGAGGATATGGTTTTTAAGTATGCCATCTATAATGAACAGGACCAATTCGTCCAAGGAGATGTTTTGTATCATGATTATCGAAAGCCTGTAGTTGCAGGATTATTTGGTGTTTTGGAATTATTAAAAGTATTAAAAGAATATCGATCAGAAACGATTGAAATCATTGTAAATGATGGTGCTCTTTTGGAGCAAATGCAAGGAACAACAGATACAAAAAATAAAGATGTCATTAAAGTGGCAGCTTTTACACGCAACAAATTCAATGCATTTAGCCAAGATATCCATGTCAAAAGCATTGCAGGTCAATATGAAGAAACAAAGATTTGGGAAGAAAAGCTAAGTAGAATATAGGTGGTGTAAAGATGAGAAGACAACGCTATGTCTTAAGTTTTATATGTTTGATAATCGGACTTTTTTTGCTTATCGGTTGTCAAAAAAAGCAAGAACATAAAGTTGTTGGAATATCGATGCCGACAAAATCGTCAGAGCGTTGGCTTTTAGATGCAAAATATACGGTCCTTGAATTTGAGGCAATCGGATATGAGACGAAGCTTGCCTTTGCAGAAGATGTTGTAGGTAACCAAGCTTCTCAGATTGATAATTTTTTAGACGAAGGTGTCGATCTATTAGTGATTGCTCCCATTGATTCTACTTCGTTGACAGAGGTCTTAAAGCGAGCCAAAGAACTCAAAGTTCCCATTGTATCTTATGATCGACTGATTATGAATTCGGATGCAGTCGATATTTATGTTAGCTTTGATAATGAACGCGTGGGTGAACTTCAAGGAAACTACATTATTGATCATTTGGATTTTTCGGATGGACAGAGTAAGTATATTGAGTTGTTTGCCGGTTCGCCGGATGATAATAATACATACTATTTTTTTGATGGTGCGATGAAAGTTCTTCGTCCCTATATTGAAGATGGGCGCCTAGTTGTTAAGAGCAAGCAATTTGATGTAAAAGAAGTCAATACGCTTCGATGGGATAAGATGATTGCCAAGAGTAGGATGACAAGCTTGTTGAATAATTATTATGCCAAAGAGCGTATTGATGCGGTATTAGCTCCTTATGACGGCGTAAGCCGAGGGGTGATTGAAGCCTTGCTTGAAAGTGGGTATACCCTTGATACCTTGCCTATTGTCACAGGACAAGATGCAGAACTGACATCAATCAAACTTATTGAACAAGGTGTTCAAAGTATGACAGTCTTTAAAGATGTTCGGGAACTTGCAAAAAAAACAGTAGAAATTAGTCAGCAGATACTTGAACAAAAAGATATAAGTGCCAGTGCAACCCAGACTTATCATAATGGGGTTAAAGATGTGATGACCGTAGCCTTAGATGTCTATGAAGTCAATCAAGATAATTGGGAAGAGGTACTTGTTGGGAAAAAATATTATACACGTCAAGAGGTTTTAGATGAATAAAAGGCATTGCTTGAATTTTAGTTAACCAATGTGGTACAATAAATGTATTAATCATAATATTGGCGTGAGATGATGAGAGCCGCATAAATAAATCGCTTGTAAAGCGGTTTATTTATGCGGTTTTTAAAAAAAGAAGACATAATAAGTCGGTGGAGGTTTTATATGAAAAAGTATATTTTAGCATTGGATGAAGGAACAACAAGTTGTCGAGCGATATTATTTGACCGAGACGGCCAAATTGTTAATGTGGCTCAAAAAGAGTTTAAACAGATTTATCCAAAAGCAGGGTGGGTAGAACATGATGCCATGGAGATTTGGGGGATTCAAAGTGGCGTTATGCGAGAAGTTATTGAAACCTGTTCAGCCAAAGTTGATGAAATAGCAGCAATTGGAATCACCAATCAACGAGAGACTGCCGTTGTCTGGAATAAAAATACAGGAAAGCCTATTTACAATGCGATTGTATGGCAATCGCGCCAAACAGCAGATATATGTGAAGAAATTATTCAAAACGGTCATCAAGACTATATAAAAAAGACAACAGGGTTGTTGGTGGATGCGTATTTTAGCGGAACGAAGGTAAAGTGGATACTTGACCATGTTGAAGGTGCCAAAGAACAAGCTGAGCGCGGTGAATTATTGTTTGGTACCATTGACACATGGTTAATATGGAACTTAACTCGGGGAAAAGTGCATGTAACAGAGTACTCTAATGCCTCTAGAACCATGATGTTTAATATTGAGACGTTGCAATGGGATGATAAACTTTTAGAAATTTTAGATGTGCCTAAAGGGATGCTTCCAAAAGTATGTGATTCAAGTGAGATTTATGGATATACAGATGATCGAACCTTTGGAGGTGCAAAGATTCCTATTGCGGGAGCCGCAGGAGATCAACAAGCAGCGCTTTTTGGTCAGGCGTGTTTCTTAGAGGGGATGGTCAAAAATACATATGGTACCGGAGCGTTTATTCTTATGAACACTGGGTCACAGCGAATTCAATCAGAAAAAGGCTTGCTTACAACAATTGCTTGGGGATATAATGGAAAAGTAACCTATGCACTTGAAGGAAGTGTGTTTAATGCAGGAGCGTCAATTCAATGGTTGCGTGATGAGATGCGTATGATATACTCGGCAGATGAGAGTGAATATTTTGCGACGAAAGTAAAAGATTCAAATGGTGTCTATGTTGTTCCTGCATTTGCCGGTCTAGGAACTCCGTACTGGGACATGTACGCCCGAGGAACTATTGTCGGGTTGACACGAGGTGCTAATCGTAACCATATTATTCGAGCAACACTGGAATCGATTGCCTACCAGTCAAAAGATGTTATTGATCTTATGGTGGAAGAATCGGGAATAGAATTGAAAAAGTTAAAAGTGGATGGAGGAGCAAGTAAGAATAACTTCTTGCTACAGTTCCAATCAGATATTTTAGGCGTACCCGTTGCTCGCCCCAATGTAGTAGAAACAACGGCGTTAGGTGCAGCGTTTTTGGCAGGATTGGCCGTTGGATTTTGGGAAGATCAATCTGTCTTAGTATCCGATGAAAACATTGATCAAGTGTATGCACCGGATATGACCGATGAAGAGCGAGAAAAAAAGTATAAAGGATGGAAAAAAGCGGTGACGCGTTCGCTAAACTGGGAAGAATAGGATGTATTTGACCGATTAGGAAGGACAAAAAATGTGAAAAATATTGAATTAAATCATATCGAAATTATTCAGCTATTAATGGTTGCCAATCCACAGCAGATGGATTTAATTGTTGAGCAAATCCATCCTGCAGATGTTTTGGATGCCATACATTTGTATGATGGAGACCCACTGGAAATATTAAAACGGTTACCGGAAACCTATGTGGCAAGCATTATTGATGAAGCTGAAGATGATGAAAAATATGAATTATTAACCCTGTTTTCAAAACAAAAACAGATAGATATTGTCGATGAGATGTCTTCGGATGAACTTGTTGATTTATTAGGGAGTATCGATGAAGAGGAACAAAATTCCATTATAGTCAATATGGATGCCCAAGATGCAGCAGAGGTTAGAGCGTTGTTATCCTATGAACCGGAAACAGCCGGGGGTATCATGGCAACAGAATTTTTAGCCATGCAAGAGCATATGACAGTTCAAGATACACTGACCTATTTACAACAAGAGGCGCCAGATGCAGAGACGTTTTATTATATTTATGTACTTGACGATCAAGGGATTCTTAAAGGGGTTGTCTCGCTACGTGATTTGATTAAAAGTTCCTTTGCAACACAGCTAGGTGAAATTATGAAAGAAAGTGTTGTTAGTGTTCCGGTCGATATGGATCAAGAAACCATTGGACGTATGTTTGAAAAATATGGATATTTAATCATCCCGGTGGTTAATCAAGCCAACAAAATGCTTGGAATTATTACGGTTGATGATATTATGGAAATCTTAATGGAAGAAGATACAGAGGACTTGTATCGATTAGCTGGTTTGCAAGAGAGTGAAAAAGTTGCAGGTGGAGTTAAAGAGTCTGTTAAAAGCCGTCTTCCTTGGTTAATTGTAAACCTGTTTACAGCCATCTTAGCGGCGGCAACAGTTAGCTTATTTGAGGGGACAATCTCTAAAGTGGTTGCACTGGCTACATTCATGCCGATTGTGGCAGGTATGGGTGGCAATGCAGGGACGCAAACGCTGACACTGATTGTACGAGGAATTGCCCTTGGAGAGGTGCGCTTGGAAAATGCAAAAAAAATTCTAAAAAAAGAAATAAGTGTAGGTGTACTTAACGGAGTCGTTCTGGGGATTTTAGTAGCGGTGCTTGGCTTGATTTGGGAAGGCAACCCGGTGTTTGGGCTTGTCATTGGCGTTGCAATGCTACTTAACCTTATTATGGCGACCCTCGCTGGCTATTTTGTACCGGTTACATTGAAAAAACTCGGGGTTGACCCGGCTTTGGCATCCGCAGTTTTTGTGACCACAGTAACGGATGTCTTGGGATTTTTCTTTTTCCTTGGACTGGCAACAATCTTCATTCAAGCATTAATGTAAGTATGGATATAAAAAAGCAAGAGTAAATTATTACTCTTGCTTTTTTGATGGCGATTGTTAAGCTATATATCTTTTCGATAGCTTCGTGGACTTTGGCCGGTGTACTTTTTGAAGTTATACGAAAAATGCTTATAGTCGCTGTAACCGACTTTTTCGGCGATCTCATATGTTTTGTAGCGCACATCCTTTAAGAGCTCTTTTGCTTTTTCAATCCGAAAATTGTTAAGCCATTCGATAAAGTTCTGTCCGGTTTCTTCTTTGAAAACCTTACTTAAATAATTAGGTGTTACATAGACGACTTCGGACAAGGTCTTTAACGTGATATTTTCAGTGTAATGCTCGCTAATGTATTCAATGGCAACATGAACGATTTGTTTATATTTTTGGTTCTTGTAATGGTCAATACTTTCAATGAATTTGAAAAACAAGTGTTCCATCCAATGGCGAATATCATCAACTGTTTCATAGTTTTTTAGGTGTGCATATACATTGAGTTCACTGCCCATATCGCGACGAATGTTAATGCCCATAACTTCTAATGCGTTTGTGGATAATAAAAGGATGCGGGCGCAATAGTTTTTGATTTGAGCTTCTGTCGCATAGTTTCCGGCAAGGTTTTCTAGCATCCTGGCGATAATCTCTTGGATTTGTGGATAGTCGGCTTTTTGAAGGGCGGTGAGTAAATCTTTTTCCGGTGTAATTAAACTTGAAACCGTGGTTTTTTGGTCAGTAACGTTAACCTGCTTAATATGGATAATGGCATTTTTTCCTTGATATATTTTTTGACGAAGAGCCGTTAGTGCTTCGCTATAGGACAGAGGAATATCTTTTATATGCGCATAAGCATTGCCGATACAAAGGGTTACGGTGATTTTTAAGTTTTGTTGGATTTGTTCTTTGATTTGTTGACAAACATCAATTATATGCATGGTTGCATTATTCTTTGTATTAATTAGCCCGACAAAATAGTTGAATTCACTAATACAAAAAGCGCACTGAAAATGTTTTTGGATGACAGAAGAGGCAATATTTAATACGGATTTTTTGAGGGCTTCACTGTCTTTGGCAGGTAAGTCTTCCATTATAATATATTGATCATCAATATCGATAATGATGACTTGATACATGGGACCGCTTATATCTAGTTGAACAAGTTCGGCTTTTTTTTGAATATAGGTATAGTCATCATAGGATTCTTTTAATAAACTTAGAATTAACTTTGATTGAAGTAGTAAACGATTTTCTTCGATGAGAGATTGGGTTCTTAGAGCATTTTCGTGATGATGCTGCTCTTGAAGAATTTTGTTTTTTAACTTCAAAATAAGGTTTAGAAGTTCTTCGCTTCCAAAAGGTTTAAGAACATATTCATCCACGTTAATGCGAATGGCCTGTTTGGCATACTCAAAATCATCATATCCGCTTAAAATTACGATTTTGGTGTTGGGAAGAGCTTCCTTTAGATTGCGTGCAAATTCAAGACCATCCATAATCGGCATGCGCACATCGGTAACAACAATATGCGGTTGTAACTCAAGAGCTTTTTCGAGAGCCTCTTTTCCGTTTTTCGCTTCGCCGACAATACAGATTCCATAAGAACTCCATTCAATTGCGGTTTTAATTCCTCTGCGAACGATGATTTCGTCATCTACAATAAGCATATTAATCATGTGATTGGTCTCCTTTAAGTATAGGTTGTTTTACGAGAACTGTCGTACCTTTATCTATGATTGAATGAAACTCAATTCCAAATTCATTGCCAAAATACAGCTTGATTCGGTCATTGACGTTATTAAGTGCAAAGCCATGACTTTTTTCGGTGGTATGGCTGATTTCTAAAAATTCTTGAATTTTGTTTTCGTCAACACCGACACCGTCATCTTGTATCTTGTAATATAAAAAATCGTTATGTTGAAAAATGGATACTTTGATACGGCCGCTGTCGCCTTTTGGCTCGATACCATGGTAGATGGCATTTTCTATTAAAGGTTGAAGAATGAGCTTTATGACTTTGCAGTTTGATACTTGTTCGTCAACGGCAATTTCAAATTCAATGGTTTCCTCGTAACGCTTTTTTTGAATGAGGATATAATTTTTTAAATGTTCAATCTCTTTTTCGACAGTGGTAAAGGGGCTTCCCTGATTGAGGCTTAGCCTAAAAAGTTTGGCGAGAGCCTTAACTAAGGTTGAGGTCTCATGGGCATTTTCCATGGTACTCATCCAATAGATGGTATCAAGAGTATTATAGAGAAAATGCGGATTGATTTGTGCCTGTAGTGCTTTAAGTTCAGCTTCCTTTTGCTTGATTTTTACAAAGTAGACTTGATTCATCAGTTCATTGAGTTTTTCAGACATTTGGTTGAAGGAACGTCCGAGCAGACTGATTTCATCATTGCCTTTAATATGTAAACGTACGTCAAAGTTCTTGTTTGGAAGTTCCACCATGACACGCCGAACTTCTTCCAAAGGATTTAAAAGCTTATGGATAAAAGCAAGAGTGAGTATCAAGAACACAACAAAACTTAAAATAATGGCTAACAATATCTGGGAAGAGACTTCTCTGGAACTGTGGAGTAAATTGTCAAGGGGCACGTAGTTAACAAGCACCCAACTGGTTCTATCTATTTTATAGTAAGTCACTAGTGTTTTGGAGCCCTGAATTAGTGTGTCAAAATAACCGCTTTTATGTCTGCTTGTAGTAATTCGGGAAAACACTTCGGTTTCTAGAGGGGAATATAGCCGACTTTTATCCAATGCAGAGATGACTTCGTTTTTATCATTGATGAGGAAAAAATTGCCGTCGGGGTCGATTAAATTGTTTTTATATATATTCATAATTTTGTTTTCGTCGATATTGATTTTTAATATACCTAGGTCATGAGTGATGTCGTTGACATCTTTTAATAGACGAGAGATGGATAACACGGGGATGGCTTGATTAATATGACTGTCAACTTTACCAAAATTCCAAAGATACATCCCTTTTAATGAAAGAATCTTTTCTTGTATATCGGGATCAATATATTCATTTGTACTTTCAGGGTTGAGCACAACGCCATTAAGGTTGTTGATGTAGATCGAATAGATGTATTCATTGGATGAAATAACATATTTAAGCCACTGCTCTGCTCGATTAATTCGCATCTTTTGCTGATCGGGCGGGCTTGATAAAGCTTCCTGTAAAATAGTACTTTGATAGAGGTCAAGTGATAGTTGTTGAATGTCATTAAGGATAAATTCAATGTTACTTCCCGTTTGTTTAATACTAATGTAGTTGGAGGTACTTATTTTTTCTTCAATAATATTAAAAAGCTTATTATAAGAAACAATGGATAAAATGACAATAGGTATGAAAATTGCAATGAAGAATATGGAAAACTTGTAACGAATGCTGATGAATTTTTTAGATTTCAATTGAATGATCTCCTTTATTACACAAAAGTAGGACGTTTCTGCCGCGAATGCTTGCAAAACAGAGGGTGTAGCCTTGTGATATGTTTTTGAATTAGTTATTATATCATAAACCATGTAAATTATACACCTTAAAAATATAAAAAACATCCAAAAAAATACACTTTAACGCGTAGGATTATAGAAAAACATCTAAAAACATTTGTCCAAAATCAAGATTCATTATGAGAATGATGCTATATCCAATAAAAAGCTAAGAAAAAGAGGTAAAAAAGAGGTGAAAAACAAAGGATGAGCAAAAAATAGCTGTATTCCACAAGGGGTTTCGTGTTAAAATCTAAAAGATTAGCATATCAAACGAGTGAAAATCACAAAAAAATACAGCTTTTGTTCAATAAGTATATAACTTTGGATGTAATGATAAAAAATAAGGTATTTTAACCAAATCATCTTGTATATAATACTGTTTGTAACAAAAAAACAAAAAGATTAAGGAGGAAGTTAAACATGTACAAAAAATTAATGGCTTTGTTATTAGTGGGGGCACTGCTTATGAGTCTGCTCGTTGGGTGTGGACCTAAAGAAGAAGCGGCAAGTAATGACGGTGATGCTCAAGAGACAACAGGTGGAACAACTGAGGAAGGTGCTGAGCAAGAGGTAGAAGAAATTGAATTGACATTTATGCATAACCTTCTTGAAGAAACAGAAGGCGGAGCAGCGATTGCATTTCGTGACGCGATTGATAAGGTGTTAAGCGAAAATCCTGGATTAACAATTACAGAAGAAGCGCTTGCAAGCTCATCATACCATACAAAAATTAAAACAACAGCAGCAGGTAATGAGTTACCAGACATCTTTGTTATTCGTGCATCAATGCTTGATATGTTAATTGAAACAGAATTAGTTGGTTCAATTGATGAAGATTTAAATGCAGATACAGACTGGAAAGATGGCTTCTTAGACGGTTCATTCCAAGCGTTCTCACGTGGAGATAAGGTCTATGGAATTCCGCTTTCAGCAAAAAGTACATCCGTTGTCTTCTATAATGAAGATATTTTCAATGAAGTTGGAATTGAACAATTCCCACAAAATTTTGAAGAATTCAAACAAGCAGTAGCAACACTTGCAGAAAACGGTTATACACCAATCTCACTTGGTAACAAGGATAAATGGGTGGCTCAATCATGTATTATTAGTACATTAGGTGATCGTTTTACAGGAACAGAGTGGTTTGACAGCATTCTTAGCGAAGGCGGAGCAAGCTTTACAGATCAAGAATTTGTTAATGCATTAAATGCGATGAAAGAATTAGCTGACCTTAATGGATTTAACGAAGATTCAAGTAGTATTGATAATATGCAACAAAGAACACCTTACTACAATAAAGAAGCTGCAATGTTTATTGAAGGAGCTTGGGCAATTGGTGATGTATCTAAAGATGCACCAGAAGACGTTTTAAAAGCGACAAAGTTAGCACTTCTTCCTCCAGTTGAAGGTAGTAAAGGACGTGCGGATGCATTTTCAGGTGGTTCAAGTGTAGCTTTTGTTATTAACAGCGAATTATCAGGAGAAAAAAGAGCGTTGGCAGTTGAAGTGTTAAAAGCCCTTTCAAGTCCTGAATACGGTAAAACAATGACAGAATACAACAAGTTTGCAGCAGTAAAACCAGCGGCATATGATGAAAGCAAGTTGACAGAACTTACAAAACAATATATGGAACTTGCAGGCAAGACAACATTTACTCCAGTATATGACGCATATTTGCCACCAGCAGTTATTGAAGTTATCAATAGTGGATTGCAAGAACTTGTTATTGACTTGGTAACACCAGAAGAATTGGCAGATAAAATACAAAAAGAATATGAAAGAACACTAGAATAGTTATGGCTTAACTAGACTTAAGCAAAGAAAACTTAAGTTGGTCATTGTTTAGAGAAGTTTAAGGCTTCTCTAAACAATTTTTATTTAGGAGGTTTCAAATGGCAGGTAATCGATTTAACGTAAAGAAAAAAACAATATGGATTGCACTTTCTCCATCTATTGCTTTTTTTGTGTTTATTGTTGTAATCCCATTGGTGTTATCGATTTACTTCAGTTTTTATAACTGGAGCGGTGGACCAAATATGAAGTTTGTTGGTCTGGAAAATTATAAAGAATTACTTATGGATGGAGATTTTTGGGGATCATTTCGCAATAACTTGTATATTATTGTGTTGTGTGTAATTGGTCAGATTGGTATTCCTTTAGTGCTATGTGGCTTGTTTATTTCAAGAACTTTAAAATTCAAAGAGTTTCACAGAACGGTTATTTTTATTCCGGTAGTTTTATCGGCAGTGGTTATCGGATTCTTATGGTCGATGATTTATAGCAAGGATATGGGGATTTTAAATCTCATACTCCGATCGTTAAGTATGGAAGGGCTCATTAGAAATTGGCTCAACGATCCAGACATTGTATTGCGATCGGTCAGTGCCCCGTTGATATGGCAGTATATTGGAGTTTATTTAGTCATTTTCATGTCGGCAATACAAGGAATTCCACAATCTGTATTAGAAGTTGCAGAGTTGGATGGAGCGGTTGGGTTTAAAAAACTGCGCTATGTTGTATTTCCTTTGATCTCAAATACGATTAAAGTGGCAATTATGCTATGTATCTCAGGAAATATGAAAGTGTTTGATCATATTTATATTATGACCGGCGGTGGACCAGGAAAAAGTTCAATGGTTATGGCTCAATATGCGTACACCAATTCTTTTGAAATGTTTAAATTAGGATATGGAAGTACGATATCAATTGGAATACTTGTCTTAAGCATGACCCTGATTATGCTTTCAAGAAAACTTGGAGGTGCAAAAAATTGAGCATACAAGGAATACGACGAAAAATAATTGTTACAATTGTCAATGTGTTTATGATGATTTTTTCACTCACATGTGTATTTCCCATCATCTGGATGTTCTACTCATCTTTAAAAACACAAAAGGAATTTAGTTTAAATATTATTTCACTACCTCAAAATCCGAATTTGAATAACTTTGTTGAGGCGATTCGTATCGGAAAGATGCAAAACTATTTTTTAAATAGTGTTTTTACAACGATTGTATCGGTATCGATTATTGTAATCTTAGGATTTATCACAGGATATTTCTTGTCAAGATTTACATTTAAAGGTAGAAATATATTATATATTTTATTTTTATCAGGAATGCTTATACCCGTTCATGGATTATTGATTCCGCTTTTTATTCAATTTAAGACACTTCATCTATTAGACCAAAGGCTAACGTTAATCTTACCGTATGTTGCGTTGGGACTGCCTCTAGCAATATTTTTATTTGAAAGCTTTATCAAAAGCATTCCGGTTGAACTTGAGGAAGCGGCTTTTATTGATGGATGTACGTTGCAAAAAATGTTATTTAGCATATTGCTTCCAATGTGTCGACCGGTTTTATCAACGATTATCATCATGAGTTTTCTTCACTGGTGGAATGAGTTCCCATTTGCATTAGTGCTAATTAAAAGTGATAAGTATAAGACGTTACCACTTGGCTTAGCTAACTTTAGTGGAGCATACTCAACGAATTATACACAACTACTCGCCGGACTTGTTATTGCTACATTGCCTGTAATTATAGTGTACTTTATTTTCAGAAAGCGCATCATACAAGGAATGACAGCAGGTGCAGTCAAAGGATAAACTAAGCGCAAGATAATGGAGAAAGACAATGAAATTGATACGATTAGATGGTCAATGGAAAATGAAAAGGACAGACGAAAGTGTATGGTATGATGCAACGGTTCCGGGATCGGTTTATCTGGATCTTATCAATAATAATAGGATGGAAGACCCGTTCTATCGGGATAATGAAGAACAGGCAAGAAAGCTTGCATACCATGACTATGAATACGTAACGGACTTCAATGTGACGCAGGATATCTTGAGCGAAGAAAATATTTCCTTGGAATGTGAAGGGCTAGATACACTCGCACAGATATATGTCAATGAACAACAAGTCATGTCGACCCAAAATATGCATTGTAGCTATACAGTGGACATAAAAAGCTATATTCATCAAGGGCAAAACACATTACGTATTGTATTTTTATCACCACTAAACTATACAGAGAAAAAGCATGAACAGTTAAAAGTATCAAGGACTCCCCATGGTTCTTCAAAGGGACTATCCTATATTCGTAAAGCCCATTATATGTTTGGTTGGGATTGGGCGCCAAAGCTACCTGATATGGGGATATGGCGAAGCATATGGGTTCAAGCCTATAGTACGAATCGCTTGGAGGATGTCCGCATTGATCAGCACCATCATGAAGAGGGCGTTGATGTAGGCATATGGATAAAAAAAGCACAAGAGGGTGTTGCGACTCATGTAGAGGTTGAGATATGTTATGCAAACGCGGTTGTGGCATCTGATAGTCATATATCAGTCAATCAAGAGGAAAAGCTTAGCTTGTCTATCCAATCACCCAAATTATGGTGGCCGGTAGGATATGGAGAACAACCCCTATATACGGTCAACGTTAGATTAAAAGATGGGCAAAAAAGTTTAGATGAAAAAAGCTTTAGAATTGGGCTTCGTACACTAGATATATGCCAAGAGCCAGACGCTTATGGCAAATCGTTTGCATTTAATATTAATGGTATCTCCATATTTGCCATGGGAGCTAATTATATTCCGGAAGATAGTTTGCTGGGGCGAGGCTCTAAGAAAAAGACGGAAAAACTTCTTCGAGCATGTGTAGAGGCCAACCACAATTGCATACGCGTATGGGGTGGTGGAATCTATCCGCAAGACTACTTTTATGATTTGTGTGATGAATTGGGAATCATTGTATGGCAAGATTTAATGTTTGCTTGCTTAGTTTATAACATGGATGAAGAATTTGAAGCCAGTATTCGTAAAGAAATCACACAAAATGTCCAACGGATTCGACATCATGCGTCCTTAGGACTATGGTGTGGTAATAATGAGATTGCCTGGGGCTGGTCTGAAAAAGATTGGTTTGATGATGTATCGCCAAAGCTAAAAATTGATTATGTCAAACAGTTTGAAATTTTAATACCTGAGTTACTTAGTCAACATGATCCGGAGACGTTCTTTTGGGGGTCTTCCCCATCTTCTGGCTTAGAGCGCGAAATAGCCAACAGCCAAAGCGTTGGTGATATGCACTACTGGGATGTATGGCATTTTACCAAGCCCTTTACAGAATATCGAAAAACGTATCCACGGTTTATGTCAGAATTTGGCCTTCAATCGTTTCCGGCGATGCCAACAGTTGAGACATTCACCGAAGCAAAAGACCGTAATATCTTTTCCTACGTCATGGAATGTCATCAAAAAAATGACGGATGTAATGAAAAAATTCTACACTATGTGGCAGAAAACTATCAGTATCCTAAGGATTTGGATTCCCTATTATATGCGTCTCAAATCATACAGGCTGAAGGAATTAAATATGGCGTTGAGCATTGGCGCCGTCACCGAGGACGCTGTATGGGAGCTATTTATTGGCAACTTAATGACTGCTGGCCGGTAGCTTCTTGGTCCAGTATTGATTATTATGGTCGATGGAAAGCATTGCATTATTTTAGCAAGAATTTTTATGCACCTATCTTATTGTCAGCAAATGAAGAAGACACGCGAGTATCCTTGCATTTGACCAATGATACATTAAACCCTTATAAAGGAACCGTAACCTATGCATTGATGACGAGTGATAATGAAGTGTTAACTTCTGAATGCTTGGATATAGAGGTGGCGTGCTTAACCGCGACACAGATATGTGACATGGATTTTGAACCCTTTTTAGATACCATCCAAAAACAGCAAAATACCTATCTGGTCTATACGTTAGAAGCAGAAGGAAAAATTGAAAAACAAGGGGTTATTTTATTCGTAAAGCATAAACACTTTAATTTAAAGCAACCCAATATTCAAATAGATGTTGTGGAACAAGAACAACAGATTGTCCTTAAATTTAGGACGGATACACTAGCAAAATATGTGGAAATCGGTTTTAACGATACACAAGCAGTCTTTAGTGATAATTATTTTGATCTTGTACCTGGAAAGGAAAAACAAGTCATAATATCTTCTGCAAAAGAGATGACAATAGAAACCATTAAACAGCAACTGAAATTTCGAAGTTTATATGATACTTATTAGGAGGAAAACACATGAATGTATATGATAATCTAAAAAAATTAAACCTAGAATTGCCACCGGTACCACCCCTTGGAGGTATCTATACTCCAGTTAAGCAAGTAGGGAACTTGCTCTATACATCAGGACAAGGTGCGACACGCGATGGTGTACCTTATATCTCTGGAAAAGCAGGGGCAGATGTGACAATGGAAGAAGCTCAAGAAGCAGCCGTAGGAGCAACTTTAAATATGTTGAGTGCTTTACACGAATACACAGGAGATCTAAACCGTATAAAAAATGTGGTTAAAATATTAGGTTTTGTAGCCAGTGCACCTGGATTTTCAGACCAACCCAAAGTTATGAATGCAGCATCACAATTATTGGGAGACGTATTTGGTGAAGCAGGTCAACATGCACGTTCAGCAATTGGGACAAATGAATTGCCGGGGAATTTAACCGTTGAAATCGAAGCTATTTTTGAAGTAGACGATAAGTAAAACAGGCAATTTGTGGAAAAAGGAGGATTATATGAATCCAGAGACACCGTATATTGCAATTCAATATTCAACGGTAAAACAAAACATTATCCATATGGCCACGATGGCAAAAAATAATGGGTGCAATCTGCGACCGCATATAAAAACACATAAAATACCAGAAATCGCTAAAATGCAAATTGATGCAGGCGCTATCGGTATTACCGTGGCTAAAATTGGCGAAGCAAAAGTGATGGCGGCACATGGGATTGAAGACATTTTTATTGCATATCCCATTATTGGCGAAGATAAGATTCAGCATTTAATAGCGCTAAATCAAAAGATACGTCTTATTGTAGGTGTGGATAGCTTAAGTGGTGCAAAAGCGCTTTCGAAGGCTTTTGAAAAAGTGAATCAAGCCATTGAAGTGCGTCTTGAAATCGACACGGGTATGGGAAGAACAGGTGTCCCATATGATGAAGCTTTTGATTTTGCTAGAAAGATTAACTGTTATCCGGGACTCAAACTTACGGGTATATTTACTTTTAAAGGGCTTGTCTATCAAGGAAAAGCAACGTTGGATTGGGAAAAGGCTGGGCTTGAAGAAGGAAAGATGATGGTAGAGCTTGCTGACCAACTGCGTAATAGTGGCATTAATATTGAGGATGTGAGCGTTGGTTCAACGCCTACAGCGGCCTCAGCAGCGCGTGTGGATGGCGTAACAGAAGTGCGTCCGGGAACCTATGTGTTTAATGACACGATGCTCGTTAATATGGGGATATGCCAATGGGATGCGTGTGCGGCAAGTGTTGTTACAACCGTTGTCAGTGCCCATCAACCCGACAAAGTCATCGTTGATGGCGGCAATAAGACGTTTTCAACAGATGCTCCACTTAATGTTTTTCCGCATTATCTTCAAGGTTATGGCAAGATTATAGGAAGAGATGATGTGTTTTTAGAAAAATTATCGGAAGAACACGGGACCATTCGCTTGGAAAAAGAAGATGGTTCCTTAAAGGTCGGCGATCAGTTGGCAATTATCCCCAACCATATTTGCACAACTATTAACTTGCACGATAAGGTATACTTTATAGAAGATTCAGGTCAAATGCGTGCGGTTAAGGTTGAAGGAAGAGGTAAGGTGTACTAATATGCTGGATATACTTATAAAAAATGGACGAATTGTGGATGGATCAGGAGAAGCATCATGGACTGGGGATATCGGAGTACAAAACGGTCGGATTGTTGCCCTTGATTCAACTATTATGACCGAGGCCAAAAAAGTGATTGATGCCACAGGAAAAATTGTATCCCCCGGTTTTATCGATATTCATAGCCATTCAGATTTAATGGTTCTTGATGAATCCTTTGGTGAGATTAAACTGCGTCAAGGGGTAACGACAGAGCTTTATGGTAACTGCGGATTTTCAGCAGCGCCCACCAGTGCTCAGACCCTTGCACTTTTGCAAGATTATAGCGAACCCATTATGGGGAAACTTGATCAAGAATGGGCATGGAAAAGCTATGGCGAATATGTACATCTGTTAAAAACAAAAAAACATAGGTATAACATAGGTGGATTGGTAGGTAATGGAGCCCTTCGTATTGCAGCAAAAGGGTTTGAGCCGGGACCACTCTCTGATAAAGAAATGGAAACGGTTAAGATGTTATTGGATGAAGCGTTGACTTCGGGGGCATTGGGACTATCCTTTGGATTGATGTATGTGCCTGAAAACTATTATTCAAAACAGCAACTCGTTGAAATATGCCAAGTGGTCAAAGCCCACAATGGACTGGTAACCACTCACATTCGAGGCGAAGGAAATAGTTTGACCGCATCAATTCGCGAAGTGATAGATATTGCAAAGGAAAGCGGTGTATCTTTGCATATCAGCCATCTAAAAGCAGCGGGAAAAAACAACTGGAATGATAAAATCTATGCAGCAATACAAATGATAGATGAGGCAAGAGCCCAAGGGCTTGATGTCACGTGTGATGTATATCCATACACAGCAGGTTCAACAACGCTGACGACGCTTATGCCGCCTTGGTCACTAGAAGGTGGCATTACCCATACGCTAGAGCGGATAAAAGATTCGACTATGCGACAAAAAATTGTTCATGAGATGCAAAATGAAGCGACAACTTGGGACAATCTGGTGTATACGACCGGATGGGAAAACGTTCTTATTTCCTCAGTGGATTCACAAGAAAATGCAGGGTATGTTGGGAAGAATGTTGCCCAAATTGCGCTGGAACAAGACAAGGACCCAACCCAATGTGCATTGGATATTTTATTGGAAGAAAACGGGAATGTGTCGATTGTCTTTTTTCATATGAGTGAGGCCGATGTCATTCACACTATGCAATTGGAGTATTCCTTTATCATATCAGACTCTTTATTTTCGGCACATGGCATGCCGCATCCGCGTTCATATGGAACTTTTCCGCGGGTCTTTGCAAAATATGTTCGTGAAAGTCAGGCATTGACGCTAGAACAGGCTGTAAAAAAGGTCACAGCACTTCCGGCGGCTAGAATGCACTTTAATGACCGTGGACAATTAAAAGAAGGCTATGTCGCAGATATTACCATATTTGATTTAGAGACCATTATTGATTGTGCGACCTATATTGAACCCAAACAATTTCCAAAGGGTATCGATTATGTCCTTGTCGGTGGTGAGATTGCACTTGAACATGGACAAGTATATGATGTGAAAAAAGGGCAAGTCATCGTGGGCAATGTATAGGAAGGAATGACAGTATGAAAGTAACGATAATCGGTTCGGGGAGTACATATACTCCGGAATTAATTAATGGATTTATTAAGCGCAAAGATCAGCTACCTGTCGATGCGTTTTATTTGATGGATATCGATGTTAAGAAGAATGCCATTGTCTCAGGACTTGTTAAGCGCATGTTGCTAGAAGCAGGAGTGACGGCAAAACTTGTCATAACGAATGATTTGGATGAGGCAATTGAAGGTGCGGCATATGTTTTAACACAAGTGCGCATCGGAAATCTTGATGCGAGGATTTTAGATGAAAGTATCCCGCTAAAATACGGATTGCTTGGACAAGAGACAACAGGTGTAGGCGGGTTGATGAAAGCTATGCGTACGATTCCTTTTATTATGAAGGTGTGTCAAAAGATGAAAACGTTGGCACCGGATGCATGGTTGATTAATTTTACCAATCCATCAGGACTGGTTACAGAAGCAATAGTCAATCATATGGATGTGAAGATGGTCGGTTTATGTAATGGTCCGATTAACATGGTACGCCAAATTAAGCAAGTAGTGCCCAAAGAGGTTCAAGTCTTTGACTATAACTTTGTAGGGCTAAATCATCTGTGCTGGATTGTTAATGTGTATGCAGACCAAAAAGATATACTTCCAAAGCTCATGGAAGGTGGTCTGGATATTCCGGGAATGTCTAATGTACCTCAGGCAAGTTATAGTGAAGACCTGCTAAAAGCGACAAAAGGCATCCCCATATCCTATCTAAACTACTATTATTACCGAGACCAGCAAGTTGAAAAGTGTCAAAAGGCTGAAAAGTCACGAGGAGAAATATGTCAAGGAATTGAAGAAGACTTACTTAAGCTTTATCAAGACGAGACGTTAAATACTTGCCCTGAGATTTTGAATCAACGTGGAGGATCGCTATATTCAGAAGCGGCTGTATCGGTTATTGATGCCATTGAAAATGATTTGAACGAGATTCATGTGGTGGATACAAAAAACCAAGGGGCCTATGCCTTTATGGATACAGATGATGTGGTTGAAGTGAAGTGTCGAATCAATAAAGATGGGGCGACCCCTATTGAACTAAAAAACTTTGACAACCCATATATTGTCGGATTAATGCAATCAGTGAAGGCTTATGAAAAACTGGCAGCTAAAGCAGCAATTCATGGAGATTATCATGAAGCGCTTGCAGCATTGATGGTACATCCGTTAATTGGGGATTATCATAAGGCAAAACAAGCCTTAGATGAGATGCTTATAGCCAACAAAGCCTACTTACCACAGTTTTTTAAAAAGGAGTCTATCTAAATGTCAAACTACGTATTAGGTGTCGATGGTGGAGGCACAAAAACACACTGTGCATTATTTGATGGGTCAGGCAAAAAAATAGATTTACTGGAATTTGGAACGACTAACCATGAACGGTTATCCGGAGGGTTTCAGGAGTTGGAAAAAGTCCTAGATACAATGTTACAGACGCTCTTAGGAAAGCATCATATTGCTATAGAAGAAATTGAAGCCAGTGTCTTTGGTCTAGCAGGAATTGATACATCAAAACAGCGCATAGAAGCAGAAACACTGATTCAAAAGCTTGGGCTTAAAAAATTTATCGTATGCAATGATGCATTTTTAGGCATCAAAGTAGGAAGTGTCCATGGACATGGAATTTGTTCTGTGAATGGTACAGGATGCACTGTGTGTGGTGTAGATGCCAAAGCTAAACAGCTTCAAATTGGAGGACAAGGTCAATTTACAGGCGAAAAAGGTGGCGGGAGCTATCTTGGGGCACAGGCAGTTCAAGCGGTATACAATGCTTTGTTTAGAAATGGCCCCTCAACATCGTTAACGAAGACTTTATTTGAACGCTTCCAAGTTAAGGATAAAGAGACATTTGTTGATCAGGTAAGACGAGCGGTTGATGCCAAAGAAGTGACCCTATCTGGATTAGCGCCACTTATGTTTGACGCGGCAAATGCAGGTGATCATGTAGCGACTGAGATTTTAAAGGATATGGGACAAGATATCGCCGTATCAATTAATGGCATGATCGATGCACTTAATTATCCTATGAATGAAAAGCTATATATCACGCTTGCAGGTTCGGTACATGTACGCGGCAGTAATCCGGCGGCATTAAACGCATTAAAAGATACAGTTCTTAGGCATAAAGAAAATGCTATGCGTAGTATTGAATTTGTATTATTAGATAAGCCGCCGGTTGCAGGGGCTGTTATATGGGCATTTGAACAAGCAAGACATGATAATGCAATGTATGAAAAAGTGCTGTCAGCATTGTGAGAGGAGATAACAATGGACTTGAAGGTATTGGTTCAACCTAAGGCGGTTGAACAAAAAGAAGGAACATTTTTACTAGATTATAAGAGTCAGATTATATTAGAAGGAGAACATGTTAACTTAGACACAGGCAAATGGTTACAAGAAAACATTGAAAAAACATTAGGTATCCGTTTAATGCTTAATCGTTCTTTGAACAATATACATGGTCGACATATCTATTTAAAGATTGAACATGGAGCATGTGAATCCTATCAACTAACCATTGATAAAGAATGCATTTGTATATGCGCAGCAGATCCGGCCGGATTGTTTTATGGCGTCAATACGTTATGTGAACTGATGGCTACGTATCAAGTGGCGCTTCCGTGTCTCTTCATTGAAGATGCACCGTTTTTTCCGGTTCGAGGTTTTTACCATGATGTAACCCGGGGAAAAGTCCCTACATTAGAGACATTAAAGAAACTTGTAGATATCGCGGCATTTTATAAATTAAATCAGTTGCAGCTTTATGTAGAGCATTCATTTGCTTTTTCTTCGCAAAGTGAAGTGTGGATGGAGGCGGACCCGTTAAACGCCGAAGAGATTCTACTTCTAGATGAATATTGTCAAAAGCGTCATATTGAACTAGTTCCATCGTTATCAACCTTTGGACACTTATATGAAGCGCTTTCATCGCGGTCATTTCACCATTTATGTGAGTTAGAGGGATCATTAAAAGATGAACGTTCCTTTATTGATCGACAAAGGCATCATACCCTTGATGTTGATAATCCTGAGAGTTTAGAATTTGTCAAGGATATGCTAGCCCAGTTTATTCCACTTTTTTCATCAAACAAATTTAATATATGTGCTGATGAGACCTTTGACCTTGGAGAAGGTAAGAACAAAAAGAAGGCGCAGACGTTGGGAAAAGGGCGATTATATGTTGACTTTTTGAATAAAATTATTGAAATAGTCAAATCCTATGATAAGCAAGTTTTATTTTGGGGAGATATCATCATTAACTATCCTGAGTTAATGCATGAGGTGTCTAATGATGCGATATGCTTAGACTGGGATTACAGCAAATGCCCTGCTGAAGAAAAAAGAGCCATCATAGCGCAAAGTGGAAGAACAGAATATTTGTGTCCATCAGTTGTTGGATGGAATACCTTTATGAATGATATGGATACAGCATATTCGAATATAACCACAATGATCGACTATGGGAAAAAATATCATGTTGAAGGCATCTTAAATACAGATTGGGGTGATTATGGACACATTAATCTCTTTGCCAACCTATTACCAGGCATGCTTTATGGTGCGGCTATGTCTTGGAATCCTGATTGTCGTGATACATTAACCGACTTCAATGCGAAGGTGAGTGAGCATTATTATGGCGATAGTACGGGACAACTAGTTGTCCTACTTCAGCAACTATATGGGCTACAGGCAATCACTTTTAGAGAAGTGATATGGTGGATTGAACGCAATGATTTTGAACAGATAAAATCTTATAGCGAAAAAGAGGTGCATCAAAAGTATCATAAGAGTATTGAAATTGAAGGGCAATTAATGGGGTATTTGAAGAAAGTGTCTGCTGACAAACGGGTAGATATTGAAGAATTTATTGTATCAACCAAAGGCGTGGAGCTTTTTAATGCACTCTATTTGATTGTAAAAAAATATGAGTTAAATGAACCTATTGAGCAACTTATTTTTGAACCAAAAGTATTGGCCGAAGCGATTGAATACTGGTTCCAAGACTACAGCAGACTTTGGAGAATGCGTAATAAAGAAAGTGAGCTTTTCCGTATTAAAGATACAATGGTCTCCATTTGTAAAAAACTGCGTGAGTTTTAGGGCAAAAAATGGAAGAACTTAAATTGCTTAATCTGTTTATATAAGTTATAATTATAAGGTAAATAGTCTGATAGATGAAAAGAGATTAAGATATGCGAAAGAAGTATCAATCTTTACGATTAGAAGACCAAATATTTGCCATTATTCTTACATGTGCAATGGCAATGTCCATTGCACTTATTGTCGTTAATATAATCATTGATTATCCAATGATTGCCAACGTCAAGTGGGTGATTTCATTGATAATGAGTGGTTTTGTTTTGTATGCGCTTTTAAAGCAACGCTATGTTATGCCTGCGCGTTTCATATTCTTTTCCGTGGTGATTATTGTATTGCTGCCTCTTGGATGGCTAAATTCGTCGCTCACCAATCCGTTTACCGTAGCATATTCATTTTTAATCATGATTGCCGTAATCTATTTCTTTGAAGGCAAAGTCCAACTTTTCTTTTTTACAATTGAATTGATTATCATGATGTTGATGATTTTTTTGAGGTACCAATTTCCGCAGGTTTTTACAGTGCTTCACAGTAAGACGGAGATGGCAGATGTTATGTACCAACTCCCGCTCACCTTTATTGCAGGAGCTTTTATGCTAAAATCTTTTGCAAAATCATATCGCTATGCCCTGGATAAACTTGAGGAGCAAAAAAAGGCATTAACATATTTAACCCTACATGATGAGCTGACGACAATCTATAATCGGCGTTATGTCTTTCGAGAAATTGACAAAATACGTCAAAGTAAAGAAACAAAAGTATTGATTGGCATGGTGGATTTAGATAATTTTAAACGGATTAATGATAGCTATGGTCATGTCATGGGAGATATGCTACTGAAAAAAGCGGCCACAACTATTCGCGATATTGTTGGAGAGCAGGGTGTTGTTGGACGCTATGGAGGCGATGAATTTATCATTATATATCGAGGATGTTCGAAAGCAAAGATGCTGGAATTGCTGAATAAGATTCAAGAAGCATCCAATCGTCTAGGTAGCCTCGAAGCATATACTTCCTATAGCGGCGGCTTTGTCTTGTGTCGACAACATAGCCGTATTGAAGAGGCGTTAGCCGATGCGGATCAGCTTTTATATACATCCAAACATCGTGGGAAGAACACGATTACATACCAATATACAAGACGGGACGGGACTGTAGTACATAAGCATTTAGTTGCACAAAGTGACAATGCAAATGACACGGTACTCGAATCAGAACTGACAATTTAGGAGGAAGCAAAATGTCATTATTACGCATTGATTACCCTTCGGTAATCATGAATAAATATATGGGGATGCATGTGATTATCCCTGATGAGGATCGAGGATTTTATGATAGTGAAGGGAAGTATCCGGTGCTATATTTATTGCATGGATATACGGACGATTATACCAAGTGGACACGTATGACATCTGTCGAGCGGTATGCAGCAGAGCTGGGCTTTGCAGTCGTAATGCCGGATGGAGGCAAATCGTTTTATACAGATATGGCTTATGGAGACCCGTACTTTACACATATTACCCAAGAGATTCCACAGTACATAAAGAAGATGTTGCCGATTACCAAGGACCCTCGTTATACGTTTATAGCCGGACTTTCGATGGGGGGATATGGGGCAATGAAAATTGGTTTAACATATCCACAAAATTATAGTGCGATTGGAGCCTTTTCAGGAGCATTGCTTATGGCACAGACGGCGTCGCAACCGATTTCACCAGATGCCCAAGAATGGCTGCAGCGTTTGGAAAAAGATATTCGCCTTGTTTTTGAAGATGTCAATCAAATTGAACAAGGGCCTCATGATTTGGTATGGCTGGCATCAGAACTTGCAAGCAGTAAAAAGAAAGCGTTGATTCCCGATATATATTTAAGTTGTGGTGTGGATGACTTTATATACGATAATACAGCGTATTTTACAAAGCATTTAGAGACGATTGGTATCGAACATCATTATTATGAGGGACCAGGAGTTCATGACTGGGCGTTTTGGGATCAGGAAATTTTAAAATTTATGCAATGGATTAAAGGCTTGCGTGGTTAATAGCAAGCCTTTTAAATTATGGTTTGAGGAGTGTGAACGATGAAAACAATGCCGAACTATGAAGAGACATATTTTTTTAGAGGTTATCCTTATAATCTTCGACGCTTAGAAGTCGAAGATACGTTTCCCCTACATTGGCATCATTATGTGGAGATTATCTATTCTATGCAAGAAGGGTTAATCTATGAAATTGATGGAGAACGGGTAGAAGTGGATAAAGGAGACCTTTTATTCATCTGGCCAGGTGAGCTGCATGGTATTAAGCAACAAAGTAAACCCTGGAACGCGCTCATGCTCCAATTTGATTCCCAACTTCTTACACAACGTCTGGATTTTCAAAGGTCAGCACATCTTTTTTATAATACGCGTCGGATTCAATCCAGTGAAAATCAGGAGCTGGTGACAAGGATTCAGCAAAATCTTCATGAGATTCAACGATTGTCCGTTGAAGAAGAGGATTTTTTAGAGATGAAAGTCTGTCGTTTGATATATGACATCATCATATGTTTAGGTACAAGTAAGATGCACGTATATGGGCGTCATGGAATGCCAAAAACAGCCCATAAGCAGCAAGTAAATCGTCAAATTTTAGAAGCTTGCCAGTATATCACCCTAAATTGTAAGAAAAAAATATCTCTTGAAGAGGTGGCAGACATTGCAGGGTTTTCAAAATATCACTTTTCAAAAGTTTTTAAAAAATATACAGGTAGCACGTTTTTTGAATTCCACAACAAGGAACGCTTAAGAATCGCAGAGACGTTGCTAAAAAACCCTGAATTATCCGTCACGCAAGTCGCATTAGAATCAGGATTTGATAGTATTTCCACGTTTAATCGCATCTTTAAACAATTCAAAAAAGTTAATCCAACAGAATTTCGTGCAATGTATTTGCACAAGAATGTGTAAAATAACATTATTTTATAAAGATTCCCTGATTCCTGTAAATACAAAAAGAACGGTAATGTTTATAATGAATTCATAACAAGCGATGAAAGGAGCAAATTATGAAAAAATTATTAACATTACTTATTGTTGCAGTTCTAGTTTTTTCTAGCGTGGGGTGTGGAGCAAAAGGTGGCGGTGTCGATGTAGGTATCGCAATGCCGACAAAATCATCAGAACGATGGGTTGCTGATGGAGAAAATATGGTTAAGGAATTTGAAGCGTTGGGATATACAACAGACTTGCAATATGCAGAAGATGTCGTTGAAAACCAAGTCGCTCAAATTGAAAACATGATTACAAAAGGTGTTAAAGTTATGGTTGTCGCATCAATTGATGGTGAATCCTTAACAGATGTATTAGGTAAAGCAGCAGATGAAGGTATTCAAGTCGTTGCATATGACCGACTTATTCGTAATACGGAACATGTTACCTATTATGCGACGTTTGATAACTTTAAAGTCGGTGTACAACAAGGTTCCTATATTGTCGATACCCTTGACCTTGCAAATCAATCAGGACCATTTAATATTGAATTATTTGCAGGATCACCTGATGACAATAATGCATACTTCTTCTTTGATGGAGCAATGAGTGTTCTACAACCTTACATTGATGAAGGTAAACTCGTTGTAAAATCAGGGCAAACCGATGTTCAACAAGTTGCAACACTTCGTTGGGACGGAGCTTTGGCTCAAACACGTATGGATAACTTATTAAGTGCAAATTATACAAATGAGCGTATTGATGCAGTATTATCTCCTTATGATGGTATCTCAATCGGTATTTTATCGTCGCTAAAAGGCGTAGGATACGGTTCAGGCGACAATCCACTTCCAGTGGTTACCGGACAAGATGCTGAACTTGCATCGGTAAAATCCATTCTTGCAGGAGAGCAAACACAGACGGTATTTAAAGATACGCGTGAGTTGGCAAAAAAAGCGGTTGAAATGGTTGACGCAATATTAAATGACAAAGAAGCGCCGGTTAATGATACAACAACCTATGATAATGGTGTTAAAGTGGTACCTTCATATCTACTTGAACCGGTATCTGTTGATATCAATAACTGGGAAGATATTCTTGTCGGTAGTGGATACTATGAAAAAAGTGAGATAACCGGCGAATAAATTGAACAATAACACTAAATAAGGGTGGCGCAAGCTACCCTTATATCATCAACATAATAAACGGGAATTTCCCAAGTGAAGGAGCATGAATATGTCAGACCATATTTTAGAAATGAAGCACATTACAAAAACCTTCCCTGGTGTCAAAGCCCTTGATGATGTTAATTTTTCAGTGAAAAAAGGTGAAATACACGCTCTCGTTGGAGAAAATGGTGCCGGAAAATCAACATTAATGAAGGTGTTAAGCGGTGTCCATCAATATGGAACTTATGAAGGAGACATTGTTTACCATGGTGAAGTGTGTCAGTTTAGAGATATAAAAGAAAGCGAAAAAAAAGGTATCGTTATTATTCATCAAGAGTTAGCGTTGATACCTTATCTATCGATTGCAGAAAATATTTTTTTAGGCAATGAGCAAGCGAGTAAAGGTATTATTAACTGGAAAGAAACGACGTCAAAAACAACAGAGCTTTTAAAGCGGGTTAAGTTAAAAGAATCGCCCAAAACAGTGATTAATCAAATAGGTGTAGGAAAGCAGCAGCTTGTAGAAATCGCAAAGGCATTATCAAAGCGTGTCGAATTGCTTATTCTTGATGAGCCTACAGCAGCTTTGAATGAAAACGACAGTGAAAACTTATTAGAATTAATATTAGAGTTGAAAGAACATGGAATTACATCCATCTTAATCTCACATAAATTAAATGAAGTTGAAAAAATAGCCGATAGCGTAACAATTTTACGTGATGGTCAAACCATTGAGACTATCTCGGTAGAGCAAGAAGGTATCTCAGAAGATAGAATTATTAAAGGAATGGTTGGGCGTGAACTTACCAATCGATTTCCAATACATGAAAGCCATGTAGGTGAGAAAATATTAGAAGTTAAAAATTGGAGCGTCTATCATCCGGAACATGAAGATCGACAAGTTATTAAGAACATTGATTTTTATTTAAAACGTGGCGAGATTTTAGGTCTTGCAGGATTAATGGGTGCCGGACGAACAGAGCTTGCGATGAGTATTTTTGGTAAATCATACGGAAAAAACATCTCAGGAACACTTATTAAAGACGGCAAAGAGATGGAGTTGCACTCGGTGAGTGATGCTATTGGTGCAGGATTTGCTTACGTGACAGAAGACCGTAAAAACTATGGTCTCATCCTCGATGAAGATTTAAAAACAAATATTTCATTAGCTAACTTAAAGGCAATATCTAAACACAACGTTGTGAATAAACAGCAAGAAATTCTTGTCGGTGAAGAATATCGCAAGAAGATGAACATCAAGTCATCAGGAATAACACAAAAAACAAAAAACCTTTCAGGCGGCAATCAACAAAAAGTTGTCTTAAGTAAATGGATCAATACCAAACCAGATATTTTGATTTTAGATGAACCTACCCGTGGTATTGATGTTGGAGCCAAGTATGAGATTTATACCATTATTAATCAACTGGTTGATGAAGGAAAAAGTGTTATTGTCATTTCATCTGAAATGCCTGAGATTTTAGGGATTTGTGACCGGATATATGTTATGAGTGAAGGTAAACTCACCGGAGAGCTGATGAAAGGCGAAGCAACCCAGGAAAAAATCATGAAGCATGTAATAAATAAACAGGAGGCAAAGGCATGAGTGAAAAATCAGGAGCTATAAAAAAACTATTGAAAGCAAATATGCGTCAATATGGGATGATTATCGCATTGGTATCGATTATGATTTTCTTTGCAATATTAACTAACGGGATTTTATTGCAGCCATTAAATATCACGAATCTAATCTTGCAAAATAGTTATATTCTTATATTGGCTACAGGGATGCTGCTCGTTATCTTAACAGGCAATATCGACTTATCGGTCGGCTCAGTTGTTGCTTTTGTTGGAGCGGTTGCAGCGACACTAATGATTACCTATGAAATGAACTTTGTCGTTGTTACTATTTTAAGCTTGTTGCTGGGAGCGCTTATTGGAGCGTTGCAAGGAAGTGTTATTGCTTTCTTTAAAGTGCCGGCCTTCATCGTAACCCTTGGCGGAATGTTGATGTTTAGAGGACTTGCCATGGTTGTACTTGGGGGACGAAGCCTTGCACCATTCCCAGAAAAATTCACAGTCATTAGTTCGGGATTTATTCCGGATCCGTTTTATGCAGCAACCGGCGGATATTTTTTGACCATCATTATCGGCGTTGTTCTATCAGCCATTATAGTCTATCTAATGTTCAAAGAGCGCAACAGCAATAAGGCTTATGGACTTGAAGTGCTTCCATTTAGTTTCTTCATGGGACAGATGATTTTATTGGTTGCAGCACTCAATGCATTCACTTTTGTAATGGCAAGTTATCGAGGTATTCCTAATATTTTCATTTTGTTACTTCTCTTAATTGTGGTGTATACGTTTATCACATCAAAGACCATTTTTGGACGCCATGTCTATGCGCTAGGTGGGAATGAAAAAGCAGCAGCATTATCTGGAGTTAAAACCGACCGTACCATGTTCTTGGTCTATACTAACATGGGATTCTTATCTGCTTTATCCGGTCTTGTCTTTGCAGCCAGATTAAATGCAGCGACGCCAAAAGCCGGACAAAGTTTTGAACTTGATGCCATCGCATCCTGTTTTATTGGTGGAGCATCTGCAAGTGGTGGTGTTGGAACAATTATCGGAGCAATCATTGGTGGCTTGGTTATGGGTGTAATGAATAACGGAATGTCATTAGTGGGGCTTGGAATTGATTGGCAACAAGCGATTAAAGGATTAGTCCTTGTTCTTGCAGTACTCTTTGATATATATACAAAATCAAAGAACTAAAGAAAATCGTTAAATACATACGCAAAAAGTATATTCTTTGTTATAATAAAAGCAGTCACTTAATTCTAAAGCGACTGCTTTTTGCTAGTGAGCATTGGGGGGATATGAACATGCGAATTGGGAAAATTGTCATTATATTATGTATATTGCTGCTTGTTGGTTGTACTCCAAAAGGAGCCGATGAACAGCAAGAACAATCCGAGCACAATATTGCGCCAAAAGACCGTATTACTATTGCCGGAATATATAAAGATGGTTCAAAAGGATGGTTTATCCATGAGGGACTGAGTGCAGAAGAAGAAGCTAGCCGACTAGGAGCAAAAGAGTTTATTTACATTGATGTAAAGATGGATCCGGAGCTTTATGAGCAAGCATTAACGAGTATGATTGACGAAGAGGTAGATGGTGTTATTATATGTATTCCAGATCAAAACCTTAGTCAGATGACCGTCGATATCCTACGGGAAGAAAAAATACCCGTTGTAGCTACCAATGATCCTATTGTTGCTCAGAGTGGCAGGTTACTTACGCCTTTTGTTGGTGTAGATGACTATGCATTAGGGGATATGACCGGAGACTGGATGGCCAATTATGCGATTAAAAATGGCCTGATGATAAAGGAAGATGTCGGTGTTTTAATTCTTGAAAATAATCAACAAATAAATATGAAAGAGCGCGCAAATGGACAGTATGAGCGGTTTGTCGAGATGATTCCAGGATTTGATGTGAATCGGATTTTTCGTATCAATTATAATGGAGAGACGGAAAATGCGTTTAATGTAGCGATGGATATGTTCACACAAGAAAAAGAAATTACAACATGGTTGGTAATGACAGGCAATGATGAAGGCGCTATTGGAGTTGTTAGGAGCTTGGAACAATTAGGACTGGATCAAAATGCAAGCATTATCAGTATCGGCGGGACATTAGCACTAGATGAGTTTAACCGTGAATATTCTGCGCTTAAAGCGTCGAGCTATTATTCACCCAAAAAAATAGGAAAAAAATCAGCGGAAATTTTAATGGAATATATTCTATATTCTGAGCCGATGCCCCAGCGACAACTTTTTAATGCAGAGATCATTACAAAGGATAACTATCAAGAAGTAACCGGAGTAGAATGATGGTGATAAGATGATTCAAAAGATAAAAGAGTATTATATTAACAAAAGCATACAAAGCAAAATGATGATGAATATTCTTTTGATATTGGCGATAGCGGTGGTTGTCCTTAGCTATCTTAATATGAATGTCTTAAATCGTTCACTGACCAGTATGAATAATGAGCAGACGCTTGAATTAGCCGATCAAGTTAACTTACGTATTGAAAATTATATTCAGGAGATTAGCAAAAAGATGGACCTGTTTGTTGAAGAACCTACAATTAAGGCGTTTGGTCAAGAACAGATGGATGAAGAGGCGATACTAGAGACGCTTGAGCGTTATACAACAACCGATAAAAACATTGCCGGTATTTTGGTTGTAGACACTCAAGGAGAAATGCTAAGTAACACCATGAAGCGCCTTGAAGAAAGTCCGCTCAATATGGAGACATGGTATATACAAACAGTAGCACAGCCGGAGACGATACATCTATTTAGTCAACAGATTGGTCGTAACATCACTTCGTTTTATGATTCGTATAAAGCAGACAATATTTTATCCATGACCAAAGCGCTCATCAATGATCAGGGAGATGTTACAGGCATTGTGCTTTTTGATATGAAATTAGATTATATGGAGTCAGTGATTAATAGTGCAGAACTTGGCAAGTCAGGCTTTCTCTATATCAGTAACCGAAAGGGTGAAGTAGTTTATGCTCCGGTTAATCCTATTGTATATCGCATTCATCCGACAATGATTGGCGATGAAAAAGACGTTCAGATTAATGGAGAAAGCTATCAAATTATAGCTCAAGAGACAGGAATTTCTGATTGGAATATTGTCGGGGTGCTTCCAAAAGATGAAACGTTAAGTATTATCTTGGAAGTTATTACTTCCTTTGTCACTTATGCCGTTTTGATTTTTCTTTTTGGAATTGTCTTATCCATTTATTTGACCAAGACGTTGACGCGTCCCATTAGCAAACTTAAAAATCTTATGGCAGAAGCGGAACAAGGCAAACTTGAAGTACATTATGACAGCATATATAATGATGAAATCAGTCAATTGGGACATAGCTTTAATAAGATGATTGAAGCTATCAAAAACCTACTCTCACTTGTATATTCAGAGCAAAAAGCAAAAAGGGAAGCAGAACTTAAAGCCTTTCAAGCACAAATCAAACCTCATTTTTTATACAATACATTAGATACAATTAACTGGATGGCCATGGAATATGAAGCGGATGATATCGTAGAGGTGGTTGAATCATTAACGAACTTGTTTCGTATTAGTTTAAGTAAAGGTAATGAAATCATTAGTCTAGAAAATGAAGTGAAGCATGTTAACAGTTATTTGACCATTCAAAAAGTGCGCTATGAAGAACAGTTTGACTATGAGATTATCTGTGAAGATAACTTGAAAAACTATAAGGTCATTAAATTAATTATTCAACCTCTCGTTGAAAATGCAATTTATCATGGAATCAAAGGAAGAAAGGAATCTGGACATATCCGTATCCATATATATACAGACAATAAAGACCTTTATATTGTTGTTGCCGATACAGGCGGTGGTATGGCGCCAGAGCAAGTGCAACATATGAATCAAATTTTTGAGGGGATACTGGAAAAAGATGATAGCTATGGCATTGGACTATTTAATGTCAATGAACGTATTAAGTTGAACTTTGGCATGGAGTATGGCTTAAGTATTGACAGTGCATTAGATGAAGGAACAACCGTAACGATTAAGCATCCAATTCAATATTAATGTTTTATGGGAGGATATGATGTATCGATTAATTATTGCAGATGATGAACCTAAAATACGACGTGGATTATCAAGGCTTCCTTGGCATGAGATTGATGTTGAGGTTATCGGTGAGGCGGTGGATGGTGAAGATGCTTTTCATAAAGCAAAAGAGCTTCAACCAGACCTGATGCTGGTGGATATTAATATGCCCAATTTAACAGGGTTAGAACTGATTCGTCAATTAAAGGAGACGAACCCGGAGTGTATGATCTTTATTGTTTCTGGATATGATGAGTTTGAATATGCCAAAGAAGCAATCAAGTTAGATGTCTATGACTACATTTTAAAACCCGTTAACCGTAAAGAGCTAATGTCTGTTGTTAAGAAGGGGATTGAAAGCTTAGACACAAAAATCAAAGAAAATAATTTTGTGAAGTGGGCAAAAACCCAAATGATTGCTGATCATGACCATATGCACACACAATTTTTTAAACAATGGATTGATGGTGGACTCAATGATTATGAGATTCAACAAAACCTTATGGCGTTAAATATTGATATGTCAACCTATAAGACTTTGCTTATTATCTATATTTTGCCGATTAAAAGTGAGCAGGAATTCATTTTGGATAAAGAACTTTTAACGTTTGCCCAGTTAAATATCATTAATGAAGTGCTGGTAGATTTGAATCATAAGATTACCGTTAAAACGGAAAAAGATATTATCCTGTGTTTTGTGGATGTAGAAGATATTGGCTTTGATAAAGAACAACAGCTAGTTGCAAATATCAAGCAGTATCTAGATCAGCAAATTGTTTTGATGCAAATAAAAGCGCCAACCCAATATCGTCAATTTACACCTATATATTATGAGAGTACGCAAGAGATCAGAAAAAAAGGAGAGATATTGCCCATTGTGTCCATGGCGAGAAACTACATAGAGTTACATTTTTTTCAACCGGAATTGTCCTTGACAGATGTGGCAAAGCACTTACGTGTTAGCGCATCGTACCTAAGTAAGCTTATCAAACAAGAGATTGGATATTCTTTTACAGAACTGCTCACACAGATACGTATTGAAAAGGCAATGCGATTGATGGATGATCCTAAACTGCGAATTTATGAGGTATCAGAACGTGTAGGTTATTCTACACAACATTATTTTAGTGCTGCATTTAAAAAAGCTACAGGTATGTCTCCTGTGAAGTATCGAAAGGAACGAAGTTAAATGAAGCAAAAACTAGGCTTTATGATTGTGTTTATAGTGGTGGTTGTTAGTAGCATATATATCATCAGTTTTATAGATGAACAAAAGACCTCCGATTATCAAGAAGTTCAGTTTTTAATTGGAATGAGTCATCCTAATCTTACAGATGAATGGCAGATTGTTATTCATGAAGAATTGGATGCTTATGCAAAAGGATATGACCAGATTAAAATGATTTTTACCAACGCCGGTTCAAGCAGTTATAAGCAAATTAATGATATTGATAAATTGCTGGAATATGGTATCGACTTATTGATTATTACGGTAAATGATGCCAACGTATTAGGACCTGTCATTGATGAAGTGGAAAAAAATATTCCTGTTATTGTACTAGATAAAGATATTGGCTTTAATGATTATACGCTTTTTATCGGTCCGGATTATAATAGTGTGGGGCAGATGGGGGCTGAGCGGCTTAAGGCATTTGCATCGAATAAGACCCTTAATGTGGTTACATTAAATGGTCCCATTGAAGATCCTATGGTGACAGAAATATCTAAAGGCTTTTCAGATCAAGTTAACCGAGAATCGGACATGAATATTACAGAGAACATATATTGTGGATGGCTACGTACAGAAGCAGAAAAAGAGTTTGACCTTTTTATGAGATCGAATCAAGAATTTGATGTTGTCTTTGCGCAAAGTAATGCACTAGCCATTGGAGCAGGAAATGTGCTAAAAAAATATGACCGTAATGTTCCGATTATCACAGTTAGCAAATTTATGGAAGACAAGTATTTGACATATCTAGATATCAAAGAATTGGACACCATCATTTATACACCAGTTGGAGGAAAAGAGGCCATAGATTATGCTCTGGAAATACTAGAAAGCGATCAAACGAATCTACGTATTCCAAAGCGTATTGTTATGAAAAGCTTTCCTGTGACCAAGAACAATAAAATGACGTATTTTAGAGAGGTCAAACAACGGCAAAGTTTAGAAGTAGGCTATATTGAGACACACCTATACAACGAAGAAAACCTAAGTGTTATTATTGATAATGGAGTTGTCAAGGGAACACAAGCAGAAGAAGACATTGGTTTCATATATTATAATATGGAGGAAGATGTATCTGCAGGAGAGAAGGACCAATTACAGAAAGTGTATTTTGATGAATTGCTACAGCAAGAGGTTGACATTATTTTTTTTAGTCCTGAAAATAGTTCGGGGTGGGAAGAGTATATCAAACGCGCCAAGGCGAAGGAAACCTATGTTGTATGCCTTGGAAATCCACTGGAGTATGAAGACAGCAATGTCATTTATATCGGACCGGACTATATTGACCAAGGTATTCGCTTAAGTAACTATCTGATTAATAATGTGTATAATATTCATTATGATATTGGGGTCTTAGAAGTTACAGGTGATCTTAATACACGCTTGAGTCTTGAAAAATCCAGCAGTTTTAGGCAACAGATTAGTGGATATTCACGCATTAACATTATTGATAGTATCCAAGGCTACCAAGGGCATTATCAGCAAGAAGAGCTGCCCAAGCAGACCCTTCAACTAAAAGAAAAGATGAAACAGAGCTTTGTAAAATACTCGAATGATATTAATGTGATTTATCTCCATCAAGATTATTATATTAATCCGCTTAAAGAGGTCATGAAAGAATTAGACCTTAGTCAAGATATGGTTGTCATTAGTAATAACGATTCAGGAAGTGCAAATAATGATTCGGCTCTTGATTACCAAGTTTATCCAGAAGCCTTGTATAAAGACCAAATTGTTATGCTATTAGAGTATTTTATGGGGCGTACACAGATTCCTATAGAAAAAATATATTTGCCCAACGCAAGCAAATGATGACAGTTTAGACATAAAAAAAAGGTGTATGTAACAAAAAACTTGATAAAATCATATGGTCGTATATAATGTATCTGAGGGTTAAGGATGACAAAAGATTGACAAAGAATGGAGGAAAAAATATGTGGAGTCGAAGTGAATTAAAAGAACGTGCAAAAAAAGCGCTTTCAGGGACGTATTGGAAAGCTTTTGGAATCAGCTTGCTTTTAACTTTTTTTGGAGGTGGAACTAGTGGAGGCGGCGGTGGAGGCGGATTTAATTTCTCCTTTAACGATGATTCAGGAAGTTATGGCAGCGCCTATGTTGATTGGGGATATTGGATTCGTTTTTTAATGATTTTCTTGGCGATTTTTATGTTTATTTTTGTTATTGCCATGACATTTGGATTTTTTCTAAGTAATCCCTTAATGGTAGGTATTCGCAAATATTTCTTAGAAGCGTCAGTGGCATCTGAAAGTGGAGAAGACGTTGCTTTTGGCATCATAGGATATAGCTTTACAGGCAATCACTACTTGTCCATTGTCAAGTCAATGATTCGACAAAATCTATATCTTATCGGATGGACGCTTTTATTTATTATCCCAGGGATTGTAAAAGGCTATGCATATGCGATGGTTCCTTATATATTAGCAGATAATCCGGAGATTGGTTCTAAGCGAGCAATTGATCTTAGCAACAAGATGACAGATGGAGAAAAGTGGAATATGTTTGTACTGGATCTATCCTTTATTGGCTGGTATCTTTTAGGGATGTTACCATGTTTCCTTGGTATATTCTTCGTCAATCCATACTATAATGCGACCCATGCAGAACTTTATCGTACACTTCGACAAAAAGCGCTCGACCAAAGAATGTGTTCTTATGAGGAACTGAACTTTAGAGCACCAAATGAGCAACCTTATGAAGAAATTGAGATTGATTATAGTACCGAATTTTAATATAAAAAATATCGTGACAAAAAAGTGTTAAAACTATTTTAGACAGATACAGTGTAAATACCCAGGCATAATTCCTATGCTATTAGAGACGAGGCGAACTGGCGTATTGCATTATATCTGTTTTTTTGTCGAATATACATAGAATCAGTTTAGAAAGCCTATATAAAACCGAGATTAAAAAGTGGTATAATGGATATATGAAAAAAATGAGGAGGGAGAATATGCGTGGATATGCGGCAACAGAATATAACTTAACGCAGGGACCGATAAAGCATCATTTGCGAAGCATTGCTATACCTGCAAGTGTCGGCATGATTTTTAATACACTATACAATGTGGTTGATACATTTTATGCAGGAAAAATAAGTACGGAAGCTTTAGCAGGGATGACGATATCCTTTCCGATTTTTTTTATTGTTATCGCACTCAGTTCTGGAATTGGAAGCGGAACAACCGCCTTGGCAGCAATTGCCTTGGGTAAAAAAGACGTTGAGCTGTTCCATAGATTGGCATATAATGCCATTGGTGCAGGAGGCGTTATCAGCCTTATTGTGATAATTGCATCACCTTGGTTAACGCCTTGGCTTTTTAGTATATCCGGTGCAAGTGGTCAAGAGATGGTTTTAGGTGTTGCCTATACAAAAACTATTTTTTATGGAGCCGTGTTTTTTATCATCAATTCCATCTTTAATGGTATTTTGAATGCACAGGGGGATACAAAAACCTATAGGAACTTTTTGATGGTTGGGTTTGTTTTGAACCTTTTGCTTGATCCGCTTTTTATTTTTGGATGGTTTGGTTTACCTAGACTTGGAACTGTCGGTGTGGCACTTGCAACGGTGATTATCCAAGGTCTTGGAACCCTTTATCTAGGGTGGAGGCTCTTAAAGAGTCCGTTGTTTGACTGGGAACAATTTAGTTCCTCTAGATATTCACTCAGTGTTATAGGCGATATTTTAAAGCAGGGAATTCCTGCAAGCTTAAATATGGCAACGATTGCTATTGGAATTTTTGTCATTAACTTTTATGTTATGCGATATGCTCCAGGTCCTGAAACAATCGGTGCATATGGTGTTGCGATGCGGATTGAACAAATCGCGCTATTGCCGACTTTAGGCCTTAATATCGCTGTATTGACGATTGTGGGGCAAAATTATGGTGCTAAATTGGGTGCACGTATTTATGAAGTACAAAAGTGGTCACTGATTATTGGAATAAGCATCATGATTGTAGGTGCTCTTATTATTTATCCTTTTGCACCTGTTTTTATTCGTTTTTTCAAAAATGATTCCGCCGTGATTTTGGCAGGAACTACATATTTGCGAATTGAAGCACTTGCTTTTCCAACATATACTATTTTAAATATTTTGTTGGCAACAATGCAAGGCGTCAAGAAACCAAACTTTGCGGTATATATTGGACTATACCGTCAAATTGTTATGCCGATTGTCTTATTTCCACTATTGGCTTCATACATGAGCTGGGAGATTATGGGGGTCTGGTGGGGGATTGTCCTCATAAACTGGAGTGCAGTTATTGTCGTATTTGTGGCAAATAAAGTGACGCTGAAAAAGCAACTCAAAGGTTAAATTTTGGGTTGATAAGAATATTTACTCTATGTTATAATAATTATTATCTCATATATATTAATAATCTATAGTGATTTTCTGTTGATATCTAATATTTGTCATAAAATATCTAAAAATCATGGGAAAGGTTGAGCCGACATATTGATATTCTTTTGGATCGGGGTGCTTATGACCGTTTGTTTCTCTACATTAACTGCAGGTATTACGTGTCTATCGATACACTTATCAAATAATTTTTTTTCAAAGGTTAAATTATTTATCTTTACTTACTCTTTTGGTGCGACAGATTCATCGTAAAAAGAAGGGGCTTATTGTGATGGCTTGAAACAATAAGCTTTTGTTTTTGTGTGCATTTTGAAATAAACACGCTAACTTGCTTGAAAGTTAAATAAATCATAAGAGGATTTGATAATAAGATGAAATTAAAGAGATTACTTGTTGTTGGTTTAATAACTATTGGTATGCTGTTCCCACTCGTTACTTTTTATATTGAAAGAAAGAGTGAGCCTTATGATTTGACTGTGATGGAGAGTCTTATACGGGTTTCTAGCAATCAAAGCTTTCTTGTAGTCTGCAGTGCGCCGATTGTATTTATAGGATTTGCTTTGATTTTAACAAAAATATTGGATCGTTTGGAAAGTGAAAAAATCAATGCATTTAATCGGCTCGTCGAGAACAAGAAGCTGTCCGGTGAGATAAAAAAACAAAAAGAAATGCTTGAATCTATATTAGACAAAAGTCCTGTATCGTATATCATGGTTAGTAAAAATGGTGTAGTTGAATATGTCAATCCTTCAACCAAAGATGTCTATGGTTCGGCAGATACACTAGGCATTAATCTATTTAAAATAGAAAGTTTAAAGGGCAGTGAGATGATTAAGTCCTTGAAAATAGCCTGTGAAGGGAAAGTGTGTAAACTAAAGCGGTATGTGCATACGTCCATAACGGATGGAAAAACCAGAATATATAATATTCAGTTTTCTCCGATTGCTAATGGTCGGGGAGAAACCAGCGCGTTAATGATTACAGAAGATATTAGTAAAGAAGTCAAGCTATATGAAGATATGCGCCGTTTGATTATTGATACTTTTGAAAGCATGTCCATATTACTAGATGCAAAGGATAAGTATACCCGGCAACATTCGCAGAATGTAGCTGTTATTGTAGAAGAGATTATATCTTACTTTGAATTATCCGAAAAGGAAATTGATGGGATACGGCATGCTTCTAAACTCCATGATATTGGAAAAGTGGGCATACCGGAGAGTATCTTAAATAAAAAAGGGAAACTTACGGAACAAGAGTATGCATTAATGAAAACACACCCCTTAATTGGATGTGATATCGTTCGACCTATCGATAATACGGGGTTGATATGTGAGCTGATAGTACAGCATCATGAACGCTATGATGGAACCGGCTATCCCAATAAAATTAAAGGCAATCAGATTAATCCTTTGTCACAGATGCTTGCTATTGCAGATGTCATTGATGCATTGGCTTCAAAACGAAGCTATAAAAAGCCCTATGCAATAAAGGAGGTATTTAAAATTCTGGAAGAAGGAGAAGGAAGCCAATTTAACCCGGAAATATGTAGGAAAATAATATATAGATTAAAACAAACTGGATTTTTAGATAAAGTATATCCTAAAAAAAATGATGATGAAGGGGAATGTATTATCCAACCTGTTTATATGTATCCGAATCGATAAGGAGCCTAGATGGATTATAAATCATACTTAAGTAAAAAGTTAATGATGTACATTTTGATTTCAATCATAGTATTTATTTTTGGTGTGTACTTTACTTTTTTCATATATGGCAATGAGATGTCCCATGTAAGAGATCAACAGATAATAGAAACGATGGAAAGCGAACTCGATAATAAGATAAAGTTTCAGACAGGCTATTTTAATGCGGTGATTGCAAAAAAATATGCCCAAACAAATAGCTATGAAGCTATAGGTGAAAATCTTCGGGAAGATATTGGGGATATTTATCGGTGTGACTTTATTGGAGATTGTATGGAAGCTGTTGAAGGTGAGTCAAAACAATACAGTATATATAGTTGTACATCCCTTGCACTAACAACAGATAAAATAAAAGACATAACCACAATAATGGCGACAAAGGAAAAACAACTGGTGTATGCGGAACCGACAAATGATCTTTTGGTATATAAGCAAAAAGAGAACATACAGGCAAAAGATTATTTTATTTATACGATAGAAATAAAAAAATTAGGTATTCCTTCGATTGTTCTTATTGAAGGCAATGGTTTAGAACAAAAATTTGATAAAATTGCAAATTATAAAAAACAATTCATGTTGGGGATACAATTACTTCTCCTGTTAATCTTCATTATCTCAATGATTTCTCACTATTATGGAACAAAAAAAATTGCAAACACTATTTTAGAACCTATCAATGAGCTTACCAATGTCATAGCAGCATCGGAGGATATAGACTCGCTTAAGGTGTATACATCAAACATCAATGAAATCGATAACTTACACAAAAAATTTCTTGAATTGATTGGAATTATTCAGGATAAAACTGAAAAGATTTCAGAAATAGAAAAAGAAAATAAGTATAATGAAATCAAGCTAAACATTCTTAGGGAATATAGCTATAATGATGTCTTGACAAAGCTATTTAATAGAAGAAAAATAGAAGAATTAATGGACAGAGAAATTGCCAGGGCAAAACGTTATGCGAACTCTTTTTCAATCATTTTGATTGATATTGATTACTTTAAAACCATCAATGACACCTATGGTCATGATATCGGAGATGAAATTCTAATTGAGCTTGGAAAAATACTGCAAGAAAATGTAAGAGAATCCGACTTAGTCGGACGATGGGGCGGCGAAGAGTTTATCGTTATCTGTCCAGAGACAACGGCACAGCAATGTGAAGTCGTTGCGGAACACCTTCGCGTAACTGTCGAAAACTGGGAATTTACCAATCAAATAAAAATGACAGTGAGCATAGGCGTTGCAGAATATGCAAAAACAGATGATAAGTATTCATTGTTTAAAAAAGCAGATGAAGCACTATATTGCGCCAAACAAAATGGAAGGAACAACACATGTAATTTAACATAATGCGCATTATATTATACACAATATAAGGGAGAATTCTATATAATAGAATTAACACAGCTATTAATGGAAATAGGAGGCTCCAATAATGCAAAAGTATATTTTTACCCAACATGAGCAAGGCGACGGAATCTTGGTTCATGTTGATGATCTGTATAATGAGGCCAAGGGCTATGGGTTTATTCCTTTAGATCAACCGTTGGAAAAAAATGGGGATTTTTTTAAAGCAACAGCAGGATGGATAGCTGATTCGGTGTCCAAGGAGCGCTACCCTTTGCGCTTTAGAGCAAAAGTTAAAGAAAAGGGGAACTACAAAGTAACGGTGACAATTGAAGGCAAAAGTACGGGTGTTGATGGTGTACACCTATACACTGGACGGCGTAATCTTGTCCTACGTGACATTCATGTTAAGCCACGAGAGGTATTTGTACATTCATTTTATACCCATGTGGGAGCATATATTCCGATTATGGGAAAACCGGCACGAGAAGATAATTCGGTCTATGTATCGTTACTTGGACAAGAGGCAAGCTTAAGTGCTGTTGAAATAGAAAAAGCGGATGTAGCGACTATCTATATTGGTGGGGATTCTATTGTGGCAGACTATGAGGCAAGGATGCCTTATAATCCGTTAACTAATTTTGGGGCATGGGGGCAATACTTGCTTCAATATATTCAAAATGCAGCCGTAGATAATCAAGCCCATGGAGGGATGACAACGAATTGTTTTCGCGATGATGGACACTTAGATATTATCTTGGAGAACATTCGACCAGGGGATATCTTCTTGTTTCAATTCGGACATAATGATCAAAAACGGCGAAATCTTAAGGCTTATGGTGGATACACACATAATCTAAGGTGGTACATCCAAAAAATACGATCTCTAGGAGCAACGCCGATTATTGTCACTTCGATGAGCCGCATACCTGCGGAGGATGAACATGGGTATTATGATTTGCTCAAAGATTATGCCGATGCATGCCTTCGTGTAGGGTATGAATTGGACGTTGATGTGATTGACTTGCATCAATATAGTTTTGAATTGTTTTGTCAGATGGATGCAGAAACGATAAAAGGATACTTTATGGATGCAGCCCATACCAATGATTATGGTGGCATGCTGATAGCAGAGTTTATTGCTAAGGACATCATGCGTCAAAATATACCGGGTCTTAGAGAAAAAATAAGCAACCGATTTATGCCGCTATGGGCGCCGGATGAAAGTCTTAGACCACAAGAGAGTATTCTCCCAACACAAAAAGAAGAGGCACCGGTGCTTACAACAGATCTTCCAGAACTGCCATATATAGATTGTCAGGGAATAGAATATGAAGAAGTATTAAAAAAAGCGATGCATAGAGGGTTACTTGATCCTTGTGTTAAGTTTTTTCACCCTTTTGATGAGATGCCTCGGGCGCAGTTTTTATATGTTTTTTTTAAAGCGATCAAAGGACCCGCTTCAAGGGGGTATACAGGAAAATATTGTGATATATATCGCTATGAATTTGATTCGGGAAGTGTTCAAAAAGCGATTGATGCCAATATCATTGACCCAGATACGACGCCAGACCAACGCTTTAGACCGGATGATGGGCTAACGGGAGGCGAACTTATAAGCATGGTTATTCGTGGGATAGCTATGGCTGGTTTTAGAGAGTTAGGGATGGATGCATGTGAAGAAAAAGCTAAAAGACTCGGTTGGCTTTGGGAGGGATATCAGCGCCATAAGCCTGTTAACCGTGCGCAATGTATATCTGTCCTTGTACAAGTTTTAGAAAAAAATGAGAAGACCATTTCTTTAAAAGGGAAGTGGCAGTATCAATTAGACCCTCAAGACATGGGAGAAGTAGAGACATGGTTTCAAGAGCGCTTTAGTGAAGATACCTTAATGTTACCAGGTACGCTATGTGAAAATGGCATAGGAAAAGCTCTGAATCCGGAGCAAACATTGACACCGGAGTCAGTTCGAAGTCTAAAGGCAAGATATGACTATGTGGGGGCTTGTTGGTATCAAAAGATGGTGACGGTGCCAAAGGGGTGGAACAATCAACGTGTTGTCTTTTCGATTGAAAGAGTAATGATGGCATCCAAGGTATGGATTGACAATCAATTTGTCGGCACAATTAAGAGCCTTATCGGAGCGCATGAATATGATTTGACAGCTTTTATAAAACCGGGACAAACGCATCGCTTGACAGTCATGCTTGATAATCGCGATCCATATCATCTTGGTCTCTATGGGCATTCGTATACCAATGAGACGCAGACGTTGTGGAATGGAATGGTAGGGGCGATTGAACTTAAGGCAAGTCAAAACCTATATATGGATCAAGTCATGATTTTTGCAGATGCCAAGAAACAAACAGTGACCGTTAAAGGTAAGATTAATCAAAAAGATACCCAGGTAGGCATGCCAAGCAAAAACCATAGACTTAAGTACTGTATTACTCACGATGATAATGAGAATGTAGTAGCTACGTTGGTAAAGACTGTCGTGTGTGGAGCCGAGACGACGTACTTTGAACATGAACTGGTTATAGAGGCGCCTGTTGAACCATGGAATGAATGGAATCCAAAGCTATATCGCTTACATATTGAGCTGGAAGAAGAAAGAACAAGTATCTCTTTTGGTTTTCGTAAACTGCAGCAACAAGGACGCGATATGCTTTTAAATGGACATAAAATGTTTTTGCGAGGTAATCTAGAATGCGTGGTCCATCCCTTAACCGGATATCCTCCGTGTGATGAAGCTTATTGGATGCGCATTATGAAGGTTGTTAAAGCATATGGAATGAATCACCTAAGATTTCACTCGAACTGTCCACCTGAAGCTGCATTTGTGGCTGCGGATCGATGTGGGATTTATTTGCAGATTGAAGGACCTATTTGGCTAGATGAGTGGTTTATAGGTACAGGACAATACCCAGAGCATTATACTTTCATCCCTTTAGAAGGGAGACGAATCATTGAACGCTATGGGAACCACCCATCTTTTTGTATCTATTGCAATGGGAATGAGTTAAGGGGTGACCATCAGTTGCTGCATGATGCAATTAGACCTTTAAAAGCGCTTCGACCGGACATTCTTTATACATTAACAGCCAATTATGACCGCCCCCTGGATCCTTACGATGATATTTTTATCTCTGTGGAAGCAGACACACATGGGATGCGTGGGAATCGCTTTATCCAGTCCATGGGCGAGACGTTAATGACAACATACAAAGAAGCCGTTGACGGGCGAAAGATTCCTCTCATCTCTCACGAAGCCGGACAGTTTTGTGTTTATCCAAATATAGGAGAAATAAGTCAATATACGGGGAATTTATATCCGCAAAATCTTAAAGTGATTGAAAATGATTTGAAACAAAAAGGATTAGACCATAAAATCGAGCAATTTGTACAAGCTTCTGGAATCTTTGCAGCACGTATGTATAAAGAAGAGATAGAATCTTTTTTACGAACGGAGCATTTTGGTGGCTTTCAAATGCTTGGTATCCAAGATTTTCCGGGGCAGTGCAGTGCAACAGTAGGCGTACTGGACGCTTTTTGGAACTCAAAAGGTGTAATCAGTGAAGAAGCCTTTCGTGGCTTTTGCAATGATGTTGTTCCACTGATAAAAACGGAAAAACGTATAATAAAATCGATGGATTCATTCTTGGCTGATATCTATATTCGTCAAAGTCGATTTGAAGCAATGGAAGGAATGGATATCCGTTGGACATTAAATGCATCTCAACATATGTATGCACAAGGAACGTTTGAGAATGTTACCATCGAAGCGGGGACCCTACAATGGATTGGGCAGACAGACAATATTGACTTGTTTGACATAAATAGTCCCAAGGCATTGACCATGACAGTAGAGATTTTAGGAACGAATTATAGCAATAGCTGGAATCTATGGGTTTATCCAGAGATTGAAAATACGGACATTGAACTGCTGGCGCATCAGCATGACATCCATTGTGTTAGTGCATGGAATCCAAAAGTAAAAAAAATGCTTGAAGATGGAAAAAATGTTTTGCTGATGGCGAACAAAGACAGCTTTATAGATAAGAAAGTCTATGATGATCGCTTTAATCCGGTCTTTTGGAGTCCTGTGTTTTTTAATAGTGAAGGTTCATATGGGTTTTACTTTGAACAACCGGAACAATTAAGATACTTTCCTTCAGATCATTATACCGATTACCAGTGGTATCACCTGTTGGAAGATTCGTTTAACTTTAGTGTGGATCATTTGCCACCAGAGATTACGCCAATGATTGAAGTGACACCTAACTTTTATTATAACCATCGATTAACAAATCTTATAGCGGCACAAGTGGGACGTGGGCGCTTAATGATTACAAGCTTGCCTGTGGAGCGACAATCAGAGCATGTGGAAGTCAAGTGGTTCAAAAAGAGTTTGATAGATTATATAGGAACGGTTAAATCAGAGACACTTGCCCAATTAACCTTTGATGAAGTTGATAAAATATTTATCGGTGATACCAAAGAGGCGATGGATAAAACATTTGTCTCGAAAGAAGGATTTATCGGATAGCACAAAAAAATGCAACCTCTAGTGAGGTTGCATTTTTTTTGCTTGTACTCAAGGACGTATTCTTGCCGTGAACAATAGCGCTTCGCGATAAAGCAATCGTGTTGCATATGTTCACTTAGAATATGTCGTGAGACTCAGGTGCCTTGATTTGATTCATAATGTATAAAAAAGGTGTGTCAACAATTGCAGCCACATATTTAATGACTAAAGTTGTAATAATCATAGAACCGACAAGATCTAATGGAAAGATTCCTACAAGGGCAAATCCAAAGCTAACGAGAATGGTGTCTACAAGCTGAGACAAAAGGGTGGAGCCGTTATTACGTATCCATAGGGTTTTTTTCTCGCTATTCCAAGATTTTATCTTATCATAGATAAAAACATCGAGACTTTGGCTGATAAAATATACTAGGTTTCCAACCAGAACGGCTTTTAATGTGCCGCCATTAATGGAAAAAAATAACTCCAGTGCATGATTATAGGGTTCACTATAATCTAAACCATGGTATAATGTAGATATAAACATGATTAGTACAAAGGAAAGGTTGGCAACGATAGAAAGTGTGACAGCTTTTTTAGCAGCGTGATAACCATACTTTTCATTAAGTAAATCCGTCGCTAAAAAAATTCCGGCAAACATGACATTACCAAGTGTGGCTTCAAGCTCGGCGAAGCCTAGATCAAAGATAATACCCTTGTTAACTTGCATATTGGCAGCAATAACACTTAAGATGATATAGCTTAAGATTCCGGTTTTTCCAAAAAAACGAAAAACCAGCGCAATGAGCCCAAAGTTAATAAAGGCAAATAAAATAAAAATGGTTAGGTTACTCATAATTTTTTCTCCTCCTAGTTTTGATTTCGCAGGATGGTTACGAACTGCGGCTTTTATAGCAGTCATGATTATAACTGATAATCGAAGAAAAAACAAGAGGTTGATGGATTGAAGAAGAAAATTATAGATAGGATTGAAAAAAAGGTTGGATTCAGTGGAAAGATATAGTAAGATAACAAATAAGATAAAGCGAGAGATTCTTTTATTAAAGGGAGACTCTTGTCGATGGGGAAAGTGTGCGTTTTGCGATTATATTGAAGATAATTCCAAGGACCAAGTGTCTAATCACAAAGTAAATATGGAAGCTATCCGCCAAGTGACCGGAGAATATGGGGTTTTAGAAGTGATTAATTCCGGCAATGTCTTTGAATTGCCGCAAGAAACTTTAGATGCACTAAAGCAATGTGTTAAAGACAAGCATATACAGCATGTATTTTTTGAAGCCCATTGGATATATAGGAAACATATACAGCGTATGCGCGATTTTTTTGGCGTCAAGATTACTGTAAAAACAGGTTTAGAGACCTTTGATTATGATTTTCGAGAAAATGTATTAAACAAAGGCTTTGGACATGTAACCGTGGATGAACTAAAAAAATATGTTGATTCAGTGTGTTTGATGGTTGGAATCAATGGACAGACAAAAAAGCAGATAGAGCAAGATATCACATTGGCTAAACAGCATTTTGAACATTTTACGGTGAATGTATATGTCAATAATTCGACAAAGATTATTCAAGATCCGTCTTTAGTAGAGTGGTTTAAAAATACATATGGGTGGCTAGACCAAGACGAACAATGCGACATTTTATGGAATAATACAGACTTTGGAGTCGGTTGATAGAAAGGGGAAATATATGGAAGATAACAAGGCATTGACGATGGAGGAAATCATTAGTCGGGTTCAAGAGATACCGCCATTTCCCCAGACGATAATTCGCATTATGGAAATCACAAAGAATCCAGAAGCAGGTGCCAAGGAGTTAGAAGAAGAAATTATCAAAGACCAAGGCCTTACGGCAAAGATTTTGCAATTAGCAAATTCAGCCTTTTATCACGGTCGACGTGATATTGAAACCGTACGAGAAGCTGCTGTTTTGTTAGGGTTTGAAGCGGTTAGAACAATGGTTTTAACCACAGTTATTGGTAAATTCATGGAAAAAGAGCTACCCGGCTACGCCCTTGAAAAAGAAGCGCTGTGGAAGCAATCACAAATTTCTGCAATAATGACGCGAGCTGTCGCAAAAAAAGTCGGTTATAAAAAAGTAGACCAAGCTTATACAGCAGGTCTGTTAAGAGATATAGGAAAAGTTGTACTTGATCAATACGTAGCAGATGCATATCAAGAAATCAATAGCCTTGTGGAAAAAGGATATACCTTTATAGATGCAGAAGAAGAAGTCCTTGGATTTAATCATGGACAGATCGGAGCGAAAGTCGCAGAGAAATGGAATCTTCCAGATGAGCTTGTTGAAGTGATTGCAACACATCATCATCCCAAAGAAGCGTCCATTAATCCAAAGCTTGTCTATATCACGCATGTTGCCGATAGCTTGATTATGATGATGGGAATTCATATTGGCATTGACGGCTTAGCATATGAATTTTTTTCAGAAGGGGCAAAAGCATTAAATCTTAATGAAAAAATGCTATCTGAGATTATGTCGGAAGTAGCCGATGATATAGAAAAAAAATCCGTTTTTTTGGAACTATAAAATATAGGGATTATAAAAACGGATCATTCCCTTTATTTTTAAGAACTTGACGGTATTGAGACGGCTTAATACCTTCTACTTGTTTAAAAACCCTTGCAAATTGTGTAGGGGAGCTGTAACCTACATGATAAGCAATATCCTTAATAGCCAAAGAACCCTTATCCAAGAGGTCTTTGGCTTTGCTTATTCGATAGCGAGTAAGATATTCTTTAAAGTTCATATCAACCTCTTGCTTAAAAAGACGAGAGAGGTATGCGGTGGAAATATTTAACGCATCCGCTAGATAAATCAAAGAAATATCTTCCATATAATGTTGATGAATAAGGTTTAAAGCTTTCTTGATGTGAAGGTGCATATGTTCACTGGGAACTTGCTTAGTGATGCGATGCATAACCTCTAAGTAATATTGATTAACCTGCTCAATATCATCAAAAAGATGATCAAACATAATGATTCCGGTATTTAGCTTTTCAATTTCTTGTTTGTAGTCATCAAGCTGGTCAAATAGTTGACGAATCGTGATGGAAAAGATTTCTTTGTAAATATAAGTAACCTTTGAATCATTGACCATATTCTGAACTAAGGCATGCTTAATTGTGTTTAATAATTCAAGCATTTGAATCCACTGTTTATCTTCAAACAAGGACTCGAAGTGATGGACGTATTTATATTCGACCAGCGAATACTCATCGGTATGTCGAGGATCATCAAAGAAAATACAGTGTCCCAATCCGATAATAAAATGATATTCTTGTAATAAGCGGGCTTTTTTATAGGAAGAGCCGATTTGAAAATAATTGGATACAATAGAGCCAAAGCATCCGGTGATATCATATTGATATACGCTATGAAGCTCGTTGGACAATGCGATAAAGCGTTGCCCAAACTCAGCCTTGACTTGAGAGAGTGACTGAGAAGGGTCAATAGATAATACAACGGTACGTGTAAAAGGTTGTAAGTTTAAAAAGCATAAAACATGAGGGGCAAAATGCTTAACCATGATTTGATGTAGCTGGCTTTTCCATTCGTTAGCAGAATCAGGATTTAGACTATTGATATGTGACTTTAACGTATTGCCTAAAATAAGCTGCAAGATTAGAAACTGATGATGCGGATCAATACCAATAGAAAGTAGCTGACGTTCATTCATAAACTCATCGGGAAGTGTCTCGCTGAGAAGATTAGTTGTATAAAGCAAACGCTCATTGGTTACCATAATAAGCCCTCCATAGATTAAGATAACTCTATTATGTCAAAAAATGTATAGTTTGTCAAAATATGTCCCTTGAAGATGTCAAATTTTAAGGATAAACTAAGGATAAAGGCATAGGACCTTAAATAATGTTTTAAGGAAGGAAAGGTAGATTATGGCAAAGCGACCGATTAAAGTAATTCAATTTGGAGAAGGAAATTTTTTACGAGCGTTTGTGGACTGGATGATTCAAAAAATGAATGATGAAGGCGATTATAACGGAGGCATCGCAATTGTTCAACCCCTTGAAAACGGACTTATTGATATGCTTGCTGATCAAGATTATACGTATACACATTATATGCGTGGAATTAAAAATGGAGAAGCGGTGAGTGAACATTATAAAAACGATTCGATTGAGACAGCGATTAATCCATATAAAGATTTTGGTAGTTATTTAAATCTAGCACACATTGATACAGCACGTGTGATTGTATCTAATACGACAGAAGCAGGTATTACTTTTAATGAAGCAGATACAATGGACCAAGACGCGGATGTATCCTTTCCGGCAAAACTTACTCGTCTACTTCTAGAACGTTATACAACGTATAACGGAGCGGCAGATAAAGGGTTTATCATTCTTCCGTGTGAACTTATTGACAAGAATGCGGACTATCTAAAAAAATATGTACTTCAATATATTGACTTATGGAATTTAGATGATTCCTTTAAAACATGGGTTGAAGAGGCGAATACATTTTGTAATACACTCGTTGACCGTATTGTTCCAGGATATCCAAGAGAACGCATAGAAGAAATATGGGAAGAACTTGGATACAAAGACAACCTAGTGGTTGAAAGCGAGCAGTTTAACCTATGGGTCATTGAAGGCGACAAGAGTATTCGGGATGAATTTCCTGCCAATCAAGAAGGTTGTAACGCAATTTTTGTGGATGATGTTACACCGTATAAAATGCGTAAAGTGCGTATTTTAAATGGAGCACATACGACCCTTGTTCCGGTAGCATACCTATATGGTGCACGAACAGTACGTGAATCTGTCGAAGACACAGTGTTAAATACATTTTTGACAAAAGCAATCTATGAAGAGATTATTCCAACATTAACGCTGTCTTCAGAAGAGTTGGAAACGTTTGCCAAAGAAGTCATTGAGCGATTTAAAAATCCATTTATCAAACATTATCTGATGAGTATATCGCTAAACAGTATGTCAAAATATAAGACGCGTGTGCTTCCATCAGTTTTAGGATACCTAGATAAGAATAAACAGTTGCCTAAACGAACAGTCTTTGCTTTGGCAGCATATATTGTCTTCTATCGAGGAACATTTAATGGAGAGACCATTGAAACCAATGACAATCAAGATATCTTAGACCTGTACGCAGAACTTTGGAAAGATTTTGATGGCTCAAAAGAAGCCATTACACGTATTGTACAAGGAGTTCTTGGCTATGAAAGCAACTGGGATGGTGACCTTAATACAATCGCAAACATGACAAACCAGGTTGCAGATTATGTTGAATTGATATTAAACGAAGGAATGGAAGCTGCCATCAAAGCGATAAATGAGGTGAAATAGGTGAAGAATTTCATACAAATTCATGGTAATGATAATGTGATTATTGTCTTGGAAGATGTAGTTATAGGTGAATCCATAGAACACCAAGCAATACAAGTAACCTTTAAAGATGATGTGAAAAGTGGACATAAAGTTGCTTTGAAGCCGATAAAAGAAGGCGAGCCGATTATAAAATACGGTATGCCTATAGGAAAAGCAACCAAGGCGATAGCTGTGGGTGAACACGTACATACCCATAATGTAAAAACACAGTTGGATGATGTGTTAGAATATAAATATGAACCACATTTTCAAGATTTCTCAACCTTAGAAAAACAACGTGAAGTTAACGTATACGTACGTCCAAATGGAGAGATAGGTATTCGTAACGAACTATGGGTCATTCCGACGGTGGGTTGCGTTAATGGAGTTAGCAACCAGATTATTCAAGTATTTAAAGAGCGTATGCTTGACCAAGGTGTTCGCATTAAAGACTTGGAAAATATTGATGGCATCTTTGCATTCGGTCATAATTACGGATGCTCTCAAATGGGTGATGATCACATCAACACACGAAAAACACTACAAAATATTGTTAAGCATCCCAATGCCGGAGGAGTCCTTGTAGTAGGCTTAGGATGTGAGAACAATCAGATTGATGCATTTGAGCGTACACTGGGTGACTACAATAAAGAGCGGGTGAGCTTTTTGATATCTCAAGAAGTGGATGATGAGATTGAAGCCGGAGTGGAACTGTTAACCCAACTGTTTGAAAAAATGCGTATGGACAAGCGAGAACCTCAACCTATCAGTAAATTGCGCATCGGACTTGAGTGTGGAGGATCAGATGGTCTTAGCGGTATTACCGCCAATCCACTGATTGGAATGTTTTCAGATTATCTTATTCATCATGGGGGCACAACGGTGCTTACCGAAGTGCCGGAGATGTTTGGTGCAGAGACTATTTTGATGAATCGGTGTAAAGATGAAGCCACATTTGAAAAAACGGTGGAGCTGGTGAATGACTTTAAGAATTACTATAAACGTCACGATCAAGTTATCTATGAGAATCCATCACCAGGGAATAAAAATGGTGGAATTACAACCCTTGAAGATAAGTCGCTAGGTTGTACGCAAAAGGCAGGAAGTAGTCAAGTCATAGATGTCCTAAAGCATACAGAGCGTATTTCTAAGCATGGATTAAACCTTTTAAGTGCACCGGGCAATGATGCAGTTGCAACAACTGCCCTTGGTATGAGTGGGTGTCAGATGGTTCTTTTCTCTACAGGTAGAGGAACACCTTTTGGTGGATTTATTCCAACGATGAAGATTGCAACGAACTCGCGGTTGGCAAACCTTAAACCTAACTGGATTGATTTTAATGCAGGACGTTTAGTAGATGGTGAGACAATGGATGCACTGCTGCATGACTTTATTGAGCAAATCATTGCAACTGCCAATGGACAATATGTGCGTCAAGAGGTGAATAATTATCGTGAAATCGCGATATTTAAATCAGGCGTAACCCTATAAAATTCAAAGATAGATTTTAATACCAAAACCAATACAAGGAGAAGAAAAAAATGAAAAAATTCTTAGATGAAAACTTTATGTTGAAAAATCCTACAGCGGTGAAGTTGTATCATGAGTATGCAAAGGATATGCCGATTATTGACTATCATTGTCACCTATCTCCCAAAGAGATTGCAGAGGATAAGACGTATAAGAATATTACAGAAATCTGGCTTGGTGGAGACCATTACAAATGGCGTGTAATGCGTAGCTTTGGAATTACAGAAGATTTTATCACGGGTGAACAAGACGATTATCTAAAGTTTAAAGCGTTTGCAAAAGCGGTTCCATATACTATTGGAAATCCTATGTATCACTGGACCCATTTAGAATTGCAACGTTATTTTGGAATTGATACTTTGCTTTGTGAAGACAGTGCGGATGAAATCTGGGAAAAGTGTAATACGCTGTTAAATCAAGAAGACTTTAGCGCTCGTCAATTGATTAAGCGCTCGAATGTGGATGTGATTTGTACGACAGATGACCCGATTGACACACTTGAATATCACAAGCAATTAGCAAAAGATTCATCCTTTGAAACAAAAGTCTACCCGACATATCGTCCGGACAAGAGCTTTAATATTGCTAATGAGACATTCATTCCTTGGATTAAAAGTTTGGAAGCGGTTGTGGGCTATGAACTTGACAGTATCCAAAAATTGTTAAAAGCATTAGAAGAACGTATCGATTATTTCCATGAAGTGGGATGCCGATTATCTGACCATGCACTAGATACGATTGAGTACAACACACCTTATGTAGAAGGAACAACAAAGATTGATTATACATTAGCAGACCAAGTATACAAAAAAGGATTAGTTGGCGACAAATTATCCGAAGAAGAAGTGGCAATACATAAAGGAATCGTATTAAACTTCTTAGGCAAAGCGTATGCTAAGCGTGGTTGGACAATGCAGATTCATATCGGAGCGCTTCGTAATAACAACCGACGTATGCATAAGGCATTGGGACCAGATACCGGATTTGACTCGGTTCATGATTCAACATTTGCCCCTGCTTTATCCGCATTGTTAAATGACTTAGATACTACAGATGAATTGCCAAAGACAATTCTTTATGTGCTTAATCCTCGCGATAACTATGTTATCGGTACGATGATCGGAAACTTCCAAGGTGGAGGAACAAAAGGCAAGATTCAATTTGGCTCCGGATGGTGGTTCTGTGACCAAAAAGAAGGTATGCAAGATCAAATGAGCGCATTGGCAAGTCTTGGTTTACTGAGTGCTTTTGTTGGCATGCTTACCGACTCAAGAAGTTTCTTGTCCTATACACGTCATGAATACTTTAGACGTATCCTTTGTAACTACATAGGCGAATTGGTTGAAGATGGAGAATATCCAAACGACGAAAAATTCTTAGGTCAGATTGTGCAAGACATTAGTTACAATAATGCAAAAGCATACTTTGGTTTATAAACTTACAATATAATCGAGTTTTTTAGAACGTGATGCAAAGACCCTGAGGTGAATACATAAAACCTCAGGGTCTTTTTGTTGTACATTCATATATTAGGTGCTAGAATATTAGATACTAGTGAATGGAAGTTGAGGAGGAACATATGCGTGTCATTATATCACCTGCAAAGAAGATGAATAACAGTAGCGACATGGAATATACATCGTTGCCCATGTTTATTCAGGAGGCAGAAGCAATTTTTGAAACATTAAAAACGAAAAATTATACAGAGCTTAAAAAAATCTGGAAATGCAACGATAAAATAGCCACACAAAACAGTGAGCGCTTGATGCATACCCATATTCATAAAAATCTGATACCGGCGTTGCTAGCCTATGAAGGACTTCAATACCAATACATGAAACCGAGTATATTTACCCATGAACAGTGGGCATATGTGAATAAGCATGTGCGGATTTTAAGTGGGTTATATGGCGTTCTTAGACCCTTGGATGGTATTGTTCCTTATCGACTTGAGATGCAGGCAAAGTTGGAAGTTCAAGGAAAAAAGGACCTATATGCTTTTTGGGGTGAGCGTATCTATGAGGCGATTTATCAAGAGACGGACCTGGTTATTGATTTGGCATCGAATGAATATAGCCAATGTGTCCGTCAAAGCTTAAAACCTGGTGAACAATACGTACAGTGCGTCTTTGCAGTTAGAGTTCAAGAGACATTAAAAGTAAAAGCAACATGGGCGAAGATGGCTAGGGGCGAGATGATTCGCTATATGGCAGAAAATAACTGTCAAAGCCTTGATCAACTTAAAGGCTTTTCGGGGATGGGCTATGTGTATAATGAAGAAGCTTCAGATAAAGAGCATCTTGTTTTTGTAAAAGAGACGTAATAATAGCCAAAAAACATAATGTTAAGAGGGACTGAGTAAAATGCAAATTAATCGATTGTTTGAAATTGTATATATATTGCTTGATAAAGAGACGGTAACGTCTAAAGAGCTTGCCAGACGTTTTGAGGTGTCGACACGAACGATTTTTCGTGATGTTGAGACCTTGTCAGCAGTTGGAATCCCTATTTATATGAAAAAAGGGCGAGGAGGAGGCATCTCGTTACTTCCGAATTATATTTTGAATAAAGCTGTTATCACAAATGATGAAAAAGACGAGATTGTGTCTTCTCTAAAAGCGCTTAAGACAATTGATTTTAGTTCAAAAGCAGATACCTTAAGTAAGTTGGACAGCCTATTTGGAGAGTCGGATACGGACTGGATAGAAGTGGATTTTTCAACATGGTCTAATGCAACAAATGAAGCAGAAGTTTTTCACTTGCTTAAAGAGGCTATTTTAAAAAAACAAGTTATCGGATTTTCCTATGCCAGTGCAAAAAAACAGACGATTTCTCGAGAAGTAGAACCCTTAAAACTTTGTTTTAAAGGTGGTGCTTGGTACCTTTATGGATATTGCCGTTTACGAGAAGATAATCGTTTTTTTAAGCTTCGGCGTGTACGTGACTTGAAGGTTAAGCCGGAGCATTTTAAGCGAAAAACACCATCACAGATTTTTTCAAAACAAGAAGTATTTGAAGAGGAGTTTGTGACCCTTGTGTTGAAGTTATCAAAAAAAATGGCGTATCGGGTGTTTGATGAATTTGAAGAATATGAAGAACAAAGTGATGGCAGTTACCTTGTAAAAATTAAGTATCCTAAGGGCGAATGGATTTTTCAGTATATTATCTCCTTTGGACATTATTGCGAAGTGATAGAACCTAAGTTCATTCGACAAGAGATACAAAAAGAATTTAAAAAAATAATGCAACTTTATACATAATATGACACATAGCTGTCATATATACAAGAGTATAATGACCTTATGATTGATACATTAATTGGAAAACTAATGGAAACATCAATCAAAATAGCAATCAAAACATATAAAAAACATGGAGGTCATATGATGAAGTATGAAATTGTAAATCTTGAGGAAAAAAAAGTTGTGGGCGTTAGTGCGCTAACAAGCAATAGCGATCCAAAAATGCACGAAACGATTGCAAGTCTTTGGGAAAAGCTGTATCAGCAAGGTGTTTATGAAACTATTAACAATAAAATCAATACGCATGCCATTGGTTTATATTCAGATTATTCAAAAGAACAATATTGTGTCACTGCAGGTATTGAAGTATCAAAAGTAGGGAATGAAGAGTTAACAGTAAAAACGATTCCGGCAGGTAAATATGCCAAGTTTTCAATCCATGGGCATATGGTGGAAGCGGTACAAAAAGCTTGGAGCGAAATATGGGCTATGGAATTAGAACGAAGCTTTACAGGAGATTTTGAAGAATATCTTAACGCAGATTGGGAAAATGCAGATATTGATATTTATATTGCATTAAAAGGATAAAGATATGAGAGCGACAACGAAAAAAGAATTAATGGATAGTGCAAAAACCAATTATGAACAATTAAATACGCTCATTGATACAATGTCAGACGAAGCCCTCTTGACACCTTTTGATTTTTCGAAAGATGAAAAGAAAAAAGAGGCGCATTGGAAACGGGATAAGAATCTTAGAGATATTTATATACATTTATTTGAATGGCATCAGTTACTCTTAGTCTGGGTTCAGGCGAATGTAAAAGGTGAGGCGCAAGCTTTTTTGCCGGCGCCATATAATTGGAGAACCTATGGTAAAATGAATATAGAGTTTTGGGAGCGTCATCAAAAGACCGCACTTGAATCGGCCAAATCCATGTATGAACAATCACATGCACAAGTTATTGATTTAGCCGACACGTTTTCAAATGACGAACTGTTTTCTAAAGGTGTCTTTGACTGGGTTGGTCAAAGTACATTGGGGTCTTATTTTGTTAGTGCGACATCAAGTCACTATAACTGGGCAATCAAAAAATTAAAGGCGCATATGAAGCGGATACATCAGTAAAATAATCATCATATACCTTTGCAAGGCAAGTCCACCAATAAGATTTGGTTAAATGTGCATAACTTTCCTTGCGTAAGGTATCGATGTGTATAATTGAATCAATCATTTTTGTATATAATTCTTCCTCTGAAGTATAAAAGAGTGAAGAATTTTTTTTGTCGTTATAAAGCTCGGGATAGCTTAAACGTCTAGGCAAAAGTGGGGTGACCCCATAGGCGATAGCTTCCATAACGCTAATGCCAAAAAAATCGTGAATTGAAGTGACAGGAAGTAGATCGGCGCGTCGGAGCCACTGCCGATAAGCCTTAGTGCTAAGGTGACCTTGAGCCACTATATTATCGCGTAGTTGATGTAATGGCTCTTGATATGTGCGCAAAGCTTTTTCATTGGATTCACCTAAAAAAGCAAGGTTAAAAAGATAGCCTTCATTTTTTAGTCGAATTAAGAGCTTAAAAAAACTATCCGGATTTTTATCGTATTCTAGCCGGTGATTCCATAGAATAAGCGGAGGACCCTCCCTAGTTTGGTCAGGACAAGGGACCGTTTCTAAAGGTGTAATGCCGACAGGCATGATAACTGACTTTTCTTTTAAATTCTCTAGCGTCTGATGTGGATAATCAGGCATCTTCCCTAAGGTCTCACAGATACCATCCAAAAAAGAGCGGCGATTATACTCGGAGTTGAACATGATAAAGTCGGAAGCGAGGGCAGAAAGATAGTTCATCATACCGTAGTTGACATCACGCCCTTTTTTTTTATCTTCGCTGGCGTCTTGCCAAGGATAGGCAAATTGATTTTCATGGAAGTACATACCAATAGGAACCTTGATATGATGGCGACATAAAGCAAGAAACGTGGTCAAGTCAAGCATGTCAGAGACTAAAATCAAGTCAACAGGTTTGGTATAAGCCAAAAACTCTTTGGCTAAAGTAACAGCGCCTCCATACATTCTCCATTTCCAAAATTTGGCGTCCATTGACAACACATCTAAGTGATGCTGTGAGTGTTTTTTAAGTTGTTCATACCATGCTTTATGCGAACCGCCGAAAAAAGGTTCAATATATAAAATGTTCATAATGCCTCCATTAAGATTTTTCCTTATCATATCATAGGTAGGATGTGGCGGGCAATATACATAAAAAAGAAATGGACAAAAGTAACACTTGGGTGACAAATGGTATTGACAAAACAGAAAAATGGGTATATTATATAAAAAACAACATTTGTAATACAAGTGTTACAAATGTAACAAAGAAGAAATGGAGGAGAAACATGAAAAATTCAATGACAACACATAGGATGAACCACATTTTTCAACCGGATGGAAAAGCATTTATAATGGCCATGGATCATGGCGCCAATTTTAATGTACTTCCGGCGATGAAAGATGTTGGAAAAATCATTCGGGATGTGGCTTCAGCAGGAGCCGATGCATTTTTAAGTACTGTCGGAATGGCAGACAAGTTTTCAGAGTGTTTTTTAGGCAAAGGAATTATTTTAAGAATTGATGGAGGGGTTTCGTATCTTGGAGATCGAAAGCATCCGATGCAGATTGTTGCAACGGCTGAAGATGCCCTTCGCTTAGGAGCTGATTCAGTTATTACGATGTCGTTCCCAGGGTCGACTTTTGAAAATGAAGTCCTTAGTAATTTACAAAGGGTCGTGCTTGATTGCCATAAATGGGGGCTACCAGTTACAGCCGAAGCGCTCCCAAGAGGTTTTGAACCGGCAGATGATTCTAGGACACCTGAAAACGTTACCTTTGCTTGTCGCCAAAGTGTTGAACTCGGTGCAGATATTGTCAAAACTGTTTATACAGGAGACCAAAAAAGCTTTTCAGAATTAACTCAAAGTGTATATGCACCGGTCGTTATACTGGGAGGCGCAAAGAAAGTACCGGAAAGAGAGTTGTTACAAGAGATCAAAGATGCCCTAGAAGCTGGAGCTTCAGGAATTGCCATGGGACGTAACATATGGGGGCATGAAAATCCGGTAGGCTATGCATCAGCCATTGCCAAGCTCATTCATGAAGAATGTAGCGTTGAGACCGCTTTAAAAGAAATGAATGTTAAATTTGCTACGTAGAGAGGAGCCTATTATGGACACATACAAAGTTGCTGTTTTAGAAGATGAAAAGAAAATAGTTATTCATGAAGCACAAATGAAAAAACCAGAGAAAAAGCAAGTACTCATTCGTGTTGCCTCTTGTGCAATATGTACTTTAGAACAACGCGTGTACTCAGGGGTAATGAAAAAATATCCATTTGCAGGAGGCCACGAAGCAGCAGGGATAGTAGAAGCTGTAGGAGAAGGCGTTAAACAAATAAAAAAAGGCGATAAAGTAGCCGTTCGACTATTAAATTCTTGCGGAGAGTGCTATTACTGTAGAAATGGGCATGAAAATCAATGCGTTGTTTCATTTATTGCTGCAACACAAGAGATTGCCATGGGACCTGGAGGATTAGCGGAATACATGATGATTGATGCAGAAAATGTATATAAGATGGCGGATGAATTGCCATTATCTTATGCTGCTTTAGCGGAACCTCTAGCATGTTGCGTTCACAGTATTGAAAATGGAAAGATTAATCTTGCAGATGATGTGGTCATTGTAGGAGCCGGAATTATGGGGATTTTTCATGTTCAGTTGGCAAAGCTTCGAGGAGCAAGGGTAATTGTTGCAGAGGTTGATGATAATCGCCTTGAAGTTGCAAAAAAAATGGGCGCTGATGTGATTATTAATTCAAGTCAAGAAGACCCTGTTGAGCGAATAAAGCAATTGACAGATGGAAGAGGCGCTGATGTCGTTTTTTGTACAGCGGCAATTCCTGAGGTGGCAAGTCAAAGTGTAGATATGGCAGGCAAATTAGGCAGAGTCGTGTTCTATTCTTCCTTCCATCCCAACAACCCCATTGAAATCAATCCTAATAAGATTCATTCAGCAGAGACAATTATCACAGGTTCTGTTAACCCTCAAAGAAAAGACTTTTTAGTTGCGACCAAACTCTTATCCAATGGGTTAATTGACGTATCAGAATTGATTTCAGAAACATATACATTAGATAACATAGAAGAAGCCTTTCATAAGGCAATTGACCCCTATACATATCGAATTATTGTTAATTGCAACATATGATGACAAAAAAGCAATGAAAGGGTTTGCATTCTGAATGTGTATTCAGTAAAATTATATCTATCAAGTAAAAGAAAGGCAGGATGGGTATATGAATAAACAAAAATTATCTCAAGAGCAGACGCGTGAATATATCAGAGTTGCAAATTATTATTATAAAGCTAGTTTTACACAAGATGAAATTGCAAAAAAAATGAACATATCCAGACAAAAAGTTAATCGCATTATTCGCGATTGTGTAGATGAAGGTATTGTTGAAATTAAGATTGCAGCACTAGACAATGCGAATATTGATATTGAAATGCAGTTAGAAAAAATGTATAACTTGAAAGCGGTTCGTGTTATTGATAATGTAATAGATCGAGAAAGTCATACAGAGCTGGGTGTTGCGGCAGGAGAATACCTCTCAGAAATCATTCGTAACGGAGACATCATCGGATTTTCTAGAGGTAGATGTACCTCAGCATTAGTGGATAATATGCCACTAGTTAACAAGAGCAATTTGACAGTGACCCAACTACTTGGTAGTGAGAATAGAGATCATCGACATATTAAAGTAGATGACATTGTCTATCGATTCTCAGAAAAGTTACATGCATCAGCGACCATGCTTTATGCACCTGTAATTGTTCAGGATAAAGAGTTGAAGTCGTCAATGATGAAAGAAAAGTACTTTGGCGAAGCATATAAGGTCATTAAATCTTGTGATATCGCTATTGTTGGTATTGGTTTGGCCAAAAATCAGTGGAAGCATATATCAGAGCTTTATGATGATGAAGAACAACTCAGTACTGATGTAGCAGGTGAAGTAGCAACACATTTTTTTGATGAAGATGGGAAGGCTATTGATACTCCGTTTAGAGATCGTATTATTTCTATTGCATTAAAAGACTATTTGAATATTCCTACGCGTATTGGCGTTGCTGGTGGAAGCGACAAGGCACATGCTATACGTGCAGCAATAAAAGGTGGATATGTGAATGTTTTGGTTACGGATTTAGAAACTGCACATTTTTTGAGGAATAATCAAGAATAGTCTATATGTGCAAAGCGCATAGGCTATTCCTACAAAAGAAAGGAGAGCGTGACAAACAACTTGCGTTTGTCATCACAAATGTCTATGCCGGAAAATAATCAAAATGGAACTCTTGGACTAACTACCTGTGTAACTATGATCGTCGGAGGAATGATAGGAAGTGCTATCTTTTCATTAACAGGATTAACAATTTATAACGCAGGACCTTCGGCTATTTTTAGCTGGGCAATTGCAGCTGCCATTATGCTATGTTATGGGCTTATAGTAGCAGAACTTGCTACTATCTACCCCAAATCCGGAGGGGTCTTTGTCTTCCCATCAAAAGCCCTAGGGAAGAAAAAAAGTACCGGAGCTTTTTGGGGCTGGATATCAACATGGGGATACATTAATGCCAACATTGTAGCGGTTGCTTTTGCAGCAATATATGTAGGCACCTATTTAGGCGTGGGTTTCCCAATATTTGCCAACAAACAAATCCTTCTGGCCATTATCTCAATTGTGATTATTTTTATTCTTAACACGATAAAATTTTCAGTTGCCGGAAAAGCAAACACAATATTAGTTATTATATTAGCTGTTACATTACTCATCTATGCTGGAAGCGCATTGTTTTCAGGAGAGTGGAGTACACAGATGCTGACCCCGTTTTTTGAACAAGGAACCGCAGGCAGGACAGGATTTCTTGCAGCCGTTCCTACAGCAATGGTTGGATACGGATCTATTGTTGCCATTGCTTTTATGGTATCTGAAGTAAAAGATCCAAACAAAAATGTTCCAAAGTCTATCTTTATTGCTATGAGCATCGTATTTACACTCTATTTTCTAGTCATATTCTCAACGGTAGGTTTAATCTCGGCACAATTCCTAGAAGAAAATCCAGGGATGCGTTTTATACCGCTTTATGCAGCATCCTTTACAAAATTAATGGCGATACCATGGCTTGCAAAAGTCATCTCTATTTCTGCGGTAGCGGCGTTGCTGACGACGATGCTCGTTGTCATGGCTCTGACTTCAAGAGCGCTTGCAGCAACAGCAGAATCTGGAATTTTACCTCAAAGATTAGCAAAAAATGGAAAAACAGGAACGCCCATCTATGCTACGACAGTGATTGCCATACTAAGTATGATTATCTCATGTTTTCCACAATTCACATCGGAAATCGTAGGGCTTGCTGCCATATTTGCCTCATTGACAATTATCATAAACTGTATTTCACTCATACAAGCCCGTCAAAAAAATGCATATGTAAAAGGGAACTTTAGAGCGCCGGGAGGAATATTCTTGCCTGTGATTGCATTAGTAATTATCGTTGCCTGTTATATCCCAAATATTGTGCAAGGGGGATGGAAATTGTGGGGCTACACATTAGGGTGGTATGCAATTGGACTGTTGATCTATTATTCTAGAAAAAAGAAAAACTTAAATTTCTAAAAAGGAGCTGCTATGAATCATACATATAAAATGGAAAAAGATAAAAACACCTGTATAGTTGTTGGACAATTTGCATCAATGCATAGAGGACATAAAGCTCTAATAAAACATATGGTGAACATTGCGCATGAGAAGCAATTAAAGCCTGTGGTTGTAAGTTTATATAATAAAGACAAAAAGTCGGTTTTATTGACAGAAGAAGAAAAAGCGTACTTAGTTAAACATCTAGGGGTAGAACTATTTATTTCAAAAGAAGCGTCATTAGAGGCAATCTTAAAAGATTTAGATGTAAAGATGCTAGTAACAGGGGGAGACAAGAGTTTAGAAAAAATTGCTCAAGAACATCAAGTGGATGTAGAGCTAGTGGAGAACGTAAAGCATGAAGGAAGTGTCATCACGAATACTTGGGTAGAAGAAAGTTTTGAAAGCTGTGATTTTGAGCTATTTAAAGCACTTTGCGGACATCCATATTTTATGATTGGGTTTGTAGAGCATGGAAAAGCGTTAGGAAGAACCGTAGGTATGCCGACGGCAAATCTAGGCGTCTGCGCTGAAAAAAGACATCCAAAAGAAGGGGTTTATGCTACGTGCACAGAGATAGAAGGAGAGAAGTTTAAAGGACTTACCAATATTGGCGGACGACCAAGTGTTGATAATGATAAGAGGATTACGATTGAGACCTACCTTCTTGACTTTGCAAGAGACCTCTATGGACGCAGACTAGTCTTAGAGACGCACTTTTTTATCCGAGGCGTAAAGAAGTTTTCGGGATTGGAAGAAGTCCAAAACCAGGTTCAAAAAGATTTGGACCAGACGCGAGCTTTTTTTGATAGCCACTAATCATAGAAAGGGGAAAAGATGCAAAAAATCACTAGAATACATATGCCGGACTTTGTTGTAGGGCGCGGAGCGCTAACGTTTATAAAAAGCTTGGGCAAGAAGAAAATAGGAATAATACGCGGCGGGAAAAGCTATACGAGCGATGTAGAACAAACGATTGAACAAAGCGTTAAAGCACTTGAAGGAGAATATTGCATCTTGGCCCAAATTAGTGGCGAACCTTGTGCGCAAGATATATTCAAGCACATGGAAAAAGTCAGGCAATTTCAACCGGATATGATTCTTGCTATCGGCGGCGGCAGTGTGCTAGACACGGCAAAAGCCATACACCTATTCTATGAAAACCCGACGCTAACGTTTGAGGAAGCACTGATACCGTATTCCCTACCACCCCTTGGGAAAAAAGCTATACATGTTGCAGCACCTACAACAAGTGGAACGGGATCAGAAGCAACCTCGGTAGCGGTTTTTATTGATGAAGCATCAAAGACAAAAAAACTGATGCTAGATCCCGGACTAATTCCTCATTACGCAATTATTGATGCCAATCTTACAGATACGCTTTCGGATGCACTATTCATATCAACAAGCATGGATGCGCTGACCCATGCTATTGAAGCAAGTGTTGCTACCAATGCATCAGAAATGATAAAAAGTATTGCATTAGAAGCCGCAGTAGATATTATAGAGAATCTAACAAGCGCTCTTGCAGCAAAAAGTCATAAACAAAAAGCAGCAAGAGAAAAAATCCATGTTGCAGCAGCGTTAGCTGGTGTTGCAATTACAAATGCTTGTACCGGCATTGTCCATTCCTATGATCACCCCGGGGCAATGTATCAAATTGGACATGGACAAATCTGTACACTGATGCTTCCCTATGCCATAAAAATCTGTGATGAACAAAAAGAGTATGCGACGTTGGCGAAGCGACTTGGTTATCAAGGGACGACACAAGAACTTACAAGACATCTTATACAGCATATATTTGCCCTAAAACAAGAACTGCAATTACCCCTTACCTTTCAAGAACTGGGTATTGACCGAGAGGACTACTTTTCCCATGTGCAGACATGGGCAACTCAGTCACTCGACGCATTTGCAACACGTGTATCCCCGGCGAACATGACCAAGGAAAAGGGCGTAATGTTTTATCGAATGTGTTATGAAGGAATAGACAATTAATGTATAGGTGGTACAAACAAGACAATTATCCGATAGATAAGCAATGGTTAAAGTCCTCCATTGCTTATCTGTTTTTTTGTGTTTCATAGCTTATTTGACACAAAAGTTGCTAATCGATGTGGTTTTGATGTATAATATTAAAATGGTTTTTGGAAAGCCTCTAAGAAAAAAGTAAAGAAAGGAAGGAAATATGAAAAATATACGTATAATATTTCTAACTATACTCGTGATGACGTTATCGATGACGATCATTAGTGCACAGGAGACAAGCCAAGAAACACAAGAGGAATCAATTCTTGAAGAAGATATACAAGCAGAGATAGACGAAGAAGCAACAGATGAAGAAGCAGCAGAAGCAGCAGCAGACGAGAATTTGGACGATTCAAAGGGTGGAGTGCCGGAGTCGGAGGAAGTACCGGAGTCGGAGGAAGTATCTATAACAGAAGAAGTGCCGGCATTTGTTGGAGTAGAAGAATTATCAGAGGCGTATCAAGTTGAACTGGATGCAGCAACACAAGAAGGCTACATGCCGATTGATATTTTGATTCAACGTGGATATTTGAAGATGGATGTAGATGCATTTATCTATATGGATACGACATATGTTTCGCTAAGACCTGTAGCAGAAGCTTTTGGTTTGACAGATATTATGTGGGATGAAGAGAATTTAGTTGCAACCGTATCAGGTCGTGGACATACTTTACAATTCTTACTTAATACATCAGATGTTGTTGTCAATGGACAGATTCAGTCGATAGGATCACCTATCGTACTTTTTGAAGAACGCATGATGGTTCCGTTAAAGTTTTTTACAGAACTATTGGATTTTGAAGTTATTTGGGATCAGACATATTATACAGTGGGATTGATACATCCAACGATTAAGGTCGATGCCAAGTATATGGATAATCGCTTTTATACATATGATGAACTGCAGAACTTTGCTAAGTTAGTTATGCTTGAATCAGGAGACACAAGCTATGAAGTACATCATGGGGTTGCAAGTGTTGTTATGAATCGCATGTCCCATAAGTATTTTGGAAGCTCTGTGGATGGTGTGATTTTTAATAGAGAATGGGCGGTACAGTTTCCACCTGCACATAAATCAAGCTTTGATGAAACCAAACCGAACGAAAAAGCTATTAAAGCAGTAAAATATACATTGCGAGGACAAAATTCTGTCGATACGTGTATATTTTTTAATACACGACCATTTAAAGGGAAAACGATATATAAAGTGGTTGATGGGGTCTATTTTATGAAAGACTAATTCAATACACTGGGCTATAACCGGAGGATTCTATGAATATGGAAACAAGAGAACGTGAACATGAACAGCGACGGCTTAATTATGTTCATCAGCAAATTCAACAAGAGATACAGGCAACTGAGGATAAAGTAATTGAGCAAAAAGAATCCTTAAAAGAGATTAACAAAAATATGCTGTCAGAGTTTAAGTTTGAGACGGAATCTACAGTGGACCTTGAAGGTGCGGCAGTCTTGCATCAGTACCAAACCATGGGACAAAATATTGAAAATGCCATGGAGTATCAGATGCAACGACGCCGACAACTGGATAATCTCCAAAAGTCAGCATATTTTGCAAAGATTAATTTTATAGAAGAAGGCTTAGATGAAGAAGAGATCTACATTGGTTCTGCATCCTTAGTGGACAAGAATAAATACGAATTCTTGATCTACGACTGGCGTGCGCCTATATGTAGTCTTTTTTATGATTATGAAGAAGGCAAGGTTTCTTATCAAGCGCCTTCAGGAATTATTCACGGGGAAATTTTAAACAAGCGACACTTTAAAATTGAGTACGATACAATTAAATATATGTTTGATTCAAGTATTAATATTATGGACGATATGCTAAAAGAAGCGTTAGCAAAAAGTACAGATGATAAGATGAAAACAATCATCACGACGATTCAAAAAGAGCAAAACGCCGTTATTCGTGATGAGAGCTCTGACGCCTTAGTCGTAAGTGGGGCAGCAGGAAGTGGTAAAACATCCATCGCTCTGCACCGAATTGCGTATCTTTTATATAAAAATCGTGAGAAAATAATGGCTTCAGATATACTTATTTTTACGCCGAATGATATCTTTAGCGATTATATCTCTCATGTACTTCCCGAGCTAGGCGAAGCCAATGCAGAGACGATTACCTTTAGTGACTATATCCAAGACAATCTAGGGCGAACAGATCACACAACAGAACATTTACAGATTGAAGGGGAATATGAACAACCGATATTAGTGTCTAGATGGCATTCGATTGAATCGTATTATGCCCAGATGGAATATCTGCTCACCCCAGGAATAGATCATGATACAGACCGACGCATTCAAGAACTTAAGATAAAATCATCGGTGGAGTTTATTCAAGCACTTAACACATTCATTGATAAAATTGAAGCTCAAGATGACTTTTTTAAAGACATCTTCTATGAAAAGCAAGTCATCTTGTCGGCGGATGAGATTCGCCAAGCGTATAATGATTGTGCAGGTGTGATAAAATGTTCATCGAGATTATTGCAAGTTAGAAATCGACTGATGTCTAAAGTTCAAGCTGTTCGTCAAGCTGTTGCGTATCGATATGAACAAGAGTTGATTAATGCGGATACATATTACACTAAGCGTGAGATTAAGAAGAAAAAAATAGCCTATCTTAAAAAACAGTTTAAACCCATTACCCGTCAAATCCGAAAAATGACTTCATTGGACTTATTAGACTTGTATAATAGCTTTTTAACTGAACAAAATATGGCGCAAGTGGGAACAGATTTGTACTTTGAAGATGCATTGGCTATTTTATATATGAAGGGGCGGTTGGACCGCATCAAGGAAGTACATAAAGTTAAATATGTATTCATAGATGAAGCCCAAGATTACACATTATTACATTATCAAATTATTAAGCTTATCTATGGGCATGCAAAGTATACACTTTTAGGAGACCCAAATCAAAGCATTCATCCCTACATGTCATCAAATGTCAGTGGTGATATTGAAGATTTTCTCGGAAAAGAGCCCAAGCATATTCGTTTGGAAAAAACGTATCGTTCCACACAGCAAATCAGTGCTTTTTGCCATAAAATTTTAGGAAAACCTGTGGCGGAAAATGCTTTACGTGATGGAAAAGAGCCTATGGTGGCCTCAGTGGAATCAGAGGCGAAGCTTCGCCAGCTCCTCCTAGAGAAAATTCAAGAAAATAAAGCGGACGGCTATCGCTCTGTTGCGATTATAGGTAAGACAAAAGAACACGCACGTCAGATTCATGAACTTCTAGGTTCGCATGATACCATAGGACTTTTGGATAATGAAGAGCAACTGTATAAAAAAGGGACTATTGTAATTCCTAGTTACTTAGCAAAGGGATTAGAGTTTGACTGTGTATATGTGGTAACAGATCAACTATACCACTATCAACAAGAACGTGAAAAGCAATTGTATTATACTGTATGTACACGGGCATTGCATGAATTATCAGTGATTAGTGTAAGAAAGTGATTAGTTACAGAAAATTATTTAAAAAATATGTAAATTAGAGTATAATTAGAATATAAGGAAGGAATATTATGGCAAAATTATTTTTTAAATACGGAACGGTTTTTTCAGCAAAATCGTTAAATTTAATTGCAACAGCACATAATTATGAGACGCAGGGGAAAAAAGTCTTACTTATGATTCCAGGCATGGACACACGAAGTGACGGATATATCTCAACCCGTGCCGGTTTTAAAATGGAAGCAGAGATTATTCAAGATTCTACCAATGTCCTTGATGTTTTTCATGAACATATTAAGCAACATGAAAAGATTGACTGTGTCTTGGTCGATGAAGTTCAAATGATGACAAAAGAGCATGTTAATCAGCTTCGCGAGATTACACTAACCTATAATACGCCGGTAATTTGTTATGGATTGCGCGTAAGCTATACGCTAGAACTTTTTGAAGCATCTAAACAATTATTAGCCTTAGCAGATAAGCTAGAAGAGATTAAGACCGTGTGCTGGTATTGTAACAGTAAGGCAACACATAATTTAAAGCTTGTCGATGGCACTCCGGTTTATGAGGGGAATCCGATTGATATTGGCGGACTGGAAAAATACGTTCCGGTGTGTTATAAACATTATGCCCATCCTTTAAACTAACTGCATTCGCATCATTAAGGAGGAATGACCTATGATTAAAAACTATGTCATTGATACCAATGTAATGATTCATGATCCTAATTTTTTGCACAGCTTTGAAGATAATAATATTATCATTCCGATTCTGGCGATTGAAGAATTGGACAATCTAAAGACGCGAGAAGGATCCGTAGGCTTCTCGGCACGCAAAGTTGCCAAAGAATTACAGGTTTTGATGCAACAAGGTGATATTCAAAAAGGAATTCCTTTAGATACAGGAGGGACATTACGCGTTGAATTAAACCACTTGGATACAACCATTTTTCCTAATGGTATTGATACAACCAAAAATGATACCAAAATTATTGCAGTGACAAAAAATCTTGAGATGGTCGAAAGTATACCGACAATTTTGGTGACAAAAGACCTCTATATGAGTATTAAAGCCAAAAGCTTAGGTGTAGAAGTTCAAGACTATCAAAATGATAAAATCATGACCGATGAAATCTATAAGGGATATCTCGACTATGCGATGACATCTCAAGAAATCGATCAGATTTATGCTGAAGGCCTTGCGCTGCCGGAAGAATTACAAGGCAAAGTTTATCCGAATGCATTTTTAGATATAAAAAGCACTACCAAATCAGGACATGAAGTGCTTACGCGTTTTGATGGAGAAAAACTTGTGCCCTTAAAATATACCAATGAAAAGGCCTGGGGATTAACACCGCTCAATAGAGAACAGAAAATGGCTTTTGAATTATTAATGGACCCAGATATTCACTTTGTAAGTATTGTCGGTGGTGCAGGTTCAGGAAAGACCATTTTGGCAACGGCGATTGCTCTCCAAAATGTCATCGAAAATAATCAATATCGCAAGATTGTATTTGTAAGACCCGTTGTTGCGGCGGGAAGTGATATCGGATACCTTCCGGGAGATGAGCGGGAAAAACTCCGACCGTGGATGGGAAGTTTTTATGATGCTATAGAAAATCTCACCGATATCAAAGAAACAACGAAAGACGGGGTATCAATGGAACGTAGCTTTGCCGTTGAATCCTTTATTGAACAATATCGTCAACGAGGTATCATCGAGACGAAAACATTTACCTATATGCGGGGAAGAACATTTACCAATGCACTAGTCATCGTTGATGAAGCCCAAGAGATTACACCTCATGTAGCCAAACTCATGTTGACCCGTGCCGGAAAAGAATCCAAATTCGTCTTTTTAGGCGACCCTTCAGATAATCAGATAGACAATCACTATGTTGACTCAAAATCCAATGGCTTAATATACACTGTGGAAAAAATGAAACCATATGATATCACAGGTCATGTAACACTTAAGCGCGTGGAACGTAGTCCACTCGCCAAAGTGGCAGAACAAGGCATGTAGATGCGTTGCTAAAAGAAATGAGGGAAAAACATGGATGAAAAGTATATTCGAGAAAAGTTTATCCGTATTAATGACGGACGACATCAACGTCAGAGCCTAATAGAAAAGAAGCAATTATTAGAAAAGCAGCAGATGGTTTTAGATGCGAAGGAAGAATTACTCTACACAAGCCTTCTTGAGGAAAAAAGAGATGTCGCAGAGCTTGAAGATATGACGTTTTCTTCCATAGTTAATGAGCTACTTGAAAAAAAAGTAGAAAAACTGGCACAAGAACAAGAGGACTTATACGTTGCAACGCTTCAATATGAAAAGCTAAAAGATGAGCAACAGCGTATTGCCAATGCCATCTTAGAAATTGATAAAAAACTATGTGCGTATGTATCGATTGAACAAGACTATGAAGAGCTTTTGAATGAAATTGTCCTGACAACAGATGAGGACACGTCGCTAAAAGTTCAACAACTGCGACAAATGTTTAATCAGGCGTATCAGTATGAAAAAGAAAAGCGAGCTATGCGAGAAGTTGTCAGTGAAGGAGAATGGCTTATTACAGAAGTTAATGTGGCCAAAGAAAATCTTCAAAATGCCCGAACGTATTGGGAAAAAGTTAAGGAGGGGCACCGTTTAAGTGTCATCCAAGAATACAACCACATTGATGAGGCACAGCATATGGTCAATAAAGTTCAATGGGGACTTCGAAAATTTCACAATGCACTTAATCGTATAAAACTTTATAATGACGAAGAAGTCAAACACTTTTTAGCGATGCCGGATGAATGGATTCGAAAAGCATTTAGCGAGAGTACTTTTAACGATGGAATCGAAAGTTTTATGTCTTCATTAAGTTTGTTGGTCGTTGAGATTCTAGAGATTAATGAAGTGCTTCGCCAAGAGATTAATCAAGAAGATGAAAAAATCGAAGGCATTCAAAGACGTATTGAAAGAATTTTAAGTGAGACTTAAACGGTTGTTGAATTATTAACAGTTTTCATGTATAATTCTTCTCAGATAAAGCTTAGTTTGACAGCTGAGTTAGGTAAGGTAACTAGGCAGTTTTTAAATAAATGAAATAAACCATAAAACGGAGGTAGTTCAATGTTAGTATCAGCAGCAGAAATGCTCAAAAAAGCAAAAGCAGGAAAGTATGCAGTAGGACAATTTAATATCAATAACCTTGAGTGGACAAAAGCAGTTTTAGAGACAGCACAAGAAAATAATTCACCCGTTATCCTTGGCGTATCTGAAGGAGCAGGTAAATATATGGGTGGCTATGCAACCGTTGTAGGAATGGTTAATGGGATGATGAAAGAATTAAACATTACAGTTCCTGTTGCTCTTCACTTAGACCATGGTAGTTATGATCATGCATTTAAAGTTATCGAAGCTGGATTCTCATCAGTAATGTTTGATGGTTCTCACTATGACATCGAAGAAAACATCGAAAAAACAAAAGAAATCGTTAAAATTGCTCATGAAAAAGGTATCTCTGTTGAAGCAGAAGTTGGTTCAATCGGAGGAGAAGAAGACGGTGTTGTCGGATCAGGAGAGATTGCAGATCCTAATGAATGTAAGCGTATTGCTGACTTAGGTATCGACTTCTTGGCAGCAGGTATTGGTAATATCCATGGTAAGTACCCTGAAAACTGGCAAGGACTTAGCTTTGATACCCTTGATGAAATTCAAAAATTAACAGGCGACATGCCACTTGTTCTTCATGGCGGAACAGGTATTCCTACAGAGATGGTTCAAGAAGCTATCGGTCTTGGAGTATCTAAGATTAATGTAAACACAGAATGCCAATTAACATTTACAGCAGCTACACGTAAATATTTTGAAGAAGATAAAGACCTTGTAGGTAAAGGTTTTGACCCTCGTAAAGTATTAGCTCCTGGTTTCCAAGCAATTAAAGATACAGTAAAAGAAAAAATGGAAATGTTCGGATCAATCAACAAAGCATAATCAACTGCGTGTCTTATATCGGGATATGACCAAATGGTCATATCCCGTTTTGATTTTTATCGTTAAACAAAGACGTTCATGCATTGACCCATCCGCAAGGGGAGTATGGCATGATTGGTTTTGTGTTGGTAAGAGTAGGAGGAATACATGGAACTTAATGTAGTTTTAGAACAACTGCAGCAAGAGACCCTCATTAAAGCGGTCTTTAGCGAACCAAGAAAAAAAACATATGCATATAAAAAAACATTGCTTTGGCGTATAGAAGAAGAAGGAACGTATTATCAATTTGAAGCATTTACAGAGGAACAGGCATTTCACACGAATGTCCAGTCAGACCAGTTGCTTGAGCACATGCTAGAGACGGCAAGTCATTACAAACAGATTCAACTGGTGACTTCTAGCCATCAATGGTCGCTGCGAATTTCTAAAAAAGGAAAAGTTCATGTATCAAAGCAAGCGACAAAGCAAGCGGTTCAAGCAAGGCAACACAATGTGAAAAAAGCATATATCATAAATGAAGGAGAACCTGTTGATTTTTTGATTCACTTGGGTATCATGGACAAAAACGGTCAGGTAAAAAAGAAGTGGTATGATAAGTTTAGACAAATCAACCGTTATTTGGAGTTTATTGAAGACAGCCTTAAAGAGATAGAGAACGATCAACCAACAATTATTGACTTTGGCTGTGGAAAATCTTATCTGACATTTGCACTATACTATTACCTTGTTAAGATGAAGAAAATGCAGGTGACGATTATCGGTCTGGATTTAAAAGAAACCGTTATAAAAAATCTGAATAAGCTTAAGGATGAGCTTGGCTATGAACAATTAGAGTTTCGCGTAGGCGACATCGCAATGTTTGAATATGACGCACCGATTGATATGGTCATTAGTTTGCATGCATGTAATTTAGCAACAGACTATGCGTTAGAAAAAGCTGTCAAATGGAATGCCAAAGTCATCATGGCAGTACCTTGTTGTCATAAAGAGATTTATCGTCAGATGGAGATTGCTCCAATGCAGGGTATCCTTCAGTATGGACTCTTAAAGGAACGAATGGCTGCACTAATGACAGATGGTCTCCGAGGCGAGATATTAAAAAGTTATGGTTATGACGTTCAAATTATGGAATTTATTGATATGGAACATACCCCCAAAAATATTATGATTCGTGGATATAAGCGCAATAAAAAAAGTAAGCTAAGTAAATCCTATCACGACATTTGCCGTGAATACCATTTACAGCCTACTCTCGAACGTTTATTATGGGATGAGTAATTTTATAAGCGGTGCATTGACCAAGCACCCATACCACCAGAGACATTGATAACATTATCATAACCATTTTGCTTTAAGAAGCGTGCAGCGGAACTGCTTCGCGCTCCTGATTGACAGATGACAACGATTTCTTTGTCTTTGGGAATTTCATTTATACGATTAGGGACTTGATCCACAGGAATATTTTTGAATCCTTGTATGTGATTGGATTTAAATTCCATAGGAGTACGTACATCCAAGTATACAATTCCCTTTTCTTTTCGCTGCATTTTTTCTTTTAATTCAACAACATTAATATTTGTAGTTCCCCGACCTAATAAGCTTCCAAATAATGACATAATTCAACCTCCATACGATAATTTACTGTAAAACTATTATATCATATTATCGTAATATATAAAAGTAGCAACTTGATTTTTTTTCAAAAAACAAGTATGATATAGAATGGTCTTATACAAATTTGTGAATAGAAAAGGAAACATATATGAGTATATTAACGGTAGAACATGTTAATCATGATTTTGGTGGAAGAACAATTCTTGAAGATGCCTCTTTTCGTTTGTTAAAAGGCGAACATGTTGGTCTTGTCGGGGCTAATGGAGAAGGGAAATCCACATTTTTAAATATTATCACAGGCAAATTAATGCCGGATTCAGGTAAAATTGAATGGTGTAACCGAATAACCACAGGATACCTTGATCAACATACGGTGTTAGAAAAAGGACAGTCGATTCGAGATGTCTTACGAAGTGCGTTTGCGTACATGTATGGACTTGAAGAAGAGATGTTAAAATTATATGAAAAAATGGGTGAAGTTGATGAAAAAGAGCTTCAATCCATTATGGATGACGTCAGCGATATACAGCATACCTTAGAGCATCATGGATTCTATATGATTGATGCTAAAGTTGAAGAGATTGCTAATGGACTAGGCTTAGGCGATATTGGTCTTGACAAAGACGTATCTGAACTGAGTGGAGGACAAAGAACGAAAGTTCTATTGGCTAAACTTCTTCTTGAAAGTCCGATGATTCTTATCCTTGATGAGCCGACGAACTATCTTGATTATGAACATATCCTTTGGCTAAAAAAATTCCTTGTTGAATATGAAAATGCATTTATTCTAGTTTCCCATGATACGACCTTCTTAAATGAAGTCGTTAATGTTATCTATCATATTGAAGCCTCCGTGCTTACACGTTATAAAGGGGATTATGATAATTTTGTACGTATGAATGATCTGAAAAAACGTCAGCAAGAGCAAGCTTATGAAAAACAACAAAAAGAAATCGATAAACTTGAGACGTTTATTGCCAAGAATAAGGCGCGGGTTGCGACAACCAATATGGCAAAGAGTCGCCAGAAACAATTAGATAAGATGGAATTGGTTGAAAAAGTACAAGAAAAGGTCAAACCAAACTTTAAGTTTAATGAGGCTAGAGCTTCGGCAAGATTTGTTGTGGAGACAGAAGATTTAGTGATTGGTTATGATGAGCCACTAACAAAACCCTTAAATCTTGTGCTTGAGCGCGGACAAAAAGTAGCTCTTAAAGGGGTGAATGGCTTAGGAAAGTCAACCTTGTTAAAAACACTCTTAGGAATTATTGAACCGGTTAGTGGGAAGGTCCACTTAGGGGATTATCTTGAACCGGGATACTTTGAGCAGGAAAGTTCAAAAGATAATAAAAATACAGCCATTGAAGAGATTTGGGGACAATACCCTGCGATGACCAATCGTGAAGTCCGTGCAGCACTTGCACGAGCAGGACTGACCAATGAGCATATTACCAGCTTAATGATGGTGTTAAGTGGAGGAGAAGCGGCAAAGGTAAGGTTGACAAAGATTATGCTTAGAGAGGTAAACTGGCTTGTGCTTGATGAGCCAACCAATCATTTGGATATTGATGCCAAAGAGGAACTTCAACGGGCGTTAAAAGAATTTAAAGGAACCATTCTTCTCGTAAGTCATGATCCGGAGTTTTATGAACCGTTTATTACACATGAGTGGTCAGCAGAAGACTGGACCCTTAAGATTGTATAGAGGATGTGAACGGATATGAAAAAGAAAAGTAGTATAGTCGTTATGGTCATGTTCATAGTACTTTTGGTTACAGGCTGCCAAAAAGGACCGGATATGAGCCAGTCAATTTCCGATAGTCAAATTGTTCTTGGAACCGTTATTTCTATTCAGGTTTTTGGAACAAAAGATACATCAATCATTCAAGAAAGCTTTGATATCATCAAAGAAATTGAAGCAAAGATGTCCTTAAACATAGAAGATAGTGAAGTGGTTGCTATTAATACGGCAGCAGGACAAGCTCCGGTTAAGGTGAGTGAGGATACCTTTTATGTTATACAAAAATCAATGGAATATAGCCAATTATCTGAAGGTAAGTTTGATATAACTATGGAACCGGTCATTAGCCTGTGGGGCATTGGAACAGATGAAGCCAATATACCCGAGGCATCTGCTTTAGAAGAGGCTTTAGCATATGTAGACTATAAAAAGGTCCAACTTGATGAAGCGGGGCAGACGGTATACTTAGAAGAAGGAATGTCGATTGACTTAGGTGCGATTGCTAAAGGATATGCAGCAGACCTTGTTGCTAATTATTTAAAAGAGCAAGGGATAACAAAAGCAATCATCAATCTCGGTGGCAACGTGATGCTTGTGGGACAAAAGGATGAAAATACATTGTTTAAAGTGGGATTGCAAGATCCATACGATGTGCGAAATAAGTACTTTGGTATTATTGAAGAAGCGGATAATACAATTGTTACCTCAGGCGTCTATGAGAGAAATTTTGAGCAAGATGGAGTGTTGTATCATCATATCTTAAGCCCAGAGGATGGCTATCCTGTACGTAACAATATAGGAGCGGTTTCTGTGGTAGCCAAGACATCGATTGATGCGGATGCATTATCGACCGTGTTTTTTGCATTAGGCAAAGAAAAAGGCCTCGAACTTGTCGAGACCTTAGAGGATGTAGAGTGTATTTTCATTATGGATAATTATGAAGTCTATACATCCAGTGGCATTAATAGCGATACACTAACGATTACAAATTCGGACTATTCTTTGTCCAAATGAATATCCATTTGAGGATATGGAATACCGATGCCGGCATCATTAAATGCCTTCATTACAGATTCTTGTAAGTCAAAGTGTACGGTCCAATAATCTGCTTTGTTCGTCCATACTCGAACGACGAAGATAACAGCGCTGTCACCATGTTCTGCTAAGCGAACAAATGGCTCAGGATCTCTTAATACGGCATCATGAGCGTCAATGACACGAGACAATATAGCTTTTACGCTATCAATATCTGCATCATAGGACACGCCAAAGGTTAAATCCACGCGGCGTGTTTCTTTTATGCTAAAATTAATCACATCCGTATTGGAAAGTGCTCCATTAGGAATATTGATGACTTTATTGTCAGGTGTTACCAAAAGCGTATTGAAGATGTGAATAGCTTCTACTGTACCGGAATGTCCAGCAGCAGTAATGAAGTCTCCAACTTGAAACGGACGTAAAATAAGGATAATTACACCACCGGCAAGGTTGGTTAACGTGCCTTGAAGAGCAAGACCAATTGCTAAACCAGCAGCACCGATAAGGGCAACTAGTGAAGCAATCGCTTGACTAGACAGTACATTAAGAGCGATAACAACAACCAAAATCTTTAATGCGATAGATATAGTAGAAATTAAAAAAGGTTTTACCGTTGCATCCATCTTCATCCGATCCAAGATATGTGGTAACAAGGCACGAATTCGACCAATAATGATCCAGCCTATAATAAGAATGATTAAAGCGCCGAGAAGTTTTGGTGAATATTCCGCCGCCATTTCTTGTAATTTTTCAATATAGATATCCATATAAAATCTCCTATTTCGCTAGTTTTTTCGCAACTTCAAGTGCTTTGTCATAGTCTGGATGCGTAGAAACTTCACTAACATATTCAACGTATTCGACAGTCCCTGTCGGGTTAACGATGACAATACCACGTGTAAGTAGACGGTGTTCTTCGATGACAAAGCCGTATTTCATCCCAAAATCCAATGCTTTATGGTCAGATAACACTTTAATATTGTCAATACCTTCTGCAGCACAAAAACGTCCTAATGCAAATGGTAAGTCTACGCTGATAGAATAGATGGCTGTGTCTTTTAATGCGGAAGCTTCTTCATTGAATCGGCGAGCTTGATTTGCACATATCGATGTATCTATTGAAGGAGCCACGCTAATGATAACGGTTTTGCCTTTGACGTCAGATAGAGTGACGGGGTTTAAGTCTGAGTCTAATACAGTAAAATCAGGTGCAACCATTCCAACAGTTGCCTCTTGTCCAAGTAATGTAATGGGATTGCCACCCATTGTTATTTTATTTTTCATAAGTTACCTCCTTGTTATGTTTAGTTTGGTACCCTCATTATATAACACAATGAAGGGAAAAAGCAATCCATTGAATTGCTTGTCACTTTACAATAAAAAATTAATATGCTAATATTCTAATTTGAAACACTAGATTGACTATGAGGAGGCGCTTGATGAAAAAAGTAAGTTCAGGTGTACTAAAAAGATTTATTGCGTATTATAAACCACATAAAAAATTATTTTTGCTAGATATGTTTTGTGCGTTTTTAATTGCGGGCATTGATTTGATATTTCCTATGCTGACACGAAAGGCTTTGCAAGATTATTTGCCGGATATGGCTCAAGCCAACAGTGACTTTAGATTTTATTTGATTTTTGTTGGGGCATTGATCTTGCTGTACGTCGTTCGTACAGTATTTCAGTATATTGTTGATTTTTATGGACATATTCTTGGCGTTCGCATGGAATATGATATGCGAAAAGAATTGTTTGCACATTTACAAAAGCTGTCCTTTAAGTTTTATGATAAAACAAGAACAGGGCACATTATGTCAAGGATGATTAATGACTTGAATGAAATGACAGAGCTTGCACACCATGGACCGGAAGATTTGTTTATATCCATAATTATGCTTGTCGGTTCTTTCTTCGCATTAATTATTATTGAATGGCGATTGGCATTGTCAGTCTATATTTTTATACCGATTCTCATTGTATTTGCCATCAAACGACGAACCAAGATGAGTCGAAGCTTTAAAGCCGTCAAGGAAAAAATAGCCGGAGTTAATGCTAATCTTGAAAGTAGCTTATCAGGCATTCGAGTGGCGCAGTCATTTACGAATGAAGATTACGAAATAGATAAATTTGATGAGGGTAACTTGACATTTAGAGGGGCTAAGGACTATGCCTATAAAAACATGGCTATCTTTTTAAGTGGTATGGGATTTTTGACCAACATCCTTAATGTGGTTGTCCTTGGTGTCGGTGGATATTTTATTTATATTGGTGATATGGATTATGCTGATTTAATTGCATTTACCCTATATGTCAATTCGTTTTTGCAGCCGGTTCGGCGATTGACGCAGTTTGTACAGCAGTTTGAATCGGGGATGACCGGATTTGAGCGTTTTATCGAGATACTTGACGAAGAACCAGAGATTGCCGATCGTCCAGGAGCTATCGACTTGGAAGATGTCACAGGTCATATTGAATTTAAGGATGTAAGTTTTTCTTATAATAATCATGAAAAAATACTTCAAAATATAGACTTGACCATTGAAGCAGGTAAGACATTTGCACTTGTAGGTCCCTCCGGTGGAGGTAAGACGACACTTTGTCATTTGATACCAAGATTTTATGAAATTGATAAAGGAGCGTTATTACTCGACCACAAAGATATAAGAGATATAAAGATGGCAAGCCTTCGAGGACATATCGGATTAGTCTCTCAAGATGTCTTTTTATTTGCAGGAACCATCCGTGAGAATATTTTATATGGGCGGATAACGGCGACCGAGGATGAAATGATTGAAGCGGCAAAAAATGCCAAAATTCATGATTTTATTATGAACTTACCTAAAGGGTATGATACAAATATAGGAGAGCGAGGCATACGACTGTCGGGAGGACAAAAGCAACGTATCAGCATTGCCAGAGTTTTCTTGAAAAATCCTAAAATCCTTATCTTAGATGAAGCAACGTCCGCCTTAGATAATACAACGGAACAGATGATTCAAGAAGCTTTAGACAAATTGTCTAAGGGAAGAACAACCATTGTTATTGCACATAGGTTATCAACGATACAAAATGCAGATCAGATTGTGGTAATAACTGAAGATGGGATTGTCGAAAAAGGCACCCATAGCGAACTAATAGACAATAAAAAACTATATGCTAAATTGTATCAAGCCCAGTTTAAAGGCTATCTACCTGATAGCATATAGTTTTATAGCCACTTTGTTTATTGGCGTAAGGTCGAGAGAAATTCTAGACGCTCCATGGCTTCGAGTAATTCAAGCTCTGTGGCGTCTTTTTCTTGCATTGCTTCTTCAAGCAAGCTGTAGTTGGATTGATTTTCTTGGATGGTTTGTTCAAGAGTGTCCAACTTTTTTTCTAGTGCATGGATGTGTTCATCTAGCCCTTCAAACTCACGTTTTTCATTATAGGTTAACTTTCGAGGTTGTGTATCTTCTTGGTTAGGTGCAGCTTTTGGGACTGTAGGTGAAGAAGAAGATACAGCATTGGAGTTATTTGATGGTGCTGTTTTTTCGGATGTGTTTTGTAGTGTATTTAAGCCGGTGAGGGTGGCATATCCATGTTGTTCAAGAATCTCACTATAGTTTCCGGTTAATACATTGATGTCCAAAGAATTTGCTTGCATGATAAACAGGCGCCTACATACGCGGTCAAGAAAATACCGATCATGTGAGACAACAATAACAATACCAATAAAGTCATCCAAGTAATCTTCAAGCGCTTTTAATGTATCAATGTCTAGGTCATTGGTTGGTTCATCAAGGATTAATACATTAGGCGATTCCATAAGCACTTTGAGTAAAAATAGACGCCGTTTTTCTCCACCGGATAATTTTTCAATGGGAGCATAGTGTGTGGATTTATCAAATAAAAAGCGTTCAAGCATGACTGTTGCAGTGATGCGTTCTCCGGATTGGGTAACAACATATTCGGCTGTATCACGTATATACTCAATTAATGTCATGGAGATATTTGGCTCAGGAAAATGCTGACTGTAATATCCAATCTTTATGGTAGGGCCAATGCTGATACTACCTTCTAGTGGTTTTAGCTGACCGGTGATAAGGTTTAATAAGGTCGTCTTACCGGTACCGTTGGGACCGATGATACCTACGCGGTCATTGGCTTGAAAAAGCACAGAGAAGTCTTTGAATAAAAGTGTATCATCAAATCCCATGCTGACATGTTCAAGTTCGATTGTTTTCTTTCCCATGCGGCTATATCCGGTGAGAAGTTCAACCTCAGCAGTATCCATTGCAAAGGATTGGTCTTGAATTTCATGAAAACGGTCAATTCTGGCTTTTTGTTTGGTTGAACGGGCTCTAGCACCTGTGCGCATCCATGCGAGTTCTTTGCGATAGAGATTTTTACGCTTTTGTTCTAATGTGCTAGCCAACTCTAGACGTTCAGCTTTTTTTTCGACAAAAACAGAATAATTTCCTTGATAACTATATATTTGTCCATGGTCAAGTTCAACAATCCGGTTGGTCACGCGATCAAGAAAATAACGATCATGAGTTACCAAAAGGATTGACTTGGAATAATTCTTGAGATAATCTTCTAGCCATAAGATGGTTGTATCATCAAGATGGTTGGTGGGTTCGTCAAGAATCAGTAAGTCAGAGGGACGTAAAATAGCGGCAGCTAAAGCTACACGTTTTTTTTGCCCGCCAGACAATTGGTTGACAGGCGTATTGATATTAGGAATATCAAGCTTTGTTATAACGGTTTTAATTTGACTTTCCAAGTCCCAACCATCTAAACGGTCAATGGATTCTTGGAGATGAATAAGTTTTTCGGCTAAGCTAGGGTTTTCAGGATCTATACGTAGTTCCTCTAAGATGGTCTCATATTTTTTGAGGGTTTGTATTACGGGAAGGTCACTGTCAAAGATATAATCAATAATACGTTGATCTTCTGGAAACACAGGATCTTGAGGAAGATAGTTAATCTGATAATTTTTGGGAGTGTTGAGGGTTCCGGCATCAGGAGTGAGTTGACCTGCAATCATTCGAAGTAGTGTTGTCTTCCCGGAACCGTTAACACCAATAAGACCGACTTTATCAGGTCGGTCAATAGTTAGGGTCAAGTTATCAAATAGACAACGCTCCCCAATATTATAGTGCAATGCGTTGATCTGTAACATATGCATCACCTTTCTATGGCATCTGGTCAACGCTTTACTTGGCGCTTAACTAAGACTTATGTGTGTAATAAGGCGTGTCGCAGTATTCGCAACGGTACTCACGTGTCTTATCGTTGACAAGATAAAATGTAATATCATCTATTTTTTCGACGGTGCTAATGCAGCGTGGATTTTTACATTGTAACATACCGTGGACCTTTTTTGGCAAAGAAAGTTTGACTTTTTCATGAACCTCTTCATTTTCTATAATCACAACGGTGATATTAGGGTCAAGGAGTCCAAGCATGTCAAAGTCAAGGTCAACGACATTATCAATCTTGATGAGGTCTTTTTTGCCCAGTTTTTTTGAAGGGACATTGCGTATAAGTGCAGTAGTATAGTCGACCTGATCAAGTTTGAGGTCCGTAAAAATTTGATAGCCGAGTCCTGCACGGATATGGTCAATAACGATTCCTTTTTTTATGGATTCAACTTTAAGCATGATGATCTCCTTTCAAAAGTTTAAGGATGAGGGCCATACGTATATACATGCCATACCCTGCCTGGGTAAAGTATACTGCACGAGGATCTTCGTCAACACTTGGATGAATCTCATCAACCCGTGGCAGCGGATGCATGATAATCATATCTTTTTTGGATGTAAGAAGTTTATCTTTGGTCAAAACAAAATAACTTTTTAAACGCAGATACTCTTCTTCATTAAAGAAACGTTCGCGCTGGATACGGGTCATATAAAGGATATCAAGCTGATCAATAACATCTTCTAGATTATCCACTTCGATAATTTGATGAGGTTTAAGGGAATCTTTGATATGTGAAGGCATGGCAAGTTCCGGTGGTGAAATAAACACAAAAGTGATATTGTCGTAGCGTGCCATGGCTTTTACGAGAGAATGGACAGTACGCCCAAACTTAAGATCGCCACAAAAACCGATAACTTTATTTGCAATAGATCCTTTAAGGGAACGAATGGTAAGTAAATCCGTTAACGTTTGGGTCGGGTGTTGATGTCCACCGTCACCAGCGTTGATAATAGGAATAGGAGAACGCTTTGAGGCAAGTTTTGGGGCACCCTCTTTAGGATGGCGCATGACGGCAATATCCGCATAGCAAGCAACAGTACGGATGGTGTCGGCAACAGATTCACCTTTGGATACAGACGAAGAATTAGGCTCGGAGAAACCGATGACTTGACCGCCAAGACGAAGCATGGCTGCTTCGAAGCTAAAGCGTGTTCGCGTGGAAGGTTCATAGAATAATGAGGCTAGTAGATAGCCATTGAGTTCACTAAGGTAGTTCTTGGGATTAGCCTCTATTTTTAGTGCAAGGTCAAATAAGACCTCCAGCTCATCAAGAGTTAAATCCGTAGGTTCAATAAGGTGTTTTCCTTTAATCATATTAATCTCCTTTGTTAGCCTCACAGGACTACATTTAAAAGTATAAGATATTTTCTTAAAATATTTATGGATAGAATATCACTTTGAGAGGCGTAAGTCAAGAAAATATCTTCATTGACATATGAAAAATAAGTGATAAAATCTATGACATGATATAGTTTGAATAGATAAAAAATAGATAGAGAAAAAAGGGTTTGGAGAGCGATGGAAAAAATTCAAGGTAAAAAAATAAAAAAATATATGTTGTCAATACTGCGTTTACTTATTATTGCAGTGGCAATGAACTGTTTATTAGAAGTTCTTAACGGAAGGTCATTTGGTGAACTGGCGCAATTTGCTTCAGAAAAGACACTCTATTTTTGCTTAAATACATTGATAATTATGCTGACATTATCTATTGCAGGGATTTTTAAGGTCCGGTATATGATTGAGTTTTTGGTGATTTTTATTTGGTTGGCCATTGGTATTGCCAACTTTATCATGCTTAATTTTTTTCGTACGGCGCCAATGACAGCCATGGACCTAAAAGTGGTAAAGAATGCAGTGTTATTGTTGCCAAATTATTTTTCGGCCCTTCAAATTGCATGGCTAATTATTGGAATGGCTGGATTAGCTGTGCTGGTGTATAAAATCATGAAGCAGTTGGCGATACATCAAAATTCTGTTCGGCAAAGAAAGCGCAGTGTTATCACGACAATTTTGGTAAGTGCATTTATAGGAAGTGCTACAATTATTCCATTGCAATCTGAAGAAGATAGGGGTAGCGAAGAACCGGTGGACATTCAACAAAGCTATGCCAACTACGGATTTACGTATTGTTTTACGGATAGCTTACTTGGGCAAGGGATTCAAGAACCAGAGGACTATTCTAAAACTATGGTGCAAGAGGCGTGGCAAAAAACGCACCAAGAAAAGAAGGTCAATATAAAACCCAACATTATTATGGTACAGTTAGAATCGGTATTTAATGTGGAGCGTCTAATGAAAAATACGGAAAAAATACAACCAATGCCACGCTACATGGAGCTAATGGATACATATTCTTCTGGTATGCTGGGCGTTCCGGTGCTAGGGGATGGAACCGCGAACACAGAGTTTGAAGTCTTAACAGGGATGAAGCTGGATTTTTTTGGACTGGGAGAATATCCATATAATGCGATTCTAAAAGAAAAACCAGCGGAAAGCTTAGCCTATAATCTGAAAAATCATGGTTATGCAACTTATGCGATGCATAACAATATTGGAGAATTCTATAATCGACATTTAGTCTATGAGCAGTTGGGTTTTGACGCATTTTTATCGCTTGAAGGTATGGAGCAGGTAGAGTTTAATGCACTGGGATGGGCAAAAGACGCGGTATATCTAGACAGTATTCAAAAAAGATTGCACTCGACAACTGCAAGAGACTTTATCTTTGCAGTGTCTGTACAGCCTCACGGAAAATATCCTGAAGAAGACCCGCTAGGTTATTATATGACACAACTAAAAGAAGAGGATCAGTTCATCAATGACTTAGTAACGATGTTAGAACAACATACAGAACCCACTATATTAGTGTTATATGGAGATCACCTGCCACCCCTTGGACTAACAGCAACCCAGTTAGTGGATGAGAATCTCTATGCCACAGAATACGTCATATGGAGTAATTATCCGATGCCAATACAGGATAAGGATCTTGATACTTATGAATTAGCGGCACAAGTACTGCGACAGGCCAATATTACCTATAACATTGGACCTATTGCGGCAACACATCTGCAAAGGATATCGCAAGAAAAACGTGATGAACGTTTACACTTGTTTCAATATGACATGTTGTATGGGGAAGGATATATCTTTGATGCAATTAACCCCTATGTCAACGAAAACTATCAATGGATAAAAACTTCGAATTAAGCATACTAACAATGTAAACCATTATTGACAAACAGTTGCAATAATGCTAATATTATCAAAAGTGATAATATTAGTGTTTTTTGCAACTGTTTTTTAGGAGGAAAAATATATGAAAAAAGCATCACTGGATGCATATAAATTATTGATGCATCCAATACGACTTCGAATTTTACAGACATGTATGCTTTTAAAAGAAGTGACAACATCACAGCTTGCAGGAGAGCTTTCAGATGTATCTCAAGCAACCTTATATAGACATGTTAAAACACTTGAGAGTGCAGGCTTTATACAGGTAGTTAAAGAAAATAAAATTCGTGGAACAGTGGAAAAGGTATATAGTATAAAAGAAGACCACATTAATGATGGAGAAAGCCTTGAGACGATTATACAGATTTTAGATATAGGTTTACTCAATATTATGGGAACATTTCACAATTACATCAAACAAGAAGATGCTGATTTTAAAAAGGATATGTACTTTATGGGGACGTCAACATTGATGCTTTCAGATGACGAGATGGCTCAGTTTACGGAAAAAATTGGAGAGCTGATCAATGAGATGATTAGAAACAAGGCGGATGGTCAACGAAAACCTAGGAGGATAACATTTATTTCATCACCGTGTGAAGAAGAATAGGGGGATATGTATGTTAACGATTACGAATTTTTCAAAAACGTACAAAGGTGGAAAAAAAGCGGTAGATAATTTGTCTTTGACAGTTGAATCAGGTGATATTTTAGGATTTATCGGGCATAATGGTGCTGGAAAAAGTACAACGATTAAATCAGTAGTAGGCATCCTTGATTTTGAAGAAGGGGAAATTAAGATTAACGATATATCCATCAAGGAACAACCCATTAAAGCGAAACAGATGATGGCTTATATTCCGGATAATCCGGATTTATATGAACACCTTACGGGAATCCAGTATCTCAATTTTATTGCAGATATTTTTGGTGTGGATAGTAAGGAACGCACTTTGCGTATTGAAAGTTATGCAGAGGATTTTGAGATTATGAAGGATTTAGGAGATTTGATTGCGTCTTACTCCCACGGTATGAAACAAAAAGTTGCAATTATTGCAGCGTTAATTCATCGACCGAAGCTTCTTATCTTAGATGAGCCCTTTGTTGGTTTGGACCCCAAAGCGGCTATTACCCTAAAAAATGCTATGCGTGAGCTTTGTGCACAAGGAAGTGCAGTGTTTTTTTCTACTCACGTATTAGAAGTAGCAGAAAAACTATGCAATAAGATAGCCATTATCAAATCCGGGCATCTGATGGCAAACGGACCGACCCAGGAACTGATTAAAGACAGCTCCCTGGAAGCCCTCTTTATGGAGGTGGCCAATGAAAAATAAAGTGCTCTTATTATCTAGAACATTACTCATCAATCAACTTAAGTTAAATACATTCCAAAGCAAAGGAGAAATACGCAACAGACGTCGATTTTATCTAATGCTGGCAGTTGGGATTTTCCTGTGTTTAATGTTGATGGTATATGCGTATATGATGGGAATGAGTCTAGCCATGATGGGGATGACAGAGATTATTCCGGCGTATGGCTTGATTATGGCGAGTGCTTTTATCCTGTTTTTTACAATTTTAAAATCTAACGGTACGTTATTTGCATTTAAAGATTATGAGATAATGATGTCTCTTCCGTTAACAACACGTACAATTATTTTTAGCCGATTTTTATTAATGTATGGGCTTAATAGTTTGATGGTCTTACTTGTGATGTTGCCAATGGGGATAGCTTATATTCAGTATAGTTCGGTTACGTTATTGTTTTATCCGATTTGGGTTGTGGGAATGCTCGTTGCTCCTTTGTTTCCAACGACAATCGCAGCCACTATCGGTGCAATTATTGTTTGGATTGCATCAAAGTTTCGCTATTCGAATGCTTTATCCACAGTGCTATCTTTGGTTTTACTTGTAGGAATTCTTGTGTTATCTTTTGTTGGAGGCGGTCTTGACGAATCAGCATGGGCAACACAAAACATGGCGAATCTAGGAGCTACAATAGGCGATATGATCAATAAATCCTATCCATTGGCTCGATATTATACAGAGGCTGTGGTAAATAGTAGTTTGGTTTCTCTTGGAATATTTGTGGGAACCTCTGTTCTTTGGTATGGGGTATTTATCCTAGTGTTAGCTAGACAATATAAGCAGATTAATACAGCATTAATGACACACCAGACACATTCGAATTATCAACTAACACAACTACACAATGCGTCACCCTTAAAAGCGCTCTATAAAAAAGAACTCAAACGTTTTCTATCAAGTACAGTGTATGTGCTGAATGTCGGTGTAGGCGTTATTATGGCAATCGTACTCAGCGTTGCTGCTTTTTTTGTATCAGATGATATGATTATAAGTATGTTTCCGATGGATAATGCATATCAGATGCTAGAGAGCATGTTGCCATTTGTTGTCTGCGGAATGGTTGGAATGAGTTGTACGGCAGCTGTTTCACTATCACTTGAAGGAAAAAACATATGGATTCTCCAATCATTACCAATCCATCCAATGACGATTTTTCAAAGCAAGATGTTAGTTAATCTGTCCATTATTTTGCCTACGGCGTTCATCAGTTCATTACTGTTAAGCATTCGCTTTGCATCGAATTTTATCAGTGCGCTATTTATTATTAGTATTCCACTTATCTACTGCTTGTTTATACCTGTATGGGGAATGTTCATTGACGTTAACATGCATCACTATGATTGGGTTTCGGAGACGGCAATTGTTAAGCAAAGTGCCAATGCTCTCGTCGGACTTCTTGGCTCGGGGCTTATTGGTCTCTCACCCGCTATAGTAATCCTATTTATGAGTACTCTGAATATAGAGGTATTCATGCCTATCGTCGTCGTTATATTTTTGATGTTGACAGGAATTCTCTACAAAAAAATTGCAAAAGCATCACAAAAGCATCTAGTTTAAGCGTGGATTGAGAGTGAAAAAAAGTGTAGTAATTTTGAGTTTCTAAATAAATTTCAAAAAATATCATGAAATAGTATTTGTCTTTTTACTAGTTTAGTGAGATAATAAGGGAGAAGATGAACGTGTATGAATGAACCCTTAGGAGGTTGTTATGGAATTTATTGGAATTATTGGTGCAATGGAAGAAGAGGTGTTAGCACTAAAAAATAAAATGGATGTTCAAGAAGTCCGCTCAATAGCATCTCTGGATTTTGTGATTGGTTTCTTAAATGGAAAAAAAGCGGTGGTTGTTCGTGCTGGAATCGGAAAAGTTAATGCAGCAGTGTGTACACAAATATTAATTGATGTATTTTATGTGGATGCCATTATTAATACAGGAGTGGCAGGCGCGTTACATAATAAATTAGAAATTGGTGACATCGTTATATCAAAAGATGCAATAGAGCATGACTTTGATGCGCGTAACTTTGGATATGAAGTTGGACAGATTCCTCGAATGGATAACAGCGTGTTTTCATCAGACTCCCATTTAGTTAAACTGGCATATGATGCAGGTGAAGCATTAAGTTCAAATGTGAGCATTCACATTGAGCGTATAGTCAGTGGAGACCAGTTTGTTGCCAGCGAAAACAAAAAAGAGTATTTACGTGATAAGTTTGGTGCATACTGTACAGAGATGGAAGGTGCGGCAATTGCACATGTCTGCGCATTGAATAAAGTACCTTGTGTTATTATTCGTGCGATTTCGGACAAGGCAGATTCAAGTGCAGATGTTAACTTTAATGAGTTTGTAAAAGAGGCGGCAGCTAATTCGTGTAAGATGATTGAAGGTATGATGAAGGTGTTATAAATGATTCGCTTTATTTTAAGAACAATACGACGCATTAAAAAATTGGTTTTACGTGTTAAGAAAACACGTAAAATCATAAATAGTGTCATCAAAGTATTGAATCTCTTAGCGTCATTATATTCCATATATACTTTTGCGGAACCTCATATTAAGCAACGCTTAGAAACAACAGAAACTACATAAGAGTAAGCTATATCGACATCGATACCATCGTGTGTCGATTTTTTTGTATCTTTTTATAGACTATCGTCCTATTGCATGCACATGACATTTTTTGTAATCTATATGGAGAGGTTCAGAGTAAACTAAAAATGTAATATTGAGGAGAGAGCTATGAATACGTTAAAAGGAACGGCTTATGTTTTGACATGTTTAATCATGTTGTCTTTTTTTACCCCCATTTATGGAGCAAGCAGTACGGATGTGAATACCAGCGACTGGTTTTATGATGCAGTTGAACGCTTAAGTGAAGATGACCGAGGGATTATTGTCGGTTATCCAGACGGAACCTTTCGTCCCGAGATGAGATTGGCACGTGATCAGTTTATTACCATGGTGGTGCGTGCACTAGGAGAAGAACCAGGTAATAGCGAGGGCTACTGGGCGCAGAACTATATCGATAAGGCAATGGAGCTTGGAATACTTAAAGCAGAAGACTTTGATTCTTATTTGGGACCTGTTAACTTCAAGCAAGTGATTACACGAGAAGAAATGTGTATGATTATTATGAGAGCTGTAGAACGTTTAGAAGGGGAACTGGTCTTCACCGACTTGACACAGGTGCTCCAAGTGGTCACAGACTCCGAAGATTTTTCTTTTAAATACAACAAAGATATTATGAAAACGTATAAGCTAGGAATCATCACAGGTTATCCTGACCATACCTTTAAACCGCAAGGGATGTTAACAAGGGCAGAAGCCAGTACAGTTGTAGTACGCTTAATTGACCCGGACACACGCCCTACATTTGATTATGAAGAACAGTACAACGAACAACACTCAGGCATGGAATCTCATCTTCTAGGAGGTGCCAACTGGGTAGATCCTGTGACAGCAGGAGTACGAGAAAGTGCAGAAGAAGATTGGAAGTTGATTACGAGTGATTTAAGTTATACACCTGATCAAAAAGATTATGAAATTGGATATACACGTAAGTTTAGATCTGAAGATAGTGCTATAGGAGCGCTTATGTATGATGAAAATGGACCCTATGCAGGGCACATAGAAGACTTTGAACGCCTACTTCAACGACGAATGCCACAAGACCAAGTGGATATTGTCATGAAGTACTTAGCACAGAAAAAAGGCTATTTAACATATCTAGAACATGATGAAGCGTTCTTTTACCTAGATAATGATAGATATTTAGTTCGAGTGGATGAAGTAAAGCTCTATGATGGTCAGCGTAATGTTAAAGCTGCTGTTGCGGTGAACTTTAACATCTGGTATAGGGATCAGAACTTTATTGATACCTATGAGAAGAATATTACCCAGATTATGCCTTATACTGATGTCGTCATTTATCGGTAGTGTAAATCTTTAAGACTATCGTCCTATTGCATGCACATGACATTTTCTGTAATCTAATAGAGAAGTGTAGGAGTAAAATAAAAAATATAATATTGAGGAGAGAATTATGAATACGTTAAAAGGAACGGCTTATGTCTTGACATGTTTAATCATGTTGTCTTTTTTTACCCCCATTTATGGAGCAAGAAGTACGGATGTAAATACCAGTGACTGGTTTTATGATGCAGTTGAACGCTTGAGTGAAGATGACCGAGGGATTATTGTCGGTTATCCAGACGGAACCTTTCGCCCCCAGACGAAGTTGGCACGTGACCAGTTTATTACCATGGTGGTGCGTGCATTAGGAGAAGAACCAGGTAATAGCGAAGGTTACTGGGCACAGAACTATATCGATAAGGCAATGGAGCTTGGAATAGTTAAAGCAGAAGACTTTGACTCTTATTTGGGACCTGTGAACTTCAAACAAGTGATTACACGAGAAGAAATGTGTATGATTATTATACGTGCTGTAGAACGCCTAGAAGGGGAACAAACCTTCACCGACTTGACACAGGTGCTCCAAGTGGTCACAGACTCTGAAGATTTTTCTTTTAAATACAACAAAGATATTATGAAAACGTATAAACTAGGAATCATCACAGGTTATCCTGACCATACCTTTAAACCGCAAGGGGTGTTAACAAGGGCAGAAGCCAGTACAGTTGTAGTACGCTTAATTGACCCGGACACACGTCCTACATTTGATTATGAAGAACAGTACAACGAACAACACTCAGGCATGGAATCTCATCTATTAGGAGGCGCCAACTGGGTAGATCCTGTAGCAGCAGGAGTACGAGAAAGTGCAGAAGAAGATTGGAAGTTGATTACGAGCGATTTAAGCTATACACCTGATCAAAAAGATTATGAGATTGGATATACACGTAAGTTTAGATCTGAAGATAGTGCTATAGGAGCTCTTATGTATGATGAAAATGGACCTTATGCAGGGCACATAGAAGACTTTGAACGATTACTTCAACGACGAATGCCACAAGATCAAGTGGATATTGTCATGGAGTATTTGGAACAGAAAAAAGGCTATTTAACATATCTGGAACATGATGAAGCCTTCTTTTACCTAGATAATGATCGTTATTTGGTGAGAATAGATGAAGTTATGCTTGGAGAAGGTACAAAATATCAGGCAGCTATTGAAGTAAACTTTAACATCTGGTATCGGGATCAGAACTTTATTGATACCTATGAGAAGAATATTACCCAGATTATGCCTTATACCGATGTCGTCATTTATCGCTAGGAGGCAGAAATGAAAAAGTATAATATATTCATTGTGTTAATTCTTTCATTGCTACTTAATGGAGCATTATCATTAGAGATAATGGCAGTAGAAGTATCGAATGCAATGCAGGTGGCATATGACGAAGTTGTTTTGCAAAGACCTGCTTGGGGAGTAAGATTTCCGATAGAAGCCTTTGATACAGATGTATGGAATGCATACGAAGTTTTGGTGCTTGATAATGCAGGTACATTTCCTTCTAGCTTGGCTGGTTTAAAAGAGCCGGATGGTTCACCTAACAGCTATAACCGTGAGGCAGGTGAGTACCGTTATATCGGAAAAAATCCTGATGGATACTTGGTCAATAATCCAAAGTATCCAGATGATCATAGCGGCTCAGCAATCATCAATACCTATGATTGGCAAGAAAATGAAAATGAAAAAACGATGCTTGAACAATATATTACATCACCCGAAGATCAGGCGTTCTATGAAAAAGAAATCTTCCATTTTTTAGAGCAAGAATACGGTCCACGCTTTGATGAAACCGAGGACCCGAGTGGCTGGCTGGATAATGCTATCGTTATTGTTCCTGCATCCTCAACAGGCAGTGGTGTCATCAAGTATATGCATAAATGGGACTCCAATAAAGATGGTGTTGCCGAAGAGTGGTACATTACCGTCAACCTAAGGGCGATGGAAGATGTTATAGAGGAGATTACCCAAGAAGAGGGAGAAGACCGGGTGGACATTCCTTCATCACAGTTAGATAGTCAGGCAACGGCGGTGATTCAGGCAGATCCACGAGGTAATGAAGCTTTTGATGCATCGGTTGCAGTGCCGGCATCAGACCCTCTCTATATCCAGATACAGGGGATGGAGTATCTTCACGCCTTAGACTATCAACATGTCTATGGAACGAAGAACTATTCTGTGACCGTGAGTCGGCGTTATAAGCTCGTAAAAGGGGTTAAGGATAAGGAGACGGGAGAAGTACGGCGCGTATCAAGAACGACCACACGCAGTAAAACCTATGCGATTCCAAGGACATATGATTTTTATCGAATTGAAAATCTAAGTGTGTTTGCTCTTGACCAAGGGATAGTGACCAACGAAGCCTTGCCGGGAGGACAACATACACTTCAAAGCTCAGTGAAGCCACCTCAGGTAGTGATGGAAAGAGGCGGCGAACTTCAGGAGCATATCATTGATCCGGTCTCAGACCCTATTGTTATTAATCTTCCGCAAAAGACATTGGGAAGTAAAAGCCGACGGTCCTATCCATCGATTCCAAATGAAAACTTCCGTCCGACAGCAGAGGCGGCAGTGGGACAGATACGTGTCAAGAATGATGGCTTAACCTTTAATGGGGAAGTACTTCTGGATAATGGGCTTTATGAAACAAAAACACCCATTCCGCGACCGATTCCACCCGCATCACTTAATAGTACGGAGGATCTGTATCAAGGCGGACTACATATACCGGCGACTATGTCGAATGGATTGAAGCCATCTGAAGGTGAGTTGGTATATAAGACAGTCATTGATACTCGAGAAAGCAATGGGCGTAGGGAAGCGATTGAACAGATCAACGATGTAACGGTGCATACGCCAGTGGTCTGCTATCCTGTTCTTGATGCGATCAGTAAGCAAACCCAGCAACTGACATATGATCCGGAGCCACTCCAACTGGTTATCGGAGAACGATTTCATATCGATTATCCGAAGAAGGGGCAGCATATGGAGGCGCGAGGATATGGAGACCGAGATTATAGTGCCTACTTTGAGGTTAAGCAAGTGGCATTTCCGTTTGACGTCTATGTGGGCACCGGATATGATGGACTGTACTTTCCTAAAAATACCTGGGGGAACTTTAACAGCCTGGAAGCGACGTTCTTTATTCCGGCATGGGAGCGAGAGTTGGAGGGGGAGATTATGTTTCGCTCCATTCCCATCAACCATCAAGATATCTTAACAGATCCATATGAATACTATGCGAATCGAGATATTACAAAGTACAAGGCAGTGGAATCCATGGCATTTAAGCTATCCAGTAAGCTTTATGATTTTCAGGTGACAGCATGCCCGGATGATTATTGGACAGACCATGTATCAAAGGAAGCACCATATCGCGCCATAGACCTACCTATAAAACCTAAGGATACAAGGCGGGTGGGAACTCCCAAGGAAGGGATTATGTTGGGGTATCCCATAGTCTTTGATGTTAGGACAAACGGGGATTTGTACCATCCGGAAGACACGCTTTCGATTGAGCCTTATTATACCTATGTCCCTGTACGCAATGGGGTAGCAGACTATAGTCAAAGACAAGCCGTCGATGTTTATGTGAGTCGATATGATCAAGTGGTAGCTTTTGAAGGCAAGGTGACTTTAACGGCGAAGGATCGAATCTTTATAGGAGATACGTCGTGGGGACCGACATCAATGGATCAAGGGGTGAAAAAGCGTTCAGTGCAACAATGGAAGGGAAGGTTCCACTTGCCGAACATGGCGTATTTTTTACCGAAGGGAACGGATATCACCCGATTGGGACACATCAATCTAGGAGCTGATCCGTTTTTGCATGATGGTTATATTGTTGTAGGATTTAAGATGGTGGCGCATAAACAAGGTAAGGGTGCTTACTTAGGATATAACAATGGTTGGACAGAGGAGGGCTTTAAGACGCGTCAAGGTATGGAGACATATCAGTTAGGCGATATAGCCATCTATAGTTCAAGCCGACGTGCAAGTCAAACCTATCGATAAAAAGAGTAAAATATACATAAAAAAGCAAAAAGAACATATGTTTGCAAACATATGTTCTTTTTGCTATAATAAATATATAAGATTGCGGAAAAAACCAAGGAGTGATAGTTATGTTGAGTGAGGCAACAATGGAAAAGTTAACCGTTTTGGCAGATGCGGCAAAGTATGATGTGTCATGTTCATCAAGTGGCGTTGGACGAAAGAATACAGGAGGTATTGGCAATTCTGCAAGCTGTGGAATATGTCATTCATGGTCAGCTGATGGACGATGTATTAGTTTGTTAAAAATTCTTATGACAAATGTTTGTGCATATGACTGTGCATATTGTGTCAATCGAGTATCGAATGATGTTAAGCGTGCAAGCTTCACTCCAGAAGAGATTGCTCAATTAACAATTGAATTTTACCGAAGAAATTATATTGAAGGACTTTTTTTGAGTTCTGCGGTGGAGATAAGTCCAAATAATACTATGGAGCGCATTGTCAAAGTGTTGCAACTATTGCGCAGACAATACCATTTTGGAGGTTATATTCATGTTAAGGCGATTCCGGGAGCCGATCCTTTATTGATCAAAGAAGCGGGGTACTTGGCTGACCGTATGAGTGTCAACATTGAATTAGCAACAGAAGATAGTTTGAAGCTTTTGGCGCCACAAAAATCAATTAAAAAGCTATATTTGCCCATGCAAGAAATTAAAGAGGGAATCAATCATGCAAAAGAAGAGCAAGGCATATATCGACATGCACCGTCATTTGTCCCGGCAGGTCAATCGACACAAATGATTGTTGGGGCAACCGTAGATACAGATCAATCTATTCTTTTTCGAAGTGAAAACTTATATAACCATTTTAACCTTAAACGTGTTTATTATTCAGCATATATGCCGGTTAATGAAGGGGCGAAACTACCATCGCTTCAAACAGAGCCTCCTTTGCTACGTGAACATCGATTATATCAGGCGGATTGGCTATTAAGATTTTATCATTTTTCAGCGGATGAACTATTAAGCGTTCAGCAACCGAATTTAGACATGGATGTTGATCCAAAGATGATGTGGGCACTTCGACATTTGGAACAATTTCCTATTGAGATTAATAAAGCTTCATATCAAGAGTTACTTCGGATACCTGGAATTGGTGTGACTTCAGCACGGCGAATTATGGCTCAACGCCGTGTTCAAATGATTACATATGATGCATTAAAAAAAATGGGAGTAGTTTTAAAACGGGCAAGGTTTTTCTTGACATGCCAAGGTCGATATTATGGAGATGCTGTGATGAATGAAGAACATATACGACGACAGGTTGCTCCACCGCAGCAACATCATCAAGTTTCACTTTATGAGTTGGGGGCTATCTCATGATTTTATTGTATGATGATAGTTTTTATGGGCTTTTGACCTGCATATTTGAACATTATTATGTGGAACGTATACAAGAGATATATGGAAAAACAGTGTTTCAAGGATCGCTTATTGATGAGACACGCTTTGTGGTAACAGATGAAGAAAAAGCACAACGTGTAGAGCGAGCTATACGTGAAAAGCTGTCCTATGAGGGGTATATTGCCTTGTACCGTACTTTTTTGTCCAATGATTATCACAAAGATTGTTATATTCTTAAGTATTTGAAGCATGCATTTAAGCTGGGGAAAAAAATTGATCAATATTATAGTGAGCCTTTTGTTATTAACATTCGCAAGCTAAATAGAAAAGTTGGTTTTGAAGCACACCGCTTTTTAGGATTAATTCGTTTTGAACAACGCGGTCCTTTTTTGTATGCAAAATTTGAACCGGATCATGATATATTGCCATTGATTGCAGACCATTTTTCAGATAGATTACAAGAAGAGCAAGTGATTATTCATGATATAAAAAGAAAAAAAGCAGTATTGGCGAACAAGGGACGATGGATTATTCAAGAGGTTAGTTCTGAGGATGACAAAGGTATTTTTGCTGAATACCCTATAGATCAACAAGAAGAGTTGTTGCAAAAAATGTGGAAGGGATATTTTGAACACATAGCCATTGAAGGACGCTATAATCCAAAGTGTCAGCAAAATTTTGTGCCTAAAAAATATCAAAAAAATTTGCTGGAGTTCAAATAATTTTTTGAAAAGGGAACCTTTTCTTTTTTACATACGTCATAAGCATGACAACAAAAGTTGTAAAATAAAATGTAAAAAAAGAAAGAGGAATGATAATGATGAAAAAAATATTAGTAATGTTAAGTTTAATGATGGTATTTGTATTAGCTGGCTGTAGCGCCGGAAAAGATGTAGATCAAACGCAAGACGAAGTTATTGAAGACACAGTGATTGAAGATGAAGCAACAGAAGATGAAGCAACAGAAGATGAAGCAACAGAAGATGAAGCAACAGAAGATGAAGCAACAGAAGATGAAGCAACAGAAGATGAAGCAACAGAAGATGAAGCAACAGAAGATGAAGCAACAGAAGATGAAGCAACGGAAGATGAAGTAACGGAAGATGAAGCAACAGAAGATGAAGTAGCAGAAGATGAAGTAACAGAAGATGATGTTGATGGCATGACTATGGAAGGCATCATTGATGCTATGTATGAAAAAGTGGATGTAGAGTGGCCTAAGTTTGTAAAGCAACCCTTAACACAAGAAAATATGGAATACATGCTCGGCGTGACGAATTTTGAATTTGTTGAAGGGGTTGTTTCAGAGCCGATGATGACGAGCCAAGCGCATTCAATAGTTTTGTTCACTGTTGATCCATCTGCAGATATTGAGACAATTAAAGCAGATATTAAAGCGAATGTTGATGGACGCAAGTGGATTTGCGTTGCTGTTGAAGATGAAAATATTTTAGTTGACCATGTCGGTAACCATGTTATTTTGATTATGGATGAACATAGTCAAGAATTAATGGATGCCTTCAAAGAGATTATGCAATAATGGTTTTTTCAAGTATTAGTTTTATATATTATTTTTTGCCGGTGGTGTTGTTGCTCTATGCAGCAACACCATATCGTTATAAGAATATTACACTATTTGTCAGTAGTTTGATTTTCTACTTTGCTGGGGAACCTGTTTTTTTCCTGCTATTGATTTTATCGTCCATCATTGATTATACTCATAGTCGTACGATTGAGCGATATCGTGGAACGCCAAAAGCAAAAAGGGCTTTGGTGCGTTCCATTATAATGAATCTGGGGCTGTTGGTATTTTTTAAGTATGGCAACTTTATTGTAGATAATTTAAATACTTTGCTGTCGATTAACATAGATATTCCTGACATACCCCTACCCATAGGGATTAGCTTTTTCACCTTTCAGACAATGAGTTATACGATTGATGTGTATCGTGGTCAGGCTAAAGCACAAAAAAGTTTTTTAGGTGTAGGAACGTTTGTTGCATTATTTCCTCAACTGATTGCAGGACCTATTGTACGGTATAAATCTGTTGAAAAAGAGTTGACACAACGAGTTCATTCATTGGATCTTTTTGGTGAAGGTGTATCGCGATTTGTTGTTGGATTGGGGAAAAAAGTGCTTTTAGCCAACACACTAGCTGTTTTAGTTGAAAAAACATTATCGGTTAGTGACCCGTCAGTATTACAGTATTGGCTGGGAGCGATTGGGTTTGTTTTTCAGATTTATTTTGACTTTTCAGGGTATAGTGATATGGCAATAGGTTTAGGAAAAATGTTTGGTTTCCATTTTCCGGAAAACTTCAATTATCCCTACATGGCAAGAAGCATAACTGATTTTTGGCGTCGTTGGCATATGTCTCTAGGACAGTGGTTTCGAGATTATGTATATATCCCTCTCGGTGGAAATCGGGTCACAAAAAAGCGTTGGTTCTTGAATATTTTAATAGTCTGGTTCTTGACAGGGCTTTGGCATGGAGCCAGTTGGAATTATGTCTTATGGGGTGTGCTTTTTGGCGCTGTTTTGATTTTTGAAAAGTTTGTAGGACTAAAATGGTTACAAAAGATACCCAAAATTTTTTGTCATGCCTATGTCCTTGGTATTGTCTTGGTAAGTTTTGTGATATTTAAGTACGAATCGACGCAAGATATGCTTGAAGTATTTCGCGGAATGTTTGGACAACTTGATATACCGCTAGTCAGTCGAGAGAGTATGATGGATCTGCGTCAATATATCGTTACCTTTCTCATCGCTGGAATTGGAACGACATCATGGCCAAAGAGGTGGGCTCAAACATTAAGTCGAAGTAATACGTTAAAAAAATTATATTCTCCAATTGCAGTAATTTCACTTTTTATGTTAATGATGATGACAACAGGGTACTTGGTGGATGGTTCATTTAATCCATTCTTGTATTTTAGGTTTTAATTATGGAAAAAATATATGCTATAGGTTTTAAACTATTACTTGCCTTAGTTTTAGTGATTCAAATTATTACACCGGTGGCAAGCATATCACAAGCTGAACGCCGACATTTACAACAGCGACCTCAATTTTCTTGGGATGCATTAGTCGATGGAAAATATATGGAAGACCTTGAAAAATATGCCTTGGATCAAATGCCATTTCGTGACTTTTTCCGTGGTTTAAAGACATGGACAGAAAAGAAGGTTTTTTTGAAAAATATGGTTAATGATTTATGGATTGAAGAGGAGTTTTTCTTTAAAGCTTATGATGTGCCGACAGAAGAAGAAATCCAACGTTTCACAACATATATAGAAGAAATTAAAGAACAGTATTTTTTAAACAATCCGACGTATGTTACGATGATTCCTGACAAGAGCTATTATAGCCAGGATAGATACTGGGCAACAACAGAAGAACAGACAAAAGAGTGGATTCAAGAACAGCTTACAACAGCAAAATATATCGACGTACATTCAATACTGGAGTTGTCTGATTACTACTACACAGATACCCATTGGAAGCAAGAGAAGCTTTTTAAGCTTATAAATTATTTGGCAACACAAATCGATGGTATGGAGCCTATAAATCAAGAAGAGTGGACACCGCAGTTGTATGAAGACTTTATTGGTGTATATGGTGGACAATGGGCGCTTCCGGTTAACCCTGAGATACTCGAGTTTATGCTGCATGAGAGTTTTTTTGATATAGTGATAACAAACTATCAGCAAAAGGACTTGTCAGGTCAAGTCTATGATGAAGAAAAGCTGTATGGATGGGATGGATATGAAGTGTTTTTATCTGGAGGATCTCCACTGATTCAGATTGAAAATCCAAAACGTGACAAAGAACTGGTCATTTTTGGTGATAGCTTTAGCAGTAGTTTAGTTCCGCTGCTGATCCCACAATATGGAAAAATAACCTTAATTGATACAAGATATTTGCCAAAAGACTATCTTGGTGAATATGTTAGTTTTACAGGAGAAGAAGAAGTATTGTTTATGTATAGCCGCTTAATTGTTAGTAACGTTCAGACATTAAGATGACAATAAATATTCTTAAACTCGGAAGGGCTTGTTTTATAGTGATTTTTAAAAGCTCTTGAAAAACTTAGACGATTATTGTATCCAACTAAAACGGTAATCTCATTAATAGATAATGAAGTATTCATCAAAAGTTTACGCGCCTGGGACATTCTATATTCAATTAGATAATCTTGAATGGTCATGTTTAAGAGTTCTTTAAATATCTTATTGAGATAGGATTGACTAATATTACAGTGCGAACAGACAGCTTTAATTGAACAAAGAGCGGCATAATTTTCTTTAATATAATTACATGCCTGCTCTAAGTATAAATGTTTTACATCTGAAGCAGGAGCGAGGTTTTGCATGTTTTTGGACTGGTGGATTAATGCATCAAAAAACAAATACAAGTGTCCAAGCATAAAGGTCATCGCTCCATTTGAATTGTCCAACATTGCATTTAAAGGTGTGTATAATTTTGATAATGTATGGATATTATAATCTTTGGGCTCATATAATAAATGGGTGTGGCTAAAGCCGGCCTTGGCTAAAAAACTTTGCGCCTTGATGCCATCAAATTCTATCCAGATATAATGCCATGGGTCATCTGCGTCAGCGATATAGGAATGTGAAGTGCCGGGAACAATGAGAAAACCTTGACCTGCCTGGACATCAATTATATCGGGGGCGCACTTATCAGTTGATGGACCTGAATAATAACGGCCTTTGCCGGAGATGACATAATGGAACATATAATGTTTGCGTATTGCCGGACCAAAAAGATAGCCGGACGCACAACGTTCTTTGCCAATGTTATAAAGTTTCAAATCGATTTCTTCATTTGGATGGAAAATATAACTTTCGAATCTATTCAATGTGCCTTCTCCTTTTCACTGATATCTTTGATTATATCAACGAACATACAGGAGTGCAATGTCAATATGGATGTGTTATGTATGAAAAATTCTATAAAAATTGTTTGATATAGAGAATACATAATTAATACTGCAAAGCATTATTCGTATAGTAGTTGTGATTATGTATTCTAAATGCTTTTTTTTGAGCTGTGAGATGTGGCCCGTCAAAGATATAATGATAATAACACATGAACAGATGACAACAAAAAAGGAGAAGTATAATGAAGTTTAAGATTGCATTTATCGGTGCCGGAAGTTTGGTTTTTACACGAACATTATTTACAGACATTATGTCTGTCCCTGAGTTTCACAATATTGAGATAGCTTTTACCGACATTCACCCGGATAATCTGGAAAAAGTTAGATTCCTGTGTCAGAGAGACTTAGATGCTAATGGAATTGATATTCAGATTCAGGCGACGACAAATCGACGAGAAGCGTTTAAAGATGCAAAGTACATTATTAATTGTGTTCGGGTAGGTGGGCTTGAAGCTTTTGAAATGGATATTGACATACCGCTAAAATATGGAGTGGATCAGTGTGTTGGGGATACACTATGTATTGGTGGTATTATGTATGGTCAAAGAGGCATTGCTGAGATTCTTGACTTTTGTAAAGATATACGTGAAGTGGCTCATAAAGATGCCATGATGCTCAATTATTCCAATCCAAATGCAATGATTACATGGGCTGCGAATATCTATGGCAAGGTACCTACGATTGGTCTTTGTCATGGAGAGATTCATGGTGAAGATCAAATTGCGCAAGTGCTTGGATATGACAGAAACGATTTGGATATTATCTGTGCAGGAATTAACCATCAGACCTGGTACATTTCAATCAAGCATCAAGGTGTTGAATTAAAAGAACATCTATTAGAAGCTTTTCAAAAACATGAACGGTTTAGCAGAGAAGAAAAAGTCAGAATCGACATGCTCAAGCGTTTTAATCATTATTCCACAGAATCCAATGGACACTTGTCAGAATATGTGGCTTGGTATAGGAAGCGCCCGCAAGAGATTAAAGAGTGGATTAATACGGATGCATGGATTAACGGCGAGACCGGAGGATATCTACGCATTACCCGTGAGGAACGCGACTGGTTCATAACAGACTATCCTAAAATCATTAAAGAACCGGCTAAAAAAATGGATGGATCTGAACGTGGACGAGAACATGGTTCTTATATTATTGAAGCGCTTGAAACCGGAAGAAGGTATCGAGGACATTTTAATGTGATGAATGAAGGGTGTATTACAAATTTAGCGGACGAATCCGTTGTAGAAGTACCATGTTATGTGGATGGTAATGGTATTATGGTGCCAAAAGTCGGACAATTGCCCCTAGGATGTGCAGCGGTATGTTCACAATCGATTTGGGTGCAAAAATTATCTGTTGAAGCAGCCGTACATGGAGACGTACAATTGCTTAAGCAAGCAGCACTTATGGATCCGCTGACAGGAGCCGTATGTAATCCACCGGAAGTTTGGGAGATGGTTGATGAGATGCTAGTAGCACAAAAGCAGTGGTTGCCACAGTATACAAAAGCTATTCAACAAAGTGAACAACGTTTTGCAGACGGAACGTATAAAAAAAGAATTTCTGACTATCAAGGAGCTGTCCGATTCAAGGTAAAAACGCCGGAAGAAGTGGCCAAAGAAAAAGGAACACGTGACATAACAGTATAAAAAAAGAGCACCGAAGCTTAAAGCTTGGTGCTATTGTAAAGGATGAGGGGGAGAGTATTTAATATGTAAGAGGTAACTATTTCTTACAGTTATTATAATACAGGAGAAATATGTCTATAGTATGCAAGAAGTATGAATGATTTGTAAATTTACATCGAATTAAAGAAAAATAAACATAAAAGGTCAAAATAGTGACCTTAGTGGTAAAAATAATAACCTATCTTCATGCACAGAAAAAAATAAGTATAGTATAATATAAAGAAACACGATAGAAATGTGGTGATAGGATGAAACGTTTACTACGGCGAATTCGACATATGAAAATACGTACAAAAATTATTATTTTATATATCAATCTTTTAGCAATAACCTTTTTTATAGGTATCACAGTGATTTATGCTGTATTTGAGCGCAATACGGAAAAAGAAATTGCAGAAGCGGGATTACAGACGATTAACGTTCTTGAGGGGAACTTAGAACTGATTTTTGAAAATATTACGCAATTTTCCAATGTTATATACTTTGATAAGGACATTCAGCAAAGCTTAAAGTCTATTCAAGGAAGTAACATCTCTTCATCGACCCTACAAACAGTCCAAAGCAGTCTTTCCAATATGATTTTGTCAGGAAAATATATATCAAGTGTCGTACTCATTGATGCATACGGCAGTCATTATAAATCTTATAAAGTAGGTCCTATCGCAGTTGATACACAAAATTACAAAAACACACAATGGTTCAAACAGATGGAAAAAGCCAACGGCGATGGATTTTTTATACATCAAAGTGAAGAGATTATTCAGTATACAAGCCGACCGGAGCAAAATTATATTACATATGTTCGCGAAGTTGGTGATGTAAATACCTATGAATATTTGGCGACATTATTAATTATGATGGATGAATCGGTTATTCAGAAATACTTTGAACAAGTGTCGCAAGATGGGAACCTTAATTTTTCAATCGTCAATGGCGCGGGGGAGTTTATTATCTCACCGACAAAGCATAAAGAAGAATTATATCATACGATAAGGAATCGAATCGATGCAGTCACATCTTATGAACCTATTCAATTCATGGGAAAAGATGCCATATTTATTCAAAAAGATTTGGGCATTAATGATTGGAAGATTATTAGTGTGATGCAGACAGATAGTAAAAATATTATGCAAAATACCTATTGGTCAACCATTATCGGATTCTTAATTTTTAACTCACTTATTGTATTTTTGAGTGCAATAGCCCTTACGCGACTGATTTTTAATCCGTTAACAAAAATTCAAAAACATATGCAGCGAGTAGAACGTGGCGAATTTGTTCCGATGGACATTCCGTCGGATTTTGAAAATGAAATTGTATCTCTAAAGCGTGTAAATAATCATATGATTTATGCGATTAAACAATATATTGACCGAATCAAGGTAGAAGAAAAAATCATAGCAAAAAATGAACTGGATCTTATCTTTGCTCAGATCAATCCACATTTTTTATATAACACATTAGATGCGGCTTCTGCATTGGCTCTTATTGAAGATAATGAGAACTGCTTTCAATTGATTCAGGCACTTGGGAATTTTTATCGCAACAGTCTAAATAGCGGAAAAGAAGTGGTAACGGTTGAAGATGAGCTAAGTAGTGTGAAAAATTATATGACCATACTAAATATTCGCTATGATAATCGCATTAAGATGCACTATGATATTGAAGAAGAAATGAAAGCCAATAAGATGTTAAAGCTGATTTTACAACCGGTTATTGAAAATGCTGTCTATCATGGCATCAAGCAACGAGAAGGAGACGGCAACATATATATAAAAGGATACATTGATGAAGATGAGATGATTTTTATCGTCAATGATGACGGCGTTGGGATGAGCGAAGAGCGTATTGTACAAGTATTGAAAGGGAAAAATCGAGTGAACAAGTCAGGCTTTGGATTATATAGCTTAATACAACGGATTTCTTTATATTATGATATATCTTCTCCGGTAACACTACACAGTGAAATCGGTCAGGGAACAGAGATTACCATTCGTATTAAGCGCATAGAAGGAGCGGAGCAACATGTCAATTAAAGTACTTATTGTAGATGACGAAAAACTAGAACGGGTTTTAATAAAAAAAGGATTTGCATGGGAAGAACATGGGTTTGAGATTATTGGGGAAGCAGAGACGGGATCCAAAGCTCTTGAACTTATGGCGCTAACTCGACCGGATATTGTATTGACCGATATTAACATGCCAAATATTAACGGATTAGAGTTTATTGAAAAAGCACAAAAAGAGTTCAAGGACTATGGAACAAAATTTGTTATAATCACCGGGTATCGTGATTTTGAATATGCACAAAAAGCTGTCCGACTAGGTGTTGAAGACTTTTTGCTTAAACCGATTAATATACAAAATATCAGCGATGTGATGCAAACCCTAAAACAGAAAATGGAGACGGATGCGTTAGAAGTTCAAAAAATTGATCAACTTAAGGCTTCTGTTGATCAAAACAAAGAAATTCTTCGACAAAGCTTTTTACAACGTTTGGTAGAAAACCACGTGACCAAATCGGAAGCAAAGACGAAGTTAGATACATATGGATATAGTAATCTTATGGGGCAATGCGTTTGCTGCATTGTCCAATTAGACCAGAGTTTGGATGAAGAACAGCAAAAAAACTATCATTATAAAATTCTTGATATTATTGAAGCCATGCAACTTGATGAAGAAATTGCCTTTATACATTATCTGGGGAATCTGATCCTCTATTTTTCCTTGCCAAATTATGAGCTTATTGTTCAGCGGATGAATATGGTGCGAGACAAAGTGGGACATCTATTGAACACAAAAGTTGATGTGGGCATTAGTCAGATGTGTAAAGGTTACGAAGGGATACATCAAGCCTATCAAGAAGCGAATAAAGCTTTACATGCGCGGATGATGTTAGATGAGGCGCGATGTATTTTGTATGAGGATTACCTTCGATGCAAGCAGACGGTAAATATAGCGGCTATGGATTGGGACGATTTTTTGTTTTCCGTGCAAAATGGTCTCGAACCTCAAGTCGAAGCATTTGTCGATAATTATATTCAGCAAATTCGCAAATCAGGCAATCAGGATTTACAGTGGCTCAAATTTATGACCATTAATATTCTAACTAAAGCAGAGCCGGTGTTACATAAGCATGGTAAGTCATTGGCAACGCTTGGCAAGTATCATGATTTTGACCAGAGAGTGGATAATATTGAGACGATTGCTATGATGGAAGTTATTATTCGTGATACATTAAAGGCGATGATGGAGTACAACAAACGTTTAAAGCCTAAAAAAGGCAAACAAGTTATTGAACAAGCGTTAGAGGTTATTGAAGCCGATATCTATGATCCGCAGATGGGACTAGCCTATGTTGCCGGAAAAATATATGTCAACGACTCCTATCTGAGTCGTGTGTTTAAACAAGAGACGGGGCAATCCTTAACGGCGTATATTATGAAGAAGCGTATTGATGAAAGCATTCGATTACTTAATACAACCGATTTGAAAGTTTATGAGATTGCCGAGCGTATCGGCATTAACAACGCCCATTACTTTAGTATTTGTTTTAAAAAACAAATCGGGATGACGGTCAAACAGTATAAAGAATCCAGAGAGTAAAAAAAGTGACCATTAACCACAAAATAGTCAATTGAGTTGCTATCTCTTCTGCCGTATAATGACATCATCAACATTAAGCATGCTTGATAAAACATAGCGATTGTAGCATATGATGATAAAAGAAGAGGAGATACATATGAAAGTAAAGAAAATCATAACGTTATTACTTGTCGTTGCCATGATGACAGGAATTATTGGATGTACTAATGCAGATAATGATGCATCTTTGAACGAGAGCACAACAGATAATGCAGCGGTCAATGAAGAGACCTCCGATGATTCACAAGCAACAACGGACGAAGAGATTGTACTAAACGTTTGGCATCAGTGGTCTAATGATACCAATGAATTAAAAAAGCTTTATGATGAAGCGGTTGCAGCTTATGAAGCAGAACATCCAAACGTAGTGATTAATACAGAAACACTAGACACCGAAGCGTATAAAACTAAAATTGCAGCAGAGTTTGCAGGTAGTGCCAGCGGTATTGATGTCTTCTACTACTGGGGAGCAGGAATGGCAAGAAAACTTGTTAATGCAGATGCTTTATTACCATTAGATGATTACTTGACGGATGATGTTAAAGCAAGAATTTTACCAGGATCAACAGGTGCATTTGAGTACAACGGTCAAACGTTTTCCGTACCCATGTTTTCATGGTATATGACGTTATTTGCCAACAAAGCTTTATTTGATGAAGCGGGTGCGAAGATTCCAACAACCTATGCAGAACTTGTAAGTGCTTCAGAAAAGCTATTAGCACTTGATGATGTTACACCTTTTGCAGCAGGAGCCAAAGATGGTTGGAATGCAGCATTTATTTATCAGGCAATGGCGTTACGTGAAGTTGGTGGTGACGATGTGAATGCAATGCTTCGAGGTGAAAAGCCATTTACAGCCCAAGGATATGAAGAGGCGGCTAAGAAAGTTAGCGAACTTTATGACATGGGAGCCTTTGGCAAAAACCCTCTTGAATCAGGAAATGATGATGCCAATAGTGCATTTATTACAGGAAAAGCGGCTATGCGCCTTATGGGTAGCTGGTTTGCGAACCAAGTGTATACCGATACAACAGCAACAATTGATCCAGACCAAGTGGTTGCCGTTAATATTCCGATCATTGAAGGCAAAGGTAATCCTTCGGACTATGCCGGTGGATTTATTGAATCTTTTTGGGTGAATAAAGGGACAAGTTACCCAGCAGAAGCTGCAGAATTTGCCATCTATATTAATGAAAAAATGGGACAAGCGGCTTATGAGACAGGAACGGGATTCTCAGGTTGGACAGGTGACTTTGATGAAAGCGGATTAAACCCATTGTTCATTCAAATCAAAGAATTGTTAAGTGAAGGCGAGACCGGTGTTCTTGCGTGGGACACTTCTCTTGATTCAGAACCTGCAACAATCCACAATGAGCTTGTACAGACATTATTTGCGGATGGTTTTGATATAGAAGCATTTATAGAAGACCATGAAAGTGCAATCAATCAATAAGCAAATGAGCTGTGGGGATTATCGCTTTTGGGCGATAATCCCCATTTATAAATAACGGAGGTTATACAATGGACAGAATTCTTAGTAATAAATGGTATGTTGCCATCTTTGTTTTGCCGGCATTGCTTATTTTTATTGCTTTTGTTATCATCCCCATCATAACAACAGGTGTATATAGTCTCTATGATTATAATGGTATAGGTGAAAAAGTATTCCTAGGCTTTTCAAATTATATTGAGTTATTTACAAAAGATCGATATTTTCCGGACTCAGTGAAGAACTCTTTTATACTTGTGGCGGCATCCCTATTCATTCAATTACCGATTTCGTTTACCCTTGCACTTATTCTTTCGCGTGGTGTACGTGGAGAAAAGTTTTTTAGAACCATCTATTTTGTACCTGTGGTTATATCGAGTATGGTTATCGGACAATTATGGATGCGTATTTTCAAAAGTGACTATGGACTATTGAATATTCTCATTCGCACAATTAGTGGGAGTGATTTTGAGTACGCCTGGCTGGCACAACCAAAGACAGCTTTTTATGCAACCGTTGTGCCCGCTGTATGGCAATATATTGGATATCATATGCTGATTTTTTATGCAGGTATCAAATCGATTCCAAACGATTACTATGAGGCGGCCCAGATTGACGGTGCGACAAAATTCAAGACGACACTAAAGATTACCATTCCTTTATTGTCGCCTGTAATCAAAACCTGTATGATTTTTGCTTTAACCGGAGCCCTACGTTCCTTCGACTTAATTTATGTCATGACAGGTGGCGGACCTAACCATGCATCAGAGGTACCTTCAACACTGATGTATACCAACTTGTTTAGGAAGAGCTTATATGGATATGGAAGTGCCCAGGCCTTTTTCATTGTTATTGAATGTCTATTGTTTAGTTTGATTATTAGTCGGATTTTTAAGCGTGCTGAAGAAAACGCTTCATCATTATAAGGAGGAAAGTATGCAAAAACTAAAAAAAGAACTGCAATTTTTACTTTTAATCATAATTGCTCTAACCCAAATCTTTCCTTTGTATTGGCTGATTACCTTTTCATTAAAAACCAATAACGAGATTTTTGGAGACAATGTTTTGGGATTACCTGAGACATGGCGTTGGGTAAACTATACAACCGCCCTTAATGATGGAGGCATCTTACGCTACTTTATGAACTCCGTCATCTACTCTGGGTTGACGGTTGTTTTTGTAGGCATCTTATCAGCCATGGCGGCATACGCTATTGCAAGAATGCATTGGAAGCATAAGACCCTTGTCTTTTCCATCTTTACCCTTGGGATTATGATTCCGATTCAGGCGACCTTGTTGCCCTTATTTCAAATGATGGACTGGATGGGACTAAAGGGAGGATACCTAGGATTACTTATTCCTTATATCGCTTTTGGTATCCCTATGAGCATTATGATTTTGACCGGGTTTTATAAAGCGATACCACGCGAGATGGAAGAGGCGGCCTATATTGATGGGTGTGGAATCTTTCGCAGCTTTATTACCATTATTCTTCCCATTATGCGTCCGGCAATTGCGACGGCATCCATCTTTACATTCCTAGGGACATGGAATGAATTAATTTTTGCGAACACTTTAATTGATAGTTCAACTTATCGGACATTACCGGTAGGGATTATGTCTTTTGCGGGACAATACACAACGGATTGGGGACTGATTGGCGCAGGTATGGTTATCGCAACATTACCGACTATCCTCATCTACTTCCTCCTTAGTAATCAAGTACAGCAAAGCTTGATGGCAGGAGCGGTTAAGGGATAGAATTTGTATTTTTTTTCATGCAAACTTTAGGATTTCATAAAACCATCCGATATAACTTGTGAGAAATGGCAGCAGGTATTGCGATGGGAAAACCAGAGAGGGTATTTTATTTCATAATTATGAAAGGAAGTGCCAAAATGAAAATCAAATGGAAAATCAGTTTAATTACCACCGGGATTATTGTCGCACTGACAACAGCAATTGTTCTTTTTATGCATAATGAAATGAATGCCTTAATTATGCGAGAAAAAACACAAGAACTGGAAAATTATTCGGGTGTAGGATTGCATCTTATCGACACAATTTATCCGGGCGATTGGAGCATTATAGACGATAAGCTTTATAAAGGGGACGTCGTCATCAATGACAATACAGAAATTATTGATGAAATTACCAATGGAGCGGATATATTAGTCACAATTTTCCAAGGCGATACACGTATAACTACCAATGTCTCAGATGCTAATGGGCAGCGCCAAGTAGGAACCCAGGCTTCCCAAGCGGTCGTCCAAAAAGTTCTAGAGCAAGGAGAACTATACTCTGGCATGGCAGATATTCTGGGCAGATCCTCGCACACGGTATATGTTCCCATTAAAGACAATGCTGGGGAAATAATAGGCATGTGGTTTGTGGGAGTTTATACAGAGCAAGTTTCTAAGGCGATTGATCAGGTTATGCTAATAATTGGAATAGCAGCGTTTGTATTGCTTATAATCAGTAGTGTGCTTATGTATCTTTTTGGAAGCCTTATCGCCAAAAAATTGTATATGGTTCAAGAACGCATGCAATCTATGGAGCAAGGGCGATTTGATATTGAGTTTCCCCCAAAATTGACCATGAGAAAAGATGAGATCGGACAGATTGCACGCTCAGCAGATATTATGAAAACTCAGATTACAGGTGTCTTAGATGAGATTAAGCAAGAGTCTCAGAAGTTAAAGGGCTCTGCGACAGAAGCGTTTGAAGATATGGAAATTGTCCATGCAAGTATTCAAGATATCTCTGCAACAACAGAAGAGCTATCCGCAGGGATGGATGAGACATCGGCATCGACACAACAGATGCATGCATCAGCGACTGAAATCGAAGAACGCATTGAGCAGATGAAGGATAAGACCTATTCAGGTGAAACGCTGGCAAAGGAAATTAAAAAGCGGGCAGATTTACTGAAAGAAGAAACCCTCAATTCATATAATAGTGCAACCGGCATTTATGAAAAGACAAATCAACAACTTCGAGATTCAATTCAAAAAGCCGATGCAATTGAAGAAATACGCGAATTATCTCAGACAATCATGGCGATTACATCCCAAACCAACCTACTGGCACTAAATGCTGCGATAGAAGCTGCACGTGCAGGTGAGGCAGGAAAAGGATTTGCAGTGGTGGCAGATGAGATTCGCAAGTTAGCAGAAGATTCCAACAAAGCGGTATCTAGAATTAATGCAATCACAAGTAATGTATCGGATACGGTAACAAGCATGGTTCAAGATTCACAGGAACTATTAGCATTTGTCGATACACAGGTGTTAAAGGATTACCAAGTGTTTGTAAAAACCAGTGACCAATATAACCAAGACTCAGATCAAGTGCAAACAGTGGTGATGGAGATTAATCATGTGGCGTTACAGTTGGTAGAGACGATTCGACAGATTCGCTTAGCTATTGATGAAATCTCTAGAGCCTCTATAGAAGGGGCAGAAGGCACGACACTCATTGCAGAAAAACTAACGGATATTGCTATGAAATCGGATGATGTGTTGACTCGAACAACGCAGAATCAAAACAGTGCAAACCGCCTAGATGAAAAGGTAGGATACTTTAACATTTAATTAATAACCAGCCATACAGCAGTACTGACCGAAGCTTTATATCGGTAGGGATTGCCTGTATGGCTGGTTTTTTATACAAAAAAAGAGCACCTAAGCTCGAAGCTTGGTGCTATTGTAAAGGATGAGGGGGAGAGTATTTAATATGTAAGAGGTAACTAATTCTTACAGATAAATAATACAATATAGTTGTGTATACAAAATGTATACTTTATGAACAATTTGTAAATTGTATAAAAGTATCATTAAGTTTCGTTTAAGAGTGTCATATGTAGATGGTCTTCCCACTGACCATTAATTTTTAAATATTGCTTAGCTAAGCCTTCTTCGTGAAAACCGAGCTTTTTTACAAGGCTTAACGAAGGGGTATTACGTGGCATAACGTTGGCTTCAATACGATGAAGATCCAATGTTAAAAAAGCATACTCAATGACTTGAATCATGGCTTCTTCCATATATCCTTGACGTGTATGCTGACAATCAATTTTGTAGCCGATATTACACGATTGAAAAACCCCACGAAAAATATTGGACAAGGATATGCTTCCGATGGGATGGGCAAGGTCTTCTTTTTTATATAGCCAAAACCTTACCATAGAAGATTCGGCTAATCCCTGTAAATCCCAGCGAAGGAGTTGACGCTGATGTTGTTTGGTATAAAAGTACGGTGGACGATAAGGCTCAAAGGGTTCGAAAAAATCCTTGTTTTCCATATAAAATGCCAAGACTTTTGAAGCTTGAGAAGGCGTAATTGTTTTTATAATAAGACGAGGGGATTCTAACTGTACTTTTCGCATACGATCTCCTTATAGGTCGATATATGTTTCTCTATTTAGTATATCATTTTCCAACACATTGGCAAGATTTTCTTGTAGATTAATCCGTATATAGGTATACTAAAAGAAAGTGTTTTTGAATGTAGAAAAACAATATGGGAGGATAAAAATGCAAGAGGTATTAAAAACGTACAAAGACCGACTTGTAAACATAAGCGGTCGCAATCGCAGTCTCATACTTAGGAAGGTACATAAAAAAAGAAGTTTTGACTTGTATCGTAGCTTTATCGAGCAAAATTTTGATGTCACATCTTTGGCGGAGTATATTCTTGGGGATATGTCAAAATCAATGGTGATTCTTGAAGATCCGTATAAAGTTCGTAAAAAACGATTGCAAGCGCTTGAAGAGGCGATTACGTTGGAACGTGAACAAGAATTTAGCGCCTTATCATCGATGATGAAAAAGCAAGAAGGTCTGTCTAAGGATGAAGAGCACATATTAAGACAGCGCCATCAGGAAATCGAAGAAAAATATCAGTTACATCAAGAGTCGCAAAAAAAGAAGATTGAACAAGACTATGAGACGGCGTTGATGCTGTCAAATCACCTGAGTTATCTACATCGTGAGACATTGGCTATTGAAAAGGAAACTGGAAAGTATGAACTATCCATCGGATTCCCGTTTGTGGAGGGGCGCTTTCGCGATGGAAGCTTCGTTCGAGCACCTTTTTTTCTTTTTCCTGTGGAGCTTGAAGTACATGGTAATACTTGGTCGATAAAAAACAGTGAAGCTAGAGACGCCATGGTGAATAAGGTGTTTTTATTTGCTGCGAATAAGTGCCATCAATCGGTAATCAAGGACTATGATACATTAGACCTTTCATCAATTAAGTCGGAAGCGATTGAAGAATTTGTGCGTAATGAGCTGGAGCAGATGGGGATGGTGACTGTTGATGATCGAATTCAATATGAAACGCTTCGCGGATATACCAATGCAACGCTACCTGAGTATGCACCGGGAGAATTGCTTATCAAATCTTACCTTGTGATGGGACAGTTTCCGATATCCAATGCAATCTATGCCGATTATGAGGCGTTAGAAGCACTTGATGGAGCCGAGACGATGAACCATAGCCTCTCTACGCTTTTAACGAATACAGGAGATGAAGAAATAGATACAGTGGCATTGACGAATACCTATCGTCAAAGCCTGTATACGATGATGCCTGTAGATTACAGTCAAGAGACTGCATTATCCACACTTGCGCAAACGGATCAAATGGTTATCTATGGACCACCTGGAACAGGAAAGTCACAAACCATTAGTAATATGGTCTCAGATGCGCTTGCAAAAGGTAAACGCGTTCTTGTAGTATCACAAAAACGGGCAGCGCTTGATGTACTGTATAATCGTCTCGCAGGGATTCAGTCAAAGATGATGCTCATTCATGATGCCAATAAAGATAAGAAAAGCTTCTATGATAAGCTACGTCAACAAGTAGAACAAGGCTTTGATATTGAAGGCATTGAGAACCGACAATTTTTTGAGGACAATGCAGCAAAGATTAATGAACATATTGAACAATTAGAATGTGTTGAACATGAACTGATCAGAGAGCGTCCATTTGGTATCACCCTTCAACAGATGTATAACAAATCAGAAGGTATATTTAGCCAGGAAGACCCTAGATATCCATATTATAAAGCTTTTCGTGAAGATAATCCGTTCATGCATTATACCTATGATGAGCTCAACCGTTCTTTTGAAAAGTTGAATAAGCAACCCTACATTGTGGATACATATCACAAATACGCTACCCTTGTGGACAACTACCCCTATCTTACATCGATTAAAGATAATCTGGATTTTATGGAGAAGGACCAGCTTATCAAGGTTTGTCATCACATTATGACGTATAAAGAAACCCTAGCTGCACTAGATTCAAAAATTTATGAAATTCTAGCCAGGGAATATTGCGCGGAGCAAAAGCCATTAACCCAAGAACTTGTAGACCTTTTGGCAAAAAATTATAATCAAGAGATGAATCAAGCACTTGTTGCAGAAGAAAAAATCAGCTGGTGGAATTTACCCAAGTGGGTTAAGCATGCAGCAAAAACAAAAGAGCGCAATGGGAATCGCCAACGATTTGAACAAGAGCAACAAAAATACATCCAGTACTTTAGCGAACACTCGAAGGTCTTAAATGCTATGGGTCAAGAAGTGTCTAAGCTCATGGAAGGTTTTGTTAAAGATGGCAAGCGCAAGGTATCTGAGGCAATGATGAATCCAAGCACTTTTTTTGACCAAGTCAAAAACATTGAAGCAAGTATTAAAAATTATGCCTATTATCAAGAACTTACCGTCAGTATTTTTGGTCTGGAAGATATTGATGTTAGGCTTTTGGAATATGCATTTACCCACGGTCAAGATGTAAAATATATGGAAATTATGCTGGATAATCTTCTAGAATTTATTGTCCTAGAACATATCCAGGTCATTGAAAAGACTGAGGAATTTAATGCGTTTTATCTTTATTATCATCAGTTCAATCAGATTACGGATGGGATTCAAGATTTGATGGAACAAAATGAACGTCAGACCGCAAAGATTATCCATAGCTACTGGAATGATCAAATGCAGATATTTTTAGGTGATGCCAACTACAAAGAGATGCGCCGTCAGGCAGAAAAAAAGAGACGCTTATGGCCTATTCGTAACCTTATTTTTGAGTTTACCAATTTGCTGTTTACGCTTTATCCTTGTTGGTTGATGAGCCCGGAAACTGTATCAGAGATACTTCCGCTGCAGAATAACTTGTTTGATGTGATTATTTTTGATGAGGCTTCGCAGATGTTTGTAGAAAACGCCATACCAACCATATACCGTGGAGCTAAGATTGTTATTGCAGGAGATGATCAGCAGCTTCGACCTACATCGGCATTTATGGCGCGTGTGGATGACGAAGAAGAAGAGATAATAGATATAAAAACGGCGGCAGCCCTTGAAGAAGAAAGTTTGCTAGATCTTGCTAAGGTAACGTACACGCCAGTTCATTTAAACTATCATTATCGTTCGGAATTTGAAGAATTGATTCAGTTTTCTAATCATGCTTTCTATAGTGGTCGACTTAATGTATCGCCAAATCGTGTCAAGTGTAACTTTGATAAGACCGCACCGATTGAACGCATTAAAGTTGACGGACGATGGGAACAGCGCCGCAATAACGTCGAAGCCAATCGTATCGTGGAATTAGTGGACCAATTGCTTCGAACACGCAACAATAATGAAAGCATTGGAATTATTACCTTTAATATTAGTCAAAAAGACTTGATTGAAGACCTTTTAGAGACGAGATGCCAAATTGATGAAACCTTCAAAACCCTTTATATGGAAGAACGACAGCGGCGCCGTAAAGAAGAAGATGTATCTATATTTGTAAAAAATATTGAAAATGTCCAAGGGGATGAACGGGATATTATTATTTTTTCGGTGGGATATGCACCCAATGAAGCCGGGAAGATCTCAATGAATTTTGGATCGCTTTCGCAAGACGGTGGTGAGAACCGACTCAACGTAGCCATTAGTCGTGCAAAGAAAAAATGCTATGTCATTACATCCATTGAACCGGAGGCGTTGACCGTTTCAAAGACAAAAAATCGTGGAGCAAAACTGTTCAAACAATACCTGCAGTATGCCAAAGAAGTCTCCGAGCAAAATAAGGAGCGACAGGATTTATTACTGCACCGAATGTCTGAATTTGAAGCAAAACCAAAAGATGAGACAGAAGGATTTGTTGAAGAATTAAGTGTCGTACTTCGTCAAGAAGGATTTTGTGTGGATAATTATATCGGACGAGGACGCTATCAAATCGATGCGGCTATATGGGATGAAAATAGACAGGCCTATATTCTTGGTCTAGAGACAGATAGCGCAGTCTATCAAAGTGGACAAAGTCTGTTAGAACGTGATATTTATCGACAACGTTTTTATCAAACAAGAGACTGGGATGTGTTGCGGGTCTGGAGTTATGATTGGTGGAAAAATAGAGAACAAGTTATTCAGCAGATTAAGCATCACCTAGACCAAAAAGCACAATTGCCGACACAGGTATCGCAAAAGGCCGAACAGACAACTTTATATCATCTGGCTCAACAGTCGGAAGAGGCGGTGTGTTGGTATCAGGACAAAGTGCGCTTGATTGATAAGGCTTCAGAAGAAGTGTTTGAAGTACATATTGATGGAGAGACAGAAGAGGAGTTGAATGGATTTAAGTGCCAATTGCTCAATAAAAAAATAGGCGATACTTTTGCGTATCGCGATTATGAGTATATTATTGAAAGCATTATTAAGTTTAATCCATAATAGATTTATTCATATCCGCGAAGCGATAGCGTCGGATGTATTTGTGAAAGGGACTCAAGCCATGGAGTGAGGGTCTCTTTTTCAATGCAATGGTATACGGTCGGGTTAATCTGCATAGGACTATAGACATATTTTTGTAGATGCCAAGGTGTTGATGGAGCGACGCCTAAGGTGGATATCCATTGGGTGATGGCTTCAAGCTGTGCATAAGTGTGGAATTCGCTGATGAGAGTGGTGCGAAGCTCATAGGAAAAATCGATACGCCTATACTTGGTTAGTAATTTAAGGCTCGAAGCGATAGCGTCTATGTCGATGGAGCATCCACATGTTCTTTCGTATTCGCTTGGACTGTTTTTTATATCCATAGCGACATGATCAAGGAGTTGATTATCCAGTAACCTAGACAGCATCTTTGGATTGGAACCATTGGTATCAAGCTTGACTTTAAGCCCTAGAGCCTTGATTTGATGGAGTAATCCTTCTAAATCCTTATGAAGTGTAGGTTCTCCTCCGGTGATACAGACACCTTCAATAAGATGACGGCGCTTGCGAAGCGTAGATAAAATAGTCCCTTGGATATTGTTTTGGTCTGCACATGTGTTTGCCGGGGCTATTAATTCACGATTATGGCAAAATGGACACAAAAAATTACACCCTTGTAAAAAAAGGGTGGAAGCAAGATGATTCGGATAATCAAGTAGTGTTGTTTTATTTATTGCTGTTATATACATAATAACTCCGTTGTTTATTGTGGTATAGAGTGGTTAATAGTCATTTGCGCTTTGTTCATAATTCATCTCAATCACAGAATGATCGGTGTCAGAGCGCTTTGTGTGGAGGGATTTTGTAATTTTATCAAGGGAAGCATATAAATTACTAAAATCATCATTGTTCATCGAGATAACATAACGGTGAATGAGTTGATTATATTGAGATTGAAAAGCGTCGAGTTTCATTCGGATATGCTTAATCTTGCGTTCAAGAGCGGCAAGGTGCTGATGGGCATCCCCTTCAATAGTGTCAGCTTTTTTTTCAGCGTCCTCAACAATCTTGCGGGCAGTCATCTCTGCATGTACCATGGCATTGGTTACAGCTTCTGCATTAGCTTTGTGTTGTTTGAGTTCTTCATTTAGTAAGAATATGTGATGGTCGACTTGTTCGGGGTCATATCCGCGCTTAACAATGGTAAAATTCTCCAATTAATTCTCTCCTCTCAATGAAAAAATAGTCATCCTCAACAATAACTAGGTATATTTTACCATGCGGGTAAATGGAATTCAAGGGAATTGGGATGACAATCCAAAAAAAATAAAAAATTTTGACGGCATCTAAAATTTACATTACAATAAGGACAGTAATATGGGAAAATAACAAGAAATAATGAGGTTAATCAATGAATGAAGAAAAAGACATAGACTATATGAATACAGCACTTGATGAGGCGAAAAAAGCCTATGCACTCAATGAAGTTCCTATCGGTGCCATTATTGTACATGAAGATAAAATTATAGGGCGCGGGTATAACCGACGCAATACAGATAAGTCGACACTAGCCCACGCGGAGATTCTTGCTATGCAAGAAGCGATGGCGTATATAGGGGATTGGCGTCTTGAAGAGACGACGATGTATATTACGCTAGAACCCTGTCCCATGTGTGCAGGGGCCATTGTGCAGGCGCGTATTCCACGCGTGGTTATTGGAGCGATGAACCCCAAAGCAGGAAGTGCCGGTTCGGTAGTGAACCTGTTAAATGAACCGGGGTATAATCATCAAGTAGAGGTCACTTATGATGTGTGTCATGATGCGTGCAAGGGGATTCTCCAGGAATTTTTCAAGGAACTTCGTGAGCAGAAGAAACGCTTGCGTTAACCATTTCAATAAAGTTTTTACGATATTGAAGAGGGGTTAATTCTTTAAAAGATTTAAACTGTTCTATAAAGTAGCTTGTTGTAGAAAAGCCCACAGATAATCCGATATCTGTAACGCTTTCATCTGTCGTTGTAAGGAGGTTGGCGGCTTTGGTGATACGCATAAAATTCACATAATCGCTAAAGTTTTGATGCATCTTTGCTTTGAAAAAACGAGAAAAGTAACTATAACTCATGTTGCACAGTTGGGCGACTTCCTTGACGTCGATTAGGTGCATATAGTTCGCATCTACATAATCAAAAACTTTTTGCAAACGTTGGATATTCTGCGCATTTAAGCTGTGGTCTAGATTTAGCTCAATACTTTTTTCGTTCCAACTTCGCAAAATCCATAAAAATATACGCCCGATATGATTTCGAATGGCAAGTTCGAAGCCATATTTTTTTTCGGCATCTTCTTGAAGGATTTGACCGAGTAGGTCAGGAATGAAGGTATCGTTGATTTCTCTGGCAGGGAACCGCTTTTGGTGGGTAGCGGACTTTAAGGTAAAAGGAAGAACATATTTTGTCTCAAAAATGCTCTCAGGAGTGGAGTATAAAAGTTCAGGTTTGAAGCGGATAACGATATATTGATTTTTTTCTTCGGATAGAGCAAAGACATGGTGCACCTCCATCGAATTGATAATCATCATATCTCCGCGATCAATTAAAAAATCAATTCCATCTAAAATAACGCGAAATTGTCCTGATAGACAGTAGAGAATCTCGATATGGGTATGATAATGAGCACCGACCATTGTCGAGCGTCCGTCAGATTCCTGAAGGTGAGATTTAAAGGGATAAGCGATACCGTTTTCAACAAATTTTTCATCTTCATAAAAACCAATCATAAAAATTTCCTTTCGTATATTCATAAGCTATGACAAATTTGTGGTATTTTTCTATAGATTCATTATAGTATAAAACAATGGAGATGACTATACTTAATATTATAAATAATATATGCAACACTAGAAGAACAAGGAGGTTTTACAATGAAAAAAGTTAAAGTAGGTATCATTGGGTGTGGTGGAATTGGAATGCAAAAGCATTTACCTGCGCTGTCAGCAGTGGAGGAAGTGGAAGTAGTTGCATTTTGTGACCTTATAGAAGAACGTGCAGTTAAGGCGGCAAAAGAATTTGGAACTAAGGACGCGAAGGTGTATACGAATTACAAAGAATTACTTAAGGACAAAGAGATTCAAACCATTCACGTCTGTACACCGAATAAATCCCATAAAGATATCAGTATCGATGCGCTTCATGCGAACAAACATGTGTTATGTGAAAAACCGATGGCAAAAACAGCTGCAGATGCAAAAGCCATGTTACAAGCAGCAAAAGAGACAGGTAATCTTCTGTCGGTTGGATATCAAAACCGATATCGTGAAGATAGCCGATATTTGCACAAAGCTTGCCAACGAGGCGATTTAGGTGAGATATATTTTGCAAAAGCACATGCGGTACGCCGACGTGCAGTCCCAACATGGGGCGTGTTCTTAAACGAAGAAGAGCAAGGTGGAGGACCGTTAATTGATATCGGAACGCATGCACTGGATTTAACTTTATGGTTGATGGATAACTACAAAGTTAAAAGTGTCAAAGGAAGTGTCTATAAAAAACTTGGGGACCAAACAGAGACAGGTAATGCTTTTGGTGACTGGGATCCAAAAGAGTTTACAGTAGAAGATTCAGCTTTTGGTTTTATCACCATGCAAGATGGGGCAACAATTATTTTAGAATCCAGCTGGGCGCTTAATACTTTAGATAGTGGTGAAGCCAAGACTACTCTTTGCGGAACCAAAGCAGGTGCCGATATGCGCGATGGATTACGCTTTAACATGGCGGACCTTGGAAAACTTGTTGAGAAAAAACCGGCGCTTGGAGCGGATGGTGTAGACTTCTATGAAGGCGGAGATGATAAGCCGGAAGTGATTGAAGCCAAAACTTTCTATGATGCGGTTATTCATGGAAGTGAACTTGTTGTTAAGCCTGAACAAGCGCTTGTGGTTACAGAGATTTTAGAAGCTATCTATGAATCCGCTCGCACAGGAAAAACAATCGAGTTTGATTAAGAGGCGTTGAACTAAGAGGAGGATATTATGAAATCAATATATGCACAACTATACTCGGTGAAGGATGCTATGGAAAAGGCATATATGCATACTTTGCGCGAGATTGCATTGATGGGCTATAGCGGAGTTGAATTTGCCGGTTACGGGGGATATAGTGCCAAGGAACTACGAAAAGCCTTAGAGGCATTGAATATAACTTGTCTTTCATCACATGTATCCATTGAACGTTTAGAGGAGAATCCAAAAGGTGAGATGGAGTATTTAAAAGAACTTGGCAGTGAATTTATCGTGTGTCCATACTATGATATAAAAACAATCGAGGATGTCAAAGTGCTCGCACAGAAGCTAAATCACATCGGTGAAGTAGCAAAAAATTATAATATTAAGCTTTTGTATCACAATCATGCACATGAGTTTGTCAAAGACCAAGATACGTATTTATTGGACCGATTGTTTGAGAATGTAGAACCCGGGAATTTGTACCAACAACCGGATTTATACTGGGTGGCATATGCAGGCATTGATCCGATTCAATATTTGGAAAAAATAAAAGATCGTTCGCCGATTATTCACTTAAAGCAGATGGAAAATATGCAGACTAAGAAAAATGTAACCGCAGATGCAGGTGTTATTGATTTTAAAAAAGCGGTTGAGACAGCAGATAAAAGTGCGTTTGTTTATGAACAAGAAACGATGGACATAGATCCGTTAGAAGCGATGAAACGTTCCGTTAATTATTTGAAAGAGGTGTAAAAATGAAATTATCCGTATTAACAGTGCCATTATATGGACTAAGTTTTGAAGATGCTATTATTAAATTAAAAAACATGGGTGTAGAAGCGCTTGAGGTAGGTGCAGGTGGTTATCCTGGAGATACACATTTAAACACAAAAGCGTTATTAGAAGATGATGCAAAGGTTGAAGGCGTTAAGGAATTATTAAAAAAACATGATATCGAGATTGCCGCTTTGGCATGTCATGGAAACCCGGTACATCCCAATAAAGCGATTGCAAAAGATTTTCATGATCAGTTTGTCAACGCAATTTTGTTGGCTGAAAAGCTTGGAATTGATACCATTGTTGGATTTTCAGGTTGTCCTGGTGACAGTGAAAGTTCTCAAAAACCTAACTGGGTAACATGCCCATGGCCGGAAGACTTTAGTGAGATTCTTGAGTACCAGTGGAATGACGTGCTTATTCCTTATTGGAAAGAAACTGTAAAATTTGCTAATGCGCATGGAGTAACAAAAATTGCTCTTGAGATGCATCCGGGATTTTGTGTATATAATCCGGCGACACTTTTACGTTTAAGAGAAGCGGTTGGCGATACTATTGGAGCTAACTTTGATCCATCACATCTATACTGGCAAGGTATGAATCCGGTAGAATCCATTAAAGCGTTAAAAGGAGCTATCTATCATTTTCATGCAAAAGATACGAAGATTGATGCGCATAATACGCAAGTGAACGGTGTGCTTGACAACCGCCACTATGGTGACGTGCTTAACCGTTCTTGGGTCTTTAGAACTGTGGGTTATGGACACGGACAGCTTGAGTGGAATGAGATGATAAGTACACTACGTGCGGTAGGTTATAACGGAGTCGTCAGTATTGAACATGAGGATGGCTTAATGTCAATTGATGAAGGATTGACAAAAGCTGTAAACCTATTAAAAGATGTATTGATTCATGAGACCCCGACAGATATGTGGTGGGCATAAGGAGATAGAAAAAATGTATACACTTGGAATTATTGGCTATGGTGGGATGGCAGACTACCATGTCAAACAATTAAAAAAATACAAACGTCTTAACGTTAAGGGCATTTATGATGTGAATCCAGAGCGTGGTACTGTTGCAAAAGACAATGGACTCATCTCTTATGAAAGTAAAGAAGCCTTGCTTACAGATAAATCAATCGATATCGTACTGATTGCGACGACCAATGAAGTTCACAAAGAATTATCGATTGAAGCACTTAGAGCAGGCAAACATGTCATTTGTGAAAAACCGGTGACCATGAATTCAGAAGAACTCTTGGAGATTATGGAAGTAGAAAAACAAACAGACAAACTCTTTACCATTAATCAAAATCGCCGAACCAATAAAGACTTTGTATTAATGCGCCGTAGTATTGAACAAGGACTTATTGGAAAGCCTTATGTGATTGAATCTCGTGTGGAGGGATCACGAGGTATGCCAAAAGGATGGCGTACGATTAAATCCCTTGGTGGTGGAATGATGCTTGATTGGGGTGTGCATTTAATTGACCAATTGATGCATATGATTCCTGAAAAGGTTGTTGATGTCTATTGTAAAATGTATAGCATCGAATACCCTGAAGTGGATGATAACTTCCGATTGGTGATGACGTTTGAAAGTGGACTTAGTGCACAAGTGGAAGTCTCAACCAATAATTATATAACGCATCCGCGTTGGTATGTTTTAGGAACACAAGGAACCCTTCAAATTGATGATTGGGATTGTCATGGTCAGATTGTTCGATGTATTGACAAAGAAAACACATGGGAAGATGAGATTGTCTATACTAAGGCAGGCCCGACAAAGACGATGGCGCCTAGGCGTAGTGAATCAACAGAGACAATTAAGCTAAGCGAGCCCATGGATGTTACTGACAGCCTGACGGTAGTTTATGATGGCTTGATTGATGCAATCGAAGGTAAAGCGCCACTTAGTGTAACTTCCGCTCAAGCGCTTGAAGTGATGAAAGTCATGGAAGCGGCGTTCTTTTCCCATGAACAGAAGTGCTCGATAAAATTGTAATGATGGTAAGAATATAAGAAAAAAGATTATGCGGTATAATCATATCGCATAATCTTTTTTTGTATAATTAAATCTTGAATAGGGAAAAAATCCGATTTATATGATATGATAGAAATAAATGAATTGTTGCTATAAGGGGGGCTTCGATGTATAAAAAAGTGGAAAGGCGAATTATTATTGCTTCATGTTTCTTGATTGCACTTTTTTTGATATGGCAATGGTCAATAGCAAAGTTAAGTGCAGATTATGACAAGGTTTCAGAGGTGATTAATATCGCAGGACGACAGCGTATGCTCAGTCAAAAGATTGCCAAAGATGTGGCGATGCTGAGAGAAAATCTTGATGTTAGTGTACGTGATCACTATGCAGTTGAATTACATCGATCAATACAGTCTCTTGAAAGTGAGTACTTGCAACTCGTTGAAGAAAACCAAAGCGCGGCAATAGCAGACATGCTTGAGAAGTTTGAACCTACCCGAAGTATTTTTATAAGCAGTGCACAGGATGTATTAAAAAACATTGGTCGAATCACACCGGCTTCTCAAGAAACATTGCTTGAAGCGCGGATGAAGGTGTTTATCTATGAAGATGACTTTTTAGCGCATATGGATACTATGGTTAATCAGTATGTCTGGGAGGCGGGAGAGACGTTTTTGTGGATTAAGAGACTACAGGTCATCTTTTTGAATTTAATGATTATATGTAGCGTTATCTTGCTGGTATATGTCTTTGTCCCAGCACATCAAACCATTCGAGAGTGGTACATTGAGGCCCAGGAGAATAACACCAATATGGTTAAGCTTTTTCACATTATGCGTAACGCCATGTTCATGTTATCAAAAGAGGGCAAAGTAGTTACACGTAATGAACGTGGGGATGTTTTACTTGAGCGCTTAGGCGTGAGTAAGTCGATGGAGCATATTGAAGAGCTTTTTAAGAAAAGCGAGGTTTCGTGGAAGCAGATATATGAACAGTTGCTTCAAGAAGAAGATAAGGGAGCCTTAGAAGTGACCTTTGGGACAATAGATCCGGTGATTATGGAAGTATCTGTCTCATCCGGCATTTATCAGCGAAAAGAGGCGATTTTGCTGAATTTTTATGATGTTACAGAACAGAAAAAGATTGAAGAGACGCTGACGAATTTGGCGGTACGAGATAAGTTGACAGGATTATACAATCGGTATCATCTTGAGACATTTATAGGGACAGAAATCGAACAGGCAGAACGCTATGATATTGATATGTCTATGCTAATAGTCGACCTAGACCATTTTAAAAACATTAATGACCATTGGGGACATCCCATCGGGGATCAAGTCCTAAAGCACACAGCGGATTTATTGGTGCAATCATGCCGAAAGTCGGATGTGATTTTTCGCCTAGGTGGTGAAGAGTTTATGGTGGTGCTTTCGCATACAGATATTAAAGGTGCCATAGAAGTTGCAGAGAAAATACGTAGTGCCATAGAAAAATCCATTCATCCGATTGTAGGCAAATACACGGTAAGTGTAGGTGTAGCACAGCGCAAGATGGGTGAGACCTTCCGCCATATATACCAACGTACAGATGAGGCTTTGTATTTTGCAAAAAGTAGTGGGCGCAACTGCGTCAAGGAATCGACACACTGACACATATACACACTTCCAAAGAAAATAAAAACGGATACATCAGCAAAGATGACTTTACTGATGTATCCGTTTTATGTGTTTAAAAGGCTTGGTTCAATACAACTTAAGATTAAGTGTTTGACTTAATATAGCATAGTTCATACTCATCTGGATTGTAGTAGTTATGTGAAAAATCAATAATGGTGCCATCATCACAATAGGTGTAATTTTCAACCATGATGATAGGGGTACCTTTTTTAATGCTTAGAATGCTACTGATTTTATCATCACTAAGGATAGGATGAACGACATGCTTTTGATGATCGATAGTTACATTTTTGACATCCCTAAAAAAATCATACTTTGAATTTTGTAGATATTGTATTGACAATTCAGGAAACTTATCAACAGAAATATATGAAATCTCAAAAAGATACACTTTGTCATCGGCTTTTCGAATGCGTTCGATGTAATATATGAGATCCTTTTCAGAGATTCCAAGAATTTGCGCTTTTTTGGGGCTGGCTGAGGTGATGTTAAAGGTATGTACCGTTGAGACCACCTTCTTACCTAGGTCTTTCATTTGATCGTTAAATCCTCTGACCCGTAAATCAGAACTTGTCTTAGGCCTAAGATTGACGGTTGTTCCTAAACCGGCAGTGCGTTTTAAAAAACCTTTAGCAACCAGGTTATCTGTTGCGCGTCTTACGGTTACGCGGCTTACCTGATACTTGGTGGAAAGTTCAAGTTCTGTAGGAATGAGATCTCCATCCAAATACTTGTTGTTATGTATGTCATTGAGCAAGTCGTTTTCGATGATTTTGTATTTTGCGATTTTCTTTTCCATGGTTCTCCCCCTTTGTTCTTTTCCCATCTATTATAGCGGATTAACATAAAAAACGCAACATAAATGTAAATACAATTAATGAAAATGCAAACAAATGTATTTAAAATATAATCCAAATGTATTGACGTTAGTGGAGTGAAGTGCTATACTTGATTATATAGTTCAGGGGTGACTCTGAACCGCTAAAAAAATTAGGAGGTATCATATGAGTGTAGTACAAGCTTTATTGATTGGGGTGTTCGCATATCTTGGTTCCAAGAGAACGCCTTGGGTTTTTGGGGTTACAGGTGGCTGGCAAGTTATTGGGAAGCCTCTTGTTGCAGGGATGATTGTCGGGATAATTTTGGGAGATCTTCGATCAGGAATCTTGGCAGGGGTTGCCGTCCAAGCGATGTATATCGGAATGATTACACCTGGGGGTGCATTACCGGCGGACGTGATTTTTGCAGGTTATATTGGTATTCCTTTGGCATTGGCCTCAGGAGGAGGCGCAGACTATGCGGTAGCGCTAGCTGTTCCATTAAGTATGGTTGGAATTGGGGTTTTTAACTTTCTTATGTCAATTAATGCGGCGTTTCCACATTGGGGAGATAAGTACGCAGCTAAAGGGGATGAAAAAGGAATTGCACGTATGAATATCCTAGGCACAGTGCCTACGTTCATCTTAAGATTTGGGATTGTTGCTGCAGTCTGTTACTTTGGCGCGCCGGCAGCAGAAGCTATTATTGGAGCGTTACCTGAATCTGTTCTTCATTTCTTCAAAATAGCCGGTCGTATGCTTCCGGCAGTCGGTTTTGCTCTTTTGCTAAAACAATCGGTTAACAAGACATGGATGATTGCATTTTTCTTGATGGGATATGTGGTCATGATTTCAACGTCGATTACGATTACAGCTCTTGCCCTCTTTTCTATTGGTATCGCATTTTTATTTGTCATGCGAACAGGACATGAGCAAAGCGTTGTTAGTACATCAGGTGAACTAATAGAGGAGGACGATTGTTATGAAGACTAAAGTGAGCGTACCTCGTGGTGAGGTCAGAAAAGCTGCGGTGAAGTGGATATTCTTTTCCCATTGTGCACAGAACTTTGAGCGAATGATGGGATTGGCGTTTTGCCATACGATTGCACCTATTTTAAAGCGATTATACAAAGGTGATGACTATATCAAGGCGTTAGAGCGCCATATGCAGTTTTTTAATACGGAACCTCATCTTGGCAGTATGATTCCGGGGGTTGTTGTTGCCCTTGAAGAATCCATGGCGAATGGGGAAGAGATGAATGAGCAAACAATTATCAGTACCAAAAACGCACTGATGGGTCCGTTTGCAGGTATTGGGGATTCACTCATCATAGGGACATATAATCCGATTATCTTAAGTATTGCCCTAGGACTTGCTGTGGATGGCTCTATTGTCGGACCGTTATTTTATATACTTCTTTGGTTAGGAACGATGCTACCCTTTAGATATAGCCTGTTTATGAAAGGTTATGACCTTGGAGGCAATGCGGCAAAATCCTTGCTGGGTAATAAAGCTTTGACTGAAAAAATCACAATGGGACTGACTATTGTCGGATTAATTGTTATCGGTGGTGTGGCCTCAACAACAGTTCAAGCGCCGGTATCCTATGTATATACTAACGGATCTATGTCTATTGAAGTACAAGCATTGTTAGATAAGATTATGCCAAACTTAGTTCCTTTACTTGTTACCGTTGCAGCATGGTTACTTGTGGCTAAGAAGAAAATGTCAGGAACAAAAGTTATGCTGATTATCGTGGCATTTGCGGCGGTAATGGTGGCTCTTGGAATTATGTAGAAAGGATGTTGTTTTTTGAAAGATATTGTATTAGTTATGTCGGATCAGCACTCTTTTGAAGCGTGTTCTCTTAATGAAAGAAGTTCGCTTAACACAACACGCCTAAAAACGATTAGCGAAACAGGAATAAATTATGTCAACGCATACACCAATGCCCCTTTGTGTGTACCTTCGCGCATGTCGTTTTTGACCGGAAAGCTGCCAAGACATACGAAGATATTTGATAATGACAGCCTTTTATCAAGTGATGTACCCACTCTTGCTCATGCATTAGGAGCAAGAGGGTACAAAACGATTCTTGTCGGACGGATGCACTTTAAAGGTATTGATCAGTGGCACGGGTTTGATGAACGTCTTGTTGGAGATATAACATCCCAGTATTGGGGCGTGAAGCGCAGAGAACTTTATGATTACGCAAATACCCTGAAGATGCAGGGATGCCAAGACATCCTGGGATATGGATACTCACCGGTACACGATTATGATGAACAAGTATATCAAGAAGCGTTGAATCAGCTTTTAATAGAGCGTGACCAGCCCATCTTTATGGTGGTTGGATTTTATGGACCGCATTTTCCATATATCGGTTATGAAGCATCCTATAAAAACTATATGGAAGCGTATAATGATGAACACTATGCATCAGAAGAAGCCTTAGACCAGTATGCCTATTTAGTACAGGCAACGAATCAAGATAAGCGTAGAAAAGTTAAGGCGGGCTATTATTCTATGTGTCAAGAACTGGAAGAAAAAGTATGGCAGATATATAAAGCTTTTGAAAAACGGTTGGATAAAAAGGACGGAACCTTTGTCTACACATCGGATCATGGTGACCAACTTGGAAGAAGAGGTTTATTTGGTAAGAAGACATTTTATGAAGCGTCTATACACATCCCGCTTTTGATAAAACCTATGAACAGCCAGGAAGGGAGTGTGCGTGAAGATGCAGTATCTTTAGTTGACCTCTCAGCAACGCTCTTAAACCTTGCAGATGCCCATCTGCCAAATATTGACGGACAAGACATCATGACCCATCCAAAAACAAAGCCGGTGATTATTGAGCAGATGTATGAAAAGCCATTAAGATATGGACAGTGTATTGTTCATGACCAGATAAAACTATTAAAGATAGGTCGTGCACTACGGATGTTTGATAGCAAAACGGATCAAGATATATCCTGTGACGCACCGGAGTATAAAGAACAGTATAAAGCAATGGAACCTTTTTTACTTGATGATAAAAAGCTGTTAAGACAATATGAAAAACATAAGCGAGAGATTGATGTCCTAAAACAGTGGGGAACTATAAAACAACCCAAGTCAGAATCAATGGTTTCCTTTTCGAATAAAATTGCAGATAAGGTTAGAGACGGAGGCAAGTAATGAATATTTTGTACATACATACACATGATACGGGTAAAGTGATTAGTCCTTATGGATATAATACTCCGACCCCGAATATGATGTGCTTTGCAAAAGAGGCACTAAAGTTTAACAAGGCGTTTTGTGCTTCGCCTACATGCTCTCCCAGTCGAGCAGCCCTCTTATCGGGAATGTATCCCCATCAAGTCGGCATGCTTGGGTTGTCGCAACGAGGCTTTGAGATGGATATGTCTAAGCATCTAGTCACCTATTTAAAGGCGCAAGGATTCTATACGGTGCTTAGTGGGATTCAGCATGAAGCGTCATGGTATCTAGACCATGAAAAAGGCGCTAAGATGATAGGGTATGATGAAAACTTAACGACAAGTATCGCAGGTTATAAAGAAGAAGACTTTGTCTTATGGGATGAAAAAAACGCATTATCAGCGGCGAGTTGGATTCATCAACATGATGGGAAACAGCCGTTTTTTCTTTCTTATGGTATGTATGCCACCCATCGAAAATACCCAAGTACCATAGCAAAAGGGATTGATCCAAATTATGTAAAAGTACCGGACAACATAATGGATAATGAAAATACACGATTAGATTATGCGAGATATTTAACCTCGCTCCAGTGGGCGGATGAAAACTTTGGAAAAGTTATTCAAGCGCTGAAGCAAAAAGGCATCTATGAAGAGACGATTATTATTTTTACGACTGACCACGGATTAGCCAATCCGTATGCAAAATGTAATCTCAATGACCAAGGCACAGGTGTGCTACTCATGATTCGAGATCCGAAGGGACGACATAACGGACAAGCGACGGATGCGCTTACTAGCCATGTGGATATTTTTCCCACGTTGTGTGACATCCTTCAAATGAAAAAACCGACAAATCTTCAAGGCGAGTCGATGATTGAAGTGCTTCGAGGGGATCAAGACAACTATAGAGAGTATGTTTTTGAAGAGATTAACTTTCATACGTCCTATGAACCTTGTAGAGCAGTTCGCTCCAAGCAATATCGTTATGTCGTCTATTATGATGACTACTTGGGGATGAATCTTTCTAATATCGATGCGTCGTTGACAAAGGATGAATACTTATCTGCAGGAATCAAAGATAAGAAAAAATACAGAGAAGCGTTATATGACCTCAGGTTTGATCCGCTGGAAAAAAGAAATGTGATTGAGGATGAAACCTACAAAAAGATAGCCATAGCAATGAAAAAAGCGTTGCACAATCATATGGAACAAACAAACGATTATATGTTAGAAGGGCTCATTGCAATAGACCCTCAATGGAAAGTCAATAAAAAAGAATGTATTGAAGCAAGAAATGCAAGTGACGATGAATTTGTAAGTATAGGGAGGTAGCCAGATGGCAATATGTGCAGTAAGAATTGATGAACGGTTGATACATGGACAAGTGGCAACAGCATGGTGTAAGGCGGTTGGGGCAACACGTATTATGATTATTGATGATGACGTCGTCAAAGATCCGCTTCAAAAGATGGCATTAAAAAGTGCTGTACCTGTAGGTATGAAGTTGTCATTGTTGACGATTGAAAAAGCAGCGGAAAATTTAAAAACAGATAAATATGATGGACAAAATGTGTTTATAGTGGTTAAGAAGCCGGAAGTTATTGAAGCGTTGGTTCGCCAAGGCGTAGATATTCAAGAAGTCATTGTAGGTAATATGGCAGCAAAAGAAGGTTCCAAAGTCCTCTACCGCACAGTGAGTATTACTGTAGAAGACGAGAGGGCGTTTAAGAATTTAATTCATGCAGGGACGTTAGTTCACTTGCAAATGGTTCCTAAGGATAAAAAAGTGAACATCGGGGAACTATTATAAGGAGAATATTATGGAGATAGGAATAATCATAACGGGACACGGAAAATTTGCAACAGGAATCTATGAATCAATAAAACTTATAGCAGGCGATCAAGACAATTGTCATACGATAGATTTTAAGCAGCAGATGCAGGTAGATGAACTTAAAGCTTTGATGAAGCAAAGAGTTGAAGAGCTTAGCGGATGCGACAGGATAATTATTTTTGCTGATTTACAAGGGGGATCCCCCTTTAAGACAGCGCTTGAACTTAGTTACTATGATGAAAGGATTTGCCTCATCGGTGGTGTTAACTTGCCTATGTTATTAGAATGTGCCTTGACAAAAGACGGCGTCGATGATTTTGACGGGTACACCGATGATCTTGTTGCATCGGGGCGCCACGGTTTGGCAAAACTCATCATAACAGATGACGAGATGGAAGAGGATTAATCTATGGACATACAAAAAACAAAAACTCCTTTTGGCACCTTTGTCGTAAGGATGGATAAGAAAATTGTTGTCGGCTCGGATTTTGAATGGAGTCTTGAATTTACTTCGGATATTCAGATGAAAAAGGGCGCCAGCCTTTCTATAGAGGTTCCGGCATATCAACATCAACGCAGTGAAGAATATCTTCAAGCGTATGATTATTGGAAGCCAAACTATATCTATGCGTTGGGCTCAAGAGACGATATTAAAGTGGATGTAAGAGTAGAAAGTGTTGAATCTGCATTTTCGCATATAAAGCGGTGGCCGGATAGTAAGCGTGTAGCCATCATTACATGTCAAGAGGGGCTTGCGACGGGAGAGACAATCTCAGTGTATTTTGGCGGAACCGACCGACCGTGGGTGGGTAGAGAGTGTATGACGTCAAGAATATCCCAGTTTGCCAACAAGGTAGAAGGGAACTATTTGACCTATCAAGTGGCCATCGATACGCAAGGTACAGGAGACTATGTAAAACTGGAAGTGATAGATGCTGTTGAGCTCTTACCGGATCAACCAGCAGTATTAAAGGTATTTGCGCCTACGTCTGTTCAACCGGATACTCGGTTTGAGGTCGAACTGGTTTGTGCAGATCAATTTAACAACCCGATTTTTGATTATGATATGGAGTCGATTGAACTTCGTATTATAGATGAACATGGGCAAGAGGTCCAGCGTCTACAATGTGATAACCGCAAGTTCACAGGGAGTTTGCGACAAGAAGGACGATTTTTAATTGAAGCTATCAGTACGGATTTATTTGTAGAAAAAGCCGTTATCGTCTCCCGGATGGCCGCTAGACAATTATACTGGGGGGATCTTCATACTCACTCGAATCTGTCGGCAAATATTCGGGATAATGATTGGAATTCCACACCGGACAATAGTTATCTATATAGTCAAAAAGTCAGTCATCTAGATTTTATATGTCTATCAGAGCAGACCTTTCGATTTAATGAAGACAGAAGTGTCAACATTGATCAAAGCACATGGGAACAAATCGGACAAAAAGCGGATATGTATAATACCCAGGCTTTAGTTACCTTCCCAGGGATTGAATTGCACTCGAAGCGGGGCGATACGATTGCTGTGTTTGGAGAGAGTTTGTCAACCTATGGATATCCTGGAGCGGACATTGAAGAAGTGACGGACCTTTGGAAAAAATATAAGGATAAAAAGATGTTGACGATTCCGCACTTTCATAGATATTGTGAAGGTCGGCCAAGTAAGGACCAACAAGAGAAAAAGTATGAAGGATTTAACCTGGACAATTGGAAGGAGTCAAACCCAAAGGAAGTCTTATGTGAGATTTTTTCCAGTCAATGGGGACGCTTTGAAAATCAAGAGCATCCGATGGTTCTAAAAGCGAGAAATAATGTAAAGCACAATACGTTTTGTGAGTTTTTGAATATGGGTAAACGGTGGGGTGTTACGGCAGGAAGCGATGGTCATGACGGTAAGCCCGGCTATGGTGGATTGACAGGGGTATTTGCTGCGGATAAGACGCGAGAAGATATCTTTGATGGATTAACCCATCAAAGAACCCTTGCGACGACCCATCCTAGGTGGTTTGGTGAGATATCACTTGAACAAGAGCGGCTTATCTTTAAAGGCATCGCCCCCCATGTCGTAAGCAAGATAGAGATTATCAGAGATGGTCAACTCTTGCATAGCGTGCCCAATGCCGATGAATGGTTTGAGCTGGTGTTAGACATTGATCCAAAAGCAGATGCCTACTATTATGGACGAATTGTTATGGACAATCGACATATTGGATGGACAAGCCCGATATGGACTGGTGACAAGTAAGGCTTTTCTTGTGTGAAGAAAATGAAAATTGAGCCTGATATAGTTGATTTGCAATAGTAGAACAAAAATCACCCTTTATAAGTTGAAATCTGTTATTATATATACATACTCAACAATATACTTAGGAGGCTACTATGCTCAGCGATAAAACCAAACACCAGGTAATAAGAGTTTTGCAACAGGCGATTAACCGGAATGAAGTGGCTGGAGCCAATATTCTTGTCTATAAAGATGGTGAGGAAGTCTTTTACCATGAAGCAGGAATGCGTCAGGTACAAAAAAACTTACCAATCCAACGGGATACTATATTCCGTTTGTATTCCATGACGAAACCAATAACAGCAGTAGCGGTGATGTTACTATTTGAGCGTGGATTAATTGACTTATTTGATCCGGTTTGTCAGTTTATACCTGGATTTATCGGACAACATGTGGAAGATGACATCGGAAAGTCTCCGGTTTCTCGTGAGGTTACAATTAAAGATCTGCTGTCGATGACCTCGGGGCTAGTCTATCCAAAAACCGAGAGTCCGGCGTGTCAGGCGACGCAAGAAGTCTTTGAAGCAATTGATGAAAAGCTCCTAAGCAAAGAAGCACTATCCACATATGCAATAGCTAATCTTCTTGGGCAGTGTCCGCTGGCTTTTGAGCCGGGAAGCTCATGGCAATACGGGACGTCAGCAGATGTTTTAGGAGCCATTGTTGAAGTCGTCAGCGGAGTAAGGTTTGGTGAATTTTTAGAACAAGAGCTGTTCAAACCTTTGGGAATGGACGACACAGGATTTTGGGTACCGGCGACTAAGCGCCATCGTCTGGCGTCGGCATATGCGACGACAAAAGCGCAAGAGCTTAAAGTGTATGAAGGCAATCATTTAGGGATAATTAATGGGATGGACCGTCTCCCGGCCTTTGAGTCAGGAGGGGCAGGACTTGTCTCAACGATTGATGACTATGCTAAGTTTACACAGATGCTTATGCATCAAGGCAGACACCAAAACCTTCAAATCTTACAACCAAGAACTGTAAAATACTTAACATCCTCAACACTGCATCCATCGCAACAACAAAGCTTTGACCTATGGTATACCTTGAGTGGACATAGTTATGGAAATCTGATGCGGGTTATGACAGAGTGTAGTCAAGCAGGAATCTTGGGAAGCCAAGGAGAATATGGATGGGATGGCTGGCTGGGTGCTTATTTTTGCAATTGTCCTAAAGACGAATTAAACATATTGATCATGATGCAAAAAAAAGATGCCGGAACGATTAGTCTAACACGAAAATTGAGAAATATAATATATGCGTCAATATAGACTGGGGTTTTTTAATACCTCAGTCTTTTTTTGTGCAAAAAAACGAAGAAATATCGAATAATGACAATAAAAGCAAAAATTCGCCTATAGAATTCACAATAGAAAGTGCTTTATCATAATATTATATGACAAAAGGAGGATGAATAGGAAGATGAGAAAATGGATTGCAAGTTTTTTAATTGTAGTATTGTGCATATCGACTATGCAGATTTCAATCTATGGAGTGGAATCAACCAAAAGCTTCGAAGAGAGCTTTGACAGTAACTTAGACGCATGGTCGCAAAAAGAAAGTGGCGGCGGACCCTTGCCGGAATTTGATTTTGTCCAGCAAGAAGGAAGAAACGTACTACATGCATCAATGACACAAGCGCTAGGGTATATTGAAAGTGTACGTATCCCAGTGAACTATAAAGACCGGCTGGATTTGAATGTTGTTCTTAAGAACACTTTAATAGAGAACATGGATCCGGCAAAAGATGGCGTGTTTTTTAGAATCAACCAATTTGAGACGGCCTCATCGGCGCCGATAACCCCAGAGCGTCTTGAATTGATGACGGTATCGGGAACGAAGGATTGGAGGACGCAGACAGCAAGTTTTGAGATTACAAATCCTGACGTTAACTACATCTCGGTGCAAGTTGTTTTTGGTTGGTGGACAACATCAAAAGTCAGTGGTGATCTCTATATTGATCATATCGACATCACACGTCATGAACAGCCCGAGGAAAGTATTGAAGATGGTTTGTTGGCAAACCCAAAATTTGAAAATGGGCTGGATCAGTGGAAGCTTATCGCCAATGGAGGCAGCTTGCCGCTAACGGAAGTGATTCAAGGAGCGCAGTATCAAGGTGGTAAGGCGATAGAGTTTATGCTAGAAGATACGAGTGCCTATTTGATGAGTGAAAAAATCCCTGTAGAACAAGGGGATGAATATGTTGTGAATATTCATCATATGCAGCAAAATCTGGAGAATGTCAATACGAGTCGAGCGGCGATATATATCCGAGCGTCTTATTATGAGGATGTGGCAGCTTCTCCTATTAAGCAGGTTGAACTTGGGGCGTATAGTAACACCAGAGACTGGAGTGTTGATCAATATACGTTCACAGTTGATGATGAAGCCTATAATTATGTCAGTATCCACGTCGTATTTGGATGGTGGACGAATTCAGAAGCAAATGGAACATATGGTTTAGACTATATACAACTTCTTAAAGAAGGTAGTGGGGATCCGACAGACCCAGAAGACCCAGAAAATCCGGAAGACCCGGAAGACCCGGAGGTAGAGCAAGAAGATATTGCCTATAATGGTGACTTTGCAATCGTTAAAGAGACCCAAGAAGCTTATTGGGCAAAGGGTACAAAACCCGATGGATGGCGGTATCAATATCGACCGGAGTTTGCAGTAGATGGAGCCGCTGAGCCAACAATCGATGTTGATGCGCAGGGAAATATTGAGATGGTTTTGGACTCTTCAGTTAGCTGGATTGAACCGGAGACAGAACACAGAATACCGATTGTTAATGGTGCACAGTACCAAGTAAAGACATTGGTTAAAGGTAACCTGACAACCGCCCATAGTAGTCAAGTACCTATATTTTTACGTGTGGAACTTGTCGATAGTCAAGGTAATTATATTGAGGGCACACGGGCGACACTAGATAGTTTGACCAATGGCGTATATTCGGATTGGACCCCATTATCCGGTCAGTATGTAGTTAATCACCCGGATGCAACCCATCTTAAAGTGGTGCTGTTCTTGGGACAGTGGGGCAGTGGTAACGGAGCGAGCGGAGAAGTTTTGGTTGATCAGATTCAAGTGTTGGCCGATGTGGTTTTAGTGGAACGCGTTGATATAGAAAGCGACCAGATAACCATTCGCAAAGGCAACGCGGCATCGTTAGAGTATAGCGTGTATCCTGGGGATGCTACCAACCAGCAAGTAAAGTGGTACTCCTCTGACGAAAATATCGTCTCAGTAGATGCCCGAGGCACTATCACAGGGCAAGGGGAAGGAACGGCGACGATTACATTACAGTCCTTAGATGATGAAACGATAACCGATAAATGTGAAGTGACGATTGTCGATGGATATATTCCGGTAAATGAGGTTGTAATCGACCGTGAACGCCTTGTCCTAGATGTAGGGACAGGACGCCAGCTCTTGGCAACAGCGTATCCAGAGTATGCCAGTGATAAGAGTGTGGTTTGGAGCGTTGCAGATTCATCCATTGCATCGATTGACCAAGGTTTTGTCAAAGGTATATCCGTTGGAACGACAACCGTTATTGCGAAGAGCTTAGATCAAGAGCATATCTATGATACCCTTGAACTTGAAGTAACAATGCAGGCAGACGATGATTATGACCTTTTGAGAAAAAAATGGTTTGACTCCATTGTCGGGGGAGTTGCGCCTAACCTTGACGACACGTCAACACGTGTTTTGATTGAAAATATTGAACAGGCAGGCTATGACGCTTGGAAGTCCATGGATACCGAAAGCGACGCTTACTTGTGGGAATCAAGCAGCGACTTTTCAACCTCATCGACGGTGACACAAAACTTTAATTATCTCAATCAGATGGCCAAGGCATATCAGATTACAGGAAGCGACTTACAAGGAAATGTAGAGCTTTTACAAGACATCGTCTATGGTTTGGAGTGGATGAACAGACATCACTATAAGGCGGATGTGTGGTATGGCAACTGGTGGGATTGGGAAATAGGCTCTGCGCAACACATTATTGATACTCTAGTGCTTATCCACGATGATGTTGAGCCAGCGTTAATTGATGCCTATGTGGATGCACTTGATTGGTATGTTCCAGACCCAAGATATTTTTCAAAAAAATGGCATGTATTATCTACAGGCGCTAACCGCTCAGATTTGTGCTTAGTTGTTCTTGGCAGTGGGATTCTTGATAAAGATGAAGTTAAGATACTGGATGCAAGTCATAGTTTGGAAGTCGTCTATGAATATGTTGATTCAGGTGATGGTTTTTATGAAGATGGTTCCTTCGTTCAGCATTATCATGTGCCATATACAGGAACCTATGGAAGCATTCTCTTTTCAGGTATCGGACGTATTTTTAATATCCTAAGTGATAGTCCATGGGAAAAAGAGTCTGAATCGGTTAACAATGTCTATGAGATGCTTATAAAAGGTGTGCAACCATTAATCTATAGAGGGATGATGATGGACATGGTTTCAGGACGATCCGTTGCACGTCAAGATATTGGCGAGCGTAAGCATGGCATCGGTATGATTAAGCGAATGGTTGAGTACTCTAGCTTTGCGCCGGAACCGTATGCAAGTGAAATAAAGAGTATGGTCAAATATTGGATTGAATCCAATGACTATCTAGACTTTTTAGATAGTGCCAATGACTTGAACATTTTGTTACAGGCACAAAGGATTCTTAATGATTCCAGTATCCAATCTAGGGGGCCGTTGGTCGGCAACTATGTCTTTGCAGATATGGACCGGATTGTGCATCGCAATGCTTCGTATGCAGCAGGAATCAGTATGTATTCTAATCGCATATCCAACTATGAAAGTCTGAATCAAGAGAACTTGCATGGATGGCATACGGGAGATGGTATGCTATATCTTTATCATGAAGATCTGGGACACTTTACCCAAGGTTATTGGCCAACCGTAAATCCTTATCGATTGCCGGGAACAACGGTAGATACCAAAGAGCTATCGGATGCAGCAGGAGAACGTAAAAAGTCGAAGGAAAGCTTCGTCGGAGGCGTAACGCTGGAGAATACCTACGGTGTTGCAGCAATGCAGTTAAACAAGGATAACGATCAAGTGGGCATGGATTTAAAGGCTAAAAAATCATGGTTCTTTTTTGACAATGAGATTGTAGCCTTAGGGACGGATATTCATAGTAGTCAAGGGCGAACCATAGAGACGATTGTGGAAAATCGAAAAATTAGTGATGCAGCAACGGAGACATTAGTTATTAATGGTAAGAAGATAGAGCGCGATGGCATTATCCATGAAAAAGAAGTCGATTGGGCATATCTATCCAATGGTATAGGGTACTATTTTCCAGAACAAGAAACGCTCAAAATCCTTCTTGAACAACGGGAAGGCTACTGGAAGGACATTAATGGTGCCGCGCGTTTTGTAGATGGTGATAAGCCAGTCACCGGTAACTATGTCACCCTTTGGAAAGACCATGGAATTGACCCGACGATGGAACAGTACAGTTATGTTCTTCTTCCATCGATGAATAAAAGCTCCCAAGTAAAAAAATACTACAAAAAACCAGAGGTTAAGATTCTTCGTAATGATTCTTCGGCTCAGATTGTCAAGGAATCAACAACGGGGTTGACGGGCTATGTTTTTTGGGAAGAAGATACACACCTAGAAGAAGAGACGATGATTCAGTCCATCAGTCATCCGGGAATCGTTATGACACAAGACCAAGAGACGCGCTGGATTGTGAGCTATGCTGACCCGACACAAAAACTTCAAGATGAAGTTGAGATTGTCCTTAATGCTAGTGAATTAACCGTTGAGAATAAGAGTGAGGCTATCTCTGTCATTGAACAAGATCAATATACGTATATTTATATTGATTTAAGTGCGGTAGACGGTGAGACCCAAGAAGTGGCTTTTTCCATCAAGGAAGAAAAACCGGGTAACGGGAAGCCCAAAAAAGAAAAACCAAATAAGTAGCAAGATTTCATGGCATTGCCTGACCACTTTTTTTGAGATATAATTAAAGGGATTCAACAAATCAGCCGATATAACAAAGTCAACTGAAAACAGAATCAAGGAGGATGCCATGAAATTAAGAATGAAGTTGAGTCTTACATTTATTGTAACTATTTTATTTGCGCTGATTGCTCTTGGCGGATTGTCGTTTTTGACAACACAGCGAATTTTTTCAGAAGAAATCAAGGAAGTCTCTGAGTCGTTGGTAGAAGAGATGTCCGGCAATATTACAAGAGAACTTGAGATGTATCGACACGCACTAAGTGTGATGCGCATCAACGAAAGTTTGCAAAAGGCTTACTATGAACGAGATATACGCATGCTTACACGAGAGTTTTCCAATTATATTGACGAGTTTGATGCTGTTAGCAATATCTATGTCGGGTATAAGAACAAAGAGTTCTATATCTATCCAGAGAGTGAAGTTGGGGAAGACTTTGACCCGATGGTGCGACCCTGGTATGAAGAGGCAGTTGCAGCAGAAGGATTTATATGGACAGATCCCTATGTTAATTCGGTCGATGATTCAATCACCATATCTGTTGCTTTGCCTATTTATGGACGTGATGATTCCATTATCGGCGTGTTGGCAGCGGATATAAATGTTGGAACACTAGGTGAGCAGATGAATGCTATTCAGATTCTTGAGTCAGGCTATCCCTTTATCCTTGACCGACAAGGCAAGGTGCTGACGCATAAAGAGGAAGGCGTTCTTGGAAAAGAAGTTCCAATTCCAGAGATTAAAGAGGCGATTACTCAAAATTCCAGTGGTACAGTTAACTATACTTATAATGGAACGAGTCGCTTTGGTGTCTATAGAGAGATTAAAGAGACCGGATGGACGGTTATTGTTGGAATTGATAATGCAGAGTTTTTCAATAAAGCGCTTCCGATATTAATCCAGATATTAGTTATCGGCTTCATTACGTTTATCATTGTAATCATGATTAGTACTGTCTTCTCCAGTAAAATCACAAAGCCAGTCAAAAGGTTACAAGAAGCAATGAATACCGTGAAGGAAGGGGACTTTTCAACGCGTGTACAAATTAAAGGAAAAGATGAGATTGCACACATGGCAACGGCCTTTAATGCAATGCTTGATAATGTCAGTCAACTGGTTAGTGAGACGAAGCAAGCATCATATAGCGTAAGCACGGCGTCAGACGGATTGTCTAAGGATGCTGAGACGGCGCTTATATCCGCTGAAGAAGTGTCAAAAACTGTCCAAGAGATTGCCCTTGGAGCTAGCGATCAAGCCAAAGACTCAGAGAGTGGTGTCATCAAAGCCAATGAGCTTAATACAGCGTTAGATCAATTATTAACATATATTCAAGAGATGATGGGAAAAGCCGATCATGTCAAAGAGCAAAATGAAAAATCCAGTACGGTCATTAAGACGTTGCGTGAACGCTCAAGTGAGAGCGATACGGCGATTATTCGTATTGAAGATGCAGTTAGTAGTCTAGACAGTAAGAGCCATACTATTGGAACGATTGTTGAGACAATCTATTCGATTGCAGACCAGACCAACCTCTTAGCGCTTAATGCATCTATTGAAGCAGCAAGAGCCGGAGAACATGGCAAAGGCTTTGCTGTTGTAGCTGAGGAGATTCGTAAGTTGGCAGAAGAATCAGCCAACGCGGTCAAAGAGATTCAACAGCATATTCAAGAGATCCAAGACCAATCCAATGAAACGACAGAGATCATGGGTGTGGTTAAGGAAAGCGGCAACCTGCAAAATGCATCCGTTAAAGAAGTAGAGACAACGTTCCAAGTAATTTTTTCTGTAATTGAAGACATTACACGGATGATTGAACAAGCAACCCATAAAGTGCAAGAAATATCAGAGAAAAAAGAAGAGGTTGTGGGTTCTATTGAAAATATCTCTGCAGTATCTGAAGAGACAGCGGCGGCATCAGAAGAAGTAACCGCATCTATGGAAGTTCAGGCAGAGACAGTACGTTCAGTTAATACCTCCTCAGAAGAACTACGGGAACTTGCAGGAAAGCTTGAACAGATGCTTAAACGATTTAAGACAGAGTAAGAGCCCTATATCTGTCCACATGTTGCAATAAAAGACAGATAAACTGTGATTGAAAGTGTTACTATATAAGTAGCTTAGGTGATGGAGGTTGCGATGACAGGATTAGAGGCGTTTCAAAAAGCGTTAGTATATATGGAAGAGCAGATGTCAGGCGAGATGGATACCCAGGAAATTGCAAAAATTGCGTGTTGCTCCAGATTCCACTTCCAACGATTGTTTCATGTCGTTACAGGCTTGACGCTTGGAGAATATATTCGCAATCGCCGTTTGTCCCTAGCCGCAGGAGACCTCTTATCGACCGAAGACAAAATCATTACCATTGCATTTAAGTATGGTTATCAGACGGCAGAAGGATTTACCAAAGCGTTCAAACGGCAATTTGGGTATTCGCCATCGTCTGTGCGACGTGAAAAACCATATCTTAAGATGCAGCCCAAGTTAACCTTTCAATTGCAGATAAAGGGAGTTGAAGAAATGAAAGTAAAAATTGTTGAAAAAGAAAGCTTTTCCGTTGTCGGACCAATAAAAAAAGTGAGCATACAACACGGAGAAAACTTTAAGGTTATTCCTAAATTTTGGGATGAACTTATGGAAAGCGGGGAATATGCATTGCTAATGGAGCGTATGGGACCGCTTGGCGTATTAGGTGTATGTGCGGATATGGACATGGATGCGGGGATGTTTAATTATGGCATCATGATTGAAGATCAAGGATTTGTACAAGAAGGCTGGGTTCAAAAAACTATTCCCAAAAGCACTTATGCAGTCTTTGAGGCAACAGGAGCACTGCCTGAAAGTTTGCAAAATGTTGTACAGCGTGTCTTTTCGGAATGGTTTCCATCCGTTGAGTTTGAACATGCAGGGACAGCAGAACTTGAAGTCTATATGCCAGGAAATCCAAGCTCCCCCGACTATATAAGCGAGTATTGGGTTCCGGTAAAAAAGTAAAAGAAATTTACAATTGACTACAATTGATAGTGCATATCTTTATCATTTTATGCTATACTTATCCATAAGGGTAAGAATTGAGGAAGAGAGGGTAAAGATATGCAACCTAAGATTGTGTTAAAATGGTTGAGCATCATAGCGCTAGTTGTTGTATTTAATATAACGATATATATGGGAGGGGGTACGAGTACGGCATTGCCGCACTTGATGTATTTGCCTATATTGCTGGCTGCATATTTTTTTGGATACAAAGGAAGTGTCGCTATAGCAGTTATTGCAGGGCTAAGCCTTGGACCTTATATGCCATTAAACGTGAACTTGGGATTACAGCAATCACCAGCTATCTGGTTAATTCGTCTGTCGTTCTTTTTGCTTGTAAGTCTAGTGTCAGGACTACTCATCGCACGAATGAATGTCTTAAATCAACGCATACGCGAGACGGACTTACGCAGTATCTATACAGGTCTGTATAATACCAATAAATTAAAACAGGATTTGGAACAATATATTGAACAAGGCAAAAAATTCAGCCTTGTTACTTATCGTATAACGAACTTAGGCAGTATCAGCAAGTATGTAGATGACCAGACCATGAGTCAACTGATTCGAGGTATAGGTCATAAGATGAGGGAAGCCTTTGATGAACATACGTGTTATTCACATGGGCGGTCAGAGTATTTAGTGGCTATGGAAGGGTATTCGGATGAACATATCAAGAAAAAAAGTGTAGAGTTTTATAAAAGTTTTTCTATTCCAATCGAAGTCAATGGATACCGGTTACAATTACTTGTCAAAGGAGGTCTGGCAAGGTACCCAGATCACGGCATGCAAGCCTTTGATATTATATCGCATGTGCGTGCAGCATCTGACCAAGAAGAAGGACAACGAACGGGTTTCTTCTATTATAATAAGTACATCGATCGAAGGAACCGATTAGCCTTCGAAGTGACGAATGCATTATCGCATGCGGTGAAAAGTGAAGCCTTCTATCTTATGTATCAGCCAAAGTATAATCTGCATACCCAATCGGTGTGTGGAGTAGAAGCCCTTATTCGCTGGGACCGCAAGGATAAGATGCCTATAGGACCGGATATCTTTATCGGCGTAGCAGAAGAGATTGGGATTATTGATGAGATCTCCCTATGGGTGGCTAGAGAGTGTGCATGGCAGATAGGTGCATGGCAAGCAGCGGGGATAGATGTGAAGGTGTCGATTAATTTAACCTCAAGGGAGCTTCTAGACCCGCTCTTTCGAGAAGCATTTGATCAGATATTTCAAGAAGCCGGCGTATTGCCCTCACAGATAGAGATTGAGATTACAGAACGGGTTGTAGTTGAAAGCGATGGCCTATTAAAGGAGAATCTGCAAAAGTATAGTGAGCTAGGCTATAAGATAGCAATCGATGATTATGGTACAGGGTATAACACCTACTTTTCCATCGGAGAAGTGGATGTGGATGTGATTAAGATTGACAAGTACTTCATGGACCGGCTCCAGCAAAAAGAGATCAATGTCCTTGTGCAAAGCATCATCGATTATGTGCATCTATTAGATAAGGAAGTGGTAGCAGAAGGCGTAGAGACCCTTGAACAGGTGGAACTATTAGAAGCCATGGGATGCGATATTATACAAGGCTATTATTACAGTGAGCCGATATCAGCAGATGCCATCACTGCCTATTATGACGAAATATTACACCTACGTTACAAATCGCAAAATTGCTTGTAATTCACCGTCATTGTGATAAAATGAAATACAGGCACAGACTTTAAGTAGAGTATTATGGAAGCAGCGGGAGAGCGTTGTGTTACAATCTCATTACATCTAGTTGTTACATATTGACGAGTCTTAAAGGGGAGTGCTATAATTTGGTCTGTATTCACAGACAACTATTTAAAAGGAGGAAACACAAACATGAAAAACACTAAACGTTTTATGGCATTATTGTTAACACTCGTTTTAGTATTTGGTTCAATGTCATCAGCATTTGCAGCTGTAAATGAAGATGTTGTTGATACAGATTACGAAGTAGCTGTTACAAAATTAAATGCCGTAGGTATTATGGAAGGTTACCCAGATGGAACTTTCCGTCCAGAAGGACAAATCACTCGTGCAGAATTCGCTAAGATTGCAGTTCTTGCATTAGGGCTTAACGATGCTGCTGAAGTATCAAAAGCTAACACAATCTTTACAGATGTAGACGCTTTCCACTGGGCAGCTGGTTACATCAACGTAGCTGTAGACAGAGGTATTCTTAAAGGATATCCAGATGGAACTTACAAGCCAAGTAATCCTTTATCAAACGCTGAAGCGATTACAATCCTTACTCGTCTAATTGGATTAGGTCCAGTAGTAGACAAAGAAGGAAACTGGCCAGCAAACTACATCACTCGTGCAAACCTTGAAGGTGTTCTTGATAAAGTAAACGTTTCAAGTAACGCTATGGCAACACGTGGTAATGCTGCTAAGATGTTAGTAAACACACTTACAATTACTAAGTGGGGCGCTAGAGGTTATGAGTATGATGGTTCTGTACAATACGGTCCATTAGCTGGAGATACTTTATTAACAGTTAACCTTAACATCGATGAGTACAGTGTTGTTGTTGAAGACTATGATGTAGACGACAATGAAATCAAAACTGATGAAGGAACTTTTGAATTAGCTACAGGTCTTGACTTTTATCACTTATACTTAAACGAAGCTGATGTTTGGGTAAATGAAGATGATGAAGTTATCTTTGCTGATATCACTAGTGACTACTTCCTTGATGCTGTTGAATTTGATGGCGACGAGCTTAAATTAGTAACAGCTGATAAAAAATATGACATGCACAAAGATGCTGAAGTAGCTGTTAATGGTGGCAACTTCGATGAATATTTTGACAATGATGGTGATGCAGAAGCAGCTTATGATGGCAAAACTTATGCATTAGGTAAAGTTGTTCTTAATGACAAAAATGATGTTGTATTCGTTGACCTTTATACTTTTGAAGATATCTTTGTTGCAGAAAAATTAGACAAAGATGATGATCAAGTTGTAATTGCTGTTGACGGTGAAGAATTTGACCTTGATGGATATACAATTTTCAAAGACGGTATGTTAATTGCAACTACTGATATCGAAGAAAATGACGTTGTATTCTTCAATGATGATGATGAATTCGCTGAAGTTTATAATAACTCTGTAAAAGGTGAAATCGAAAACGTTTATTCTGACGCTATTGAAGTTGACGATGAAGACTACGAATATACTGCAACTGTTGTTGATGCTGGTGTTTCATACTACTTAGATGGTGATGACTTCTTAGTATTTGATGAAGATGCTGCAGAAGACATGGAAGCTGCAGAAGAAGATGTAATGTTATTCCTTGATAGAACTGGCGAATTAGTATTCGTAAATGGTGATCTTGGAGAAGCTGATACAAACACAGTAGCTGGTATCTTACTTGAAGATGTAGAGTATGACACTTCTTTTGGACGTACATATGCAGAATTTGTATTTGTTAATGAAGAAGGAACAAAAGTAACAGAAACTGTTAAATTAACTGACTTAGATGCAATCAATGCAGTTGATTCAGCTGATGATGATGATGATGTATCATCAGAAGCAGAAGTTGTAGCAGCTAATGATGGTAACGCTCTTAGATCAGGACAAGTTGTAGAATTTGTTTATGATGAAGATGGTGACATTGTAGAGTTGACATTTGTTGATTCAAGAACATTCAACTCTGAAATCGAAGTTGGAGACGACTATGTTGATGGAAACAAAATAACTTCAAGTGTTGTTGTCTTTGCTGTTGATGGATGGAAAGCTTTCAATCCTGGAGAGAGCGTTGATAAAGATGATGTAACTGTTCTTGAGTGGAGTGAAGATAACTTTGATGATATAGCAGAAGGTACTTACTACTTTGAAAGTGACAAAGTACTTTATGTTGTAACAGAAGAAGTTGGCGATGATACTTCAGATGTAAACGCTGTTGTTGATAGCTTCAGATTAAACACAGATGATGAAGTAGTTCGTGTAACTGCTTGGTCAACTGCTGGAAAGAATACTTACCGCGCTGATTCTATTAAAAAAGCAACTACTGAAGGTGCTCTATTCGTATTAACTATTGATGATGAAACTGATGAAGTTTTAGAAATCAATTCAATTGATGCTGATAAACTTGAAGCTGGTGAAACATTAGCAAGTGTCGATGTTTCAGACAGAGAATTCAATGTTGATGGTAGAGCAGCTACATTAAAACTTGTATCTGATTACATCATCCTTGATGCTACTGATGCAAGTGATATTGATGACATCAACTTAAGAGATCTTAAAGACCTTCTTGATGATGGTGCTGTAGAAATTGATGTAGTTTTAGATGCAGCTAACAGTAATTATGTTCAAATGGTTATCGTTAGAGACGTAATTAAATAGGCTCTTTGTCAAATGTGAGGTAACTCGCTAAAGTACAATTAGTCACTTAGGCTCAAGTGAGAAATCACTTGAGCCTTTTTACGCTATCATGTGTAGTATTCTGTTCTAATATGCTTATCTATGGACAAGGTATGGGGCAAGATGGCGCATATGTAAGTGAACGTAAAGGCGAATTATTAATTAAGAGCCATATTAATATATAATTAAAGAATAGAGATGTCTGTTTACATTTTTAGCGAATCTTGATACAATAGATTAGATGTCAAGAGATAAAAGTGATGGTGTAAAAATGAATGAGAAAAACTTAGAAAAGATAAGAAAAATAATTATAGCAATACTATTAACCACTGTATTTTTGGTTCCGTTAATTGTTAGTCTTAAAATTGTCCCTATACCAGAATCATTACAACAATTATATAATCAAGAAGTAAGTTATGATTTTTTTGCGTATGCCAAAGTTCAGGTATTGAAAATTGGAACTATTATTAGCTTCATATTGGTACTCTTTTACCAATGGAATATGCGAAAAAAGCATGCCACACCACAGAATAAAGGAATAAAAATTTTACTGTTAGTTTTTGCAGCGAGCATTATGATTTCCTTCTTATTGTCAGAACATAAGCAGCTTGCTTGGATGGGGATGATTGATCGATACGAAGGAACATTAACATGGTTGTGTTATATAGGTTTAACATATATTACGATGACCGTTGTAAAAACACGAAGAGATATTAATGCATTGGTTGGCTCTTTTGTGCTTAGTGCATCGATAGTGTCAATAATTGGAGCTTTTCAAATGTTTGGAATGGACTTTTTTAAGACGGACCTAGGCAAACTTATGATGCTAGGAAGTCGCTATGAAGAGCTTTTCATGCAGGTGAATTTTAACTTTGAAGAAGGACGTGTCTATTCAACGCTTTATAATCCTAACTATGTAGGTTCCTTAGTAGCGTTGTCATTTCCTTTGACGATATACTCTGTTGCGGCAACAAGGCAATGGTGGATGAAGCTTGGATTTGCTATATTAATTATTCCACAAATGATTTCGCTGATTGGATCAGACTCAACTGGTGGATTTGTAGCAGTTGCTATGTCTATCCTCTTTATGATTATATATGTATTAATAAAATATCGTACCAATATTAAAGTATATGTGGGTGCAACGATAATATTTATTATAGGTATTATCCTATTAACTCAGTTATCCATATTTGAACCCTATATGAATAAAATAGCAGATAGCTTAGATATGAATGATGACACTGCTTTCACTACGGAGTTTGCCTCGGTTGAATATAATCATCCGGCGATAACCTATTATCTTCAAAATGAAGAACATATTACTATTGCACCTATTGAAAGTGGATTAGATGTGGAGTCAGAAGGTGAAGGGGAAGTAATACAGGATGATAAAAATGAACGTATTATATATAAGATAATAAGTGATAAGTATATCAAACAGGTTATCTATCATTATAAAACGGGGCTTATTCGTATGAATGTAAGACATATTGAAACTGAAAAATCATCAGAATCAAGATTTAATTACTATTATACAGACCAGTTTTCAGTTGGAACGCTACCATTGGATGAAGAGAACTATGATGCAGAATCTATAGGATGGTTTAAAAATGAACGATTCATGAGTAGACGAGGGTACATATGGAATCGTACGATTCCAATGATTTTGGATAAACCCATAGTTGGCTATGGAGCAGATACCTTTACGATAAACTATCCACAAGGGGACTTAATATACAAAAGGCAGATATTTGGAAATCATACTATGATTGTGGATAAGCCTCATAATTTATTCCTAAATATTGGGCTAGATTTTGGCTTTGTTGGATTGATATTATTTTTAGGAGTTGCTCTTTATACCTTCATAAAAAGTCGAATGGACTTCTTAGTCATTCCGATTTTATCCTATTTTGTCGTAGGTTTGATTAACGATAGTGTTGTTTTTGTCACGTATATGATGTTTGCCTTGTTTGGAATCTTATTAGTCATGCTAAATCTAGAAAAAAGTAAAAAAACACAGATATAATAAAAGGGAGTAGGATACAATGACATTATTTAAGCGACAGATGCGCCTTATAGTGATTTATATAGCAGATATTCTTATGCTGAATCTAGCATACATTTTTGCTCTGTGGTTACGCTTTGAAGGGCAGACAACAGGAAATCAATTTCAAGCTTACTTTGAGGTATACCTAGAGCATTGGCTAGAGCTCACGCTGATTAAGCTAGCGGTGTTTACATATTTAAAAATATATAAAAATCTCTATAAATATGCTAGTATTACAGAGGTTATGAATATAACTTTTGCAGTCGGAGTGGCGAATGCTTTAGCTATATCATATTTGACTTTTTTTCACGCAGCCTTACCAAGAAGTGTCTATATCATCGTAGCTATGTTGGATATTATGTTGATCGGTGGGTCTCGAATGATGGCTAGAGTTCTTCTTAAGGTAAAATCTACACAGCACGATACTCAGGGGGCAGTCAAGCGAATTCTCGTCATTGGCGGTGGCGATGCGGGAGCCATGATTATACGTGAACTTAAGAATCATAGTAATCTTCGTAGTAAACCGGTAGCTATTATTGATGATAATCCTTTAAAAGAAGGGACCCATATTAATGGCGTGCCTATTGTAGGGCAACGTGAGGACATTATCAGCGTAGTTCGCAAGAAGAAGATTGATGAGATTATTATTGCTATCCCCTCAGCAAAGCGGAGTACAATTAAAGAGATTGTTAATGAATGTAAGCGGACTAAGGTTAAGATTCGTATTGTTCCAGGGATGTATGAACTTATTGGTGGTACTGTGAATATACAGAGTGTTCGTGATATTGACATTAAGGATATTCTAGGACGAGATGAAGTGAATTTAGATAATGAGGCGATAGCAGATTATCTTAATGGTAAAGTGGTTATGGTTACTGGTGGTGGCGGGTCTATTGGTTCAGAACTGAGTCGTCAGATTGCTTCTTTTGGACCCAAAGCGTTGATAATACTGGATATCTATGAAAATGGTGTCTTTGCCCTTCAAAATGAACTCTTAAAGCTTCATCCTGACTTAGGCTTAATAATTAAGATTGCTTCTGTTAGAGATCGAGAGCGGATTCATAAGATTATGCAAGAACTTAAGCCAGAGGTGGTCTTTCATGCGGCGGCCCATAAACATGTCCCTCTTATGGAAGCCAACCCACAGGCAGCAGTTAAAAATAATGTTATAGGTACCCTCAATGTTGTCCAAGCGGCCCATAAAGCAAGCGCAAAACGCTTTGTGATGATTTCAACAGATAAAGCGGTCAATCCAACTAATATTATGGGAGCAACAAAACGGTTGTGTGAGATGATTATACAAAGTATGGATAAGGTTAGTTCGACGGAGTATGTAGCTGTGCGATTTGGCAATGTGTTAGGTAGTAATGGCAGTGTGGTTCCAACCTTTAAGAAGCAAGTAAGCGAAGGTGGACCGGTAACGGTTACCCACAAAGAAATTACTAGGTATTTTATGACCATACCTGAAGCTAGTCAGCTTGTTCTCCAAGCAGGTTCTATGGCTCAGGGGGGGGAGATATTTATCTTAGATATGGGAGAACCGGTTAAGATTGTCAATCTAGCAGAAGATGTGATTCGCCTATCTGGATATGAGCCGTATGAAGATATACCGATAGTATTTACAGGCTTACGTCCGGGGGAGAAGTTATATGAAGAACTTCTCATGGATGAAGAAGGCATAAGAGATACAGCCCATGATAAGATTCATGTAGGTCAACCCATGGATATTAATCACCAAGCCCTTGTTACGAAGATTCGAGAATTTGAAGCAAGCATTCAAGCGATGGATGATGAAGCTATTAAGGTAAAGATGCAAGAGTTTGTACCAACCTATAAAAGAGAAGAACGGTAGAAGGAGATCAAGATGGACGAGCGTGTATATGAAGATGAGATTTCATTAAAAGAACTCATTATGGTATTGTTAAATAATTGGAAATTGATTGTAGTGATTACCTTAATTGGAGCTATTCTTGGTGGTCTATATGGATTTGTTATAGCAGACCCGAGCTATGAGTCGAAGATGGAAGGTACTATCAGCATACCGGAAGCTGTAGAGACAAAGTATGGAAGCTATCCACTTCCCTCCCAAAACGTCTTAGATTATTTGTCGCTAATTAAGTCCAATCGTGTCTTGGGGCAGACGATTAATGCACTTAACTTAGATACAAGTATTGAAGGACTGGGAAATCGTATAAGCATTAACAATGAAAAGGACTCAAGTGTGTTTTCGTTTGTAGTTACTGCGGGAAGTCCAGAAGACGCACAGATATTAATTGAAACATTAACTCAATATTTTGTAGAAGAGGTTAATATATTATACAAAGAAAAAGCCATTGATTATTTTCAGCGGTCCTATTTTGTAGAGAATCAATCTTACGAAGAATCTGAGCTTCGTTTGCAAAAGGACTTGGAAAATACAAAGAACCTAATGGCAACGGTTGAACCGACGATTACACTTAAGAAGTTAGTGCTTGATGATCCGGTCTATGCCGCTAATCTGGCAGCAGAACGTAGTTTGAATTTAGAGGAACTATCAGAAGAGATGATGCTAGAGGAAGTTGTTAATCCGCACTATGATAACCTCCAAGGAAAACTCATCAGTCTAAAGCAACAACTGGATGAACTCCAACTGTCGAAGGAGCGTACAGAGCGTTATTTAGCTGAACTTGAGACGGAAGAAGCGAATCTTCTAAGCTATAGACGAGGGTCAGATGTATCTACAATGACAGATGGTCTATTAGAAGTGATGCAGTCTCGAGTACTAGTGAATGAACGAGCAAGCTTGCCGGAGAGCCCTGTGGCCCCACGTAAGATGCTGATTCTAGCGATTGCCCTTGTATTAGGTGGTATGATTGGTATATTTGTAGCTTTTTTCAAGGCCTATTGGCATAATGAAGTTAATGAATAATTCATTCTAAAAAAGAGGAGCAAATGCTTCTCTTTTCTGTATATAAAATTCCTGTAGCTATTGACATTGCTGTATAAAACCTGTAATATTATCTTTGTGTTCATTTTGCGAACGGTATAAGGAGAAGGATATGACCAACAACAAATCGTTATACAAAGATTATGAATATGCAATTATGCAAGAAATTGAAGCTAATAACAAGGTAACCCAACGGGAATTGTCGCGTAATATGGGAGTATCGCTAGGAACAGTTAATGTATTGATGAATAAGATGGTTCGTGAAGGCTTAATTAAGATGACCCAAGTCTCTCAGAAACAAGTTCTCTACATGCTCACTCCATTCGGAATGATGGCTAAAGCTAAAAAAACGGTAAGTTATCTTAAGGCCCATTATAAGGCTATAGAAATGTCCAAGCAGATGATTAAAGTCTTTTTAAGAGGTCTAGCTGAACGGTATCAACAGATATATGTCTATATTCAGGATAAGGAGATTCGTGAAGTCATTGAACTGGCTTTTTATGAATTGAATCGAGAAGATCTCTTGATTGATTATGTGTTTATTGATACTATAGATAAGATGAACTTGGATAAACAGGAAGAGGTTGCAATTATTTATTTGAAGACAGACCCAATAGAAGAATACATTAATTTATCGAAAGAAATTTCTTGCTATAATTTATTAGATTATTTATGATATTTTGAAAAGAAGCGTATGAACAGGTATGAAAAATAACTATTGAGGTTTTATTGGACTGAGAAGAGTATGAGGGCGACTTGTTCTCGCATCTAAAAATAGGATTAAATCTACAAATGCCATTGGTCTTGTTGTTAAAGCTGGAATATATGCACATAAAGATATCGCATTTTTATTTGCATCATGGGTATCGGTTGAATTCAAGCTGTACCTCATAAAAGAGCTTCAAAGACCAAAGATCAAAAACAGGGACAATTAGACTGGAATTTTTAAAGAAATTTGACGAAGATTAATTATCGAATCTTGAGAGCTTAAATGTGTTTTTGATTAATGATGGAAGTGAATATCTTGTAATAGAGTCTAGAGAAGAAAAATAATGAAAAAAAACCAACTATTAGGAATTCCCTAAAGGTTAGGTGATTACAATGAATAAAAAATCTGATGGTGTTACTTTAATGGAACTAATTGTTGTAATAGCAATATTAGGAATCATTGCAGCGTTAGCTGTACGAAAATTAATAGGATTCAGAAGCAAGACTGAAGGAAATGTATGTGCTGCTAATCGAAAAACTATAGAAAAAATGTATTCAGCTTTTCTGGTTGAAAAGGATATTGATTATGAGGATATTATCTTTAATCAATTTGGTATTGAGAATTTTGACGAGATATGTTCAGCTGGTGGTGTCATCAGCTATGAAGATGGAAAAGTGTAGTGTGCACGTTGGTGGGAATGAAAGCGGGGAAGATGAAGAACCAGGGGCGGAATTGCCTTGGCTGTAACCTTAAAAGTAATTAATAGTAACCAACTGATCCCTAATAACTAAAGCCTTTTATCATTTCCGTATAGTAATATCCAGGTGATTATAGTGTAAGGGTGAGTAGAAAACACAAAACACAATATATTGCATGTGCCGAAATGCAAAACACAATATATTGAATAAATGGGAAAGTTTACCTCGGAAAAATTCGACGTGAGTATGTGGAAAGGACAAAGAGGCTGTAAAGTAGTAATAGCAATGGTTTTAGCACAAAACCTAAAATGTACATTTTGAAAGATCAACTAGATTACATAAATTTGGGAATTAAGGTGCTCTACACAATAGCACCTATACATTATATAGAGGTTAAACACAAATTTAACTATTTAAGAGAGGGCGAATAAGATGACTGAATTGAGAAACATTCCATTTTCACCACCAGATATTTCAGATGAAGAGATCAATGAAGTAGTAGATACATTAAAGTCTGGTTGGATTACAACAGGGCCTAAAACCAAATTATTCGAAAAGCAAATTGCTGAGTATTGTAATACATCTAAAGCAGTTGCGCTCAATTCAGCGACAGCTGCAATGGAGATGACTTTAAGGCTCCTTGATATTGGACCAGGAGATGAAGTCATTACCTGTGCATATACTTATTCTGCATCTGCGAGTGTTATCACTCATGTAGGTGCCAAAGTCGTTCTAGTAGACTCAGGAAAGGACTCTTTCCATATTGACTATGATGGTATTGCTGATGCAATCACAGAGAAGACAAAGGCGATCATACCTGTAGACATAGCAGGTGTAATGTGTGATTACGATAGAATTTTTGAAGCTGTTGAAAGTAAGAAGCAACTATTTAATTCTTCGAATGACCTTCAAAAGGCATTTGGTAGAGTAGTTGTCGTTGCTGATGCAGCCCACTCTATAGGAGCTACTTATAAAGGAAAGATGAGTGGCGAAGTTGCTGACTTCACATCTTTCTCTTTTCATGCTGTAAAGAATTTAACTACAGCAGAAGGTGGTATGGTTACTTGGAGAGATATTGATGGCTTTGATAGTGAAGAGATTTATAAACAGTATATGCTTCTTTCCCTTCATGGGCAATCAAAGGATGCACTGGCTAAGACTAAACTAGGTGCTTGGGAATATGACATCGTGGCTCCAAACTATAAATGTAATATGACTGATATCATGGCATCACTAGGACTTGCACAGTTCAAGAGGTATCCAGGAATAGTTGAAAGAAGAAAAGAGATTATAGAGAAGTATGATGCTTTATTGAGCCAATTAAATGTAAGGCCTATGAACCATTATGATCATGGTTATGCTTCTTCTGGGCATCTGTATTTATTAAGACTTAATGGCAAAGGCGAAGCATTTAGAAATGATGTGATTACTAAGATGGCTGAGAAAGGTGTTTCAACAAATGTTCACTACAAGCCACTTCCAATGCACTCTGCTTATAAGAATTTAGGGTTTAAAATGGAAGATTATCCGAATGCATTTGATATGTACAAGAATGAGATTACATTGCCGCTTCATACTTTATTGACGGATGAGGATATAGAGTATGTGGTTGGTAGATTAAAAGAGTCGATAGATGAGCTTAAGTAATGGGGTGAAGGTGTGTATCGTAATTTTTTTAAGAGAATATTCGATTTAGTATTAGCAATCATAGCACTTCCATTTTGGGTGATCATTTTAGTTATTGTTGGTCCAATGATCTATTTTCAAGACAAAGGATCAATTTTCTATAACGCTTCTCGCTTAGGTAAGGATGGAAAGATATTTAAAATGTATAAGTTCAGGTCAATGAAAATGAACGCACCTGACTTGCGTAATGAAGATGGCTCTACATTTAATGCAGAGGACGATCCAAGGCTTACAAAAATAGGTAATTTTATCAGAAAGACAAGCCTTGATGAAACACCGCAGCTCCTTAATATCATCAAAGGTGATATGAGTATTATAGGCCCTAGACCAGATCTTCCAGAGCATATGGAGCTATACGAAGGAAATGAAGCTAGAAAGCTTGAGATAAGACCAGGAGTTACCGGTTATAATCAAGCCTATTTTAGAAACACAATCCCCTGGAAAGAAAGAATTAAGAATGATATTTATTACATTGATCATTTATCGATGTGGATGGATATCAAGGTGTTCTTTAAGACTGCAGTGTCGGTTCTAAAAAGGGAAGATGTGTTTGTAGAACAGAAATCAGAAAACAAGAATGGTGAGAAAGCTAATGTCTAGTAAAAATTATGAGCTAAGGCCACTACAGTGGGACACTGATTACTTTGGCATAAGTTCAGCCAGAGTGAATCTTAGTGGCATTGTAGATGAGAGAGGTCAAGAAAAGATAGTAGAGTTTTGCAAAGGCTATGACTTTATTACAATCTCTAACCTTGACAACATAAAAGAGAATAACCACTGGATAGGCAATAGAACTATTGCTTTTCTTGCTGATATGAACATTCAGTTCCTTAAAGTCTTGGCAGATAAGCTAGACTATCAAGATGAGAAAACTTATGTTGTGAATAGCTTATCTAGGAATGAACAGATTGTTGATATTGCGAGGAAGTCATTTAACCATTCTAGGTTTTTCAATGATCCGAAGCTACCTCAAGAACAAGCTGAGAGTATTTATCTTCACTGGACTAAGTGTGCTTTTGGGCAGGAAAATAAGTACTTTGTTATTTCAGAGAGAGAAGGAAATATAGCAGGTTATATACTCTTCTCTATAAATGAAGACAGTAGCGTTATTGAACTTATTGCTGTTGATGAAAAGTATCAAGGCCAAAAAGTTGGAAAGTCATTGATTCACACAATGGAATCATTTGTTATAGATCAAGGAATTAAAAAAATCAAAGTTGGAACACAGGTGAATAACATATCTGCAGCACAGTTTTATAATGCTATGGGATTTAAGTATGTGAGCTGCGGGAGTATGTATCATTTGTGGAGAAGATGAAAAGGAAGATAACTACATGAATATATGGATTATAAACCACTATGCTATGCCACCTGAATATGAGATGAGATTACGTACAATAATGATGGCTAAATATCTCCAAGAGTTTGGGCATAATGTAAAAATATTTTGTGCGAGTACTATCCATAATACAGAGATTAACTTAATAGATAAAAATGGGCCTTTATTTATTGAGAAAAATTATAATGGGCTTGAGTATGTTCACATTAAGACGAGTGAATATACAGGAAATGGGTTTTCGAGAGTTAAGAATATGATTGAATTTCCATTAAAGTTAATAAAAGTGTCAAAAAAAATGAATAAAAATCCAGATATTATTGTATGTGATTTAGGAGCATTGTTAGCGCCAATACCATATTTCATATCTAAAAAGAAAAAAGCTAGATTCATTTTTGAAGTGAGAGATTTGTGGCCTGAGTCGATAATTGAGTATAAAAAATTATCTCGAAAGAACATTCTTGTTAAGATGATGTATGTTATCGAAAAATGGATGTACAAGAAATCAGATAAGATCGTATTCACAATGGAAGGTGGACGAGACTATATAATCGATAAGGGTTGGGATAAAGTCGTTGATTTATCCAAAGTTCATCATATCAATAATGGAGTAGATTTGGATTCGTTCAATGAAAATAAAGCTCGATTTATTTTGAATGATGATCTAAACAATGACGATACTTTTAAGGTGATTTATGCAGGTTCAATACGTCTTGCAAATAATGTAAAGAAGATAGTAGAAGCAGCAAAAATTATTCAAGAAAAAGGATTCCATAGAATTCAATTCTTAATTTATGGCGAAGGTAGCGACAGAGTACCCCTAATGAATTTTTGTAAGGAAAATAATATATCAAATATAAAGTTTAAGGGACAAGTTGAAAAACGACTTATACCTAATATTTTAAGTAAATCAGATGTTAATATTCTTCACTTCGAACAAAATTCTTTGAAAAAATATGGTGCTAGTCTCAATAAGATGTTTGAGTATTTTGCAAGTGGAAAACCTACTTTATCTGACTGTGAGTTTGGATATGACATAATTAATAGGTATAAAGCTGGTGTTTCTAAAGATATTACTCAATCAGAACAACTTGCAGAAGAAATTCTTAAATTTTACGAGATGGATGAACAACAATATGGTGAGTTTTGCAGCAATGCATTAAAAGCTGCTAATGACTATGATTATAAGAGATTAGTTAATGCGTTTAACAATAAGATTATAAATATGTAATGGAGGAATATTAAATGAACAATATCAAAAAGAAGTTAATGGACAAGACGGCAACACTAGGTGTTGTAGGATTAGGGTATGTAGGACTTCCTTTAGCGGTAGAAAAAGCTAAAGCTGGATTTAAGACTATAGGATTTGACGTTCAAGAATCTAAAGTAGAAATGGTCAATGCAGGAAAGAATTATATTGGTGATGTTGTTAATGAAGATCTAGAAGAAATTGTTAAGTCAGGATTATTATCTGCTACAACGGACTTTGCTCAAGTAGCATCAGCTGACTGCGTTTGTATTGCTGTGCCTACGCCGCTTGATGTATACCAGCAACCAGATATCAGCTATGTAAAAGCATCAGCTGAGAGTATTGTTCCATACATGCATAAAGATATGTTAATTGTTCTTGAATCGACTACATATCCTGGAACTACAGAAGAACTTTTGAAGCCTATCCTCGAAAAATCAGGGTTGAAATGTGGAGTGGACTTCCATCTTGCTTTTTCACCAGAAAGAGTAGATCCAGGTAATCTTATTTATAAAACAAAAAATACTCCTAAAGTAGTTGGAGGAATCACGCCCGAATGTACTGATGTAGCTGCAGCGATGTATGAAGCAATCCTCGAGGCACCTATTCATAGAGTATCATCGCCTGCTGTAGCTGAGATGGAAAAGATTCTAGAAAACACATATAGAAATGTAAATATTGGACTTGTTAATGAGTTGGCTATTCTTAGCAATAAAATGGGCATTAATTTCTGGGAAGTTGTAGATGCAGCTAAATCAAAACCTTATGGGTTTCAAGCATTCTATCCAGGTCCGGGTCTTGGCGGACACTGCATTCCGCTAGATCCTTACTACTTATCCTGGAAGGCAAGAGAATATGGATTCCATACATCAATGATTGAGTCTTCAATGATGGTGAATGATAGAATGCCAGAATACTGCGCTGAGAGATCAAGCAAGATTCTTAATAGATTTAAGAAAGCTATGAATGGTTCTAGAATCTTAATTCTTGGTGTTGCATATAAGCAAGACATTGATGATTATAGAGAGAGTCCTGCTATTCGAGTAATAGAAAAGCTTGAAAAAGAGGGGGCAGAAGTTATTTATTATGATCCTTTTGTCTCTGAATACCGTGAACATGGTGTAGTTAAGAAGGGTGAGCCTGAACTTACTGTAGAACTTATAGAAAGTGTGGATCTTGTTATTGTAACTACTGCTCACACAAATCTTAATTATGATTTTGTACAAAAACATGCTAAGGCAATCTTTGATACAAAGAATGCTATGAAGCAAGTAAAAGTACGAGAAAACATTGAATTACTTTAAGGGGGACTTACTTTGAGTTTAAAATATGCGATTATCGGATGTGGAAGAATTTCACCAAATCATATAGCAGCTGCAATTGAAAACAACTTGGACATTGTAGCTTTATGCGATGTTAAAGAATCGAAAATGGATACAACCATTCAGAATTTTAACCTACCGAGTGAAACAAAGAAATATCTTAACTATAAAGAAATGCTTCAAAATGAGAAACCTGAACTTATAGCAATTTGTACGGAAAGTGGTAAGCATGGGCAGATTGCTATAGATTGTATAGATGCTGGAGCAAATCTTATAATCGAAAAACCGATAGCACTTTCATTAGAAGAAGCAGATTTAATAATTGAGAAAGCCAATGAAAAAAACGTAAAGGTGAGTGCATGTCACCAAAATAGATTTAACAAATCTGTACAAAAGATTAGAGAAGCTGTTGAAGCTGATCGATTTGGTAGAATGATGCATGGCACAGCTCACATCAGATGGAACAGAGGAGAAGATTATTATACTCAAGCACCTTGGCGAGGAACTTGGGAACAAGATGGTGGCGCTCTAATGAATCAGTGTATCCATAATATTGATCTATTGAGATGGATGATGGGTGATGAAATTACTGAAGTTGTAGCTATGACAGATAATCTAATCCATGGATTCATTGATGCTGAAGATTTGGGCATGGCCTTAGTAAAGTTTGCAAACGGAAGTTATGGAATTATTGAGGGTACTACAAATATATATCCTAAGAATCTTGAAGAAACTTTATACATTTTTGGGGAAAAAGGAACGGTCAAAGCAGGTGGAAAGTCTGTAAACCTAATTGAGGAATGGCAGTTTGCAGATAATCTAGATGATCCAGAAGAAGTAAAAGAGAAATACCATGAGAACCCACCGAATGTATATGGTTTTGGCCACAATCCACTCTATGAAGATGTGATTGATTCAATTAAAAATAATAGACAGCCATATGTGACAGCAGTTCATGGAAGGAATGCACTTGAGCTAGTTCTTGCTACTTACAAGTCAGCAGCTGAGGGGAAGAGTGTCAAACTTCCACTCGATAAGTGCAGCACATTAGATTTCAAAGGAAGGTTCAATCGATGAGCTACTTCGTCCATGCAAGCAGTTATATAGATGATAATGTATCCATAGGTGAGGGTACAAAAATTTGGCATTTCTGCCATGTCCACAAAGGTGTTCAGATTGGTAAAAAGTGTTCTTTGGGTCAGAACGTAAATGTATCTAATAACGTGAAAATTGGTAATGGCGTTAAGATCCAAAACAATGTATCCGTTTATGAAGGTGTTGAACTTGAAGATTATGTCTTTTGTGGTCCTTCTATGGTTTTTACTAATGATCTAACACCAAGAAGCAAATATCCAAAAGGCCCTGCCGGTTATAAGAAAACTTTAGTTAAGTACGGAGCCTCTATAGGTGCGAATGCAACGATTGTATGCGGGAACACCATCGGTGAATGGGCGATGATTGCTTCAGGAGCAGTTGTGACAAAAGATGTTCCAGCCTATGCACTAATGGCAGGTGTTCCGGCAAAACAAATAGGATGGGTCTGTGAATGCGGAGTACCTCTAAAAGACAATTTGAAGTGTAGCGAATGTGAAAGAGAATACACAATAGAAAATAACGAAATGAAAGAAAAGTAATTGAAGGGAGTGTTGACTATGGAATTTAGAGACTTAAAAGCTCAATATGATAAATATAAAAGTGAAATTGATTCAGCAATTCAAGAAGTTATAAATAATACTAATTTTATAGGTGGAAAAGAAGTAAACACATTAGAGCACAGATTGGCCGAATATGTAGGTGTAAGGCACTGTATCACATGTGCTAATGGAACTGAAGCCATGACTCTCCTTATGATGGCATGGGATATAAAAGAAGGGGACGCTGTTTTCGTTCCAGACTTTACATTCTTTTCAACAGGAGAGATTGTTTCATTTAGAGGGGGGACACCAATATTTGTAGATGTTGATAGAGATACTTTTAATATTGACACTACTAAACTTGAAAATGCTATTAATAAGGTATTGGAAGAAGGTAAGCTTACTCCAAAGGTTATTATCCCGGTAGACTTATTTGGTTTGCCTGCTGATCATATAGAAATAGAGAAAATAGCAAAGAAGTATAATTTAAGAATTCTAGAAGATGCTGCTCAAGGTTTTGGTGGAAGTATTAATGGAAAGAAAGCTTGTAGTTTTGGTGATGCAGCAACAACATCATTCTTTCCTGCAAAACCATTGGGATGCTATGGTGATGGTGGAGCTATTTTTACAAATGATGACGAGTTAGCAGAACTGCTAAATTCATTGAAGGTTCATGGTAAAGGGGACAATAAGTACGATAATGTTAGAATAGGAGTAAATTCTAGACTTGACTCCATACAGGCTGCAGTTCTTAATGTAAAGCTAACTGCCTTTATTCAACATGAACTTGAAGATGTAAATAGACTATATAGACTATACACTGAGAAGCTTAAAGGTATTGTAGATACACCAGTTATTCCAGAAGGATATGTATCAAGCTTTGCGCAGTATACTATTAGATTAAAGAATAAAGAAGAAAGAGATGCCTTACAAGCTAAGTTAAAAGAAGAAGGCATTCCAAGTATGATTTATTATGTTAAACCAATGCATAAACAAGGAGCATTTACCGAGAATATTTATGATGATGCTGACTTTGAAGTGACTAATGAACTTTGTGATACGGTATTATCGTTGCCGATGCATCCGTATTTGAGTCAAGAAGATGTGGCGTCTGTAGTCAAAGTAATCATAAAATAATTTGACATGAAAGTAGGATTAATATGAAACGAAAAGTTTGTCATATTACAAGTGTTCATAGTAGGTATGATATTAGAATCTTTGAGAAAGAGTGTGTATCACTAGTCCGTGCTGGATATGATGTAACACTATTAGTAAATGACATAAACGAAAATGAAATTAGGAAAGGTGTTAAAATTGAGTCAATAAATTTTACCACTAAAAATAGAATATCTAGAATTTTGTTGTCAGAGAAAATTTTTTTGAAAAGAGCACTAAATGTTGATGCTGACATATATCATTTTCATGATCCAGAGTTATTACCGTTGGGTTATAAGTTGAAAAAAATTGGTAAATTTGTAATTTATGATTCTCATGAAGATGTACCAAGACAGATTTTGGCTAAGAATTGGATCCCACTAATTATTAGAAAGCCTATTTCATTCTTATATGAAAAGTATGAGAATTCTATTGTGAAGCATTTAGGGGCAGTTGTTACTCCTACACCGCTTATAAGCTCAAGATTCTCAAAAATCAATAAAAAGACAGTTGAGGTTTCGAACTTTCCACTGCTTGAAGAATTTAACATTCATGAAAACTTATCTAAGAAAAACGTTGCTTGTTATGTTGGTGGAATTACTAAGAATCGTGGGATTTTTCAAATAGCAGATGCTATGAAAAATAAGGATATTGAATTAATTCTATGTGGAAATTTTGAGTCAGAAGAATTAAAAAGTGAAATTTTAAATAACTACTCAAATATCAGGTATTTAGGAGTTGTTGATCGAAAAAAAATAGCAGAAGTGATAAGCGAATCTTTATTCGGATTTGTCACCCTATTACCTACACCTAACCACATAAATTCTTATCCAATAAAAATGTTCGAGTATATGGCGGGCGGAATACCTGTAGTTGCATCAGATTTTCCACTATGGAAAAGTATTGTAGAATCTAATGATTGTGGAATCTGTGTAGATCCTAATGATACTAATGAAATATCTACAGCAATAGACACATTGATGGAGAATGAAAAAAAGTGCAATCAAATGGGAAATAACGGCAGAAAAATTGTTCTGGAAAAATACAACTGGGGTATTGAGAAAGAGAAATTATATAAAATCTATTCAGATTTACAGTAGTTTATATTAAATAAATTTTTTCTATTGAAAAGAGGTGATTAGTATTAATCTTGCAATTAAAAAAGCCGATGTCAAGTTATTATTACTGCTTTTTATATATAAAGTTATGACAGATGGTCTATATGTATTTTTTATAACGCCTTATTACTCATATATGGGAATGGACTATAATAGCAACGCTATAAAAGTAATTGTTTCATTTCTAGTTTTTTTTATTGCTTCTTTTCAAATTGTAAAAGTATATAATTCGAAAAAACCTTCTTCTTTGATTGCGTATCTAATAAATTTAGTGTATTTCATTCCTGGTAGTACTTTTTTTGCTTTTTCAACTGTTGATGATAAGTACTTTGTTTTTTATTCATTATATTGGCTACTATTTAATGGCTACTATAATCTAATACCTGCTATAGACTTTGGGTTTATAAGATTTAAAAATCAAAAAAGAATTTTTTATATTATTTTGATGTTAACTATAATTGGCACAATCTACATCACAGGTAGATATAATGGATTTAGATTACATTTCGGTCTGTTTGATGTTTATGAGTTGCGTGCAGCTGTTAGTGAGATTGCTTTGCCAGGAATCTTTGGGTATTTTAGGGCAATAGCTGCAACTTTGATACCTATTGGTGCAATCATTTTCTTGAAAAGAAAGCAATACTTTTTCTTTTCTGTTTTTGTTTTTCTTCAACTCTTTTTATTTGCATTTGGTGGTCACAAAACAACATTATTTGTTTTAGTTGTTGCCATTGTTTCAATAGTTGTTATTAAAAGAAATCATAAAAGTAAAATAATATATTTACTAATGGGAATGAATTTAATAGGGGTTTGCGAATCAATGCTTACAGGTAAATTATCCAATATAATTGCCATTTTCCAAAGAAGAAATATGTTTACAACAAACTTAATTTCTTCGTGGTATTATGAATACTTTTCAGTTAATGGTGCGGATTTCTTAAAGCAGAGTTTTTTAAGACATTTTGGATTTGTCTCTAAGTATGAAACCCCAATCCCACAGATGATATCATTGCTATATACTGGTAGATTAGGGGGAGCGAATAATGGAATGATTGGAGATGCTTATGCAAATTTTGGATGGTTAGGATTATTGGTTTATCCTATCATTTTAGTATTAGCGTTTAGATTTTTTGATTATTGTACAAAGGGACTTGATATCAATATTATTTTTGTCACGAGTGTGATTTTTGCGATTAATATAATAAATAGTTCATTTTTTACAGTTATGTTAACTCATGGATTTATATTCATTACACTAATTCTATATTTGATATCTAACAGACCAAATCAAACAATTTTGAAAATAGATTAGAAAAGAGGTATTATGATGGGGATTCAGCTAGACAATAACCATGGTTATAGGTGGAATAAAAAACAAAATGTATTCGTTAGAGGCAGTTTTTTCAGTAATGGACTATATTACGATGGCATTAGAATGATAGACGTATTTAATGGAATTAATTCAATTGTAGATTTTTCGGAAAAGCTCAACGGAATAAATGGATTTTTCTCGGTGGTAATTGAAACTGATCAATTTATCTTTGCTGCAACAGATAGAGTTAGTACAACTCCGATTTTCTTTAAACTTGGTAAGAATGACTTATTCGTAACGGATGATTATAGTAATATTCTGAGTAATGATGATGAAATGCATGAAGAATCAATGATTGAATATTTAAAGCTTGGATACGTTACAGGGAATAATACATTATACTCGAATGTGAAACAATTAAAACCTGGCGAAATATTATCATATGATAAACATAAACATGAAATTAAACTGGAGAGATATTATGAATATCATCATTTAAATTTGACTAATCTGTCGAAAAATGAATTAATTGAGGAACTTCATAATGTGCACAAAAATGTATTTAGCCGTTTTGTTGAATCGTTAAAAGGACGAAAAGTAATTGTTCCATTGAGTGGTGGATATGATTCGAGACTGATTGTTGAAATGCTCAAAGCTCATGATTATAGTAATGTATTGTGTCTAACTTGGGGAAAGAAAACTGATTGGCAAGTAAAAATTGCTAAAGACGTAGCAGATAAGCTTGGCTACGAGTGGATTTGTATCGATCATTCACGGAAAGAATGGTTTGAATGGTTTAATGGTAATGATTATATGAAAAGCAATATAATAACAGGGGCGATTTCATCTATACCATATCTTCAAGAAAACATAGCAATAAACCATCTAGAAAAAATATATTCTATACCAAAAGATAGTATTTTTGTATCAGGTAATTCTGGTGATTTTGTTGAAGGAGAACATATTCCATCAAGTATAATAGGTAATAATAGAGTTTCTGCAAATGAATTGGTAGAGTCTATTTATAAAAAACATTTTAGACTTTTCAGACTTAAAAATAAAAAGTATGAAGATGAATTAAAAAACAAGCTCTTAAGGTCATTGCAGATTGGATCAGTACTTGATTCTGAGCAAGCTGCAAGTATTTTTGAATATTGGGAATGGCAAGAAAGACAATCAAAATTTGTAACTAATTGTATAAAACCATTTGAATTAAAGGGATATGAGTGGAGAATGCCTTTATGGGATAATGAAATCATGAACTTCTGGTCCAAAGTTCCTGTAAAGTTAAGATATAAAAGAAAGTTATTTTTGGAATATTCTTCTAAGTACATGGATAACAAACTCGCATATGCGAATCCAAAATTGAGCAAAATAAAAATTTATAAAGAAAGACTAACTGATAATAGATATGGATGTTTTAATGGTGGATATAATATAATTAAAGGTCTGTTGTTGAAAGATGAGAAAATATTTTCTGATCCGATTTTAGATTTAATAGAAAAAAATTATATAGTTGTTCATAAGTTGAACGGATTAGTTGCTTTATGGAATCTCATAAATTTTAGAAAGAATGGAAAAGAACTATCAATTAAGATGGGAAATAATCAATGAAGAAGACTGCATTTATAATAATTATAATAACCATTTTATCGAAAATAATTGGATTCGCAAGAGATATTATTTTATCATATTTTTATGGGGCTCAAGCTATTACTGATGCATATTTGATATCAAAGACAATTCCAAGCGTCATGTTCATGCTAATTGGCACTGCAATTGTTACTGGTTTTATACCAATATATACCGATATTGAGAAAAATAATGGAGTACGGAAGGCGGACCAGTTTACTTCTAGATTAATTAATTTTATCTTCATGTTTTGCTTAATGATTTTTATTATTGTTGCTATCTTCACACCCCAAATCGTAAAATTATTTGCATCAGGTTTCAGTGGTGAAATATTAAGAATGACTGTCAATTTTACAAGAATTAATATGATTACAATTTTTGTAATGGCTTTAATATATATATTCAAGGGATATTTGCAGATAAAGGGGAATTTCGTAATCCCTTCCTTTATTGGACTTCCTCTTAATATTGTTGTTATAATTTCGATAATTATAAGTTCATTAGCAAGAGATGTTATAATATTACCTATTGGATATGTTTTGGCTGTTTTCTCTCAGCTTTTCTTATTGTTATTAAGTGTAAGGAAAGTAGGATATAAACATTCGATAAAAGTTAATATATTCGATAATAACCTGAAGAAATTTCTTATAATAGTTGCTCCGACAATTATTGGAGTATCTGTAAATGAAATTAATGTTTTAGTTGATAGAACTCTAGCATCAAGAATATCAATTGGAGGGATATCGGCGTTAAATTACGCTAATCAATTAAATCTATTTGTGCAAGGGGTTTTTGTTCTTTCATTAGCTACAGTTATGTATCCAAATATATCAAAATTAGTCTCAGAGAAAAACTTGCCAAAAATGAAGAAATCTTTTGGAGAGATTATTATAGGTGTTGCTATAATGGTTATGCCTGCAACAGTTGGATCAATCTTATTTTCGGAGCAGATCATTTCTTTAATTTATGGAAGAGGTGCTTTCGACTCAAATGCTATATCTCTAACGGCAACTTCATTAATGTTCTATTCAATTGGAATGATAGGATTTGGTTTAAGAGAAATTGTTTCAAGAGTTTTTTATGCTCTGCAAGACACTAAAACACCTATGATGAATGCAGCTATTGGCATGGTTCTTAATATTGTTTTGAATTTGATTCTATCACAATTTTTGGGGATAGGAGGATTGGCACTAGCAACTTCTATAGCCGCAATTTTTACTACGGTTCTTTTATTTATAAGCCTAAGAAAGAAAGTAGGCCCATTCGGCATGAAGCAAATCAGTATGTCATTCCTAAAAATCCTATTTGCCTCATTAATTATGGGCGGATTAGCAAAACTTAGCTTTAATTACTTAACAGCTTCTTTATCTCAAAACCTTTCACTCCTAATAGCGATTGGTGTCGGAGCGGTATCATATTTTGTGATTATCTACTTTATGAAAATTGAAGACGTTGATGTAATTGTCGGAGCGATTAAGAAGAAGCTTGGAAGAGGAGATGTATAGAGAGTTTCTCTAAAGCCTTGGTAATCACCCAACTCCCCAAAACTCCCCAATAAAGTTTTCATCCACATAAGTAAATTTTGGGAATCTTATATGATGAGGCTTAGAAGTAACATTAGTTGATAGTGTGATGGAGAGATGAGTAGCTATACAGAGTAAACAGATAGGCAAATTGGCTGGTATCAAGATAGGTAGTGACGATGATATTCGAGATGGGCCATGATTAGTTTGACACCGAGATCGGTAGTGAGGGTAACACCTGGATGTGCTGTGATGGTAACTTTTCAGATATCCATAATCAGTTTGACACCATGATTAGCAGTGAACGAGAACGGGCATTTTTAGTAGCAGAGATGTCTGTTTTTATACAAAGTGTATTTGGCAATCGCTCGTTGCGACATGCCATGATGAAGATAAAGTTCTCTAATCTGATTATATTCTGCCAAATCTATTTTCACGCCTTTCACACTCCTATACGATAATATTTACTATTATCTACAGGAAAATTTATGATTGGTTCAAAAATTCGTGGTCACTGTAATGCTATATGGCTCACTTTTATAGTATCAAACACAAACCTCAATCAGCACAACTACACAAAGCGTTAAATAAAAAGCAGGCAAAAATTGCCTGCTTTTTTTTCTATAAAAGTAATTTACATAGCCTTTGGTATCAAGGATTTAGAGGAAATGGAGATAGAATTTTCTAAAAGTAAGACAATATTGTTTTTTTGTATGGTTTATCAATAAATCTACCTATAATAAAAGAAGAACACCTAATGTACATACAAAGGCCCGTATAATATAATGAACATGTAAAAAATACTAAGGAGGAATAGGAAATGAAAAAAGAAATGGGAAAAGTGTTAGCGCTTATACTAGTTGTAGCATTTCTAGTTATTGGATGTACGCCGGCTGATGTTAAAAAAGAAGAGACGGCTAATTCGGGGCAAGACACTCAACAACAGGACGATCAACAACAGGATAAGACAGGCGAAGAAAAAACAAAGATTATTGTATGGACATTTCAACGTCATGATATGGATTATGTTGCAGAAGTTGTAGACAATTATAACGCAACGAATACAGATAATATCGAAATTGAAATAGAATTCATGACGGACAATTTTGATAACAACTTGGATTTGGCATTTCAAAGTAAGCAAGCGCCGGATGTATTTCGCGTAAAAGCTCAAACCGTTACACCTTATGTGAAAAAAAATATGGCAATGCCATTAGATGAGTTCTTAACGGATGCTGAGATAGAGCGATACGGCGATATGGTTGGAGTAGATAGATTAAATGCAGTGGATGGCAAGATTTATACACTTCCATATACAGGTAGTCCATTCCGACTTATCTACAATAAGGGCGTGTTTGCCAAAGCGGGATTAGATCCTGAGCAACCACCAAAGACAATGGATGAAATGGTTGAGATGGCAAATACAATTACAGAAAAACTTTCAAAAGAAGGAATTTATGGTATTGCAGCAAATATGAAAAACCCATTTAGCGCTTTATTCCGTTCGGTGGATGTTGTTGCACATCGTAGTAATGCTTTTCCATATAATCCCGACACAGAAGAATATGATTTTACAAAATATGGAGAAGTGGCATCGCAGTTTGCAAAAATGTATGCAGCAGGTTCATATTTTCCGGGGGCAGAAGGTCTTGATATAGACCCCATGCGTGCACAATTTGCACAAGGAAATATTGGTATGTACTTATCCGCTGATTGGGAGATTGGAGTTTATGATGGACAGTTTCCTACTGAAGAAGAGTGGGTTGCAGTGCCTGCACCTTCCATGGAACTTGGTGAGACATATCCGACACCAATGCAAAGTGCAGGATTAGGATGGGCAATGTCATCACAAACAAAATACCCGGAAGAAGCATGGAAAGTGCTTAGCATATTCCAAGACAAAGACTATCAAATTGACTATTCAGAAAAAGGTTATGGAATTATGATTACGCCAGAAGTTGCTCAAGCGGCAAAGCCAGCAGAAAAATATGGCGCTGAATTCTTTGTACCGACACAAGACGATAAAGTATTTAGTCCTCCACCACATGATGCAGGACTTGTAATTGAAGGAGAATCTTATTGGGATGTCTTTAGTGAAGTTATCATGGGCGGAAAAGATGTTGATGAAGCGGTTGAAGAAATGAATGAAAAGTATAATTCAGCATTGAAAGCGGCAAAAGAAAAAGGTGAATTTTAAGATAATGTAATACTTGTATAAAGTTGCTTTAAAGGTCTGTTTCAAGGGAAGAAGTCCTGTAGAAGCAGACCTTTAAATGTTGTGCGTAAAAAGCCCTGATTTGATAGGGATGAAGACCACGAACAATGATTTGAAAGAAGGAAAACATATGAAAAATAAAGACAAACCATTGACAAGAACCAGGGCATCACGTAGTAGCATCAAGAAGAACAAAACCATTTATCTAATGCTTCTTCCAGGGATATGTTTTTTGCTGGTGACTTCGATTTATCCGATTGTATGGATACTTAGATTCATGTTTTATAACTATACATCTTTTGGCGAGTTTGAATTTATAGGACTTCAAAATTTTGTAAAGCTGGCAAAAGATGAAATTTTCTTTGAATCACTTATCAATACAGTTATATATGCAAGCGGAAAATTAGTATTAACGATGCCAGTAGCATTCTTATTAGCGTATTTTCTGAACATGAAAATCAAAGGGCGTAATATTTTTCGTTCGGTATTTTTTATGCCTACAGTCATAAGTGTCTCCATTATGAGTATGGTGTTTTACTTGATTTTTAATCCATACAACGGATCGGCAAATCAATTATTGCTCAATTGGGGGATAATAGAAGCTCCAATTAATTGGTTTAGTCGTGAAAAAGCAATGTTGACGATACTGTTTGTGGCTATTTGGGGAGCTGTAGGAAATTATATGATTTATTTTTTGTCAGGACTTCAAACGATTCCACAGGAAATATATGAAAGTGCGGATCTTGATGGTGCAATAGGCTGGAGACGCCTGTGGTATATCACATTGCCCATGATGTCACCGATAATTCAGGTGGTTGTTATGTTGGCGATTACCCAAGCATTTAAAGACTATGAGACAATTCTTGTTATGACAGCAGGGGGACCAAACGGTAAGACCAATGTGCTTTATTTATATATTTACAAACTTATGTTCCCAATGGGGGATGCGGCAGGATCAGAGGTGCTCCAATATGGTTATGGATCTGCAGTAGCTTTTGTAACTGCTATTTTTGTAGGGCTGATTACCATTTTTTATTTACAATGGTCAAAAAAAATGCAGGAAACATATTAGGAGGAAACAATCATGCAATTTAAAATCAAGAAAACAATAGGACATGGTGTACTCTATACCATATTAATCGCTTTTTCAATCATCACATTATATCCGGTCGTATATGCCATATTGGGAAGCTTTAAAACCAATATGGAGCTGATGACAGGAGGGGGGATACTTCCAAGTGTATTTCAGTTTAAAAACTACCTGTACGTATGGGAAAAGGCGAATTTTGCAAAATATACCATGAATAGTGTATTTATATGTTTTTTTTCTACGATAGGCGCCCTTATTATCTCTTCTATCACAGCGTATTGTATTGAGCGGTATGATTTTTTTGGAAAAAAAGTGATATACGCATTATATCTTTCGACAATGTTTATTGCGTTGGGAGCGGTTACACTGCGTCCGCTATATTTATTGGCAGTACAAGCCAATATGCACAATACACTGTGGCCAATTATCATTATTCAAATAGGATCGCAAGGTGTCAATATTTTTTTGATTACAAAGTTTATTAAAAGTATTCCTAAGGAGCTTGATGAAGCAGCTATGATTGACGGATGTGGACCTTTTAAGATTTATTATGCAATTTTAGTTCCATTGCTTAAGCCGATTCTAGCGGTTGTGGCTTTATTTCAGTTTAGATTATCATGGAATGATTATATTGTGCCCTCAGTATTTACAATGACTCAACCGGACTTAAGACCCTTAACAGTAGGCGTTGTACAGCTAAAGTGGGGAACCGGAGCGGCGAGTGAATGGCATTTGATGATGACCGGAGCTGCGATATCCATTATTCCTATATTAATCATTTACTTTGTCGCAAACAAACATTTTATGGCAGGATTAACTGATGGAGGCGTTAAAGGTTAAGAGTAGCTATAATTCTAACGGAGGTAGAAGAATGATTCAATTTACACATCAAGAAATAGAAAAATTTAGAGAAAAAGCAAAACAAGATCCGCGTATTATTGATTGGCTGTTAGAACAGACCGAGCTTGTTCGAAACAATGAGTTAAAAATTCCTGATGCAGGAATTGCAAATTGGGGATTATATTATTACTGTTCTGAATGTTCTGTGGAATTAACGTTTGATTTTGATAAGCCAACCCAACATGAATGTCCACTGTGCAAAAAAGTGCATACAGGTGAACCATTTGATGGTGCATGGTGGAGAAGTATACATGAACTAAACTATACGGCAGCCTATTATTTGGGATTATTATACGTATGTACAGCCGAAAGTAAATACGCAGAGGATTCTAAAAATATTTTATTAGAGTATGCAAAACGATATCCAGGCTATGAAGTTCATGGCGATATACCTTATAATGGACCGGGCAAAGCCAATGCCCAAACATTATGTGAGGCGATTTTTATTAGAAATTTTGCTTATGCATATGACTTAATATCGGACACATTAACTCAAAAAGAAAAAGAGTTCATTTGTCAAGATTTGCTCCTTTGTGGGGCTAAGTTTTTAACCGAACACCGGCAGAATCAACTTCATAACCATGAAGTTATAATTAATGCGGCGATTGGTGTGGTTGGACTTATTGATGACAACAAAGAACTATTGGATTTTGCTATTTATGACGACTATGGACTCATATATCAGTTGGAACATGGCATGTTAGCCGATGGTATATGGTTTGAATGTTCTTTGTGCTACCATTTTTTTGCGCTTCAAAATTTTTATGGATTTGAACGATTTGCAGTTCATACCGAGCATAGCCAGATTATGCATCCAAATTATAGAAAAATGGTTAAAGCCGCTTTAAAATTTTTGCAGCCTAATTATAAGTTCCCAATGATGAATGATACAATGGATTATCACACAGAATTAAATGAATATAATCTCTATGAATTTTCATACAAAATATTTAGAGAAGAGATAATTCTTAAAGTGATGCATAAAGTATACGAAAATGAAGAGCGTAATAATATAGAATCATTTTTTTATGGCGTGGATACATTGCCTGATGCTAGCCCAATAGAGCTTGATGACTATCATGATGCTAAGGGTTCGGGTACAACCATCGTAAGAGGGGAAGATAATCAATTTCTTCTGTTTAGACATGGAAAATATGGTGGAGAACATGACCATTATGACCGCCTTTCCGTTTCTTATATGTATAAAAATCAAAATATTATTCCGGATCTAGGAACGACGGGATATGGCGCTTTTTATCATTACGAATACTTCAAAAATACAGGAACGCACAATACCGTAATGCTTAATGAAGAAAACCAAGCGCCATGCGATGGAAAGGTATCTGTTTTTGAAAAAACAAAGGACTATACATTTGTTGATGCTAAGGCAGAGTGGAATTCGAATTATACGATGCCAGATAGCTTTACGATTTGTCAGTGGAGTGAAGAAGCGTACCAAGATGTAACTATGCGACGACGCATATTAAAGGCTGAGAACTACTGGATTGATATTTTTAATGTGGAAAGTCCAAAAGAAAAAACAATTGATTGGATTATGCATTTTAACGGCGAACAAATAAATAGAAGCACGCAAGAAACTCCAATTGAAAATTTTTCAAATAAAAAGCCATTTAAATACTTAAAAAACGTATCTTTTGTTGATGCTGTGGGACTGACGAAAACGACGTATAAATTAGAAGACATAACAACAAATGTGTATTCTTACGTCGATGGCAGTCAGATGATTTATGCCCAAGGACCCGGGAAACCAACCAATCTGTATATCCCATATATGATTCAACGCGCTCAGGCAAAAGAAAAAGTGTTCATTAATGTTATTACAAGTCATGCGAATGATGATATAATTATAAAAGATGTAAAAATACAAATCATTAAAGATGAGATTGTTATAAAAGTCAAGAGCGATAGTAAAACCCAAGAACATCGATTTTCGTTAAAATAAAATGACTAGCGGCGTGGCGATAACAATAAAATGGTGATATGAAGATGAAGAAAGCATTTGCGAAGTTAAGAATGAAACAAAAAATTATGTTTGTCTCGATAAGCGGGATTATATTTACAGCTTTAGTACTAGGTCTCTTGTTTTTCAAAGTAACTGAAAAGATGTTTGTAGAAAAAGTGAGTAGCATTACACAAGAAACGATAGTTCAAAACACAAAGTACATTGACAACGAATTGGGACATATTTTGCAGTTGATTCATACGAATTTAATCGGCTATGATATAAGTTATTGGGTCTCTAAGTATGGTCAAGATACTTCTAATAGTGTGAACATCGATTTTCAATTACAGCAAATGTTAACGCAGTTGTGTATACAAAATGAGTTTATTCATTCGGCGTATCTGGTTGTCGATGATCGTATTGTAACGAACTTGAATCAAACAGTGGAGTATGATGTGAGTCCGATTATTGTAAAATCAAAAGAACAAAACTTAGCTTATTGGTCAGATGCAATCATCGAGGGTACACCAAAGCAAATAGAACTATTGCCCCTTGTTATTACTGTGCCGCTAAATAGTAATACCGATTACTATATTTCAGAACATACACCTAGGCTTGTGGTCAATATATCATATAGGAAAATAGACAAGGTGTTAAAAGAATTAGAAAAGCAAGTCTTTGGAAAAGTGTATTTACTCAATGCAGATAAGCAGTCATTTGAAAATCTGGATATACCAAATAATAATAGTGAGCATCTTATTCAAGAGAATATAATAGAAATAAGTGGATGGTATATTCAGTGTATTCAAGAAAAAAAAGTCCTATACTCAGACTTTTATGAATCACAAATAACCCTTGTGTTTTATATGCTCATCTTAATCCTTATTTTTGGAGTGATATCAACATATATTGCAAAGACCATTACTGAACCATTACAAAAACTGACCTTATATGCCAAAGAACTCGAACAACAAAAATATGACCGAAAAATCAAGTTGTTTGGTAAGGATGAAATTACAGAGCTTGGCAAAGCTTTTAATAGCTTAAGTCAAGAAATGCAGCGATATTCAAAGGTGGTTGAGGAAGATAAGATACGCATTAGAAATGAAGAAAAAGCCAAACGTAGAATTGAACTAGAATTGTTACAAGCACAATTAAATCCACACTTTTTGTATAATACACTAGACTCTTTATATTGGTATTCCGTTACGAATAAAACCAATCAGATAAGTAATATTATTCTTAATCTATCACGGCTTTTACGTATTGGTCTTAATAAAGGAAGCCAAAAGATACCTTTAAAAACAGAGGTGGATCATGTGTTAAGCTATCTAAAAATACAAAAAGAGATTTTTGGAGACAAATTCACGTATAAGGTTTTGTTTGATGAGACATTATCTGAATATAGTGTAGTGAAAATCTTGCTTCAACCTTTAGTAGAAAACAGTATTTTACATGGGTTTAAAGATATTGAAGAAGGAGGAGAAATCGTTGTTAACGTCTTTAGGGAAAATGAACTGATCATATTACAAGTTGAAGATAATGGATGTGGATTTACAGAAGAGTCTTTGGCAAAAGTGAGTGAAAAAAAACATTCTGGATTTGCTTTCAATAATGTTTTAGAACGCTTAATTTTGAACTACGGCAAAAATGCATCACTGCAATGGGAAAGTGAACCATATGTCAAGACGAAAGTATTGATATCAATACCGATGGATAAAGTATTGTGAGGAAGATATATGTACAAATTATTACTTGTTGATGATAGAAAAGATGTTGTTGATGGGATAGCACAGGCTATCTGTTGGGAAGACCATGATATACTTGTACAGACTTGCTATAATGGCAAGAGGGCGTTGGAAATTATTACAGATGAACACATTGATTTGGTGGTAACCGATATAAAAATGCCCTTTTTATCAGGTTTAGATTTAGTCTGTAAATCTAAAGAAAACAATTCAGATACTTGCTTTATTATTCTATCGGGGTATGACGAATTCTCATATGCAAAAAGAGCCATCAAATTAGGTGTTGTAGAGTATCTGTTAAAACCTGTGGAGATGGATAGATTATTAGAAACAGTGATCAATGCACTCAAAGAAATAAAGAAGAAAAACAACTTAAAAAAGAATATGCGAAGGCTACACAAACAAGAGATTCATAGTATCCCTGCCCTTAAGACGAATTTTTTTCTTAAGATGATTAGCGACTGTCCTTATTCAAAGCAAGAAGTTGACTCTTGCCTCGAGTTATTTAAGTCGAATATAAAGTTAGATGATTATATCACCATCTTGATTTCTATTGACCAGTATCAAAACATTGTAGAGATACAAGGGAAAAAAGAAGTAGAAAATATAAATTTTATTATTGATAATATGGCAAAAGAACTGTTTTCAGAGAGCTATACATGTGAAACCTTTAATTATAAAGCAAATTCAATTGCAGTGATTATTAACATCAGTAAAGAGATGGATAACATTGAAAATAAATATAACACTTACCTTTTATCCAAAAGACTTCATGATTTGATTAATGACTACTTTGATTTTACAGTAACAATTGCCATCTCAAACTGTAAAAACGGTGCAGGATCTTTTAGGCAATCGGTTGAAGAATGTCTTGATGCCATGGCCTATAGACTTTATAAAGGTGAGAATAAGATAATATTAAGCTCGGATATTCACGAGAACAAAGATAATACAGGATATCCTCAGGAACAAGAAGAGCAATTGATTAAGGCGATCATGCTTAAGGATTATGCCTCAACGATTAATATCGTAAATAACCTGTTTGATGAAATTATCAATATTCAAGAGTTTACACCGGAATTTATTTGGAAAAAGATGTGTAATATAATTATAAAAACATATCAAGTAACAGGAAGTGAAGACCATATTATCGATATTTTAGATGAGTTTCGCATGGTCACAACGCTTGAACAAATGAAAGAGTGGTTTATACAGCAAATCAATAAGTTGATTAAACCACATATGGCAGATCACCATGATATTGGGAGCTATATCGAAAGTATCAAAGATTATGTCAATAAAAACTACGCAACAAACATAACATTAAAAGAATTAGCCGAAAACCTATATATCAGTCAATCATATCTTTCGAGTGTATTTAAAGAGTATACGGGAATTAATTTTAACGGTTATTTAAGAGATATACGGATTGAAAAAGCAAAAGAGCTCTTACTTAGCGGGAAAAAGGTGTATGATGTGGCAAATGAAGTAGGGTATATAGATCAAAAATATTTTTCGTCTATTTTTAAAAAAAGTACCGGATTTTTACCAAAACAATGGGTGAAAAAACAGCATAGCGTAGAACATAGTGTAGATAGGTGTAGTATGACATCAGGAGTCTCGAAAGGATAAAACATGCAAAAATTTATAATGGAATATCTTGTATCAGGACCATATGAAACCGATGCAAAGCAATCCCCAAAAAATATAAATCAGCTTGATTATGAAATTAATATGCGAAAGAGTATTCCCGATAACCCAATGAAAAAGCCGGACAATGATATTGTGTTGAATGGTCAGAGTGCATTAGGATTGCCTTGGTGCTATCATTATGATTATGGAAATTGGTTTGTAGATTATAGTCGCGGATATGAAGTATTAAAAGAAGTTGAGATGCAGGCTGTGACAGGCATTGTCTCGAATGTGGAGCAAACGATTGGCATAACAATATGGTCATACTGTGCAATTGGATTGTGGTGCAATAATGCATTTGTTGGAGGAATCGAAAAAGCCGTTTATAAGCCGATGTCTAAACAAGAAGTATCACTGGATTTAAAAGCCGGTTACAATGAAATTTTAATTAAACTTCAGACATTAGGTGTAAGAGATACACGTATTGTTTTTGGACTTGAGTTGGCAAAGGACTGTGAAGGAATCCGCATAGAACTTTCGCCCAAATATGGAGACTTTTCTGAATTAAGGGATGTAAAGAAATGGCTGGATAACTTAAAGTTGAATGGGCAATACTTAATCAATGATGCGCCGGCTCCAAAGGATACGGCTATCGTATATGATGCAAATGAACATGACTTTTCAAAAATAAATCAAAACAAAGAAAAAACAGATATTTCGGGGAGTAAGCAGGTGAAGCTTCACTCGGACAATCCATATGTTCGTGTTATATGTAATATAGACGCAACAAGGTTATCACGTCGCTTTATTCAATTAGAAGCGGTTATGCCAAGGTATGAAAATGCAGTAAGTTTTGAAGAAAATAAAGTAAAGCTTTTGAGAAAAATTGGAAATGTAGAAAGCTTGAATCGGGGAAATAAATTTGGCTTTGCCATGTCAAACGTACTTGCCAGACGTGCGATTGACAATGTTTTAGACAAAGACGAATCGCTTCTTTATGAGACTTTAAATCAAATTGAGCGCCGCTATGATTGTACGGATTTTATGATTGCAGGTTTAATAAGGTATATTAAAAACTACTCCGTGGATTCTAAGTTTGAAGCAAGGATGAAAACGGTTTTGACGAATTATAGGTATTGGATGACCCATACCGGAGAAGATGCGATGTGTTTTTGGAGTGAGAATCACGCATTACTTTTTTATTCGGCTGCAATGTTTTGTGGAGAAATGTATCCAGAGGAATATTTTCCTCGTGCAGAGATGACAGGAAAACAGCTAGCAGAATTTGGGGAAAAACGTGTGCTAGAATGGATTGAAGATGTTGAAGAATATGGGTTTGAAGAATTTTTGGCATCAATATATGTGAGTGTTACATTTATAGCGCTATTAAATCTCATAGATTTTGCAAAGGAAGAAATCTCACAACGGGCAAAAAAAATTACGGATTATTTAGTTACCATACTGGCAAAGCATACCTTTGATGGTTCTGTTTATGGACCGATGGGTAGAGTGTATGGAGATGTGATTTTTCCTTTTCAGCAAGGGACACAGGCTTTGGTGCACTTGATGAATCCTAGTGCACCCTATGACTATTCAGAAGGATGGATGGCATTTTATGCAACAAGCTCGTATGAGTTTGCGCAGAAGCATATAGAGTTAATGCACAATGATATTATGGAAGTCTATAACTCCGGCAATGCACGCATTCACTTAAACAAACAACAAAATTATGTATTGACATCGGTTGAGTCACCAAGAAGAGATGCGTCTTATATTCGATGGAACAATGTAACTTTGGCAGAAAAATCAAATCAAGAAAACCATGAATATACCAAATCTCTAAATGAACGTTTTCATGGAACAACTTACTTTGAACCTGGAGTGTTTGGATATCAACAGCATCTTTGGTATGGAGGCTTAGATAATAGCACGCCGGTGTTTGTCTCGCATCCGGGAGGGACAACGGCTTCGTGTACAGTTCGACCTGGATATTGGTATGGTAATGGTGTTTTTCCTGCAATTACACAAGTGGATAATATGATTGGAAGTATTTACTGTATTCCAAGTACACATCCAATTCATTTTACCCATGTTTTTTGGCCTAAGGTGCGAATGGAACAAACGATTCACTCTGATGGGTGGCTGTTTGGGCGAAAGAATGACGGATTTATTGCATTATGGTGTAGTCATAAGATGGAAAAACATGATGATCAATTGTCAGAATGTGAATATAGGGTATATAGCTCAGAAAGTGCATACTTATGTATCTGCAGTGATTCTTGGCAACACCGTAGTTTTCATGAGTTTATGGACTATTGTAAAGAGCAAACACCATATTATGAAGTCAAAGAAAAAAGATTAACCAGTAAAAAAATTGACATGATTTATACGTCAGCAACTGATTTAACTCAGTATGTTTAGTGAGATGATGATATGATAGATATTAAGTATTTAGATTTTGTGGTTGCCATTGATGAAAATGATGGTATGAATGTAGCTTTTTTATCATGGAAGGGAAAAACATTAATAGATGGAGATGTGGAAAGGAAAGCAAAAGGTCTTACCTACGGAATGCCCTTAATGTTTCCAACGCCAAATAGAACAAAAAACAACCAATACACCTACAATAATAAACAGTATGGTGCTAGAATGCATGGTTTGTTGAGAAATCTTTATTTTGAGATAACCTGCAATTGCCAGACAAAGGATGGTTATATGGTGACGGGGGTCTTGACTTGGAATTCTTCGTATGCAGAGTTTGAAAAATATCCATTTGAATTCACCTTAACAATCCGTATAATTATTCAACACGATGTTCTGATATATGAGTATGACGTACAAAATATTGGTGAGACAACGTTACCTTATGGATTTGGGATTCATCCTTTTTTTGAAAATCCAGATGGTGATGCAAAGGTTATGATCAAGGCAAATCAAATGTTAGCGGCTAGTGAAAGCATCAACACAGGAGAAATACTTGATGTCAAAGGCACAGAATATGATTTGTCAAAATTAAAACGAGTAAAAAGCTTAAACCTTGACCATGTGTATATGGTGAATAAAACAAAGGACAAAATTCAAGAAGTAGCAAGAGTACATTGGCATGCTCATGAGCTTATCCTTTCGTGTACAGATGATTTTTCACATCTTGTCATATATACGCCGCAAAACCTCGCAAAGTTTTGTGTGGAACCCCAGACATGCTCAATTGATGCTTTTAACCTTTTTAATAAAGGTTTACTAGAAATTTCAGGGGTAAAAGAAGTCAGCAAACAAAAGAGACAATCCGGAAGGGTCAAGTTTGAAATGAAAATGTTATAGACTATGTGTACATTTGAAGATTAAAACGGATGCTTACGGAAAAAATAAAAAAAGAAGAAAGGAAAATGTGATATTCGTATCTAAAGATATCGCATAAGGAAAAATATGATAGACGAGAGATGGGTTTTTTATGAACAAGTTAAACCGGAAGAAGTAGCACAAGGAGTGACGCGACGTATCTTAGCTTATAATAAGGAACTAATGTGTGTTGAGAATACTTTTGAAAAAGGGGCCGTAGGTGCCTTGCATTCTCACCCTCATACCCAGGTAACTTATGTTGTTAGTGGTGAATTTGAATTTGAGATTGACGGGGTGAAAAAAACGGTAGTTGCAGGCGATAGCATGTTAAAAACTGACAATGTGATTCATGGCTGTGTGTGTAAAGAACCCGGCGTATTGTTGGATATATTTAATCCGATGCGTGAAGACTTTGTAAAATAGTGTAGTTACCTTTTCTTCCTTGTCTTTTTGTGTATAATTAGCTACAATAGGTCATATCTAGAACAATAGACATAACAACACACAACTAGACAGGAGTATTAAAATGAAGAAAAAGAAATTGGCATTATTAGGTTACGGTTATTTGAATCAGGTGATTGCAAGGTCGGTTAAGGACGGCGTTCTCTCAGAGTATGAACTGGTAGGCGTCCTAGGGAGAAACCCGGCGCGGACGCAGCGCTTTGCCGATTATTTTAACTGTACACCATGTACAAATATTGAACAACTTATGGCGCTACAGCCGGATTTTGTATCAGAAGCAGCATCACCTCAGGCAGTAGTGGATTATACAGAGACGATTTTACAAGGCGGATCCCATATGATTGTGTTATCAACGTCGGCATTTGCAGATGTTGCCTTGTATGAGCGATTCGTTGATGTCGCATCACAGAACAATACCCAAATATATATCGCAGGTGGTGCGACAGGGGCGTTTAACCTTCTTCAGACAGCGCTTTATATGAGTAAGACCCCTATTGATGTGACGATTACATCTAAAAAACCGCCACAGTTTGTTGCCTATACTCCGTTTAACCGAGAAGGAATATTAGGTATTACAGAACCGGAGCGGGTATATACTGGGACGGCTAAGGAGATTATTGATATTTATCCCTATGTATTTAACGTGATATATGCCACAGCTCTTGCCAGTGCAGGACCTGAAGAGACCAAGTTCAACATCGATGCAGTTCCCGGTCAAATAGGTGAAGATTATAGAATACAAGTCGAAGGAGACCATATAGATCTTGATTTGAATATCGGCGCTACAGACTATGCGATTGCTGCATGGAGTGTGGTTGCAATATTAAAGAACCTTGCTTCACCCGTTGTTTTTATATAAGCAGTGTAAGCTTTAAGGGGAGGGTCTAGGAGGAAAACAGGTAGGATGAATCCAAAAAACCAAGCGTTGTTTGATGATGAGTTATTGATTTTTCTTAATCTATCGTTAGATGGGATTTTTATTGAAAATGTCAACGGTGATATATTAATATGTAATCAAGCCGGTGCGGATATGTTTGGCTATACGATAGAAGAGATTACACAATTAAATATTCAAGATTTAGTTCCCGCGTCGGAGTGCTTTTATATAAAAGAAAAGTATACCAAGCAAGACCTTTTCCCGCAAGAGTACATCGGCCGTCTCAATGTGAAAAAGGATGGAACGCTTATTCGCACAGAGATCAATTCAAAGATTGTTACATCCAAGGGTAAGCAGTATTTGATTGCATTTATACGTGATGCAACTAAGCCGCCACAGATGGACCCTAATGATCAAAAGGCACAGTTTTCACAATACGCTTTAGAGCGTACGCGAGAAAAAGAAAAACAGACTTTGTTAGAGTTACATGATTCGGTGGGGAGGGAAAAAAGCGTGGTGCCTCTCCTTGCAGTCGAGTACATAGAAAGCTTTAAGAAGAAGGTAAAAATCTATCTCAAAAACGGCACGGTGTTGGAAAGTTATGACACGCTTAATCGTTTAGAACAGCAAATCATACCTACCGGAAGCTTTTTAAGGTGCTACCAAAGTTATATCATCAATATGCAGTGTGCAAACTTGGATAGCCACCACCAAGTTTTTATCATGGATAGTGGTGTGCGAATTCCTATCCGAAAGCGGCAATATCGCCACATCAGCACAACCTATATGACTTATAAAAGCCTGATGACATAAATTAGAAAATATTTACCGAATCTGAGTAAGGACACATAAAAAACCGAACGTTTTTAACAAAGATGAATAAAATGTTCGGAAAATGCTTGCATAATATGTGAACCTGTATATAATAATATTAGTTAGCACCTTGTGTTAACGGATTGATACGAAGCATACACTCAGAAAGGTAGGCAGAAAATGAATAATTTATTCAAAAAATCAGGTGTTATTATAGGTATAGTAGGTGTTTTAATTGTAGGTGTTGTTTTAGGTATAACATCAAAAAATGTGTTATCTAAAGACAATGAGCCAGTAAGTGAGGACATTGAGTCCGACCAAAGACCATTACTTATTCAAGGGGCTATGGATGTTGAAACAGAAATTATGATGGCAGCATTAGAAAACCATGAAGAGGTAACTCTTGGTGTATGGAAATATACCAAAGGAACAATAAATGATTATCCGGTTATTATCTCAAGAACACGCATTGGAATGAGTAATGCGGCAGCATCAACCGTCCTTGCTATAGAACAGTTTAATCCGGTGGCGATTATTAATCAAGGGACTGCAGGAGGACATGATCCGGATTTGCATAAATATGATATTGTTCTTGGAAAACATATCGTTAACATGGGCGCTTTTAAAACAGATTTTGTAGAAAAAGGTGAAGGGATACATCCGACGACATGGCACCAGTTAAACTTGGAAGTTATGGACCAAGAAACCGGTGAGTGGAAAGATATCAACCGTTTTGAGTCCGATGCTAAGCTTTTAGAGGCTGCCAATAGTGTAAAAGACTTGCATACAAAAGGTCAAGTTGTAGAAGGAACCATTGGTTCAGCTGACGAATGGAACAAAGAGATTGATCGTATCCTCTGGTTGCATGAGACGTTAGGGACATCGGCAGAAGAAATGGAAACAGCGTCCGTTGCTCAGATTGCAAAAAATTATGCTATTCCTTTCTTAAGTATCCGTATTCTTTCAAATAATGAGGTACACAAAGAAGAATATGACCGTACAACAGGAGAAGATTCACAAAAATTTACAATAGAGGTAGCAAAAGCATATATCAACAACTACCTTAAAGCAGCAGAATAATATAAAAGAATAAGGAGAACAGCAGTTACGTCAGATTTTCGTAGCTGCTGTTTTTTGCGTCTTTTTCCAATATTATGCCACTTATGGCATTCGTATGTATAAAAATCATAAAAAGAAGTAAAATTATAGCAAAGTGATTTTTTTAACAAACTATATTGGAGGATTATAGCAATGATAAAAAGAAAGATCAGTATTTTGCTCACGGTGGTTCTCTTAATCAACACCATGACATCAAATGTATTAGTTGCCGAGCGTTCTATGCTCACCGGTGAAACCAGCGAAGGCTCGGATATTTATGATGCACTGGGGATCGATAATTCCATGACACCAGATGGATATAATCCGCAGAGTACAGATAATCCTTATGGGAAGGATACGTATGTACCGAATCCGGTAAATGAACTCTATGATATCACGACGAACTTTGATGTGGGGGCATTTACATCCGTCTCTCAGGATAAGAGTACCCTAGATGCCTTAAATATGTCAAAGACAACCCAGCCCATGCATCTTTGGCAATCCATCAATGTCTATGGATATAATGTCAACAAGGATTTTGATGTGTTTTCAGCAAGCCCTATAAATAGTGACATCACAGCGACGGGCACCCTGCCGGATGCGCTTAGCCAAACATATGCATGGCATCCGATTAAATCGATACAACAGACAGGATACTTGCAAAGTTCTAATTTGATCAGCGATAAGGAACCCGTCGTATCATCAGCTGTTGAGGGGAATTTTAGTGGCAATAGTACAGGTAGAGAAAATGATGTTGTCATGATTTATACCAAAAACTTGAATCGGGTCAACAGTGTGTATATACGCATTGGGTCCTTAGGCGATGATGAAAACTGGACGTTTGGGGAAGAGACTCCAATTATTGACAATCAAGTGATTGGCAATGGGGACGAAGGTGTTGGCGGAAGGGATAATTTTACAGAAGCACCTTTTTTATTAAAAAACTATCTTCAGATTGTAACGGGGGATTATAACGGAGATGGTATTGACGAGATTGCTGTATATATCCCGGAACTCAATAAGTCGCGGATTGAAGTATATCAATTAACTTGGGCTAGCTCAGCAGAGGACTATACTGATTTTGGGAATTGGAAGCATGTGTGGACGCACTATCTTAATGAAACCAATTATGTATCCAATATGGTATCCATGGTTTCAGGTGATGTGAACTCGGATAATATTGATGACTTGGGTGTGACATGGGGCTATTATTATGGACCCGATGATAATAAGCCAAGTAAGGCGACAATCATGTTTGGCGAGTCAACAAAAATGCTTCAAGAACATTATGATATTGACTTGACCTATGACGGCTCGAGCATCGTTCGTTCTAGCTTTGCCTTTGGTGACTTACTTGGTGTGAACAAAGAGACGTTAGTTCTTGGAGGACAATTATCAACAGATATACAAAACCAAAATACGACGTCTAGGTTTATAACAGTCTATGAATGGAACGGGCAAGATTTTATTCAGTCTCCAAGCTTATCAAGGAATTTTGACTTGTTTGCTTTTGATCAAGAGACAGGACGCTTTATATACCAGGATGTAATGTTTGCTGCCAGCGATGGAAGCGTCGACTTGGAGAAGGCAAGAGAATATACCTTTTTGAAGGATGCTACAGCTCTTGAGGAACGCACGTATAGTTTTTATAGTTCTCCTCTTATGCCGGCGAATATTGATATAGTAAAAAACGGAGCTGGTAAAGCCGCAGGAATTTATTTTGACAGTCTCTTTTTTGAGTTGAATAATAATGATATGAACTTAGTCTATACAACGGACAATAAAGCGTTGATGCAAAATGGCAATATCGATATCAACGATTTTGAACATTATGTGGAGTATGATCTTCAGGTTGTTGATTTTACAGGAGATGAAAATGAAACCGTATCCACCTTAGCCCAGTATATCAATGTGAAAAACACAGCTTCAGCGACGGTCATAACACCTGCAACAACGATTCGAGAAGCCTATTATAAAAACTGGTGGAATAAGCTTTGGAAGATTAAGTCCTACCGAGATAAAGTTCTTGAAGAGGGCTCAGAAGAAAACTTTTCCATGGAGTATATTGAAAAGTATGCACCCACGTATTTGTTATCGATGAACTTGGATAAAAGCAATGCAGGTGTAGCCGTTCCCGAGGACCTAAAGTCAAGTAGAACCAATAAAAACTTCACGTCAACGTTAGTCAGTGCCAATCTTGACAAAAACGATACGTCCTATTTGTCGTATACAGGCACTCATTCTATGGTGTATTCTGACCCTAAGGTCTTGGCAGTTGTGTCTTCACCTCCGTATTTTGATGACTTAATGGAGCGTGATGACTTGTCTGGAGCCTATAATGAATCGACAACTTCCTATGGTACGTCATCTTCTTCTGGAACGGTGGATGGACATACGGGAACCTTTACCATTGGTCCGGTTGTTGAAGTAACCACTCCGGCCTCGACATTTACCTTTAACGCAGAAACCTTATACAATATGACTCATACCGTAGAGACGAACTATAACACAACCTATAGTATTGAATATACGGCATCGACAGGAGATGATATTATTGTTCTTTATTCGGTTCCGACAGCAATCTATTCATACAAACTCTATAATGTGGATGAACATGGGAATGTCAATGAAGAAGACTTAGATGTGTCTATTCCTTATGAACCATCGGTAAGACTGCTTCCCAATAGTACCTATGAAAAATTAACGGAAGTCTTTGAAGATTTACCTGATGTAGGTGCATCAGTATTGACCCACACCTTAGGAGACCCAACGACATACCCCTCATCATTAGATAATTATCAACATGCCATCGCCTATAAGGGCGATCCAACAGGTGTTGGATTTAGTTCAAATGCTGCAAGCATCATACAATCTGTCGAAATAACAGAGGAAAGTTCAGAAGTATTTACGAATGGATTTGAGATTATGACAACATATCAATGGGGGTGGCAAACCAGCTTTACAGGAGGCTCGACCGCTGGATTTACTGTAGGTGGCGGTACTGATTGGACAACTGGAAAAGTCGAAGGAACAGGGAGTGTATTTACTGCAGAGATGCAGAATATGCCCCTTGAGGCTGAGCCTTATGGATATGGCTATAATTGGAAAGTGTTCATGCATAAGCACCGAATGGATGACGGTTCATCGATTCCGGTGGTCAATTATCTTGTCAGTGGGGTAGTGGCACCGCCAAAGTTACCTCAAGATTTTGAACAGGTGATTGATAACAATGCGTCAGAAGAAGCAATGGATTATTCGAGAAATATTAAGCTGCAATGGACCTATGACGAACTCATCTCAGGATTTGAGATTTATCGTGAATATGATTTTCCTTCAGGAAGTGGTCGGACCAAAATCGCCACCGTTCCATTTTCTAAGGGAACGGATGTTGATTCGGATAAAGTCTATGAATTTTCATATATTGATACGCAGTTAAATCCAAATACGGAGTACAAATACTCGATACAAGCCATCGGCGCCCAAGAACCCAGAAGAAGTATATATTCTGAGACACTTGTGGCAAGAACAACGACAGATGTCGGTTACCCAAGCATAGAATTGGAAGGACTTATGACAAGTACGAATACATCGGTACCCTTTCTAGATCTAAAAGTCGATAGTGCAAAATCTGTTAAAGCGCTTGTAAAAGACGGAGATACGATGTTAGATACAACGCCTAATAATTCGGACGGACTAACGTTACAATGGCAAGCTTTAAATAATGGGGTATGGCAAGATATACCGGGATTGACGGCAGATACGATATCTTTTCGCTCTCCATCACTTAAAGCTAGCGGAACCCAGTATAGATTACGGGTGAATCGTGTATATTATGATGAAGGTTCAAGAGAGACCTACTATATCTCCACGTATTCAAAGAAGTTTCAACTCAATGTATCAAAATATGACGTCTTCTTTGACGAGGCTAAGATTAGAAAAAATGGAGAAAAGTATGCGCTTGATGTCATTATTAAGCCAGATAGCCTCGCCCAAGTTGCACCGACGAACCTATTGTCGTTATCGGTCACAGGCGATAACTTTAAAAAAACCTTGCAAGTACCACTCTCACCCTTGGCAGGAGCAGGAGAAGCAACGCTAAAAGCTTTGGGAACAGCAGATTTGGGTGTGTTAAATGATGGAATATATTCAGTAACAATCGCATATTCCGGGGACGAAAAATTTAATTCGCGCAGGTATATCGGCGAGTATCCGTTTGTTACCGGTAGCTCTACATCCGGGTATTACCTATCCTTGGGTGAAGGAGGCAAAAGTGTCTTTGAATATAATGCACCGCTACATTTAGAGACATTTGAAGTTAGTGAAGGAGCCAAAGTTCCTCTTACTGAGGTGACGTATAAGTACTCAAAAAGAGATGGTAGCCAATTGCAAGATTATACAGAAGGAGTGAATATTCAAGCGGGACAATACATCATGTATGCCTATAGTGAACAAGGGTGGTTAATTGATTTTAAGGAATTTGAAATCGCGCCGCTAGATGTTATTGTGCGTATTGTTAATGCCAATCCGGCGCAAAATACGAAGAATACATATATTATGAGTAAGACAGATACAGGAATTCTACCGGAAAATGAAAATCCTCGATATGCCTATGAAATCGTCTCGGATCAATACGACCAGGGAACCAAAAATCAAATGATTGAAGTCTTAGAATCCAGTGCATTAAGTTTTGAGACAATGATTGTCAATACGGCAGGAAATCGTGTTGAAGAGGAGCTTAACGGTTTGCTGGCACCGTCAAGCTACACGATACATCCGCTTGCCAAAGAAGGTTTACCGAGCGATTATAGATTTATCTATGAACAGACACAATTTATTGTCTATGGTCGAAGTCTTGAGGTTATAGTAGATGTTGAAACGATAAATGCAGAAGCGGCAGGAGAAGTTAGTATCAATGCAAATAAAGAATTTGCCAGTCAGTACAGAGAAGGGTCGTCGCTGATATTCATGGCACATCCTTTTGACGGCTATGATTTTGACGGCTGGGAAATCATCAATCTGGATAATGGTAATCCGGTTGATTTGGAACAAGAGGTTCAAAAGGAGAGTATACTAAATTATATCCTAGAAGAACATCCGATTAAGATTATAGCTAATTTTAAAGAAAAACAACGGGTTGTGACAACGACCATCACACCGAATAATGATGCGGGTAGCGTGCAAATGTATGTCGGTGATACGCCGATATCATCAGGCGTCATATTAAATAAAGGGATTACAGTTGATGTAATTGCTAAGGCAAATCCCGGATATTCTTTTGACAAATGGTACATTGACCAGACGCCTTCAGGGGCTACTGGTGAACACGAAGGTACAAAGCATCCAAATGGAACGTATTCCTTATCACATGTTGTGACTGATGCAAGCCACGCGAAAATCACAGCACATTTTGCAAGGGATAAGTATCTACTGAATCTTAATGGCAACATTCAGGCAATCAATGCAAAGACTGGAGCCGCTATTGAAAATGGTTCCAAGGTTAGTGGCGATACATTGATAGAGTTAAAAGTCAAAGAAGGGTACAGTGTGAATGAAGGCGCCTTTTGGAAGATTGAAGGCAGCACATTTGACGGACAAGAACACTTAGATGCAGACACTAATCCGACGCCGACATTTTCCATAACAAAACCGACAACAGTAAGCTTATCAACTATTGCCAATGGATATGACCTGTCGGTTTCCACGGTGACTGGCGGAGCCGTTGAGATATGGCTAAACGATGTCAAGCAAAGACCAGGGGACTTAAAACTACAAGGCGGGGATAAGATGACCCTGATCTGTAAACCGGAAATTGGCTACAGGCTATCAGCATTTGAAGTAAATACAGTGTCGATTGATGAGCGACTTGAGAATGGAGAACCCATTCCAGAATATACAATTGACAGCATTACATCAGATATAGATGTGGAGGCTGAGTTTTCGCCTTATTCACCGGAAGAGACATATAGCGTTCAATTATTTGATACCAATGATGCTTTGGAGAAGATAGAATATACCTACATCAATCAATACGACGAGCAGCTTCCTTCCCAAGAAACGGTTACAGGACCTGCCATTGAGATCTATAAGGATTATAGTGTTCGCTTTGATGTTTCGACAAAGCCAGGATATGCGATTAAGCGCTGGTACTTAAACGATCGTATTGTCAAGGTGGATGATAAAGAGTATAGAGGAACCAGTTATATACTGGCAAAACCCAACGCAGATGCTAAGCTTGACGTGACGTCAGCAGCCAACATTCAATATATGTTTTCATATGTGGACTCAGACAGGTTTAGGGTAACTGATGCCAAGAACAATCCGATTCCTGCAGATAACCATGTCTATCCTGCCGGAAAAGAGTTCATAATAAAGGCGAACAACATCCCAGAGGGACAGATGATTAATTATTGGACACTGAATGGTCAGGTTCTTTATGATGAAGTTATCGCATCCAATATGACGACTTTTTCCCAAGGGGATAGGCGCCCTGTAATTGATGAACAAATACGCTATAGCTTGGATCAAAATATTTATGACATTGATGTGGAGTTTATTAATGCATATACTCTGGCATATAACCAACCTAAGCATTCAAAGTGGTCCATAGTGGTGGATAAGCCAAATCCTTATAGAATCAATGCAGATGGCAGTTTTACAGTTCAAGAAGGCGCTTCAGCGACATATCGTATAGAGCCTGAACGTGGATATGAAATCGTCAGTGTAAGCCATAATAATATGAACTATCCAATGAATGACAGATTAGGTGAATGCATTTTTGCAGTAGATAATATCACTAGCGACACGATGATTCAGGCTGTTGTAAGAAAACGTTCGGACTACGCAATCTTAAGCGATTTGAATATTGAGGGGCTAAAGATGTCACCGGCTTTTGCCGATGATATCAAAGAATATAGTGTAGATGTAGACTATTTGACAGAGTTCCTTAATGTAGAAGCGATACCTTTTGATAAAACTTCAAATGTAAAAGTAGTGGGTCATACCAATCTATCAGCAGGTAAAAATACAGTGCAAGTCCTTGTAACGGCAGAAGACGGAATCACTCAAGAGATGTATACCATATATGTGACAAAAGAAAAGGCACCATCTACAGAGAGTAGACTCAGTAGCTTATACATCGAAGGAGTGGAGATATCTCCGGAATTTCATCCTGACGTTAAAGCATATACGGCATCGATAGATCACACTCAAACAAGCGTTAATGTAGTGGCAACATCTATGGAAGCTACAGCAGATGTGCAGATTACCGGGCATACAGGCTTGGTGACAGGGGATAATAAAGTACAGATCATCGTTACAGCAGAGGACGGAGTATCCGGTAATACATACACCCTTCATGTCTCAAAAGAAGCGCCACCAGCACCGCCAAGTGGTGGTGGTGGAGGAGGCGGAGGTGGAATCCGAGAAGAGGTTATCCTACCAAGCACGGATACATTTAATGAGCCTGTAACAGTAGACAAAGAGACGATTATTCTCCTGAATGTTGATTATGAACGTGCCAAAAAATCGGATATAGTTGTAGTGGATGAAGCAACTTTATTAAGCATGGTTGAGCAAGTGATGAAAGAAAGTGATAAACAAAAGACAAGTCCACATGTTCAGATTAACATTCAATCTGAAAAAACCATAGAGACATTGGCAGTTCATATGGCAACCGAAGCCATCAAGAACTTAGTATCAACAGGGCAAAGCGCATTAACCCTAAGAACTAATTCGGTAACGGTTACACTGGATGCCAGGGCGATGAGACATATTGGCGAGAAGGCAGAAGAGACGTTTATCCTGGATTTTGCAAAAGTTAATGAAGGTGAGGTAGAAGAAGAAAACGATACAGCGCTTACATATGATATAAATATCCTAAGTGGCGAAAAAGAAATCAAAACCCTATCAGAGGGTTCGGCAACGGTTGAGATTGTGTATCCATTAAAAAAAGGACAAGATCCAAAAGGAATTAATGTTTATCACATCAATGAAGCAGGTAAGATGAACAGGGTTTCTTCAACCTATGATGCGAAAAAAGAATGTGTTATTTTTTCCGTTAATCATTTTTCCCATTATAGGGTGACTTATGATGTATTACAGGCATGGGAAATTCCATATGCCGATGTTAGTTCGGATACTTGGTACGAACAAGCAGTGAAGTATGTTGATTATCATAATTATATGCGTGGTACGAGTGCAACCGAATTTTTACCGGAAGATACAATGACAAGAGCCATGATTGTCACGGTTTTATGGCGGATTGAAAATGAACCCAAATCTTTTGATGCAATAGCTGAATATGATGATATCGATGCACAAGCATGGTATGCACAAGCGGTTCGTTGGGCCACTTCAAAAAATATTGTTCGTGGCTATTCAGAAGATGTATTTGGACCTGACGATATGTTGACCCGTGAACAACTAGCCCAGATATTAATGAACTATGCCAATAGCAAGCAACTAGATACTCGTAAGCAAGCGGATTTAACCTCCTACTTGGATGAAGAGGAGATAGCAGATTGGGCTTTTGAAGCTGTAAGTTGGGCAAATGCACAAGGTGTGTTAACGGGTACGACGGGAGATGTGTTGGCGCCAAAAGATAGTGCAACCCGGGCACAAGTCGCAGCCATCATTATGCGATTCATGGAAACGGTTTATCAGTAACATTAAAGAGATGTAGGAAAATATTTTCCGACATCTCTTTTTTTGTAACAGTGAATTGACGCAAGAATCATTTGACCAAAATAAACAAAATATTATACAATATAAGGAAAGTAATGGACAAAGGTTTGACTATAATAAATAGACAAGGTGATAACGGTGCATATAATTGATAAAAATGTTTTGAGTATATTGGATCTGTCTTTGGATGGTATATTTATTGAAAATCTCAAAGGAGATATTCTGATGTGCAATCAATCTGGAGCAGACATGTTTGGCTATACTATTGAAGAGATGACAACCCTTAATATTCGAGATTTGGTCCCTGATTCCAACAATTACTACCTAAAAGAAATCTATAGTAAAGAAGACTTATTTCCCCAAGAGTATATTGACCGCATTAATGTAAAAAAAGATGGTACCCTTATACGTACGGAGATTAATTCTAAAATCATAACATCCGGTGACATTGAGTACTTGATTGCCTTTGTGCGCAATGCTAATCTTGTGTCAAATCTAGATCCCAACGATCCACAGCAGCAAAAGGTTTTATCTTCAATTGAAAAAATCATTGAAAAAGAACGACAGATACTATTGACTCTGGAAGATTCTGTTGGGAATGAAAAATATGTTATTCCCTTAAGCTCGGTCATGTATATTGAAGGCGTACAAAAGAAAATCAAGGTGTATTTTATTAATGGAACGACCATAAGTGGCTATGGACGAATCAGTGAAATTGAGCAGCAGATTGGGGCAAAGGGAAGTTTTTTACGTTGTTATCATAGCTACATCATTAATATGCAGTGGGCATCGATTCACCATGAGAACAAAGTCTTTGTAATGAAAAATGGAAATCTCGTGCCCATGAGGACACGCTATTATAGCAAATACAAAAAAGCCTATGAAGAGTATCAAAAAGCCATTGAATGTATCAAAGCTGTGTAAACTTTGGAAAAAAACTGCCAATTTTGGCAATTATGTTTATACGAACAAAAAAAATGTGTAATATGTGGATATCTTATCAAAAAATACGGAGGATATGAGTATGTTTTTTTCAAAGAAATGTAAAAGAGTACTGGCGATATGCATGGCAGTTCTAATGATAACCCAGTGGGGAGCTTTAAGTGACATTTATGGGGTGTCGGTAGGGAGTAATGAAAAGATATATCCTATATCGGATGTAGATGACCTACGTGCGATTATATATAACCCAAATGGAAGTTATATGTTGACCAATGATATTGATTTATCTGAAGTAAATGATTGGGAACCTTTACCGATTGCGTTTAATGGAAAGCTTAATGGGAATGGATATGTTATTCGCAACATGACATCGATAGGCACAGCGAGCTCTCCTTTTGTAGGGTTGTTTCAATCTATTGGATCAGGGATGGTCATATCCGACCTGGGGTTTGAAAATATTACTTTAGAAGTACCCCAAAGTAGCCATTATGGTTCAGGTGCTATTGCATCAAATGCAGCATTTGCTGTTGGTGGTACGATAGAAAATGTCTATGTAACAGGTAAGGGAACAGGAAAAGTGTCTGGTTTATTGGGAACAACGTTTTATACAACCATTCGAAATTGTTATGCTTCATTAGAAGGAACACTTAGCTATGGGGGTGTTGTTGAAGCTTATAATGGAGCAAACTTGACAAGAAGCTATTATAATGCAGATGTGACGACGTTAAGAGCGACAAATGTCGGAAACCCAAAAACGGCAGATGAATTAAAGCTTGCCGCAACATTTGAAGGGTGGGATTTTACCAATATATGGCAGATAAAAGAAGGGGAGTCCTTTCCAACGCTTGTTACGGATAGAGAGCCTATACTTTTATATGGGAAAGCATTTGGAGAAGTTAAATCGGAAGAGCTACATATAGAATTTGTGTATTCAAACCCGATTCTACTTGGAAGTGGCAAGGTATATGTGTATAGAAAAAATGATGATGGGTTAATAGGAACCTATGATGTGACAACAGGGTCCGTGGTTGATAATATACTTAACCTAGATATTAGTGCTCCGATTGAAGCGGATCAAGACTATTATATCCTCGCTGATGAAGGAATTGTATCGAGTCAAATGGGTAAAACGGTACAGGAATTATCGAATAGAGAACGTATAGTTTTTCACGTGGTGGAGTTTCAAGAGGGCAGCGGAACAATAGAAGATCCTTATCTAATTTATTCAGTTGAAGACTTAGAGCGGATACGCGAAGGGGTAGACTTTAATTATAGATTGATGAATGATCTGGATTTATCTACAAAACCTAACTTTATGCCTATTGGTAGCTATGACGTATCGATGAATAGGCTTCATATTCCCTTTACAGGGACTTTTGACGGGAATGGTTACACTATCCATGGGCTGACGCAAGACGGCATTGACTATATGTACAGCAGTGGGTTATTTGGATATTCTCAAGGGGATATTATGAACCTCGGGGTAGTTGACGTTGACATCTCCAGTGTTGCGACAAATCGTGGACAAGGAGGAGCATATGTCGCCGGACTGGTTGGGGTGAATGAAGGCAGAGTTACCAACTGTTACTCAACAGGGCGAGTCACCGGGACAACAAATACAGGCGGTCTTGTCGGGAATAATCTTAATGGAGGTGTGATTGACCGTTCTTATAGTGAAGTGGATGTATACGGTAAGTCGCTTTATGAAGGTTCTAATTATTATAGCGGAGAATACATGTATTATACCGGAGGACTAGCCGGGCGTAATGCGCTCAATGGACAGGTTGTTAATTGCTACGCTACAGGCGACGTTGAAGGTGGTTCACAAGTGGGTGGACTTATTGGTAATCAATTTAAAAGTGCAGAAGTTCGCGATAGCTATGCACTGGGAAATGTTAAGGGATATACTGATGTCGGTGGTTTTGTAGGGCGTAACTATCAAAGTTCAATCATAACGAATGCATATAGTACAGGACATGTAAGTGAAGTAGGTGCAGGAACCGTTGATTTTGGTGGTCTTGTTGGTGAGCAGTCAGCAACATTGAATAATGGATACTATGACAGTGAGCGTTCAGGCCAGCTTGATACAGGTAAAGGTGAACCAAAGACCAAGGAAGCAATGCAAGAAGCGGCAACTTTTGTAGGCTTTGACTTTACAAATACATGGACGATTAATCAAGGAAGAACGACCCCGTATTTTGCTAGCTTAATACCTACGTATCCACCAGCAGTGGATAATCACCCGCCAACAATTGATGCTGAGATTGCTGCTATTGAAGATACGCTTAAGGAAGGAACATTGAACGCAGTTGATCTGGATGGAGATACAGTTACCTTTACCGTGGTTGAGACGACGAGTGGAGGCGCATTGACGGTAAAATTATCGGGAGATTATACGTATATGCCTAATCCGAATGTAACGGGAACGGATCAGTTTGTTGTTGAGCTTGATGATGGATATACAACGACGGAGGCAGCGATAACAATTCATATTCAAGAAGTTGATGATTTACCTATGGCCATCGGTGACGATATCACCGTTGATGAAGACAGTGTAATCACAGGTGTCTTACCTATCTACGATGTGGATGGAGGCGCAGTACGTTATGGCATCGATGCGAATCCAAAGCATGGTGACTTGTCGATTAATGCAGAGACAGGTGCATTTTTATATGAGCCTGAAGCAAACTATTATGGAAAAGATGTCTTTAGATATGCAGTGAGTAATGGCATCAGTACAACTTCAGGAGCAATCAATGTGACGGTTCATCCGGTAAATGATGCGCCGGTAGCAGACAATGGCATGATAACGGTTAAGAGAAAACAGACAGTTAACAAGCAAATCGAGGCGTTAGATATTGATATGGATATGTTAACGTATACATTAGTTGATGATGTCGACCAAGGAACTTTGAATTTGTCCTCAAATGGTGAGTATAGCTATTATGCACAAGCGACCGGATTGACACAATTTAGCTATCAGGTTTCAGATGGCACGTTGACAGATACAGGGACGATTACAATTAAAGTAAAGAGTGAATCCAGTAATAATAATCAGCAAGTTCCACCAACGATAAATCCGGATGCAGATCAAGTTGCAGATGAACCGATAGTCATTGACATAGAAGATGCACAGGTAGGAGAAGGTAATGTCGAAGTAGCTTTTGTGCCTGGTAGTTCCAATGTTCAAGTTCATCTCAATGTAGAGAATCTGCAGACGTTACAAGCGACAAAAAAACTTTTAGAAGTAAAGACAGACTTTGCCCATTATATAGTAGATGCGAGCAAGATTGACATTGATACGATTCAAAGTACTTTTGGTCAAGGTGTTAATCCTTCACAGATTTTGGTATCAGTGCATATGAAAAAAACACAAGATAATAACCTAGAGATGAACTATGCACTAGATGCCCGTGATGGACTGGAGGTCATGAGCACACCTGTTGAATTTGAGATGGAGTATTCATATAATGGAAAAACGGTTAAGGGCAACGTATTTACTGGATATATTCGTCGCTTAATTCTTATTCCAGAACATGTGAATCCTGCGGATGTTACAACAGCAGTCGTCATTGAAGCAAATTATAGTATGCGTCCTGTACCGACAAAAATCGTTGAACGAGATGGACGTTACTATGCAGAAGTTCATAGCCGAACGAATTCAACTTATGTGCTTATTCGCCAAGATGTGAATTTTTCTGACACGCATCAGCATTGGTCAGAAGATACGGTCTATATGATGGCTTCAAGACTGATTGTTCAAGGCAAAAGTGCGACGCATTTTGAACCGGATGCATTTACATCAAGAGCAGAGTTTATAACAATGGTGGTCAAAGCTATGGGGCTTGATGTGCAGATGAGTGATACACAATTCTCTGATGTAGAGGCAAAGGACTGGTATTATGAAGCAGTTCAAACAGGAGCGCACTATGGGTTGGCTTCAGGTTATAACAAGGCATATCGACCCAACGATACCATTACCCGAGAAGAAGCATGTGTCATCTTAAGCCATATGATGCATTTGATTAAGGAAGATGCGGATCAGTTTGATGCGAACAATGTTACAAAAGGAATCAATGCCTTTTCAGATCAAGCACAAGTAGCGCCATGGGCGGTTGATAGTGTAGAGCTAGCTGTCGCATATGATATTCTTCAAGGTAAAGGAGAAAATCAGATAAAACCCAAAGATTATCTGACCCGTGCAGAAGCCATAACGTTTGTTCATAGAGTCATGAAAGCGTTGGAATTGTTTTAAGAATAGCTGTAAAAAACCCGAGTGATAACCACTCGGGTTTTTTATGCTTTTTTGGAAATGTGTAAGAAGGTTATTTAAGAAGTTCTATCGTTGCATCTTGGCTTGACTTTCTGTATTGACCGGGAGTCATACCATACTCTTTTTTAAAAACATAAGAAAAGTGTTTTACACTGAGGTATCCCACCGCCAAGGTGATCTGTTCAATAGTCATGTTTTTTTTATGTCGAAGGAGTATCAAGGCTTCGTTTAAGCGAAGCTCAGTCAAGTATTTTATGTAAGAGACGCCTACCGTATCATGAAAAAGATTGCTAAGATATGAAGGAGAGATAGATAGGTGCTCGGCAATAATAGATAGACTAATGGGAGCACTATAATTTTTATGGATGTATTCTTTGGCCGATTCAATAATGGAATCGTCAGATGAAGTCCCTGCGTTAGTGAGGTGAAGGGCTTCATAGGTATTGAAAAGACATATAATGTTAAGGGAAGTTGGCAAAAAGTCATCCCTGTTTTCAAGTGAGTTTTTAAGGAGATAAAATAAGTATAAGGAGATGCTGTCAGGATAGGAGTCAAAAGAACTTCTGGCGTGTTTAATGCTTATAAGATCAGAGCTTTTTACAGCATAGATATAGTTAGATACTTCTGTATTTAATCTGTTTGTATCTATACACAACTTCTGACTTGGATAAAAATAAAGCGGAGTGTTTTGATTAGTATTTGTCGACACGGCATTGAACATACATGTAACTCCAGTAGAATATGCATGATCAATTGCAAGGAGTTCACTGACAGAGTCGCCTATATATGCGACCAAGTCATAGTTGGTGGATAATTTGAATTCTTTGGCAATGGGGCGTAATAGGTATTCACAGAGTTTGCTCACAGAAGTATCTTGAGTATAAGTAGTATAGATGAGGGTTCTGTTTTCTTCATCCAACAAGACATAGCAATCTTGAGCCTTGAGTGAATCTTTTGCTAATTGATAGATTAATAAGTTGGTAAGATCTTGATTTTTGATATAGTTGGTATGATTGATTATATGTGGAGCAGGAGCAATAATCATAATTAGTCCTTCTTCTTTAAGTAGCTCCATTTTATGTTCGTATATGAGTGGCAATAATGCTTGGGTTTTTACATAAGAGTTATGAATAACTGCTTGAAGGAACTTTATAGCGATCTCATGCTTGAAGAGATTGGATAGACCTATAAGCTGTTTTAAGGATTGGTTATTTTCGGTGGTCTTATTGATTTTTTTGGCGATTTGGTGTAAGGAATTTACAAGTTCATTATTGTTAATCGGTTTTAATAAATATGTAAAGACATTATAGTTCAGTGCTTGTCGAGCGTAGTCGAATTCGCCATATCCAGATAGAATGATTAAATGGATGTGAGGGTAGTTTTGGTAAACATGATGGCATAATTTGACGCCATCCATTATCGGCATCTTGATATCGGTAATAACAAGGTCGACACAGTGAGAGGCAAGTAAGTCAAGTGCTTGCTTGCCATCTGAAGCGGTAGCAACAACTTCCCAACGAGAATCGAGTTTAGGAATCATAGTGGATAGAAACGTGCAAGTTAATGGTTCGTCGTCGACGATCATCACATTAAACATAGTTAAACCTCCTTAAAGTGCTTTTGGTAATCGGATGGATACTTTGGTACCATGATTTTTTATACTATTGACATCAATGCCGTAGCTTTTTCCGTATTTAATCTGAAGACGACGATTTACATTAATTAGGGCAATGCCACTACTTTTATCATATGGATTAATCTCTGTATTCATTGCATCGGGGTTGCTAAGTTTGTAAGATAATGCATCGCATTGTGCCTTGGTCATACCGATACCATCATCTTCAACGATAAGAAGTAGAGCTTTATCGTCTAACTTACTATATATCTTAATATGTGTGGTTGACTTTTTTGATTCACAGCCATGAATGACTGAATTTTCGACAATAGGTTGAAGGCTAAGTGCAGGGAGCGTATACTCTAGAATTTTTGGGTCCACATCAATCGTATAATCGAGACGATCAATATAGCGACTTTTTTGAATGCCTAGATAAGCTTTTAAAAAATCTAATTCAGTGGCTATAGGAATATCTTTATCTAAGTGACTAAGACCACGCAACATAATGCTTAACTGGTTGATGTTATTAATAGCATCTTCGGTGGCGTTGCTTTGAATCTGCATACTGATCATGTTTAGGGTGTTATAAATAAAGTGGGGTTGAATTTGGCTAAATAAGGAGTTGATTTGTGCTTCTTTTTGCAGATACTTGGCTTCGTATATTTGATGGGCTAGATTATCGTTTTCCTCAAACATCTTCTTTAACTCAAAGACCATGCTGTTTAAGGAACGTGCAAGGTCACCAAGCTCATCGCTTGGGGTGCAGTGAAACTGAACATCTAGATTCCCCTTTTGAATCTGCCCGATAGTTTTAATAATCTGATGGAGCGGCAGTAAAAAACGACGAAGGTAGATATAGATAATAATTAGAGAGAGTACAAAACAAATGGAAGCAATAAGAATTGCCGTTGATTTTACGCTGAGTATCTTTTGATTGATTGTATGAATAGAAGTAACGCCGACTAAGTGCCAATCGGACCCTTGAATCTTAGTGGTATTGATTAGGTAATCATCACCATTAAAGCTTATGCGTTTATCATTGCTAAAAGTGGATGAAGGATAATCTGCAAGGTCAATGTTTGGGATGTTTGAATAGATGAGTTGAGCATTGGAATCGATGATGGCAACGCCACCATCGTCACCGAAATCCGTTTTATCACAAATATCAATGATTGTTGAATAATTGGCATCGACTTTGATAACGCCAAGGACACGTTCTATCTTTCGTGTACTTTTTATGACTTGAACAATTGAAAAGACAACATGAGTAGGATTTTTGATGACCTGCTCAAGATGTGCCGAGACGAGCAGTGGTTCTTCACTTGTCAGGGCTTTTTTATACCAATCATATTGCGTATAGTCTTCCTGAGTGTTAATGGAAGAAGGCATTCTCTCACCCTTATATATGTCATCAGTAAAAATAAATACTCTTAAAATATCTTGTCTTGGAATAATAAGAATTTGCTCAAGAAAATCTTCGATAGTTCGTGTTCTATGTAGGCTGACAAGATCAGTGTCATTGATGTTTTTATCGAGTGCATCGATAACATCTTGATTATAGTATGGGGACAAAGACAAGCGGTAGAGTTCATTGAGATAGCTTTCAATATTCATTGCGGACAGCTCTACAACCTGCTGAGCTTTTTCATATGATTGTTCCATGAGACTTTCGCTATACTGATTAAAAAGTGCCGTGGAAATAATGGTAATGGCAACGAGTATGAGTAAGCTTGTGCTTAAAAATATTTTTAGGGATATACTTTTAATAAGGAATTTTTGTCTCATGGATACCTCCTAGAAGTAATATTTAACTGCTTGGTGCTACATAATCTAGTATAGCATTTTATCAAAAAATATGTGACATATAGTAAAAAACAGTCCCTTCATCGTAAATTTTAGGTGTTTTAAAGCAGGAAAAACAAGCATAGAATAAATAGTGTAACAAGTAAACGTAATCTAATAAATGAAAAGGGGAAAACTATGAAAAAAGGTTTTACATTATTTTTAAGTTCGTTACTCGTTGTGGTTATGTTGGCAGCATGTGCAAGTGAAGGCTCATCGGATGAAATGGTTGATAAAGTCAGCGATGAAACGATGGATGAAGTGTCAGATAATAGTTCGAACACAATGACGGAGGAAGATGAGGCAAGTGAGGAAGTCGTTCATATTAAGCTGTTTACCGGGAAAGTTGAGACTGTTGAGTTAATGAACACATTAATCGATGAGTTTAATGCAGCTAATCCTAATATTGTGGTAGAACAAGAGTTTCAAAAAGATGCGAGCAATGTGATTAAGGTTAAATTTGCTTCAGGCGATGTTCCGGATATTGTGACGGTTGTAACTCAAGATTATATCAATCAGGGAATGTATTTAGACCTTACACAAGAAGCGTGGTGGGATAGGATTTCTCCATCCATTCGTGATCTTTGTACAGATGCCATATCAGGAAAACAATATAAGGTTGCCAGCAATATGACAATGGCAGGGATGTATTATAACAAGTCTATCTTTAGTGACCTTGAGATAGAGGAACCAAGGACTTGGAGTGAATTTGAACAGAGTATGATGGAGGTTGCAAAGACAGGAGTAACCCCGTTTTTTATGGGAGGTAAGGACTCTTGGATGTTAGGACATTTGATTGAATTTATGGCGCATGGTGTGATTAAGCAACAAGAAGGTGCCACGGGAGCAAAGATTGCATTTTTGGAAAATGATGATGCAAAGTTACACTTTGGAGATGAAAATGGTCCGATGGACAGCTTCGCAGCAGCTATTTTAAGTGCGAGAGATAAAAAAATATTGAATGAGGACTTCTTGACAGCGACATATGATAATCAAATAGAGGCATTTGCAACGGGAGAAGCGGCAGTCATTAGCCAAGGCATGTGGGTACTTGGGGGTATCTTGGAAAAAAATCCAGACATGGCAGATAACATAGGGTTTATGCCATATCCAGCAATTGTTGATGGAACTAGTCCGGTGGTTTTAAGTGCAGAAGATTCAGCGTATGCGATTACGGCGGCTTCAGAACATCCTGAAGAAGCAAAACTATTTTTAGATTTTTTGTTTCAACCAGAGAATGTAAAAAAATATAGTGAGTTTATTAAATCGCCAAGTGCATTTAATGATGTGGCTCCAGATTGGGGTCCGTTGAAGGATGAAGTGGATTCCGCTCTTGCAAATGGGATCAATATCGGTTTTACCAATGAAAGCCCTTCGGGATTTTCTGGTGATGATGCAGGACGAATGGTGCAAGAATTATATGCAGGTCAATATGACTCTTCAATTGAATTTGCAAAAGCATATAAGGATGTGTGGGATAAAGCCTGGAATGCCTCAAATAATTAGTGGATAAAGAGAAAATAATAAGGAGAAGTTAGATGGCTAAAAAACAAATAGTATCCAAACTGCATCATGTCATGATCTTTCCGGCGTTTATACTGTTTAGCATTTTTTTCATATACCCTTTAGTGCGTGGTATTGGGCTAAGTTTGACAGATTATGATGGAGTTTCAGCACCTAATTTTATAGGTTTGGATAACTTTGTTGCTTTTTTTCAAGATAAAAGGGCAATGAATGATCTAAAAACAACGGTGTTATTTGCTGTTGGCAGTGCGCCGTTGTTGAATATTTTTGGGTTTTTATATGCGCTGCTATTAGACTCCAAGTTTAAAGGCAAGGGGATCGTTCGAACAATTATTTACTTGCCTGCAGTGATTAGCCCTCTAATCATGGGATACATTTGGTATTTTATTCTTCAACCGGGACGTGGATATCTTTATGTTCTGGTTGAAGTATTAACCAATAACCCATTAAATTTTAATTGGATGGCATCACCAACAATAGCGATAGGAATTATTATTTTTGTTAATGTATGGCAGTTTGTTGGGATGACAATGGTAATTTATCTTGCCGGATTGCAAGCGATTCCTGAACAGATGCATGAGGCCGGGGAAATTGATGGAGCAAGTTATTATCAGAGGATAAGATATATCATATTGCCGATGATGATTCAACCGATTAAGATAAATGTAATTACCAATATTATTGGGTCGCTGTCGGTTTTTGAAATCATTATGGCGTTGACAGATGGCGGACCCGGATATGGGACAGAGTCGTTAAGCATATATATTATGCGTATGTGCTATGGAAGTTTTACGGGATACTCGACAGCAGTTGCCATCATTCTATTTTTTATTGTGTTAATACCTGTTATGATCTCGTTTAAGTATTTAAACACAAAAGAATATGAAGCTTAGGAGAGACGTGTTATGAATAGATTTAAACATATAATGAAGTCAGTAGTGATTATTCTCATAACTCTTATGGCTTTGCTGCCTTTTTACATTTTGCTCATCTTGGCAATGACGCCTCCATCAGTAAACTTTACAGAGGAATTCGTTATAGTGCCTAGAATGTATTTTAAAAATTTTTTGGATGCATGGCAGACATCTCAGATTGGTCAAGCAATCGTTAATTCGCTAGTTATAACGGTTGGAGCTATTGCGATTGTTGTGTTTTTTGGAAGTATGGCAGGCTATGCAGTGGCTCGTATTAAGAACAAGATGAATCAGATTATATTTACGATTATGTTAGGATGTATGATGATTCCAGGAATCATTAACACAGTCCCTTTATATACTTTAATGATTGATATTAACGGTATTAACACTTATTGGGCGATGATTCTCATATTGGCAACGAATGTTTTGCCCTTTTCGACGTTTCTGTATTCTGGATTCATTAAAGGGGTGCCCAAGACTCTTGAAGAAGCCGCGATTATTGATGGAACTACTCGAATAGGCGCATTTTTTAAGATTGTCTTTCCGCTACTTAAACCAGTAACATCATCCATTATTATTATCAATGGATTAAGTATATGGAATAACTATGCACAGGCTGTTTTCTTTTTGCAAAAGCAGTCTATGCGTACAATTCCATTGGCTATATCCATGTTTTTTCAACAATATGGAGCAAAGTGGAATCTGATGGCTGCCGCAGCTATGATTGGATTAGCGCCGGCGGTAATAACATTTCTTGTTTTCCAAAAATACTTTATTAAAGGGATTACCGCAGGGGCGGTAAAAGGTTAAATATATGCAAGAGAAAAAAAAGCAGATGATCAAAGATGTGTATCCAACTAAAGGACAATTTCATAAAGGAGAAGAAGTCGCTGTTGTGATCGAACTTGAAGAATATACGATAGAACAGTTAAAGAAAACCTCTCAGGAGTTAGAAATTATAGTTACACATTTTGACAAGCAGGTGTTTTGTGGAAAATATGCGCTAGAATTGGATTCAAGGAGCATACAATATCCAATAAAGCCATTTGAATGTGGAGGATATGGCGTTACGATTAAACTAGGTACTGAATGTATGAGAACGGCTTTTGATGTGGCTAAAAGCCATCATATCATTCCAAGATATGGATTTTTGAGTGATTTTACAACCGAAGATACTGGAGATGAAGACATTAAAAGCATGCTAAGATTACATATGAACCTAGTACAATTTTATGATTGGATGTATAGACATGAATATTTGGTAGCGGATACGAAGCAGTATATGGATCTAATGGGAAAATCCATGTCAACTGAAATTGTACAAAAAAAAATAGATGCTTGTCATCGCTATGGGATGAAAACAATGGCATACGGGGCGGTATATGCTGCTTCCAAAGAATTTTATGAAGAACATGCAGATTGGGGAATGTATACCAATGATGCAAAGCCAATTACTTTTATTGATTTATTTTATATTATGAATATTGATGCAACATGTCCTTGGCATCAACATATTATTGACCAGTATTGCACAGCGCTTAAGCGAATGGACTTTGACGGAATTCACATGGATACATATGGATACCCCAAAAGTGGTTATGACGTGGATAAGAGTTATATCAAGATGGATGAAGCTTTTGGCCCATTAATTGATAACACAAAGGCTGCATTAGATAAAGTGAAAAAAGAAACAACGGTTATATTTAACAATGTGGGGAACTGGCCGTTAGATGTTACTGCCAAAGCAAATCAAGATATTTTGTATGTTGAAGTGTGGGAGCCATATGACAAATATGTACATATACAGCGTATAATTCATGAAGCAAAAGTAGCAAGTTCTAAAAGTTTGATTATATCTGCCTATTTAAAACCTTACATGTATGCAACACAAGAGCAAGCATTTAATGCATTAGCATTGTTGACGGCTTGTATTATTGCCAATGGAAGTACCCATTTGGTTATGGGGGAAGACAAGCGGGTGTTAACTCAAGGATATTATGTGGATCACTATCCTGTTGAAGAACGGTATTATAATGCCATTAGAAAATACTATGACTTTAGTGTACAATATGCAGAAATTTTTTTTGATAAAGAGCTTATAGATGTTTCGATGACGCATGCCTATGGTGATAATTTAGAATATGTCTTTGAGAAAGTAGAGACGAGTCCATATGCACAAGCGGGAAAAGTATGGACAATCATACGTGAACATACTACCATGAAAGTTATCTCTTTCATTAATTTAGTCGGGAATAATGAACAATGGAATGAAGGAAAGAATAGACCTATAGTCCAAAGGGATATGATAGTTAAGATTTTGCTGAATCAGTCAATTGAAGGAGTGTACTTGATATCTCCAGAGTCACCAAAGATGCAAAAATTAACCTATGAAACATATGATCAAGGAAGAGGAACGGTTGCAGTGGTGCATGTAGATAAAATTGATATCTGGTCGGTATTGGTTGTTAGATAAAATGGAGGATAATAATGAAGTGGTGGCAAGAGGCAGTTGTGTATCAAATCTATCCTAGAAGTTTTATGGATAGTAACAATGATGGTATTGGAGATTTGCAGGGAATAATTAATAAGTTAGATTATATTCAGGATTTAGGTGCTAATGTAATTTGGTTATCGCCGGTTTATGAATCGCCAAATGATGATAATGGATATGATATCAGTGATTACTATTCGATTATGGGTGAGTTTGGAACCATGCAGGATATGGAACGGTTAATCAAAGAAGCGGGCAAGCGAGATATCAAAATTGTCATGGATCTAGTTGCAAACCATACGACGACATCACATAAATGGTTCAAACAAGCTCTAGATGATAAAAAATCTAAGTACCATGATTACTATTACTTTTATGAAAATACTGGGAAGACACCTAATGATCTCCAATCTGTTTTTTTGGGATCGGCGTGGGAAGAAACCCCAGACCGTGATGAGATGTATTTACATATGTTTGCAAAATCACAGGCAGATTTAAATTGGCATAATCCACAAGTCAGAAAAGAACTGTATCAAATGATTAATTGGTGGTTAGAAAAAGGGATTGGCGGATTTCGACTTGATGTCATCGACTATGTTGCTAAGGAGATAGAAGATAAAATAATAACAGATGGCCCAAAGCTTCATGACTACATTCGTGAAATGACGGAAAAAACGTTTAGTCATTATGATGTTATGACGGTAGGAGAGACATGGAGCGCAGATACTGAAAAAGCTATTAAATATTCTAATTTAGATGGTAGTGAGTTATCCATGATTTTTAACTTTTCGCATATTCTGTTGGATATGGATGGAGAGGAAAAATGGGATTATAAAGAAGTATCCTTAAATGAACTAAAAACAGATTTTGAAGAAAGACAGCAAGGTTTGTATAACAAAGGATGGGATGCACTATTTTGGAATAATCATGATTTGCCTAGAATTGTTTCAAGATGGGGAGATGATAAACAATGGAGAGTTGAATCAGCAAAGATGTTTGGAACGCTTTTACACTTTATGCAAGGAACACCTTATGTGTATCAAGGTGAAGAATTAGGAATGACCAATGTGGATTTTCAAGAAATAGAAAAATTTAAAGATATTGAAATATTAAATATGTATCATGAAAGAATAAATCGTGGATATTCTCATGATGAGATTATGAATTCGATACATCACATAGGACGGGATAATGCTAGAACTCCAATGCAGTGGAATAGCACAGAGTATGGAGGGTTTTCAAAGGTTGCGCCATGGATTAATATTAATAGCAATTACAAGATGATTAATGCAGAAGCTCAAATAGCAGATGACAATTCAGTGTACAGTTATTATAAAAAAATAATCGAATTTAGACGAACAAGTCAATATAAGTCGATTATTCGAGACGGAAACTTTGAACTTATTGATAAACATAATGAAGATATCTTTGCATATAAGCGTATACTTGGATCTTATGAACTTATTGTTATCTGTAACTTCAGACCATTTAAAGTACAATATAGATGTAATGATCTTTTGGATTTAGAGTATAAAAATTTATTGTTATCAAATTATGATAGAATGTTGGAAGAAGAATACTTAAAGCCATATGAAGCAAAAGTGATTTTTGGGAAAAAGTAATTAAATAAATTTATTTGTAAAGTACAATGAAAAGAAAAAAAATTTCTTTGAGTTGTACTTTTTTAATGGGTAAAAATAAAAATATACAAATAAATGTTTAAAGTACATAAAAAAATAAAAAAATGCACAAAAAATATGTTGAATATTGTGCATAAAGGAAAAATAAAATATTATTACATGAAGAGATTGACAAGAAATAAAATATCATATAGAATTCAGGATGTAATGAAAATTCATATGTATTCTCACCAATAAGGAAAGGATACAAAATATTAAGGGAGGTTGTAGGTATGAAGTTATTTGTAAAAAAAGGATTAACAATGATGTTGGTATTTGGAATGCTGATCTCGATGATGGGGTGTTCGAATTCTTCACCAACAGAAGAAGAGACTGAGACCAATGCAACACAGACAGAAAAAGAACCTGAAAGTGATACTGGATCTACAGAAAGTTCTGACAATAATGGATTGACATTAGAATTTCAACAATGGTGGGGTGTGGAATTACCAGATGGTGTCTTGCAGGAAATATGTGATGGATTTACTAAAGATACAGGCATCAAAATTGAATTGCTTAGTAATCCATATGCAGACACAAAAACTCAGATTGCAGCCGGAGCTGCAGCAGGAACTATGGCAGACGTTGTTGGACTTGATGGATCATGGGTGTACGACTTCGCTAAACAAGGATCTATTGCTGATATGACAGCCCTTATGAAAGCTGACGGTTATGATGATAGCCAACTATCTGATCAAATTCGAGTCGACGGAAATACATACATGATTCCGGTTGTTAATTTTGCCTATCCAATGTATGTGAATTTAGATATTTTAAGCGGTGCAGGAATTACAGAGGTCCCTGAAAATTGGACGGAATTTGTGGAGGCATGTGTTGCGATAACAGAATCTCAAGAGGGGATTTCTGGTTGGGCAATTCCTTTGTCCACAGAATCACCAAGTGGAATTCAAAATAACTTCATGAGCTGGTTATGGGCTTCTGGTGGTTCAATGTTAGAAAATGGGCAACCTGCATTAGTAGATAATGAAGATATGACGGCTACAGTTGAATTTGTTAAAGAACTATTTGATAAAGATGTTGTTGCTCCAGGTGCTTACGCAATGAAAGAATCAGATATGGTTGAAGAATTTACAAATGGCCGAGTTGGATTTATGACAGACTCATTAGCACATTTGACACTGATAAAAAACGAAGCTCCAGATTTGAACATGGATTTTATGTCAATTCCGGTTAAAGACAATTATGTAGGAGACAGTGGAATGGATGTAGCAAGTTGGGGAATCGGTATTGCTGAAAATTGTGAATATAAAGCTGAAGCAATGCAGTTTGTCGAATATATGATGAGTCCTGAAGTTAATGCAGAACTGGCAGTCTATGCCAATGCTTTTCCGGGAAATAAAAAAGCTGAACCAGATTATTCGTCAGCAGATCCGTTGTTTGTAAAAGCCTATGGAATTTATCAAGAGTGCTATGCAATTAATGAATTTACAGGACTTCCGACATCAGAAGAGCTGATGCGAATATTTGATGAACAATTACAGTTATATATTGACGGGGACACTCAATCCACAGAAGAAATGTTAAGTACAACTCAAGAAATATGGTTGGATGCATTTCAATAAGCAACATGGATAAGTGTAATGGGCAGATCACCGAACTATTTCATAGTTCGGTGATCGGAAAGGAGAAGTATGGTGTCAGAGAAGAGAAAACTCGTTGCAAAAAAAGTGCTTGAGCCGTATTTGTATCTTTCGCCAACAATAGCTATCATGATTGTTTTGCTAGTTATACCGATAGGTATGGTCATTCGATACTCGTTTTTTGATAATGTGATTATTAACAAAAACCCAATGTTCGTAGGCATTGACAATTATGTGAAGGTGGTTAACAATAGAACCTTTTTTGTTGCGGTAAAAAACACATTATTTTTTGTGGGAGTTAGTGTTATTATGCATATGTTTTTAGGTATGGTATATGCACTGTTATTAAATACGTCCTATTTGGCAACAAGAACAAAAGCAATTTTTCGAGTGATTTATGCATTGCCATGGATGTTCACAGCTTCTATCATAGCTATCTTATGGAAAATGATGTTGAATCCTTATGGAGTTATAAATTATCTTCTGCAGATGTTTAACTTAACAAGTCAACAGATTGAATGGTTAGGCTCTAGAAGCTTTGCGCTGATATCGGTAACGATAATAAATATATGGGCAGGGTATCCTTTTTACATGGTGAGCATACTTGCAGGCTTACAGGGAATTCCGACAGACTTGTATGAAGCTTCATCGATTGATGGGGCGGGTATGTTAAGGCAGTTTATGCATATTACGATACCACAACTAAAGCCGATATTGATTAGTTTGATGATGCTGGACTTTGTATGGACGATTCAACAATTTGCGTTAATTTGGATGACGACAGGTGGCGGGCCAATCAATGCTACAGAGATGCTGAGTACTTTTATCTACAAATTAGGTTTCAGTAAGTATCAGTATTCTCAGGCGTCAGCAAGTGCGGTTATTTTGTTAATTGTCTGCTCGATTATTGCAGTTTTTTATGTTCGAAATCAGAAAGCGAGGGACTAGACTATGGTCGGAAAGAGAAAATGGTATATAAAAATCATCGTGGTCGTTCTTCTTTTTTTGGGAGCAATATTTGCAGGATTCCCTATTTTATGGATGATTTTGGGATCCTTTAAACCAAATTCAGAGATTTTTGCATGGCCACCCACCATCATATCTGAAAAATTTAGTTTCGATGCATACTTGGCAATATTTCAAAGTCCTGAAAAAATCCGTTTTTTTATCAATAGTTATTGCATCGCATTCTTTGTTGTTATACTAACGATTGTTGTAGGTATATTGGCGTCATATGCTTTTAGCCGATTTGAATTCAGAGGGAAAAGTACGATTAATACGTTGATTGTAAGTGTACAAGCAGTTCCACCGATTACGTTGCTTATACCTTACTTGAGCTTGATTGTAACGATAAAGCTGTATAACACCTATTGGGCATTGGTATTAACGTATCTGCTGTTTACGTTGCCGTATTCTATTTTGATGATTACAGGCTACTTTAATACATTGCCCAAAGATTTGGATGAAGCAGTAATGATTGATGGAGGTTCTAGATTTCGAGCGCTATGGACAGTTTTAGTACCTATTTCTGTACCTGGCTTGGTATCAGTTGGGATGTATACATTTATGCAAGCATGGAACGAATACCTTTTTGCATTAGCCTTAACTAAGACCAATGATATGCGAACGGTTCCTGTTGGTATTAGTCTCTTGATGGGACAACATGCATATGAATGGAATCAGATGATGTCGATGAGTGTTTTGGGCTCTTTGCCTGTATTATTACTTTTCCTGTTTTTTCAACGTTATTTTATAGCGGGGATGACAGCGGGTGCCGTCAAACATTAATTGTTAAGAACTTAGAAGATAAAAAAAATATATTATACGTATAGGAGGAAAAAAAGATGTTAATGAATATGAGTAAAATATTAAAAGTAGCCAATGAGAAGGGATTTGCTGTTCCGGCATTTAACATTAGTTCGTATGCAATGTTTAATGGTATTATGGATGTCTCAGAGGAAAAAGAAGCTCCGGTTATTATATCGATTCATCCCGATGAATTGGCGCATATAGGGAAGTATGCCATAGAAGCAATGCGTGAACGAGCGCATGCGTCTTTGGTTCCGGTATGCATTCATCTAGACCATGGTGCTTCTTTTGAACAAGTAATGCTTGCAATTCAATCAGGATATACATCGGTAATGATTGATGGGTCGAGCTTACCATTTGAGGAAAATATCGCTATATGTCAAAAAGTGGTTGAAGCAGCCCATGCTGTTGATGTCTCGGTCGAAGGTGAGCTAGGAACGATTGGTACAGCAGATTCAACTGCGGAGAGTATATCAGATGAGATTATCTATACTCAACCAGATGATGCGGTGAATTTTGTCCAACAGACACATGTTGACACACTCGCGATTGCAATTGGAACGTCTCATGGGTTATATCCAGAGGGAAAGAAACCAGAATTAAGATTAGATCTATTGAAAGAAATCAAAGGTAAGATTTCGATTCCGTTGGTGCTTCATGGAGGTTCGAATAATCCTGATAAAGAGATTGCACAAGCGGTAACTTTAGGGGTTAATAAAATTAATATATCAAGTGATATTAAAGTGGCCTATTATGAAAAGATGCGGGAGGTTTTATTGGATAAAAGTCTAAGAGAACCAAATATGATTGAACCGCCGTGTATGGAAGCTATGAAAAAAGTAGCGAGATTTAAAATTGACCTTTTTAAAGCAAATAATCAGGCTGCTTTTTATTAGAATAGGATTTTGATAGAGCAAACGTATAAAAATATACATATAAAAAGCTGGAAATGAATGGAGTAAAAGAGTATGATAAATATAGAGGAAAAATATTTTACGGCTTATGAAACAATAAAAAATAAAACAAAGGGATTGAATAATAGCGTGGAATATCCTGCGCTAGGGTTTACAAGTAATTTAGACGTGGTTTGTGATTTTCGCATTGATATTTTTAATCGGCTATTAAAAAAACATTTTCCTGATGGAAGGCTAGAAGAGATGCATGCGGTTAAATATATTAAAAACATGCAAGATTTTTTATGTGCTATTGTGTTTTTTGCACGACAAGGGATAGGGGGAGAAGTGGATATTTGTGATATGGAAATTATCACAAATATCTTTGAGACAGAATATGCTATGGGTGGGACAGCTACCCAGGCAGCACTTGCTCTATCAGCGATTGATCTAGCATCACTTGTGCATCTTACAGATGATTCTAGTCCAGTATGTGATATACTTAATACGTCTAATATCTATATAGCTAATGCACAAGGGGAGTTAGTACATGCAAATAATATAAGACAAACGAATGAACAGGAAGTTCACTTTATTGTTCAGTTCAAAAAAGGGGATATAATCGAACTGAATAAAGAACAAATAGTGATACCCTCGTCCAATCGTTTAATTGTTACAAAGATTACGGTCAATGCGGTTCTACCGCTTTCCCAAGGATATTTTGATTTTATTGAAAATCACTCTAAAAAAATAAGTAGCCATGTGTTATCAAGCTTTAATGCAGTAGAAAATGAACAAATTCTACGGGATCGTCTAGATTATATAAAGAAACATTTGGCAATTTTTAGGAAAAATAATGAGAAAGGCATTGTTTTTTTTGAAGATGCACATTATCATAACAAGAATATTAGAAAAATATGTTTAGAAACTATCTACAACGAAGTTGATATTGTAAGTTTGAATGAAGAAGAGTTGGAATATACTTTGAAGATGGAGCAATATGATGTTGACATCCGTGATATTATCGCGTGCGTTGACGGCATGTGTAGAATCAAGCAAGTCTATGGGATTAAAAAAGGAGTTATAGTACATACAAAAGATTACTCCATGTATGTTGGGGATGCTTTAGAGGTTGATATTGAAGCTGGGCTGATTTACGGAAATATGTTGGCCACAACAAAAGCGCTTATAGGGACATATGGTTCTATTGATGATATTCATGCTATACTGAAACTTCCGCTAAGCGACCAAGGCATAAAATATAAAAAAATTATTGATGATAAAAATCATGAAAGTAAATGTACTGCGCAAAAAATAGTCATCGTTCCGACAAAATATATTGAAAAGCCAAAGTATACTGTTGGCTTAGGGGATTCATTTGTTGCGGGTGTACAGATATGTTTTAAAAAGTAACAGAATTATATAAATACCAGGAGGTAGAGTAATGAATGATAAAACGGTTATGGAGGTCATCCAGGAAAACTACAATGACATTTTTTCAGCGGAAAAAAAGGTGGCGGATTATGTGCTAAAAAATCCGCAGGATGCTGTTAATGCAACGGTGGCTGAACTAGCTGCAAAAAGTGGGGTAAGTGATGCGACAGTTGTACGTATGTGTAGACACTTGGGATATACCGGATACTATCAATTCAAAGTGATGCTGGCAAAATATGTCGGACGATATGAAGAGGATAACAATGAAAGCAGCAATGAAAATGAGATGAATGCAATGACAAAAATCCTCAACAGATATGCTGAATCGGTGGTGGAGATAGGTGAGAACATTGAAGATGAAGTTTTGCATGAATGTATTAAATTAATGAACTCATGTAAACAAGTTCACATATTAGCCGTTGGAAATACAACCCCTTTGGCCTTATATATGGGGTTTCGCTTAGGAAGGTTAGGTATTCATTGCAGCTTTGGTATTGCTCCTGAGTATTTTATGAATCATGTCAACTTGGCAAGTCCGGAAGATATTATTTTTGCAATATCACAATCGGGAAGTTCAAGGCAGGTCATCCAAGGGATGGAGCTGGCTAAGGACAAAGGTTTAAAAAGTATTGCTATTACAGGGGTAAAGACGTCTCCCGTTGCAGAATTGGCTGATTATGCATTGATTTCGAGTAACAGAAAAGAGTCGTTTAGTTATTATCGAAGTTATGCACATTTAAAAGAAACAGCACTTATTGATGCGCTTATAGAGTTGTTAACAAATTGGGCAACAATAGAAAGTAAAGATGCAGATAAACCTGAAATCATTTTATCAGAATACAAATATTAAGTGAGGTGTGCCAGTGAAAAGATCAGAAATCAATCAAGTGATTAAAGATATGGAAATACTTATTGATACGTGCAGATTTAAGCTACCGCCCTTTGCTTTTTGGAACGAACAAGACTGGAAAGATAAAGGTGCACAATACGATGAAATTCGGGACAATCATCTAGGGTGGGACATTACTGACTTTGGACTAAATGATTTTAAGAAAGTAGGATTCGCCTTATTCACTATTCGTAATGGGAATTATAATATGAAAAAATATAAAAAAACATATGCTGAAAAGTTGCTTATGCTATATGAAGGACAAAACGCCGCGCTACATTATCATAGTAGTAAGATGGAAGATATTATTAACCGTGGAGGTAATGATGTCTATATAACCGTATATAATAGTGACAGAGAAGGCAATCGATTAGAGACGGATGTTGAGATTAATACGGATGGCAGACATAGAGTGGTGTCGGCTGGAAGCAAGATCAAACTAAGTCCTGGTGAAAGTATAACGATTCAACAGTTTATGTATCATGATTTTTCTGTTCCTAAGTCAGGAGGCAACGTGCTATTAGGTGAAGTATCTATGTGCAACGATGATGAAAACGACAATTTCTTTGACGATAAACGTGTAGGACGCTTCCCGGTAATTGAGGAAGACGAACCAAAATATAGAGTGCTGTGTAATGAGTACGTATAGAATTATTCAAATCTCCAAAAGCTCCTTATCAATCAGCAAGATCTTCTTTTGACCTAAAAATCGGATTGTGCCGTCCTTAGCTAATTTGTTCAGGTATCGACTCATGGTTTCACGGGTCATACCGGCAAAGTTAGCCATGTCTTCTCGGCTAAGCGGATTGTCAATAAGAGGACCTTCAGGACTTAAGTGACCAAATTTATCATAAAGTTGTAAGAGAAGATAGGCAACTTTAGAATCTGTGTCTGTAATCACCAGATTTTCGAGTTTGTCTTCAATAGTAATCATTTTTTTAGACAGTTCGGTCAGCATGGACCGGCAAAGGTATGGATGAAGATCAAGAATCGCATCCATATCTTTTTTTTGTAATGTGCATAATTGCATTTGACTTAGAGCAATAACAGAAAAGCGATAGGGTTCATAATCGCTGAGAAGATAATATTCACCGATGATATCGCCATCTGACTGAAGAGAGATAATCTGCTCTTTTCCAAGCGCGCTTGTACGAACAGACTTGGCGATGCCTGTATTGATGATGTATAGTGTCGAAGAATGGTCACCCTCTCGTACAAAGGTTTCTCCTTTATTCACGGTAATATGGTGAACTTTTTTCAAGATTGCGATTTTATCTTCCCGAGAAAGGGACTTAAAAATAGAGACTTTGCTAATGCAAAGACCATGGGAACAATGCTGGCAGTGGTTCGTATGTGACATCCTAAGACACCTCCTTATGTTTCTTATATTGTATCATAAAAAATATGTTTTAAGCTATTGGATGTATTTGTGATTTGAATCACATACAAAGAAAAGGATAAAGAGTAAGATATATCCATAGTCATTAAAGAGAATACGAAATGGAGGAATATGAATGAATATAGCGATTATTTATTGGACAAGTACAGGGAACACCGAAAAGATGGCGCATCTTATTGGGCAAGGAATTCAACAAGTCAATGCGGACAGTGCGTTAACGATAAAACCAGTGGCTAAAAGCGAATGGGTGGATATAGAACAAAGTGATATCGTTCTCTTGGGATGTTCGGCCATGGGCGTTGAAGAGATTGATACATCCGAGATGGAACCATTTATTAAACAACATGCACAAGCCTTTGCAGACAAATCCATTGCATTATTTGGATCTTATGGTTGGGGCGACGGTGAATGGATGCAAGAATGGGAGGCGATGATGGATGGACTAGGCGCTAAGATTGAGTTAGATAGCTTGATTGTTAATGAACTGCCTGAAGGCGCTTCAAAAGAAGCGTGTATTGCCTTTGGTCAATCAGTGAAAGGAGTGTTAAGATGAAAAATTTTGATATGAATATGTCAATTGGTGATAGCGTGACACTTTACCCGGTACTATCAGGAGTGTATATGCAATATGGAATAGACTTTTGTTGTGGAGGAGAGCGAACAGTGGCAACAGCCTTAGATGATACAAAAGAAAAGCAGGAAGTGGTGTTAAAGGCTATTGAAGAGACGCTCATAGCACTAGAAGCAAGTGGTGAAAGTACAAGAAAGCTCAGTGAAATGACCAATCAGGAATTGATTGACAACATTGTCCACAATCATCATGGATATCTTCGCCGAATCTTACCGGAACTGGGGATAAAGCTTTTTAAATTAATTGAAGTCCACGGGCAAAGCCATCCGGAGCTTTTTGAAGTCCATCATTTGGTTGGGATGTTGCGGATAGAATTAGAAGCGCACCTGGTTAAAGAAGAACAACAGCTTTTTCCGCTAATCCTAGATGGTGACACGACGAAGGTAGAGAAGCTGATTTATGAACTTGAAAAAGAGCATGACGCGGCAGGAGATATCCTTAAGCGCTTAACGGTGATTACAGATCACTTTAAGGTACCAAAAGATGGGTGTGCGACGTATTCAGTAACTTATGGAGATTTACAACAATTACAAGCGGATATGTATCAGCATGTACACAAAGAGAACAATGTATTGTTTCAACGATTTTAAAAAGAGTTACATATGTAACTCTTTTTTTGAGCATATTTAGATACAATAAACCTAGTTCATCAAGAATATATTAGTTGGAAGGAGAAAAAAGCATGGATATATTCACACTAGGTTTTTGGATTCTTGGTATTATCGTCTTTATCCTTGCGATAAAAAAAGACAAAGAACAAGCCAAGCAGGCGATGAAAAATTCACGAGGTATGATGCAAAATATGTTAGGAGATATTGTGGCCATCATTTTTATGATTGGAGCCATCCTAAGCTTTATTCCGCCAGAAACGATTGAACGTGTTTTAGGTTCAGGGAATGTATGGGTTTCATCTTTTGTAGCAGCCCTTGTGGGAAGTGTCACATTGATTCCTGCATTTGTGGCATTTCCACTGGTTGGGTCTTTGGTTGATGCAGGAGCTAGTATTGTTCCCGGAGTTGCATTTTTAACAACGTTAACCATGGTGGGCGTTGTGACATTCCCTCTGGAGAAAAAAGAGTTTGGTACCCGGTTTGCACTTACACGCAACGGACTAAGCTTTGCAGCTGCAATCTTGATTGCCGTAATGATGGGAGGGATTTTGTCATGATTAATGTGATGAAAAAAAACAAGTTGCTGACAGTTATAGGGCCAAGTTATCTCCTAATGCTGTTGCTGAGAAAAGATTTGGCAAGTATAGCATTACAAAATAGTTCTTACTATCTTGTGGAGATGGTCCAGATTTTGCCTGTGATTTTTATGTTGACAGTAGCCATTGAAGTGTTGATTCCCAAAGAATGGATCGTTAAACGTTTGGGAAAACGCTCCGGCATCATGGGGGCACTTTTGGCGCTTGCGTTTGGAAGTTTATCAGCAGGACCGATTTATGCAGCTTTTCCTATTGCTAAGACCCTACATAAAAAAGGCGCAAGTATTGGAAATGTCGTGGTCATTCTAAGCGCATGGGCAGTAATTAAGGTGCCGATGCTTGCCAATGAGGCAAAATTTTTAGGTCCTGAGTTTATGGCTGTGCGCTGGGGGCTCACGGTTATTCTAATTTTTCTTATGGGATTATTAATGGAATGGATGCACATTAAGATTCAAGATGAAGCCGATGAACCATGTCAGAGTATTTGTGTAAAAAAGGAATACTGTATTGGATGCAGTGCGTGTGCAAAAAAACTTCCTAGTGTTTTTGCAATGGAAGCTAAAAAAGCTATCGTTCGCAGTCCAAAGCTTTTATGGGAAGAACTCAACAGCCAAGAACAAGCGTTACTCAAAAACATAGTACAACAGTGCCCGCCTAAGGCGATTGTTCTTAATGATGCTCTTGAATAAGAGCCTGATTGAGCACAACAATCGATCGTGCATCGTAGGTTATAAGACCTTCATCAGCCATCTTTTGTAATTCTCTTGAAAGGGAGGTGCGGCTCACACCAAACATTTCGGCTAAAGCTTTTTTGGACATGGTAAGACGTAGAGTCGTTGTACCTTGAAGCTGATATTGTCGATTGATATATGTAATGATGCTTTGTCGGATTGTACGGGTAATTCGATTTTTCATCTTAGTGGCGATAAGGACAGAAAGATCCGAGATAATTCGAATAAATGCCATGAGAAAACGAGGATAGCTATTACATAATTCAAAAAGGATATCCTTTTGAATGGTTATGACCTGAGAGTTCTTTTTGGCTGTGATTGTCATCGGATACGCATCGGTACTAGAAAAAATGAGATTGGCGCCGATGATATCCCCTTGATGAAAATGATTGACGGTCATAAGGTCACCTGCTTCACCAATACGTTCAATAACAATATCGCCCTCAAGGATAATCTCTATCTGTTGACAGAACTCCTCTTCAATATGCAGTAATGTATTTTTGGCAAAGGACTGACGCTTGAAGAGCCCTTGAGCAATATAGTCTGCGACAAGTTGAGGGGGCAATTCATCAAGGATTGTTGGATAAGGGGGGATTGCATTTGAATTTGACATAGTAAAACACCTCCAATAGGAAAAGTATATAATATATATAGAACAGATACAATCCTTAATAAGGATTGGAAAATGAAGTCATGAATCTAGAAAGTGAGGAATATCAATGATTGAAAAAGTACATAAGTATAGCACGGGTAATGAAAAAGTAGTAGAAAAGCTGATAATGAATGATCATATCAATTATATTCACATGGTTTTTAACCAAGGAGAGGGCTTGCCGGAACATTATTCTAATTCCAATGTATATATGAATGTCATACGGGGGCGGCTAAGTTTAAGTTTAGGAGAACAAGCACAACAGCAATATCCTAAGGGGAGCTTAATAGAGATCCCATATAATATTAAAATGCATGTGCAAAATACAGATGAAGAGGTGCTTGAACTTATTGTCGTTAAGGCCCCGGGACCACAACAGTATAGAGAATAAATTATTAAAAGAGGCGTAGCCTCTTTTTTTCTATTGAAAAGTCCTTGATTTCAAAATAAGAGCGTGGTAATATAGTTCAATATTGAACTATTATTAGAGAGGAAGTGTCTATGGAAAAAGAATTATTTGACAATAAAAACAGTATATTTCTCATTTTTAATTGGAAAATGAAAAAAGCCTATGATAAGATGTTTTACCCAATTATACGAGAGCTGGAATTGACACAAAGTGAAGCGGATATTTTATTGTTTTTATATAATAATAAACAATTCGATACAGCAGGTGATATTGCAAAGTATCGAGCGATGTCTAAATCGATGATATCTAAATCTGTTGATGGATTATATCAAAAGGCGTTTATTGCTTATCAAGTGGATCAAAAAGATAAGCGTTGTATACACTTAACTTTGGAAGAGACGGCAATGCCCATAGTGCAACAGCTAAAAAAAGTGCAAAAAGATTTTTTTGATCAGTTGACGCATGGAATTACAGAGCATGAATATCGTGTCATTGAATCAGCCTTAGACAAAATGTATACGAATATTACACAGACACTTAAATAGCGAGAGGAAAAGATCATGAATACTCAACAACAAAATGAATTAGGATATGAAAATATCAATAAGTTATTATTTAAGATGGCCATACCGACCATTGCAGCACAAATTATTAACCTACTATATAACCTAGTCGATCGAGTGTACATTGGGCATATCCCTGTAGTAGGCGCCACAGCGTTGACTGCTCTAGGGGTAACCATGCCGATTATTTTAATTGTATCTGCCTTTGCCGCACTTGTTAGTATGGGGGGCGCCCCGAGGGCATCAATCATGTTAGGTAAAGGGGATAAGGATGCGGCAGAAAAAATACTTGGAAACTGTACGACGGCATTAGCCATTATATCGATAACGTTGACAGCCATTCTTCTTATCTTTGCACAGGACATTCTTATGGCTTTTGGCGCTAGTGAAAACACAATTGGTTATGCAGTTGCCTACTTAAGAATATATGCAATAGGAACAATTTTTGTTCAATTTGCATTGGGATTGAACTTTTTTATTACAGCACAAGGCTTTTCTAAGATGAGCATGATTACAGTATTAATTGGAGCCATCTTAAACATTATCTTGGACCCGATTTTTATTTTTGGTTTTGACATGGGGGTTCAAGGAGCGGCACTTGCAACCATTATCTCTCAGGGAGTATCGGCAATATGGGTTGTGTGGTTCTTGACAAGTAAGAAGACAATCTTACACATTCGACTAAAAAATATGCGTCTTGATTTGAAAGTGCTAGGTCCATGTTTAGTACTGGGATTATCTCCTTTTATCATGCAGGCAACAGAAAGCTTGCTAGCGGTTGTCTTTAATACGTCTCTATTAAAATATGGTGGAGATATTGCTGTGGGGACGATGACGATTTTACTAAGTGTGATGCAATTTTCCATGTTGCCGCTTTTTGGATTAACTCAAGGTGCAACCCCCATTATTAGCTTTAACTATGGAGCAGGAAATTACGAGCGTGTCAAAAAAGCGTTTTTCTTATTGTTAAAGGTATCCGTTATATATTCAGCAACCTTGTGGCTTTTAGCGATGGGAGTACCGCAACTTTTTGCCAAAATGTTTACAAAAGATAGTGAGCTTATCGAACTGACAATAAAATCCATGCGTATTTACATGGCGGGAACGTTGCTCTTTGGAATTCAAGTGAGCTGTCAACAGACATTTATTGCCTTAGGGAATGCAAAGACATCGGTTTTTCTTGCGCTTTTACGTAAAATTATACTTTTGATTCCGCTAATTTATATTTTGCCGCTATTTATGGATAATAAAGTTAATGCTGTATTTTTGGCAGAGCCCATTGCAGATATTATAGCGGCAATCACAACAGGTCTTTTGTTCTATATCCAACTTAAAAATATATTTGTATTTAAAGAAGAATAAAGATATAATAGGATAAGATAAAAAACATCACTTTATTACAATATAGAGACAGCCGTTGTGGAGGATGAGAGATGAGTATTTGGGTCAATGTTGGTTCAATTGTAGTGGGAGTTACTTTAATTATTTATATCTTAATGCAAATCGTTAATCGAAAAATGACAGAGTCACAATCCGTATTGTGGCTTTTTATGGGTGGAATTGCAATTATTTTAGGTTTTTTTCCTGGAATAATTAATTGGGTTGCCAAGCAACTAGGTATCTGGTATCCACCTTCCATTTTTTTGCTCTTTTTGGTGATTGGAATTCTATTTATCGTTCTAAAAAATACGATTGTAACCAGTGTTCAGAATAATCAACTCAATGAGCTTTTTATTCAGGTAGCACTGCTAAAACGCGATAATCAAGAACTAAGAGCAGAATTGAATGCGCTAAAGAAAGAAGGTGACAACAATGAAAATACTTCTATTTAGCAATTATGATGTATTTGGGAAAAGTATTATTTCCCGAATGCAAAAAGAAGGTCATCAAGTATTTGTCGTGACGGGAAATCGTGAAAAACGGCAAAAAGCACCGAGACAGGTTTTTCAAGAATATATCTTCCCTTTTGATAGTGAGAGTATTGAACAAGTGATTCAAACGGTTCAGCCGGATGTTGTCATCTACAAAGGTATGTTAGATGCATGGCATATGAAGGAACAAGAGACAAAGGGTATGGCAAAAGGCATGGCAGGATTGACCAATGTCGTCCATCAATGCTTGAATCAAGGAGCAATCCCTTTTGTGTATTTGTCGACACTTGGGGTTTATGAAAAAGAGGGACAATATACCATTGATGAAACTACCGTACCATATGCACAATCTTCCCATGCCGTTGGCGTACTTGCCGGAGAAAAAGTATGCCAAAGCTATTATAATGCACAGTCAGAACGTCTTGCTATTGTGCGGTTGGGAGAGTTGTATGGCATCTATCAAAAGGACATTATGCTTAATCTTAATTTTCAAGACTTCGAAGGTCCTTATCTGAATCAATACTATCCCCTAATATATACAGATGATGCAACAGATTACATCTATCAATTAATTACGATGCAGCCAAAAGAGCAGGTGATATACCATGTGGCGCCTAAGAATACTTATGGGTATACAGGTATCCAAGTGCTTGAATGGATGGGCGAAACCGTTGAACCCGAAGAAGATAAACGCTCGGATGAAGCGATGGCTGAACAGCCGCCAAAGATATTTATGCAATCATTTCATGAAGTGCCTAAGTATTATGAAAAGTATCAGCCAAAAGACGTATTGCCAAAACTTGTTGGACAAATAAAGTTGCACCGTCACAATACGATTAAAGACAATGAAAGTTCATCTTCTAATAAAAAGCGGGTTCGTATGGATCAGCGAGGCAATCTACATCAGTTTTTAGAAAATGTTGCTTTTTTCCTTTTGGTGCAAATTTTTATTTTTGCAACAAGTGGATTTGATTTTCATGAAACGATTGATGTGTATATGTTATATGTGCTGGTGACAGCTGTCATCTATGGATATCTGCAAGGAATATTTGCAGTCGCATTTAGTACGGTAGGAAGATTATATATGCATTTGGCGACGGACAGTACTTATATTAGGTTTGAAGGCGATGAGATTTATCTTTGGATTATTCAGATTTTTGTGATTGGTGCCTTGGTTGGATATCTAAAAGAAAAATATCGACGAAAAGATGCGGATCATAAGGATGATTTGGAATATCTACAGTTAGAAATTGATGCGCTTAAAACTATTAATGATAGCAATGTACAGATTAAAGACGCATATGAAAATCGTTTGTTAAACTATCGTGACAGTTTTGCACGGATTTATGATTTGGTTTCACGCTTTGATGTTATTGAGCCGGAAAAAGTGGTGTTTAAAGCGGTCAAAGCTGTTGGCGATACAATGAAGTCCCAAGATGTTGCCATCTATAGCTTTAATGAACAGTCACAGTATTGCCGATTAACCTCTGCGACATCAAAAAAAGCGCAGCAATTTGGAAAGACACTTCGTCTTAGCGACTATTCAATGATTTATGATAAGCTTATGCATTCAGAGATCTATATCAACACAAAGTTGGACGAAACACTGCCGATGATGGTTGGAGGAGCTTACTTAGAAGGAAAGCTACAGTCGGTGATTGTGGTTTGGAGCTTACCTTTTGCAAGTACAACTCTTTATGACAAAAATAACTTTGGCATTCTTTGCCGTCTGATTGGAAGTTCATTAAGTCGTGCCAATGAATATATGGAAAGTATTAACATGGCAGTCAACTTTGATGAAATGGGTATATTAGAAGAAGATGCCTTTGCAAAAGTCATCGAACTATATATGTATGGAGAGCAAGAAAACGTTGTGGATTATACGGTTTTACGATTAAAGTCTGTTGAGAATGAGCAACAGGCGATTGGGCATTTAAAAAGCTCAGTACGTGATACAGATTATATTGGACGTCAAGCATTTGGACATATTGCCGTTTTGTTGACGAACACAAATGAAGAAGAAGCACAGTATGTTGTACGGCGTTTGGCAGATAAAGGCATTGAAGTGCAAACGGGAGTGAATACACATGTGGGCTAATTATGAAGGTATGCATCAAATTATAATATTATTAGTCATTAATGGAAGTGTTGCTATAGCGAATTTGGCACTTTGGATTATAAAAAAAGATGGAGCCAAAGGTGTGGTGACAAGTCTATTCATTTTAGTATGTCCTATTGTTGCGCCTTTGTATTTATTCTTTTCATGGGTAGTATATGCAGTGGTTTATAAGCGAAGGGCAGATGAACTAGATCGCCATGAACTAAGTTTGAGTAAAGAACGTATTCAAGTATTGTCAAAGCCTAATGTGCATGCGGCCATGGATGTAGTGCCTTTTGAAGAGGCACTACTGGTTTCAGACAAGCACAGCATCCGACAACTTTTGCTAGATGTGCTCAAAAATGAGCGTCAAACTGCCTTGGCATCTATTTTGAGTGCAGTAAGCCATGAAGATAGTGAAGTGTCTCATTATGCGGCATCTGCTATTTCAGAAGTGGTTGAAGCATTTGTGGCACAGGAAATAAAGATGTATCAGGCATGTATGAACATGAAAGAAGATGCCCATCTAGCCAAGGAATATAGAGACTATGTGTACCCATATCTTGTACAAAAGATTTTGTCCAAAGATGAACACCGCCGCTTTCTGCAACATTATGCGGCTGTTCTTGGAATCCTTCATCAACAGCATGTCCACATTATGGAGTGTGAATGGTATCAGCAGATAGTTCATCTGCTTCTTGAAAACCAAGAAACAGAACAAGCAAAAGTATGGGTAGAACGAGCGCGAGAAGCTTTTCCCGAAGAGATAGACACTTACAAGGCAGAGCTATTATATTATTATGAGGCAGACAAAACACATTTTAAAGAGGTGCTAGATCGACTAAAAGCTTCAGAGGTTGTGTTAGATCAGGAGCTTCTTGATTTGGTACGATTTTTTCAATAATTTTTATAAGGGGGAAATATCCGGTGTACATACCAATGATATGGGAATTTATACAACTATCCATCGCATACATATTACTTGTCATCGGTTGGGGCGCTTTTATATTCCAAAGCCTAAAGCGTTCTAATGACAAAGGGTATAACTTCTTTATGTATCTGATTGGAGGAAATGCAGTACTGATTCATGTCGGTTATATATTGTCTTTTATAGGCTGGTTTAATCGAGCAAGTTTATTGATAGGTCTTTTGCTTTCAGGGTTTGGCATACGTTGGCTCTTGGATAGAGAAGGACTACATACTCAGATGGTGCACTGGATGGAATCCATACATCATCTGTTTGAAGGGCGCTATGGAGTCCGATTATTTATTCACCGAACTATTGAATGGATGGGACAGAATGTAAAGCGATGTATTCGATGGACATTCTGGCAACGTCCAGGAGATAAAATTATGTTTTTAGGGATTATAGCCTATAATATATATTTTTTTGGCTATAATCGATTAAAGTTTGTAAGCTATGGTGCACCAGATGAAGAGATTCACCTATATTGGGTTCAATCTTTGCTAGAAGGCAATATCTTTCCATCGGGATTGTATCCACATGGATTTCACCAGATTATTGGTGCGCTTGGGGTCTTTACAGGATTAGATGCTGTGCAGATTATAGGAAGCTTTGGCGTCTTTACCCGTGTGGTTGTTCTTGCTGTTTTATATTTTGGACTTCGAAAAATATTTTCTTCAACTATCGCTATTGCAACAGGATTGACCATCTATTCAGTAATCAATATCTTTGATGTTGAAGCAATCTATCGGTTCCAATTTGCCATCCCTCAAGAGTATGGGATGCTTACGTTTGTTCCAATGCTTTTTTTCCTTCTGCACTATATTAAGGAAAAACGAAAAACATCGCTCTATTTTTGGGGGATAAGTTTTGGACTGACACTGAGCTTTCACTTTTATCTAACAATTATTGCAGCATTTCTTTGCTTAGGTGTAGGGTTAATATATTTGATAACCATCTTTAAAAAAAGGCTAGTACTTCCATTGATAGGGGTAGGTCTCATGATGAGCATACTTGCCTTATCTCCTTTAATCGCAGGTGGAGCAATGGGCTATCCAATGGAGCAATCCATGGAATGGGCTGTTCGCATCATTCGCGGAGATGAGTATGCGAATGAAACTGAAGATGAAGGTCTATCTGATGAGACTGAGCAAGAGGAGAATGCAGAAGACGAGAATGCAGAAGAAGCGCTTTCGTGGCAGTTTTTTTTAAGGCAAGCAAGAAGGGATTGGCAAAAGCATGTTGTGCAACAGCTTTGGTTTGGACGGGTCATTGCATTGCTGGTTATTCTGGGAATTGTCATCTATGGCGGGTTGTATCTTCAATCCAAAAAGGAGCGTTATCGCATGCTTGTCGCAATATTGGCGGGATATGGTTTATTGATGTTTTTGACAATCCTTCGAGCGCTTCAATTGCCGACACTTATGGAAATTAAGCGCGTCAGCATTTTTATTGCTTATTTTAGTCCGATGGTCTTTGCATGGCCAATAGAATTGTTTTATCAATGGACCAAACGTTGGAATCAAAAGCTTTTGTTTTATGTTGCTGTCTTGGCATGTATTCCGGTGGTCGTAGTGATGGGGATGGATTATGAAGTGGTGCAACCCAAACTTCCCTTTTATTATTTTCAACCTAAGGGAGCTATGGAAGTGAACCGTCAACTTATCCAAGAGGCTAGCCCAAGGACATGGACAATTATTGCACCGGTTAATAATATTAGTGTTGTGATGAATGATGGCTACCACTATGAATTGGCAAAATTTATTCTTGAGCAGGAACAGTGGACACCGAATAAACAATTAGAGATTCCGGGAGAGCGGGTCTATCTCTACATTGAGAAAAAACCGCTGGTAGATTATGGTTTTCGATTTTTAGAATCCCAAGAAGGAATTACGCGTCGAAAACCGGTAAGCCATCAAGGGGCACTTGAAGAACTAGAGCAAGGACTTGAGTACAATGACTATTATCAGTCTTATCGTTATGCATTAAACTCTAAAGCATATTTTTGGGCACAACAGTTTAGAACGTATTTTCCGGAAGATGTGCGTATCTATTATGAGGATGATGAGTTCATCGTATATGAGATTAAGCAAGACGAGTATGCAAGATATAATTTTGCGATTGATTATGGTTATAACAGTAGGGAAAGGGAAGAGTAAGATGGGAAAAGGAGCATTGATTTTGATACCGGCATATAATGAGGAGGCGTCAATCTGCAAAGTACTTGATGCAATTATGACAACGTCAATTCCCCAGATGGCGGATATTTTGGTTGTTGATGATGGGTCAAGCGACCATACCACACAGGTAGTGGCATCCTATGATGTAATACTTATGTCGTTGATTATGAACCGAGGATATGGTTCGGCTATACAGGCCGGATATAAATATGCAGATGAAAAAGGATATGACTACGTTATTCAGCTAGATGCAGATGGACAACATGATATTGCAAATGTACAGTATATATATGAGGCTTTGGTTCAAGGGGAGGAAAAGGAACGACCGGATATTGTCATCGGCTCAAGATTTTTAAGTGAGCAGTCTTCTTTTCGTCCCTCAGGTTTGAAAAAAGTAGTGATACGTTTTTTTCGAGGGATTATCCAAAAAATTACCGGGACAACGATTACAGACCCAACCTCAGGACTTCAAGGATTAAATCGGCGTACATTTGCTTATTATTCAGGATATGGACAGTTTGATTATCGATATCCGGATATTAATATGATTATTCAAATGCTTTTAAAAGGATATGTGATTAAAGAAATTCCGGCGATTATGCATGAGCGTACTACAGGTCAAAGTATGCACAGTGGATATATCAAGCAGTTAAAGTATATGATTATTATTACGTTATCAACGGTGAGCATTATTTTACGGCAGTGGAAAGAAACCAGCATTGAGGCAAGGAAAGAGCGAAAATGATGAAAAAAGATGTGGAAATCAAAAATATATATTATGTGATGACCCTCTTAATTATCACAATGATTATGATGGTCTCGGTTTCGCTTGTTGATATTGGGATATTTATTTTTCGCGATATCGATGGATATCAAGTTATTGATTCGGTTGATATAGATATTCCAAGCGCCGATGCAATCAACCAATTGCAGTATGTCATCATTGAAGAAGGCATAGAATTGTCTGCATGTGAGCGCATCAAGGAACAACTGGCTTTAGAAAATCTGTCGTTAACCCAAGTGCGTTCATTGACCCAAGACCAAGAAAAATGGACAGAGGCAGACGTCATGATAGTGGCAGGAGAGATAGCGGTTAATCAACAATGGATGGATAAAATCGAAGGATTTGTTGAACAAGGCGGAGATTTGATTATACTAGGGCTTGCAAAAGATATCAAAGAGACCCAGTTTAATCAAATAATCGGAGTGTATGCGCTTGAAAAAGAGGAGACAACAAAACGGCTGCGGACGTTAGAGGACTTTTTTTTAGGTGGTGTATTAGAGTTTGATGTGGATGATTATCCTTATACTTTAGTACGTCTACAGCCATCAGCCAAACAATTTGTGGATGATGGCAAGGGGAATCCTATTGTATGGAGAAACACCTATAAAGGGCAAAAAATATATGTTGTTAATGGAGCGTTAATGTCGAGTAATTCAGGTTATGGTGTTCTTACCGGAGTCCAAACGGACATATATTCAGACTATCTCTATCCGATTGTGGGTGGAATGGCTCATACCTATGTAGGATTACCCTATCTTCTTAATGAAAATGCTAAGATGATGCTTGATAATTATCAACGCGATGGGCTAAGTGTCCAAGAAGATATCATTATTCCGGATATTATAGGTATCACTCAATCACGAGATGTAATACCAAGTGCCTTTTTATCGGCTGGATTTTTCGAAGAAGATTATGAAGCGGCAATCATGCAAAGTGAGTTGATTAAAAATTATAATCGTGATTTTCAAAAATTTGGCGGCTATATTGGCTTGGCGACATTTACCGATCTGACCAAGGAACAAGAGATATATCAAAAAGTGACGGGACAAGAAGAGTTAACAGCATTATATGTAGATGACAAAGACAAGCCTTTAGATGGATGGACATCAAGCCAGCAAAAGATGCGAACCCTTCTTAAGCCATGGGAGCTTGGCGGAATTAAACCTGTATTTGAAGAAGAAGGCATCGTTGAAGTCCCCATAACTTATGAGACAATGGGAAGTCAAGAATCAGACAAAATGGCTTTTTATTCAATCGCGACTTCTTTTGGGTTAGCAGTACATAATATGGATATGGAAAAAATACTTTATCCTGAAACGGCGAAGGACCACTGGATGATTCGATCAAAAGACTACGCCGAATTTATGGACCGTTATCTAAGAACGTTAGGAGAACTGCCATCCCTTAATATTCAAAAACTGGGAGAACGCTTAAGAATATATCAACAATCCATTCCATGGATACAGTATGAAGAAGATAAAATTGATGTCTATATAGAAGGATGGCAAGGTGAGATGCACTTTATCCTTCGCACAGACAAAGAAATCCTTCAGGTTATTGGTGGCAATGTGTCCCAAATAGATGCCCATTCGTATCAGATTGATGTATATGAACCGCATGCCACAATTGAGTTGGTAAGGTAGCTGATATAAGGAACAGGAGAAAATTATGAGAATCTGCTTAATTGTTGAAGGGGCATACCCCTTCTTGACAGGCGGTGTATCAAGCTGGATGCAGCAAATGATGACACAACTTGATGATGTAGAGTTTATCATTGAGACATTATCGGTTCGCCGTGATGAAAAAAAAGAATTTAAATATATGATTCCTCCCAATGTTAGTCAAGTTCGGGAGTTATACCTTTTTGATAAAGATTATGTCCCTGGTTTTTTTCAAAAGCCTAAGCTTACATCCCAAGAGTACAGAGCTTTTCGAAGCCTGATGTTTGGACAAGAGGTTGACTGGCCATGTCTATTCGACTTTTTTCAGAAGAAAAAAGTATCGGTCAATAGTTTGCTGACAGGACCGGATTTTTTGGAAATGACGCGTGAATACTACGAAGCGCATCATGATAAAGCGGTGTTTTCAGACTTTTTGTGGACGATGCGGTCGATGTATATGCCCTTGTTTTTATTATTAAAAAACAAGCCGACAAAAGCCGATGTCTATCATTCGATGTCCACAGGGTATTCTGGTGTCTATGGTAGTCTATGTAAATATATACACAAAAAACCATTAATTGTGTCTGAGCATGGAATTTATACACGAGAGCGTGAAGAAGAAATTATTAAGGCAAAATGGGTTAGAGGACTCTATAAAGACCTATGGATTCAGCAGTTTAAAAAATTTTCACAGTGTAGTTATGATATGGCGGATGATATTACCGCTCTTTTTGAGGCAGCAAAAGATTTTCAGGTGGAGCTTGGTTGTCCTTCTGAAAAGATTAACGTAATTAGTAATGGTGTACATTTAGAACAGTTTAATAATCTTGTGCCCAAAGAGGCAGCAGATACCTTTATCAATATCGGTGCGGTGGTGCGGGTAACCCCAATCAAAGATATTAAGACAATGATTCATGCGTTTAGTATGGCTAAAGCACAAGTTAAAAATCTTAAGCTATGGATTATGGGACCGCTTACGGAGAACGAGGAATATGCACAAAAGTGCCGACAACTTGTTCAAGAACTTGAAGTGGAAGACGTTATCTTTACTGGAAAGATTAACGTTAAAGAATACCTTGGCAAGATGGATATGATGGTTTTAAGTAGCTTAAGTGAAGGTCAACCTTTAGTTATTCTTGAAGGTTTTGCTGCTAAAAAGCCGTTTATAACAACCGATGTGGGCGATTGTCGCAATCTTGTCCTTGGATTATATGATAACTATGGTCCGGCAGGAGCTGTGGTCCCTATCATGGGAATCGAAGCAATGGCGAATGCAATGGTTGAACTGGCTCAAGATCAGGAGCTTCGTCAAACCATGGGTAGTAATGGATATGAACGCGTAAAAAATAATTATCAGAATCATGAAGTTTTTGAAAACTATCATAAGTTATATTTGAAAAACAATCAGCGCCAAGGATATAAGGAAAAGAGGTGAGAAGATGGCAGGAATTGGTTTTGAACTAAAAAAAATATTCAAAGAAGAAAGTGTCACCAGCTTAATTGGAGGTATTGCCTATAGTTCCATTGTAACAGTCGGACCAACAATTATTGTTATCATGACGATTATAGCATTGTACTTTTTCTTGGGATTGACGTCGGTTTCCTATGCGGAGCGAGAACTGCTGTCCTCAACAATTCTATATGTATTTATTTTTGCTCTTTTGGTTACAGCTCCGTTTAATGGAGTTATGTCGCGTTATATTGCAGATAAAATATATGATGACCAATATGAAGATATTCTACCGTCATTTTATACGGGAGTCTTTTTAAATACTTTGTTGGGTGCACTTCTTGCACTACCTTTTGTATATCGCTTAATTGTAGTAGGAGGAGTGGACCCTATATTTGCGGCAGTTACCTATGCGTTTTTTATGATTATGATTATTGCATTTTTTTCAATGATTTATCTGTCGGCGACCAAAGATTATAAAGTTATTGCATTATTTTATGGCATGGGCATGGCAGTGACATTTGTTGGGGCTTGGATTTTCTTTTGGTTGGGAGAGCCGGTGATTCATGCTATACTTTATGGAGTGACGCTTGGATTTTTTCTGATTGCTTTTTTGGAATTTTCGTATATGCGTAAGCATTTTAAGCAAAACAGCAAAAAATATTTTGACTGTTTAAGATATTTTACAGAACAATATCAAGTGCTGTTCACCAACTTTTTCTATATTTTGGGGCTCTATATCCATAATTTTGTTTTTTGGGGACATCCGAATCATTTGGTTATTGCGAAAAGCTATTATACAATGCAAAGTTATGATATGGCAACGACGCTTGCTATGTTTAGTAATATTTCAATGATTGTAATCTTCACGGTTCTTGTTGAGACCAATTTTCATGACCGCTACCAAAAATATATGGAGTCGATTATCGGGAAAACTTGGCAAGATATTCAAAAGGATAAAAAAGCGATGTTTCGCTTATTAATTCAGCAGGTCAGCTTCTTAGCCATTGTACAAGCGATTATAACGACAATTCTTTTTTTGATTGCTATGGCAGTACTACCTGATTTTGGTTTTGGGGGAAGTGTTCTTCGAAACTATGCATCGTTGATTGGCGCATATTTTGCTATTTTTCTCATGTATTGTAATATTATTTTTATGTTCTATTTTAATGATAATAAAGGGGCAATGATGACCGCAGTGATTTTTTGTATTAGTGTTCTGGTTGGAAGCTACTGGGCAAGGGAAAATCTATCCCGACTCTATGGGTTGGGTGCTTTTGCCGGAGCCATGGTTGGCTGGAGCTTTAGTTTTTACCGTCTACGCTACATGGAAAAACATTTTGATGCCCATATCTTTTGCAATACAACCATTATAGAGCGGATTATCGGAAAAGTGCCAAAATCCGTTATTTATAAAAAGGAGCAAGGCAATGAAGGCTAGTCAAAAAGAGCTGTTTCAGAGATTATCACCTTTTTTTATAGAATACAATAACATTAATGCCCAGACGCCTTTTGAATATTTTGAAATTGAGGCAAAAAAATTGGTTCTTCCGGGACGCTTGGATTTGATTCCCAAGATTTTATATATTGAGAGTAAACAAAAGGGTCAAGACCTTGAACGTGCGCGTCAGTTATATGCAAAACACATCGAAGCATTTACCGATGGAACGTATAGTGAATATGGTAATCAACAAAAAAACTCGCTGGAAAAATATTTTGAAACATTTGATGCATTGATTGAATCCTTCCGAACATCAGGATTTGATCCAAAAGAATCTCTTATTCCCGTTGACGCAGACATGCACTTACTTGATGGAGCTCATCGTGTAGCCTGTGCTTGGTATTTTAATTGTCCGGTACATGTGGTACGGTTTCCAACGTTATCGGTTAATTATGATGCGAAATTTTTTAGGCACCGATGTATGGATGAAGAGTATCTGCATCAGATGGTCTTAGAATATGCAATCCGCAAAGACGATGTACGTTTGTGGTTTGTCTGGCCAAAGGCGGTCAAACATCCTAGTGCAAAAGAGATTCCTCAAAAGTTAGAAGCACTTGGCGCAAAAATTGTTTTTGAGATGCGACAAAAGTTTACACACAGGCAAATGGAAGCTCTTATCTATAGTATATATAAACAAGAACACTGGATAGGACATTATAAAAATGGCTTTCAGGGTATCCAAGATAAAGTAAACGCATGTTATGCAGAACATGGATATGTGCATCTATATGTTGTCGAAGGGATTGATGCTCGCGAACTTAATCATCAAAAAGCAATCTTTCGTGAAAAGATGGGACTTGAGAAAGGATCAATACATACAGCAGATACCAAGAAAGAGACAGATGAAATTTTGACCCTTCTTTTATCCAAAGAGGGACAAAAGGTGATGGAAGTGGACTTATCCATTCAAAAACATACAAAAAAAACATGGATTAACTCAATATTGCGTCGTCTTCGTCATCGATATCGTGTAGCATTGATTGCAGTTCAAAAACTACTTAACCGTCCGGTGTGATTTAGAAAGGAAACGAGAATGATCTCCTTGATAGTACCTGTGTATAATGCAGAAAAAAAAATTAAATCCTGTGTACAAAGCTTGCGCGAGCAATCGTATACATCTATTGAAATCCTCTTAATTAATGATGGTTCGACCGATAAAACAGGAGAGATTTGTGATGCTTTGGCTAAAACAGATTCAAGAATCCGGGTTATTCATACAAAAAACAATGGACAAGGTCAAGCGAGAAATATAGGTATAAAGTATTGCGGCGGTGAATTTATTGCTTTTGTTGATGCGGATGATCAGTTGCCCAAAAAAGCTCTTGAATATCTAATGGAACCCCTTAAACACTTTCCATATGATATTATATCGGGGGCATATGATCGCAAAGTGCATGGAAAAAAACATCGAATACAACCATGCCCGAAGGGACGAATCTGTCGCTTTGGAACACGCCAAGAGATAAAACGTTATCACATATATAAGACGACAAGTGGATTTGGTTATGTATGGGGAAAAATCTATCGACGGACTTTTTTAGAAAAATGTGGTGTGCGCTTTAATCGACAAAAAAAAGCCTTTATGGAAGATAGCTTGTTTAATATAAAGCTGATGGCTTATGCTCCTAGGTATTATGTCACAGATAAAGGTGTATATGTGTATAATATTGTTGATGGATCGACGTCCAATCAAAAAGATGATATCTTCATGCGAGCAAGAAGTGTATTGATAAATTATGCTACGTTTTTAAATGAAAAAAAAGTGCTAAATGAAAATATTGATTTAGCCATACCTTTTGGGTTTCGTATAATGTTATGGACCTTGTTTAAAGAATGGGAGATGTATGGAGTACATTTACATACAACCCATGATATACTAAACCGTTTTTTTTCAATGAAAGTTATTAGACAATGGTTAAAGACGCCAGGGGCAATTAAGGCATGCCTGCAGGTTCAAGAGCCGTTAGAAAGCCTTATGTATAGTATGCTCTACTTCACGGCGAAGTTTAAAGCGCAATATGTATTGAGTGGGATGTTCATCATCGGGCGTCCGGTCCTTAGTAGATATGTGCATAGAAAAGTACGAGGGAATATATGAAAGCTACAGCGTTAAATTCACAGTCAAGGCGAATGAATTCAAGTCGTAATATTATAGTGGGGTTGAGTGTGCAAGTAATTATTTTGCTACTTAACCTTATTGGCAAGTCTATTTTTATTCGTACGTTGGGAACAGAGTATCTCGGGGTTAACGGCTTGTTTACGAATTTGTTTATCGTCTTATCCTTTGCAGAACATGGCATGGGACCTGTGATGCTTTACTATTTATATGCACCTATTCGACATCATGACCTTGAAAAGCTTCAAGTTTTGTATCACTATTTTTCCAAGCTCTATAAGCGTATGACGCTATGGATGTCCGGTCTTGGGTTGATTTTTTTACTCGCCATTCCTTTAATGGTTCAGACGGAAAGTGCGTTGCCCCATTTATCCTTAGCTTTTAGCTTATATCTAATCAGTGTATTGATAAATAATCGATTTGGTTATAAGCTGCATATGATTATAGCCGATCAAAGAAAATATAAAGTTCATCTGATGGAACTTATCTTTGATGGGGGAACATTGATTTTACAAATCATTGTTCTATTGATGACGGGAAATTATATTTTATATTTATCGCTAGTTTTGTTAAAGAGTCTTTTGTTTAGTGGATTTATAGAGCATGTGGTAAAAAAAATGTATCCATTTTTAAGAACCGAGACCAATATATCCTATGTTCTTGAGGAGCAAAAAGAGATTCATAAAAAAATCATCGATGTTCTACAATATCGCATGGCACGTGTGATGATGACTGGGACGGATAATATTATTATTTCGATATTGATTGGAACGATTTGGGTTGGATACTATTCAAATTATGAGTTTGTCATTATGGGAGTAACGAGTCTAGTAGCAGTACTTTTTGGAGCTGTCTCGGCAAGTGTTGGTCATCTGAGTGCAGGAGATCCTATTATAAAACAGCAAAAAATCTTTTTCGTAACCCAAAACTTTAGCTTTTGGATTAGTGGATTTACGACGGCATGTCTTGCAATACTTGTTCAAGACTTTATCCGTCTTTGGCTCAAGCGACCGGAGCTTATCTTAAATCCTTCCATTGTTGTGGTAATCTTAGTGAACTATTATTTGGTGAGTAATCGTAATGTGATTCGTGTCTTTAGAAATGCAGCGGGATTATTTGAAAAGGTCAAGCATATCATGTTTTTGGCAGCAGCCATTAACCTGGTTTTATCGATAATTATGGGAAGCATATGGGGACTTTTTGGCGTGCTATTTGCCACGGTGCTCTCAACGGTTGGAACCTTTTATTGGTATGAGGCTAAGATTGTTATGAAATACTTGGGGAATCTTGGATTAGGATGTTATCTAAAAGAGCAGATGAAGGGCGCTCTATGGACGATAAGTGGAATAGGGCTATGTTTTTTAGGAACCGGATGGATAGATGGAAGTAGTTATATCGGTTTTGGATTAAAGGCAGCTTTGTGTGTACTTATCATTAACATTTGGTTTGCATGGGTCTTAAGAAAATCTAATGCAATGGAGATTATGAAAGAATGGGGAATGAAATTATGGTCAAAATAAGTATAATTGTGCCGGTATATAATGTGATGAAGTATATAGATAGTTGTATTGAATCCATACTTAGTCAGTCTTTTAGTGCGTATGAGCTTATTTTGATTAATGATGGATCGACAGACAACAGTGGCAAGCGATGTGATGCATATGCAAAAGCGGATTCAAGGATACACGTGATTCATCAAAAAAACCAGGGATTGTCTGGTGCCAGAAATGCAGGACTAGAGTATGCCACGGGCGAGTATGTTTTCTTTCTTGATAGCGATGATTCACTTAAACAGGGAGCGCTAAAGCGGGTATATACGGTGATGGAAAAATCAAAAGCGGATGTTGTCGTCTGTGGATTTGAAAAATTTTTTGAAGGGAAAAAACCGACAACTCAAGCGATAAAGCGTGTGCCCATTGAAAAGTCAGGGCGAAGTGCTACGCTTGATATTGTAAATCATGGTCAAAGTCAGATGATTGTTGCTTGGGGAAAACTCTACCGGCGAGAGTTGTGGAAGACATTACGGTTTCCCGTTGGTCGTATTCATGAAGATGAGTTTACAACATATAAGATTTTTTATCAATGTCATAAAGTTGTTGTGCTTAGAGAACCTTGGATTAATTATTTGCAGCGTTCTACCAGCTTGACAGGAAGCTATTCGATAAAGCGCTTAGATAAACTCATGGCGCTTAAAGAGGCGATAGGATGGTTTCGTCGATGGGAAGATAATGAACTAGAAATATATAGCACATATCGATTTTTGTTAAATTTGCAGATTGCACAATATCAGCTTCGATATGGAACCGATAAGACATATCCATATGAACGAAAAATTCGAAGCAGTTATAAGAAGGCTTATCAACTATTTTCGGATAAAAAAGCGCTAAGTCTCATAAGACGAGGGCAGTTATGGCTGTACCGTTATTTTCCGACAGTATATTTGTCCAGTGTGCATGTAGCCGTAGATTTGTATAACAAACTGGATGCTTGTAGGAAGGAGCGGTCATGAGAGACAACGCAGCTAAAAAAAATATAGGCCAAAAAATTATTACAGGAGTATTAGCTGTTTTTATTATGCTTGGAGGGTGGGGATTGTTTTCATATTATTATATACCCAAAGTGACATTAGAGTTTCAAGAGCATAACCAACCAGTTATCGGTCCGGCAAGAGGGTTTTATGCCCAAGTAGATACAGCAAACCGTGACTATGTTGAGAATATGCAGGAGAACCCCCAACTGCTTTTAGTGACATATGACCTAGGTGAGTTTCTATCTGAAGCGATTTCAGCAGATAAGCTTATGGAGCTTCATAATATGCTATATACGGCTAGAGAAAAGAACAAACAAGTTATTTTTCGAGCAGCCTATAGTTATGATGCAGCAGATTATGAGGATCCAAAATCCCTAGAACTTATCTTGGAACATGTCGACCAGATTGGAGATGTGCTCAATTATTATCAAGATATTGTTGTTAGTGTTCAAGCCGGGATGTTCGGTCCATGGGGGGAGTGGCACAACAGTCAATATCTTGAAGAGAATCCTTTGCAAGAAGATAATAGAAATGCACTGCTATATGCTTGGCTGACACATTTAGACCCAAAGATAAAAGTGAGTGTTCGACGACCGCGTTTTTTAAGGGATGCCTTGGATTTTGGTCTTGACACACAACGCTTAGGGTTTCACAATGATGCGTTGCTTGCCGATGGGATAGACTATGGAACATATGATGATCCAATGTATTCTAGAGATGAAGAATTGGATTGGGTGGCATCCCACTTAGCCTTTGGTTATAATGGTGGAGAGATGCCGACACTAAGTGAATATACAGATATTGAGCATGCTGTTGATGAGTTTAATGCATTGCATCTATCCTATCTTAACTACTATTATAATACGCAAGTACTTGATCAATGGGCACAACAAACATATCAAGGTGAAAATGCCCTAGAATATATCAACAACCACTTAGGCTACCGCTTAACGTTAGAACACGCAACGCTCTCCGCACGTATAAAGCCCGGTCGAGCCCTTAACATCCGGATGACAATCGCTAATCAAGGGTTTGCCCCGATACGAGATGAATATGCGGTATATCTTTTAGTTAAGCAAGGCAATACAAGGATTATTCATCAAAAGCTAGATCCATATCCAGAAGATATCCTCACAGGACAGACAAAAGATTATGTATTTGACACTGTTTTAAATCAGAAGATTGATGAAGAAAATCATGAAGAGATTCGTATAGGAATCTATTTTTCCGATCGCTTTAGATATGATCAACGCGATGCACTCGATGAAATTATTATCGATGAAGATGCCTACGAAGAAGTGACAAAAGTTCCTGAGAGCCAATGGGGTCAGGTAGAGCTTGCCAGTACTGGAATAAACTATGATCAAGGCATCAATTGGATTGGGCGATATCGCTGGAATACACAAAAACATGTCTATGAAATACACACGTTTATGGAAGAATAAACGACAGAATTAATAAAAAATAGTTGACAGATTGAAAATATTAGTATATTATTACAACATAAGGTAATCGATTACGTAACAAAGGGGGATGTATTGTGGAACAAAAATTATCGATGAAACAATTAGCGAATAAAATAGGTGTGTCTACAGCCACAATATCTCGCGTAATCAATAACAAAGGAGGCTATTCAAAAGAAACAGAAGAAAAAGTACTTATGGCGATTAAAAAATATGCCTATGTGCCAGATGCATATGCAAAGAGTCTAAGGACAAATACAAGCCATGCAATCGGAGTGGTTGTACCAGATATAACCAATGAGTTCTTTGCAAAGATTGCCCGAACAATTGATAGCTTTTTCCTAAAACACAATTATTCAGTATTTATCTGTGATACGAATGAAGATCGTGAAAAAGAGACGATGCATATTCGCAACCTTTTGGAAAAAAATGTTGATGGCGTTATATATATATCGGGACAGACAGAGATTGAAGACTTTCAAAAAAAGAATATACCTGTGATTTATATTGATAGATGTCCAAAGAATGCTGATTTTTTAGTGGCATCGGATAATGCGCATGGTGGATACTTAGCCACACTTGAGCTGATTGAAAGTGGAAGTCGACGTCCATTATTTTTAAGAGACAGTCGTGACGTCTCTCCGGTTATCGGAAGATTAGATGGTTTTTTAAAAGGCGTTAGTGAAAAAAAAGATGTGATTGAACAATACTTTGAATTGGACACGGAACCATCTTATTCTGCAGCATATAATAAAATACTTGAGCAGATTCAAGACGGACTGTATTTTGATGGAGTCTTCGCAACAAATGACCATATGGCATTAGGCGTGGTACATGCACTAGATGTCTGTGGCTATAGCGTTCCAACAGATGTTCGGGTAGTAGGGTTTGATAATATTTCTTTATCAAAATTTTGCAATCCAACATTGACGACCATCGTACAAGATACGGAAAAACTAGGAATCGAAGCATCAAAGACACTCATGAAATTAATTCATGGTGAGACAATAACAAAAAAAAATATTAGCATACCTGTACACTTAAAAAAAAGATTATCTACATAATTTTTTTAGCAACAACGTAATCGATTACATATTTTTTTATAGGTTGAGTAATCGATTACGTAAAAGAAAAAATACTTTAAGGAGGTTCTTATGGGTACACTCGTTCGAATGGAAAATGTTACCAAGGTTTTTCCAGGGGTAAAGGCACTCGATAATATAAGCTTTGATATTCAAGCGGGCGAAGTGCATGTTCTCTTGGGGGAAAATGGTGCGGGAAAATCGACGTTGATGAAAATATTAAGTGGCGTCTATCAACCAACATCGGGAAAGATTGTTCTCAAAGGCAATGAATTTTCAAAGCTGACACCAAAAGAAGCACAAGAAAATGGAATCAGTATCATCTATCAAGAACTAAGCGTAATTAATGAAATATCAATACAAGAAAACTTGTTTGTAGGTAGGATTCCTACCCATAAGCGTTTTAATATTCCGGTTGTAGATTATGACTACATGCAAAAAAAAGCAACAGAGGTATTGGATAAAGTCGGAGTAAAAAGAAATGTTCAGACATTTGTTGAAGACATCAGTATTTCTGAAAAGCAGCAAGTTGAGATTGCAAAAGCTTTGGTTGCCGATGCAGATGTTATCGTCATGGATGAACCGACAACATCATTGACAACATCGGAGACGGAGCATTTGTTTAAAATCATTCGACAGCTAAAAGCTGAAGGTAAAGGGATTGTCTACATCTCCCATAAAATGAAAGAAATCAAAGAAATCGGAGACCGAGTGACGGTGTTAAAAGACGGAACATATGTAGGAACACGTCACGTGAAGGATGTAGATGAAGATGACCTAGTTAAGATGATGGTAGGACGTGAGATAAAAGGAACATATCATCATCCGACGATTACTGATTTTAGCCGTGAAAAAGTTCTTTTTGAAGTCAAGAATATTTCTAGAAAAGACCAGCGTGTCAAAAATGTTTCTTTCCAGTTGCATCAAGGTGAGATACTTGGATTTGCAGGTCTGGTAGGCTCCGGACGTAGTGAATTGATGAATGCGATTTTTGGAGCTGAACCCAAAAGTTCAGGAGCGATATACTTAGATGGCAAAAAAATAGAGATCCGATCACCTTATGAAGCGATAAAGCATGGTTTGGCCATGGTGACAGAAAATCGAAGAGAGACAGGTTTTTTAGACAATTTTGATATCAAACAAAATATGTCCATTGTTGAGTACATTAAAAATACCGTCCTTCAAGGAACGACGGGATTAGTAAAAAATAAATGGGAAGTCGATAACGCCCATACATTTGTAGAAAATCTAAAAGTAAAATGCCGAGATATCCATCAAAATATTACTGAGCTATCAGGCGGGAATCAGCAGAAAGTTATTTTGGGAAAATGGTTAGCTGCTAACTCACATCTCATTATTTTTGATGAACCGACAAAAGGAATCGACGTTGGAAGTAAAAGTGAGATTTATGTGTTGATGCGTAAACTTGCACAAGAAGGCAAAGGGGTACTGGTAGTATCCTCTGAATTACCTGAATTACTTTCAGTATGCGATACAATTGCGGTCTTTAGAGAAGGTCAGATTAATGGTATTTTTGGTGTCAATGAGGCAACAGAAGAGATTATTGTAAAATCGTCGACGGGACAAATAGAAAAACGAGGTGAAAAGAATGAATAAAAAAGCACATGTAGAGAAGATGTCCTTTAATATGATATGGCAAAAATATGGAACCCTTGGAATATTTATATTGCTGGTATTGGTTTTAACAGCTCTAAAACCGGAGAGTATATTAAACTTGCAAAGTATTCCACAGATTTTGAATCAAAGTTCAGTCAATATATTACTTGCACTAGGTGAGTTTTTTGCCATTCTTATTGCAGGCATAGATTTATCGGTAGGTTCTGTAGCAGCACTTGTGGGTATGATTGTTGCAAAGATGATGGTTGCAGGAGTACCAGTCTTATTAGCATTATTTTTAGGCGTTGTTTTTGGTGGGATTTTTGGATTTATGAATGGATTTTTAGTGAATAGAACAGGCCTGCATCCTTTTATTATAACGTTAGGAACCCAAGCAATCTTTAGAGGAGTGACATTGATTATCTCAGGTGCACGTTCTGTATTTGGATTTCCGGTGGAATTTATCACAACCATAAGTAGCCGAATAGCAGGAGTACCGGTTGCCGTTATTATTGCAGTAGTTGTAGCGATTATTCTTGCTTTTTTTACCAAAAAGACAAAAGTTGGACGTAATATCTATGCGCTAGGTGGCAATAAAGAAGCGGCTTGGTATTCAGGGGTTAATGTCAAACTCCATACATTACTTGTCTTTATTATATCAGGAATCTGTTCAAGTATTGCAGGTATCGTTCTTATCGGTCGAGTGGGTGCTGCAGAACCGGCTGCTGCTACTGGATTTGAGACATATGCTATAGCTGCTTCAATTATTGGCGGCACAAGTTTCTTTGGAGGAAAAGGGAAAATATCAGGAGTATTTGTCGGTGGACTCATTATTGGAATTATCAACTATGGAATGACTGTATTGACTGTACCTAGTAGTTATCAGCAAATCGTGATGGGTTCACTCATTATTATTTCGGTAACGATTGATCGCTTTGTTGCGACAAAAAAATAAATGACGATATAGAGGAGATTTAACCATGAAACCAAAATTTTCTCCATCACTGATGTGTATGGATTTACTAAACATTAAAGAGCAAATTAAGATTTTAAACACACGTGCAGATTTTTTTCATGTAGATATCATGGATGGACATTTTGTCAAAAACATTACACTGTCCCCTGATTTTGTAAAGGCAATTAAGCCTGCGTGTGAGATACCGCTAGATTGCCACTTGATGGTGACAGATCCCGGTGACTACATTGATGCGTTGGCAGATGCAGGGGCAGAATATATTTGTCCTCATGCAGAGACGATAACAACAGAAGCTTTTCGCATCATTAATAAAATTAAAGACAGAGGATGCAAGGTCGGTGTGGTCCTTAATCCGGCGACACCACTAGAGAGCATTAAGCATTATGCACATCTACTCGATAAAATTACCATTATGAGTGTCGATCCTGGCTTTGCAGGACAACCTTTTATTCGGGAGATGCTTGATAAAATTCGAGAGGCTAAGCAGCTAAAGCAGGAAAAAGGACATAAATACTTAATCGAAATCGACGGTTCATGTAATGAGAAAACATTTCATGAATTACATGAAGCAGGAGTGGAAGTATTTATTGTAGGCTCATCAGGACTTTTTGGTTTGGATGAGGATTTGGAAAAAGCATGGGATAAGATGATCACTAATTTCCAAAATGCTACTCAAGTGGATATGACAAATTAGTCGGATAGAAGGTGATGATTGTGAAAGATATAATTGGCATAGATATAGGAGGGACGAATTTTCGGATAGGAACGGTATCTAAAGATGGAAGCCTCAGATATTTTATAAAAAAACCAAGTACCATGTTAAACCAAGAAGACGGTGTTAAGAACCTTATTACAGAGATTGAAAAATATATACATACGTACCAATTGGAAGACAAAGTGAGCTGTGTGTCCATAGGGATACCTTCGATTTTGAATAAAGAAAAAACATTTGTGTATTCTACACCCAATTTAAAAGGACTAGAAAACATTGATTTAGCAACTAAATTGCAAGAAGCATTAAAACTTAAAGTTTATATTGACCGGGATGTGAACCACCTTTTGCTTAATGATATTCAGCATATGGAGATTGAAGATATCTCTCAACAGACCATTGTTGGCTTTTATATTGGCACAGGAATAGGCAATGCCATTATTATTCATGGAAAAGCCTATTCAGGGAAAAATGGTGTCGCAGGAGAACTTGGACATATTCCGCTATATGGAGTTAAAGAGCAATGTACCTGCGCAAATTATGGTTGTGCCGAAGTTAAAGCATCAGGCAAATACCTAAATCAACTGGTTGAACGACACTTTCCGGAGTGCATTATTGATGAGATTTTTATTCGTCATAGTGAAGATGCGATCATTCAAGAGTTTGTAGAGAACTTAAGTATCCCCCTTGCAACAGAGATTAACATATTAGATCCCGACTACATCGTACTTGCCGGAGGTGTCATAGAGATGGAGGGATTTCCAAAAGAAGCATTAATTGAACAAGTGAAAAAAAGAACCAGAAAACCTTATCCCGAAGCAAATTTACAATTTGTTTTTCCAAAGCATACCCAAGAAAGTGGTGTCTTAGGTAGTGCGCATTATGGATTTAGTAAACTTGAATCATAAATACATTTTTATGTATATGATTATAAACTATGATGTTGACTTAACATCAAACTATTATTAATTTATAGGAGGTTTTACAATGAAAAAAGTTTTATTAATGTTAGTCGTAAGTATTTTCTTGGTAGCAAGTTTAGTTGGATGCAGTCAAGAAGGGGATAGTACTACATCAAACAACGACAGTACAAACACCCAAGATGCAGCACAAGAGACACAAGACACAACAGATGCAACGGATGAAGCAACAGAACAAGACACACAAGATGCAGAATCAAGTGAAGCAGAATATGCGGTGATTTTAAAAACACAAGCATCCGACTTTTGGGTAAAAATGAAAGACGGTGTCTTAGCAAAAGCGGATGAACTAGGCGTAAAAGTTGATGTATATGCAGCACAATCAGAAGAAGACACAGAAGGACAACTTAAAATCCTAGAAAATACTGTTAACTCAGGTTATAAAGCTATTGGAGTTGCACCGTTGTCTCCGGTAAACCTTATTCCTGGAATTGTACAAGCTAACGAAAAAGGCATCTATGTTATGAACATTGACGAAAAAGTTGAGATGGAGCAATTAACGGCAATGGGTGGTAGTGTAATTGCCTTTGCAACAACAGATAACGTAAAAGTAGGAGAAAAAGGTGCAACTTATATCGTTGAAAATGTTGAAGCAGGAAGTAAAGTAGCAATTATTGAAGGTAAAGCAGGTAATGCATCGGGAGAAGCAAGAAGAGAAGGTGCTTATAGCGCATTCGAAGCAGCTGGACTTGAGCTTGTAGGAAGCTTGCCGGGAGATTGGGACCGACAAAAAGCCTTAGACGTAGCAACAAGTTTTATTCAACAAAATCCGGATTTAAAAGGAATCTATGCATGTAATGATACAATGGCGCTAGGTGCACTTCAAGCTGTGATTAATGCAGGAAAAGTTGGAGAAATCATGGTCGTAGGAACAGATGGAGATACAGAGGCTAGAGATTCTGTAGACCAAGGTATGCTTGCAGCAACAGTAGCACAAGATCCAGCAGCGATTGGTGCAGCTTCATTAGAAGCGATGGTAAAAGCTGTTGAAGAAGGTGGCGAGATTAGCCCAAATGTAGAGCCTGAGATGATTCCTATCGACTCACAATTAATCACAAAATAACAGGAGGTCATAAGATGCGTATTGGATTTGGTTGTGACCATGTTTCACTAGAATTAAAAAAGATTCTTATGGAGCACGTTGCACAAAAAGGAATAGAAGTGCTGGATTATGGAGCGTATCAGGAAGTAAAAAGAGAAAATTATCCTGAGTATGGTCTAAAAGTTGCCGAAGCTGTTAAAGGTGGAGACTGTGATCTAGGAATTATTGTATGTGGAACAGGTATTGGTATTTCAATTTCAGCCAATAAAGTACCAGGCATTCGGGCAGCAGTTTGCAGTGAGCCTTACTCAGCAAAACTATCACGTGAACATAATAATAGTAATATTCTTGCAATGGGAGCACGGGTAGTTGGTTCAGAGTTGGCAAAGATGATTGTGGACCAATGGTTAGAGGCTGAATATGAAGGTGGCCGCCATCAGATACGTCTTGATATGCTTTCAGATATTGAAAAAAAATATTCAAAATAACACATAAAAGGAAAAAATAAAGAAAGTTACATGCGCTAGATACAGTGTGCATGTAACTTTTTTTTGAGATTTATCTATGGTATAATAAAGGGCAAAGTGAGTCTATTACTTTTTAAAAGAGTAAAAACGATATAATAAGGAGAGCGTTATGTATACAAAGGATGAGCTAATAAGACACTTGAAAAAATCAAATACCAATCCCAAAGGAACCATTATGGTGCATTCGTCTATGCGGGCTATCGGTCAGGTTGATGGTGGAGCAGACACCGTTATTGATGCCTTATGTAACTTTATGGATGAAGGATTACTACTGTTTCCCACACACTCTTGGGATGAAGGTAATTTAAAAGAGGATACATACAATGTTGCAACAGAAAAATCGTGTGTAGGTTTATTAACCAATATTTTTCTGTCCCGAGAGGATGTGGTGCGTTCTTTGCACCCGACACATTCTGTAGCAGCTTATGGGAAAAGAAAAGTCGAATATACAAATAAAGATAAAGCATTGATACAAAAAGGAGAACCGCTTACACCATGCCCACGGCATGGATGCTTTGGAAGCCTTTATGATGAACCGTCCCAGCTTCTATTTGTCGGAACAAACCTTACAAGCAATACTTACATACACAGCATTGAAGAATGGCTGGATGTACCTAATCGCTTGTTAAATAGTTCAAGACCCCTTAAGGTCATTGACTATGATAAAACTAGCTACGATGTGACTTATATCGGGCATAATACCGTTGATGGCAGTGTATCGGAAAATTATGGGCGGATTGAGCAGATGCTTTATGACCAAGATATTGCCACCACATTTACCTTTGGTGATGCTACATGTATGCTGGTTGAGGTCAAAGCGATGACAGAATTGATTATGAAGTTATTAGAAAAAGACCCGGATTACTTTGGTTTTCGTTAATGGAACATTTTTTTACTGACCACGTCTAAAGAGTATAGCAACGAATTAATCTATACAAAAGAGGAGGTCAATTATGAAAATGAAAATCATGTTGATGTTAGCATTGATGTTAATGATAGTTACTGCTTGTTCAAAACCGGAGCAACCACCTATAGAACAAGAGTTGCAACCGGGTGCAGATACGGACTCCGGTTCCGAGCTCGTTGTATATGGACTGGCTGGATATATCAAAGAATTAACAGCCAACCCCAATGAGACAATCACTATTTTTGTTGAAGGGGAATTGGGGAAAAATGGCGCGGATTATCACCGAGGTAATGTAACCGTTAATTCAGAGACGGTTATTTATGCGGAAGATGAAAAGACAATGGACGCACTTGAAAAAGGGCAGTATGTACATGTGTTTTTTGCAGGTGACGTAATGGAATCCGACCCGATTCAGGCCACTGCACGTCAGATTAATATAGTGCCTGAACCCACAACCCAGCTTGATGAAGAGACAACTGAAGAATAATCGATTAAGGCAGCCACATGTTATGTTGGCTGCCTTTGTTTTCTTATGATAAGCTCCTTAGTCACTTAGCATATATAATATATTTGAACTATAGTGCAAAGGATATATGAAAAATTAGAGAGCTATAAAGAGGTAGAAAAGATATTTTTTATTAAATCTTAATCGTTTTCGAATTGAGCTTGTGTTAAACTTAGTCTATAATAAAGAGTAGGATTCGATCTAGAAGATATAATATAGATGGAGGATCGATAATTATGGATCGTAAAGAATGGAACACAAGCACAAAAGAATTTAAACGAAGCATCAAAGAATCTATGCGAACCGGTGATTTCAAAGGGATGGATCATGAGATTGGTGATGTGGTCAGTGACACGGTTGATATGGCAATCAATGAAGTGCGCAAAGCAATTGGTTCGATACAATTTTCCAATGATGTTGCCAAAGCTCCAAAAGCGCCATCCCCTCCCAAACCCGAAAAAACAGAGGTTTATCAACAACCCAAAAATACATATGTTGGGCGGACGTTCAAAAAGATAAAAAAACGACAGATTACTTTTGCGTATAATCCCATTGGAAAAGTTTCTGGAATGGTTTTGAAAATTCTTGGAATGATAGGGAGTACAGGACTTGGAATTGCGATTATGATTTTAGCTATTATCGGAATGGCTACAGGAAGTGTTGCTGCCTTTACCTTACCTATCGGTATTATGATGCCCTTTTTTGTGACAAGCTTGATTTTGCAATCACGAGGAAGTACACTTCGCAATCGATACAAGCGATTTGATAAGTATTTACATATTATTGGGAATCGTCACTTTATTGAATTGTATGAAGTGATGGAACTAAGCGGATTTTCCTATAAATATGTTATAAAAGACTTGAAAAAAATGATACGTATCGGTATGTTTCCACAGGCAAGCCTTGATACAGAAGATGGGATGCTTTATCTATCACGTGGAGGATATGAGCAGTATCGTTATCTAACGGGGCATGAACAGGCACAGGTCGAAGAAAAAGAAGAACAAGCACAGACCAGTGAAAATAGTGGGTCAATGGTTGCGCGTATGGGAAGAGATTATCTTCAACGTATTAACGATTTGCGGGTAAAACTTAAAGACACAGACGCGGTCAATAAAATTATTCACATGGAAGCTGTTTTGATTAAGATTATAGAGTACATCGAAAAACACCCGGACCAAAAAGATGAAGTACGACGATTAATGGATTATTATCTACCGACAACGATTAAGTTGCTGATGGCCTATTATGAGTTCGAACAGCAACCGATTCAGGGGGAAAATATATTAAGGACAAAGCAAGAGATTAAGCAGACGTTAGATACAATTAACAGCGCTTTTGAAAAGCTGCTAGACCAGTTGTTTAAAGATTTGGCATGGGATATATCTACAGATATTTCTGTGATGGAGACAATGTTGGCCCAAGAAGGCCTTGCAGAAAATACAATCAATAAATCAAAAACGATGGGAGAATGATATGAGCGAGATACCTACACTTACCTTTGAACCATTCAGTGATGATGAAAAACCAGAAGCAATATTAGCCGAAGAAGAAAAAAAGATTGAAAAAGAAAGTGTCCTATCTAAGGAAGAATTGAAGATGGTAGACGATTTTGCAAGTCAAATCAACCTAACAGATTCGAATATTATCCTTCAGTTTGGTGCCGGAGCGCAAAAAAAGATTGCTGATTTTTCAGAAACGGCTCTTGAGCGAGTCAAGACAAAAGACTTAGGAGAAATAGGCGACATGCTTTCTGGCGTGGTCAAAGAGCTAAAAAACTTTGACAAGGAAGAAGAAGAAAAAGGTTTGAAAAAACTCTTTCGACGACCAGCGCAAAAGATTAGTGATATGAAAACCAAGTATGCCAAGGCAGAGACCAACGTCAATCATATTACAACGGCTTTAGAAAACCATCAAGTGACATTGCTAAAAGATGTTGCCATGCTTGATAAGATGTATGAGCTGAACAAAACATATTTTAAAGAGTTGAATATGTATATTTTAGCTGGGAAGAAAAAGCTTGATATTGCCAAGAACCAAGAGCTTCCAGCTTTAATCAAACAATCTGAAGAATCCGGGTTAGCAGAACATGCTCAGGCAGTTAATGATATGAATAATATGATTAATCGCTTTGAAAAAAAGCTCTATGACTTGGAATTGACAAAGACAATTTCATTGCAGATGGCACCCCAGATTCGCCTAATCCAAGAAAATGATTCAATTATGGCGGAAAAAATTCAATCAACCATTGTGAATACTATTCCATTGTGGAAAAGTCAGATGGTTTTGGCCCTTGGTGTAACCCATGCCGGTCAGGCTGCACAAGCCCAACGTGAAGTTACGGATATGACCAATGCTCTCTTGAAGAAAAACGCAGAGACATTAAAGATGGCAACGATTGATGTGGCAAAAGAATCTGAACGAGGAATCGTAGATATAGAAACATTAAAATATACAAATGAATCCTTGATTACAACCCTGGATGAAGTCTTAAAAATTCAGACAGAGGGACGTCAACGCCGTCAAGAAGCGGAAGTTGAACTTAATCGTATAGAAAACGAATTAAAACAAAAATTATTGTCCATTCGTCAATAGAGGCAAACCATGCAAATTGATTATCAAAAGATGAAAAGCAATTCATTAGGTAGAGTTCTTGATATTGATAACATATATACACTGTTTGATCATACCCTGAATAAAGAGTATACCACCTATGGTGAAAGCCATGATTTTTGGGAATTTGTCTATGTCAACAAAGGTAAATTATATGTGGATACATGCGGGATGATTATAGAAATCAACGAAGGTGAATTCATATTACACCGTCCAAATGATTATCATCGGCATTTTGTCTTGAACAATTCTGCCAATATTAATATTGCAAGCTTTAATTGTGACTATCCTGATTTGTATAAGATATCACGAGTAGCCCTTAACATAAGCCCCTTAGCGCAAAATATGATTCGTAATATATTCCATATTGTTCATTTTGTCTTTGAACGCTATGAACCGGGAGTAGGTTTTTATAAAAAGGGAGAAAGAAATATGTTGCAGGAGCAACTGATACGAAACTGCCTTGAATCAGCATTGATTTCAATTATTAGTGACATAGACGGACGAACATTAGCTATAGAGCCCAGTAATGAATTTGAAATGAAAAATGCCCTTCTAGTCAAGAATGTTATTAAATTTTTAAAAGAAAAAGTGAATGAAAGTATAACCATTGATGAAATATGTGAACGGTTTCACGTATGTAAAACAACACTTTCTGTCAATTTTAAAGAAGGAACGTCAAAAAGTGTATTCGACTACTATAATCATCTAAAAATTATCCGGTCCATGGAACTGTTATCGGACAAATGTAAAAATGTTGGTGAAGTAGCAGTGGAACTAAATTATTCATCGAGCCAGTACTTTAGTAAAATGTTCAAAAAATATACAGGTGTATCACCTCGTGAATTTCAAAGAAAAATATCAGAAAATGTTGATGGCATAAAAGAAGACTATTTTCCAAGATAAAAAAAAGAACTTGCCAACTTGGCGCGACCTTCAAAAGCTAGTTTAAATCTAGCGATTGAGAGGTCGTTTTTTTATGCTTTTATACGAGTGAAAAGATATTATAGAGTTATGATGCGAACAATAGTATACAAATGACAAACGATACTATCTTGTTGTTTGTACAAAGTGCATTATAATATACATATACAATTAATGAATATGTATATATTATCCTGTAATCAGATTTGACACGTTATATATAGAGAGAGAATTCAGGATAAATCCACATGTTTTATATAATTGTGTAAATATTGCCGGCAAAGCATCGATCTAATAATAAAAGCTATCAAGGAGGATTATTTATGAAAAAGAAGTTATTGGTGATTATGGTATGTTTGTGTGCAGTGTTGCTTGGAGCATGTGGCAAGGAAAGTGCGAATAAAGAGGGGGCTAGTCAAGAAAATACGAACTCAGAACCAATTGAGATTACAATGCTTACAGCAATGGCATATGGAACAGAAGGTCTAGATTTAGCGGTGGAAAGCTTTCAAAAGACGCATCCGAATGTTACCTTTGATATTCAGCATATCCCAAATGATTATGAGACAATTTTAAAATCAAGAATTAATGCAGGTGAGTTTCCGGATATTATTGCTGCTCAAACCGGATCAATGGTAGCATCGTATTATGACTTTGCATATGATTTTTCAGAAGATCCAGTAATAGAAAAGTTTAATCCGAATGCAATTGAATTATCCAAGAGTCCAGAGGGCAAAGTTCTAAGCCTACCTTGGACATATGAAACAATGGGAATTATCTATAATAAAGATCTCTTTGAACAAGCTGGAATAACAGAACTTCCAGCAACGCTAGATGAACTGGAGGCAGTATGTAAAGAGTTAGAGTCTCAAGGAATCTTGCCGTTTGCGACAGCATTTAAAGAGACTTGGGTTTTGGCACATATTGCATCCCATTATATGACAACGGAAAATACTGATCCTGTAAAAACTGTAGAAGCACTTTCAAATGGAGAGATTACCTTTGATACAATGGACAATTTTAATAATTTATATCGGCTTCTTGATATGATGATAGAATATGGACCGAATAAAAATTTGGAGACAGATTGGGAAAAATCAGAGAATATGCTAGCAAATGGTGAAGCAGCGATGATTCATATGGGAGACTGGTGCGAGGCAACATTAAAAGAGTTTAACCCAGATGTTAATGTAGGATTTCTTCCGGTACCGATAAGCAATAATGCACAAGAGTCGTATTTACTTTCAAGTATCTCTTGGCAATTACTTGCCAATAAAGATTCAGAACATCTAGACATGACTACAGAATTCTTAAAGCATATCCTAACATCAGAAGAAGGACAAGCGTGGATGACAGAGTATGTAGGAGCAGTTCCAGCAGTAACAACAGATATGGATGTGACAGGAATGCTTGCAAGTTCGGCCAAGACATCGATTGATGAAGGGATGACAAGACCATGGAATCATACGCTATGGCCATCAGGCTATAATATGAAGATGGGAGCTTTTTTACAGGAATATCTCTTCGGAGTGTCTGAGATCGAACAGACAAATGAAAAATTGACAACAGGTTGGTTAGAACAAATACATTAAAGAATTGAGGAATTGATGTGAAGAATAAAAAAGCTAAAGGTATAATGGAACTCTTATTTTTTTCAGGACCGGCACTACTTTCGGTGATTATGATAACGATTATTCCCTTTTTAATGAATATTTACTATTCTGTGTTTGATTGGAATGGTATAAGTAAAGAAATGAACTTTGTTGGGTTTAATAATTTTGTGCGAATTTTTACAAAAGATGCTCAGTTTAAAAGTAGTTTTCTCTTTACACTTCAATTTTCGATTATCTATATCATTGTTATTAATGTACTGGCAATAATTATTGCAAACTATCTTTCAGAAAGTTACTGGCTAAGTAATATAACACGAGCATTTTATTTTTTGCCATATATTATTAGTTTAGTTGCAATCAGTTTGATATGGCGTTTTTTACTAGGACCGGGATTTACATATTTGTATGAGTGGACCGGTATTGAATTATTTGGCATCAGCTGGTTAGGAGATCCAAGATACGCCTTGGTATCTGTTGTTTTAATTTCGGTATGGCAAAATATGGGCTTTTTTATGATTATATATATCGCTGGATTCATGGCGATTCCTAATAGTTTACTTGAAGCATCATCTATTGATGGTGCTTCAAAAATTAAACGATTTTTGAAAATAAAATTACCACTATTAATGCCATCCGTTACCATATGTATTTTCTACTCTCTAACATTTGGACTCAAGTTATTTGATATTATCCTTGTATTGACTAAAGGAGGTCCGGGAAATGCGACAAGAACCGTCGCTTTTGATATATATAATGATGCGTTTTTGTCCAATAGATATGGATTAGCAACGGCTAAATCATTGATTTTTTTTGCAGTGGTTTTAATCGTTACAGTCATTCAACTTCGTTATTTTAAAAATAAGGAGGTGGAATATTAATGGTATTTTCGACAATTAAAAAAAATGGGGTCAAGAGTGTTATTACTCTAATTGCCATTGCGTGGCTTTATCCAATTATCCTCATCGCAATAAACTCATTTAAACCATATAATGAAATTATCAATGCTTTTTTGAGTTTGCCGAGTTCGATTTCATTTGCGATGTATATCGAGACATGGGTTGACTTTAACTTTTTAGTATTATTTCGCAATACAATTATTTATACAGTGGTTACGGTTATATTTATTGGAATCTTTGCGCCCATGGCAGCGTATAAGCTTTCAAGGGTGAAGACAAAATTAAGTTATTTGATTTTCTTCATTATTATCTTACCTATGATGGTACCATTTCAAACGTATATGATCACCTTGACCAAATTTATGGGAAACCTTGATTTACTTGGAACAAGAGTCGGATATATTTTTGCGAATATTGGATTATGTATGCCGCTAGCTGTTTTTATGATTCATGGGTTTGTAAAAAACATACCTATCGAGTTAGAAGAAAGCGCATATATTGATGGGGCTTCAAAATTAAGGTCATATATTCAGATTACATTACCCTTATTAAAACCGATTTTAATTACTGTATTGGTTATTGATACATTGGCAGTTTGGAATGATGTTATTGTCAACATCTTAATTTTAGGAGGAAAGCCTGCAACACTGAATATTCAAAACGCATTGTATAGTAAGTTCTCTGCAATGCAATCAGATTGGGAACATGCGTTACCTGGATTAATGATATCAACAATCCCCAATATCATCTTTTTCATATTTATGCAAAAGTATATTGTAGGTGGTATAACAGCGGGTGCGATTAAAGGATAAAAAAGAAACATAAAAGATGGAGGAAAACAAATGAAAAAGGTAAAAGCAATATTAATTGGAGCGGGAGCTAGAGGGGCTAAAGCCTATGGCCCTTATGCGCTGGAGAACCCAGAAGAACTGGAGTTTGTCGGTGTGGCTGAGCCGATTAAGTCAAGACGCGAAGAATTTTGCAAAGAGCATAATATAGCCGAAGAATTTGCGTTTGAAAGTTATGAACCATTGTTGGAGAAAAAAATAGATGCGGATGTTGCGTTGGTATGTACACAAGATCAGTTGCACTATGAGCCGGCAGTTATGGCTTTAGAAGCAGGATATAATGTGTTGCTAGAAAAGCCGATTGTTAGTCCAAAGGAATGTATCGGTATTGAAAAAGCGGTAAAAGAATCGGGAAAAAATTTGACTATCTGTCATGTGTTACGTTATACACCCTTCTTTGGAAAAATAAAAGAGCTAATTGATACAAATAAAATCGGAGATCTTGTTGCAATTACCCATAATGAAAATGTTGGATATTTTCATGCGGCACATAGCTATGTTCGAGGTAATTGGAGAAAAGAAAGCGAATCCAGCCCTATGATTTTAGCAAAATCCTGTCATGATATGGATATTCTTATGTGGCTTGTAGGCGATCAATGTAAGCAAGTCAGTTCCTTTGGTTCGCTAAAACACTTTAAAGCAAGCAATGCACCTGAAGGTGCCGCTAAGCGATGTGTGGAGTGCTCAATTCGTGATACGTGCCCTTATAGCGCTCTAGATATTTATATGGATCAAAACAATAATGGTTGGCCGGTGAATGTTATTACAGAAGATCTGTCTTATGAAGGAAGAATGCGTGCGCTAGAAGAAGGTCCATATGGTCGTTGTGTTTACTATTGCGATAACGATGTTGTAGATCATCAAGCCGTTATTCTTGAGTTTGACAATGGAGTGACAGCAACATTTCATATGAATGCTTTTTCTTACAATGTGAATCGTACGATTCGTGTCAGTGGTACGCGAGGCGAGATTATTGGAGATATGGAAGAAGAAATCATTCATTTGTATGATTTTAAGGAAGATACCAAAACACACATTCCATTAGATAAAATAACGGATAACGATTATGGTCATGGGGGCGGAGATTTTGGTCTGATGCAAGCATTGGTGCAGTCGTTAAGAGAGCCGGAGACCTATACAATGCGAAGTGAGATTGGTAGCGCTATTGCAAGCCATATGGTTACTTTTGCTGCTGAAGAGTCACGCGTAAAAGGTGAAGTTATCAAATTATAGTATAATAAGATTATTCTCAAATTCTATCTATAATAATAAAGGGCAGTCGGAAAATAGCATTTTCCGACTGCCCCGTTATTTCTATGCATTTGTTTTTAAGGCAATACGTAGACAATACGCAAATCCACCCCAAGTGATTGCAATGGATAAAAAAGCCATGATGATTGCACTAACACTCATTCAAATCAACTCCTTTTCCAAGCGAAGTATGATAGTTTGATGCTCCACTCATGCGATTAAGTACGATAGCGATAATAACGATAAAGACAAGGGTTGAACCTCCAATTGCCAACAAGGAAGTTAAGTCGTAGTTTTCATAGCCCTTTGTCAAATCGATAAAAGTATTAAATACAAACATTACAGAGAGTAAAATGGGGGTTAAATACTTTAAAGAGATATTCCACCATTTTCCGATACTAAAGTCTGACATGCTGTTAGCATATTTACGTACATCTTCTAGGTTTAGATACCAGCTTAGGAAGATGATTTCAATTAATCCTGCTACAGCAATAGCATAGGTATTAATGAAGTGATCAATAATATCTAAGAAGTATAATCCGGCATCTGTAACAAATAAGAATGAGAAAATAAATCCAACAAAACATGTAAGTGTAAGCACTTTTTTTCGAGAACTTTCAAACTTATCAGAAAAACCAGAGACGATAACTTCAAGTATCGACATACTTGAACTGAATCCGGCAAAAATAAGGCAAAAGAAAAATAGTGCGCCCATTAATGCGTTCATATTTGGAAGGGCATTAATGGCTGTAGGAAAGACGATAAAGGCAAGACCGATACCACCAGTAGATACTTCACTAACAGCAACTCCCTGGCTTGCAGCCATATATCCAAGAACACTAAATACAGCAATACCAGACAAGATACTAAAAGAACAGTTGCCAAGACCAGTTAAGAAAGCGTTGTTCACAATATCTGTTTTCTTAGGAAGGTATGAGGCATAGGTCATCATAATTCCAAAACATATACTTAATGAATAAAAAATCTGTCCATAAGCCGCAATCCAAACGGTTGGGTCTTTGAGTTTTGAAAATTCAGGTCTGAAAAAATAATCAAGTCCTTGAGTAGCACCTTCAAGGGTTAATCCACGAATGGTAATAACAATAAGGCAAACGACAAGTAGTGGCATGAAGATTTTATTTGCCTTTTCAATTCCGGATTTGATACCACCCATTAATACAATATAATTAACCAGCCATACAAGGGCAAGTGCAATTAACATTTTTGTGTTGATTCCACCAATTGCCAATGGGTGATCAGAAATATTTAAAAAATCGTTAAAAAAGAATGATTCTGTATCTTGTCCCCATGCACCATTAATGGCATAGAGTACATAATTAATCGTCCATCCGATAATCGCAGTATAATAGATAACGATTCCAAAAGATATAGCGGTTTGAAACCAGCCAAGTAGTTCGGTTTTTTTTGAGATGCGTCCAAAAATTCCAGGTGCAGAACGCTTGATTTTGTGTGCAATAGAAAACTCAAGAATGAGTATTGGAATACCTGCAGTTAACAGTGCAAATAAGTATGGTATTAAGAATGCACCGCCGCCATTGCTCGCTGCAACATAAGGGAATCGCCAGATATTACCTAGACCGATAGCAGATCCGATAGCTGCAATGACAAATCCCATTCGAGAGCCCCATTGTCCTCTTTTTTCGTTCATTATAATTGGTCTCCTTTAGTTATGATTTTAGCCTACTGTGAAATATGATACCCGAAAAAGGGCTATCTGTAAACCCAAAATACGTATCAAAAGGAAAAAGGATGTATGTATTGAATATATAAATAGGGAAGTGTTGTTTTGTTTTGTAGTTCTAAGGAGGCGTATAACTAATGAAAAATACGTTGTTCACATTATTGCTGGTCAGCTGTTTGGTTTGCTTGCAAAGCAATGTTAGTTTGGGGCAGGAAAGTCCTTCCCCATGGGCACACGACGAAGTTTTTCAAGCGCAAGAATTAAACCTATTAGATGAACACATGATGACTAGATTTCAAATGGAGATTACACGAGAAGAGTTTATTGAACTGATTATACCGCTATATGAGCAAATGACTAATTCACAGATCGATATAGAGAGGACACAAGAATTTAGTGATTCGAATAATCCAAGGGTAATACGCGCAAGAGCGCTGGGGATTATATATGGAACGGGGGACAATCGGTTTTATCCAAAAGCTACAATTACACGGCAAGAGATGGCTGTAATGCTTTATCGTTTGTTGCTCAAAGTAGATGAAGACATGGTTGTTCAACAATCAACTTCAGATGCAACTGTATTATATGAATTTACAGATATGCATACAATTGATTCGTGGGCAACTGATGCAGTTGTTTTTATGTATGAGCAAGACATAATGACCGGTGATAATAGACATCGTATAAAACCTCTACAAAAAGCAACAAAAGAAGAAGCTATAATGCTAATATATAGAAGCTATCTACGTTTTGAAGATGAAATCACACTAGGGATGTCTTTTGAACAATTAAAAGTCTTCTTAGGCGAGCCAACACAGAGTGTAGCTAGCGAATACGGATTTTCGTGGTACTTATTTGCATCAGATTATGGTCGCTATCTTCAAGCAGGCGTACAAGATGGAATTGTTGTGGCTTTATATACAGAAAGCCGACTATATAGTTTTGTGCATGCTTTTTTAGGGGAAAAAGTAGCTAGTACTATAAAAACAGAAAATAGTGATGAAGACTATATTAAAATTTTTTATGATCAACAACGCGACGATTTGGCATATGGTGTTCTTTGGATTGATAAACATGCTAACGTGCCGGTGAATCAAAAACTTGATGCTAATCAAAGGCAAATACTAGGGCATAGTTATGAGATACAATTATATCATCTAGTGAATGTTGCAAGGCATAAGGCAGGAAAGTTCTTGGTCATCTGGGATGAACAAGCAGCTAAAGCAGCTTATTTACATAGTCAAGAGATGGCGGAGTATGCGTATACATCGCATACAAGTATTGATGGTAAGCGCCTTGAAGACCGTTTAAAAGAACAAGGGATTACTTCAAGCATTCACGCAGAAAATATTGCATCCAATCAAAATGCAATTTTTACACATGAACGGTTGATAAATACGTGGAGATACCGAATAAATATCTTGGGTGACATGACAAAAATTGGTATTGGAACGTATATTATAGAGGACACAACAGATCGCATCTACCACACACAAGTTTTTTATGAATAGAAAGGGGATATTATGGAGCAACAGGCATATTCTAATCAAGGACAAGCTATTTATTTTTCCCACGGAGGAGGACCACTGCCACTATTAGAAGACCCTTCACACAAAGGTATGATTGACTTTATGCGAGAGCTTCCATTAATGTTGAAAAAACCAGAAGCCATCGTTGTCTTTAGTGCCCATTGGGAAGAAGCGGTAGTCACCATTCAAAGCAATCAAGAACCGAGGCTCATGTACGATTATTACGGTTTTCCCAAGGAAGCCTATTCCATTGAATATGGATGTAAGGGGCATCATGTACTTGCAAAAAAAATTGAGACACTTTTAAATCAAGCGCAGATTGAATGTCGTTTAGATGATGAGCGACCCTATGATCATGGATCTTATATACCGCTTAAATTGATGTATCCAGAAGCAGATATCCCTGTTATACAAGTGTCTTTACATGCTAACTTAGATGCAGATACACATCTTTTGGTGGGAAAATCACTTTCGCCATTATTACAAGAAAATATTCTATTTATTGGTTCGGGCTTCTCATTTCATAACATGCGAGCATTTGATTTTTCAGGACAAGATAAAGTTGATTCTGAAAATAATGAGTTTCAAGATTGGCTTATAGATTTGTGTTGCGATGAACTGGATGAAACTAACAGATGGGAGATGGCAAAACGTTGGGAAAAAGCGCCACATGCTAGATATTGCCATCCAAGACAAGAGCATCTTGTTCCTATTTTTGTCTGTATTGGTTTAAGTGGAAAAAAAGGGAAAAAAGTGTTTGATGATTATATTCTCGGAAAAAGAGCAACAGCATTTTATTGGGACAGCGAGTAAAAAAACGTACTCATAAGAGTACGTTTTTTTAATACTATCGTCCTATTGCATGCACATGACATTTTCTGTAATCTAATAGAGAGGTGTAGGAATAAAATATACAATTGAGGAGAGAGTTATGAATACGTTAAAAGGAACGGCTTATGTCTTGACATGTTTAATCATGTTGTCTTTTTTTACCCCCATTTATGGAGCAAGAAGTACGGATGTGAATACCAGTGACTGGTTTTATGATGCAGTTGAACGCTTGAGTGAAGATGACCGAGGGATTATTGTCGGTTATCCAGACGGAACCTTTCGTCCCGAGATGAGATTGGCACGTGACCAGTTTATTACCATGGTGGTGCGTGCACTAGGAGAAGAACCAGGTAATAGCGAAGGCTACTGGGCACAGAACTATATCGATAAGGCGATGGAGCTTGGAATACTCAAAGCAGAAGACTTTGATTCTTATTTGGGACCGGTGAATTTCAAACAAGTGATCACACGAGAAGAGATGTGTATGATTATTATACGTGCTGTAGAACGCCTAGAAGGTGAACAAACCTTCACCGACTTGACACAGGTGCTCCAAGTGGTCACAGACTCTGAAGATTTTTCTTTTAAATACAACAAAGATATTATGAAAACGTACAAGCTAGGAATCATCACAGGTTATCCTGACCATACCTTTAAACCACAAGGGGTATTAACAAGGGCAGAAGCCAGTACAGTAGTAGTACGCTTAATTGACCCAGACACACGTCCTACATTTGATTATGAAGAACAGTACAACGAACAATACTCAGGCATAGAATCTCATCTTCTAGGAGGCGCCAACTGGGTAGATCCTGTAGCAGCAGGAGTACGAGAAAGTGCAGAAGAAGATTGGAAGTTGCTTACGAGTGATATTACTTATGCTCCGAGCCAAAAAGATTTCGATTTTGATATGATTGGAAATATGTCTAGTTTAGATAAGGTAATGGGGGCATTTATGTATGATGAAAATGGACCGTTAGAGGGTCATATTGAAAGTTTTGAACGCCTGCTTCAACGACGAATGCCACAAGACCAAGTGGATATTGTCATGGAGTACTTAGCACAGAAAACCGATAAATATACATATCTAAAACATGATGAAGCCTTCTTTTACCTAGATAATGATAGATATTTAGTACGGTTACATGAAATCGTTACTTTTGAAGGCACGCAATATGAACAAGCTATTGCTGTGAACTTTAACATCTGGTATCGGGATCAGAACTTTATTGATACCTATGAGAAGAATATTACCCAGATTATGCCTTATACGGATGTCGTCATTTATCGGTAGAAAAGAATAAACAAACTAAAAGAGTGCAGGCATGCACTCTTTATCAATATAGAGAGATTGCACTTGGGATATCACCTTAAAATATGCTATACTAAGAAAAACTACATGTTAGGGAGATATATATGAAGAAGTTATTTATTCAACAAAAAGTTTTTAAAATAACAGACCAATACTCGGTGATGGATGAAAACCAAAATCCGGTTTATTATGTTGATCAAGATTTTAAGTTGATTGGCAATACAGTTCATGTTAAAGATTTGAGTGGCAGGGAAATTTTTGTTGTGGATAAAGAGATATTGGCTTTCTTACCAAGATATGTTGTACGATTTTCAGATGGACGTCAAGTTGCATTAAAAAGTCGTTTTACATTTTTTAAAAAGCAGATTGATGTTGAAGCGAACGGGCTTAAGCTTGAACTGGAAGGTGATTTTTTTGACTTTCAATTTTCAATTTATGAAAGTGGAAAAAAAATCGGATCTATAACCCGGGAATTTCTTACATGGGGAGATACATATGTCTTAAATATCATCGATGAGACGAGGGAAGTTTTTGTCCTTGCATTGATGATTGCAGTTGACTGCATCAAAGATTCTGAAAAAAATAACTAGCAAGTAGAGAGGAAGGTTGTTAGGGATGAGTTTAATTGAGATTAAGGGATTGAGAAAATCCTTTGGTACAAAAGATGTGTTAAAAGGAATTGATTTGTCTATTGGAAAAGGCGAAGTCATAGGATATATTGGACCCAATGGTGCAGGAAAGAGCACAACAGTTAAAATCATGTTAGGTTTAATTGAAGCTTTTGAAGGAGAGGTGTACTTATTTGGAGAGAATATTCGAAAAACAGATGCTTCTTATAAGCGGCGCATTGGTTATGTACCGGAAGCAGGAGAGATTTACGATACATTGACAGGTTATGAGTATTTGAGTTTTATTGGGGAGCTCTATGCTTTGAACAAAGACGTGGTTGAAGAACGTATTATGCGCCTGATGCAATTATTTAGCTTAGAGGATGTGGTTCACTCACGTATATCATCATATTCAAAAGGAATGCGGCAAAAAATTCTGATTATTGCAAGTATCATCCATAATCCGGATATCTTATTTTTGGATGAGCCTATTGCAGGTCTTGATGCGAATAGTGTGATGGTTTTTAAAGAATTACTCCATCAATTAGCACAGCGCGGCAAAACGGTTTTTTACTCGTCGCATATGATGGATGTTGTTGAGAAAATCAGTGACCGTATTGTATTGATTGATCAAGGTGTTATTGCAGCAGATGGTGCTTTTGAGACATTAAGTGCAACAAGTCATTATGCTTCTCTTGAGGAGTTGTTTAACAAAGTAACAGGCGCTGACAATCATGAGTTGATTGCAACTGCAATTATTGAAACAATAACTGAAGAATCAAGTGGGAAATCAAGTGGGGAAGAACTATGGAACAGTTAAAACAGTTGCGTATACTTAAACCATTCAAAAAAATCATCGAATATATGGGCATCAATTATGACGAAGTCTATCATGTTTTGTGGCTAAAGTTTACATTAGACCAACGACGAACATCGGTTATGGAGTTAGGTAAGCAAACGGATGAGCAAAAAGGGAAAAAAAAGAGTCGATTCTCCCAACATATTATATATATTTTTTTTGGTGTCATGCTGATACCAATTCTTTTAATGACGGAGTCAGTACATTTGAGTATGTCTTTATACACTACATTGATTTTATTTTTCCTTCTTTCCTCGATGATTTCGGATTATTCGACGGTATTGTTAGACACGCGTGATCAAGTGATGTTTTTGACACGACCGATAGAGAAAAAAGCCTTATCTCTAGGTCGATTCATACATATTTTTAGTTATGTACTTGTTTTACTTTTAGAGCTTTCTCTGCCATCTATTGTCGTCATTAGAATGCGTTTTGGAATAGGCGCAGGAGCATTACTTTTTTTGATGAGTATACTTATGAGTGTCTTTTCAGTTGTATTGACATCGTGTGTATATGTACTGCTTTTACATTTCTTTAATGGTGAAAAATTAAAAGATTTTATTACGATATTTCAGGTGCTATTTACTGTTACTATTACGCTTGGATACCAAATTGTCCCGCGAATGATCAATGTGACTGCCTTGACATCTGCTGAATTTACAGTTAAACTATGGCATGTCTTCGTACCTCCGATGTGGTTTGCAGCACCTCTATCAATTCTTATTGACCAAGGGGCTCAGACAGTCGTGTTCGTGATGGCTATATTAGGTATTACAGTTCCAATATTATTATTGTTTTTTTATGTACGGTGGATTGCACCAAGATTTGAAGGATATTTAAGTAAAATGAATGAATCCGGAGTTGGGAGCCATAGCAAGAAAGGACTGCGAGAGCGACTTGTATATGCCATAGCTTCACTCGTAAGTCAGACCGATACGGAAAAAGCATTTGTCTTATTTAGTCGCAAGATATTAACAAAAGAACGAGAGACAAAGCTAAGAATGTATCCGGGAATTGTCTTTGCAATAGGCTTTCCTATCATTTTTGGTGTCATGAATCAGTATGGGGAAAGTATTCAGATTCGTGGGAATGAAACAATAATAATGTATTTTTATATGACACCTATTTTTTTAATTAGTTTGCTGGTTAATATTAAATATAGCGAAAGTTATCGAGGAGCATGGATTTATAAAGTTGCACCATTTACACAACACAGTGAAATGCTTCGAGGGGTTATAAAAGGATTCATCATTAGTTATATATTGCCTGTGTATTTATGCATAGGAATTCTTTTTTATTACATATCAGGCCTAATGGGATTTGCATATCTTGGTTTGCAAGTCGGTCTTGCCATGATTATCATAAGTATCAATATCTTTATGCTAGATACAAAATATCCGTTTAGTGAAAAGTATAACCCTCAAGATCAAAAAGGAAAGAACTTGACTTTGTTTATACTAGCATCAATTATTAGTGGTATATTTGTATTAGGACAAGCATTTGTCATCAATTCAAGTAGCATGCTTATTGGCATTGCTTTTTTGAGCATATGTATTGGATATATACTATGGAAAGTTGCGATAAGGAGGACAAATATATGAAAATATATACAAAAGCCGGAGACAAGGGATATACAAGTAATGTTAAGGGTGAAAAGCTGTGGAAAGGTAGTCTATGGATTGAGTTGCAAGGACATGTCGATGAGCTTAATGCTCATATTGGGCATCTGCGAAGCCTCAATCAACGCGTAACAAAACAAAAAGATATTGATGACATCTTGGAATGGATTCAATATTGTCTGTTTCGAATCGGCAGTGATGTTTCACTGCAATTTCAAGCAAGTTATATTACAGATACAATGATCGAACGCCTAGAAAAAGCCATTGATTCATATACTGAAAAAACAGGTGAATTACATAGTTTTATTCATTTTAGTGGTAATGAGGCGGCAACCTATGCTCAAGTGACGCGCAGTGTAACAAGACGCTGTGAGCGCGTATTTGCAAAAGTAATTCATGAATTGGACTTTACACTAGACTATCAATATGTAAATCGTTTATCAGACTATTTTTTCCAGTTAGCACGATATCTTAATCATGTTAATGGTGACTCAGAAGAAGCTATGGTGGTTAGAGATTAGAAAAAATGGAGGTTTTATATGAACGAAGAAAAGAAGAAAGAATTAGCATCTGCAAAACATTTGGCAAAAAAGCTACAAAAGGCCGAACGGGAAGCTCGTAAGCGAGCGATTAAAAATCGAAAGCCATTTAAAGGATTGCAGATTCGTCCAACAGTATCATTGTTTGATGAAGCTGGCCGACAAGAACCAGGTGAAAATAATTGGGAAGGCTATGGGTTTGACATCCATCCTCAAGTGACCATGTTTTCTGCGCTTATTCTCGTTCTTTTCATTGCGGGAACATTATTATTTCCAGGGCAAGCTGAAGATTTGTTTAATTCAGCATTAGCTCATATTACAAAAAATGCAGGTTGGTTTATGATTGCAGCGGCCAATATTATTGTCGTTGCGGCGTTGTTTTTTGCCTTTGGGCGATATGGAAATTTAAAGATTGGTGGTGCAGAGGCACAACCTGAATTTACTAAGTTTGCTTGGTATGCAATGCTTCTTAGTGCCGGAATGGGGATTGGGCTATTGTTTTGGAGTGTAGCCGAACCGATTTCACATTTGAATAAACCTTCTCCGATGTTTGGAGGATTGGGAGCAGGTACACCGGAAGCGGCTCAAGCAGCTATGGCAACAACCTTTTTCCATTGGGGAATACATCCATGGGCAATTTATTCAGTGGTTGCTTTAGGATTAGCTTTCTTTGCGTATAATAGGGGACTCCCGCTCACGATTCGATCAGTATTTTATCCGATTATCGGTAATAAAATCTATGGGTTTTGGGGAAATCTTATTGATGTACTTTCAGTGCTTGCAACTTTAACCGGTTTAGCAACATCTTTGGGATTAGGTGTATCCCAGGTGAATGCAGGATTAAATCATCTATTTGGTATAGAGATTAGTATTCCGATTCAAGTGGGACTGATTATAGGAATCACAGCATTGGCAACGACCTCTGTTGTTATGGGGCTTGATGGAGGCGTCAAACGTCTCAGTGAAATCAATATGATATTAGCAGGTGTGTTTTTGATATTTATTTTGATTGCAGGTCCAACGGTCTACATCATGAGTGGATTTACTCAAAATATTGGATATTATGTTTCCAACTTTATTGAGATGAGCTTATGGACAGAGACCTTTCGCGATACGAACTGGCAAGGGGGATGGACAATATTTTATTGGGCATGGTGGATCTCATGGTCACCTTTTGTCGGAATGTTCATTGCGAGAATATCGAAAGGAAGAACTGTGCGAGAGTTTATTCTAGGTGTTATGTTAATACCGTCACTGCTGTCTTTCTTTTGGATGTCAGTATTTGGAGGTTCAGCTATATTTCAAGAGACAAATGGTATAGCCGATATAATATCAGCTGTTAAAGTTGATGCATCCATAGCACTTTTTGCAATGGTGGATGCGCTGCCCTTTAGTAGTATTTTATCTTTGGTAGGCGTTATTTTAGTAACGGTATTTTTCGTAACATCATCAGATTCAGGCTCCTTGGTTGTCGATCACTTGACATCGGGTGGAAAGCTGGATTCTCCTGTGCCACAACGTGTTTTTTGGGCAGTAATGGAAGGTGTGGTTGCTGCGACGTTGCTTATTGGTGGCGGATTGACTGCACTGCAGACGGCCTCTATCATTACAGGGCTTCCCTTTGCAATTATACTATTGATGATGGTATATTCACTTAATGCAGGACTTAAACAAGAATTTGAGATTGAAGAAGTGGTGCGCAGAAAAGTAAGAGAAGTTCGTGAAGACCATATTATTAATGAGGTTATCAATTCTGTCGTCCATGATCATGCATTGATAGATCGAGAAGAAGAAGTTGTTAATTCAAAAAGCAGCAAAAAAAGTGAAAAAAATAAAAAGGAATAAATATACTGCAATTAAATGTAAAAAAAACAGGTCTATGATTTATTATTCATAGACCTGTTTTTTAATATATAATTAAAAACACTATTTAAAACAAGGCTTTTCCAAAAAGTAATGTCAGAATGAGTAAAACAATTGCAATGAAAAAGAGAATCTTAGCCACTGACTTTGCTGTTGAAGCAACGCCTCTAAATCCAAATATTCCAGCAATAAATGATATGATTAAAAAAAATAGAGCCCACTTTAACATTTGCCCACCTCCTGTAAGAATAAAAGTCTAATAAAAATTATTCTTAGATAAGAATAACAGATATCGTTTTTGACGTCAAGGGCTCCTCTAATAGACAAAAGATATACTATTGATTTCGATAATAAAAAATGGCTAACTGTGTCCGGTCGCGCAGTTGTAGACGATCTAAAATACTACTGATATAATTACGAACCGTTCCTTCGCTCAAAAATAGCGTAGCGCCAATTTCTTTATTGGAGAGCCCATCGGCAACACATGTCATTATTTGTATTTCTTTGTCAGATAAGCCTAAGTCAGAAAATGTTCTTGGGCTTTTTTGTTGTAAAAGGTCAGGCAGCTTATCGGCGACAGCTTCACCAAAGACACGCTGTCCTGTTGCTACGGCTTGAATAGCAGGGATAATACTATCAAAATTTTGTTTAAGAAGGTAACCTTTTGCCCCTATGTGCAGAGCTTTGATAATATATTCATCATCAAGGAATGTTGTTAGATAAAGAATCTTTGCATTGATGTCTTCTGATAAAATTTTTGAACCGGCATCAAGACCATTCATGTTTTCCATACGGATATCCATTAAGATGACATCAATAAGATGTTCATGATATAGATTAATCGCATCCTCACCACTGTGTCCAAGAGCAATGACATCAATATCAGGGCTTTGACTGAGTATAGTTTGTAGGGATGAAGCGACGAGTTTATCGTCATCAATAATAAGTAGCTTAATCATGTGTTGTGGGCTCCTCTCGAGGTAGGGTGATAAAAAGTTGAAAGCCATTATCGGTATCGATATTCAGATGTCCACCAAGTTTTTCGATACGTTCAAGAATATTTCGTAGGCCAATGCCTTGATCAAGGTCAACATCTGTCACGTGTCCATTGTCTGAGATTACCAATTGATAAAAAGCGTAGTGTTCACGTAAGCGTAGAGTGACTTGAGTTGCAGTGCTATGTTTTATGATATTGTTAAGACTCTCTTTTACAATTGCTATCACAGCAAACTTAATGGCTTGATGCATTGGGCTAGTGATGTGGATATCCATGTGAATCGGACAAAAAGTAAAGTCAGCGATGATTTTACGAATAGATGCTTCAATATCAATTGAAGTATCATGAAGATCATGGACACTTGAACGAATGTTATCCATACCTTGATTAAGGGTAACTCGTAAAGCGTTTAAGTGCTCGGTTAAGGTGGTGTCTTTATTGATCGCGAGTATAGCTCCGATTTGAAGCAATGCTCTTGAAAGAACATGTCCTACATGGTCATGTATCTCACGTGCAATACGATGGCGTTCGTTTAACGTTGCATGATAGATTTCACTATCTTGGCTTTTTAGAAGTTCCTGATGCTGATGCTTTAACGTATAGTTTAACTCACGTGCGTGATCTTCAAGGCTACGATAGCGGATGGTTTGATTAGAGATTGTATATGTACGGTATTTGATAAGAGCTGTGACAAGGGTCATAGAACATAAAACAAAAAATGTTACAAGACCATACGGCGGATAGGCTGTGGATAAAAGGATAAGTGTCAGTAGATGAAGCCAATGTGAATATGAAAAAAACCAAGTATAGACGATAACCGGTAAAAAAAATAGGGCGGCAGGTGACCACAAACAAAAAAGAAAATATGCAAAAATAATTGAATGATGAAAAAACGCTTTGTTTGTATAGGCTAATAAAGCGGCACAAGTCAAAGCGGCAAGTACAATAATAAGCAGGGATAGTATATCGGTTGTTCCAAGAATTTGTATATATATGGTTAGACTTAATAAAAATAAGATGAGTTTATCAATAATATCTAATATATGCATACCTTAACCTCACATGTGACATTTGTCATATAACTACTGATACATGACACTTACAATTATAGCAAAAAAAACTTACAATACAAGTATGAAAGGTTGAAGGAGGTTACACATGATTATTAAAGTTAATAATTTAGTTAAACGGTATGGCGATTTGGTTGCTCTTGACCATTTGTCATTTGATGTTAAAGAAGGAGAAATCTTTGGATTGTTGGGACCAAATGGTTCAGGTAAAACCACTGCAATCAATTGCATACTCTCTTTGCTATCCTATGATAAAGGAGAGATAGAAGTTTTTGGAGAACAGATGACACCTAGAAACTATAAAGCAAAAAGAGATATTGGTGTTGTGATGCAAAATGTGGCAGTGTTTAATGAGCTGACAGTACGTGAGAATGTCGATTATTTTTGTGGTCTGTATGTACCCAATAAAAAGGAAAAGAAAAAACTGGTAGATGAAGCGATTGCTTTTGTTGGATTGGAAAAATATGAAAAATTTGTTCCGAAAAAACTTAGTGGAGGCTTGCTTCGACGGTTGAACATTGCATGTGGCATTGCCCATAAGCCAAAAATAATTTTTTTAGATGAACCTACAGTAGCTGTTGATCCCCAAAGTCGTAACAAAATTTTAGAAGGCATTAAAGAATTGAATAAAAAAGGTGCAACGATTATTTATACATCCCATTATATGGAAGAAGTCGAGCAGATTTGTTCACGGATTATGATTTTAGATAAGGGCAAAGCGATCGCATCGGGAAGCAAAGAAACGTTAAAAGCAATGATTGATGTTGGAGAAAAAATCTCGATCGAACTCTATGATTTATTGGATGAACATCTTCAAAGTTTTCGTGAGTTGCCAAATGTTGCCTCCGTCAGCTATGAAGAAAGTTTGTTGACGATTCATTCTTATAAAGCGGCAAATAATTTGGAACATATCTTAGAACATATTCGTACGTCGAACATGGCATTTGGAAAAATATATTCGGAAAAGCCGACACTAAATGATGTTTTCTTGGAATTAACCGGTAAAGAGTTAAGGGATTAGAGGTGAAAATATGTATGAGCACATTTTAAAGTATCGATTGAAGTGTTTGCTAAGAGATAAGGATAATATGTTTTGGATTTTTGTTTTTCCAATTGTATTAAGTACTCTTTTATATATCACACTGAATAATATCGGGAATCAAGAATCCTTCCATAAGATACCGGTTGGATTGGTTGCCTCTGAACAATCACAAGAGGTCGACCAACTTATAGGTGCGACAGACCTGATTGAATTTAAGCAAATGGAAGAGAAGCTGGCCATAGAAGCGCTCAAGGATGAAACTATTATCGGCTACGTACTTATGGAAAGTGATATGACCTTTGTTGTTCAAACAACAGGGATACAAGCGAGTCTCGTTCGGTTGTTCTTAAACCAGTATCAACAAACCGTAAAAACGGTTCATACGATTGCTCAAGAGCATCCTGACCAAATAGAGCAGGTGCTAGAGCAAGTGGGGACGCGACAGACATTTACCACAGAGGTTTCGGCGTCTAAAGCTGAACTTGACCCGATGCTTGTGTTTTTCTTTGCTCTTATTGCGATGACATGCATGTATGGGGCATATCTAGGATTAAGAGAAGCTGTGGATATTCAAGCCGATTTATCGGATTTAGCGGCACGCGTTAATATAGCTCCGATTCATAAGATCAAAACTTTCTTTTATAGTATTAGTGCGGCAATACTTATTCAAGTAGTTATTATGAGTGTTTTACTCGCATACATACATTTTGTCTTAACGATTGACTTAGGTGAGCGAGGAGGATTAATCTATTTAACATCTATTCTTGGAAGTATTATGGGAGTCTTAGGTGGAGCATTTATTGGTACAGTGTTTAAGACTTCAGAGAATATGAAAGGTGCTATTGTAACTGTACTTTCTCTAGTGGGAGGATTTTTATCAGGATTGATGGATTTTTCAATGAAATATGTCGTTGCTCAGAAAATGCCTATTTTGACGGTTCTAAATCCAGTTGGATTGTTGGCAGATGCTTATTATGCCCTATATGTGTTTGATGCCCTAGATCGGTATTGGATTAATATCTTTTATATTATTGGCTTTATCATTATTTTCTTTTTGGGAACGTATGTGAATGTGAGGAGGCGAAAATATGCCAGTATTTAAACTATGTATGCGTATAATAAAACACAATCTTCCGGCGTTAGGAATTTATTTAATTATATTTTTGGGGATAAGTGCAATTTTTGCAACAAATATGAGTAAAGAAGAAGACCCTGCATTTAGCCAGTCTAAAATTCCGATGACTATTATTAGTGAAGAGGATTCTCCCTTGATTCAAGGCTTAACAGAGCACCTGAGTCATGTGGCGGAATTTGTAGATATAGATGATGAGACAGAGGCGATTCAAGATGCACTTTACTTTAGAGAGGTTATTTATATTCTTCGCATCCCCAGTGATTTTACACAAAACTTTATGCAAGGCAATTTTCAAACCATGGAAAAGACCGTTATAGAGGATGCGACCAATGCATATTATATTGATTTGGCCATTGAACAATACCTTAATACGGCTCGATTATATGTAGGAGTGGAAGATATAGATGAATCCTTACTTGTGAACAAGGTGTTAGATGATCTATCCGAGGAGATAGAGGTAAAGGTGACGACCCAGATATCCAATCAAAGTACGCGTAACTTTACGATACAATACTTTAATTACCTAGCCTATGGATTGTTCAGCATCCTTATATTGGGAGTCGCTTTTACCATGTTTATTCTCCATGATACAGATATTAAGAACCGAAATGCAAGTTCACCAATTCCAATTGGACGCATTGTTCGCGAACATATTTTAGCAAACATTGTTTTTGCGTTTGTTGTATATGCGTTCTTTCTTTTGGCCTTATTTGTTCTTGGAGTACGTGAGCTTTCAGTGATGATGCTATTGTTTATGCTTAACGCATTTGTGTTTACCTTGTGCGCCTTAGGTATTAGTTTTGTTATTGGATCATTGGTGAAAAGCAAAGCAGCCATTCATGCAGTAGCCAATGTGATAGCGTTAGGTCTTAGCTTTTTAAGTGGCGTGTTTGTGCCACAATTTTTACTAAGTGATTCCCTTTTGAAGGTTGCAAGCTTTTCACCAGTATTTTGGTATGTTCGTGCCAATGAAACTATTGGTCAAATGTCAAATATCACGGCAGATCAACTGGTCATTCCTTTGCAAAGCATGGGAATACAGCTTGTTTTTGCGATGACGTTCTTAAGTATTGCCTTGGTTATTGGTAAGCGTAAATGGGGATTGGAGCGTGCTTAGAGCTTATAAGATTAATTCGTTCATGGTCTCGGTAAGTTCTTGAGTGATATGGTTTAATGCTTCGATTTCAGAAGAAACATCATTTGCAGTAGTATTTTGACTTTCAATACTATGGATAAGTTGAGCCGTAGATTCTTCGGTTTTGTCAAATAAAGCCTGTAGTTGAGAGATTTTTTCAGTGACGACATCTGAAGCGGCAGAGATTTCCTCAGTGGATGCATACACGCTTTGAACTTTTTGTGTCACATAATTTATGGATGTTGAGATACCGTTGAACTTTGTCTCTACTTGATCAACTAGGTCGATTTCCGTCAAGATTTTTTCTTGGGTTTCATCCATGGATGTTCGAGTTATTTGAATGCTGTCTTGAATCTCATGGATGAGAGATGCAATATTATCGGCCTGTTTTGCAGAACTTTCAGCGAGGATTCGAACTTCATTCGCAACAACAGCAAACCCTTTTCCGTGTTCTCCGGCTCGAGCAGCTTCTATTGATGCGTTGAGTGCGAGGAGGTTCGTTTGAGCTGCGATAGCAGTAATGGCATCGACGATACTGTTAATGGTGTCGGATTGATCTTTAAGTTTTAACACATGCGTATTGGTCTCTTGAACTTGTCGAACAGTATCTTTTACGGACATTTTCATAGAGGCCATTGTTTCTTTTCCGGTATAGGCATGCTCGGATGCTTTTAATGCTTCTTCTGTTACTTCTTGAGCATGAAGTGCAACCTGAGCAATGGTGTCATTAATTTCAACAACTTGACTCGAGACTTCTTGAGTAGAAGCCATAAGTTGGTCTTCAATTTCTCGCTCGTGGGCAATAGCGTTTTGGATGAGGGAACTATTTTCTTGAATCACGTGGTTGATTTTTCCAAACTGAACACTGGTTTGGACTAACCGATGCGTTGTCGTTTGAATAACTAACATAAAATTGTGGATGGTATCAAGTAACTGATTCATATTTGTTGACAAATGCCCGATTTCATTATTACTTTCGATTTGAATTCTTTGGGTTAAGTCACCTTTTAGATTGGCAACCTCACCTGTTTTGGTTACGAGACGTTCAAGATCACGGGTTTCTTTCTTGACGATAAAGCGAATTAGAACCACGAGAATAAGAACAATAAGTAAAAGCAGTACACCAAGAATTGTTGATAAGGCCATGAGTATGGAGCGAATGATTGTCGTAGACAAGCTGACAAAGGCTACAGCTAATCGCCCTTGACTGTCTTCTAGTGGGAAGTAAAAATCAATCGTATGCCCGTTGAGAATATGTTCTTTTCCAAAATCTGTAGCTTGAATTTCCCCCGTATCAAAAGCCATTAAAAGCTCTTTAGAAGGAGCGACAACGAGCTCACCTGTTTCATAATTTTTGTTTTCATCAGCACCAAATAGGTAGACGAGTTCCCCATCTTTTTCCGTGATAATCATTAATCGGTTGGAGAGGTCTTTGGCGGAATCATGCATGTTATGAAACTCATCTTTGAGTAATGCAAATTCTTGGCTCTGTGGGCTGCCTTCTTCCCATATTTTTGAGAAGTCCAAAGTGCTGACCATGGATTGAATTGTGTTAGCGGTTAACTCAAAACCGGTTTGTGCTAGGGAAGTAATATAAGAAAATGCAAAATTTGTAAAAACCATACTAATGATGCTAAAGACAATAACGATAGAGAGACTGATTTTTAGGGTGAGTTGATTACGAAACTTTTTAGTTTTTTTCATAGTAAAAGATCCTTTCGTAAAGCATAGTTTTGTGTCAAATAGAATGTGTAGCTTTATTTTTCTGAGCCGATAAATAAAATAATAACACGAAAATTATAAAAAATGTTTAAAATTTGATTAAGGTTTTAGAATGGGTTATGATATACTTATATTGCTTAGTTTTTTCTTTGGGAAAAGGGGGGAAGCGATGAAGGTAGTTGAGTATGATGAACGAATTTATCAGCGGATTGAAGAAAAGTTTGATTGGATTTTACCTTATGCAACTGTGATTTCATGGCTTTCTGCTTTGGCAATAGCTTTTACAGATATTCCGAACTATTTTGTATATATTGATGGGATTGTCGGATTGGTGCTCTTAGTCGTATATCTAAATCGCCGACGCTTGAGCCGTGAAGTCAAAGTAAGCATTGTTATTGCCATGGCAATGGCGATAGGGATTATATCGTTTACCGATGGTGGCTTTTCAAGTGGTGCAATTGCACTTATTCTTGTTAGCAATGGAATGGCGATACTTTTGTTGGAAAAGGAACAAAGCTTTGTCATCGCGGTGCTTTCAGTGTTGAGCCTTTTTGGGCTATGGTTTTGGTCGTGGAAAACAGGCTTTTTGACACCAACTAAAATGCATGCGGGCATATGGATCATCCAAATTTTACTGGTAAGCCTCTTTGTATTTATCTTTCGTTTTGCAGCATATGCCATCCGCAACCAGCTTTTAGAAAAAATTCATGCGCTAGAATCCTCGATGGCTTATGCTAATCAATTAGCGTATTATGACCAATTGACCAATTTGCCAAATTACATGGCTTTTACTCAATTCATAGAAGAAAGCCAAGAAAAACAGCCGTTAGTCGGTTGGATTATTGTCTTAAGTTTTAAAAACCTTCATATCATTAATTCGGTGTATGGCGCAAAGATTGGAGACCGTATATTAATACGTGCAACACAATACATTCAAGAGACCAATACAAGCGGCGAACTGCTTGCTCGAGCAGAAGGAAACCAATTTATTATATGGATACCTAGGAAAGAACAGTTGAAGAACACACTAAATCGCATAGACAAGCAACTTATGCAAGCGTTCGAAGATGAGAATCTATCCAATCTATTAGGGTATTACCTTGGGTATGCACAACATACACAACAAGATGGAGGTTTTGAAGGGACATATCAAAAAGCCCTCTTAGCCATGACATATGCCAAGTATTCAAAAGCTGAGAATATCATGGCTTATAATGTAGAGTTTGAGGAAAAATTAAAACGTGATACGTATTTAATGGAACAACTTAAAAAAGACTTAGTTGATTTTTCGAATTTTAAAGTGCTGTATCAAACTCAAAATCATGTAGATTCACATCAAGTGGTTGGTTTAGAAGCTTTGTCCAGGTGGTCGACCAAGACATATGGCCCTATATCAGCACGAGAATTTATTAATTTTATTGATCAAATCGGATTGCATCGTGAGTTTGGATACTTTGTACTTAATCAAGTGATGCTAGATTATGCTAAGCTGACCCAAAAATTTGAAGCGGATATTACTGTTTCAGTTAATATTGAGCCGACATATTTAATGGATGCGCGCTTTTTGCTAGATGTTGAACATTTATTGCAAAAACATAATTTTAAGGGAAGTCAACTTATTTTTGAGATTACAGAAAGTGTAGCTATAAATGGGATTGAAAAGGTGAACCAAATTTTACATCCGTTACGTGAAGTAGGTATACAGATTTCTCTGGATGATTTTGGAACAGGCTATTCTGCCCTAAATTATCTGGTCAATCTTGAAGTGAATGAGGTGAAAATCGATAAGATGCTCATTGACTCCATTGTATCCAACGCTAAAGGAAAGGTAATGTTAAAAACCCTTAAAGATTTGGCGCAAGAGTTTGAATTACGCCTTGTTGCAGAAGGGGTTGAAACGGAAGAACAGTATCAAACCATTCGTGACATTGGGTATAAGATTATACAAGGATATTATTTTTCTAAACCTGAAGATATGGTATAATAAGTGTATAGGAGGGTTTTAACATGGAGAAGAAAATTTTATTATGTGATGATTCGATAACAGTACGAAAAAAACTTATTCAGTCGTTAAAGTCTATTATTGAGTGTGAAATCATTGAAGCAACCAATGGAGAAGAAGCGGTCAAGCTTTATAGTAGCAACAAGCCCGAACTTGTGTTTATGGATATTGTGATGCCGTTTATGGATGGACTGGAAGCACTTGAACATATTATGGCTAAAGACCCGAATGCAAAGGTTATTATGCTGTCGTCTGTTGGAACAAAATCAAACCTTCAAAAGGCGTTAAAGTCTGGAGCGATTGATTTTGTTCAGAAGCCATGGGAAGATGAACGATTGAAAGTCGTTATTCAATCACATCTGAAGGAGGTAGAATAATGTTTAGTGCTTTTTTTGGTAACTACTTGTTAAATAAAGGGCGAGTTCAGCTGGAAGATATGAAACGTGTGCTTGAAGTGATGCATACCAAAAACCTCAAGCTGGGTGTACTAGCCATTAACTTGGGGTATATGACAGCAAAAGAAGTGGAGAATGTTCATGATAAGCAAGCGTTTATGGACAAGTATTTTGGAGAGGTTGCGATTGAACAAGGGTATTTAACAGAAGAACAGCTTGAAATACTTTTGGCAGAGCAAAAGTCAGAACGCCTAGTTCTTGCACAGACGCTTATTGAAGAAGGGATTATGAGCTTAGAAGCATTTGAACAAGAGATTAATCTTTATAAGATTGAATATGGTCTTAATGATGACCAATTTGAAGCAATACGTAATGGAGATGTACATGTTGTAGCAACTGCCTTTATGACATTTGAAAAAGAAGAAAAAGTACAACAGTTTTATATTGAGTTTGTTACACTTTTTGTTAAGAACCTCATTCGATTTGTAGATACCCATGTGAGCATTGATCGGGTTCAGCGTATTGATGAATTAGAATATCCACACTTGATATCACAGTATCTTGTTGGAGAAGATACCTTTTTCACAGCGGTTGGAGGATCTGAAGAAGTCTTTTTGACACTAGCGGAAAAATATGCGACAACTTCATTTGAAGCTTTTGATGAATATGCCATTGATGCATGTCAAGAATTCTTAAATGTAACAACTGGGCTTTTTGCAGTTAACTTGTCCGACCAAGACATTGAATACACGCTTAAACCGCCAACCCATGTAACCGATGCTATCGTACGACCCAAAAATACTCTTTATCGGATTCCGGTACATTTAAGTCATGGAACAATTTATTTGATTGTAGGACATTTGGACTAAGACAAAAAAATAGAATAAGAAAAATATAGATCAGGTGTATCTGGGAGAGGCTTCCGGGTACATCTTTTGTTATTCTAGAGGAAAGTGAACTCCATAAAAATTTTGCTTTTTTATAGACCCGAAGTTCATTATAGTGATATAATTAATACACTATAATGAAAGAGTTGATGAGGAGATTATAGATGAAGAGGAGATACAGATTTACCTTAATATTCGTTGGTTTATGCATGTTTTTAACCTATGCAGGTTATTATCTTATACAAGATGGAAGTGCGCTTACTGTGGATACTCAAGCGACGCAAGGTGCGATTGTTTTGGAAAAAATTGATACCCAAGATATTATTGCAAAACTAAATGGTGAGTGGAAGTATTATGATGGGAGGCGCAAGGATGAGATTACGCCAGAAGATGCGTATGCCTTTATTTCTATTCCTGAAAACAAAAAAACAACACAAAATAAGCAGTTTTATCGATATGGAACTTATGTTTTAGAGGTTAGCGGATTAAAAGCGAATACAGCCTATGGGATATATTCTGGCAGCCAAGTGACAGCTTTTAATTTATATGCAAACAATCATCTGGTGTTTTCAAATGGCGTGATGTCTGAATATCCTACGACGCACATCCCACAGTGGAAGCCAAAAGCAGGCACAATCTATAGTGATGCAAATGGTCGCCTTGAACTTGTCGTTGAGATTAGCAATTACGAGTATAGGGATGGCTTGTTTTGGTCTCCAATGCACATTGGCAAGCCGGACTTGATCTTTAACAATTATTATAACAAGCGTGTTGTGGATGTCGCGTTTTTATTAGGGTTTTTAGTGATTTTTTTAGTTCTGGTTAGTTTTTACTTTATTATTAAGTATGATTCAGGTGTCATATATCTTGCGATGCTATTAATGATTATGTTTACCCGATTATTGGTAACATCAAGTCGACCGATCATGTACTTAGGTTCAGGAATATCATGGAATTTACTTGTACGATTGGAATATATGAGTGGTTATATGATTTTACCTGTTTTTATATTGGTTATCCTTAGTCGTACCCCTTATTTAAAAAAGCGCTGGATTCAAAAAGTGGTTTTTACGGTATGTGTTTTTATTGCGTTTTTCGTCGGGGTGAGTGACCATGATATATATAGTCAATTTTTAGAAGTGTATTTGTGGATTGCTTTTTTGAGTGTTGTTGGATTAATGATGATATCCTTTCGCCATCATTGGTATAATCGCTTTCTTAGGAATATGTTTTTCTTGATTTTAGTAAACTTTTTACTGGCGCTTGTTCTAGAACTTCTAGGAGAGCCGATATCCTATGTTCCGGTTGCTATTTTTAATGGCGTTGTTGGTGGAACCGGAATCGTCCTTAATAGTTTTGTCAGCAAAATCAAGGAGAATGAACTTCTTGCTATGAGTGCCATGATAGATCCTTTGACAGGGTTATATAATCGTTTGTATTTTGATGAGCTGAGCAAGGAGTCATTTGAAGAATTAAAAGCCCATGAGTTATATGTTTTGTTTTTAGATTTAGATGGATTTAAGCTTATTAATGACACATATGGGCATGATGAAGGCGACTATATTCTTCAGACGATTAGTCGACGGTTGCGACAATCTGTAAGAAGCGATGATATTATTATTCGCTATGGAGGGGACGAGTTTATTATTCTTTTGAATCTGCATAAAGAAGAGGACATAAAAAAAGCGGCAAAACGCTTGCTACATCAAGTAACGATTGTTGAAGAAAGTAGTGATAAACAATATAAATTAAGTGCAAGTATCGGTATTGCCCATTATGATCTTAGCAGTGGCTATTCTCTTGAAGAGTATGTAAAGTTAAGTGATCAAGCAATGTATAAAGTCAAGGAACAAGGGGGAGGCTCGTATGCGATTGTATAAAAAACGCTCTTTATATTAAGAGCGCATATGGATATCGCGTTGAGGAAAAGGAATCTCAATATGGTGCTGACGGAATTTTTTTAAAACCATAAAGTGTAAGGCGCTTTTTATTTGAAATTCATGGATAGGGTTGTCAATCCATACGAATAATTTAAAATCAAGAGATGAATCTCCAAAACTGACAAAGTGAACAGACGGTTTTGGAGATTTTAATATTGTGGTCCAAGTTTCACTGACGTCGCGAACGGCTTCAAGTAAAAGTTGTTCTACATGTTCAACATCACTTTCATATGCAACGCCAACAGGAATAACGAGGCGAAGCCTTGTATCGCTGTAAGAACGGTTGATGACTTTTTCTTCTAGAAAAAAAGAGTTCGGAATGATGATGTGTTCATTATCAAGAGTCTTGACAATGGTTGCTCGCATGTTAATTTCATCAACATCACCGATGATATTATCGACAATGACACGATCGCCTACTTTAATGGGACGCTCAAAAAGAATAATGAGTCCTGAGATAAAGTTGGAGGCAATGTTTTGCATTCCAAAACCGATACCGACACCCAAGACACTGGCAAAGACGGTTAGACTGCTTAGGCGGATTCCTAAAGTGCTAAGTGCAGCTAATATGGCAATAAGGAGAAGGGTATAATGAAAGACACTATTAAAGGTAAAACGTATGCCCTTTTCAAGATTATACTTATCATAAATGCTTGGGAGGATATATGTTTTTGAAAGAACAGAAATACGCGAAGCCAGCGCAACAATAAATATGGCAACAGCAACCAGAAAAATCGAAACTGAAAAACTCCCTGAAGTAAAAAAAGGATCAAATAACCAACGGGATTCAGAAAAATAGTTTAATGCATAGGTAATAAGAATAAAGAGGGTTGACCAGTTAAGAACAGCTAATAAAATCGCCTTTGATTTTTCGGTTTTTAGTATTTGTTTTAATGTTTGACGAAGGATGATATATACAATACATATGGTGATGAGGCCAATCATTGCCCACATCCAAGGGGGTAAGTTAAACATTTCGCATCTCTCCTTTACTCGACCTGCATTTATATTTATTTTAACATGGATTGCACTAAGGTGCTAGAAGATATGCTATAATGAAGAATATAGCAAGGAGGTTTTGTTTATGATGCAATTTTATATGCCAACAAAAATTTTCGATGGCAAAGAGATTATACAAGAAAAAGGACAGTTACTACGTGAATATGGAAAACGTGCGTTGATTGTAACGGGACGACATTCATCAAAAATCAACGGGTCGCTTCGAGATGTTGAAGAAATTCTAAAACAGCTGGATATAGATTATCGTATTTTTGATGACGTTGAAGAAAACCCATCTATTGAAAATGTTGTCAAAGGGGCAAAAACCTATGAGGCAGCACAGTTTGTTATTGGGGTCGGTGGCGGATCACCTTTAGACGCGGCCAAAGCCATTGGGGTACTTTTAAAAAACCCTAATATACCGGTTGAAAAGGTTTTATTTGAGACACCTAATGCAAAAGCGCTTCCGGTGATTGCCATACCAACGACTGCAGGAACAGGAAGCGAAGTAACACCCTACTCGATATTGACGGTACATAAAGAGCAGACCAAACGTAATTTTAATTGTAAGATTTTTCCTGAGATTGCGTTTATAGATGTACGGTACTTTTTGACGATGCACATTAAAGTGCGTGTACATACATGTATTGATGCACTTACGCATTTGATTGAGAGCTATTTAAATACGAATGCGACAGCGTACAGTGATGGAATCGTTGAAGCAGGGCTTCGTCTTTGGGCAAAAGGATATCCAAGAATTAATGCGGAAAATATTGACGAAACACATATGAACTATTTTATTGAAGCGTCTACATTTGCCGGAATCGCTATATCTCAAACAGGCACAAGTTTGCCTCACGGGATGGGATATTATTTGACATATCATCACGGGCTGTCTCATGGACATGCTAATGGGATTTTGACGAGCAGCTATTTGCGCTTATATCAAAATCAAGAAAAAGTAAAACAGTTGTTAACTTACTTGAATATGGAGACAATTGAAGAGTTTGAGCGTAAAATAGATTCCCTATTGCCGGGATTGAATTTAACACAAGAGCAGATGCAAAGATATGCTGAGCAGATGATGAGTAACCAAGCAAAGTTAAAAAATTATCCCTTTAAAGTAACCACAGAGGAACTGTTTATGATGTATAAACAAAAAAGCTCCCAAGCGGAATCGAACCGCTGACCTATTCATTACGAGTGAATCGCTCTACCGACTGAGCCATGGGAGCATCTTTAATAATTATAATAATTTTTGGGAAAATTGTAAAGGAGAAGTTATGCAATACATTCGACGACAAAAAGTGAGAGTGGCCATATTAAGCCTTATCGTGCTAGCTCTTACGATTCAACCAAGCTATAGTTACAGTGAATTTACAGATATTACGAACCATTGGGCAAAAGATTATATTAAAGCAGCAGTAAATAAAGGTATTGTAACAGGGTATTCAGATGGAACTTTTCGTCCGGATGCCCCAGTTACACGTAGTGAATTGGCGAAAATCATTAACCGTGGATTACGCTTGACACAAACCACACAATTAGTGTTTTCAGATCTTAGTATGAATCAGTGGTATTATTATGATGCATCAAGAGCGGTTGCAGCAGGATATATGCAAGGCTATGATGATTTTACGTTTCGAGGAACGTGGAATATATCACGCCAGGAAGCAGCGGTTGTGTACCATACTTTAATGCCCTTTTATCAAAGAGATATAGGTATGAAGCGATTTTCAGATGATGCAGCGATAGCGCTTTGGGCCAAAGAAAGTGCCATGGCTGTTGTGGATAAAGGCTATATGATAGGAGATGAACAAGGACGCTTTCGCCCGGAAGATCCACTGACGCGAGCAGAAGCTTGTGTATCCATCGTGAAGTTCTTAAATGGGGAACGCCTGAATTCCTACAATCAGTATATCAATGAAGTCGATGACTTAGAGTCAAATATTATCTTTACAGGAAAGATAACAGTAGATGAAGATATTGACGAAGGGGACATCTTTTTTGATCGAATGGTTAGTTTAGGAGATGTATATGTTGAGTCGGATCAGCAAAGTGAGGTTGTTTTTCATGACTCAAAAATTCAGCGAGTTTGGCTGGATAATTCTTCTGGAGAATCGAGCATTCGGTTAACAGGGAATACAACGATTGAGCAAGTGATAATTCCTTATGGAGGAACGGTTCAAGATGACACTTTAACAGGTGCAGGAATACAAGAGATTGTTCTTAGCGGAAAAAAACTTGATGAACAACCAACATATATTAGAGGTAAAGTGGATACAGTTCGTATAGAATCTGAGGCTATCCTTCGTTTGGAAGCCGGGCGTGTTGAAAGTATGCGTATACATTCAAGTGCCAAGGACTCAGTGATTTTCCAAGAACAGGCAACAATTATTGAAGAAGCTATGGTCAATAGTCCAGTATCCTTTGAAGGTTTAGGGAAAGTGATTACCATGCATGCTCAGTCAAACTATATTACATATCAGACAGAGCCCTTTGATGTGCAGCATTCGATTAGCCTTCGGCGTCCACCTAGGTTTGCAGAAGATGATAGTGCCCCCATTCCTGTGTTTTCACCAAGTGATGATGAAGACAATGTGGCGACAGATACAGAGATTTGGATTGTTTTTGATGAACCTATATTTTTAGATGATGGAGAGCCGATTTACAATGAAGACATTAAAGACCTCATTGAACTTCGGCGTGATCGATCAAAAGGACGTCATGTTAGTTATACAGGAACGCTTCAAGGAGATAATCAAAGTATAAAATTGATTCCTGAATATGAACTTATAGAAGATGAAGATTACTATATTATCCTTTTGGACGAAGTGATTGAAGATAGAGATGGGAATGAAAATGATAAGATTATATCACAGTTTAGAACGGGTGAGACGCAAAAAAGAGACTGGGATATTGATATTTATCCAAAAAATAACGCGAGAAATGTTGATCGAGATATAGAAATTGAGATTGACTTTAATCAGACGATTTTTAGAACCGACGGAGAGAAGCTTCGAGAAAATGATCTGGATGAACTCATTGAGATACGTCGAGGAAGCATACGCGGTAAAAGGATTGACTTTGAAGGATATCTGGACCGGGATCATGAAGTGATTACGTTGGAACCAACAGAGCGTCTAGACAGAGATACATATTACTATGTCATCATTTTAGATGAAGTGTTTGAAGATGAAGATTATAATGTCTTAGACCGAGAATGGTTTAAATTCGAGACAGAATAATGAATGGGTAATTATAGTATTTTTATTAAGAAATGGTTAGAACTATTGACAGTATTTTGATAAAAAAGTAAACTGAACCTATGCAAACACTGAACAGTGTGTAGAAAGAAGGATGTGGAGAATGAAGAAAATAGTTGCGTTTATGTTAGTTTTTGTGCTGGTAAGTTCAATGCCGGTTTATGGCTTGGCAAATCGTGTGTCAAATCAATATACTCGTATGAACAGTTTACTGACAGTGGATAAAGTTGTTGAAGTTTATCCGTTTGAAGATGGTGTATGGATTGTAACCGGAGGTGGAGGTCTTGCACGGATTGATTCACAAGACCAATGGACGACATATCAAAAGACACCATATGGATTAATCAATAATTATATTAACTGTATGACAATAGATAGCAATGGTAATGCTTATTTTGGAACCAATACAGGCGTAAGCGTCTTTAAAACGGATGGCCAGTGGGATCAATATTATATGAACAATAATGCGGTCTACGGCGAGACGGTGACAAGTCTAGCAGCAGATGATAATGGTGGCGTTTGGCATGGTGTAACCAATTATGGAGCCTATTATATTGATGCACAAGGAAACCGAACAAATTATAATCCGACGAATTCAAAAATTCCGAGTACAGATATAACTCAGATTGCACTTGACGGTCATGGTGGAACATGGTTTGCAATGCATCCGAACTATTCGGATATTGGTGGTATCGCATATCTTGATGCAGAAGGTGAATGGACGCTTTATAATGCGAATAATTCAAAGCTGCCTTCAAACCGTGTGAACGACATATATGTTGCAAGTGATGGCGCTGTATGGATTGGTACAGTAAATGGCTTAGCTATATTGAATGAAGATGAATGGACCATATATAAAAAAGGTTCAATATGGGAATACTCTGTGAAATCTATTGCAGAAGATGCACAAGGAAATATTTATGCGGCAACATGGGGAGATGGACTGTTAAAGATTGACACGGCAGGAACACTTGTTGAATATAAAGCAACCAATACCCCCATCCCAAATAATTATATTTATGATGTTGCACTAGAGAGTGATGGAACACTTTGGTTAAGTACAAATATTGGTGCAACAGAAATAAAAAATGAAGTACGTGAGACCCCGGTAATACAAAAGCCGGATAAAGTTATGGTGTTTTTAAATGGACAAAACATTCGTTTTGATGTGGAGCCTGTTATTCGTAATGGACATACCCTTGTCTCCATGCGAAATTTTTTAGAAGCGCTGGGTCAAGAAATAGAATGGGACCCAACAGTGGAAAAAGTGACATCAACAGGGGATAAGAACATTGAACTTTATATTGGAAAAACAACAACGACTGTTGATGGTGAAGTATCTGAACTTTCAGTAGCCCCTGAAATTGTCGATGGACGTACAATGGTTCCATTACGTTGGCTGGCAGAGACGTTGGACTACGTTGTGGAATGGGATCCAATTAACTATTATATTGACATTGTAAAATAAGGAGAGATTTGATGAAAAGTAAAGCCCTTGATTTGAAACGAATTAAAATAGCCATAGCATCCATGTTAATTCTCGTGTTAACGGCATCCACATTATTACCGGTAAAAGCAGAAGAGATAAAGATTGAGCCGGAAGTCTTAACGGTTGAAAAAGCGCTTGAGCTTGCTATGGAGAACAACTTTGATGTGAAAATAGCAGGAATTGAAAAAGAAGAATCATTATTAAATCGTCGTAAACTTCTCGATACAGCAGATATCGATTTTGCAACAGGAAACTATGATGCGGATCTTGGTGTGGAATTAGCTAAAGTTCAAAAAGATTACTTGAAATCCTTGGCAGAAAGCATCTATGATGTTCAAATCATAGGTATAGAACTTCAAGTTAAGTCGACTTATGCAAGTGTGATTCATGCCAAGAGCAATTATGAGTTAGCAGAAAAATACTTAGAACAAGCCAAAGAAAGCTATGAGTTTATGAATAAGCGATTCGAGCTTGGACAAATTGCAAAAACAGATGTGCTTGAAGCAGAGTCAGAGGTAGCAACAAAAGAATCGGAGTTATTAGAAGCAAAATTAGCATTTGATAATACAATGATGGATTTGAATATGCTCCTTAATCAAGACCTGGATAAAGAATGGATCATTGAAGAAACATTAGAGACAAAAACAATTGAAGTACCGGAATTATCTGTACTTCAAGCATATATGGAAGAGAATCATCCTTCTGTATTAGGAGCACAAATGAGCCACAAAATTGCAGAAACAACATTTGAAGTTACAAGTGGATTTTACCCGGAAAATGTGTTTGTGCATAAAGAAGCAAAACAAGCATATGAAAAATCTACATATCAATATGAAGCGGCAAAACTCGCCCAAGAGAAAAAACTTGTTCAAGCATATCAAAACCTTGATAGTATCACCCAAGGAATTGAAGCACTTGAAAAAGGTGTTGATCTTATCAATGAGAGCTATCGTAGTGCACAATTACGTATGGAATTAGGATTTATTACAAGCCATACCCTCAATAGTATTGCACTGACACAACAGCGTATGGAAGCAAACTTAGTTAATATGCAACGTAACTATCAACTAGCGGTGGCGCAACTTGAAGCTGTATCAGGATATACATTTTTAGATAGTATAGAAGAATAATAGATTAATTATTAGAATAGAAAAGAGTAGATGTGTTAAGGCTAAAAGCGCTAATACATCTACTTTTTTTGTACTATAGATTGATTCTATAACTTAAATAAATACCAACAGCAGCTATTTAAATTATACCTAAGTTCACATATGCGTAATGTGTTGTTAGCCACAATTTCACATGTAAAGCAATACACTTGATTACCAGCTATTTTATCGATATCACGTGTGTATATTTTTCGGATTTTATAGACAACTTGTTGTCCATCATTGGCTTCAATCTTAAAGCGCAAAGGATGGATTTTGCCGTCTTTTTCAGTCCAGCTAATCATTTCTATGGGTTTGGTTATTGTTTTCATAGTAATCACCTAAAAATTATTAATATATTGGAATATAAATTCATTATAACACGAACTTATGTTCGTGTAAATATAAAAATAAAAGAGGTCAAGCTGACCTCTTTACGATGCGATATAGCTAAAAAAGAAAATAAATAAATACAATACAACCTAGAATTATACGGTAATAACCAAATACTTTAAAGTCATGTTTTTTGATATATCCCATCAAAAATTTTATGGCAAGAATGGAGGTGACAAAAGCGACAAGCATGCCTGTAAACAGGATGATTAATTCATAGCTGCTAAAGTTTAATCCAAACTTGACCAGTTTTAATAGGCTGGCACCAAACATAACAGGAATAGCTAAAAAGAAAGTGAACTCTGCAGCAATGACACGGGAAGAACCAAGAATCATTGCTCCGATGATGGTAGCCCCTGAACGTGAAGTTCCGGGAATAAGCGCGAGTAATTGAAAAATACCAATTAAGAGTGCTGTCTTATAGGAAAGCTGGGCTAATGTTGTGATATTGGGCTGTTTTCCTTTATGAAGACGTTCAATAATGATAAATAATACACCATAAATAATTAATGTGAATGTGACGGTTTGATAATTGTAAAAGAGTTCATCAATAATATCATCATAGAGAATACCTATAATTGCAGCGGGAATACAGGCGACTAAAATTTTTAGCCAAAGAATCATGATATCCTTTTTTATAAAATGTTCACGTTGACGTGTAAAATCAAAGGGAAGCAGTTTGTTAAAATAAAGGACAACAACAGCCATAATGGCACCAAGTTGTATAACAACAAGAAACATTTCCATAAATTGTGGACTGACATCAAGTTTTATGAATTCATCCACGAGAATCATATGACCTGTACTGCTGACCGGTAACCATTCGGTGATTCCTTCAACAATACCAAGAAAAATTACTTTTAATAGTTCAATCATTTGAATACCTGCCTTAATTTGTTTGTAAGTATTTCTTATTATACGTATATTTATCTTGGAATGCAATTAGAGAAACATTAAAATAAAAGGTGGGTAAAAATATTACCTATTGTAGCAATGATTATCCGTTCGCGTGGGAGGGGATTTTTCTTATAATATGTATGTAGCTAAAATCAATAAATAAAAATGGAGGTAGTTTTATGAAAGGTTTTGCAAAAAAAATAACGGGGATTTTTTTGATATTTACACTTATGGCATCGCTGACAGCGTGTGGTGGAAATACAACGGATAACGCTTCAAAGACTGAAGGATCCAATGACGCAAGTGTGGCTGAGGATACATCTAAAAATGATGAAAAGCAGTTAGATAGCGAAGAAGAAGTAACCTTGACACTTTGGAGTATTGCTACAGAAAGTGATGCATTTAATCCTGCATATACGAAAGCAATTGCAGATTATGAAGCAGCACATCCAGGGGTTAAGATTGTACATGAAACCTTTGAGAATGAATCCTATAAGACAAAAATCAAAACAGCAGTTGCTGCCAATGATTTGCCAGATATATTCTTTACATGGGGCGGAGGATTTTCTCAAGCATTTGTGGAAGCAGAGAAAGTCTTGGCTTTAGATGAATACTATACGGAGTTTTCAGATGAGTTGAATGTAGCAGCCCTTGGAAATGCAACGTATAACGAAAAAATTTATGGTTCAACATTTTCAACACCCGTATCTTTATTGTTTTATAATAAGAAAATGTTTGACGAACGTGGCTTAACAGCACCGACAACATTTGAAGAGTGGAAAATGGTTAATCAAGCCTTTTTGGAGGATGGAATTACACCTATTGGAATCAGCGTAAAAGATACATGGGTTCTTGCGATGACACACGATGCATTGACGCTAAAATCAGCAGGACCTGAAAAAGTGCATAATGTATTAACAAAAACCAGTGGTACATATAATGACCCGGATTTTATTAATGCATCGGCAAGTTTGGTGGAGTTAATTGAAATGGGAGCTTTAATTGAGGGGGCTGCAGGTCTGTCAAATGATGAAGCCAGCCAACTATTCTATAATGGTACGGTACCGATGTATATCACTGGAAGTTGGATGGCAGGTTCAATCTATACAGATGCTGAGACTCCAGAAGATTTTGATTTGGCACCTATTCCGGTTCTTAATGATGCCAATGCACAGATTACAGATTTTATGGGAGGAGCTTCGGATACATTGATGGTTGCTGCATCGACTGAACATCCTGAGATTGCAGGTAATGCTGTGTTTGAATTAACAAGAAGTATTTCCAAATATGCATACCTTGATGGGGCTGGTGTCGCAGCGTGGAATGTTGATTATGATGAAAGCGAGATTAAACCGTTAGTTCAAAAAGTGGCAAAATATGCAACAAGTGCGACATCGTTTACATTATGGTTTGATACATTAATGGAAGCGAGTGATGCAGGAGAATACTTGGCATTGTTGCAAGAATTATATATTGGAAACTTAACTCCGGAAGAATTTGCACAAGCTATGGAAGAACAGCTGGAATAATAAATAGAAAGAACACGCAGAGAAAAAATTATGGAGGATAGATATGGACAAAGTTATGAAAAACAAAACAGCAATCCTATTATTTATGTTACCGGCGACTGTTTTGTTTGTGGCAATTATCATTGTGCCAATCTTCATGTCCGGCTATTATAGCCTGCTTGATTGGGATGGTATGACAGAAGCGACATTTGTAGGACTTGACAACTATATAGATTTATTTACCAGCAAATCAGCAGGCTTTCCCAAAACCCTAAAAAATGCATTCGTTTTAGCAGGACTTTCGGTTACGTTACAACTGGGGTTAGCGCTTGCCTTGGCCTTGACGTTGGCAAAAGGACGAAGGGGGGAACGGTTCTTTGTAACCGTTTTCTTTATTCCTGTCATGATATCCACCGTAGTTATTGGACAACTTTGGATGAAAATATATAATCCGCAATACGGACTTATTAATATGGCACTACGTTCTATGGGATTGGATGATTGGACACGCACATGGCTAGGGGATCAAGATACAGCCCTATATGCGGTGTTCATCCCTTTGCTGTGGCAATATGTGGGTTATCATATGTTGCTTATGTATGCAGGAATTAAATCCATACCAGTAAGCCTGCGAGAGGCAGCAAAGATTGATGGGGCAACAGATTATCAGATATCAAGATTTGTAACAATTCCACTTTTAAAACCTGTGCTTCAAGTCTGTGTGATTTTTGCTGTGGTAGGTTCTCTCAAAGCCTTTGATATGATTTATGTGTTGACCAACGGGGGACCGGCACACGCAAGTGAAGTGCCAAGTACCCTCATGGTATCTAGAATTTTTCTGAGAAACCAATATGGATTTGGTAGTGCGATTGCAATAATGATTATCTTTTTATGTTTCTTTTTTGCGATTCTGATAAAAAAAGTGTTCAAAACGGAGGTGGATTAGCATGAAAAAAGAAAATAAAATCGGTAAAAGTATCGTTTTTATATTGCTATGTTTTTGGACACTCGTCCAGTTGTTTCCTCTGTATTGGATGTTTACCTTTTCATTAAAATCCAATAACGAAATCTTTGGTGAAAATGTCATTGGACTTCCGAAGCAGTGGCTATGGGAAAACTATACGGCTGCGTTGACAACCGGGAACATGGCGGTTTATTTTCTTAATAGCTTCATTGTAACGGCAGGAACGATTGCACTAACCATTGTTGCAGCATTAACGGCAACATATGCTTTGGAGCGCATGGTCTGGAGAGGTCGAAAGCTGGCCAATAATATATTTATGTTAGGTTTAACCGTTCCGATACATGCAGCTATCCTCCCCGTGTTTATCATGTTAAGGAATTTAAAGATGACCAACTCCTATCAAGCACTGATTATTCCTTATTCAGCCTTTGCCCTTGCGATGGCAATTTTAATAAGCAGTAGTTTTATACGGGGTATCCCCAAAGAACTTGAAGAAGCAGCATGTATTGACGGAGCCAATGTATATGGGATTTTTTGGCATATTATACTTCCCCTGATGCGTCCGGCGTTATCGACCATTGGTATTTTTGTTTTTTTACAAGCTTGGAATGAATTGATGTTTGCAGTTATTTTTATCAGCGATTCAAAGTATCGTACCTTGTCGGTGGGGATTCAAAACCTTTCCGGTTCCTATACCACAGAGTGGGGACCGATTGGAGCGGCCCTAGTTATTGCAACATTTCCTGTACTTATTTTATATGCTTTTATGGGAAAGAAAATACAAGAAAGTTTGTTGATTGGTGCTGTTAAAGGGTAGAAAGGTATTGTATACGGAATTTCAACCATAGTTATAAAAAGAAAACTGTGATAAAATAAAAAGAAAATGCAAGCAGGTGATAAAAATGATAAAACGACTAAAAGAGCAATTTAACGATTTAAACTTAGACAAAAAAGTTAAATATCTTTTTATCGTCATTATTTTTATGTACTTGCTTGTTTTTTATGGGATTTATGCTTTTATTATTCAAAAAAGCATGATTGATTATACAGTAGAAAGCAATATGAATACCCTAAAATCTATTGGGAACAACTTAAATGCTGAGATTGAAAGCATTGATAATATGAGTCAACTTATTATGACCGATAAAGAAGTGGTGGCTTTTTTAAAAGCAGAAGAAGATGATTTTTACATTCAACAAGAAGCGGTACGTGCCATTTACGATACCATGAATATTTTTAATCACGTATCTTCCGTTTTTGTATTTCAAGAAGATTATGACTATGTATCCTCAGGTATTGGCGTTACATATATAGATATTGATAATTTTGAAGAGTTGATGAAAAAAGTACGTCCCAAAGCAGGTGGCTATCACTTGGCGGTTAATGCGGATGGGGCTGTGCAACGCGACATTCAATGGCCGGTGGTTTCGCTGGTTCGTACGATTAACGACTTAGAGACACAAAAACCTATTGGGACGATTATGATCAATCTATCCATTGACATGCTGGATAATACATATCGCAATATGACGTCAGATAATAAGTCCTTTTGTTTTTTTGATATCGACGGCATGGCGTTAACCAAACATAACTATCATGAAGCATTAGAGCAAGTTGAATATACAGGTGAAAAATATTATCAAATCACATTAAAAAATGAAGGAATCGTCTCTTATCAACTTATAGAAAAGACGCCTTTTATTTTAAAATCTTTTGAAAAAATAAACTTTACACAAGTCTTGACAAAAGAAGCAGGAAAAATCCTTGCTCTTGTATTTATTGTATCTGCGTTTGCGATGGTAATCATAGGTCTATTTATTACACGCTATATTACCCACCCAATACAGCGATTAGCAGGAGCAATGAAATCGGTGAATACAGGATGGCTGCGGCGTGTCAGCCTTCCGCTTGCCCACGATGAAATCGGATATTTAAAAGATAGTTATAATGACATGCTCGTTGAAATCAACAAATTAATTCACGAACTCATTGAAAAAGAAAAATCTGTTCAGCAAGCGGAGTTGGATGTATTACAAGAACAGATTAAACCCCACTTTTTATATAACACATTAGATACAATTGCCTATCTAGCGTTGACACAACCGTCGGAGCAAGTATATGAAGCCATCGATACCTTGGGAAAGTTTTATCGGAAGTTTTTAAGTCGGGGCAGTCGGGCCATTACAATTAAAGATGAGGTAGGGATTGTTAAGGATTACTTGACGTTGCAAAGACTACGTTATGGGGATATTTTTGATGATGTTTATGAGGTGGATGCGGCATTGGAAAATATTCGTGTGCCTAAGCTGATTTTACAGCCACTTGTTGAAAATAGTCTCTATCATGGTGTTCGCCTAAAAGGAGAAAAATGTATTATTAAAATACAGGTATTTGAAGAAAATAAAAATATACACCTTGTTATTTTTGACAGTGGTGTCGGTATGAGTACACAGCGCATTGCTCAAATAATGGAAGATAGTAATCAAAAAAGTTTTGGGTTTAAGGGGACCATGGAGAGAATCCAATATTTTTATAATCAAAAGGATGTTGTTGAGATTACAAGTCGTGTTGGAGAATTTACAAAGGTTGATATTATAATTCCAAAAGGAGGTGTGCAAGTAGATGTATCGAGTGATGATTATTGATGATGAAGTCAAAATAAAAAAATTGTTAAAGCTAACGATAAAGTGGGAAATGTTAGGATTTGAAGTTGTCGGAGAAGCTTCTAGTGGTATAGAAGCAATTAACATCATTGATGAGCTTAACCCAGATGTTTTGTTTGTGGATATTCGTATGCCATTTATGGATGGCATAGAATTTGCAAAACTTGCTATTGAACGTTATCCGTACTTAAAAATCGTTATGTTAACAGCATTTAACGATTTTGATTATGCGAGAGAATGTATAGGAATCGGTGTTGCAAAATACTTGCTTAAACCAATCAATAAAACAGAGATTAATGATGCGTTGATTCATATAAAGAAAGAATTGGATCGGCAAGAAGTGCATAAAGCATATGAACGTCTTGAGGAGATTAATGTTTCTTCAATGGGAAAAGTTCGTGAATATATTATTCAACATTATAATGAACCAGAGATAAATCTAACCTCGATTGCATTAAAATTTGGATTTAATCCAAGTTACTTAAGTCGAGCGTTCAAAGAAGAGGTCGGTGTTGCTTTTACAGATTTTTTAAATGGATGCCGTATGGAATATGCCATCAGCTTGTCAAAAGAGAACCAATATATGTATCAAGTAGCAGAACAAGTCGGAATACCGGATCCCAACTATTTTGGAAAATGCTTTAAAAAGTATACAGGGCAAAATTTTTCGGAGTATGCAAAAAAATCATAGGCTATGTAAGGATTTTGTCAAAATCAATAAAAGTTGTGGAAATTTTAACTTTTTTAAGGTAGAATAGGGGGGAGATTATTTTGTTTAGGAAGAGTTAAAATGCGAATTGATATAAAAAGTAAAAAATTCAGATGGTTTGTAGGTATTGCTGTCCCAATAATTGTGCTGGGACTAGCTGCATTTTTATATGTATATGGAAATCCAGTGCCTTGTTACTTTCGCAGGTGGACGGGAATTAACTGTCCAGGGTGTGGTAGCGGGCGTGCTGCCTTTGACATTGTGCATTTTCGTTTTTTAGAAGCGATGGGACACAATATTATGTTTGTGATTTTGATGCCGTTTGCGGCATACTATTTGTTAAAAATATATTTATTTATTGTTATTGGAAGAGATGTTTTACCGTTTTTTAACTTTTCATATAGACAAATGCGAGTTATTTTTATTATTATTGTAGCATTTTTTATTTTAAGAAATATACCGGTAAAACCATTTAATCTATTATCACAATAATGATGAAGATTTAAGACTTCATCAGGAAATTATGTCAGGAGGATGAGTCATGTATTGTACAAAATGTGGAGCCCCCCTCAATGAAGATGCAAAATTTTGCACTGAATGTGGAGCAGCAATGGAGACAGAAGAAAAAGTAGAAGAAGCAGTAGAAGAAAAAGCAGAAGAAGTAGCAGAAGAAGCGGCGCAAGCCGAGGTGAAAGAAGAAACAGAAGAAGTGGCTAAGTCAGAGGAAGCACAAGCACAAGAATCACCAGTGCAAGAGCAACAAGTCGATGCACCACAGACCCCACCACAACCTGCATACACCCAAACCCCACCACAAGGTAGCGTGAATGTGAATACAACGCCATTTTTAGTATGGTCAATCATTAACCTAGTCCTTTGTTGTTTTCCAATAGGAATTGTAGGTTTAGTATTTACACTAAATGCAGGAAAAGCAACAGATCAAGCGGCAGCGGACGAGGCGCTTAAAAAAGCAAAAACCTTCAACTTGATTGGAACAATAACAGGAGCGGTTATCTTCTTGGTATATATCCTTATAATTGCAGGTAGCGTTTTATCAATGGGATACTAAGAAGCTTAGAAAAAAGGTGCTAAATATAGTGCCTTTTTTTCATTTTAGCCTTTAGAGTTGATAAGCTTTGTCCGATAAATATAGAGAGTGGATGAGTCTGCGATTTTTTATACATGGGTTTGACCCTTAAATCACTAAAAAAAAAGAGGTGCATAATGATGAAGAGTAAGCGAAAACAACCAGTATATAGAGGAATTAGTCTGATCATGTCAGTGGTGCTGATAGCATCGTTTTTTTATATTCAAACATTTGAAATGAAAGCGGCAGAGGAACCTTTATTAATATGGGAACGTAGCCGAACGATGGATATTAATTTTAATCAAGGTAACAGCGTTCGAGGGTCCAACAACATGCTGTTTAGTTTTGATGTGACGGAGAATGGTCTCTATGAATTGGAATATTATCTAAAAAATGGAGAGCAGACGAAGATATATTTATATAAACAACTTGATAATATGACAGTATACTATGGGTTAAATGAAAAAAATAGTTCAGGCGATATCATAAGTAAACTAGGTAACCCTGGTGAAACAATAAATATGAACCAAGTGGATTATTCTGGTCTTGCTACATGGGTCAATATTGATAAACCGATAGTAAGTTTGCCGGGAAGTATCGCATCGACCACATCAAGTGCACTTGAATTTGATATAGAATATACACAAAGTGCAAGCGTTACAGGCTTTGCGTTTGAATTAGGCAATGCTAATATCCCTAACCGACGTGTTATTGCAGATTGGGATCGCCCTAATAATACCATGTATATATGGTTTGATGGATATGTGGATGGAAATATTATGCCGATTCAATTAAGTGCTCCGGGAGAAGATGGCGTTGCGAAAGTTGATGAATTATATGTACTTAAGAATTTAGAAGAATTTGATATTCGCCCGGTAGATCCTCGTGATGTTGAAGCGGTTATTGTTGAGTATGACGGAACAAACCCAGAAGAACAAGCAGGAAGATATCCGGGGATGGAGATAACCTTTAAGCATCCAAAGACATGGAATACTTCGGATTGGAGTTATCAATATGATACATTTTCCCAAGAAGTAAACGCCAGTTTTTCAATGGAAGAGCTGACCAATTCTGACAAACTCTTAGAGTTTGAGATGGGATTAAATCAAGCGGGAGATACACAAGTCAGAGCTATTGCCTCTGGAGCGACAGCAGACTATCTCTATGATGATACCGAAAAACGCTACACAGTATATATGGCACAAGACATTAGTGATTTAGATAAGGTTGATGATAACATTGAAGGCCATGTCATTGAATGGCAAGACCTTGATAGCAGTAAGTTGTATGAAGCAACATTTTCGGTGGGACTGAATGCTTTAATTAGCGGACAAGAACGCTATAGGACCGATTTTTTTGAGATGAATGCCTATACATATTTAGAGTATAAAGTTGTGCGTGTTGATGATGAAGCCTATTTGGACATAAAGCCTTACTATGTAGAAAATGCGCAAAATATTTACTATAACATATTGTATGCAGATGAGAACATACAAGGTCAGATTGAAAGCTTGACACTTTGGAGTAGCTATTATCCGACACAGACCACTGAAGAAAAAATTCGGATTGTTGTTGATGCACGTTGGAATAGTAATTATAATTTTTATCAAGTAGAACCGGTATGGAAAGGATCCAAACTCGATAGTCAAGTGTTGAATTACCAGGCAAGTGATCATGAAGAATCGGGATTGATTGCACCTAAGTTACCGGAGCTTATTGCGCCACGTGGGGATGATATTTCAGTGATTGGCTTAAGTGATAATGAACCTGCCAATGATTTGATTAAATTTGACTTGCAATGGGTTGGCATGAATCGAGATCGATGGATTTATAAGGCAATCTACTATGAAGTGCTTCTTGGTAAACAGTCTAAACTTGATTTGGAGACGCCGGATGATATAGGCTACGATGTTTTTGCGATGTACAAAATCACGCAAAATATTGAGCAAGAGTATGAATTATGGAGAATAACAAGTGGAACCATGGCTTCACATGATGCGAGTGACTTAGAACTTGTTGGTCGCTATGCTAATTTTGATGAAATTACCGGTGAAAATGGTGTCATGCTTAAAGATGCAGAAGTATGGACGCAAACCATTAAGACAGAGTATAAATATGATGAAACATTTGAACACTATGTCTACGATTTTGATTTTAATACAGGTCAGACACTTGACCTAGACTTAGATGAACAAGAAGTTTATTACTTACGAATGCGGGCAATTGCTGAAATAGAAGATGGTCTAGCGCCGGACACATATATTTCTACAGACTACTCCATACCTAAAAGCATTACACTAAGTGAAACTGTACGCGAACTTCCTGAGATTGAACTTACACGAAATGAACCCCTTGTTGAAGAGGAAAAAGTTGGCGTATATCTTGAATGGCAAGAGATTACAAAGCAAAACCCTCAAATACATGACTTCATTCGCCTTTTCCTTGATCCTCAGCGTGAAGAAAGTCAAGGAGAAATTAATATTACCCAAGATACTCAGATTCGATATAAAGTATTAATATCTCAATCAAGAGAAGCATTGCTATATGAGGGGACATTTGATCCAAGTAACTATTCGCCGGAGATTCGCTTGGGAACAGCGACGGCAGATATTACAAACGAGCAGCTACAGATATTAAAGCAAACACAACCAGATGGAGTTTTATTATTTGATGTGCCGACCAACAGTATAGGTTTGCTAGGCTTAGAGGAGAATAAGGTGTACTTTAGCCGAGTTATTACAACACTTGAAGTTACAGAGTCACCTACTCAAACCGCAGAATACTATAGTGAACCATCAGAAGTGATAAGTATTACAACACCAACGCTACCCCAAGAGCCGGATGAAGGGGACCTAGATCCGTTATCCCCCAATAATTTTGATGTTCGATTCAAAGAAGACGACGAAGTTAAGTTGGAGACTGAGGTCACATGGAACTTACCGGATGGTATTGATATCGAAGGGGATTCCTTTGAGTTTGAGATTGTAGCTTTTGAGGAAGAAGGATTTCCGAATATAGAAGCTGCAACAGAAGTGCCGTTGATGGATGTATATACCCAGATGTTAAGTGCATCAGAAGAGCTTTCCGAAAATATTAGCATCTTAGAAGATTTAATTGAGCGAGATATCGTTCAAGGATGGTATGTAGTTAAAGAAGGTGAAAATTACAGATATACAATGCTATCAGGATATATGGCCAATGGTGATCCGATTTATGCAGGGGAAACGGGATTGTGCCGAATTGACCCGGATAGTGATGAATTGATTATACTTGAAGATAATACGAACCGTCCAAACCAAGTGTATTATTACTATATACGAAGTATTAATGCCTATAACAGTTTGCTAAAATCAAATTGGCGTGTTGATACAATTACAACGGGACGCATTCAGACGGCAACCAACCTAACCGTTGTCTATGATGCGATTGATGATCCATATTATGAGACGGTGATCCGTTTTGATATCCCTCTCGAAGCAGAGTATGCCAATGAAATTCATATTCGAGGTGAGCAAGATGCAGAATATGTTATTGCAAGGTCAGGAAGTGGTGCGGACAATAGTGGTGATTATCGCTATCGCCTCATCCAAGAAGAAGAACTATCAAATGCAAGGCGCTTATATTATCGAATAACAGGATTGGAATCTGGTAAAACATATAATATCAAAGTCCGTCTTATTGATGATACGCAAACAGATGAAGTGGATTTAGATGGTAATCCGGCATATCCGGAATCTGCATTTTCCGATACGATTACAACAAGGACAGAGTTCAATCAAGATGACTATGAAGAAGATTTAAAATACCAAGAATATTTGGAATATTATAGAGATCAAGCAGAAAAATTAAAGCAAAAACCCTATTTTCAACTAGAAACGTCTCGAAATCAAGCGGCGTATAAATATCGAGATGCCTATGGTATCGGACTGATTGAGACGAACCGAAACCGTAGTCTTGAGCTTGTTGTAAATGAAAAAGGTAAGACAACATATTATTTGCCGTCTAACTTTACCAAAGCGTTAAACGATGGTCAAGTCATGTTGGTTTATAAACAAGATGGCCAAAAGATTACCTTGCGCCCAAAAAGCCTTGGTCTATACATTACATCGGCTATTGGTAAAATCCAAGAAGAGATTAACCGTTATAATGCGAAAAACAGAGATTATTACATAGAGTTTATTGTGGAGATTGATGACAACATTAAAAAAGTCTTGTCCTATGATGCGACCAGCCCTCAGGTTGAAGTGACTATTAATGTTGTAGGAAGTGAAGACATAGAAGAAGAAGTAGATATGATGTTTATATATGAGCTAGACCATATCATTCGTTCAAAAGAACCGGATCTTATTGAAGAATTGACGGATGAACTTGAAGAAGGAATTAATGATGCACGTCTAGTTGAGCTTGTTAAGAACCTTGTTAGCGAAGTAGAAGAAGAGTTCCTAGAAGAGACACAAGACATCTTTGAAGACGCAATTACAGGAACGTCCTATAGTATACAAACACTTGCAAAACCTATGATTTTTGAATTGACACCGACGCGTTCGACAAGCCTTGCAAATCATAGAATGTTCCAAGAGCAAAAGGGACGATGGGTTGAACAAGTAGCCGCATACACCGGCGGCAGGTATCAATTACAAACAACGTCTTTGCTACCGCTTGTTTTAGGTGACTATTATATTGACGAAACCATTAGTGGCAATTATGAAAACGATGCATTAAATATCTTAAGCCGTTATAATTTGATGGAGATTTTAGGAGAAAACACATTGAAAAATCCTCAGGCAAGCTTGAATAATCAACAGTTTATTCAAATTATGGCACGAATTTTAGGTGCTCAAAAAGGGGATGACAATACACAGTATCTTAAAACTCAAGGCATTGATGTTCCAAGGCTAAGTGCATATAATGAGATTGTTAATGAGGAAGCCTATTATTTATATGTTCAAGTGTATGCGAAAAAACATCGCATTGACCTGAGTACTGTAAAAATACGCAACTACCAACTGATTGAAGATATACAAGAGGCTAACAGTACGTATAGAGACACACTTCTTCGAGGCGTGAACGGTGGGTTTATCACGATAGACTATGGTCTAATGCTTCCACGACAAAAAATGACGATTGAACGACTTATGACACTACTTAATAATATTGACGGATAGAAAGAAGGGATATGAATGATGCGTAGACAGAAACTTTGCTATATACTTGCCTTGATATTGATCTTTAATACCATAGCTCCGGTTTATGGGAATGTTCAAGAAACGATAGAGTCTTTTGATGAAATAAAATTGAACTCAACACTACTGAACCTAGAAGAAAACCGCTATGAAATTAACATGACCCTAGATTGGACCAATCCAACACAATGGGCGCAGACATCAAATGGATTGGACCAGCATGCGCCATTTGCCTATAACTTTTATTTTGACAACTTGGCTTTGGGAGAAAGTGATGGATATCCTTTGGATGTGTTAGCATCGAATGTAACCTCAGATGGAGAAACCATGTCCTGGACAGGAAATAAAGACTTATCAACCGGGTCTTTATATGAAGTACGAATATCGCCATATCACTATCATGAAATTTATAATGATGAAGGAGATCTGATTGAAAAAAGAAAAATCACGGCGCCCTATCTAGAAGAGCGTAGCCTGTATTTGATGACAGAGCCTAAAGTTGAATTTGAGCAAAATGATGGTGCAATCAGTGTTGTCTGGGAAGATATGAATGCTCCTAGCGATGACGTAGGCGATGAAATTAATTATCGAATTCGCTATACAAGTGGTGTTGCAAAAGAAAACAAAACACAATTTGACGAAGATGCAAGTGTCATTGAATTACCTTTATTGTCAAGAAGTCATGAAGACGTTGAACGTTTTACTGACCGAGAGGGCAGACGGTGGTTAAGATACACGTTGAGTGAAGCTACAAAATCAGGAACCGTATATTCTTTTTTGGTTGAACCAGAGCTTAACACGTATAAAGGAAAAAATGTATACTACAATAAAAACAATCCCAATGTATGGTATTATCTAGCGATTAGTGACCTATCATATATTGAGCTTGATACGACGCTTCGCTTGGAGTGGTATGTTGAAAGTACAGGCTCAGGTATTGGTGAAGGTGCTTTGGCAGATTATACCCTTTCAGAGATTCGACTTATGGAGATTGTCGACGAAGAAGAAGCGGTTATTGCCATTTTTGGAAAAGAAGCAGGAGAAAAAGGGTATTATATTGTTAATAAACCGATGCAAAATACGCGATATCGCTTAGCCATAACGTATCAGCGTGAAGATCAAGAAGGTAACTTACACTTTCTCTATGCAGATTCCAATGAAGTTATTTATATTCCTTCAGAATCTAAAATTGTACCAGCCAAGCCATATGTTCCTGAAATTATAACCCAGGGAATCTTTAACGAATATGCAGATCAAAGCGAATTAAAAGAGCATTTGCTTATTGACACGCCATATTTAAATATAATGGATTGGGAAAAGTTTAAAGAAAGCCAAAAAGGATTTTTCTTGGAAACAGAAGGTCCAGATTACATCAACTTTGTATGGAGTGCTTTTAGACGCTATGGAATTGGCGAACAAGCAAACCAATTAATGACAGACTTGAATGTATCTTATGATATATGGGTGACAAACACACTGGAGGCACTAGAAAGTAGTGCGCCTTTGATTGCAGATGCGAACTATACAGAAATTGATGGCGATTCCTTGATTCGTAACGAAACCGAAGAAGATATGCGAAACAGTATTCGTGGATTTCACACGCAACTGAACACATACTATGATGTGAAGTCCAATACATATAAACCCCTGGAGCCCAATACACTTTACTACATCAAAGTTCAGGCGAAAAAAGAGTATGGGGATGAAACGCTACGAAGTGAACCAACCATTGTTTCATTATATTATGATAACAATGGTGCTGTTTATGTGCCGCCAGTGATGTCAACACCACCATTAAAAGTTATTGACACCACGACGACAAGTGTCACGGTGGAATCTCAAATGCAATGGGATGAAGTGATGCCTGTGGCAAGTGACAATGCAGGACAAAATCTCTTTAACCGATGGACGCACAAGCTTTATTTACGCCAAGAGGGCTCAGGAGCCATTACCCTTAGCGACCAAGGATTTGAAGATGCTGCAAGTTATTTGACAACATATGACTCCCAAAATGATACAATAATTTTTGTCAAAGAAGATGATCCTAGTCAATCGATTAGCATGGATAATGGGATCACATCCATTCAAGTCATGACAAGTCAAGAACCAGAAGTCTTTGTATCGGCGCAACTAACACATCGCCGTGTCGACTTAGGTGAAAATTCGGAGATTGCAAGCCTTGGCTTTAACTTTCAATATGTGCTCTACAGTGAAGTGCTTGAAGCACTTGATGCATTAAATGAAGAAGCTGTCGATGAAAACGCGTTTGCTGAATATGTGCGACAACTAGGAGCAAGTGAAGCTGGATGGGAAGATATTACCAATAGAGTCAGTATTGAAGATGGACGAATTGAATATACACAAGAGGGACTAGACCCTAACTCAAGATATCTCTTCTTGATACAACCATATCGTGAAATCAATGGTGTTCAAGAGAAACTAAAAGCACACTACCCATCTTCCATCGTGGTCGTAACGGACCCGGAAGAAGATGATGTCCTTCCTACACCAAAGATACCATTTTTAGAAACCACAAACCCTCAGGAACAATCGATTGATGCGTATTGGTTTTACAATCGTGCATATACATATGAATTACGCTATGGACGTGATGATGTATTTGAAGAAACACAAGAAGTCGAGTTGATCATTCCTGATGGCTTAACCAATGGCAAGCATGCATTTGAAGTGGATGACTTGTTTCCGGATACAGGTTATTACTTCTATATTCGGGCAACAAATCCACAGACGGGTTTATCCAGTGACTGGAGTAATCCTGTGTATGGGAAAACCCTTGATGTTGAAGCACCTGGATATCCAAGAGGTGTCGGTATCCCTTCCGATGAGACAATGAAAGAATATGCTTATGATGCAGGGGTAGGCAGTGATTATGTAGCCATAGAGTGGTTAAAAGACTTGGGTGAATTGCAATATGAGGATACACCGGAAGATAACAATGTACAAAGGTACTACGCTTATAAAATCGAAGTGGCTCAAAATCCGAGTTTTAACGATGCACAGTACATCACAACGGGAGCACCGGAGCCAGATATCCCGGAGAATGTTGAAGCATTAGAGACGACCCTGATTAAAGTCAATGAACTTATCAGTAATCGTTATTACTATTTCCGCCTAAAAACAGTGGTTACGGTCATTGGACAAGAAGAAGGACAATTGATCGTTAAAGAATCTGAGGATTATTCGCCTACTTTAAAGATATTGGTTTTACAGTCGGACAATGAGTATGACGGAAGTTATGACCCGGCACTGGAAATATTGCCTAGTGAGGACTTTGAACTCATCTATAATCGCGATACAAGAGAGCTGACCTATCGATTTAGAAGTGATGAAGAAGATCAAGATGGAAATATGGATAATCGAGTCGACCAACGCCTGATTAGCCGTCTGATTGAAAATAATACCTATACTTATGTTGCGGATGTATCACGCTTTGAATCACGAGCGATTCAAAGCCGCAAAATAATCATCCCTTATACCGTTTTGCAAGCATTTGATACATATCAAATTACGTTACAAGTGGATGCAGGGGATGTCATTGTATCGATTCCTTATGATGCATGGATAAATGAAGTTGAACGTCAAGTGGGTCAATATAATGAAGCCCCAACAGTTGAGATTAGTATAGAGCCAACCCAGGTGATTTATGATAAGACAATGGTGCCAGCCGCATTACGGGTTGTATCAGCACCACAAGAAATATCCATACGTGTAGGTAATGGACGCATAAATACAGAAATAGAATATGTACAGACGCCTATTACATATGCTTTTAGAACAACATCGCTCTATGGTAGTTATATTCAAAATCCGATTGCGTATGCATTAGATCAATCCAAACGCTGGACGCTTATGCCGGGAAATTATGAACGTTCCAACGGGTTCTATACAATGTCAACGAAGAATCTAGGCGCTTATGGTGTCTTTATTCAAGATAAAAGTACAGAAATTGCTCCAAATCAATCGAAACATTGGTCAAACCCTTATAAGCAGAGAATTGACAATAAGTATACGGTATTAGGTTTACAAAGCTATAATCCGGATGCTGTTGTGAGTGAAAATGCATTGATTAATATTGTTCATGGAATGATCAAAAAATCAGATACCATTGACATCAATGCATATATTACACGAAGTCAACTGGAAAGTTTGTATTATTCTGGAGTAAAAAAGAATATGAATAAAAATAGCAGCTATGTGAGGCGAGAAGAGGCGATTGCCATGATCTTAGAAGCAATAGATGTACGCGAGGGATATGGATTTATAGCGAATGAACAGATTCTAAGACGTATCAATCAAAACACAGCAATTGCAAAAGAGTACCAGCTGGCTATTGCAAAAGCGGCAACAGAAAACCTTGTGTCTGACGTGTCCAATCTGCGCCCAAAAGATAATATTACCTATGGTGAACTCTTTGCATTATGGGCAAAAGCAGAAGAGCTTTAAGGAGTGAAAAACATGATAAAAAAAATACAGATAGGACTCACGAGCTTTGGTCTGTTGATAATAATGTTGACCAGTGTATCAGCAAGTAGTGCCCATGTTATATATCAAGTGGAGTGGGTCGCTGAAAATGCAGGAATAGTTCAACTGCAATGGAATGACGCGACGATGACCAGACCCATTATGATTCAAGGGTGGACCCAAGCGGCAACGGGTGAAGTTATTATTCGTTATGCGACAGGTCAAGAACTTCCAACAGGGTTTGATGAACGACGAATTGAAGTAGACAACTTAAAAGCGCCCTTTAGAATTGTATTAGTGGATGCAACAGCAGCAGATACCAATATATTTACAGATATGCCATCCAGTAATGAGGGGGCGCAGGCCATTCAGATGCTATACGATTTAGGGGTTCTTAATGGATATTCAGATGGTACAATCAAACCGGATAATTCAGTTTCACGAGCAGAATTTAGCAAAATGCTTTTTATGGCAACGCATATGTCGATGGCTCCAACTGGAACTGCACCTGGATTTAGTGATGTGCCTTTGGAACATTGGGCAAAAACATATATTGGAACACTTGCTTCAAAAGGTATTGTGCAAGGTAAAGGAAACAATACCTTTGATCCAAATGGAACGATTACCATCGCAGAATTAGCGACCATATTAAATCGAACATTTACTTTGTATGGAACAAAAGTGAATTATCCTTACGAAAATAATGGGCATTGGAGTTTTTCCCACTTTGAAGAACTGACTAGTAAGGGAATCATAAAAAGCAGTGACACATATTACTATCCCTATCAACCCGAACGCATTGCAACACGACAAGATTGTGCGATACTTCTTGGACGAATTCTTTTACAATACCATGAAGTCGTAAAGTAAAGAAAATGTGTTCATGATTTGTTCACAAATTTTCATTGATTTTGTCACGAAAATAGATTACACTGTAATAGTTGTAGGTTTCATCACGAAAACTAACGTGATGAAACCAATTTTATTGAAGGAGTGAATTTATGAAGAAGACACTAGTAATGCTTTTAGCACTTGTTTTAACTATTGGCCTATTAGCAGGGTGTAATGAACAAGATGCTGGAAACGATGCTACACAAGATGAGACACAAGATGAAACAACAAGTAACGAAGGTGGAGAAGATGTTACAGTAACTGATTTTAATGATGAGGTCGTGTTTACAGTTAATGATCAAGAGATCATGCTAAGTGAGATTAACTTTTGGACTTATTATTATAAAAGTATGTACGAAGGTTCATATGGAATATCAGATTGGGACATGGAAATGGGTGAAGGTATAACGTTAGAAGACGGTATCAAAGATACCATTAAAGGGGTATCCATCCAAGGCGTAGTTATGCAAGACCTAGCCAATGAATATGGACTAGAGTTGTCAGAAGAGAAAAAAGAAGAGTACATGAGTCAAGCATCAAGTATTTATGAATCATTTGACCCAACAGTAATGCAACAATATGGTTTCACACTAGAAACAATTGAAAACATTATGTATCAAACAGGATTAAGTGAACTTGTATTTGAAGAAATGACCAAAGATGTTGAAATCGACCAAGATGCAGTTCAAGTAGCAGTGGAGGCAGACCCAACATATACAAATATAATGAGTGTTGGTGTTGAAAACTACAGTGATCAAGTACGTGCACGTCATATCTTGATTTCAACAGTTGACCAAGCAACAAATCAACCACTTGAAGCAGATGCCATTGCAGCAGCGAAAGAAAAAGCAGAAGCTCTACTTGAGCGTGCAAAAGATGGAGAAGATTTTGCAACATTAGCGACAGAAAATACAGAAGACCCAGGTTCAAAAGAAACTGGCGGCGAGTATACATTTGGTCGTGGACAAATGGTGCCGGAGTTTGAAGAAGCGGCATTTAACTTAGAAGAAGGAGAGATCAGCGATCTTGTTGCCACTTCTTATGGATACCATATCATTAAGTTAGAAGAGAAAATTCCTTCAACACCTGAGCAAATAGAGCAAATTGAAGCGACATTAGACTCTATCCGTGAGAACTACGAGTATCAACAAAAATCTGAAGCTTTTTCAACGATGTATGAAGAAGTAATGGTAGATTATGAGCCTGTAGTTAACGAAGAAGCATGGGAAAAGGTTACATTAAAATAAAAAGTAGTCCGATCTTTTAGCTGTCTAAAATATAAAATAGCAACATGAGAATACATGTATTTAAGTAAAATGCATGTTAGCCTCGGTTGCTATTTTTAGGTTGACAAAATCTGATTATTGTTATATTATGTTATACGAATATAAAGTGTATACAATAAACATATAACAACAGGAGGCTGACGATGAAGCAAGCAAGGAAGCAAACGACGACGCGTAAAAAATCACAACAACATTGGACATGGATTATTATTATTACTTTTTTTGTACTCGGTATTTTAGATACCCGCTTTGGAATATTAGGAATTGTCTGTATGGGCGTACCTATAATACATGCTCTAAAAGGCGATGGGAAAATACATTGTTCCAAATATTGTCCACGAGGGTCTTTTTTAGGAAAATTCTTAGACAAAATATCAATGCATAAGCAATTACCTGGATATATGCGTACTAAAAAGGCAAAACATGTACTGCTTATCATCATGTTGACCATGCTAAGTATTGCTATGTACCATACAGGGTTTGTATTTGAAAAAATGGCATTTGCATTTTTGCGTTTTATGGGCATGTCATTTGCAGTTGGAATTATAATGGGCGTCTTTTTTAAACCAAGAAGTTGGTGCGTAGTTTGTCCCATGGGACATGCATCAGGGCTTATTGCGGGGCGACGCAAGAAAATTGTGAAGCGTCGACCGGTATATGAGGGTGAATAAAACAAAATACTCGATAAAAAATAGATGCAGTACGCGTTGATAACCGCGCTGCATCTATTGTGTTGTTGATAGGATAAATTTTGTATTACGCTAAGCCTTGTGCGTTGAGCAATTCAAAGGTGCGTTTTTTTAATAAAGGATGTAAGGCATAAGGGGCGATTTCATTTAGTGGTTCTAATACAAAGCGTCGTTCGTTCATCCTTGGATGAGGTAAGATAATATGAGGATCATCAGTAACTAGATCATCATAATAGAGCATATCAAGGTCAATCGTACGAGGGCCCCAATGGGTTGTGCGAATACGTCCCAACTTCTTTTCAATATCTAACAATGCATCCATAAGTCTTGAGGCGGATAACAGGGTCTTAACCTCGCAGACACCATTTAAAAAATCGTCTTGGTCAGTGTATCCGACTGGAGAGGTGATAATAAGTGAAGAAGACTTGACGAGCTGTGTGTGTTGTAGCGCATTTATGTGCTCAAGGGCTTGATTGATATGTTCTTGCTTATCCCCTAAGTTGGAACCTAGGGCGATATAGACTTTGTGCCAGCGACGTACAAGACGAACAGCGGGATAATCGATAGGAAGGTGTATAGGTGCCCAAGGTTTCTTTAAAGTCAAATCAACAGTTGCTACCTGAGAATAATGGTTTAGAATATAATGGCAAAGTACAGTTGCCGCACGTTCAATGAGATCATGCTTTGTCTGGGTAAAAACATCTTGAAGTTCATGGCATAGTTTTGCATAGTGCAATGCAGAGCCTATAGCATCATTGTCTCCTGCAACCGATAGGTCAAGATCGATTGTAGCGTCAAGTATAAATTTTTGACCCATGTTTTTTTCTTCTTGATTAACCCCATGGTAGGCGAAGAGTTCTAAGTCTTTTATAATTAATTGGTCCATATTAACCTCCGTTTTTAATTGCTTCAATCATTTTAAGGGCAAGGTAGTTTTCGTGAACATCATGCACTCGAAAGATACGACAGCCCTGAACATATCCAAATGTTGTTGTGGCAATGGTGCCTTCCACACGTTGGTCAACAGGTTGAGATAGAGCTAATCCAATCATTGATTTTCGAGATGTACCTAATAGAATAGGTAAGTCAAAGACTTGAAGTTCATCTAGATGGTTCATCATATAGAGATTATCATTGAGTGTTTTTGCAAAGCCTATACCTGGATCGACAATCAGCTGTGACTTTTTAATACCTGCATCTAAGGCGATATCAATGCTTTCTTGCAAGTCATTAATGACATCTTTAATGAGCGCATCATATTGGGTTTTATCACGATTATGCATAATACAGCAAGGTACTTGATATTCAGCGATAACCTTAGCAAGCTCAGGATCTTTTTTTAATCCCCATACATCATTAATCATGGAGGCGCCAGCCTTTAATGCGGCTTGAGCAACTTGACTTTTGCTTGTATCAACGGAGATAGGAATAGTCGATTCTTGTCGAATAGCTTCAATTATCGGAACAATTCGTGCAATTTCTTCGTGATAATCGACAGGATCATGTCCTGGACGTGTGGATTCCCCACCAATATCAATGATTGAGGCTCCTTGTTTAATCATTTCAAGTGTTCGATTAACAGCGGCTTGAATTGTATTGTGTAGACCGCCGTCTGAAAATGAATCAGGTGTGGCATTAAGTATACCCATGATATAACCGTGATGTTCAAAATCAAAATGTGTGTTTCCAATATTCATAGATTCTACTCCTTTACTTGGTTCATAAGACGTGTTGATATTAATAAGTAATCGTTAAATTTTTCTTTTCTATGGGCCAATTGCATATGTCTTGAACTAAACATGAATGACAGGGGCGTGATGCTTTATCCGCTCGGTAGATAATTCCACTAAGTGTAGGTTCATCCTTAATATCTAGATTGCGATGATTAAGAATTGCCTTTTGAATTTGAAGGATTTCCTCTTCCAAAAAGCCTGTGTCAATTAGTATTTCCAGACATAAAGAAGCGCTGGATATTTCGTGTTCAATTCCGCGTTCATATTGTTCAAAACGACCGATATCGTGTAGCAATGCCGTAGCATAAATCAATTTTTTAGAAATTCCCAATTGCTTTTCAAAATTAAGGATATAGGCAATTCGAGCAACATCTAAAAAGTGTGACATGTCATGCTTACAGGTGGAACGCGCCACTTCATGGTTTTGTATTTTAAGATAGTATGCTTTATACTTTGGATGATTAATAATAGCATCAATTTGAGTATTCATAATTTATATCTCCTTGTTAATCGCAGCGAAGTATTGGCTGGCAATGGTGCTCACCATAGGATGATATCTAAGAGGGGTTGCATCAACTTGTGAAATATGTACAAGTCCCATTAAACTATTCGTTAAAAAAGCGCCATCACACTCGAGAAGGTCATCTGTTGTGATGCGGGATTCAATAATAGGAAAGTTCTTGATGAGATAACTTCTTACAATTCCCGGTAATACACCTTCATCAATAGAAGGGGTCAATAGAGTTCCATTTTTTATTATAAATAGATTTGCAATGCAACTTTCAGTTAGGCGACCATGCTCATTTTGTAATAGGCAATCGTCAAAACCATTGTGCTTGGCATGGCGCAATGCAAGAATCAGATCACCATAGTTTGCAGACTTATGTTTGACAAGAGGACTAGTGCTTGGTCGGATAACAGAAGAAAGTGTGACATGCGCCCCTTTTTCGTAATATTGTGGTGAATAAGTAAGCGAACGAACAGAAGCGATGACATTCTTATCAGAAACACTAACCTTTAATGCGAGGTTTGATAACTTGTAGTGGGAAATCAACGCTTCAATTAATTGTACAGTAATCCGCTTTGCAATACCAAATTCTTCTAGGCTATGATTAAGACGTGCAACATGTTCGTCTAAAAATATACCATGGTCTGTAATTAAAATCGTTTCAAAGAAATTCAATCCAAAACTGTAACCTTCATCATAGTAGATAAGGGAATTGATATTGTGGATATCTATAAAAATCACATCATCAAGTGTGGGTATATGCATATATTACCTCCATAAATTAGCTCCATTAATAGTATGATAGCATTCTTTTTATCATTCGTCGATGCAAACAGTTGCATCGAGTGCCAAAAAAAGGTTTTTTGCTTTATCAAGAGTTTCTTGGAATTCACTGGCAGGGTCTGACTCATACGTTATTCCCCCACCAACACCAAGATAGGCCATAGAATCTTTGATTAAGATGCTTCGAATCACAATATTAAAATCGGCGTCACCATCAAAACCAAAATACCCGATGGAGCCTGTGTACATTTCACGCGAGGAGTTTTCTAATTCTTCAATAATTTCCATAGCGCGTATTTTTGGGGCACCGGTAATTGAGCCTCCGGGAAAAGTGGCTTCAAAACAATCAACAGCTGTCTTGTGTGGGTAAAGCTTTCCGGTAACGGTGCTTACAAGGTGATAAACACTGGAGAAGCGTTCGATTTTAAAAAGTTCAGGTACATGGACGCTATGGGGCATACAGACTTGACTTAAGTCATTTCTTTCAAGATCAACAATCATAAGAAGTTCAGCTTTATCTTTTTTACTGTTTTCAAGTAAAAGACGATTGGACTGATCTAATTCAGGTGTTTGCCCACGTGGAACCGTTCCTTTGATGGGACGGGTTTGAACATGTTGATTTTTTATTTGGATAAACCGTTCTGGTGATGAACAGCATAGCTGAAAATCATCTAAGGATAGATAGGCAGAAAAAGGAGCAGGATTGATGGTTCGAAGTTTATGATACACGGTGTTACTTGATTGATGGCAAGGCCCATAAAAAGTATGGGTCATGTTAGCGACATATATATGGCCATCCTCCATGTAACGACGCATTCGTTCAATGGCATCCATATATCCTTGACGTGTAAACGTTGATTTTAAGCTAGATGAAGTTAAGGTGCCTTTTATGATATTGCGGGATACATGCGATGATGGTGGTTCCTGTATGTTTTGGTTCATGAAAGGCGTTATACGCTTTTTGATTTGTTCGATTGACAAATCGCCGGGAGCAAGCTTGCCTAGTCCCGTGATGAGTCCTTCTTTAGTCTGCGTATCAATAATAATGATATTATCGTAAAAAACAAAATAGCATTCAGGAATGGTAAATAACCTTGGTGCTTTGGACGCTATATTGAAAAGTTCTTTTCCTAACTCATAACTAAAATATCCCATACCCCCACCAATAAAAGGAAAGCTGGTTGTGTTTTTTATCTGATTGGCGTAGATGATTTGCTTCATATAGGCAAAGATATCTTTATCCGCTATAAGGGAAAAATCTTTTTGCGGATATTTTTTTTCGTAGAGCTGACCATCATGCACTTTAACAGTTAAAAAAGGATTCAATCCTATAATGGAATATCGACTGTACGTCGAGTCCGCTTTTGAACTGTCTAAAAAAATCGAATCCTTTTTAGGGGCTAGATGGGTATATAAAATATAGGGGTCAAGATCCGTTTTGAATGAATAGATGCTTACGGTATGCATTTATGCATTCACCTCCTTACACCAATGGATATAATTTGATAGTAGCTGATGTCCATGTTCGGTTAAAACGGCTTCAGGGTGAAATTGAACCCCTTCAAGGAGAGCAGTTTTATGCTTAATACCCATAATAGCACCATCCTCAGACCGTGCAGTGATAATAAAATCAGCGGGTAATGTATCTGGATCGACGACAAGCGAATGATAGCGTGTCACCTGATAAGGCGAAGGAAGCGCCTTAAAGACACCAAGACCGTTATGGTGTATGGAGCTCACTTGCCCATGCATTGGACGAAGCCCTTTGATAATCGAGGCTCCATAAGTGTGTGCAATTGTTTGATGACCTAGACATACACCTAGGATTGGAATTTTAGTGGCAAATTCTTGGATAATCTCATGGGAAATGCCTGTCTCCATTGGATCTTTGGGACCGGGAGATAAGATGATGCCAATAGGCTGGAGTTGATAAATAAAGTCTATCGTAATTTGGTCATTACGATAGACTTCAATAGGTTCGTTAAGTTCTTTTATGTAACGAACCAAGTTATAAACAAATGAATCATAGTTGTCAATCATTAAAAACATAACATACTCCTATACTAGCTTTGATAAATTGACATTAGCTTTAGATAAAGTGATTCGTCTGTATTAAAACGCCCTTTGAAAGTGGTTGTTATTGTCTTGGCATTGGCTTTTTTTATACCCCTTGCGGTCATGCAGCTATGTTCACCTTTTATGATGACGGCAACGTCAGGAGAATCCGTAATTTTTTGCAGGATTTCAGCGATATCGGCACCGATGCGTTCTTGCAGCTGAAGTCGTCGACTAACCATATCAACGATACGCGCAATCTTACTTAGTCCAATAACATTATCTTTAGGCATGTAAGCAACAGTGGCTTTCATATTATACATCAGAGCCAGATGATGTTCGCAAAAGGAAAACAGTTCAATATCCTTCATGACAACCATGTCTTTACTCATCGCTTCACTGTCTAAGTCTTCGTCAAATGTTTTGTTTAACATAGTTACAATTTCATCATTCGTGTAGTTCATACCGTCAAAGACTTCGGCATACATATTGGCAACACGTTTTGGCGTATCAATTAATCCTTCACGGTCAGGATTATCACCAAGGGCGATGAGAATTCCTCGAACGTGTTCTTCAATAGCTTTTATATCAATCATGTTATTCACCTTTTCTATTCATACGATCATGGAGTGGTGCGAGAATGCAGTAAAACTTTATTTACCAATTATAAGTTGAATTTTTAGGTTAGTCAATAGCAAGCAAGGGTTGTTTTTTGTGTGGAATCAACCTATAATAAATAGAAAAGGTGAAGGAGGTTATAGAATGGAACCCATCAGTATATCAACGCCGGCCATTGTTTTTCCAGCCCTATCTGTTCTGATGTTAGCCTATACCAATCGCTTTATCGCAATATCAAAACGGGTTCGTTCGTTGCATCAGGAGTATATGAGTGAATCTAATCAAGTCATATATCAACAGATACATGTCATGCATAAACGGTTAAAATATATTCGGAATATGCAGATTCTTGCAATCGGAGGCTTTTTGATTAATGTTGTGAGTATATTTTTAATCTTGCTTCATATCGATAATGTTGCAACGTATATGTTTGCGTTGAGTTTAATTTTTATTGCCGCCTCATTAGGTGTAGCGATGTTAGAAATATATTATTCGGTGAATGCGCTGACATTGCAACTTCATGCAAATGAAAATCAGTGGACAATGGAAAAGAGTAAGGAAGAATAAAAGTGGCTTAGCCACTTTTTTTAATTTACATTTAATAAAATTTTAATTGAATTCGATGCCTTGGGGTGGTAAACTAAAATAACGTTGAATAATGAACGGAGGTTTACTATTGTATGCAAGTCTTAAAAGAAGAAGTTAGAGACAATATTAAGCAGGCAGCAAAGCAATGTTTTATGGTCTCAGGGTATGCTAAAACTTCGATGCGTGAAATCAGTCGAGTGGCGAATGTGTCAACAGGGAATTTATATCGATACTACGCAAACAAAGAAAGTTTATTCGATGAACTCGTTCAACCTGTTGTAGAGCTATTTGAAAAAGAAAAAAAACCGATGGATGATTTTGATTTTCCTTTATTGGATGCGAATATTTTGTTAAATCAAGAACTTCTAGATATTCTTATCAATGCACATGTCATTTATCGGGAAGAACTGTTTTTACTGTTTTTACGAAATGAAGGAACTAAGTATGAAAATGTGAAGCAGGTATTTGTAGAACACGTACATCAGCAAGCCAAGGCTCTTTTGAAAAAGGAGTTTAGTGAATTAGAAGACCTTGTCGATACAAAGATTTACCTGAGGGCGACGGCAGCTGCAATAGTGGAGAGTATTCTTGTTATATTGGAAGAATCCGTTGATGATTACACTTTCATGAAGAACATGTTTCAACATACAGAGTTAAACATTAAAAGTATCATACGTACGTTAAGAGACATGCGCGATAATAACGAGACATTTAGGAGGATAAGCGATGAAGAAATTAATAACTATATTCGTTGTATTGGCAATCATTAGCATTATAGTGATTCCAAGAGTAATGGATAACAATCAAGGTGGTAGTGAAGAAAGCGTCATTAAGTCAGTAACCGTTGAAGCAGAGGCGGCAAAGACGCAAAAGGTTGAAACCTATATTGACTTAATCGGAAGTACTTATGCAAAAGCAACCGTACCTGTCATGGCACCTGTTCCGGCAGATGTTGACAATATTCACATTGCTGTGGGCGACTATGTAACACAGGGACAAGTTCTTTTTAGCCTTGACCCAAGTGATGTTGAAAATCAAGTCAAACAAGCTCAGTTGTCTGTTGACCAAGCAAGTGCAGCAGCAGCGCAAGCCAATGTGGGGATAAATAGTGCTAGAGAAAGTATAAAAACTGCAGAGCTTGCCTATGAACTTGCAAAAAGCAATTATGAAATGAACTTAGAAAACTATGAGTTCGCTGTAGATAATCTAGAAAAAAACAAAGAGCTTTATGAACAAGGGGTTATCTCTGAAGTCGAGTACGAACAGATTCGGTTGCAGGCATCTCCAGAGTCACTTACAATTTTGAAAAAACAATTAGAACAAGCAGAACAAGCCTTAAATCAGGCAAGACTTGGAGAGAATCAAGCGAGTGCATCTTATGGTCAGGCAGCTGTAGGAATTGATATGGCACAAGAAGGTTATCAGATAGCACTTGATACCTTAAATGATTTAGAAGTGACAGCACCAATTGATGGATATATTACTACTCTTAATTTAACAGAAAATGCAATGGCGACCAATCAACAAGCAGCGATTGTGATTGAAGACCTTATGCAGATTAAAGTTACTGCATCGGTAACACCTGAAACCGTAAGTAAAATAAATAAAGGCGATCAACTTCAAGTGATGGTTGGATCCTATGAAGAGCCTTTTACAGGTGAGGTTACAGGTGTGTCTTTATCAGCAAACAGTGCAACGCGTCTTTATCCGATTGAAGTGACCATAGAAAACGATGATGGACGTATTCGACCGGGTATGTTTGCAACCATCAAAGTCATTAATGAAAAAAGCGAACAAGCGCTTACAGTACCATCGGATGCTGTATTGCAACATGATGATGGATATGTCGTTTACCGATTGGTCAGTGAAAATAAAGCAGAACCTGTAACTGTACAAATCGGTATTGATACAGGATATGAAGTTGAAATTACTCAAGGTTTATCAAAAGGAGATGTAGTCATCACAAAAGGAGCAGGCCTTATTAATGAAGAGACTGAGCTGAACGTGATAAGGGGGGATGAATAATGAAAGTTTCCTCAATAGCTGTAAAACGACCGGTAACTACGGTCATGTTCATCCTTGTGATTGTTTTGTTTGGTATGGTCTCAGCCACACGACTTCCCATTGACCTTTTTCCCAATATTGAGATACCGGTTGCCATTGTAAGTACATCTTACTCAAATGTTGGACCGGAAGAAATTGAGACATTGGTTACACGACCCATTGAAGAGGCTGTTGGAACAGTATCTAATATTGATACAATTCAATCCATGACCATGGAAGGAACATCTATTGTCGTTATCCAATTTAAGTTTGGGACCGACATGGATTTTGCAGCGCTAGATATACGTGAAAAAGTCGACTTGGTTAAAGGGATGCTTCCTGATGGAGCTAGTGACCCGATGGTTATGCAAATTGATGTTAACTCAGAAGCAATTATTCAGATGTCGATTTCAGGAGCAGATGTAGCTACGCTACAAACTTATGCAGATGATGTTGTAAAACCTGCAATTGAACGTGTTCAAGGGGTCGCATCCGTTAGCGTCTCTGGAGGCTTTAATGAATATGTATCTGTCAAAGTAGATACACAAAAGATGGATGCTTATGGACTCAGCCTTGATACATTGGCAAGCATGCTGGCAGCAGAAAACATTAACCTACCGGCAGGGACAGTGAGTAAAGGAGATAAAAGCTTTTTACTTCGAACTGTAGGTGAGTTTGAGAGCATTCAAGAAATTCAACGCATTCCGTTGACAACCCCAACTGGTGGGATTGTACGTCTGTCGGATGTAGCGGATGTAAAATTATCTCAAGAAGATTTGGAATCCATAACCAAAGTCAATGGAGAAGAAGCGGTTAGTGTTGCCGTCCAAAAACAATCGGGTGTTAACACGGTAGCCGTTGCGAATGATGTACTAAAGGAAATTCAACAACTCGATGAGACAAGCCCATATAATCTTAAAGTTATTCTCGACCAATCGGAGTATATTAAAGATACAATTAGCCAAGTAGGGCAAAATGCAATTATTGGTGGGATTTTGGCTGTAATTATTCTTCTTATCTTTTTGCGAAGCTTCCGCAGTACATTGATTATTGGATTATCAATGCCGATATCGGTTATTTCAACAGCAATTTTGCTTTATTTTGCAGATATTACGTTGAATATTATGACCCTTGGGGGACTAGCCCTTGGAATCGGAATGCTGGTCGATAACTCCGTTGTTGTTCTTGAAAATATATATCGATTTGTTCAAGAAGGCTATGAGAAAAAAGAAGCAGCAATTAAAGGGGCTTCAGAAGTTGCCATGGCAGTAACAGCATCTACATTAACAACAATTGCAGTTTTCTTGCCAATGGTCTTTGTTGAAGGTGTTACCTCAATTATGTTTAGAGAATTTGCATTGACGGTTACATTTTCCTTAGTATCTTCCCTTGTTGTTGCGATAACATTGATTCCTATGCTTTCGTCAAAACTTTTAGTTGTTGATGAGTTTGAAGGAGAGCATCACGTAACACGGTTCAAATTTATTGGAGCAGTTTTAGACCGATCCGATAAGATTTATAAAGGAATCGAACAAAAATACCGATCATTATTAGCATGGTCATTAAAACATAAAAAAAGCGTTGTTATGATTGCTGTTGTTACCTTTGTAATCAGTATTATTTCTACAGCATTTATTGGAATGGAATTTATTCCAGAGTCGGATGAAGGAATGTTCACCATAGGTGTTGAATTGGAAGCCGGGGCAAAAGTCGAAGAAACGGATGCCATGATGATGGAAGTTGTTGAACGCATTAAGGATATTGAAAGTTTAGAGTATCTTTTTTCAACAACATCAGGAAATAGTTTCCTAAGTTCAGATGCAAATGTAGGAACGATTAATGGGGTGTTGGTACCTTTGGCAGATCGTGATGAGAGCGTGTTTGATGTTGTTGATGAAGTTGAAAGACGCGTTGCAGACATTCCAGGTGCTATTTTTACCGTTCAATCATTAAGCTCTATGGGGATGATGACGGGTGGAAGTCCTATATCCATTCAGGTTAAAGGTGATGACCTTGATGGACTAAAGCAAGTGGGCGATCAACTTGTTGAAGAAATCAAAAAAGTTGAAGGAACACGAAATGTATCCAGTAGTATGGATGATCCGATTACTCAAGTAGCTATTCGCTTGCGCGATGATGATGCAGCAAGATTTGGACTTACAACGGCTCAAGTCTCTAGTGCAGTAAAAGCAATGCTTGACGGACGTGTAGCGACTCGATATAAAGTTGAAGGTGAAGAACTTGATGTGGTTATTGAAGGTGATAATCGCTACGGTGAGAGCATTGAAAATTTAAAACAACTAGAGATTAGTTCACCGATGGGTGGAGCTGTTCCTCTTGAAATGATTGCGGACATTACAGAAGAAGTCAGTGCGATTGCAATTAATCGAAGTGACCAAGCGCGTTATATTACCATTTCAGCAGATATCTATCAAAGGGATTTAGGTTCAGTATCAAAAGACATTCGAGATCGTATTGAAGCCCTACATCTTCCAAGTGACTATAATGTTGACTTTGGTGGACAAAACCAAGAGATGGTTGAAGCATTTAGTGATTTGGGCCTTGCATTAATTCTAGCGGTCATTCTAGTGTATATGATTATCGCATCTCAATTTGAGTCGCTGTTGATGCCATTTATTATTATGATGTCAACACCATTGGCTTTTGCAGGAGGCTTATTGGGACTGTTGATTACTAACCGAACCCTTAATGTAACCTCGATTATTGGATTGATTATGCTTTCCGGTATTGTGGTTAATAACGCGATTGTTCTAATTGACTATATTAATACCCGACGTAGTTTAGGAGAAAGCCGCGAAGAAGCGATTCTTAATGCAGGACCGATACGATTACGTCCAATCATGATGACATCCCTTACAACAATCCTTGGGTTGGTGCCTTTATCCTTAGGAATTGGAGAAGGAGCGGAACTTCAAGCATCCATGGGAACCGTTGTTATCTCGGGATTAATACTTTCTTCGGTATTAACCTTGATTTTTATTCCAGTTGTGTATACAATATTTGATGATAGACACATGAAATATTTGTCAAAAAGACAGGCGAAACAGGAAAAACGCTTGGCTAAAAAAAATGCACATAGACATGCATAGTTGGGATGGAATAACATGAATAAAACACTTGTATTTGCAGAAAAGCCTTCGGTGGGTAGAAGTATTGCCGAAGCGCTTGGCTGCCAGAGTAAAGGTGGAAAATTTTTTGAAAATGATAGATATGTCGTTACGTGGGCGTTGGGACATTTAGTCACATTGGCATCACCGGAAAAATATGGTGTGCCTTTTGAACAATGGACAATGGAACGGTTGCCGGTAATTCCCAATCCGTTTAAGCTAGAAGTCATCAGTCAGACAAAAAAGCAATATTATCTAGTGAAGAAACTTATGGAGCGATCGGATGTTAAGACGATTGTCATAGCAACAGATGCAGGGCGAGAAGGTGAACTTGTAGCACGTTGGGTACTTGATTATGCACACATAAAAAAACCGATTCAACGTCTATGGATTTCATCAGTAACGGACAAAGCGATCAAAGAAGGCTTTAAGCGATTGGTGGATGGACACAAATATGACAATCTATATGAAGCGGCACAAGCACGTGCAAAAGCGGATTGGATTGTAGGCTTAAATGGGACAAAAGCCTTATCCATGAAGCATAATGCAAGTCTATCTCTAGGTCGGGTGCAAACGCCTGCACTAGATTTGGTGTATGGACGTGAACAAATGATACAAAGCTTCGTACCCAAATCTTTTTATGAATTGGAGTTCACCATTGACGGGATAACTTGTCGTTGGATGGATGAAAAAACAAAGCAAAGCCGTATCTTTAGTAAAGATAAAGCAAAACAGTTAAAAGAAAACTGTCAGTCAAAAGAAGTGAAGATTAAGCATATCCGCAAGAAAAATAAAAAAGCGTATGCAAGTGGTTTGTACGATTTGACCCTACTTCAACGGGATGCCAATCGACTGTATGATATGTCTGCCAAGCAGACATTAAATGCGATGCAGAGCCTTTATGAAAAACACAAGGTCTTAACGTATCCTCGGACAGATTCAAAGTACTTGACAACGGACATTGTGGGAACATTGGATGAACGCGTGCGTGCGCTCAGACAAACGCCGTATAAAGAAGCATGTAAAGAGATTGCACGTGGACCGTTAAAAGGGCATCCATCGTATGTAGATAATAAAAAAGTTGGCGATCATCATGCGATTATCCCAACGGAAGAACGCCCAAATTATACAGCATTTAATAACTATGAAACAAAAATATATAATCTTGTTGTAGAAAAATTCTTGGCAGTGCTAATGGCACCCTATGAATATATGGATATTGAACTGGTTGCAGTTATCGGTGATGCACATTTTGTAGGTAAAACTCAAGTAGACGTTAATCTTGGGTGGAAAAAAATACAAAAAACAATAATGCAAAATCCACCAGATATTTTGAAGCGGTCCGATGGAGAAACAATAGCAAATGTTTATGTGACATTAAGTGAAGGCAAAACTCAACCGCCAAGTTACTTGACGGAAGGAGACTTGCTTCATGAGATGGAACAGGCAGGACTTGGTACAGTAGCAACCCGTAGTGATATTATCGAAAAGATAATAAGTAACTTCTATGTGGAACATCAAGGGAAATATTTACGTACAACCAAAACAGGGCGACAACTCCTGGATTTGGTGCCTGATGCCATCCGTTCAAAAGAACTTACCGCAAAATGGGAAAAAGATTTAGAACACATTGCAAAAGGTGAACGTAGCGCACAAGATTTTCTTCATGATATCATAAAATTAACAAAACAAATCGTACGTGAAATCAAGCAAAGCGAAAAAAAATTCAAGCATGAAAACCTATCCAGTGAAAGCTGTCCACAATGTGGCCAGAAACTTCTGGTTATCAAGAATAAATATGGAAAAAAACTAGTCTGTCAAGATCGTGGATGCGGTTACAAAAAAAATCTTTCGAAGACGACGAATGCAAGATGCCCACAGTGCCATAAGAAGATGGAACTGGTGGGGGATAAAGGGCAAGAAACCTTTGTGTGCCGTTGTGGATATAAAGAAAAATTAGCAGCCTTTAACACGAGAAAAGATAAGAGTAAAAAAACGATGTCAAAGAAGGAAGTTCAACGTTATTTAAAGAAAAGTGAACAAAAGAATGAACCGTTTAATAATCCTTTTGCAAATATTTTACAAAAAAAGATTGACAAGGATTAAACATGATGATATTCTGTAAAAGGAAATAACACACACACTATAGAAAAGGAGGTAGGAAAATGAAGAACTTAATTATTGAACACAAGCAACTTGCAGTGAATTTGAAACAAGATATACCCTACCTCAACATTGGTCTATGTAGTCGTGTATAAAGTCAGAGACTAGGTACACATTAATCGGTATATGGATGTAAACCATATATAGATAAGCATATGAATGTATTGAGCCATGGGTATAAACCCATGGCTTTTTTGACGTTTTTTTAGCCATGGGCAGATGCTCATGGTTTTTTATATTAGAGCAACATCCTACTTTAGGCATGTGCTAAAGAAGGACACATTACATAGAGAGACATAAAAGGGAGGTAGCAATATGAAGAGATTATTAAAGTATTTAAAACAAAACAAATGGATATATGGGCTTGGCATCCTTGCCATGGGCTTTGGTATCTTTATGGATATGTTTAATCCAATCATTACTGGTCGAATCATTGATGAAGTCATTGTGGCAGGAGACAAAGAGATATTTAAATATTTAAGTATGCTATTAATTGTCATAACGATTGGGCGAGCGATCATGGGATATGCGAAAGAGATGTTATTTGACTATGGAAGTGTACGTTTTGTCACAGCACTTAGACAAGATATTTTTGATCATATTCAAAGCTTAAGTTATAGCTTTTTTGATTCGAAAAACACAGGAGAGTTGATGACACGAATTAAAGAAGATGCAGATAAAATATGGCATGCGACAAGCTTTGGTGTGATGCTGGTTATTGAATCGTTTGTTACGCTAGTCATAGCTACCGTATTGATGGTGCGTATTAGCTTAAGTTTGTCTATCATTGCTTTTATTACCTTGCCGATTTTAGCATATCTGGCGCTGAAGTTAGAGCGAAGCATTGGTGAAACATATGAGAAAATTAGTGAGCAAAATGCACTTATGAATTCAACGGCACAAGAGAATATCGCAGGCGTTCGTTTAGTTAAAGCCTTTGCAAGAGAGAAATATGAAATAAAAAAGTTCTTAGAAAAAAATCAAGGGTATTATGACTTAAATTTTAGACAAGCAAAGATTTGGAGTATTTTTTATCCAAAGATTGAATTTATCAGTAATCTGTTACCGGTGCTGGTGATTACCTTTGGAGGTGCATTGGTCATTGGAGAAGAACTTAGCATAGGGACACTTGTTAAGTTTTCAGGTTACACACAGATGGTTATGTGGCCGATGCGCAACATTGGCTGGTTAAGCAATGTTATTGCAGAAGCGATTGCATCATCCAAACGTATTAACAATGTATTTGAATGTGAAAGTGAAATCAAAAATGCCCCAAATGCTAAAACGCTAGAGCGCATAAGTGGGCAAGTAGAATTTAAACATGTGGGACTAAAACTTGGAGAGAAAACAGTCCTTGATGATGTAAGCTTCACAGTAAAACCCAATGAAACATTAGCAATTATGGGAGCAACAGGTTCCGGAAAAAGTTCGATTATTAACCTTTTGACACGTTTTTACGATACAAGTGCAGGCGAAGTTAAAATTGACGGAATGAATGTCAAAGATTATGCGATGCGAAATCTGCGCAGTCATATTTCAGTAGTTATGCAAGAAGTCTTCTTGTTTAGTGATACGATTGAAGAAAATATTCTATTTGGAGATCAGAAAAAAACACAAGAAGATGTGCTGACAAAATCAGCAATTAGTGCCCAGGCCCATGAATTTATTGAACGTATGGATGGATCGTATAGTACAGTTATCGGAGAGCGAGGCATTGGCTTATCGGGTGGACAAAAACAGAGAATATCCATTGCCAGAGCGCTAGCCAAAGATGCAGAAATTCTTGTATTTGATGATAGTACATCTGCCCTTGATATGGAGACGGAATTACGTATCCAGCAAGAAATCAAGCAGTTGAAAAATCGTACTAAAATCATTGTAGCGCATCGGATTTCAGCAGTAAAAGAGGCGGATGAAATCATTGTTCTTGAGGAAGGAAAGGTTGTCGAACGAGGAACCCACCAACACTTGCTTGGACTTAAAGGGCGATATTACGAGACCTTTATAGAACAATATGAAGGAGAGGTAGCTTATGCCAATTAATAACTTTAGAGAAGATGAAACGACAAAACATGTATTAAAAATCGTTACAATTAAGCGCTTGTTTTCTTACATGCGAAATTATAAAGCACAAATTATCAAAGTACTTGGACTCATGCTTGTCATTTTGAGTGTGACGGCAGCCAACCCACTATTGATTAAAATGTCAATCGATGACTACATTGTTGCAAAAAATTTCAAAGGGTTGATTATGGTTGCAGGTATTGCTGTAGTCATCAATCTCATTGCAGCGTTATGTATTCGAAAAAGAACACAAATTATGGGGCAAGTATCCAATAAGGTTCTTATGGAGATTCGCCAAGAGTTGTATGAACATATTCAAAAGCTATCCTTTAACTTTTTTGATCATCGTCCAGTAGGAAAAATACTGGCACGGGTCATTGGAGATGTGGATTCATTAAAAGATGTTCTTAATAACAGTGTTATTACCCTTTTGCCTGATTTTGCAACGGTAATCGTTGTATTTATCATTATGCTGATTCTTCATGCACAGTTGGCACTGACAGCACTTACATTACTTCCGTTTTTAATCGTAGGAATGTGGTTTGTTGAGGTGCGAGCGCATAAACGCTGGCAGGCAATGCGAAAGAAAAATGCAAATATGAATGCATTTACTCATGAAGCATTCTCAGGTATTCGCGTTGTCCAAAGCTTTACGGCAGAAGAGCAGACAAGTAAAACCTTTCATACATTGCTTGCAGATATTAAACATGGGTTCATGCATGCGGTCAAGTTAAACGATATGTTTTGGCCGATGGTTGAGATGAGCTGGGGCGTAGGTACCGTGTTGGTCTTCTACTTGGGTGTGAGCTTGTTAGATACGGGAGAGATCACCGTTGGGTTGTTGGTTGCGTTTATCTCTTATATTTCGATGTTTTGGAATCCAATTATGAACTTAAGTAACTTTTATAATCAATTGATTACCAATATTGCAGGTGCAGAACGTATTTTTGAAATCCTTGACATTGAACCTGACCTTGTAGATGCCAAAGAAGCTGTATGGTTACCAACTATTCAAGGGGATGTACGATTTGACAATGTAACGTTTGCATATGATCAAGAGGTTGAGGTGCTTAAGGACTTGTCCTTTCATGTTAAAGAAGGGGAAACCATTGCACTTGTCGGACCTACCGGTGGTGGGAAGTCGACGATTGTTAACTTGATTTGCCGGTTTTATGATATCGATTCCGGACAGATTTTTATTGATGGATACGATATCAAGCAGGTAACAGTTGAAAGTCTTCGAAGCCAAATGGGGATTATGACGCAAGATACTTTCTTATTCTCAGGAAGTCTTCGCGAAAATATTCGCTACGGAAAATTAGATGCAACGGATGAAGAAGTTATTGAGGCAGCAAAGGCTGTGCATGCACATGCATTTATTATGAAGCTGGAGGAAGGTTATGACACTGTTATCAATGAAAAAGGGTCGAAGTTATCTGTCGGACAACGCCAGTTAATTGCCTTTGCACGTACGATGATTGCAAAGCCCAAAATACTTATACTTGACGAGGCGACATCAAGTATTGACACGACAACAGAGCGCTTGGTGCAAAAAGGAATTGAATCGTTACTCAAAGGAAGAACATCATTTATTATTGCCCATCGCCTATCAACAATTCAAAAGGCTGACCGGATTTTTGTGATTAATGAACAAGGAATCAAAGAATCGGGAAGTCATGAGCAACTATTAAAAGAAAAAGGTCATTATTATGATTTGTACATGGCACAGTTTAGTGCCTTTGCATAAAAGGGAGAAAATTATGGATAGAATTCGAGAGTATCATCAAATTAACCAATATTGCCGTAACGAAAACTTGAACTCAGATTATTTTTGGAGTCAAGTCAACGAGCGGTCAAAACGTAAGAAAAAAAAGTACTTTATTAAAAAGAAATAAGTTTTTGTCGAAAGTGGTCGATATATAAAGTAGTATGTTTTATTTAGGAGAACTATAAGGAGAACTTGCTATGCGAATAAATAAACTGTTACTCATAATGATGGTATCATTGCTTGCTTTAGGCGGATGTCAAAATGATGATGCTAGCAGCAATCAACTTATACATGCGTCAGCCACAGGTGATGGTAAGATTCCGGTATTGTGGGTATACGAATCAGAAAGCTTGTATCAACCAACTTTCGGCAACTTAACGCAAAAAGGATTTGAGAACTTTTCAAAAGAGAAGATTCAAATGGATCCTTCTGGGTTAAGCTTTACATTTACAACCGAAGATACATCAACATGGATTGGTAAAGATCCGGTTGATGTATCTATTTATAATAAAAAAAATGAGATGATATTTACCAGTCAAGTGATACCGGACAATGGGCTATATCATATCGCCACAGGTGAAAATATTAATTTGTTGCTAGGCGATACCTATTATATCAATATTGAAACGATGGGCAAAGATACAAAGGTTCACTACTATCTTCCTTTTTTATATGTTGAGAAAAGTCAAAACCGCTTGGGAATATCCTATGTGCATGAAGAGCTTGAGAAGTTCAACACCACAGCTGGAATTATGCCTATGGGAATAGAACAATTGCGTATTGAGTCTAATCAAGATCAGCAGATGTATATTCAGGTGAACTATGTGGGAGCTAAACGAGAAGATACGGGCTTTCATTCACTGGATGTCGTAAAAAAATTTGCAGTTGATTATGAGACCATGACGTTAGAAGCATTAGAGAGTAGCGTTCAAGAAAAACAGCGCTATTACTATTCTAGTGAGCATGGAGGATGGTATTTGGGAGCATTTGGTGAGCGAGAGAATCGTCAAATAATAAAAAGTCCGAATAATCGTTTTGAAGTGATTTACAATTCTAATGAAGCCTACTTGTATGATACACAAGCAGAAATGATGTATGAGGTATATCGCTTAGATCGATTAAATAGTGACTATATCTATGATGAGAGTATAGAGCATGGTATAGAAATATTTGAAGTCTCGAATAAAGGTGAAGTGCATTTTTTAGTCTATGGATATATTCAAGATGCGAGTCCAAATTACGGGCGTAGTGGTATTGCATTTTATAGATATGACTTGCAAGAAGAACCCATACTATATTCCTTAGGGATGATTGAAAATCCTGAGGATTATCGGAAAATGGCAACGAAGCTTAATGAAATGTTTTACTATAATAGTCAGGAACGTATGCTTTACATCCTTTATGAACAGTCGCTATATCGACTGGATTTTGATGTACAAGAATTTTCCTACGTCGAGACATTTATTAAAGGCAAGCTGGATGGAGACAATGGACTTATTTATTGGGACGATAACAGGGATAAATATACCAATACCATACATATTGTGGATCTGTCAGGACGCGAGCTGCATTATACCAATCTGTTCGAATTAGGAAGCTATAAGCATCTGCTGGATGTTATTGAAGGTCAGATTTTTGTTGGGGAATATGCGATTGAAGATACATACGAGTATCTAAACGGTAATGTCGTATTCCCATATCATACAATCAGCCAATATAATCAACAAGGGGACCGGATAAAAACATACGATGCATCGGATTATGGACAGGGGTATTACTTTAGCGATATCTATCTAGATGATACAGAAAATAAATATAAAGTGGATATCATGACCATGCATGTAGCCAAAGCTGAGAGCTATCGAAACTCACGTGTACATTTTATGGATGTTGAGGAATATGTGTACCTAGATTTTCCGGTGAAAAATGGACAGGAGCGATTGGAAAGTCCGGTGATTGTTAGTTCAAAAGTTAGAGAAGCTGCAATGGTTCACGCGGTGAGCGTATCGACATCATATAAGGACAATGATTATTTTCAATTTCGAAAGATGCCTCCTCTAGATGTTTATGTTGTTTCAGACCATATAAAAGGCACACAATACTATACGATAAACCTAGATGAAGCTTTTATATATGGGCAAAACAAAAAAGACTATACAATTTATCATTGGAAGTATAATGTGAAAAACAATTCAGGTGAATTGACAGAAATATTTAACAATAAAGATTTAAGAGAACAGGTTTACTTAGATGACATTATAATTATTCCTCAGCGCCCTGAGCTTCCAAGAGGATGTGAAGTGACGGCATTAAGTATTTTATTGAATCGGTATGTAGATGATGCACCCTCAAAACTCACATTAAATGCTCAGGTTAAGACTTCACCCGATAATTATGAAATTAAAAATGGGTTTGTTCATTTTGCGGACATGCATTTGGAGTTTTCGGGTAGTGCATCCGACACATCAAAACCGGGATTAGGTGTCTATATTAAGCCGATCCAAGAACTTGCAGAAAAATATGTCTCAAATCGGGCAAAGGCAGTCAGTGGTATAAGTTTTGAACAATTACTAGGCCTAGTAGCCAATGATATGCCCGTGCTAATTATAACGCCAAATCGTTATCAAGAAGTACAAGACCACAGCAAACAAGTGTGGAAGACGCCATCGGGTTATATGGAAGTAACATATCAAGAACATAGTGTTGTTGTCATGGGATTTGATGAGAAGCATGTGTATTATAGTGACCCTTCAAAAGCTCGAATTGATAAAAAACCTAAAGAAGATTTTCGTCGTGGCTGGGAATCAATGGGAAGTCAAGCGATGATAATTGTGGATTAAAAATCCTAAAATAGGCGAAAATGTTCAAAAATCGTACAAGTAATCCACACAGTAAACAGACTTATCCACAATTTTCTTGATTTTTCAGAAAATTTGATGTGAATAAGTCTGTTTTTTCATTTTTAAGTGAAAAAGTTTAATTAGAATTATAATGTTTTCATTCGTTGATCATATAGTCGATCAACTTGTCGTGTGATGATATTTTTTAGAACGGCAACAATGGGAACACCGATAAACATTCCGACGAATCCGAAGAATTTTCCAAAGACGATAATTGCAAAAATAACCCAAAAAGGAGATAAACCTGTAGAGTTCCCTAAAATCTTTGGACCTAGAATATTACCGTCAAACTGTTGTAAAATCAGAACAAAAACCATGAACCAAATTGCTTGAACCGGATTGATGAATAACAATAAGATAAAACCGATTATACCGCCGATAAAAGGTCCAAAATATGGAATAATATTCGTTACGCCAATGATGACACTAAGTAGTAGCGCATATTGAAAGTTAAAGATAACTAAAACCACAAAAGCGATGATACCGATAATCAAAGAATCTAAAAGTTTTCCAATAATAAAGTTGATAAAGATCTCATTACTTTCTTTTCCAAGGTTGATCAGGTTAATGGCGTGCTTTGCAGGGAAAATAGCCAGAACAACTTTTCTTGCTGTACGTAGTCCGGATTCCTTAGTTAACAAGAGATAGATAGCGATGATAAACCCAAGAAGGATGTTCATAAGCGCTGACGCAAAACTTGAGAGATAGGTAAGTATTTTTGGGGCAAAGTTTTGTACCATATTTGAAAGCGAGGCAATAGTTTCTTTTATGTTATCGTTGAAATAGCGGTTGATAAAAGTCATATCGATATAATAATCTGTATCAAAGATGGGTAGCGTATCTTGACTTAAAAACTTATCAATCATTGGTAGATAAATACCGGGAAGCTTTGCGATTTCCTGGACACTTGAGATAAGTTGCGGTACGATAAAAGAAAGGAGAATAACAATGGAACTGATAACAACAATATAAGCTGAAAAAATGGAAAGACCACGTTGGATTTTCTCGCTTTTTATTTTTTTAAAAAAGGTGAATTCAATTCTTTGAACAAGAGGGTCCAAAAAATAGGCGATGGTTAATGCATAGATAAACGGTGACAGTGTTTTAAGAATAACACTAAAAGCAGTGTTGGTTTGATCCCAACTATTGGTGACTTTATAAATGCCATAGCAAATTAAAAAAACAAGAATAACGTAGACAGCGACAGTATTATATTTTCGATTCCAGTTAATTTTCATTTCACATTCCCTTTCAAGTATATTAATCTAATCATATCAAAAACTTGTTTTATTAACTAGTTGTTTTGCGCATTTTAATATAAATGTAATATTGTAGGATTAGCAGGAGACGTATATAATAAAAGTACTATGATTAAGGCATAAGGAGACGAGCGATGCAATTAAAATTAAACCAGTTAACAATTTTTGACTATCTAATAGAGGACCCTGTTCTTATTTGTGTCAAACAGCTTATTGAAGCGACAGAAAAACAGGATAAATACTTTGAACTTATTCGTTTGCTTTTAGATAAAAATCAAAATTTTTCGGAATACATTCTCTTTCATATGATTCATGATGCAAAAGAAAAAGTGATGCAACTTATTCATCAAGAGAGCCTAAGTGCTTATCAACTCAGTTGTGTAGACAATGATTTGACCATTCTTTTTGATATCTTATCCCTCGACTTAAAAGCCTTGGCAAGACAATCGAAAGATGAACGCTATATATTGGCAAAGATGGAAAAAGAATCCAACAATAAGTTGAAGCCTGCCCTACAGATTTATCTGAATTTTTTTGCAACATTCGAAGAAGGAGAGCGAAAAGGAAAAGCAGAAGCTTTTGTGAAGCTCCTAAAAACATATGGTGTGGGTCAGTTTAGCTTTGACCATGGATTTTTGGTAAAAGTTCAAGGGGATACACTTGAATTTTCAGGGGTTGAAAGTGTTGTTACCTTAGGGTGGGAGCAGATATATTTATATGAAAGGCAAAAACAAGCCTTGTATAATAATACAAAAGCTTTTGTTGAAGGCTACGCAAGTCAACATGCGCTTCTTGTCGGAGGAAGTGGGACGGGGAAATCGACTTCGGTTAAAACAGTGGCAAAGCTTTTTGCGCATCAAGGTCTACGCTTAATACAAATGCAAAAAGGACAATTGATGTATTTGCCTAAAGTTCTAAATACTTTAAAAAATCAGGGGTTCAAGTTTATTATTTTTATTGATGACTTATCTTTTGAAGCCAATGAAGACGAGTATAAGTTTTTAAAATCTTTTATTGAAGGCAGTATTTTAGATGATTTTTCCCATATTGTCTTTTATGTAACATCAAACCGACGTCACCTGATAAAAGAAATTCGTACCGAACGGGAAAACGATATTCATCTTCAAGATTTCATTCAAGAAATGACCTCCCTATCGGATCGATTTGGACTGACATTAATTTATGAAAATCTAGATCAAAAAGAGTATTTTCTCATGGTACAATCCATGGTAAAAAAAGAAGGTGTCCAGATGGATGAAGAGTTGATCTTGAAGGAGGCACGAATCTTTGCGATGCGACACGGAAAAATGTCTGGCCGGGTAGCAGCTCAATTTATTCGACAGCTTAAGTTAGACCAGCAGTTAAACCAATAGTTAAACAAGCAAGTGAAAAGAGGTTTGTGTGGAAATAGTAATTGTATGTGTAGGCAAAATCAAGGAAAAATACCTGGTGACTGGGATTGAACATTATATACGAGAGATTAAAAAGACGATACCCGTATCCATTATTCAGATGGATGATGAAAAGGCACCGGAAAATCTATCCGTTGCAATGGAAGAACAGGTCAAAGACCATGAGGGTGAAAAGCTGTTACGTGTGATCAAAGACGATATGTATGTTATTACCTTAGAGATATTAGGAAAAGAAGTGACAACAGATGCTTTTATAAAAGTTATAAAAAAAGCCGGTCAAACCAATAAAGACAGAATTTGCTTTGTTATTGGCGGGTCATTGGGACTCAGTGAAGCGGTGTTAAAACGCTCCAATACAGCGATTTCTTTTTCAAAGATGACGTTTCCGCATCAATTGATGCGCTTGATTCTTGTTCAAAAAATAGCGGAAATAAGAGATTACTTGTGATAAGCTTGGTTTAAGTTGATTCTATATGCTCGATAGATTTGTTCAAATAAAAGGGTGAGGATAACACCAGGTTCATTAACTAACGCCGAGAGTGCGATATGGGCGTTACACTGGTTTAAGATAGCATCGGAGGGATTAATAATAAGGGTGAGGCGAGAGTGCCCGCTAATTCCAAGTTGGGATAAGTAGTGAGCAAAATCAACGGAGGTATAGGTGGAAGTATCCACGGATATACCGATGATATAGGCAGATGCAGCCATTTTTTTGGCAATAGCGGCATCAGAAGAACACGAAATCAGTTGGATTTTGCAGTAGCGCTGCAGGCGTTTGTGATATTCTTTGATGGCATTAGAATAAAAAGAGGGTAGTTTTTTTTCCTGATGGATAATTGTAAAATTCATAGGCATCTCCTAATATATAAATATAGCTTTTATATCATACCATAAAAAAATGCTAATATCGATTAATTTTGTTATACGATAACATGATAGAATAGAAGAAGTGCTTGAATAAAGGAGCGGATCTATGTTAACTAAAATCAAAAATAAACATATATTCTTTTGGGTCATGGGCATATTGATGGTTTCACTTAGTATGGCTTTATTTGCTGGATTTTATATATCTTATCAGTTAACCAAATCATCAACAGATGAATATTATTGGGGAGAAAATGAAAGCGCAACGTATCATGTAATGATTCTTTTGGATGGGGCGAATCAAGCCTATAGTGAAGAGTTCATACGTGGTGTTGATGCAAAGAGTGAAAAGTACCGTGTGGCAACGGAGATTATCTCTATCGAAGGGGCAAACTATCGGGACCAGCTTTTAGAAAACATGCAATTAGCCTTATATAATCAGGTCGATGGTTTAATTATCCATGCATATTATGATGCAGAGGTGATTGCCATGATTAACAAGTTGTCATCGGAGGGTATTGCGGTAATTACGATGAATGAAGATTTGCCAGCGAGTCAGCGAATTACATACGTCGGAGTTAATCGTTATACAATTGGTGAGATTGCGGCACAAGCGATGATAAAATCTGTAGGTACTTCTGGGAAAATAGCCGTTATTGAACCTAGAAGTTATGAAGAATATCCGGATATTGATGACAGCCTTTTGGTTTTAGGATTTAAAGATATTCTAAAGAAGTATCCAGATATTTCCCTAGAACATGTTCTATATACAGAAGAAGGGGTTCTAAGCGCTGAAATTATAGCAACGAATTTAATGAAAACAAATCCAGACATCAACGGTATTTTTTGTACAAATACATCCAACACATTAGGTGTCGTACAGGTACTTGTGGATAATAATCTTGTCAGTCAAGTGAGCCTTATTGGATATGGAGATGAGGTAGAGATTCTTGAAAGTATTAAAAAAGGAAATATAATCGAAGCATCTATTGTAACAGATTATCGCGACATTGGAGAAAAAGTTATTGATGCTTTTTATGAGTATAAGACCAGTGCGTTTGTCAGTAATTACTTTAACACATCCATTCAGGTGATTGAGCAAAGCAATGTGGATACGATTTTGCGAGAAAAGAGTGAAGAAAATGCCAAAACTCAGTAAATTCGGTTCAATCAAAAATAATATGATGATGTACTCATTAGGCATTATCCTTTTAATGGCTCTATTAAGTATGTATTCTCTAAGTATTATGGAACGATACAAAGGAGAAATTCAAGGAATGTTTGAAAAACATATTTATCTTTCACAGGTAGAATCAAGAATGAATAGCCTTGATGCAGATTTGCTTGGTTTTTTGACATCAAAAAGTTCAACACGATTAAATAATTACTTGATAGGTGTCGATCAGTTGCAAGAGGATATAGGTCAAGTTGATGAGCCAATATATAATGAAGAAGACTTGATGATGAAAAATATTGTTCGCCTTATTGAAGCGTATCTTAATGAAAGCAACGAAGCCATTGGATACAAACGGCTTCGAAATGTAGAAAAATATTACGAACATTATGAATATAGTGTACGCATCAAGGGACATATTTTTGACTATATAGATCAACTTAACAACATGCAACTTAATCGAAATTCAAAGTCTTATCTTGACTTGGTGAATCAAATTCGATTGCTTCAATCCATTACATACATTATAGTGATTATTCTTGTTTTATTAGCGTTTACGGTCGTCTATTACATTACAGCACGTATGGTTCGTCCAATCACCCACTTGTCAGAGGCGGCAGAAGAAATTGCAAAAGGAAATTTTCAGACAGATGATGTTCATGTGGATTCTGAAGACGAGTTCCTACTGCTGGCGGCTGCATTTAATAAGATGAAAAATAGTATTAGTGAATATGTGGATGAAATGAAAAAACAAGCAGAAACAGAAGCAAAACTTAAAGATGAGCAGCTAAAAAATGTTAAAATGGAACATCTATTAGACAATGCTAGGCTATATGCGCTTCAATCACAAATTAATCCACATTTTATGTTTAATACGATTAATGCAGGTGTACAGTTGTCTATCCTTGAACGTGCACCTAAGACCGGAGATTTTTTGGAGACCATGTCACGACTTTTTCGATATAATATACAAAAAATGGACACCCATTGTACATTGGAAGAAGAGATTAATAATATTAAGGATTACTATGAACTTCTTAAGGTCCGTTTTGGCAAGCGTATACAATTTGAGTTTGACATTGATTTAGATGCTGTGCATGTCAAAGTTCCGCAGTTGATTTTACAGCCTCTCGTTGAAAATGCCTATATTCATGGACTTAGCGGTCTCGAAGAGGGAGGACAAATTCGAGTTGAAGTCCATAAAAAAATAGAATATGTTGAAATTCTTGTTCAAGATACAGGGGTTGGAATGTCTAAGGAAAAACTTGAGGATATTTTTTCGAATAACTCAGGAATCGGCATTAAAAATGTGCGTGACCGACTTGAATTATTTTACCATCAACAGGAACTGTTTTTTATTGAGAGCGCATTAGGAAAAGGTGTCAAGATAACATTAAAAATCCCGCTGAATATGGAGGGTGTCGATGTATAAAATACTGATTGCAGATGATGAACCGATTGTATTAGAAGGAATTAAGTTTATTATTGAAGAAAATTTTTCGGATATAGAGATTGTAGCAACTGCTAGCTCTGGACGCGAAGCGATTGAAGCGAGCAATCGAGTAAGCCCGGATATTATTTTGATGGATATAAAAATGCCCGGCATTAATGGAATTGAGGCGATAGAGACCATTAAAAAACGCTATCCAAGCATTCGTTTTGTGATTGTCTCTGCTTATGAACAGTTTGAATATGCAAAGCAAGCCGTAGAGCTTGGAGTCAGCGAATATATCCTTAAACCCATTAATCAAGAAAAACTTCTCAATGTTTTGGAGAAGCTGACCCAAGAGATTGATGAGGAGCGAAAGCAACAAGCGGTTGAAATTGAAAATAGAGAAAAATTAGAAAAAATCATACCTGTCCTTGAGCATGGATTTGTATATTCCTTGTTGCTAAACACCGATTATCGTGAAGAATTGGTCCGTTATGAGGAGCTGTTTACGATTAATCAAGATTATGGTTATGTCATGATTTTTGAGTTTGGTGAAAAAGACGACGATGATAAAATAGGCAACAGAATTGGAGCAGGGGTCAAAGGGCAAACATTTTACCCAAAAGTTCAAAACAAAATCAAATACAAGTGCAAATCGATTGTTGGTCCCTTAGTGATTAACCGTATGGTTGTCATTGTATTAGAAGATGAAACCGATAACGAATATCAACAGCGTATTAAAGCGATTCATTTGGCACAAACCATCATAGATAGTGTGCGTGATGATGTAGATAGTCATATTTGTGTGGGGATTGGCTCGTGTTATCGACTAGATAAGATTAGAAATTCACTGGAAGAAGCCAACCAAGCTCTTTCAAGAAATGCCAACGAAGAGATTTTACATGTGAATGATATCTTTGCGCATGAAGGCAGTGAAAAAGAATATACCTACGTTGATATAAAAGAAGATGAAAACTATATCGTGCAATTGATGGAAAGTGGTAACGAGGAACTTGTCGCAAAAGAAGTTCAAGATTTTTTGGGGAAAATCCGCGTGAAGTTTCAAAATGATTTGGGGGATATTGTAAGCATTGCAATGGAATTAATGGTTATGGTGTTAAGCGCATCTTACAAAAACAATTTGAATGAAGCCAAAGTTGGGTACTCAACATACCTAACAGAGATTCGCAGAATGGAAAGTTTTTCAGAGCTTGTACATTGGTGTGTAGGAAAGATTCAGTATATTACACGCTTACTTCAAGAAACCCATGTACAACATATTTCAGATATTGTCATGTCAGCAAAAAACTATATCGACCAACATTATAATGAAGAGATTGGACTTAATGATATTTCAAAGGAGGTGGCCGTAAGCCCGCAGTATTTTAGCAAAATTTTTAAAGAAGAAATAGGCGTTACTTTTGTAGAATATGTTCGTTCAAAACGAATTGATGTAGCGAAGGAGATGCTAAAAACCAACAAATATTCTGTCAAAGAAATTTGTTATGAGATTGGTTATAATGATCCGAACTATTTTAGCCGATTATTTAAAAAGCTTGTAGGAGTAACACCAACAGATTACAAGTAAGGTGGGGTAAGATGAAAATTAAAGAAAAAAAGACACAGATATTCATCATCATTTTAAGTGTGGTTATTGTGGGAACACTTGGGATAGTGTTTTACAAAAATCACCAAGATAAAGTTCGAGCAGATAAAGAAAATATTACCATAGGTTACCTTTCGGACAATCTTGTTATTGAACGGTGGCAACGAGACCAAGAAATATTTCGTGCGAACGCAACCAAACAAGGGGCTCAAGTATTGGTCTATAATGCCAATGAAAATAATGAGACGCAAATTCAGCAGATTGAGTTAATGATTGAAAAAAAAGTAGATGTATTAGTGATTGTGCCATATGATCGTGATGGCTTGTCAGATGTTATTGAAAAAGCGAGAGAAGCTGGCATTAAAGTTATCGCCTATGATCGATTGATACGCAATACAAACATTGATGCGTATATTTCCTTTGACAATGTAAAAGTCGGAGAGCTTATGGCTAGAGAACTCGTGGATAAGGTGCCTAAAGGCAATTATGTCATTATTAACGGATCGCCCGATGATAACAACTCATATATGTTTAATGAAGGATATATGAATGTCTTAACACCTGAAATTGAAAAAGGTAACATCAATATTCTTGCTGAGATCTATGCCGAAGATTGGCGTGAAGAACCGGCTTATGATTTGATTAATCGCTTGCTCGATGAAAATCAAGAGATTGATGCTATTATTGGCGCGAATGATCGCCTGGCAGAGGCTGCAATTCGAGCCCTTGCAGAGGAAGGGCTGGCTGGGAAGGTTTACGTAGCAGGACATGATGCAGACATATCTGCATGCCAGCGCATTGTTGAAGGCACGCAGCATATGACAGTTTATAAACCGATTCGAACGTTGGCACAATCAGCAGTTGAACTGGCGATTGAGTTTGCAAAAGGGGAAAAACCTGTTTTTGAGCGGACTATATATAATGGAGAAGGCAATATCCCTTATATTCAACTCGATGTACTTTCAGTTACAAAAGAAACGCTAGATGAAACCGTGATAGAGGATGGCTTTCATCTAAGAGAAGACGTCTATCGGGAATAGAAAAAACATATTGATTTTCATAGTATATATGTTAGACTAAATAAGACAAGCAACTTAGACAATGACAAAAGAATGGCGAAGAGGATGTATAATGAAAAAAATTTATTCGATGATGGTATTAGTTTTAATTAGTATTTTTTTTGTAGCATGCAGTAACACTTCGGATAGCGATGATCCTGCGACGTCTCAGACACAAGCAGAGCAGAGTGATCAAGTCGCAAACCAAGATGAGGGTACGCAAGAAGACAGTCAAAATTCAGAGCCTGAACCAGAACCGGAGCCTGAACCGGAACCAACTGAAGAAGAAATCTTGGCATTAGCTGTAGAAAAACAGCAAGAGCAAGATGCTAAGAATAAAGCGAATGATGGTTTATACTACGTTCCGCTTCCAGAAATTCAATCCATTGAAGATCTTAACCCAGAGTTAAAAACTGTAAAAGCAAAAGCGCTTTATGTAACAAGCAATATTGCAGGATTTAATTTTGATGAAGAAGATATTAAACTCTATGCCGATCATATTCGATATATGGCGGGTGAGACAACAGAAGCAATAGATCAAGCACGTCTTAGCGATGTGAACCGTCTTGAAGAGATTTTAGGCATTTGTATGGCGACAGAAATCAATGCCCTTGTTATTGATGTCAAAAATGATCATGGACATGTTGGGTGGAAAAGTGATATTCAACTTGTGCAAGACATTGACAGCCATAAGAATGCACCAATGAAAGACTATGAGCGTTTACTAACATATATGGATGAACAAGATATCTATAGTATAGCACGTGTTGTTGCTTTTAAAGATCCATACTATGCTGAGGTTGTTCCAGAGCATACGATTCAGTTAAATGCTGGAGGAACATATCGTGATAAAAATGGAACAGCATGGGTGAATCCTTTTGATCCGGTGGTATGGGATTATGTCGTTGCGGTGTCTAAAGAAGCTGCACTTCGTGGATTTAAGGAAATCCAGTATGACTATGTGCGTTTTCCGGACAATGCAGCAAAATACAATCCTATTACACATTTTCCAGAGCGCAATCTTAGAGACAAAGACGAAGGGATTGAAGATTTTCTAAAATATGCAAACAATGCACTAGAACCTTACAATGTTCATATATCTGTGGATGTATTTGCTCAAGCAAGTCGTTCATGGGATGATCATCCAGAAGATATAGGTCAAACTTGGCGTAAGATGGCAAACCTTTCAGATTATATATGTCCGATGATTTATCCAAGTCACTATGGAGAAAATGTCTATGGTTTTGCAGTGCCGGACCAGCATCCTTATGATGTGGTACGGATTGCACTCCAAGAAGCGATTGAACGTAATAGTGCCCAAAAAACACCGGGAATTATTCGACCATGGATTCAAGGTTTTACAGCAGGATGGATTCCAGGCAATATTAACTATGATGCGAATACAATTGCCAAACAAATCATTGCAGCTACAGAACTTGGTATTGATGAATATATTATTTGGGATGCGGGTAATACGTATGATCCGATGATATTCTTCTACCATGACCAAGTCGGTGAAGCCTTTCCAAAAGAAGGACAAGATATGGTGGGACGAACAGCTGAACAAGCCCTTGATCGTTATCTAACAGCAGAGCGTTATGATCGAAAAAGTCAGGTTTATCTTTTGACGCCAAAACAAATGCGTGAAGAAGACTATGATGATTTTGCGGAAGCTTTAGATACATCTAAAATAAAAGTTGAATCTTTTGACATTCTCAGTGTTGAGAAAGTGGATGATGAAAACTATACAGCCAAAGTAGATGTGACCTATAGTTCTACATCAGGTAATGCTGAACTGGTGGGCGCCCAATATAAAATCATCATGGAAGATGGTGTGTTTAAAATTGTCCGTCCAAAGTTAGAGTGGGTGAATCCGGAAGATTTTCCGTTAGGTTTGGTTCCAAATGAAATGGGTCGTGTTATGGTACTGATGTACCATAACATCGGTTCAGAGGAAGCGACATGGACGCGAACACCGGAGAATTTTAAAAAAGACCTTAACACACTTTATGAAAAAGGGTATCGTCCTATTAGTTTAAAAGACTATGCGTCGGGTAATATTACAACACAAGCAGGATATACGCCGGTCGTTATAACAGTGGATGATACCAATAAAAACAATTTTTTCTATACGGAAGATGGTGAAATTGCTCCGGATTCCTTTGTGGGCATTTTTATGGATTTTCACAAAGCGCATCCGGATTTTCCATTAGAAGCAACTTTTTTTGCAGATGGTCCGACGGTATTTGATGAACCGGAACTAGAGAAACAAAAAGTAGATACCGTGATTGAAGCTGGTATGGATATAAGTAACCATACATTAGCCCATGCAAGTTTAAGAAAGCTTGATTCTCTAGGGATTCAAGAAGCTATTGGTCAGCAAGCGGCAGATCTTGAAAAGTTGATTGGAATAAAAGACTATAAGGTCAATACATTAGCGCTTCCTTATGGAGAACGGCCATCGGATGACGTGCTGGAAAAATTATTGTTAGCTGGAACACATGAAGATCAAACGTATGAAAATATTGCAGTATTAAATGTAGGGTGGAATCCCGCCTATTCACCTCATGATGAGCGATTTAGCGCTTTAAGTATTCCTAGGATTCGGGCCAGTGAAATGAATGTCGATAATGTGGGTATGTATAATTACATAGAATACTTTGATAAAAATCCGGGGCAGCGTTTTATCAGTGATGGAAAGCCCTGATACTAAAAATAAGGAGTTTTGAATGGACGTAAAAAAAATAAAAGGTAATACATATATCATTGATACAGGCATGTCCTATTTGGCTTTTTATAAAATCAATGAAACAGAGATCATCATGATTGATACAGGGTGGCCCGATGAATTGGAGGGAATCATTCAAGTATTTGAAACCCATCACTTAAAACCGGTGGCAATTATAGGAACCCATGCTCATGCAGATCACATAGGTAATAATGCAAAACTTAAAGAAAAGTATGGATGTGTCATCGCTATGCCAAAAGAAGAGGCGAATAACTGTAGCTCCCTTATGAACTTAAAGATGTATTATAATACCCAAACTCAGTCATTATCAGATATCAAAGCGCATTATGGGTATATGGTTTGTGAGACGGATATCCATTTGTTTAAAGAACAGCAAAGTGTGTATTTAAATGGGGTGAAGTTTAAGTTGTTTCCAGCGCCTGGTCATAGTATGGCATTAACCTGTGTGATTACACCAGATGATGTCGCTTATCTAGCGGATGCATTGATATCTAAGGAAGTCATGGAAGGGTATAAGTTGCCATTTTCTTTTGTTCTTGAACAAGACCTTCAAAGCAAACAAGCCTTGAAAAATCTAAAGTGCTCTTATTATATTGTGACCCATAAAAAGGTATATCAAGACATCAGTGGTTTAATTGAACAAAACATTGATTTTTATAAGACAAAGGCAGAAAATGTATATGGTCTAATTACAAAGGATATGACCATGGAAGATATATTAAAGGCAGTTGTAAAGGCTTATGATATACATATATCCACGGTTTATAAATATAACGTCGTATTTCGAATGTTACGTTGTTATGTGGAATATCTTCATGAGACCGGTCGAATTAAGCAGATTGTTGATGATGGGTTTGTAAAATATGCGCGTTGTTAGAAAAAGCGTAAAGTCTAGTTAGCACAAATTTAGTATTAAAAAAATACAGATAGCAATTCAAAAATTATTGAAGAGATTAAAATAGTCATGGCATTTAAGAGACACAGTCATGGTTATATAGTCTCTTTTTTTTTATAATGAACTTAACAGTGTTAGACGTTGTGCTCAACACTGGGGGAACATAACAATCTATATGATAAGTGGAGGTAGAATATGAAAAAATTAGTATCTGTATTACTTGCGTTAACACTTGTACTTAGTGTACTTGCATTTGTAGGCTGTGGAAGTGATGAGCCACAAGACACAGACACAGATTCCAACATGACGGATGAGTCACAAGACATGACAGATGATACAGCAGACGATACGATGGAACAAGAAGATTCCTCAGACGGTAGCGTTGATATCGGTATTGTATTACCAACAAAAGAAGAACCAAGATGGGTACAAGATGAAGCGAGATTTTTAGCAGCGATTGAAAAAACAAACTATAATGTAGAAGTACTTTTTAGCCAAGGGGATTCAGCCAAAGAAAAACAAAATGTTGAAACATTAATCGCTAAAGGAATTAAAGTGTTGATTCTTACACCACAAGATGGAGATGCGGCAGCAGCAGCGGTTCAAGCGGCAAAAGAAGAAGGGATTACTGTAATTTCTTATGACCGTTTAGTAACCAATACAGAGGCGGTTGACTATTACATTACATTTAACTCTGTAAATGTTGGGGAAGCACAAGGTCAATATTTATTAGATCAATTAGAAGATGGAACAACTGGCAATGCATTATACTTATATGCAGGTGCGGCAACAGATAATAATGCCTTTTTATTCTTTGAAGGTGCATGGAATAAATTGCAACCAAAAATTGCTGATGGAACATTTGAAGTTATGAACTCAACCAAAGCAGTTGAATACAAAGACAAAGCAATGTTAACACGTGAAGAAATGGGCGAAATAATTGAACAAGTTACAACAGACTGGAAACCAGAAGTAGCTTTATCTAAAGCCCAATCACACATAACTGCAGCACCTCCAACAGGAAAAACATATATTTTAGCACCAAACGATGGAACAGCACGTTCAATCTATGACCAATTTGCAAAAGAAGATGGTGTTGAAATTTATATTACAGGACAAGATGCTGAGATTCCTTCAGTACAATATGTTATTGACGGAAAACAAAGCATGACGGTACTTAAAGACGTTAGAGACCTTGTAAACGGTGCAATTTTAACAGCAACAGAAGTTTTAGAAGGCAATGCAATTAAAACAAACGGTGAGTATGACAATGGCGCAACCGTTGTACCAGCAATGGATATTCCTGTAATTACAGTAACACAAGATAATGTTGCAGATACAATTATCGGATCAGGATATTATGATTCTTCTGAATTTAGTGGATTATAAGAAATCGTAGAATTTGATAGTAGTAGTGGTGGGCTTTGGCCCATCACTATTATAAATTTTGATTGTAGTTGATAGGAGCTTGTGTATGGCAAATATATTAGAAATGCGAAATATAACCAAAGAATTTCCAGGGGTAAAAGCTTTGGATAATGTTAATTTTGCAGTGGAAAAAGGTGAAATCCATTGTTTGGTTGGGGAAAATGGAGCAGGAAAATCAACATTAATGAAAGTGCTTAGTGGAGTGTATCCTTTCGGAGATTATTCAGGGGATATATTGTACGAAGATGAAGTGCAAAAGTTTGCAAACATTAGTGATAGTGAAAAAAAAGGAATCGCCATTATTTATCAGGAGTTGGCTTTGATTCCTGACTTATCCGTATATGAAAATATTTTTATGGGTCATGAAATCCATAAAAAAGGAATTATTCGTTGGAATGCGACGCGGGCAGAGGCGTCAAAAATGTTGGAAAAAGTCAAAGTGAAAAATGTGCATCCGGCGACAAAAATTATTGACCTAGGTGTTGGCGTACAACAACTTGTTGAGATAGCAAAAGCGCTTAGCAAAGATGTCAAACTGTTAATTCTTGATGAACCGACAGCAGCGCTTAATGAAGACGATAGTGAGAATTTATTGGAGTTACTCAAAGATCTAAAACAACAAGGGATAACTTCTATAATGATTTCCCATAAATTAAAAGAAGTTATTGCTGTGGCAGACACAGTCACGGTATTACGTGATGGAAAAACAATCTGTTCATTAAGTGCAGATAAAGGTGAAGTTAATGAACGTGATATTATTAAATATATGGTTGGACGCGAGATTAATGATATTTTTCCTAAACGCGATGAAAAAAACATTGGAGATGTTCAGCTGGAAGTCAAACAATGGTCAGCCTTTGACCGTAAATTAGGACGTCATGTAGTTAAAAAAGCGGATTTTAAGGTGCGTAAAGGTGAAATTGTAGGTATTGCTGGGCTGATGGGGGCTGGACGTACAGAATTTGCCCACAGTTTATTTGGCAATTCAAAAAACTATCTCATAACCGGTGATATGTATATCAAAGGACAGCAGGTGAAGCTAACTCAACCTAAACAAGCGATTAATCATGGTTTGGCTTATGTATCAGAAGATAGAAAAGGCAATGGCCTTATCTTGATGCAAGATATTAAGCAAAACATTACCGTCGCAAATCTAAAAGCGATTTCTAAAGCAACAGTTGTGAATAAGCGTAGTGAGATTCAAATTGCAGAAAAGTATCGTGAATCCATGAACATAAAAACCCCGTCCATTGAACAAAAAGTTCGTAATTTAAGTGGAGGAAACCAACAAAAAGTAGCACTGGCTAAGTGGTTGTTTGTTGAGCCCAACATTTTAATCCTTGATGAACCAACTCGAGGAATTGATGTGGGAGCAAAATATGAGATATATACCATTATGAATGAACTTGTTGCTCAAGGTCTAAGCGTTATAATGATTTCTTCTGAATTGCCGGAAGTACTTGGCATGAGTGATCGAATATATGTTATGGCTGAAGGCCGTTTGACAGGTGAGTTGGATATTACGGAAGCTTCACAAGAAAAAATCATGGAAATGGCAACGGTTTAGGAGGATTAGAATATGTTAAATACGATTACACAAGCAATTAAAGAGAATATACGCGATTATGGTATGTATATTGCATTAGGATTTATTATGCTTATTTTTACACGTTTGACAGACGGGTTATTCTTAACCCCAAGAGTGTTGTCGGATCTTATTGATATGACAGGTTATATTGCAGTATTGTCAGTTGGTGTGACTTTGGTTATCATTATTCAACACATAGATTTATCTATAGGCTATGTGTGTGGATTTCTTGGGGCTGTTGCAGCCATACTTACATCCACATATGGTTTACCCATTTGGCTTGTTATTATTATTACAATGCTTGGTGGAGCCATTATCATCGGCGGGTGGACAGGAACACTTGTTGCCAATCTTAAAGTACCTGCATTTGTAGCGACACTTGCAGCAATGACTATGTTTCGTGGGATGCTTATTCGTGTGACCAACAGTGCAACGATTTTTACGGCAAACGATAGCTTTAATGCAATTGGAAACGGATATATTCCAGATATTGCCAACATAGAAGGACTTCATGTCTTAACAATTATTATTGGTGTGGTTGGTTTACTAGTCTTTGCGACAATGGCTACTATCTCACGAAGAAAACAACAGGCATATAATTTGCATGTTGCTCCATTGCCGGCGTTTATAGCAAAACTACTTATTGTAGCAGCAGTTGTTATGTTCTTTATTTGGAAGTTGGCAAGCTTTAAAGGCTTATCATGGACAGCTGTTATTGTGGCCATCGTTGTGCTTGTCTATAGCTTCATTACCAATAACACAACCCTTGGACGCCATATATATGCAGTCGGAGGAAATCCCGAAGCAGCAGCGTTATCAGGGATTAATGTAAAGTTTGTAACCTATATTGTCTTTGCTTCGATGGGGCTGATGGCGGGGCTATCAGGTATCTTGTTTACGGCAAGGCTTCAATCAGCAACGCCAACAGCAGGAATGGGATTTGAACTTGACGCTATCGCTGGAGCATTTGTTGGTGGAACAGCAACGACCGGAGGTATTGGGAAGGTAACAGGATCAATTATTGGTGCTCTTGTTATGATGTCCTTAACAAAAGGAATGGACCTCATGAATGTAGGTGTATCTTATCAATATATTATCCGTGGACTTGTTCTTGTAGCAGCAGTTGTCTTTGATGTGAAGACACGTAATATGCATAGTAAAAAAGCCTAGTCGGCAAAAAAAAATAGAGATTTTACTCAAATCAGTGATTTGTCATCAAAAGATGACGGATTGCTGATTTTTTGGTATAATGTATGCAAAAAACAATGAAGAGGTATGTCATGGCAAAAATCTATTCAGGTCCAAAAGCGTTGACGGAATATATATTGACACAAAGTAAAGCAAAATCAAATAAACGGTTTATAATTTTATTGATTCAAGGTATTTTAGCAGGAATGTATATTGCTATAGGTGCAATTGGGTATTTTAAAGTGGCAGCATCTGTTAATGATCCCGGCTTAGGTGCTTTTTTAGGAGCCTTGGTTTTCCCGCTGGGAATCATCGCCATTTTGTTGATGCAGGCAGAGTTATTTACCAGTGACAGCATGGTAATGATTGCAGTCTATGATCGACGAACAAATTTTAGTAAAACCCTTAGAATACTTAGCCTTATTTTATTTGCTAATTTAATTGGGGCGGTGTTTATTGCAGAATTATCCATCGGTGCACAAATCTTTAACGAAGAAACATTACAGTTGTTTTTTGAAAAAGCCTTGCACAAGGTACACATGACTCCGGGCGAATTATTGATGAGCAGTATTTTGTGTAATATAATTGTTTCTACCAGTGTGTGTCTAGCCTATAGCTGTAGAGAAGAGATTGCAAAAGTTGTTGTTGTCTGGCTGGGGATTACTGTGTTTGTTCTTAGTGGAACAGAACACGTGGTTGCAAATATGTATTATCTATTTGTAGCCTATTTTGCTGGCGGGAATATTACGATGGGGCAAATCAGTTATAATTTGTTGCTGGTTGCCATAGGTAACTTTATTGGAGGCGGTATCATTGTCTCGGGGATTAATTATATGTTGGCCTATCGGGACATAGATCGCCACAAGATGCACTAAAGTGGTATACTAGATGTATGTAGAACATTAAAAGTATAGGAGGCGATGGAATGGGTGCACGCGTTAAAACAGGTATTCTTGGCTTAGATACAGCAATTGATGGGTTGCGCATCGGAGATAATGTGGTATGGCAAGTCGATACATTTTCTAGCTATCAACGTGTCGTTAAAGCCTTTGTGGATCAAGCCATTGAGGACAAGCGTAGGCTTGTTTATGTTCGTTTTGGTTCGCACCCTCCATTGATTAAAGAAGGCATAGCAAAAGTTAAACGCTATACAGTGGATCCTGAGCGTGGCTTTGAAAGCTTTGCAACGGATGTCTATCGAATCATTGAAAAAGAAGGCAAGGAGACGTTTTACGTTTTTGATGTACTAACGGAACTGTTGGAAAATTGGTATTCAGATTTGATGATTGGGAACTTTTTTCATGTAACGTGCCCCTTTCTCTATGAACTGGATACAGTTGCCTATTTTGGGCTTATTCGCAATGTCCATACGTTTACAACCATTGCGACCATTAGAGAGACAACTCAACTGCTTTTAGATGCCTATCAAGTTGAGGCGCAGTTTTATGTGCATCCGCTAAAAGTATGGAAGCGCTATTCTCCGACAATGTTTTTCCCGCATCATGTGGATGGGGAAAAGGTGGTGCCTATAACCTCTAGTGCTGAAGCATCCATGATTTTTTCAACCATTCCTTTTGGTGGAGAGCGCTTGGATTATTGGGACACAATCTTTAACGAAGCAAGACAGCATCTTAAAGATTCGCCTCAAGATAAGCAGGCACTTCGTAACCACCTCATGGCAAAAATTATTGGACAAGACTCTAGAATGCTTCAGTTGTGCCAGCGCTATATGCGCCTTGAAGATATATTGGAGATTCAATCAAGGACTATCGGAACAGGATATATTGGCGGGAAAAGTGTAGGGATGCTCTTGGCACGTAAAATTATCGAAAAAGAATGTGCACCGGAAGTGATCAGACAATTAGAGTCTCATGATTCGTTTTACCTTGGATCAGATGTATTTTATACATATATTGTACAAAATGGATGGTGGCAGCTTCGAACCCAACAAAAAACAGATGAATTTTACTATAGCTATGGAAAAGAGCTAAAGCAAAAGTTAATGCACGGAGAGTTTCCGGATAATATCAAAGAGAAGTTTACCCAGTTACTTGAATACTTTGGGCAATCACCGATCATTCTTCGCTCCAGCTCCCTACAAGAAGATAACTTTGGTAATGCATTTGCGGGAAAATACGAAAGTGTTTTTTGCGCAAATCAAGGGACAAGGGAAGAACGTTTTGACGCCTTTATGGATGCGGTACGTCGAGTATATGCCAGTGCAATGAATGAAAGTGCTTTGGTATATAGAAAAACACGGGGATTATATCGTGAAGATGAGCAGATGGCGATTTTGATTCAGCGAGTATCAGGGGATTTTTATGGGGATTATTTTTTCCCTCATGTTGCCGGCGTTGGACATTCAACGAATCTCTATGTGTGGAACAAGGATATGGATATTCATGCGGGCATGCTAAGGATTGTCTTTGGTTTGGGAACGCGAGCTGTTGACCGTATTGAAGGAGATTATGCAAAGATTGTCTCTCTAGATCAACCGGATAAAATGAGTCCGATGAACTATGAAGACGAAAAAAAATATTCTCAGCATTATGTAGATTTGTTATCTGTCTCAGAAAACAAATTGATGACGGTTCCTATGGAATCGTTACAAACCATGGACTTTAGAACGAAGAGCGCATTGTTTTTTCGAGTCGATCAACAGGTGCGGCGTCGGATTCGAGAATCCGGTTTGAAAAATATTCCAGAGCCCTATATCTTGGATTTAAAGCAGTTGTTTCATCAAACACGTTTTGCGATGACGATGCAACATATGATGACGGTCATAGAAGATGTCTATAATTATCCGGTGGATATTGAATTTACTGCGAATTTTAATCAGGCGACAGACTATCAGATTAATATTGTTCAATGTCGACCGCTACAGACAAAAGTTATTGGAGAACCTGTGGCAATGCCTAAAATGGTTCAAGATCAGTCCTGTTTATTTCAAAGTATAGGTAATTTTATGGGAGGTAATGTCTATCTTCCGATTGCATGGGTAATTTACATAGATCCGGATAAATATTTAGCTCTATCCCAGCAAGACAAATACCAGGTCGCAAGAGTGATTGGTAAACTCAATACAGCTTTAAAAGAAGAGGTTGTCATGTTGATGGGCCCTGGACGCTGGGGAACAACAACGCCATCTCTGGGAGTTCCGGTTAAGTTTCAGGACATATGTTATATGGATGTTTTGTGTGAGATGGCTATCGAAGGACTTATGCCGGAGTTATCCTATGGAAGTCATTTTTTTCAAGATATTGTTGAGTCAGACATTTTTTATTGCGCATTATTTGATGGAATGAAAGGTGTCAAGGTTAATCTTGCATTAATCAACAGTGAAAAGAATCAGCGTCTTTCTCGGTTTATCGAGGATGAGGCATGGGCAGAAGTGATTAAAGTTGTTGAATTTGAGAGCTTAGAGTTATATTCTGATATTCAGACACAACAGCTGATTTGCTGCAAAAAAAATAACGAAATTTGCAATTTTGATTGACAAATCCATTCATATTGATACAATAAAAAGGTAACACGTTAAAGGTATAAACAATAGGACAAGTAAGTGGAGGCAATTATATGAAAAATCTTCAGTACATTATGGATGAAGCAAAAAAGCGTAATCCTAACGAACCGGAATTTTTACAAGCTGTTCAAGAGGTTCTTGAATCGTTAGAACCGGTTGCAGAAAAATATCCGGAATATGTTGAAGCCGGTATTTTTGAACGAATGATTGAACCTGAACGACAAATTATGTTCAGAGTACCTTGGGTTGATGATCAAGGAAAAGTGAACGTTAATCGTGGATTTAGAGTGCAGTTTAATAGTGCAATTGGTCCATATAAAGGTGGTCTGCGTTTTCACCCATCCGTTAATTTAGGAATCATTAAATTTTTAGGATTCGAACAAATCTTTAAAAATTCATTGACAAGTTTACCAATGGGTGGTGGAAAAGGTGGAAGTGATTTTGATCCAAAAGGAAAATCTGATGGGGAAATCATGCGTTTTTGCCAAAGCTTTATGTTTGAACTGAGCCGATATATCGGAGAAAATACAGATATCCCAGCAGGAGATATTGGAGTAGGTGCTCGTGAGATTGGTTATATGTATGGAATGTATAAAAAAATGCGTAATGAATTTACCGGAGTTTTAACAGGTAAAGGATTAACTTATGGTGGTTCACTTGCAAGAACCCAAGCAACAGGCTATGGTGTATGCTATTTTATGGATGAAGCAATGAAAGATATCAAAGGAAAATCCTTTGAGGGATCAACGGTTGTCATCTCAGGCTCTGGAAATGTAGCAATCTATGCGACAGAAAAAGCGCAAGAACTTGGTGCAAAAGTGGTTGCACTTAGTGATTCAAGTGGATATATTTATGACCCAGAAGGCATCAAGCTAGATACAGTTAAGCGTATCAAGGAGATTGAACGTAAACGTATCAAAGAATATGTCAAGGATCATCCGAGTGCAACATATACAGAAGGGTGCTTAGGCATTTGGAGTATTCCATGTGACATTGCACTTCCATGTGCAACACAAAATGAGCTTGATGGTGCATCAGCGCAGATGCTTGTCGATAATGGATGTTTTGCAGTGGGTGAAGGTGCGAATATGCCATCAACACCAGATGCAGTTGAGATTTTTATTAACAATAAACTTGTCTATGGTCCTGGAAAAGCGGCAAATGCAGGTGGAGTAGCAACATCAGGTTTAGAAATGAGCCAAAACAGTATGCGATATTCTTGGAGCTTTGAAGAAGTTGATGCAAAATTACAAGATATTATGGTGAATATTTATAAATCAGCAAGTGAAGCGGCAAAAGAGTTTGGCGAAGACAACAATCTTGTGATTGGGTCTAATATTGCTGGATTTATGAAAGTTGCTGAAGCAATGTATGCACAAGGTGTAGCATATTAGATAAAGTGCTGAATAAAGACTTTACAAAGTAGAAAATCAATGATAAACTTAACTTGTACGTACCAATTGCGTATAAGTTAAGTTTTTTTAATAGAGGTGCAAAGATGGCAACCAATGAACCGAAGTATCAACGTGTTAAGGAACATATTATTGAATATATTATATCAAACAACTTAAAATACAATGACCCGATTAAATCAGAAATCGAACTGATGAAAGAATTTAATGTCAGTCGGCATACAATCCGTAAGTCGATTGGTGATCTCGTCAATGAAGGATGGCTTTATAAGCATCAAGGCAGAGGAACTTTTGTTGCCAACACTAAGCCAAAGGCACCGGGAAAAGGGAAGTTAATCGGAGTGATTACAACCTACATCAAAGATTATATTTTTCCTGAGATTATCTCGGGTATTGAAGATATTCTTAGTGAACAAGGCTATAGTATCCTTCTTGGAAATACAAATAATGATATTGAAAAAGAACGGGCGATATTAAAGAATATGCTCAAACATAATTTATCCGGATTGATTGTTGAACCTACAAAAAGTATTTTTCCAAATCATAACCAAGACTTGTTTTTAAGACTTCAAAGTCAGGGTGTGCCTATTTTATTTATTCACGCGACATATCAAAATGTAAATGCTTCCTATGTCATTGAAGATGACCAAAAGGCAGGGTATTTGGCAACAAAATGTCTTATTGAAAATGGTCATGAACGTATTGCAGGAATTTTTAAACAAGATGATATGCAGGGGCATGGAAGATACTCAGGATATCTTCAAGCATTACGAGAAGCTTCTCTAGACCCTGTGGAAGGCGACGTGCTTTGGTATACAACGGAAAACAAAGAGCAACTCATGGATGTACATAATATCAATGCGATTGAACATTTGATTGATGGATGTAGCGCTCTTGTATGCTATAATGATCAGATTTCTATCGGAGTGATTCAACTGCTAAATCAAATGGGTAAAACCGTGCCTGAGGATATGTCTTTAGTGAGTTTTGACAATTCGGATATGGCGAATAAAGGAGCCGTAAAGCTGACGACCATTGCGCATCCAAAAGCGATATTAGGAGAGACAGCTGCAAAACATATGCTAAAACTCATACAAAAAGAAGAAACGATGATTCATGATATTATTGAGCCGGAGTTAATTCAAAAAAATTCGGTCTTACCATTTAAAAAATAATTGGAAGTTTCAATTATTTATATAAATACGTACGTACAACTAAAAACAAATATACGAACAATATGGAGGTTGGAAAATGAAATTAGCAAAAACTTATGAATTTTGGTTTATTACTGGAAGTCAACACCTTTATGGACCGAAGGTGCTTCAGCAAGTCGAAGAAGATACGCTTAACATGGTCAAGGGGTTAAATGCTCAAGGTGATTTCAACTATAGGATTGTTTTTAAAGAGGTTGTAAAAACACCGGATGAGATTACATCCCTTATTAAGGAAGCAAATGTAACGCAAAAGTGTGCAGGAATTATTGGGTGGATGCATACGTTTTCTCCGGCAAAGATGTGGATTGCAGGATTATCAATTTTGAATAAACCGTTTTTGCATTTACACACCCAATTTAACAGAGATATTCCTTGGGATGATATTGATATGGACTTCATGAACTTAAACCAATCAGCTCATGGTGGTCGAGAGTTTGGTTTTATCAATACGCGATTACGTATGCCGAGAAAAGTTGTTGTAGGTTATTGGGAAGCACCTAAGGTGCAACAACAAATAGGGGACTTTATGAATGTAGCAGTGGCATTATCTGAAAGCAGACAATTAAAAATTGCGCGCTTTGGTGATAATATGCGTTTTGTTGCTGTAACAGAAGGCGATAAGGTTGAAGCAGAGATAAAACTTGGATGGCAAATTCATGGATATGGTATTGGTGATTTAGTGGATTATATTGAAAAGGTGACTGACGATGAAGTAGAAGCGCTTTATAAAGAATATGAAGCAAGCTATAACATCTTAGACACGAAAGAAGAAAGTGTGGCATCGATTAAATATCAGGCAAAACTCGAAATTGCTATGGAACGATTTTTAGTTGATGGTGGATTTGGTGCTTTTACAACAACGTTTGAAGATTTGCACGGAGTTAAGCAACTGCCGGGCTTAGCGGTACAACGACTTATGGAAAAAGGCTATGGATTTGCTGGAGAAGGCGATTGGAAAACAGCAGGTCTTGTCCGACTTGTAAAAATTATGGGACAATTTAAAGGTAAAGGAACTTCGTTTATGGAAGACTATACATATCATTTGGATCCTCAAAATGCAATGGTCTTGGGAGCGCATATGCTGGAAGTGTGTCCGTCTATTGCAAATGAAAAACCCAATATATTAGTTAATCCGTTGGGTATAGGTGATCGTGAAGATCCGGCTCGATTCACATTTTCATGTAAAACCGGTCCGGCCTTGAATGCATCTATTATAGATATGGGTGGTCGCATGCGACTTATTATCAATGAAGTGGATGCGGTTAAAGTACCGCAACAGATGCCTAAGCTTCCAGTGGCACAGGCAATGTGGAAGCCCCAACCATCGTTAGAAGAAGGAGCTATGGCTTGGATTCTTGCTGGAGGAGCTCATCATACCGTCTTTTCTTTAGATGTTGGAGCACAAGAATTGCTTGATTTTGCAGAGTTTTTAGACATTGAAACGGTTCTTATCAACAACGATACGAATATGAAGACATTTCGTCAAGACTTAAAATTGAGTGATGTCCTATGGAACCTAAAGCGCTAGGTCGTTAAGCACAGATAAGGAGGCATAGATGTTAGAAGGATTAAAAAAACAAGTTTTTGAAGCAAATATGGCTTTGCCCAAACGCGGTTTAGTTGTATTTACCTGGGGAAATGTAAGTGGAATTGACCGAGCAAGTAACCTGGTTGTTATTAAGCCCAGTGGGGTTGATTATGATAGGATGACCCAAGAAGATATGGTTGTCGTTGACTTGGATGGTAATGTTGTTGAAGGCAACTATAAGCCGTCATCAGATACACCAACACATTTGGAGTTATATAAAGCTTTTTCTGATATTGGAGGTATTGTCCATACGCATTCTTCTTGGGCAACGAGTTTTGCACAGGCAGGCAGGGATATCAATCCTCTTGGCACAACCCATGCCGATTATTTCTATGGTGCTGTTCCCTGTACACGAGGGATGCGCCCCGAAGAAATTGCAATAAATTATGAAAAGGAAACGGGAACGGTCATCATTGAGACATTTAAAGAGCGGGCATTAAATCCTATGGAAATCCCGGCGGTTCTTGTTAAAGAACATGGGCCTTTTACTTGGGGAAAAGATGCAGATGCTGCAGTATATCATGCCGTTGTACTTGAGGAAGTGGCAAAGATGGCTTTTGCTTCGACGCTTTTAAAAGAGACTTCAGGTAAGGCGCATATGCAGCAAACATTATTAGACAAACATTTTTTACGTAAACATGGCAAAAATGCTTACTATGGTCAGTAGTGGAGGATAGCAAAGTGTTGTTTGAGATACATGATGTTGGATATGATTACAAAGTAAATGCATTGTTTCGAATAGAACGTCCGTGTGGCTCCAAAGATTATCTCTTTTTATTTTTTTCAACGCAGGTAAAGATGCAGATAGAAGGGGAATTAACCCATGTTAAGCCCAATTCTTTTATGCTATACGCACCTGGAGAACCTCAGTTATATTATAATCCCAAAGGTGGGTTTATCAATGATTACTTTCATTTTGATGGGCGGCAGTTGGAGGCGTATTTTCAACGGTTAGGACTTGAGGTGAATACCCCCTATGAGATGAAGGACTATAACTTTATACGTTTTTTTGTTCGTAAAATTGAAAAAGAGTATATCCGTAAAGATATATTTTGGGCAGAACGGATTAGTTCCCAAATGGAAGATTTTTTTATTGGGCTTGCAAGGCTACATAAGTATAAACAAGATTATTCGCTGGACCCATATAAAACGACGATGATTGAAAAGTTTAAAGCAGCACGTGAACAAATATTTACCAATTTGTCAATGAACTGGACAATCGATGAAATGGCGGACTTGGTTTATTTGAGTCGATCGAGATTTTCGGTGTTATACAAGGAGTTTTTTGACTGTAGCCCAAAGGAAGATCTGATTCAGGCACGAATGACAAGGGCGAAGTACTTGCTCGCTTCATCGACGGGAACCGTCAAAGAAGTTGCAGAAAAAGTTGGATATGATAACATCTATCATTTTAGTAAACAGTTTAAAAAAATTAGTGGATACTCACCGAGAAAGTATGTAGAGTTATCCAAAAATATGGATGCGGATATGATGAATCAAGCAATATTATAGAAGCGGTACAAAGACAGTACGTATGGAGATGAACAATCTCAAGATAACGTACTGTCTTTTGGTTTAATATAGGGGGGCATTTTACTAGGGATATCACAGGATTTAATGCAACAAAATGATAAAATATTGAGGCGAGTTCTTTGTTGACGATAAAATAGTAAAATGATATACTTTAAATATATTTAAAGTACTTTATAAAAAACTATAATAAGTGTGATTAACATGTATAAAGGAGAACGCTATGAAAAGTGCAAGTTGTCTCGTTAACAAAAATTATAGGATTGCAGATATTGATGAAAGAGTATATGGTTCATTTATTGAGCATATGGGAAGAGCGGTTTATACCGGAATATATGAACCTGGACATCAAAAAGCAGATGAACAAGGGTTTCGAAAAGATGTCATCCAAGCCATTGATGAGCTTAATGTTCCGATTGTTCGATATCCTGGTGGAAACTTTTTATCAGGGTATGATTGGAAGGATGGAGTAGGACCCAAGGAAGAACGCCCGGTTCGCCTTGACTATGCTTGGTTTTCGATTGAAGACAATACCTTTGGAATTGACGAGTTTGCAGATTGGACACGTAAGGCAAATACACAGGGAATGATTGCAGTAAACCTTGGAACAGGCACGCCACAAGAAGCAGGGCAGCTTATAGAATATTGTAATATTGACAAAGGAACCTATTGGAGTGATCTTCGGCGCAAACATGGGCATGAACAACCGCATAACTTCAAAGTGTGGTGCTTAGGCAATGAAATGGATGGTCCATGGCAAACTTGTCAGATGACAGCAACAGACTATGCAAAGAAGGCAAAAGAAACAGCCAAAATTTTAAAATGGGTCGACCCAGAGATTGAAGTTGTAGCGTGTGGAAGTTCAAGTAAAGATATGCCGACATTTCCAGAATGGGATTTGACAGTTCTAGATCATACCTATGACTATATCGACTACATTTCATTGCATCGATATTATGAATATAGTGGTGATGTCCAAAATTTTTTGGCAGCACATTATGATTTGAATGATTTTATTCAAACGGTGCGGGCAGCAGCGGACTATGTAAAAGCAAAACACAGAGGAAAAAAAGATATTTACCTTAGTCTAGATGAGTGGAATGTTTGGTATAACTCAAATATGAATACAAAACGTTGGCAGCATGCACCGGCTATTGCAGAAGATGTATATACACTGTTAGATGCTTTGGTTGTAGGTGGATTGCTATGTACCATTGTTAATAATGCTGACAGAGTAAAAATGGCGTGTCTTGCACAACTTGTCAATGCATTAGCTCCTATTCATACGGCCCCTAATGGAGAGGTGCTTAAACATACGACCTATTATCCCTTCCAACAGGTGAGTAATTATGGACGTGGTGAAGTTTACAAAAACCTTATGGTTTGCGACACCGTTAAGACAGAGCGTTATGGTGACATTCCAGAACTACAGAGTTTGTCAACGTTTGATCAAGAACGAAAAGAATTGGCGTTTTTTGTTTTAAACACAAATCAAGAAGAAGCAATACAGTTACATCTTGACTTAAAGGAATTTGGACAACTGCGTATGATAGACCATGAGACCCTTATGGGAGAGGATTTGTTCGCAGTTAACTCTTTTGAGGATCCAACCCACATTATACCTAAAAAGGCGAATTTAGACCAAGGTGTAGGAACAGAGTTTTGTATAGAACTACCCAAATTATCATGGCACATGATTCGCTTTCAGGTTCAATAAAAACGAAGGAGTACATAAGTCTAATGGTAGAAAAAAAGGTTGATCAATGGAGAAATCCATTAATTAAGCATAGAGCTGACCCTTGGATAATGTTGCATGCAGACGGATATTATTATTTTGTTGCAACAGTGCCCACCTATGATTATATCGAACTTCGACGAAGTAAAACTGTGAGTGGTCTTGCGAAAGTTGAGCCTAAAATTATATGGCGTGAACATGATAAAGGCGACATGAAATATCATATTTGGGCGCCTGAGATTCACTATATCAACAGTAAGTGGTACATATATTTTGCCGCTGGGCATGAACAAGACCCATGGAGAATTCGAATGTATGTCCTTGAGTGTGGAGGAAAAAATCCCTTAGAAGCGCCTTGGGTGGAAAAAGGTCAAATAAAGTCACGTTGGGACACGTTTAGTTTAGATGCAACAACTTTTGAGCATCAGAGTGAACAATATATGATATGGGCACAAAGTGATCCAAATATTGCAGGTAATTCAAACCTATATATTGATAAAATGATTAATCCATGGACTCTAAGTGGTCAACAGGTTATGATATCAACACCAGAATATCCATGGGAGCGTATAGGGTTTAATGTTAATGAAGGTCCAGCAGTGCTAAAAACAGATGCAAAAATTTATGTAAGCTATTCTGCGAGTAAAACAGACCATAATTATTGCTTGGGACTACTTGAGATAGATACGGACAAAAACCTGCTCAATCCAAAGCATTGGAAAAAGTACAAAGAACCTGTGTTTACAACCAGCGAAGTAAATCAACAGTACGGACCGGGACATAACTGTTTTGTCCGAAAAAAGACGACCGATGAGATTATTCTTGTCTATCATGCAAGAAGTTATAAGCAGATTCAAGGCGACCCGTTAAGTGATCCAAATCGTCACACGCGGGCTCAGGTTATACGCTTAGATGCTGGTGAAATTATATTTGACCAGCCGATTAAAGATGGTGTTCTTTGCGGTTAATATCCAGTATATAGTAGGACGGTGCATATGCACCGCGCCTACTATTTTTTTCGAGGGATGAGAAAGTCCTACTTTTACTTTCTGTATATAGGGATTTCTGTTATAATAAATGAGATGATTTAGTACATAAACTTAAGGAGGACGTAATGAATAAGTATATCTTAGCACTTAACTGTGGAAGTTCGTCATTAAAATTTACTTTGTTTTTGATTACTGATGGGCATCAATTAGAGCATAACCTGAGTGGGGTTGTTGAAGAAATAGGTAATATTGAAAAGAGTCGGTTAAAGCTTGAAGTCAATGAAGAAAAATCAATTCGTAATATGCCGCTGCCTAACCATCGAGATGCGTTGGAAGCTGTGTTTAGAGTGTTTGAAGAGTTTAACATTCATAAAGAGGATATCAAGAGTATCGGACACCGTGTAGTCCATGGCGGAACTAAATATAACCATAGTATTTTAATTGAGCAAGAGGTTTTAAATACAATTGAACAACTTATTCCCATTGCACCATTACATAATCCGCCAAATCTATTGGGAATCAACGTTGCCAGAGAAGTCATGGGGGATATACCTCAAGTGGCAGTTTTTGATACTGCGTTTCATGCAACATTACCGGAATATGCTTTTCGCTATGGAATTCCCGAACAATGGTATAAAGAGTTTGATGTACGTACTTATGGTTTTCATGGAACATCCCATATGTATGTGGCAAAGCGTGCTGCAAGTATACTTGGAAAAGCATATGACACCTTTAATGGGATAACTGCACATTTAGGTAATGGATGTAGTATTACAAAAGTGCATAATGGACAATCTGTGGACACATCGATGGGATTCACACCGCTTGAAGGGGTGATTATGGGGACACGTTCAGGTGATATTGATCCAGCCATCATAGCCCATGTCGTTAATCAGTTGATAGAACGGGAGGCGATAAGCCATAAGGAGGCTTTTGACCGGGTGATGACTGCCTTGAATAAAGAAAGCGGCTTAAAAGCTTTAGGCAAAACAAATATGATGCAGGAGATACGGGCAAAAGCGGAACAAGGCGATGTTCAAGCAGAGTTGGTTGTATCTATTTATGCATATCGCATTGCAAAATATATTGGAGCTTATTGGGCAACCCTTGACGGATGTGACGCATTAGTTTTTACAGCGGGATTAGGAGAAAATGAAGGATATGTTCGTAAAAAAATAGCAGGATTTCTTGCAAATATCGGCATAGAAATAGATGATGAAAAAAATAAGATTCGAAAAGAAGAAGTTCAAATCGGAGAATCTAAAACACATGGATTAAAAGTGATGATGATTCCAACGGATGAAGAGATTGTTATAGGTTATGATGCATATTATTTAGGGTATCTTGGACAAGAACTTCCGAAAAAGTATCCATTTGAATAGGGAGTATATTATATGAATGCATTTATACTGACATTTAATGCCATTGCGCCTGTATTTCTCATGATTATTCTAGGGTATGGGATGAAACGGGTAAAGCTGGTATCCGAAGACTTTGTGACAACATCGATGAAGCTTGTTTTTAAAGTATTTCTTCCGGTTTTGCTTTTTCAAAAAGTGGCAAATATAGACATAGAAACAACGATAACATTAGATGATATGTGGCTTATGGGGTATAGCATTGTGGCGCTGCTACTATCAGCAGGTATTGGAAGCGTCATAGCTAAACGTGTATTGAAGCTTAATCGTAATCACCGTGGATTTGTACAAGGTGCCTTTATTCAAGGCGCCTTTCGGACCAATTATGCAATCATCAGTTATCCTATTTTATTAGGAATGTTTGGGGATGCGGTGGTCTTAAAATTAGCTTTAGTCACGGTGATTTCGATTCCGATTTTTAATATTGTTTCCATTATTGCACTAACACCTCAAAAAAGCCACGATATGAAAACATATGCGAAGTTGTTAAAAAACATCATATCAAATCCCCTGATTATCGGGATTGTATTGGGATTTTTTTCGGCAATGCTTAAGCTTGACTATCCTAAATCAATTGAAGCTTTTATTGATTTGACGGCATCGATAGCTACGCCTTTGGCACTAGTATCGTTAGGGATTTTCTTTCGATTTGATCATTTTAGAGAGACACTTAAGTTAACACTTGTAGCGACAGGAATTAAGAACGTTTTATTGCCATTTATCTTTTCACCGATTGCTTATTGGCTTGGGCTTAGTCCTATGAATATTGTTATCATTACAATATTGGTGGGTGGACCTACGGCAGTTAGTAGCTTTGCGATGAGTAAAGAGATGGGGGCGGATGCCGTGTTAGCAGGTAATATTATCATTATGACGACACTGGTGTGCTCATTTACATTAATGCTATTTTTGACATTCTGGGTCAGTGTATTAGGAATTGTATAATGAATATTAGGAGTCGACGATGAATATAAAAAAATATTATGATAAATTAAAAATAAAAGAAAAACTTACTATGGCACATCTTTTGATTGTGCTATTAGTAAGTTTTGTTAGTTGGACTGCATTTCAGCTATCGTTTGGCGTATATAATAATCTGTTATATCAATCTTCAGCACAAGTTTTACAATTATCGACAAACCAGATTGAAAGTGAATTGCGCAAGATGGATTCTTATTCGTATAACTTATTGTCAGATAAAAATGTTCAACAAAAGATGATCGATATAAAATATGAGACGAATGCATATCAACAATATAATTTGGTTGATGAATTATTAGAACGCTTTCTTATCTATGTTGCATCAGAGCGAAATATCTCCACCATTTACTTTATCGACACTCAAGCAGGACAACATCCAGAAGGAATAAATCCGGTCTCTCTTGCAGAAGATGTGAAAAACCAAACGATTCATTCGGCACTAGAAGCCGGTGGTAATAGTGTAATTATTGATGAATACGCACAACGAGGGATGATTATCTTAGCAAGGCAATTTAGGTCAACGGCACAATTAAGTCTTGAAAATCTTGGGGTTGTCGCGTTTCGGTTAGAACTTAGCCAATTGGGTGATGCATATGTTTCTAATGCAAGTATGAAGGACTCGCATTTATTCATTTTTTCAGAAAATAACCTTGTTTACAAAGATCCTACATCAGAAAATATTCAGTTGAGCTTAGAGGACCTAAATGCAGATGACGGGTTTTCTATAAAAACCATTGATGGGAAAAAATACTTTCTCACGTATTCCACGTCAAACTATACCAACTGGACCTATGTTAATGTCATTGGATATAATGAAGCGTTTAATCAGATTGAACGTATGCGTATATTGATCGTCCTTGTATTTATCGGTGTGTTTGTTCTTGGAAGTGTAATCAGTGTCTTGTTGGCTAAAAGTATAACCAAGCCGATTATGGATCTTACACTACGCATGAAGCGTGTTGAGACAGGGGATTTTAGTGAAGTGAAGATAGACTCTCACATTCAAGAACGAGAAGATGAAATTGGTACCTTACATAAAGACTTTGAATTGATGATTTCTCGAATCAACACCTTAATTGATGAAAACTTTAAAAAACAAATTGTCATAAAAGACACTAATTTTAAAGCGTTGCAAGCCCAAATTAATCCCCACTTTTTATACAATACCTTGGAATCCATTAATTGGCTCGCCAAGGCGAATCATCAAGAAGAAATTGCAACCATGGTTAAAGCATTAGGCAAACTTTTGCGTAATGCAGTTAATACTGATGAATTTATGATTACGATTGGAGAAGAACTTGAACTGCTAGATGCCTACATCAGCATTCAAAAATATCGATATGAAGAACGTTTGGTATATAGAAGCCATGTTAACCGAAGCTTTTGGGGCATACAGATTCCAAAACTGACATTGCAGCCTTTAGTTGAAAATGCGATTGTACATTCACTGGAAAATATGCTAGAGCCATGCGAGATCTCTGTTCATGCCAAAAAACAAGAGGGTATGATCATGCTATATATACAAGATAATGGACTCGGTATTGAAGAAAAGACGTTAAAGAAGCTCCAAAAAAATGAACCCTTGGAAAGTCGTAAGGGAATGGGCATTGGCGTCCAAAACATTGATGAACGCCTAAAAATGACATTCGGGTCAGAGTATGGCCTCTTTATTACCAGTAACATCGGCGAAGGTACCCGAATTGAGATTCGTATACCTGAAGAAAGGAAGAGTGAAAATGTATAAAATCTTGCTTGTAGATGATGAACGTATTATTAGAGAAAGTATCTCAAGTTTAATCGATTGGCAAGCCTATGGGTTTGAACTGATAGGGGCGGCAAAACATGGCATTGAAGCCTATGATATTATCCTTCGTGAACACCCGGATTTAGTCATTACAGATTTGAAGATGCCGGTAATGTCCGGGATTCAACTTATTGAAAAAGTAAAAATGAAATACCCGGAAATAGAGTTTGCTATTTTGTCTGGTCACAGTGAGTTCAAGTTGGCTAAAGAGACGATGAAGCATGGAGTAAAGCATTATCTGTTAAAACCTTGTGATGAAAAAGATTTGATTCAGATTTTAGAGGATGTACGAAGCCGACTTGTACTCAAAGAAAAACGTGAAGATTTTATTAAGAAAAATAACGAAAAATTGGAAAAGATTATTCCTTTGGTCAAGGAACAATTCATACGTGATTTTATTATGAGCCGCCACCAAAATCAAGATGAACTGGACTATTTTATCAACCTGTTTAATGTCAAAAACAAGCGTATTCGTGTGATTATCATGCAACCCATGGGCGAGTATAATTTTAATACCTTGTTTGCCCTATTAAATATTGTCAAACGTCAAACGTTCCAAGAATCGATTTATTTTAAAACAACAGTCAATAAAAGTGTCTTGCTGATCGTGGAGAATCTGGAAGAAAAGCAAATTGAAGAATTTTTAACGGAAGTGATGGAAAACTTCAAGTATTTGGCAGATAGGGATTTAGTAACAACCTATACGCGGGAAGGTGATTTTGATGAAGTCAGTATTTTATTTCAAAAAGCTCAAGATTATCTTAACTATGCGTTTTATTTAGGTAATAGCTGTATAATTTCTTATAAAGACATCGAACAAGGCATGCAAATCAGCGAAGTCGATAGTATTGATCTTCAAGAGATTGTTACAACAGTAAAGTCAGGAAATTCAGAGCTTTTCAATCAAAAAATTACGGAATATTTTGATCATTTGTCTAAGATGCGTTTTGATATCAGTACCTTTAAGTTTTACTGTATTGAATTAGCTTCTGCGATTCTTCGCCAATGCCAAACAGATCAGGCGAATGCATACATCCAAAAACTACTTGAGATACAACTATATGATAATTTTGAACAAACAAAAGATGAGATTATAAAGATAGGCAATGAAATTGTAGCCATGAACTATTCTGGAATCATTCATCGACATAATGAAATTGTAGAAAACATGTTACGTATCATTGATGAACATATTGAGCAAGAAGAGCTATCGCTAAAATGGATTGCTAGTGAGGTGCTTTTTATGAACAGTGGGTACTTATCTAAGCTTTTTTCAAAAGAAATGGACGAGAACTTTTCACAATATCTCATGCGCCGTCGTATTGAAAAGGCAAAAGTGGTTATTGAACAATCGGCATCAGCGAAGGTGTATGAGATTGCTTCAAAAGTAGGTATGGGTAATAATCCACAATACTTTAGCCAATTATTCAAACGTTATACCGGAATGACCCCATCAGAATATAAAAATCAGACAATGGGATAAGAAGAATATTGGGCAATAATGACATGATTTTATACAAAAGACATAAAAGTGAACAAAATGTTTCTGAAAAATAATAAAATAGCCGTTAGAGTACTTTTTTTAAACAAAACTGAACATGATATTCGATTGTGGTAAAGGGTGTTTCTATGTAAACTAAGAGAGTATTAAGAAACAGATTACTTAAATTATTTCAGGAGGTAGTTATAATGAAAAAAGTATTGTCAATGTTACTCGTTCTTATGATGGTAACAGCATTATTTGCAGGTTGTGGTAAAGATGAAGATAACACAGCAGATAGTGGAACAAACACAGGGGCTGAAGATACGGCAACAGATTCAGGAAGCACAGATACACAGACAGATTCTGAAAGCTCAGATGGAGACATCGTATTACGTGTTGCATGGTGGGGAAATCAAGTGCGTGATGAAAGAACAGAAAAAGCATTAGCACTTTACACTGAAATGAACCCAAATGTAACGTTTGAATTAGAACCAATTGGTTGGGCAGGGTATTGGGACAAACTTGCAACACAAACAGCAGGTGGATCATTACCAGATATTATTCAACAAGATTATGCGTTTATTGGACAATATATTGATAAAGGTGTATTAGCGGATCTTACACCTTATGTTGAATCTGGAGCATTAAATCTTGATGATGTAGCACCGGCAAACTTAGAAGGTGGACGTTCAGGTGAAGGATTATATGGTGTTCCACTTGGAATGAATGCATTAGCATATGTATATAACAAAACATTAATGGACCAAATGGGTTATGATGCAGTGGATCCTGATTGGACATGGAATGATTTCCAAACACTTGTTACTAATGCTTATACAGAACACGGTATTCGTTCAGATGCACCTTTATGGGATGATCCAAAATTCTTACTTGAAAACTTATTACGTCAAAACGGAAAATCAGTATACAATGAAGCAGGTAACGCATTAGGATTTGATACAACAGATGAACTTGTGACAATGTTTACAATGTTAGCAGATAATACAGAGGCTGGAGCATTCCCAGATCCTCAAGAGATTGCACAAAAAACAACAATGGAAGAATCTTTGTTTGTTAATGATGAAACCCTTGGTGGATTTATCTGGAGTAACTTCTTCGTAGCCTATGCAGATCTTATGGATTCAGAATTAGAATTAACTGTGATGCCAAACGATGAGAATGGTGCATCAGGTCTTTATCTAAAACCTTCACAATTCTTCTCAGTAACAGAAAGCTCTGAACATAAAGAAGAAGCAGCAAAAGTTATTGACTTTATTACAAACTCAATTGAAGCCAATGAAATCTTACTTGCTGAACGTGGTGTTCCAATTGCAGCAACAGTTCGTGATGGAATTAAAGACAGTGTAAGTGCTGAAGTAGCAGCAACATTTGATTACATTGCACTTGCTGAAAACTATGCAACACCAATCTCAGCTCCAGAACCAGCAGGAGCAGCTGAAGTAACCAAAGCGCTTAAGTCAATTTATGAAGAAGTAGCTTATGGTGTAACAACACCAGAAGATGGTGCTGAACGATTTATTCAAGAAGCAAATTCTATTTTATCAGTAAATTAATTTAACTTGTAAGTCATTAAATCATGTGAATTGACCGGTTATCCTTTTTATAAGGATAGCCGGTAAAAATTAGGAGATGTATTATGGATAAAAAAGTTCAAACTTCAAATTTTCGAGAACGTGTATCAGCATTTATGGATAAAGACAATACCGTTGGGTATGTCTTCATATTACCTTGGTTAATTGGTTTTTTTGCCTTTACCTTTATCCCCGTGATAGCATCTCTCGTACTTTCATTTACAAAATACGATTTGTTATCTCCGCCTACATTTATTGGGCTCAAAAACTATATTACCATGTTTACTGGAGATGCACTCTTTATCAAATCAGTAAAAATCACCTTTACTTTTGTAGCGATATCCGTACCGTTACGACTGATCTTTGCGCTATTATTGGCAATGGTCTTTAATAAACCTACGAAATTAACAGGATTTTATAGGGCTGTTTACTATATACCTTCAATTGTTGGAGGAAGTGTTGCGATTGCAGTTATGTGGAGCCGAATTTTTGATGCAGAAGGTGCGGTGAACACGATTTTAATGAGTCTAGGGATTTTAAAAGAACCACTTTACTGGTTAGGAAATCCAAAGACAACGATGGTTGTTTTAGTCCTTTTATATGTATGGCAGTTTGGATCGGCGATGCTTATATTCTTAGCAGGCCTAAAGCAAATACCAATTAGCTTATATGAATCGGCAAAAATTGACGGTGCAAATAAACTACAGCAATTCTTTAAAATAACAATACCAATGTTAACACCAATCATTTTATTTAACTTGATTATGCAAGTAATTAATGGGTTTATGATGTTTACACAAGCCTTTGTCTTAACCAATGGAACCGGTGGACCGTTAAATAGTCTATTAGTATACTCGATGTATATGTATAGAAAAACATTTGAATTCTATCAAATGGGATATGGTTCTGCTATGGCATGGTTCATGTTGATTGTGGTAAGTATTATGACAGGTATCATCTTTAAGACATCAAATCAATGGGTATTCTATGAGGCGAAGGAGGACTAATATGAAACGTAAACAACTAATAGGACGCATTGTATATCATGTTGTTATCATGGGCTTTGCATATGTTATGATTTATCCGATTTTATGGATGTTCTTTGCTTCATTTAAAGATAATATGGAAATATTTGCAGATGCAAGTAAACTTTGGCCTGAACACTTTGACTTTGGAAATTATGCGCGAGGATGGGCAGGATTTAGTGGATATACCTTTGGAACGTTCTTTAAAAACTCAGCAGTTATTTCAGTAATATCAACGGCTGCAACGGTCTTTTCATCAGCGATTATAGCTTATGGATTTGCACGTGTGAAGTTTAAATTTCAAAAGTTTTGGTTTGCAGTTATGATTTCTACCATGATGCTGCCAATCCAAATCATCATGGTTCCACAGTTTATTATTTTCCATAAGCTTAATATGGTTGGAACAATTTTACCCGTGGTTCTTCCACACTTTTTCGGAGTCCCATTCTTTATCTTTCTGATGATGCAGTTTATTCAGGGGGTTCCAAGAGATTTGGATGAAGCGGCTAAAATCGATGGATGTAGCAAGTATGCGATTTTCTATAAGATTATTTTGCCACTAATGAAGCCGGCACTAGTGACTGCGACCATCTTCCAATTCTACTGGAAGTGGGATGACTTCTTAGGGCCACTACTTTACTTGAACAAACCGGAAAAATATACGGCAACCTTAGCTTTGAGATTGTTTGCTGATCCGGGAAGTACAGTACCTTGGGGGGAGATGCTCTCCATGGCAACATTATCCATTGTACCTATTGTACTCATTTTCTTAATCTTCCAAAAATATCTTGTTGAAGGAATCTCTACATCAGGATTAAAAGGTTAGTGTAAAACAGGTATATATCGAAGTGGACGCGACAGACACAAAAAGTGCAAGCGCTCTAGTGACTGTCATGTCCATGAATCGATATATACCTGTTTTTTGATATGTGTATTTCGATATTAAGATGTAGAGACTATATTACTACTTCAAATTTTCTGGGTTTAAGCAGTCAAGTTCTGGTAAGACGAATCGACCGTTTTCTCTGATAAGAACATCGTCAAAATAGATTTTACCGCCACCAAACTCTGGAGTTTGAATGCAAACAAGGTCCCAGTGAACGGCTGAACGATTGGTGTTATCTGCATCTTCATAAGCATTACCAGGTGTAAAGTGGAAGCTTCCCATAATCTTTTCATCAAATAGTGTATCCTTCATTGGGGTTAAAATGTATGGATTAATCCCAATAGCAAATTCTCCGATGAATCGTGCACCGTCATCTGTATCAAAGACATCGTTAATACGTTCGTTGTCATTGGCTGTTGCCTCAACGATTTTACCGTCTTTGAATGTTAATTGAATATTCTCATAAGTAAATCCTTGATAAACAGCAGGTGTATTGTATTGTAGGGTTCCGTTGACAGAATCCTTGACAGGTGCTGTATAGATTTCTCCATCAGGAATGTTCATTTCTCCAGCACACTTGATAACCGGTATATCCTTAATTGAGAAAGTTAAATCAGTACCTGGTCCAACAATATGTACTTTGTCAGTTTTTTCCATTAATGCTTTTAATGGATTCATCGCTTCATCCATTTTGCTGTAATCCAGATTACACACATTAAAATAAAAATCTTCAAAAGCAGATGTGCTTGTGTTGCTTAATTGTGCCATAGATGGTGTTGGATAACGTAACACGACCCAACGTGTATGAGGAACACGGATTTCACTGTGTACTTTTTGTTGAAGTAACTTTTGATATTTTGACATTTGTGTAGAAGAAACATCAGAAAGTTCGCTAACATTTTCACTGCCGCGCACACCAATATAGCAATCCATATTGCGCATACGATCCATTTCCCATTGAGCCCGTAATGTAAAGTATTCATCGGGTGCTTCAAGGATTTGTTCACGAAGTAAACGCATGTCTGTTGATTGGACAAATGGAATAGCTCCAACATTAAACACTTCTTTGACAAGGGCTCTTGCAAGCTCTTTTGTATCTTCATCCATATGCTCAATTAATACTTTTTCGCCTTTTTGTACTTTTAACGAGTATTGTACGAGATTTTGAGCTAATTTTTGTACTCTTTGATCCATAGTTTCACCTTTCCTTCATCTTTAATATATGATATTATTGATTCTATATAGATGAGTTTTATATTTGATGGTCATCTAATATACTAAGTGTATTATAGCATAAAACACATAGGATTCAAATACTATATGAAAAGGAAGGTAGATTATGAAAGCAACATTGATTAAAGACTTGTTCAATGACCATACCCAATTCTTGGACAAAGAAATCACGGTATCGGGCTGGGTTCGCAGTGTGCGTGCATCGAGTAAGTTTGGATTTATCGTGATTAATGACGGAACGCATTTTAACACACTACAGATTGTTATGGATGATACGCTTGAAGGATATAAGGAATATACAAAACTTAATGTCGGTTCAGCAATTATTGTTAAAGGAAAGCTGGTAGCAACACCTGAGGCGAAGCAAGCGTTTGAGCTCCAAGCAGCAGACGTTCAAATAGAAGGACATTCACAGCCGGACTATCCATTACAAAAAAAACGTCATTCGTTTGAATACTTACGAACTATTGAGCATTTGCGCCCTCGAACCAATACCTTTGCAGCAGTTTTTCGTGTGCGTTCATTAACTGCTTTTGCCATTCATCAGTTTTTTAACGAACGAGGCTTTGTCTATGTACATACACCCATTATCACAGCAAGTGACTGTGAAGGTGCGGGAGAGATGTTTAGAGTCTCAACAATGGATCCGTCAAACGTACCTATGGTAGAGGGAGCTGTTGACTATAGCCAGGACTTCTTTGGAAAAGAAGCCAATCTGACAGTAAGTGGTCAATTAAACGTAGAAACGTATGCGATGGCATTTAGAAATGTCTACACATTTGGACCGACATTTCGTGCGGAAAATTCAAACACACCACGCCATGCAGCAGAGTTTTGGATGATTGAACCTGAGATGGCTTTTGCTGATTTGATTGATGATATGGATGTGGCTGAGGATATGATCAAATACATCATTACATATGTTCAAGAACATGCACCGGAAGAGATGAAGTTCTTTAGCCAGTTTATTGATAAAGGACTGAATGAACGTCTAAGCAATGTTGTGAACAATCGTTTTGAACGTATCACATATACAGATGCCATTGAATTACTTAAGAAAAACAATGAAAACTTTGATTATCCGGTTGAATGGGGTTGTGACCTTCAGACAGAACACGAACGATATTTAACAGAAGTCATTTATAAAAAACCGGTTTTTGTAACGGATTATCCTAAAGATATCAAGGCTTTTTATATGAAGTTGAATGATGATGGAAAAACAGTGGCCGCTATGGATTTACTCGTTCCAGGAGTTGGTGAGATCATTGGTGGAAGTCAGCGTGAAGATGATTTGGAACTTATTAGAAAACGTATGGCAGAGATGGGATTAAATGAAGAAGAATATTGGTGGTACTTGGATCTTCGAAAATATGGAGGAACAAGACATGCGGGATTTGGTTTAGGGTTTGAGCGTATGATTATGTATATGACTGGAATGACAAACATTCGCGATGTAGTATCCTTCCCTAGAACGGTGCATAATTGTCATATTTAATGGATGACATATTTTTATTATTTGTAGGCTATTCCTTTTTAGGGTGGCTCATGGAAGTCATATATGCCTACTATAAACACCACAAATTTGTAAATCGTGGCTTTTTGGCAGGGCCATTTTGCCCGATTTACGGATTCGGTGTTGTGATGCTTTACATCGCAGTACATAATATACTAAATCAAGATGCTATGAAAAACCCGTATTATATTCTTGTCGTTTTCTTCTTCTCAGCAGTAATAACAACGTTGATTGAGTGGATTGTTGGAGCTTTATTATTTTATTTTTTTAAGACGCGCTGGTGGGATTATTCAGCACAAAAGTTTAATCTAAAAGGCTATATTTGTCTTAGGTTCTCCATATATTGGGGAATTGTTGGAACATTGGTTATTTACTTTATATTGCCTGTGAGTACACATATTATTCAAAGCTTGCCTGTTCTAGTCAAAGAAATAGTTATCTTGATTTCTTTGATTTATTTTGTTATTGATGGAAGCTTGACTATGCGTTCGCTGGTCGATTTTCGACGTTTGCTTTTTGAGCTTGAAAATGAAGCCAATAATTTACGTCAGTCAAAAAGAAAGCTTATTAATGAGATGCGGGATTCTTTTGAAGTATTTAAAAAACCAATAGAAAAACTGGATGCATTACAAAATTATTATAGTGCAGAGATTAAAGATATCGTTAATGATCTTATAGATCATGACAAGCTTATAAATGTACGGACAAAATTCAACATTTTGAATAATCAAAAAAAATATGAACAACTGATAAGAAAAGTACGCTATTCTCGATTGTTTAGAGCTTTTCCAGATATGACGTCAAAACGATTTAGTGAGTTGTTAAAAGAATTGCGTAGACATTAAACCAGTGTAGAAGGATGGATAGAGATGAATCGATGTGCAGTTAACAAAATTCAACGGGTTATTCGACGCGAAAAGCTGTCTGCACATTTATATAAGATGGAGCAATATAAGCATCATCAAGAGGTGACAACGATGTTGCATTGTATTGCAGTGGCATATTATAGCTTGTGCATTGCATCGATACTTCGTATTAAAATTCGTAGCGAGAGTATGATTATAGGCGCATTATTTCATGATTATTATTTATATGACTGGCATGTTCCGGAAAAATATCATCAATTTCATGGAATAAAGCACAGCCGATTTGCTATTAAAAATCTAAGAAAAATATATAAAACCAATGCCATTGAAGAAAATATTATTTTAAGTCATATGTTTCCTTTGACCTTATCACCGCCTTTGTATAGAGAAAGTATTATCGTCAGCATGGCAGATAAATGGTGTTCAATTCAAGAGACATTATTTTCGAAAAACCACCAAGAGCTCATACAGGCATTTAACTTACCCCTTCTTCAAGAATACAGATATTGTGTGCATAATAGAAAGGAAACCCCATGAAGCATATTGTTAAGACAAATCAAAAAATACAAGATGTTATCAATCAAGCTAACGACGGAGATGTAATATATATTGAGCCAGGGACCTACAAAGAAAAGCTGAATATTGCCACGAATAATTTACATATTATTGGTATGGGGACAGGTGAAGTTAAAATCACATATAATGATTTTGCACTAAAAGATCATAAAGATGGGAAGCGATTTGGGACATTTCGCTCATATACATGTCTCGTTGAAGGTGATAATATAGTTTTAGAGAACCTAAGCATCGAAAATAGTTCGGGTGATGGGCGTCAAGTCGGACAAGCGATAGCATTATATGTAGATGCACATTTTGCTCAAGTTAAAAACTGTCGACTTTTGGGTTGCCAAGATACAGTTTTTTTAGCGCCGTTACCTAAACGACCTCGTATTGAAGGGTCTTTTGTCGGTCCAAGTGAACACAAAGCTTATCGACACTTGGAGTCTTATTTTGACCATTGTTATATTGAAGGTGATGTGGATTTCATTTTTGGTGGAGGACAAGCTTTTTTTCATGGATGTCAACTTTTATCAAAGAACCGTCATGAAACTATCAATGGATATGTATCTGCGCCATCAACGGATGCGTCGCAGCCATATGGATTTGTGTTTTATGGATGTGACTTTCTTGCAGAAGAAGGTATCCGGCCTGGGAGCGTGTTTTTAGGTAGACCTTGGCGAAAATTTGCCCAGGTTATGCTTATTGGGTGCTCAATTGCACAACATATTCATCCTGAAGGATGGGATGATTGGAATAATTGTGACAATAGAAAAACAACACAATTTTCAGAGTATAAGTGTAAGTATGCCAATAGTACAGTAACTAAGTATAGAAGAGGGAATGCCCCATTTATTCGTATTGAAGATCACGAGCCGTCCTTAAATTTTTTGAGTGATTGGCACAAGAAGTGTTTTGAGGTGGAAGATGGGTAACATATAGGAGGCAGTATGACGGACATTGTAAAGAGACGTTTATTTTTTGTCGTTATAGGAATTTTAATTATTATATTGGCTTTATGCTTAACTTTTTGGGGGTATATGCAAATCAATCTATTTGAATCTTACGATGTCAATGAAAAGCCGATAGAAAATTACTTGAGTTCATTGGAATCAGGATTTGTAAAACGTACACAGGATAATCGGTTTACTGGATTTATTCCGATTTCAGTTATTAACGATGAGCTAAGGTGTCAAGTTGAAAAAGTGAGTCAATCACAAGGGGTTTTAACGGAAGGCATCTTGGTTGATGTTGAGCAAAAATGGGCAAAAATCAATTACCGAAAACATATGACGGTTCCAGTATATCATGAGTTGAATGTTTTTAAAAAGCAAGAAGGTTTATTGGTTGAACTCGTTCCCAAAGCCTTTGGAAAAAAGCAAATCAAACTTCCGAGTTTTATTAGACAGTGGATTTTTGGCTTTCTCATTGAAGAACCCATAAAAGTAAAAATAAATTACGATACATATAAACCCGACGACTATTTTGAATACACGTCCAGTGCGCTCACAGATGAAGGGCTTTATTTGAATTATGTGTTTTATGTGGAAGATATTTCAACGATTTTATCAGAAATTAGTCAATCAGCTAATTCAGGATTAATCAATATCTATGAGACAGGAACAAAAGAACAGCAGGAAGCGCTTAGATTTTTACGTGAGCATCATACGTTCCCGGAAAATATTATGGGACTAATATATGAGGATTTTTATAATGGAGCTTCAATTATTGAGCAACTATTAATCTTAGCCAATACACAGCTGTTTAATGAGATTATGCAAACATACCCTATGCTAGATGAATATATTGATCGCGAGACGATATTAGATCAACGTGCAGAGTTGTTAAATCAGGCAACGATAAAATATGGACGTACTATATTAAAAAAATTTGATGCGTTAAAAGCATCAGAAAATATAGTGTCACATTATGGTTATTTTTTTGATCTTAATCATATGGAACCGGTAACGATTGAATTGATTGTTGATTTGTATGGACTAAAAATACCTTATGACGATTTTAAGAAGATGCGCTTAATTATGCTCGATGGCATGCCATATGTCTTATATGATACACAAGAAGAACGGTATTTTTTAATCAGCGAAAAAACACATTCACTGATTTCAGAAGAGGAATATCAACAAAAGTATTCCTACGAACGTCCGGCAAAAGGACATTATACAAAAGATGCCAAAACTTATGATGCCATATATAAAGCGATTGAAGATGCGCTTGGGGAAGAAATATATATTCGATATATGAAAGATGATGGCACCGATGCCTTTGTGGTTTATTCTTCTCGACTGAATTTTCAAGACTACGCGATAGCGCTTTTAAAAGACGAAGGACGCGGTTTTGAATTACTTGATAATCGCGTGCGATCGATTGAAGAGATTAATCAACTGTATCCGGAGTTTAACTTGAACTTAATTACTCGAAAAATTGAAACCACGCAAGTTGAAATTATTAATACAACAACGCGCCAAGCAATTAAAGAAGGTTTGGTAGAGTATGGATATATGAGTGAAGAAGATGCCGTTGTCTATGTATCCTATGATGGAAACAAATACATTGCAGTGATGACAGATAGCGGTGAGCAATTTATATATACGATCTATAAAGACACATTTTTAGAGCGTGTATATCGTTTGGATGATGCCTTAGATATTTTTGATGATATTAATCCAATTCTATTTATACAAAAAAGACCGATAGAATAAAGGATGTAACCCTAAGAAATTAGATTTTATAGCGTAACAGTCGAAACTGTTACGCTATTTTTATGTGTTTAGATAAAATTAATGCAGATACTGCTCAATGGTGAATACACTTTTATCTCCACGATAGCGTGAGATAGTATATTCGATGGGAGAATCAAATTGGTTGTAGCCGATATAATGAAAAAGTTGAACCGCAGTGTTTTTAGTAATATGCAAGAGATCGCAGTCCTCTTTTGTAGGAATGACAGCTTCAACATTTCGAATAACTTTGTTGATTTTCGTGTTAATATTTTTGGAGAGTATTTTATATAAGGAATTTACCTCCATATCATAGTCCAGCACATTTTTACACGAAATATAAGGGAGATAAGTGTTGGCAACGACAATCGGTTCTTGGTCTGCATAGCGTAACCTTTTTAGTGAAATAACATCACTGGATGCAGAGATGTTCAGTGCGACGGCTATTTCTGTAGAAGGTTTAATTACCTCAAATTCTAATATTTTTGAGCTAGGTGTATATCCCTTACGTTCCATTTCAGATTTAAAACTTTCGATGCGTTTAATAAAGTCTTGATTAATTTTGTCTTGAGCTACAAATGTTCCTCGCCCCTTAACACGATAAAACTTATTCTCATTAACCAGTTCAGCCAAAGCCTGACGCACAGTGGTTCGGCTGATATCAAACATTTCACATAATTCAAATTCTGTTGGAATGATATCGCCAGGGCTTAATATTCCTTTTCGCATCATTTCAATGAGAATATTTTTAAATTGGTAGTAAAGGGGAATCGGAATGGACTTGTCAATTGAATATTCTTTAAATAGTTCCTTTGTAGTCATGTTTTTTCCTCATTTCTTATATTGTGTCATTAATATAATGATAGAATTACATACGAAGCGTTTGTATTATGTGTACTACATATTATTTTACACATATTATCAAAAAAAACAAGTATTTCATAGATATCTATGACAAAGAATATGGTATACTAGAGAAGAAAAGTATAAAGAAAATATTTCGGTTCAAATTCCAAGGAGGTTTTATAGTGAAAAAAAGAATTGGATTATTGACAAGTGGTGGAGACTGTCCAGGCTTAAATGCAACAATTCGTGGTGTTGCAAAAGCGGCATATGGCATGATGGATTGTGAAATTATTGGAATTAAAGATGGATTTAAAGGATTAATAGAAAATAATGCTGTAATAATGGAGCCTAAGGACTTTTCAGGTATTTTAACTCGGGGAGGGACAATTTTAGGAACGGCTCGGACACCTTTTAAAAAAATGCGTAAAATAGAAGAAGACGGTGTTGATAAAGTTAAAAATATGCTGGAGACATACAATGCGCTTAATCTTGATTGCTTAGTATGCTTGGGTGGCGCAGGAACACACAAAAATGCAAATTTGTTACGTGAGGAAGGCCTTAATGTCATTGGACTTCCTAAAACAATTGACAATGATATCTGGGGCACAGATGTTACTTTTGGCTTTCATAGTGCGGTAGATATTGCCACAGAAGTGATTGATCGGATTCATACAACAGCAGATTCCCATGACCGTGTCATGCTAGTGGAGCTTATGGGCAATAAAGCGGGATGGTTGACCCTGCATTCGGGTGTTGCTGGTGGAGCCGATGTTATCTTAATTCCGGAGATTCCATATGATCCCGATATTGTCATTGAAGCGCTTAAAAAGCGTCAACGTAATGGCAAGAATTTTTCAATTATTGCCATCGCCGAAGGGGCAATGACGAAAGAAGAAGACAAAATGAGTAAAAAAGATTTGAAAAATCATCGTAAATCCATGAAATACCCAACAGTATCCTATCGTTTAGCTGAATACATTCAAAACAAAACGGATATCGAGACGCGTGTGACAGTTCCGGGACATCAACAACGTGGGGGTTCACCATCGCCATATGACCGAGTGTTGGCCTCACAATTAGGAGCGTATGCGGCAAAGCTTATTCATGAAGAAAACTACGGTATGACAGTGTCGATAGATAATAATACTATTCGGGCTACGCCTCTGGAAGAAGTTGCAGGAAGGCTAAAAATCGTTCCCAAAGATGATAATTTGATTTTGACGGGAAAATTGATTGGCATTAATTTTGGAGATGAATATTTGACATGAAATTTGTACATATAGCAGACTTACATGTGGGACAAACGTTTCAAAGTGCCTCTTTTGGAGGTCAATTTGGAACAATAAAGCGTCAGGCCATTAAAGAAAATCTACGAAAAGTTATTGAGTTTTGTAATCAGCAGACCGTTGACTTTTTGTTGATGGCCGGAGACTGCATTGAGGCGGATTATGCTCAAATAGGGGATTGGCTTGACATGCGCTATTTATTTGAACAGCTGGATAAAACGCGCGTCATTATGATAGCAGGTAATCATGATCCGACGACGCTGACACAAAAAGCTGTTCAATCGATTCAGTGGCCGGATAATGTGAAAATAGTAGAAAAAGCTTATGAGCAGCTTCGATTCGAACAAGAAGATGTTACTTTTTTCTGCACCTCATGGCAAGCAAAAAATGGAGCAAGCTTTGATTATGAATACCTTAAAGAGAGGTTGAATGCAACCACAACAACGAACAATATCGGTATATTTCATGGAGATATCTACAACGGTGATGGATATATGCCCTTAGATCGAAAATGGCTTTTAAACTCGGAGCTTGATTATATTGCTTTAGGGCATATTCATAAAATGGATATTATCGCAAACAAGTTGGCATATCCTGGAAGCTTAGAACCTCTTGACTTTGGAGAAACAGGTAATCATGGCTTTATCTATGGAACCTTGGAGGCGACAGGGCTTAACTTGCAAGCGGTAACACAAATGATTCATCCAATGAAAATTCATGAATTAGATATATCAGGACTTACGTCCATGATGGAAATATTAGATGCAATCAAAAAAGCGGTAGAAGGATATCAGCGAGAGGATATGCTACGCTTGGTGCTCATCGGAGAAATGGATGAACCATTTTCTCTCTTAAAGGCAACGGTAAATGATGATTGGAACCTATGGATAGGTTCTTTAATCAGCTATTTGGAAGTTGTAGACAAAACAATAGGGACATTGGATTTAGAACAGATTTATTCAGAGCATAAAGAGGATATTATCGGATATTACATAGAAGCGTTGCGACAAGAAGGAGAAAAAGATGTAGCATACCAACAAGCCCTAGAACTTGGCGTAAAGATGCTGCTAGATGAGGTGAAATAGGAGACATCATGATCATAAAAGAACTTGAACTATTACATTTTGGAAAGTTTCACGACAAAAAAATAGTATTGAATGACCAGGTCAATCTTATATATGGATTAAATGAATCAGGTAAGACCACTCTATGGCACTTTATTGTAGGTATGTTTTTTGGTTTTTTTAAACCATATATTAAAACCCGGCGTTACCTAGAGGTCCATGGAAAGTACCAACCATGGGAAAGCTCTCAATATTGTGGAAGTATGACCATTTATGATGAAGGCCTAAAACGTACACTGCGAATCTATAGAAACTTTCGTCAAGGGGAAGAAGCGGTTACGGTTCATGATGTAGATACGGGGGAAGATATTACAGGTTTATATGAGATGCATCCTGTTTTTCGTTTACCAGACATTGCAAAAATGCATCTAAAGCTTTCGTATTTTGGTTATACGAATATGGGCGCCATATCTCAATTAGGTCATGCAACAGATGATAATTTGCTGATTGAGCTTAAACAAGCCGTTGTTAATGCATTATCCAGTAAAACCTTAAATGTGTCGATGCACAAATTACAACAAAAGCTTGATAATGAAATAGGACGCATCGGCTCAAAAAACAAAAAAACATCGGTATATGCAAAATCCATCGAAAAACTTGAAAGCCTTCAAATAGAACGCCAACATGTCCTTAATAATGAGCAGAAGCTTTTTGAAGATATCCAATATCAAAAGACGCTTGAACATGACTTAGCAACAGTTCAGGAACAATTATACTATGTTCAAGTCTATGAACAATATATACAAAAAAAACAATTAAGTGAACGTTTAGACCATATTAAAGCCCTCAATCAGGAACAATACAATATCCAAGAAAAGATTACCACCATTAAGCGTAATACACCTTATAGTCTTGAAGAAATTTATGATGCCAAGGAAAAATATGCAGAAAAGTTTCGACTGGAAAGTACGTTGTCAACCTTAGAACAAAAATATCAAGAAGATCACAAAATACAAGACGATCTATTAGACCAATTAAAAAGTTGTGAAGAGCAAGAAAAAACGTTTAAACCACAACCCCAACAATGGAAGAACTATGGCTTTTGGGGACTGCTTTTTTTCATGGGGCTTATAGGTATATTTAGCCTCATCCAACATCTATGGGGACTAGCTGTACTTATGGGAGTGGCGATGGGCGTGCAAAGTATCTTGGGCGTATTCAGACAGAGACATATAGCCAAGCAAAGAGCAGATAAAGCCATGTTAGCCCAGCAAAAGCAACAATATTATGAACAATTGGAAAAAGTAAAAGAACAAGGGGATACTATTCAAGGGAGTATTCGACAAGTACATCAACAATTAGTAAAGATCAATGAAGAATTAATGCCGATCATGAACTTGTTGGCAATGCAAAACATACATGACTTTGAAGAACGTATAGCTGAATATCAAAAAATCAAGGGCTATGAATTAGAACGTATTCGATTGGAAGAACAGGAAAAAAATCTTCTGGGAGCCAATGATTATGCAAGCCTTGAAAAACAAGTGCAAGCCTATGATTTCGCAAAAAATGAACGTATAATGCAAAAATGGAATCAGGAACAGTTAAATGCATGGAAAGATTCCAAAGAAATGCTTCTGGACAAACAGCAGCAAATCAGATATGAGCAAATCAAGATATCGACCCAGTTGCAGGAAAGTCGAAAAGCATATAAAACACTTACATCTATAGATGAAGAAATAGAGGAAACGCAAAAAAGAAAACAAGGTTATGAACATGAATTAAAAGTCTATAAGATTATAGATACAACGTTGGAAAAAATAACCAAGGAGCTTAAATATGAGTTTGCCCCTTCGATGAACCAAACACTTTCACACTTACTCACAAAAATAACCTCTGGGAAATATACAGAGGTAAAGATTACATCGGATATGGAGATTATGTTTAAGGACCCTATCTCAAAACGAATGCAAGGGGTTTCAACATTAAGCCGAGGAACGATGGATCTATTTTATATTGCCTTTAGATATGCTATTGCAAAATGGAGTCAGCATGATCAGCAGATTCCTTTTGTGTTGGATGAAGTTTTTGCGTATTTTGATGATGCTAGACTGAACGATGCAATGGATGCATTAACCGAGTTTAATGCCCAGGTAATTTTATTTACCTGCCAAGAGCGTGAAAAAATATTGGCTGAAAATAAATCAATGCACATTATACATTTATAATAAAAACTTCTATTTTATCCTTGCATTCTCTGAATAAATATTGTATAATGCATAAGCACCAACAAGTGCAGGCATGGCTCAACTGGATAGAGCATCTGACTTCGGATCAGAGGGTTGTGGGTTCAAGTCCTACTGCCTGCGTAGATAAAAAGACCAATTTTAACAAAGAATTTGTTAAAATTGGTCTTTTTCGTTTTGACGTTATGGCTAGAGGATGGTAAAATGATATAAAAGTGTAAAAAATAGGAGGAATTTTTTATGAATAATATTGTAAGGGCCGATGTTCAAAAAAAGAATAATTTTATGTTGCTTGCGACGAGTATCTCTATGGTTATAGGGATGAGTTATTCGCTATTTGGACCGGGAACAGATAGGATTGCCTATTATTATGGAGTGGAGTTATTATTCGTCATCGCATCATATTTTATTACAACTAAAATCCTTCAGAAGGCACATGTATTTGGATATGCAAGTGTTATCATTCTTGGAGGCGCAAGCATTGGTATTGGGTTAGTTCATGGTGGAACACTGATGGCATTGCTTATATGCTTTTTTATCCTTGTGTTTGGCGTTGTACAACTCAATGTACGCCTATTTGGTCTTGGAACGGTGATTAGCCTTGTATCCTTGGTTATTAACACAATAAATCCCCAACACGATGCGACTTATCTTACCGAAAATATAGGTGGGATTATATTGACTTTTTTGTTAACAGCATTTCTCTTAGGCGTTGTCGTATTCCTATGTAATAAACAATTTGTACACTTGCAGCAAATGTTTTCACAACTAGAAGATCAAAGTCGAGAAAAAGAAGACGTATCATCAAGAGCTCAAGATGCCATTAGTAATATTTTAGATAATATTGAAAAAGTAAATCAACGTCTCATTGAAAGTGTAAATGAGCAGACAAATGTGTTAGGAACTATGAAAGAAGTCTCAAATGCCAGCCAAGATGAACAAGAACAGATTCATCAAATTGCTCAAAATGCTTCGGAAAACAATGTAAAGATTACAGAATTAACAGAGCTTGCCAGTGCTTTAGCAGACAGTACGAATAATGTCTATAATCTTTCAACATCGGGTGTTAATGATATGAAAACACTTGAGATGCATATGGGAGAACTCAATGAAGTGATAAAAGAGTTAGCGGGTAATTTTGTAACACTATCAGATAAGATTGAAGAAACAACTAGCTTTACAGCAAATATTCAAGAAATCACAGAACAGACCAACTTGCTTGCACTGAATGCGTCAATTGAAGCAGCACGTGCAGGAGAAGCAGGCAAAGGTTTTGCGGTGGTAGCGGATGAAATACGAAAACTTGCTGAAACGACAAAGACTGCGACCGTCAAAATTACAGATAATCTGACAAGTGTAACTGCAACCAACAACCTTGCAAAAGAGAGTATGGAAGATAGTAGTAAAAAGCTTCAGGATAGTTTGAACTCTACACATTTAGTTAATGAAAACTTTAATGAGTTAAAGACAATTGTCAATGAAATAAAACTTGCTTTTGATACACTTGAAAATATATCGCATTCTATCAAAGACAATACGGATGATGTGGACCAAGCGGCCACACGTTTAGTTTCAATGATTGAAAATACAACAGCAAGTATGGAAGAAATCAGCGCAAGCAATACCATTATTACTGAAAATAACAAAGAAATATCCGATGTTATGAAAGAAACATCGGATAAGGCAAAACACTTATTGGTATCGCATTAAGCGAATATCAGATCCAAATAATTTGAGCTGGGTATAATAGCCAAATATTCGAGAAACAATACGCTCTGAATATTTATTTACCCACTCATTTGGATTTAGGTTTGTTGAGATAACAGTTGCTCGGCGGTTCATTAATCTTGAATTTAAGCAATTGAACAATTCTGCACTGGTTAGCGCATTGTTAAATTCAGTGCCAAGGTCATCAATGATGAGAAGATCACATTGAAAAATGGTTTCGATATCATCATTGGTGACAATTTCTTCTTCTTTATGAAAACGATAGTTTTCAAATAATCTAAATAATTGGAATGAGGAGAGATAAATAACTGTTTTTCCTTGATCTAACAACTCTTTGGCAATGCTATTGCACAAAAACGTTTTCCCCAATCCTGAGCGTCCATATAATATTAGATTGTTAAATGTTGTATTAAAATCTTCAACAAAATTTAAGCATGCTTGATGCACTGAACGCATATTTTCAAAAGAAGACATTCCAGTCTTTGGATCCTTTTCTTTTGAATAATAATCAAATGAAAATGTAGAAAAATTTTCTTTTTCCAAAATCTGTTTTAAGTTGGATTGCTCATAGGCATAATCTATAATAGCCTGCTTAAGACAATGACATTTTTGATTTTGAATATAACCGCTATCTTTACAATCACTACACGTATAAATCGGTTCTAAATAATCAGCGGGGTATCCGTTGTTTTTTAGTAAGGTAGCTTTTTGCTGTTTAAGCTTATCCAAATTCAGTGTTAATTCTTGAGCATAAGTTGCTTTATGTTCAGGATTGGCTATGGTTTTTTGAATGGCGGTTAATCCCAGAGATGAAATCTTCTTATGGATCGTCTCAAGCTGAGGGATGTTTGAAAAGACTTCTTCCATGCGCTTATTCTGTAATTGACTATTGGTGGCCTTACGTTGGTCATAAGCACGCATAATTTTATTATAATCACTTTTGGTCATACTCATGAAGAAAACCTCTTTCCATTAAACTCTTGCATGCGCAGTTCCATTGCTTTTTTCTCCAATGCCTCATAATCATATTGGCGTTGATCGTAATCATTAAAAGCATTTGGACGTTTTGCAGAAGATTTAGTATGAGATGAAGGGTTTGCTTTTGGTGACGCATAGGTCTTTTTGTTGTCTTCATCAATGTTCTTAAGATCGGCAAGGGTTTTGACACCTTGATTAGACCAACTTGCTAAAATACTGTCCGTATAGCGCATTTCTGCTTTATTGATTTGATTAATGGTTCGCATACACGCTTCTTCAATAACGCTGATATCCATCTGATAAGAATTTAGCCAACGGTCCATAAGCTTAATTTGTTGCGGTGTAGGTGAACGGTCAGTAATTCCATACGCCTTTAAAATAGTAAAATACGAGCGTTTATAGGTTTCTGTTCGAACCTTTGCTTTTTCAATAGTATTGATGGCGTTGTCTGCCCAATCAATAGCAACTTTTTCAATGTAACGCATATTTCGATGGTCGTTATCGACACAATATTCAATCATAAGTTCAATCACGTCAATTGGAAGCCCTAACCAATCATGAAAGCCTATAACCGTTTTTACTTCCTCGCTGGATAAGGTTTTACCCAAGTATTTTTGAATGATATAGAATAATTGGGTGAATTCATCTTGTGAAGCAAAGTTGGCAATCTCTTGATTCGTATAGTCCGGTTTAGTATGGATAACACGCAAGTGATTGGATGGACGTGTTTGAGGTTGCGGTTTAACTTCATCGTGTTGTATAGACATATTATAATCGGGCATGGGGGATTCACGATGGAGTGCATTGGGTGTTCCGCGGTCAGGATCATTTTGTGGATCATTTGGCTCTGTAGGCTCAAGATGATTAAAATGTATTTCTGTCAATTGATGATTTTCAAAGGTTAACGTTATGATACGTTCACTTTGAAAATAATTCAGGGCACGAAGGACATCAGATTCTGTCATTAAAAGAATGTCAGCAATCTGTGTTAAGTTTAAATTTAAGTTTCCGCAAGTCATATATCGCAATAAAATGAGATATACCTTTATGAATTCGCCATTTGCTTTCGCTATACATTGATCTATAAAAAAATTAGGAACAAATGTATAAGGCACGAAGTTGTGTGGTTTTAATTTTACATAATTTGTATTCACGATCATTACCTACTTTATATTTATTTCTTTGCAATTTAAGAAGGCGATAACAACCGCCCCAGCCTTTTAAGATAAACTCATTATAGCATATTTATGCCGCCTTTTTAATAGGTGAATATGGCGCGCAAATGTTATAAAGAAGGGACAAGGGTGTCATATGTTATCTAAATGCATGAAAAACGCAAATAAGTGTATAACATTGTGGATAATGTGGATAAGCGAGAGAAAAATTCTCCTTGACAATTTTAATTTTTTTTTATTGCGCTAGAAATAGCACTAGAAAATTTGAAAAAAAAGAAAAACAGAGAAAAGTTGAATGACCTTTTCTCTGTACAAACTCTTTGTCAAGTTTTTAATAAAAATTGTGGATAGTGTGGAAATCTATTTATTAAGAAGCATATGTCCTATTATATTCACGTTTCCGGCCCCCATAGTTATTAACATATCGTTGGGCACACAATTTTTTTGGATAAAAGTGCAAATTTCATCAAAATCGTCAATATACACAATATCTACATCAAAATTTGATAAAGATTCAACAATCATAGAAGCGTGGATATCTCCTGGGTCTTTTTCCCTAGCGGCATAGATATCCGTGATGATTACTCCATCAGCAAGTTTTAGAGCTTCAACAAAGTCGTTGTAGAGAGACTTTGTCCGAGAGTAAGTATGGGGTTGAAAAACAATATATAAACGATTAATGTCAATATGCCTAGCTGCTTCAATAGTTTTTCGTATTTCTGTAGGATGATGGGCGTAGTCATCAATAATAGTGATTCCATTATAGGTGCCAATATACTCAAAGCGTCGATTGGCTCCGGAAAAATCCAATAGACCTTGTTTGATTTGTTCAAGTCCAATATTTAAACACCTTCCGGTAGCAATAGCGGCAAGGGCGTTTTCAATATTATGTGAACCGGTAACATGTAGATGAATGGAATCGACAAACTTACCCTGTTCATATAAATCAAATGTTGGATGCCCCAATTTATTATAGGAGACATTATCATAAGAATATGTAGAACTGGATAAGGAACCAACAGATATAACCTCACATGTCAGATTCGCTGTCAATTGTTGAATATCGTCAATTGCGTCATTAATAATTAGATAACCGTCGGAATCAATGTTTTGCATAAATTGATAAAAAGAATCTCGAATGGCATGGATATCTTTGAAAAAATCCAAATGATCTTCTTCAATATTTAATACAAGCCCGATGGTCGGAAAAAATTTGTGAAAGCTATTATTATATTCACATGCTTCAGTAACAAAATAATCGGAATGTCCAATTTTAAAATTACCATGAATACCTTTGAGGATAGCACCAACAGAAATCGTTGGATCAAGATGTCCGGCCATGAGGATATGGGCAAGCATGGATGTTGTTGTTGTCTTTCCATGAGTTCCGGCAACAGCAATAGACTGGGCATAATCAGCCATAATATAACCAAGTAATGTAGCCCGTTCCATGATGTCAATGTTTAAAGCTTTAGCTTTTATCAGCTCAGGATTATCTGCCTTAACAGCAGCTGTATATACGACTAAATCAATATCTTTATGGATGTGGTCGCTATCGTGGCCGATATATATGTTGGCACCAAGAGATTTAAGGTGGTTTGTAATGTCAGAGGCGCTTTGGTCAGAACCGCTGATAGTCAATCCGCGATTAAATAATACTTCGGCAAGACCGCTCATACTTATACCACCGATACCGATAAAAAATACATGTCGATATGATGCAAGATTATTTTTTTTCATAATTAACTCCAATCAAATGAAATAAGAATATCTCCTATTGTAAACGATTCTTAAGCGAAGGGCAACTGCATGAATCAGAAAAAAAGGTTATCATATGAGAAAACTTAGTGTATAATGAAGAAAACGACCTAAGTGAGGAAAGAATGAATAGATTATCAAAAGCGCAACGTATTAGTTTAATAACCAAGATTCTTGTAGATCATCCGTTTCATATGTATACGCTACAATACTTTTCTGAAAAGTTTCAATGTGCAAAATCGACACTCAGTGAAGATATTAATCTCATTGAAGAAGTTTTTAGAAAAAACGATGAAGGCGAGATTATCTCGGTTTCAGGGGCGGCTGGTGGAATATATTACGCTGCATATATGAAACAGGAGAAAATTGAAAAGGTCAAGCAATTAATTTGCCATAAATTAAATGATTATAAACGTGTCATTCCTGGAGGATTTGTTTATATGAATGATCTTTTTTTTGATTCAAAAATGTTAAAGAAAATGGCAAGATGCATTATCACAAAATATAGAGAGCATCAAATTGATTATGTCGTGACAATTGAAACAAAAGGGATACCACTAGCGATGGCAATTGCCAATGAACTTAATATCCCGGTGGCAGTTGTTCGAAAATCTGCGAGATTATCCGAAGGTACGACGATGCAAATGAATTATGTGACAGGATCGTCACGAAACATAAAAACAATGGCGATGCCGATTCGCTCGATTCAGAGAAAATCGAATATCCTTTTAGTCGATGATTTTATGAAAGCAGGAGGGACAGCAAAAGGAATGGCAGACTTAATGTCTGAATTTGAAGCTAACATTATTGGAGTTGCCGTGGTTTTAGCAACTAAGGAACCTAAAGAAAAACTGATTAAGAATTATTATACACTCGTTGAATATGATGGCGTTGATGAAGATAAGAGAGAGATTAAAATCAACCCAGCGTAACAACAAGGTAAAGGAGGCGGACGAATGCATAAAAAAGAAGTTGTTGCAATGGTACTTGCCGGAGGGCGTGGGAGCCGATTAGGGATACTGACAGATAAGACAGCAAAACCGGCAGTCTCTTTTGGAGGAAAGTATCGAATTATTGATTTTACTTTAAGCAACTGTATTAACTCGGGGATTGATACAGTTGGTGTCTTAACACAATACCAACCACTACAATTAAATCGACATATAGGAATCGGAATTCCTTGGGACTTAGATAAAAGCATTGGCGGTATAACCGTTTTATCACCATATCTAAGTCGTGAAAATGAAGCATGGTATTCAGGAACAGCCAATGCTATTTTTCAAAATATTCCTTTTATTGACTATTATGACCCTGAATATGTTTTAGTCTTATCAGGAGACCATATTTATAAGATGGACTATGAGATGATGTTAAATAATCATAAACTGACCGGCGCAGATATATCCATTGCCGTATTGCCAGTTCCATATGAGCAAGCGCATCAATTTGGGATTATGAACACAGATGACCAGCATCGCATTATTGAGTTTGAAGAAAAACCGGAAAATCCAAAAAATAATTTAGCTTCCATGGGAATCTATATTTTTAATTGGAAAGTATTGCGTAATGCCCTAAAACGCGCAGAAAAAAATCATAACAACAGTGATTTTGGCAAGCATATTATTCCTTTTTGTTTAAAGCAGGAGTATCAAGTGGTTGCATATGAATTTGAAGGTTTTTGGAGAGATGTAGGAACACTAGAGTCATACTGGAAGACGAATATGGAACTGATTAGTCTGGTTCCAGAGTTTAATTTGTATGAAGCGTATTGGAAAATATATACCAATAATGAAATTCAACCGCCCCAATATATTGCCGACACTGCAAATGTAGACCGGTGTATTTTAGGAGAAGGTACAGAAATATACGGCAGTATATTTAACTGTGTCATCGGATCCAATGTGACCATTGAAAAGGGATGTATGATTAAGGACTCGATCATCATGTCAAATACGACGATTCGAGAAAATACTAGAATAGAGCGAGGCGTCATTTCCGAAGATGTAATCATCGGCAAAAACGTTACGATAGGGGAAGGGGAAAATACAGTCAATGCATTAGATCCTCAAATATATTATTCAGGGATAACGGTTGTTGGAGAGGATGCCACTATTCCCGATAATGTATGGATTGGAAAAAATTGTACAATTAGCGGCAAAACCACAATAAATGATTATAGACAGCAACGGCTAGAAAGCGGCAACAGTATTTTATTGGAGGAGGTGGACATATGAGGGCATTAGGAATTATTCTTGCCGGAGGGAAAAATGAACGACTAAAAGAGCTGACGCATATGCGAGCCTTAGCGGCTATGCCCATTGCAGGTAGTTATCGCGCCATCGACTTTGCACTTAGCAACATGACCAACTCAAACATAAAAAAAGTGGCGGTAGTAACCCAATATAATGCACGGTCTTTAGTTGAACACTTAAGTTCAGCAAAATGGTGGGATTTTGGTCGTAAGCATGGTGGACTGTATTTATTGACCCCATATATCACCCATGATAATAGTCTTTGGTATCGCGGAACCGCAGATGCAATATATCAAAATCTTTCTTATTTAAAAAATAGCCATGAACCTTACGCGATTATTGCCCAAGGAGATGGAATCAGTAAGATTGACTATAATGATGTATTACAATATCATATCAACTCCCATGCAGATATTACCATTGTCTGTAAAAAGATACAAAGGGCACAAGACTTATCAAGATTCGGTCATGTCGTATTGAATGAAGAAAACCGAATCATAGAGTTTGAAGAAAAGCCGATTGATCCACAAGGTAATCTTGTCTCAGCAGGAGTATATATTATCCGACGCCGTTTACTTATTGATTTGATTGAAGCAGCAGCAAAAGAAGGACGATATGACTTTGTGACAGACATTATTGTACGTTATAGAAAGCAAAAGAAAATTATGGCGTATGTTCATGACGGATACTGGATGTCTATCGCTGCATTGGAGTCATACTATCAAGTGAATATGGACTTTTTAAATCATGATTTACGGGCATATTTTTTCAAGGAGCGTCCAAGTATTTTATCTAAAGTTGAGGATGAACCACCGGCAAAATTCAACCAAGGAACAAAGGTGTCCAATAGTTTATGTTCTTCAGGATGTATCGTCAACGGAACTTTAGAAAATTCGCTATTGTTTCGCAAGGTCTTTGTAGGTAAAAATACAGTGATTAAAAATTCAATTATTCTTAATGGGACATATATAGGTGACCATTGTCGAATAGAAAACTGTATTGTGGATAGCAAAAGTACCATTGCCGATGGAAGTCACTATGTTGGAGAAGCCCATGAACCTAAGATTGTTGTGAATAAGGAACAAATATTTTTTTAGTTGAAAACATATTTTATATAAGATATAATAGAATTAGTATTTAATAAAGGAAGTGGGGGTATACCACTTACAGCATGTTACAGAAAGGGGTACATTTTTATGGAGATTACTGATGTAAGAGTAAGAAAAGTAGCAAAAGAGGGAAAAATGAAAGCTGTAGTGTCAATTACATTTGATAATGAATTTGTTGTTCATGATATTAAAGTAATTGAAGGTGAAAAAGGGTTATTTATTGCAATGCCAAGCCGAAAGGCACTTGATGGTGAATTTCGGGATATTGCCCATCCAATTAACTCAGAGACGCGAGAAAAATTGCAAAAATCAATACTAGAAAAATATGAAACAATTTCTCTTGCTGAACAAAACGAAGATATGAACGATATGTCAGAAGTTTATGAGTAATATGCAAACACTTCTATCCAAAGGATAGAGGTGTTTCTTTTTTTAATCTCTAGGAAAGTCCTACTTTAGCTTTTTGCTTTAAAACTTAGCAGAAAGGGTCAAGGGCCTTTCCCGCCGCGAACAATATCTCTTCGAGATAACGCGACAGAGTCGATTTGTTCTGTTATTAAAAAATTTCTTCGTATAAATTTAACTAGAAAAATATTGACAGAAAGCAATTTCCTAGTCTTTGCTTGAAAAGATACAAATTTCAAATTTGTACTTGCGGTAGGTTGCTTTCTGTTGTACAATGTGTTGTGGAAAAGGAGCGTGTATACAATGTCCGTTATGAAAGCGGTAATTTTGGCAGCAGGCGCAGGAACTCGAATGAAATCCGATAAGCCGAAAGTCATTCATAAAATATTGGATCGAACCATGTTGGATTATGCAATTGAAGCAGCGTATGAAGCAGGAGCACAAGAAGTCTGTGTCATTGTTGGTCATGGACGTGATGAAGTTATGGAAACCATAAAACATCCGGTGTCTTATGCAATACAACATGAACAGCTTGGAACTGGTCATGCAGTTATGCAAGCCAAAGAATTTATTCAAGGTGAAGGCAATATACTCGTTTTATTTGGAGATACGCCTTTAATTACTGGAGAAAGCTTATCTAAGCTTAAAACAGTTCATGAGCAATATAATCATGGCGTAACCGTTTTGACAACACATGTTACAGATCCGACGGGGTATGGACGAATTATTCGTGATGAACAAGGACAATTCCTTAAAAGCGTTGAGCATAAAGATGCAACGCAAGATGAACTTAAAGTCAATGAGATTAATAGTGGTATGTATATGTTTAAAGCAGAGGCTTTATCAAAAGCTCTTGGCCAGCTTACCAATCATAATGCTCAAGGAGAATATTATCTTCCGGACACCTTAAGTATCATCCAAAAAGAAGGTGAATTAGTTGACGCAATGGCGATAGAGAATGTGACAGAGATTTTAGGCGTTAACAACAAAGTTCAGCTTTTTGAAGCAACAACCATTATGCGTAACCGGATTAATCATAGACTGATGGAAGCCGGCGTAACAATGATTGATGCTAACCAAGTATACATAGGCAAAGATGTTGTTGTTGAAGCCGATGCAATTTTATATCCAGGAACAACTATTGAAGGGAAAAGTATTATAAAAACCGGAGCACATATAGGCGCCAATAGCAAAATTGTTAATTCAATTATTGAGTCAAACGTAACGGTTGAAAACTCTACAATATTGGAAAGTAAAGTTGAAGAAGGTTCAACAGTAGGTCCTTATGCATATATTCGACCAAACAGTAGTATTGGTCGAAATGTAAAAGTAGGCGATTTTGTGGAAATTAAAAATTCCACAATTGGTGATGGGACAAAAATATCACATCTAACGTATGTGGGAGACGCAGATGTTGGACGTGAGGTTAATTTTGGTTGTGGTACAGTAACCGTTAACTATGATGGTGTTAAAAAACACCGAACAATAATTAAAGATCATGCATTTATCGGTTGTAACACAAACTTAGTCTCTCCAGTGACAGTAGAAGAAAACGCATATACTGCAGCAGGATCAACAATTACAAAAGATGTACCTCAAGATGCATTAGGCATCGCAAGAAGTAGGCAAGAGAACAAAATCAATTGGGTAAAAAAGAAACGACATTAGTCAGCTGTCTGACAAAGATTTATTAGGAGGAAATTTAATGACCAGTACGGTAAAAACAGTGGATGGTATCAAAATCTTTTCTGGGAATTCAAACAAGCCTTTGGCTCAAAAAATTGCACGTTCACTAGGTGGAGAATTGGCAATATGTGAAGCAGGACAATTTAGTGATGGTGAAAGTTTTGTTAAAATCGGAGAAATCGTTCGTGGAATTGATTGCTTTGTTATTCAATCAACATCAAATCCGGTTAACGACAACTTGATGGAATTATTAATTACGATTGATGCGTTACGCCGAGCTTCTGCGGGACGTATAACAGCAGTTATCCCATATTATGGGTATGCACGACAAGACCGTAAAGCGCGAGCAAGAGACCCAATTAGTGCAAGATTGGTTGCAGATTTATTCCAAGCAGCAGGAGCAGATCGTGTGTTAACAATGGACTTACATTCATCTCAGATTCAAGGATTTTTCTCAATGCCTGTTGACCATATGTTAGGTAATCCTATGTTGGTTGATTACTATACCAACAAGATTAAAGAAATTGAAGGCGACTTTGTCGTTGTTGCACCAGATATCGGTAGTGTAAAACGTAGCCGATCATTTGCAGAAGAGATAGATATTCCACTGGCAATTATCGATAAACGCCGTCCAGAAGCTAATGTTAGCGAAGTTATGAGCGTTATTGGTGATGTAAAAGGTAAAAATGTCATCATGGTTGATGATATGATTGATACAGCAGGTACAATTTGCAATGCGGCTCAAGCAATGCATGAAAAAGGTGCAAAACGTATTTTTGCATGTTGTACACATCCAGTTCTTTCAGGACCTGCTATTGAACGTATTCAAAAATCCGCCATTGAAGAGTTAGTTGTATTAGATACGATTCAATTATCAAGTGATAAGAAAATTGATAAGATCAAACAATTGAGTGTTTGCGACATTTTTGCAAATGTGATTAAAGCAATCCACAATAATGAATCTGTCAGCAAATTATTTGACAAATTAATGTAAGGCTTAAGAAACAAAGTCTTGACAGTTAAACCATGTTGTTAATATAGAATAGTATCGCCTATGATGAAATATCGTCGTAGGCGATTTTTTAGGAATTTTTTTTGATAAGAGTACGTTCAATCGATTTAATACAGGGGCTTAAGACCTAAGAAAAATAGGTAGATTGACGGCGTGAATAGTAATATAGTCCTAATAAATATAGTTAATAAGTACCATATTAATAGGCTTGATGTTTATATAAAGACATCATATAATGTTTAAAGATGAGGGCACCATGAGAACATAAGCGTGACATGTTATGGAAATAATTACCTGTTAATTATTTCACGACAAGAGGGAAGAATATTTTTAAGGAGAAATTATGCGAGTGGGAGAGGTTGTATTTGATAAATACGAAATCATCCGAGTAATCAAAGAATCGGAGGCGGTTTCGGTTTATGAAGCAAAACATATCTATTTACATTCATCTTGGATCATAAAAAAAATATGTTCAAGGAATCCAATCTATACAAATGAAATCCAAATTTTAAAATCACTGAATCATGAAAATATCCCTTTAATTACGGATGTCTTTATTGACGCGGAGACAACATATGTTATTCGAGAATATATTGAAGGCAAGACACTTGGAGAAATCATTCGAGAAAAAGGTGTCATGTCAGAAGTCATGGCAGTTAAAATTGCTATCGATATTTGTTGTGTCCTTGAATATTTACATACACATTTTGACAATCCATTAATTTATCGAGATATTAAGCCAGATAATATTATCTTGTCTAATCAAAACAAAGTACACCTTATTGACTTTGGCATTGCCAGATTTTATCAAAGCAATAAAGATGCAGATACAGAGTACTTGGGTACGCGAGGATTTGCAGCACCGGAGCAATACGGTATGGGTCAGACAGATGTGCGTACAGACGTTTTTGGAGTTGGAATTTTGCTCTATTTTATGTTGACGCGTAAAAATCTTGAGGAAGTTTCTTCGCGCCTAGAACCTATTCGATTTATTCGAGATGATGTCGGTGAAGAGGTTGAGCAAATCATACAAAAAGCGAGTCAATTTAATATTGAACAACGGTATGCATCCATTACCCAATTAAAGAGTGCTTTAGAAAAAACATTAAAAATCCAGACTCAAGAATCTATTGATACTTTTTTATCTGCCTATAAAGATAAGGTCATATGCGTATCTGGAGTTAAATCAGGTATAGGAGCAACCCATGTTTCAACAACATTGACAAAGTATCTATTAGCATGCAAAAAAAAATGTGTTGTTGTCGATATGAGTGAAAACCAGGACTTGATGTCTTTGGAATATACACATGACGCGACAATAGAAGAGGGGCTATTAAAATGGAATGCAATGACGATACTTTCATGTACTGGGCAACGTCGAGGGACTGGTGTATTATTCAAAGATATTTTCGAAGCGTGTGACTGGATAGTCGTGGATTTTGGAACGCACGATAATCAAAGCAAACAAGATTTTATTGGGGCATATAATATTATAGTTGCTGGAATTGCACCATGGGAGATGAGCAGACTAGAAGAGTTTTTCATGGAAAACACGACTAAACGGACTGTCTATTTCATTAATCATAGCAATAAAAACCAAGTTGATGAGCTTAACCATTCTCTAGAGCATATCTATGTATATGATTATCCATACGACAAAATGGAGGCACTTGAGGATGTAAGATATCAACAGTTTTATAATGAAGTCTTTAATGATTGGGGGAGGGGAGAGCAATGCTTAGCATCCGTCACGGCAGAAACTTTTTTCGACATCGAAAAATTCAAAATAAAATTTCAGAAAAGCATAAAGTCATAATGATTGGTTTGATTGGTACGGAAAAAGGTGCTGGTGTTACACATACATCACTACTTTTGGCGCGCTATTTTTCAAAACAGCGGGGTAAAGTGGCTGTTGTTGAATGGGGCGATCAAGACGCAATAGCGATGATACGCAGAACATATGAAGGGCAGGAGGGAGTATCAAAAAGCAGCCATGATTTCAATGAACCTTATGTCTTTCGTCGAGTCCATTATTATGAACAAGGAAACGATGAACGGATTGCTTTCGTTCGAAGAAGTGGTTATCAAGTCGTTATTGTAGATTTTGGGGAGCATGAAAAAAAGAAGGAAGATATGTTTAATCAAATGGATATGCAGCTAGTCGTTGGCAGAGGCAATGACTGGAAATACCATAAAATTGAAGAATACTATCAAAAGATTGCCCATGTTAATATACAAAAATATAAAGATCTCATACTCATTTTAACCTGTGGAACAAAAGAAGAAAAAAGGCACTTACAGCAAAAAGTTAAAGGACGTATAGAAACGGTGTCATTTCATAAAGATCCGTTTGCATGGGGTGAGAAAATGAAACAAGAAATAGAAATAATATTAGGGGTATAGGAGGAGCGTATGACAGTATTGCGGCAGCGTCACAAGAATATGATTATAGCGGGAGTGATAGGTTTTTTATTTGCTTTGGTGTGTGTTGTGTTGGTGTATATTTTTGGATTTTTAAACAACCCAAAAGCAATTCAATGGTTAGTGAAGGGACAAACGGAGTATAGTGCAGAAGAAAATCAAGAAGAAGAAGCGCCACAAATTATTTTAGAAAAAGCTTATGTGTTCACTAAAGCATTAAAGGAAAATGATATTGTAGTAGCAGAAGATTTTTCGGAAACAATGATGGACCAAACATTGCTTCCTGACCAACGTATTCTTAATCCGGAGGAGCTTATAGGAAAAAAAATAAAGTGTGATAGTTCCCTTAATATGATTGCGACAAAAACAATGGTTTATGAAGAAAAGCGGCGAGAAGAGGTAAAAGAATCCATAGAAATGCTTGATATTCAAGTTCCTGAATTTATTCAAGATGCAGAGCAAATCAATTTAAGGATTCATTATCCTACGGGACAGGATTTCTTAGTCTTAGAAAATGTGCTACTGACTAAGATCTATGAAGAGCGCCAAGGAGCGACACTACAATTAAACCATAACGAAATCGTTAGCTTGTCAAGTGCAAAAGAAGATGTCAATATTTATCCGGGAACACGTCTATATTACACAAAAGATACACAAAGGTATACGCGAGAATACATCGGAGAGCAACTTCGTAATCAATACCCGGTAAATCCAAATACAATAGGTTTCTTAACATCAAGTTATAATGACGAAGAGGTATATAAAGAAAGAGTTTTACTTGATGAGACACTTAATACTTTCTTTGATCAAGAATCAAAGGCATATTCATTTACACATATTGAAAAAACCATTCAAGATGCAAAGGAAAATCAAGAAGTACTTGATGGTGTAGATGAGGGGAGTGATTCTCAAGTGTCTGAGGAATCTATAGATATGGAACGAACAAATACAGAAGATACAATAGGTCAAGAAGTCATCAATGTGCAAACAAATGGAACGTCGCCAGCACAGACAAATGAAGCGTCGCCAGCACAGTCAATTGGTTTTTAGGGAGGATACAATGCAGGGGCAGATTATTGGAGAACAGGTTCAAGCAGTGCAATACTTTCTTCAGGGGCTAGCGTATTTTGAAGAAAATGTATTGCCAAAAAAACAACGTCTAATCAAACAACTTCGAAAAATACGAGAAAAAAAAGAAAAGCAATTAGAAGAACAAGTTTTTTATGCGATTACAACGCGAAAAGCTTCTTTAGAATGGCTAAAAAACCATATTGGGACAATGCCACAAGAAAAGAAAATTACAATTATTGTCTTAGAATACTTTAAAGATAGTTCCATTACATCTGAATATATCAAAGCTTACTTAGAACGAGGGAAAAGTACTAAAAAAAGTGTCGAAATCATAAGCGTAGAGTTTAGAGAGCATGATTATATTGTTCAACTTGAAGATGAATACAATCAATCATTTTCTTATAAAAGCTTATCACGCTATTATAGAAAAAAAATACAGCACATAGCACTGACAAAGTTAAGTTTGATGGAAGAAGAAGTATTGGAGGAGTATTATGCAAGTCGTTATATGGTCTGATCCAAATTATGCAACAGGACAAACAACATTAGCCACTTTAATTGCAACATTAATTGCATGTAAAAAAGGGTATAAAACATTTCTGACCTCCTCGCTTTTAAGGGATGAAAGCCTTGAACATTACAGTCTAAAACCGTTTGAACGGGAACTGGATCAATTTATTGGGGAGTCAAATATTGAAGGATTAATTCGGGGAATTAAAAATGGAAAGCTAACAAAAGATATGATAAAGGATTATTGTTTTTCACTGTTAGCCCATTCGAATTTAGATTTACTCCAAAGTGGAAAGGTACTCTCAGATCACCCGGATTACCATCGGCAATTTGAGTACTTACTGTCATTAGTGAATTCTTACTATAATATTTCTGTAATTGATTGTGATTTAAGCTTGGAACACCCACTGGCACAACAGCTTTTAAAAACAACAGATGTCATTGTTATTGTAGGTGAAGCTAATCGATATCAATTTGAAAAACTGAGTAGTATTTGTGAAGAAAAAAAAGAATTAATAAGTAAAATTCCAAAAGTCCTTGTGATTAATAAGTGGGAGAAAAGCGTTGTGAAGCCCTTTAAGAAAAAGCTACTTGCGCTAGACCCGATTTATGTTCCGTATTATCCGGCGATTATTGAGCAATCCAATCAAAATAATTTAGTGGACTATGTCTTAAGGTTAAGCTATGCTCGAAAAAACTATGAAGCACATTTTTTTCTAAAGACGATAGAAAAAGTAGTGGAACGTATATTGGCATTTGGGGAGGAGAAGATTACATATGGGACCACAACTGAACTTCATCTTTAGCATACTGCTTCTTATGGGATCGCTGCTTGGCATAGGATTAATCATGAAGAAGCAATTAGATAAAGAGACAGAGCTGATTCAATCCAGAAATCGGGATCATCTTGAATTAGACTATCTCCAAGAAGAGATTCGACAGCTTATGTATCAATTGACAACCCAGCAGTTTGAGAATATTTTTGGTTCAAAAGAAACCTATGAACGAGAAATCAACAAACGAACAGAGTTAAAAAAAGCACTCAAAGGATGTACGAATGGAAGTATCGATGATAAAAGCTATATTGTGGACTTGATTAGTGACTTGCTGATTAAGTATTTGATTAAAAAAGATGAAGTCAATCGTGTTATTTATTTTGATCAACCGCAGTTTCTTTCGGAAAAAGACATGTTTGATATTTTGATATTTGATTATTGGAGACAATATCGAACACAAGCTTTAAGTCAATTGATTGAAGAGGAAAAATGGGATGAACTTCAATATAGCGAACATGAGGAACTTCCAGTGTATAGAGTCACTAGAGAGCAAGTGGTTGAAGCATATAGAAAAAGGCATGTTGCCCTTTCCTTTGAAGATAAAATTACGATTATCGCACAAAGAATATATGAAAATTATAAGGGATTTGGAGTTATCGATCAAATCCGTGATATGGCTATTGATGGAATATCCGGCGGTGTGTCAGGTGTGATTGATACATCTTGGGAAGTACTGCCAAACCGTTTAAAAGCAACAAAATCACTGCCAAGAAATTTTGATAGTGTATGGATTTTTTATAAGGGGAAATCGATCCATTTATCTTTTTTGTCCTTTGGTAATCCAAAAGAGTTGAAACGTATTTGTCAAAATATATATCGTTACAATAAGGCAGGGCAGCTTTCAGAAAATATTGGATACAAAGTCAATGAAATGCAAGATGGCTCACGAGTTGTTGTTGTAAGACCCCCCTTTAGTGAGAGTTGGGCATTTTTCGTAAGAAAATTCCATTTGAAAAATATTGCCTTGGAGCAGCTTTTTCAAGGGGAAGGGGCAAAAGAACTTGTTCGCCTAATGATTTTTTTAATGCGTGGTGCTCGAATAACAGCAATCACAGGTTCGCAAGGATCAGGTAAAACAACGCTACTAATGTCTTTGGTTCAGCATATTTATCCAACATTGACATTAAGAGTTCAAGAGATGGCCTTTGAACTGCACTTAAGAAAGTTATATCCGTATCGAAATATTTTGACGTTTAAAGAAACAGAAACCGTCTCAGGTCAGGCAGGGCTAGATTTGCAAAAAAAGACCGATGGAACGGTGAATATATTAGGTGAAATCGCAACAGACGAAATTAGTGTATTGATGTTGCAGATGGCTCAAGTGGCATCGCTTTTTACGCTCTTTACACATCATGCCAAAACGCTTAAAGACCTTGTTTTGTCCTTGAGAAACAGTTTGCTAAAGTGTGACGTGTTTAGAGATGAGAAAGTTGCTGAAGAGCAAGTGGTTCGTGTGCTGGACTTTGAAATCCACATGGATAAAAATTCAAATGGACAACGTTACATTGAACGTATTTCTGAACTTGTGTTATATGAAGATGGAGAAAAAACTAGGGAAAAAGCAAATGAAATTTACTATGAAAATGTGATTGTACGCTATGAAAAAGGAAGTTATATATTTATCAATCCGATAACGCAAGGGCAAGTGGAACTTATGCATAAAAATATGGAAGAAAAAGACCGTTTAGAATTTGTGAAGTTTATAAAACAGCAGTGGGGTGAGGTGAAAGATGGAGTCGATAGCGAAAGAAGTACAAAAACGGAGGCAACATTCCAAAATATCTAATGCACAATCGTATAAAATGTATGTGGGAATAGATCGCTTCTTAATGCGCATACCTATTATAAGAGGGTTTTTATCACGAATAAAGACAGGATATCAATTTATTGGAGAAAAAGATGTATACTATTTATCAAAAAAATCTGTTTTTGTTGTTTTAGGACTGCTAAGTGTATATGTTGTTGCTTTAGCTGCGTTTTGGAGTATGACTCAAAATCCACTGTATACAGCAATATTTTTGTTTTTTTTGTGGTATATTTCAGAAAGTTATTTTGATTATTTTATTGGAAGGAGTCACTATCGGCTCTTAGAGCAGTTTATAGTTTTTATGGGATATGTACGACAAGGTTTTTATGAATATCGAACGATTGATGATGGAATATATTCTGCGTTAGAACAAATGGAGATCCATCAACGCGAAATGACCGTACAGGCAGAGCATATTTATGAGATCTTTTCAGATGTGGACCCACTATATGCGATGACCAGATATTTTGAGATTGCGCCTAACCCGTATTTAAAAATGTTTGTTAACCTTTCACATTTAACCTATGAATATGGCGATCAGCAGGAAGATGGAAAAAGTGTCTATCTAACCAACTTGAGCTTTTTAACAAAGAACGTTCAGCTGGAACTTATTAAAAGAAAAAAACTGAACTACGCATTAAAAAGTATGAATATTATTGCGATTATCCCTCTGTTTTTAATTACAATGCTTAAAAATTGGGCGATAGGGAATTTTGCACCATTAGGGTTGTTTTACAATAGTATGGCGGGAAAATATATTGAGATTTTAACCATTGGTATTATGTTTTTGGCGATGATTATTCTAAATAGGATTCAACGATTAGATGATTTTTTCCCTGAAGCGAATCAAATGAAGCGCTGGATTGCTAAAATACAACTTCCGTTAAGTGAACAACAAAAGAGAAAATGGTTATATGGAATCATTGCGACGGGGATTAGTTTTCTGATTGTAATCTCCATATTGATTAGTGAAAGGCAGAATTTATCAACACAGATATATTACCAGGATCATTTTTTAGGTGCCACACTCCCAATGGAGATACAACATAAGCGACGTCAGGAATCATTAAGAGATTATGCATTTATACAAAAAAGTGATGGCAAGGCTTCGGATGCTACGGTGGATGATTGGATTAGTTCAACACTAGAAGAAGAGGAGCAACTGAGCGTAGAGCAGTTGGCAGAACGTCGCCAGCATATTCAAGAAAAAATTATTGCATATAACAATATCTATTTTGCCTGGTGGCAAATTATTTTATGTCTGATGGTGGGGGTAGTGGGATATCATTTGCCGCAAATCAATGAAAAGATGGTGAAATATATTAAACGAATGGAGGTCGAGGATGAGATTGCAGGGTATTATAGCATTATTTTAATGCTAATGTATCATCCAAGGATGAATACAGAAGAAATATGTGATTGGATGGCAGCATACTCCACTTACTATAAAGAAACACTAAGTCGATGCCAGCTGGATATGAGTATGGGTGCCTACAAAATTTTTATGAACATGCGCGAAGGCGTGGAACATCCGGAGATGAAAAAGATAATGTACCAACTAGCCATTGCGAGTGAAGATATTAGTATCCAGGAGGCTTTTGACGAATTAGTTCAGGATAAGAGCTATTATATTGAGCGTCGGCAATGGTTAAATGATCAAATCATTAATCGGAAAATTGTAATTGGGCAAAATATTGGATTTTTACCTGCGTATAGTCTAATTATTTTATATATGATTATACCAATGATTATGTCCAGTATTTCTGAACTTGAAAAGTTTTTTTATCAATTAATGGGATAATAAAAAATATAAAGGAAAAAAGGAGAGAAAATTATGGATCAAAATATTCAAAAAGCGTTGTGGTTAGGTGTTGGTGTCATGATGTTTATAGCGATTGTCAGTACGGGGCTCTTTTTATTTAACAAAGGAAAAAATTTGGCAGATGCATCAGGGGAGCACTTGGATTCCATGTCAGAGCAATTAGCGAGTATACAGTATGAAAAATTTGATAATATGGTGGTTACCGGAGGCGACGTACTTAATGCGATTAAACAGCATAAACCCAAAAGTGGATCATTTATTATTGAGGTACACACCAATCATCCATCCTCAACACAATATATTAGTAGTGGAACTATTTCGTCGAATGTCCTTAGCGGATCGTTATCTGAAAAGACAAAAGCAGCTATGGACGAGGATTTACAACAATCCAAAGATGTGGATGCATCCGAATATATTAATCCCCAAGGAAGCTTTATGACACAGCTTGTCTATGATAAGAATGATGTTGTCAAAGGCATAGTGGCCAAACAGCAATAATGACACACAATATATTTAAACTATTATATATTATAGCGGGATTTATGATTATGCTCATGGGGCTGTTTAGTTTTTTTGAACAACATAGTCAATATACACGGTATTATCAATCGGTTCAAAAAAGTCAAGAAGAAAAAAATAACTGGCTTATTGACACGGTGTGGGTCGAAGAGATAGAACATTCAAAGCTGTTGACATATGAGGAGCTACGCATTGAAGTGGGGGGATATTATTGCTTTAGTGAGGAGCTTATTATACAGGCAGTGGATAAAACCTTTGAAAAAAATCAATCTTTGGAAGGATTTCAAGAGTTTATGCACACATTAGAAGCAGACAAAAAGTATTATTTGAATGTGACATCTGAGGCTGAACATCTGCGTGAAAAAATGGTCCTTGAAATTATTGAGGTTAAGGAGTAGAGAAATGATTGAGGAAAGTTTGTGGAAGATTTTTGGTTTGATTTTAGGCGTTGTTCTTATTTTTGTTGCACCAACGATATATAGTTATCAGCGTCAAGATGACATTGTATATAATCTGGTGATGGCAAAGACAAATGAACTAAGTCAAAAGATTCGAGAATCCGGGAAAGTCAATCAACCAATGTTGGATGAATTAAACCATATATTAAGAACGTCGGGATTAACTTATGAAGTGGAATTAGAGCATCAACAAAAGAGATTTTCTGAAGAGGATGGACGTATGGAGGTCTATTATGAAGGGGTCTATACACAGGATATATATGCATGGATTCAAGCGAACGGAACCTATCGTCTATCCTCAGGAGACTTTTTTTATGTGCGTGTTCGCAACACATCGGTAACCAAAAGTCAAAGTTTTCGTGACATCTTGGATATTGGTGGCGTAAAGAGTAATGAAATATATATTGTAAGTGGAGGAATTGTCCGATATGGGAATGGTTAAGTACAGTGTATTAGCGTTATTAATCATGTTGCCCTTTTTTATGCAAAGCTCTATTCAAAATACGCAACATAAATATATGGAACGCCAAAGGACATGGATAGAGCAAAGTATTGATGAAGCAAGTTATGATGCGGGATTTGCATTAAAAACATATTCGACTTATGCATATGATAGTCACAACGCATATCATATCCAAATTGCATATCAAGAAGTGATTCGTAATTTTTTTGATAGCTTGACAATGCGCAATTTTAGATATACACGTCAAGATTTTCCACTCATAGCATTTGTTGAATATGATGGGATTGTCTTATATAATCCACAGGAAAACACGTTAGGGGAAAAAACATTTTATACACAGCAAGAGACGACACACTGTGAGTATTATACGCTTTCTGATAAAAAGTGGGTATATAATTATTCGACAGGTTTAGTGACGCAAGAAAGTGCAGAAATAAACCATAAGAATTCAATAATCATGCAAACGATTGAACAAGAGTTAAATACTTATCAGCAAAACAGTCAAGAAAAACAAAGGATGCGATTTAATTTGCCGGAATTTGAAGGGGAGTCATCAACCTATGTCTTTGACGATGTAGGCATAATTATATTTTATGATCCGAAGTCCTATGCCTATTTAGATGGGATTGAGACATATAGAATTATCCCTTCAGGAATAATGAAGATGGATTTAGCTATTGACTTATGAATGAACTCCTTTAGAATATAACTATAGATTTGAATACTATAGTTTAGGAGGCGCCTATGTCTGAAGAGAGTTTAAAAGACTATCAGTTACTTAAAGATTATTTTGAGGCGAAGAATTATCAACAGATAGCAACAGATTCAAAGGAGCATGCACTATATAGCCTATATCAAAAAAGCAGTTATTATATTGTAAGTATACTTCATGGGACTAAAGCCAATAAGCTGGATATAAATCGATATGCATTCTATATGCAAAATCTTTCGAGTCAATTCCAACAATTTCATACAGACCGTGTGATTATATTGAACTTGTTTGTGGGCGAGTGGGAACCCCAAATATATGCGTATTATAATAAGATGCCAAATATTGAAGCAACAACGATTGAGGTGGCCTGGTTTATTGACTCCCTCCAACGAAAGCTTGTGATTCCTGAGCATCAACTTAATTCGATTATGGGTATTGAAAAAGACTTACGTATATTATTGAAAGAAAAAAAGCAAAACTATTATGCGATAGAAAAAGAAACAGAAGCCCATTATACTACCCTTGCGATAGGGATTATCAATGTTATTGTATGGATATTTATGGAAATCAATGGGGGCTCCACAGATCCCAATGTTTTGATGCGCTTTGGTGCGATTCAAGTTGATTTTATTGTCAGAACACAGCAATATTGGAGGCTTCTTAGCGCAATGTTTGTACATATTGGCATCATGCACCTGTTTTTTAATATGTTTGGACTCTATATCTTTGGATCACGTTTGGAAAAATATATATCAGCGAAGCAGTTTCTCATGATATACTTAGGTGCTGGAATTGTTGGAAGCATTTTTAGCTTTGCATATCATTATTTTACTGGACCATATATTATTGCAGCAGGAGCTAGTGGAGCGATTTATGGGATTATTGGTGCAGCGCTTGTCTTATCGCGTGCTATGAATAATTCCATGGATGGAATTAATCATTATATTATTTGGTTGTTTTTCATATATGGAATTGTGTATAGTGTCATTAGTCCCAATGTTGATTTATATGCACATGTTGGAGGATTTATTGGTGGCATATGTATTAGTGTTCCAATCGTACGACGAAGACGAAAAGAAATAGGAGGCAGCAAAGATGAAACAAGATAAAATTCGTGAGATGTATGATGCATGTGCTTTGGAGATGGAGGAAAAAATAGGTGAAGGGAATTCACTGTTATTAGGTGAAGGGGATACAGATGGCGATATTATGATTATTGCTGAATTTACAAGTGAAAAGGAACAACTGTATCGTCAGAACTTATTAGAAGGCGAAAGAGAGAAATTATCCAAGTTTTTAGATGCAATCGAGTATTCCTATGAACAAGTGTATTTGACCCATTTACTCAAATATCGACCCTATCAATTAAATAAAGATGGAGTCAAGGTTTCGCGAGCGGCAACACGAGAAGAATATGCTCTAAGCATGCCCTATTTACAAAAAGAAATTGCATTAGTCAATCCAAAGCTGATTATTACGCTTGGCAACAAAATGCTCCAACAATTAATTGGAGATGAAACATTGATGGTCAACAGTGAACAAGATCAGCTATTTGTTGTGGGAATCCACGGAAAAAGTTACAAAGTTCTGCCTTTGCCACATCCATCACAAAAACAGTTTGTACCTGATTTAGATAGAGTTATGCAGCGAGAAATGGAACGAATAAGACAATTGTTAATGGGAGAAAAAGCGCAAGAACGTTTTGACTTTAAGGAGAAAGTGACAGATAATCTTGTAAGCGAAGGAAAAGAAGAAACGAAGGAAAAGAGTAAAAAAAGGATTTTTCAAAAAATACGTTTAAAAAGCAGTGAAGCCGATCTTCAAGAAAAACAAAAATGTATTACCGTGATATATGGGGGAGAAGGATATGTGGATGATCCGGTTCTAGTTGCTCTAGAACGAGTGAGTCATGTTTTAACAGAACTGGGAGTGACGATTCACCGCATTGATTTATATAAATCCAATGATTCTATGGAAACGATTTTAGGTTATATAAGCAAAGCCATAGGTGTTGTTCTAGCGGTTAATGTCGAATGGTATGGAATCGGACATCGGATGCAGGCATTTTTAGATCAGTGCTTTTATCGTGGAGAAAACAGCGTTTTTGATAAATGTCCGATGCTGGGAATCGTTATATCCAGAAGGGCATATGAGTTTGAAGCCTATACCCATTTATTAAAATCATGGGAATATTTAGGTGGAGTTGAAGGTGGCAATATATTAGCGTCCATAGAATCAGCAGCATCTTTGGAAACGAACTTTGAGTGGCTATTTGGTATTGATAAAAAAGCAGAGGCTTTTTTTAGACGCGTACAGCAAAAAAAAGGTGAGCTTCCAAGAAGCGATAAGATAGAAAAAGTTTTTGTTGAAATACCTGTTGAAGATATTCAAAATATCCATCCCAATGTGGAAATAGAAAGTGATAAAACAACAAAGCAAAAGAACACAGGAATTATTGAAAATTATGATTCGTATATTGAAAAGCAGCAAGAAGATATACACCAATTAGGAAGCTTGTTCAAAAAGAAACTATCTGCAGCCTCCATAAAAAGTGAAAAATCTTGGCCGGAACGATTTAAAGAAAGCTATATAAATCAAGAAGCGCTGACGGCCAAAATACAAATCATCGTTGAGGATGACCCGCGTGAGAATACGGTTCTGGAACTAAGCAATCAGCATATTCGTTCGTATTATGGACAGATTGGTGAGAGCGATGTTGTAGTTATGGGACGAAAAAGTGTCCTTAAGCGTATTATTGATGGAAAGTTGACTATGCAACGAGCTTTTATGACAGGAGAGATAAAAGCCAAAGGCGACTTTACACTACTTTACAAATTTGAAGAGCTTTTTTCATTGTAACGATACCAAAACTAATGGTATAATTTATGAAGAAGTCTAAATATAGAGAAGAGATAGACGAAAGGAGTTAATTATGAAACAAGGATGTATATTTTGCAACATTGCACATGGAATGATGGATTCGGTGACACTCTTTGAAAATGTAGAGTTTCGAGTGATTTTAGATAAATTTCCGTCAGCAAAAGGGCATGTGCTTATTCTTCCAAAGGAGCATGTTGAAGATATTTATGAATTAGATGCTGAAACTGCAGGTAAAATTTTTGCCTTAGCAACGATTGTAGCTAAGGCAATGCGAGAAGTTCTTGGATTTGATGGTTTAAATATATTACAAAACAATGGCGCTGTAGCCGGGCAAACCGTCAATCACTTTCACTTGCATTTGATTCCAAGATTTGAAGACGATCAAGTCAATATTTCATGGGTTACCCAAGAGGTTGATGATACCACTTTACAAACTATTGGTGAAGCAATATCAAAGCAGATTTAGTATATTGAGTTTGTTGGAGTTGTTCACCCTTCAGATTCATCTTGCGTATGATAGATATGCAAAATAGAATCTAGATTTTCCATTAATATATCAACGAGTACAGGGTCAAAGTGCGTCCCCTTGGATTCTTGAATAATCTTAAGAGCCTCATCTATGGTGAAGGCTTTTTTGTATACTCTTTTTGACGTAAGTGCGTCAAACACATCGCCAAGGGCGACAATTCTTGCTTCTAGAGGAATTTCAAAGGCTTTTAATCCATGAGGGTACCCAGTACCATCCCATCGCTCGTGATGATAGGCAATGATATTTTCTGCAACTTTGAAAAAATCTTTATTAAACATTTGAAGCTCTGTTCGTAAGTCCTTAAAGATATTTTGACCCACAGTGACATGGGTTTTCATAATCTCCCATTCATCTTCATCAAACTTTCCGGGTTTTTTCAAAATATGATCAGGAATTGCAACTTTTCCGATATCGTGTAGTGCCGCATATCTTTGTATATCTAAAATCATATTGCGACGAATTTCATGGCTAGGCAGTTCTTTTTCCCGCAGTTTGTCTGCAATGAGTGTCGAGTAGTTGGTCATTCGATCTAGGTGTCCGCCGGTTTCATAATCCCGTTCGTTGACAAGAGCTGAGAAGCTATATGTAAATCGGCTAAAGACCATTTTTAGGAGATAGGAACGATTAAAAAATCCGGAAATTTCATTAACAATTTTAGACGCCTGTCTAAGATGATCTTTTGTAAAATGATTCTTATATGTCGAGCTAAAAAACAAGATTCCAAAGACTTCATTGTTAATTAATAACGGAATACTCATATTTGATTTTAGACCTTCACGGGTAATCAATTCTAAGGGTTTGCTCTGTGGTTTATGCTTATAAGCCGCTTCTAAATCGTTAGTAATACGACCTTTTTTTGTTTTGATGATGGAGAGCAAACTACTTTTTTCGGCTTGTATTGAAAATCCAGGGCCAAGAAGTATATTTGAATATTTGGAAAAACCACTTTCGGCAATGAGGGTTTTATTAATGGAGTCATAAAAGCAAATACCAATTCGATCAATACGAAGAAATTCATTAAAAATCCGAAAGAGCTCGTGCAGCATATCATCCATATCATAGGTGTTTATGACAATGTTTTTGATATGATTTGAGACAGCATTTTCATCCATTATTTTGGTGACTAAGCGAATAACATGAGCATCTTCAGCAAATAACGGGGAATAGCTTGGAAGTTTTTTTCGATCAAAATCATTTTGTTCAACAAGCTGAATACTTTCGGTAAGATAGCGTATGTTTGTGTTGAGTAATTTTAAAATAATGGTACTTAGTAATAGGATAAATATAACTAAAAGAGTAAAAGCACCGTTAATCATTATTTTGGCATGGTTAATCGATTGATTGTACAGGTCTTTATGAATCGTTGAAAGTGTGTCAATATTTTCACGTAAAGCATGGTACTCTTTTTGTGCAGAATCAGCGGATTTTGACTGTTGGGATGCAATCGTTTCTTGAGAATATTTGTCTAGCCAATGAAGGGATAATTCGATTTCAGAGGCATAATCGTGCAAGCGCTGATTGGATGCATTGTAACTTAAAAATACATTAAGGTGTGACTGGTCAATTAGTTCTTCAAAGGTGGTGAGATTTTCACTGATATAGTTTAGCTGTCCCATTAAGTATCCAAGGTTCTTATGATAGGCTACAGCTAGAGATTCAGGTAAATCAGAAGGTGTAGCAGGTGTTGGAAGTTGCTGTAATATATTGTTAAGTACGCGTAGGGAGAGATCAAGCTGGATGCTTTCATTATTCATATTTTCAACAATTTCGGTTGATTTTGCCATAAGCTGCTGCTCATGATTAAAAAAATAAAAATTGAAGAAAATAGATATAATAATGGAAACAATACCCAGAAGAATCATAAATTTTGATATTTTGGTCAGTTTTAACATGATTTACACCTCTTTTTTTAACGCGGATACTATTTCGGAGTATACATTTTCAGTTCCACTAGATTCTTTGGCCGTTGATAAATGTATACGATAGTGGTCAAGATTTTCATAAAAACCACGGACTTCTTGAACGAATGTAGATACAGTTAAACGCTCTTCAAAAAGTACCTGAGCATAGCCTTTTGATGCGAAGGCATTGGCGTTTAGAATTTGGTCGCCACGACTAGCACTTTTTGATAATGGAATAAGAAGGCTTGGTAACTGTAAAAATGCAAACTCGTTAATAGCATTTGAGCCTGCGCGAGAAACCATAAAATCCGTAATAGCAAATAAATGTGGAAGTTCTTTACCAATATACTCATATTGAACATAACCTTCTTTATCCTCAAGAGTTAAGTCAAGGTTGCCAGATCCGCATAAGTGAATCACTTGGAAATCTTCAAGGAGTAATGGGAGGGCTTCACGCAAGATGCGGTTAATTTTTTGCGCACCAAGGCTTCCGCCCATAACCATTATAATAGGCTTATGCAAGTTCAGCTTTGTAAAAGCATAACCGATATGCTTATCTCCAGTTTTAAGGGATTGTCGAACAGGTGAGCCGGTAAAGACGCTTTTATTTTTAGGCAGATACGCTAAAGTTTCTTCAAATGTCGTCAGAATTTTTTTGGACAAAGGGGTAGCGAGTTTATTTGCAAGTCCTGGTGTCATATCTGACTCATGGGCAATCACAGGAATACGTAAAACCCAGGCAGCAGCAATGACAGGTACGCTTACAAATCCTCCTTTGCTAAATACTAAGTCCGGTCGATGTTTGGCTAAATGAAAAAGGGATTGAAAAAAACCAGCAACAATTCGAAAAGGGTCAGTAAAATTTTTGATGTCAAAGTAACGCCGAAGTTTGCCGCTGGATATTGAGATATATGGAATAGATTTTTCGCGAACCAATTTGTTTTCAATACCGTTTTTAGAGCCAATATATATAAGGTCAATGTTATCTTTTTGAAAATAGGGTAATAGAGCAAAGTGAGGAATGACATGTCCTGCTGTCCCACCGCCTGTTAAAATGATTTTTGCCATAGAACCTCCTAGAAAAATGTATAATATACATTATAGTATAGCATCTTATATAAGAAAACAAGAGGTTTTTAAAGAAAGAAAATAATTTTCTATCTTGTATTCATATAAAAAGGAATATATAATAAGAATAGAAAACCTTTTCTATTTAGAATGGTGGTGAATACATGGAGAATAAAAGGTCGACAATTACAGATGTTGCAAAACTTGCTAATGTATCGATAACAACCGTATCAAGAGTCATCAATAAAAACTATCCAGTAAGTGAAAAAACCGCAAAACGGGTGAATAAAGCTATTGAAGAATTGGGGTTTCGACCGAATTTATTAGCCCGTAGTTTAATACAGGACAAAACGCAAACCATTGGTGTTTTGACGCCTAGCATAGAAAACCTTTTCTTTTCAGAAGTCATTAAAGGGATTGACAATTTTATGGGAAGTAAAGAATATCGAAGTTTTTTATGTAATACCAAAGGACAACCGGATAATGAACGTGAGATGATCGATTCACTGTTGAATCGAAGTGTCGATGGAATAATTGTTATCAATCCACGTAATGAAAATATAAAAAGCGGTTACTACGAAGGGATATCCAAGCGCATTCCCCTTGTGATTATTAATGGGTATCATGAAGGTATACAATGCCACTTTGTTCTTAATGATGATTATGCAGGCACAAAAGAAGCCTTGATGTACTTAAAAGATAAAGGGGCAAAGCGTATAGCTTTTATGCGCGGGAAAAAAAGCCATTCATACGATATAAAAGAAGCCTTATATAAATCCTTTTGTAAAAAAGAGATGGATTGTGAGCCGCAGGTGTTATTAATCGAAGAGGGCAATGGATTAGAGACAGTTAATCAAGCAAAAGAATGTGCCCTGCCTTTTTTTGAAAAACAGGAATTGTCTATGACAATGGATGCAATATTATGTTGTAATGATTTTATGGCAGTAGGTGTTCTAAATGCTGCACGCATCAATAAGGTGGTAATACCCGAGCAGCTAGCGATTGTTGGTTTTGATAACACAATTGTAAGTCAGATTACGGATCCCCCATTAACAACAGTTGACCATCATATGAGTCAATTGGGAATGACAGCGGCAAGGCAGATGATTCAGCTAATAGAAAATGAAAAACAAGATGAAGCGTTACCTTATACAAAAATAATGGTTGCTACGAATTTAGTCATCCGACAAACGTAAAGGAGAAGAAAACATGCAAAAACACATTATGGAAAACGTAAAAAATGAATTTGTAAAACGGTATTCATCCGCTGGAGACATACGTACCTTTTTTACCCCAGGGCGTGTGAATATCATCGGTGAACACATTGATTATAATGGTGGATTTGTCTTTCCATGTGCCCTTGATTTTGGGACATATGCTGTCGTAAGAGAACGAACGGATCGACAAGCTAGATTTGCAACAATGAATTTTGACCTTGAAGTTACCCTAGATTTAGATCAAATCGAATATGATGTGGCCCATGATTGGGTAAACTATCCCAAAGGGGTGATTAAGATGTATGAGGAACTGGGACCCAAAGTTCCAGGATTTGATGTCCTATATTATGGCGATATTCCCAACGGCTCAGGCTTAAGTTCATCGGCATCCCTTGAGGTGTTAACAGCAACATTTATTAATGCGTTAGCACAAGGAAACGTTGAGCCACTTGATTTAGTAAAAATAAGTCAAAAGGCAGAAAATGAATTTGTGGGAGTTAATTGTGGCATTATGGACCAATTTGCTGTAGGTATGGGAAAAAAAGATCATGCCATGCTATTGGATTGTAACACTTTAGAATACCAGCATGTACCGTTTAAACTTGATGGTGTAAAAATTGTTATTGGAAATACGAAGAAGCGACGCGGATTGGCAGATTCCAAATACAATGAACGTCGCAGTGAATGTGAAGAAGCGCTTAAAGATTTACAAGAAGTTTTAGATATTTCCCACTTATGTGATATGGATGAAGAGACATTTGATCAGCATGCAGGACAAATAAAAAATCCAACGGCGCGCCAACGGGCTGAACATGCAGTATATGAAAATCAACGGGTACTTAAATGTGTTGAAGCATTAAAACACAATGATTTGAAAACAGCTGGGGAGTTACTCTATGCATCACACAACTCATTACGTGATTTGTATGAAGTCACAGGAGTAGAGTTAGATGCAATGGTGGAAGAAGCGACAAAAGTCTCTGGCGTCTTAGGATCACGCATGACCGGGGCAGGATTTGGTGGCTGTACGGTATCGTTAGTACAAGAAGAATATGTAGAAACCTTTATAAAAGAAGTTGGAGATAATTATAAAAAACGAATAAATTTAGAACCTGAGTTTTACGTGGCTAATGTAGGACAAGGTGCATACGAAGTGAAGGGAGTTTAACATGGCAATATTAGTATGTGGTGGCGCTGGATATATAGGAAGTCATACAGTCAGAGCCTTAAGAGAGCAGCAAATAGAAGTAGTAGTTTATGATAATTTATATAAAGGACATCGACAAGCAGTGGATGTGGAGATTCCTTTTTATCAAGGAGATCTTCGAGATAAAGAAGCATTGCGCAAAGTCTTTTTGGAAAACACAATTGAGGGTGTTATAGATTTTGCAGCAGATTCTTTGGTAGGGGAAAGTGTCACAGAACCACTAAAGTACTATAACAACAATGTATATGGGACTCTGTCTCTTCTTGAAGTAATGCAAGAGTTTCACGTTAAGCATATCGTTTTTTCATCGACAGCAGCAACCTATGGAGAACCAGAAATTATTCCGATTTCTGAAGAAGATAAAACAGAACCAACAAATCCTTATGGAGAGACGAAATTATCCGTTGAAAAAATGCTGAAATGGGCGGATGCGGCCTATGGGATGAAATATACCGTTTTACGCTATTTTAACGCAGCAGGGGCGCATGATAGCGGTCAGATTGGCGAGGATCATCAGCCTGAAAGCCATCTGATTCCTATTGTCTTGCAAGTAGCCCTTGGTCAGCGAGAATCGATTATGATGTTTGGCGATGATTATGATACACCCGATGGAACCTGTGTCAGAGACTATATTCATGTAATGGATTTGGCACAAGCGCATATTTTGGCAATGCAGAAATTACAACAAGGCGGTCAAAGCGGAACTTATAACTTAGGAAGTGGCAACGGATTTTCTGTTAAGGAAATCGTAGAAATGGCACGTGAAGTGACAAAGCATCCGATTCCGGCTAAAATAGCTGAACGACGTCCGGGAGATCCGGCAACACTCATTGCTTCATCAGATAAGGCACGTAAAGAACTGGGTTGGAATCCACAGTACGAAGATATCCGCGTGATTATCTCCAGTGCTTGGAAGTGGCATCAGGCGCATCCAAATGGCTATGTGGCAGAAGATGTAGCAGGTGATGCAAAGATAAAAATAAATATGGAAGAACAGATTGGGCAACATATTGAAGCGTTGCTTTGCTATGGCGTCAAACGCAAGATGATGACCACACTAGATGAACCATTGGTTCGTAATCAATTATTAGCGTTGTATGATTTAAAAAAACCAGTAGATATGGAGACAAAGACAAAGATATGGGAACAATTCGTCGCTAAGTCTCCGCTAGATGTTCTAGAGCCATTACTAGATGATGCCGTTATGAAGGGCATGATTGGCAATACAGTGACAGAGCGTGACTTAATGGATGCAAAAATCATGGGATTATTGATGCCAAGACCGTCAGAACTTCATGCGCGCTTTGAACAGATTGCAAGAGAAGAATCGATTCAAGCAGCGACAGATGATTATTATCAATTAAGTCAAGATTCAAACTATATACGGATGGACCGTATTCAAAAAAATGAATACTGGACAACATCCACTCCGGTTGGTGACTTGGAAATCACCATTAATCTGTCCAAGCCGGAAAAAGATCCAAAAGAGATTGCAAAAGCAAAGTCAATGCCTCAAGTCAATTACCCCAAATGTTTATTGTGTGTAGAAAATGTTGGGTTTGAAGGGCATTTGAATCATCCGGGACGTGGCAACCACCGTGTACTACCTTTAACCTTAAATGGTGAACAGTGGTATTTTCAGTACTCACCTTACGTATATTATCAGGAACACTCTATTATATTCAAAGGACAGCATGATCCGATGCGCATTACGAAAAAAACATTTAAAGGCATTATTGGGTTTTTAGATGCAATGCCTCATTATTTTATTGGATCAAATGCAGACTTGCCTATTGTTGGTGGATCGATTTTAAGTCATGACCATTATCAAGGTGGACACCATACATTCCCTATGGAAGTGGCACCAGTGATAAAAACCTTTACAATTGCTAGTGCTCTAAATGTAAAAGTTGGGGTTGTCAAGTGGCCTTTATCCGTACTTAGATTAACATCAAAAGACTCAGAGGCTTTAATTACGTTAGCAGATACAGTACTAAAAGCGTGGAGAAATTATTCAGACGAAGCATGTGAGATTCATGCATACTCTACAATCGATAAAGAGCAAGTGCCACATAATACAATTACCCCCATTGGTCGGATCAATAATCAAGGAGAATATGAACTTGATTTAGTCCTTCGTAATAACCGAACAAATGATGCGCATCCACTGGGGATTTTTCATCCACATAGCCACTTGCATCATATTAAAAAGGAAAACATTGGGTTGATTGAAGTTATGGGATTAGCCGTTTTACCTGCACGATTAAAAGAAGAATTGGTTGAAGTTGAAAACGTATTATCAGGAAGCGTCTCAATGGATGCATTAGATAAGAACATGGAACAACATAAACCATGGATTAAGGAATTAATGCAGCTTTATGGAACAAAGTGCGAAGCGAGTGAAGCCCATCGTATTGTTCGTGAGCATGTCGGTAAAAAGTTTGAGAAGGTACTAGAGTGTGCAGGTGTCTACAAATTAGATGAACAGGGTCTAGAAGGAATAACACGGTTTGTTGAAAGTCTTAAATAGATAAACCGATGGTTTTTGTAGGAGAAGTCGTTGACTTCTCCTCTTTTTTGCATTATAATAAACGCGTGTTCATAGTTGATAATTATGGGTTTGAGTTAAGGAGAATATAGATGAAAAGTGAAGAAATTGCAAAATTAGTTGGTGTATCTAGAAGTACAGTATCACGTGTAATCAATAATTATCCTAATGTAACGGATGAAACGCGAAAGAAAGTACTTGAAGCGATTGAAAAGTACAAATACCATCCAAATGCTTATGCACGAACGCTTGCAGGAAAACGTAGTGATACGATTGGTGTTTTTTTGATTATGGATGAAGCACCTGGAAGTCAAAAACAACTGCATCACAATGATTTTTTTACGGCTTATTTAGAAACGATTATCGATATTGCCAACAGTAAAGGATATTATGTTCTTGTTCAAACCATAACATGTGCCAAAGACTACAAGAAAATTGCTAGTGCTTTTTGTGAACAAAGAGTTGATGGAGGGATACTTATTGGAACCCGAAGTGACAGCTTGAACCACATTTTAAAAGAAGAAATATGTCAACATATGGTGGTTATGGATATGGAACCAACACAGATTCCTAAAAAATATTTGAACCAAGAACGTATGACAGTGATCAACGCAATGGATTATGAAGCAGCCGTTTACGCGGTAAGCTATTTAAAAGAGCAAGGACATAAAAAAATCGGTTTCATAAAGGGAATTGAAAAGACACGCTCAGCTTCAATCCGCTACAGAGGCTATCTCGACGCGATTAAAAAACTTGGGTTAACCTTTTGCGATGCATATATATTAGAAGGAGAATTTAATCAAAGTAAAACAAGCCAGCAAATGGAAGAAGCTATTGCAAAAAAAATGCTTCCGACAGTATACATATGTGCGAATGATTATATGGCAATTGCGGCTATGGAATGTTTGCAAAAACATGGTATCAAAGTACCTGAAAAAGTTAGTTTTATAGGATTTGACAATACAAAGACGGGGGCTTTAATGCAACCTAAACTAACAACAATGTGTCCGGACTATTTTGCGATGTCCCAAACATCAGTTGAAGCCATTCATAAACATCTCATGAAAGAGCAAAAAACAGGAGATGATAACATATATAATTTTGCATTTGAACTTATTGAACGTGATACAGTACATACACTTTAAGGATTTTAAGGAGGAGAAAAAATGAAATACGGTTTTTTTGATGATGTCAACAGGGAGTACGTTATAACAAGTCCATTAACACCATATCCTTGGATAAATTACTTTGGAATGGACGATTATTTTTCGCTTTTTTCAAACACATCTGGCGGTTATTCGTTCTTCATGGACGCGCGTTTACGCCGCATAACTCGCTATCGCTACAATAATGTTCCTATTGATAATGAAGGAAGATATTTTTATATTGTTGATAATGATGTGACATGGTCACCCGGTTATAAGCCGGTTAAGACAGAACTCGATGACTATGAATGTCGTCATGGCTTAGGATATAGTGTGATTACTTCAGAAAAAAATGCCCTGAAGGTTCAACAGACATCCTTTGTTCCCTTGGGAGAAGCATGCGAAGTGCATGAGGTAGTACTGACCAATAAAGGAACAAAGAAAAAAACAATTGATTTATTTTCATATATTGAATTTGCCTTATGGGATGCATTAGATGATATGACTAATTTTCAACGTAATTATAGTACGGGGGAAGTTGAAGTCGAAGAGAATACGATTTTTCATAAAACAGAATATCGTGAGCGGCGTGACCATTTTTCCTTTTTTTCGGTGAATCAGTCTGTGCAAGGGTATGATACCGATCGGGAACAGTTTATTGGCTTATATGGGGATGTGTCTAAGCCGGAGGTTGTTTTTAACAGGCAATCTAAAAATAGTATCGCCAGTGGTTGGTCGCCAATAGCATCCCATCATTTGCATACTGTCCTTGAAGCGGGAAAAAGTGTATCATATATTTTTGTGCTCGGATATATTGAAAACAAAGAAAATAAATGGGAGCGACCAGGAATTATTAATAAAGCTAAAGCGTATATGATGAAAAATAAGTTTTTGACATCAGAACAGGTACAGCAGGCCCTTAAACAGTTAAAAGACAAATGGACACAACTGCTATCGGCGTACAGTGTCAAGACCGAAGATGAAAAAGTGAATCGTATGGTGAATATATGGAATGCTTACCAATGTATGGTGACATTTAACCTTTCACGAAGTGCTTCATATTTTGAGTCAGGGGTTGGACGAGGCATGGGCTTTCGAGATTCAAACCAAGATGTTTTAGGATTTGTACATCAATTGCCTAAGCGTGCCAGAGAACGGTTGATTGATTTGGCTTCTACACAGCTTCGTGATGGAGGCGCATATCATCAGTACCAACCCTTAACCAAAAAAGGAAATCATGATTTGGGAAGTGGGTTTAATGATGATCCGCTGTGGATGGTTCTGGCTGTAGCAACTTATATCAAGGAAACAGGCGATTTTGAGTTGCTCGATGAACAGGTACCCTTTGAAAATGACGCTAGTTTATCTGCAACGATGATGGAGCATCTAAAACGATCGTTTAACCATGTGCTCAATAACTTGGGACCCCATGGATTACCATTGATTGGAAGAGCCGATTGGAACGATTGCTTAAACTTAAACTGCTATTCAACGACACCAGGAGAATCATTCCAAACGGCGAATAACGGAACCGATGGATTAACGGCAGAATCGGTATTTATTGCAGGGATGTTTGCGTTTATTGGGCCGGAATATGTGGAACTATGTCAACGAAGAGGAGAAACACAAGAAGCACTTCGTGCAGAACAGGCGATTAAAAAAATGCGAGAAGTGGTTTTAGAACATGGCTATGATGGACAATGGTTTTTACGGGCTTATGATGCAAAAGGTCAAAAGGTAGGATCAACAGCGTGCGAAGAAGGCAAGATATTTATTGAACCTCAAGGAATGTGTGTAATGGGAAATATAGGAATTGAGACAGGTGAAGCCATCAAAGCATTAGATAGTGCATGGGCTTATTTAGATACGGATTATGGAATGGTGCTTAATCAGCCTGCATATACCTCGTATCAGCTAGAGTTAGGAGAGATCTCATCTTATCCGCCGGGATACAAAGAAAATGGAGGGATTTTTTGCCATAACAACCCTTGGGTAGCTTGTGCAGAAGCAAAAGTAGGACGAGGAGACAAGGCGTTTGAAATATATCGAAAAATTTGCCCCGCATATTTGGAAGAAATAAGCGATATACATCGAACCGAACCGTATGTATATTCACAGATGATTGCAGGAAAAGATGCGAAAAACCATGGCGAAGCAAAAAATGCATGGTTAACAGGTACGGCTGCATGGAACTACGTAACGATTACACAAGCAATTCTAGGTGTGAAGCCTCACTATGATGGATTATTGATTGATCCGTGTATTCCGAAAAATTGGAAACATTATAGTGTCACACGTCGCTTTAGAGGAACAACGTACCATATAACAGTCAAAAACCCTAACAATAAGTCAAAAGGGGTCTCGCAAATTCAAGTGAATAAGAGCCCAATCGAAGGTACAGTCATACCGATGATGGAATCTAAGGAAGTCATTCATGTAGAGGTCGTCATGTAATGACAAGCAAATTTCTGATTGTGCTAAATGACTAAAAAAAGACGGAAAAATTAGTAATAAAGACGATGGACAAGGAAGTTGAAGGAATTATTACCTAAATCGACTTCCTTATCTTTACATTAATCATAATCTATGCTAATATGATATAGGAATGTTACAGAAATATTACAAACATGACTTAAGCATAATGACAACAATTGAATATACACGTATAACACGAAATAAATACTACTATGAAGCATGGAGGATAACATATGTACGGAGTCCCGAAATTTAGAGAGAACTTCTTTATGAAATATAAAAAAGAAGTTTTTTTATCGGTAGGTGCATTTTTAACGATTGCAACAGTTGTTCAATTTTCACCTAAACAAGATATGTTAAGTGTTCAAACCATTGATGAAAATGGTGTTACGATAGAGCAAGAAGCCCCGATTATTGGGTACCAAGTTGTTTATAATGGAAAAGAGTTAGGGGTTGTAGCTCAAGAAGAAGATATTGAAGCGTTGTTAGGCATTGCATATGATGGATTAGTCCAAGAGCTTGGCTATGATCCGGAAATTGTACCGGAACCTGCATTGATACCGGTTCGAGAAGGCATGCTGACATTAGATACCAAAACAATTGCCTTAGGCTTACAAGAAGAACTGTATAACAGTTTGGATGTCATCAAACAAAAAGGTTATGTAATGCGAATAGGAGATGACTTTACAGTTGTTCTAGAAAGTGAACAGGCAGTTAAAGAAGTATTGGAAAATGCGCAGCGTCATTTTATTAAGACCGATGTTGCACTAGAGATTGATTTAGACCTTAATGAATATAATTCGATGATATTAACGCCCAAAGTACTTATGAAAGACATGTCAAGTGAATCGATGGCATTAGTTACAGCTGGACAGGGCGAGGCAGATGAACAGAGTGATGAGGCAGCTACACCTGAAAGCCAAGGCAAGATGGTGGCAGTAGAGTTTTCAGAAGATATCGCCGTCGTAGAAACGTATATTAATCCTAATGACATTGTAGATGTTGAAATGGCAACAGGGTTAATTACAAAAGAAAATGAAAAAGCAAAAATGTATTCTATTCAACCAGGAGATAGTCCTTCGGTTATTGCGAGTGCAAATGATATGAAGCTAAGTGAGCTTTATGCATTAAATCCAGGGTTAAAGGAAAAAGAGCGAAGCATCCAAATAGGGGATGAAGTAGTTGTTATGGTTCCTGAACCGGAGATTAAAGTTGAAACCAAAGTAGAAGTAATCTATACAGAGCCTATTGCACGTGATGTGATCTATCAAAAAGATCCAGATGTGTACATTGGAAGTGAAAAGGTTATTGATAATGGTAGCGATGGTACAGTTGAGATTACGGCTTTAGTGACGCAAATCAACGGAACTGAAGATTCAAGAGAGATTATTGGAAAAAAGGTTATTAAAGAACCACAAGATAAAATTGTATCAAAAGGATCAAAACCATTTCCTGTAAAAGGAGCGACTGGAAGTTATATGTTCCCGGTATCTGGATATAGAATTTCTTCGCCATATGGACGACGCTGGGGTTCATTCCACCATGGAGTTGACTTAGCAGTATCCTATGGAACGGAGATCGTTGCAGCAGATGGTGGAACCGTTATTTTTGCAGGTTGGAAGAGTAGTACGTATGGATATTTTGTTGAGATTGACCATGGGGATGGTGTTACGACGAGATATGCACATGCAAGTAAGGTTACTGCAAAGGTTGGACAAGAAGTTGCGCAGGGTCAAAAAATTGCAGAAGTGGGAAGTACCGGACGAAGTACCGGACCACATGTCCACTTTGAGATTCGATTTGACGGGACGACAGCAAATCCAATCAACTATTTGGAGTAAACCACTTGGGCTAAGCAAATATCAATAAAAGGGATTAAACAAAAGCGTCGATATTCGACGCTTTTGTTTTGCACTATATGACGCGATAAACCCTCTTGTGGTTTGAGATGAAGTTTGATATGATATTAAAAGAATGGAGAGGAGACAATCGGATATGAGTGAAAAAATATTAGTTGTAGATGATGAACACGCAATTGTAGATATATTAAAGTTCAATCTTGAAAAAGAAGGGTATCATGTAGTAACTGCATATAATGGAGAAGAGGGGTTAAGCGTCTTTAATGAAGAGGCGCCGGATTTATTGTTGCTGGATATTATGATGCCTGTTATGGATGGATTGACATTATGCAAGAAAATTCGTGAAAGTTCGAATGTCCCTATTATTATGCTAACAGCAAGGGCAGAAGAAGTGGATAAAATTCTTGGGTTGGAATTTGGTGCGGACGATTACATGACCAAACCTTTTGGTGTGCGTGAACTCATAGCAAGAGTTAAAGCAAACCTTCGCCGAATAGGCATGAATTTGAAAATGGAAAAAGAAGAAAAGCACGATATACTCAAATTTGATGGTATGGTTATTGACATGACCCAGTATGAAGTCAATAAGAACGGACAAATTATTGAGTTAACGGTTCGTGAATATGAACTGCTTAAATTTTTGGCATCCCAAAAGCAACAGATCTTTTCAAGAGAACAGCTGTTGGAGCAAGTGTGGGGATATGAATATTATGGGGATGTAAGAACAGTGGATGTTACCGTTCGACGATTGCGTGAAAAAATCGAGGATGAACCGAGTAATCCAAGATTTATCATTACGAAGCGCGGTATCGGATATTACTTTAAAGACTAATAGTTAAGATGTGAAGTTAAATCTTAAATAGGTGGAAAACTTATGACGCGAAGTATTAAATGGCGCATGGTCAGTATTTTTGTCCTTTTAGTGGTCATCGTAATGATTATCTCAGGAATGCTGATTGTCTATCAAACAAAAAATTATGAATATAATATTATTCGAGAAGAACTTGTAGCTACGGCGAACTCAGTATATTCTTCAGTCATCATTGATTTACCTTCCAGTGAAATAGAAGGTCATATCATAGAGATGATTGAAGAGCAATCTGTATTACTTAAAGGCAGAGTCTATTTGCTGGATGAAAAAGGCGGAATTGTATATACCCAAGCGGTATCAACAGAAGAGCAACGTTTTAATACGGCACAGGTCATGGCAGCTCTTACCAACTCCCAGATTGAAGAACTGGACGAAGTGCATCTGTCTAAAGATTCAACAACTTACTTAGGCTATGCGCGTCCCATTATTAAGAACAATAATGTCATATATGTGATTTATGTTTTAGCATCAACAGCACAGGTTCAAGATAAAGTATCAGCAATGGCAAGTGTTATTGCGCTGGCTGTTTTGATGGCTATTATTTTATCCGTTATTTTGGCGTTTTTATTTTCAGCATTTTTGACGAAACCCATTATAGCGTTGACAAAAAAAGCTAGAGAAATGTCAAAAGGGGAGTTAAAAAACCCGATTGAAGTGTATTCAGATGATGAGATTGGTGAACTGACAACGAACTTTAACCGGATGGCTTTTTCACTCAATGAGACGTTGGCACAGATCGCTAGTGAAAAAAACAAAATGGAAACAGTGATAACCCATATGACAGATGGGATTTTAGTGTTTGATAATTTTGGTATACTTATACATTATAATCCGGCTTCGATTCGAATGCTCAGAATAAAAAACGCATTATCCTTTAATGATATTTTTGGAACAAAACTTAAGATATCTTTTGAAAAAGTCTTAAGTGATGTTGAAACCAAACAAAGAAAACTAACAGTAACATTGGATGAAGCCTATTATAGTATTGACTTTGCCAAGTATATTGATACAGATGGGATTATTCAAGGGGTTATTTGTGTTATTCAAGATATTACAGAACATAAGAAACTTGAAAAGATGCAAAAGGAATTTGTGGCAAATGTTAGCCATGAGCTAAGGACACCGCTTACAACGATTAAAAGCTATGCTGAGACGCTGTTAGAAGGTGCGCTTGAAGACTTAGAAGTAGCAGAACGTTTTCTTGGTGTTATCAATAAAGAAAGTGATCGAATGACGAATCTAGTTCAAGACTTGTTAGAGTTATCTAAACTGGATAGTCAAAAAACAAGCTTTAACCGTAGTGAAATCAATTTGGCTCATTTGCTCCAAACGATTGCCAAAAACTATGAGATACATGTAAAAAAGAAAAATCAACATTTGGATTGTCAGATTATGGAAGAGGATGCGCAGATATTAGGTGATGCAAATCGAATTGAACAAGTTATCAAAAATATTTTATCCAATGCAGTTAAATATAGTCCGGAAGGAGCAGATGTTCAAGTTCGATTAATTAATGATGGGGTTTATTATGTCATTGAGATACGCGATACAGGAATGGGAATTCCACAAGAAGATCTGGAACATATTTTTGATCGGTTCTATCGGGTAGATAAGGCTAGATCACGAGCTATGGGCGGTACCGGCTTAGGATTGGCGATTGCAAAAGAGATTATGGAACTCCACAAAGGATGGATTAAGGTCGAATCGGAAGTCGAAAAAGGCACATGTTTTTACTTGTATTTTTTAATGCATAAAAAGGAAAATGACACGGAATAGTTACGTTGTTGTAACATGGCTGTAATATTGAGTTGGTATACTTATATTCAGTGGAAAATGCCAAATTTGAAGGAGGAAGCATCAATGAAAAAGTTTATAGGAATCATCATCTTATTTTCATTAATAAACCTTTTCAGCGGGGTGCTGTATGCTCAAGATGCGCACATTGATGATGGTCAATCGATGTTGGGCCTTTCAGATGAAGGACTTGCTATCTTGGCAGAACAATTTGAAACCGAATATTTAGCAACACAAAAAGCACGTCAAATTGAAGAACGGGCTGAAGGAGCAACACCAACACCTTATAATATTATTGGTAATTTAAAGCTTGATGTCGAGTTTGCGCGTATGCGTATGACAACGTTTTCGGATACAAAGACTTTTTCTGGTCAAGCGGATGCAGGAACTCAAGTAGGAATTACAGTTTTTAGCATTAATGCATTAGAAGAAGTTCAAGTGAATGGACAAAAGTCTATTGAAGTAGGCAAGTCCAAATTATTCAACGAATCTATTAATTTATCGAATATTGGTGATAATTATATACTTATTGTTTCTAGAGATGCACAAAAACAGAATGTGAAATATGGCGTATATAATATTGTACGTTTGGAAGAAGAAAAGAAAGTGGAACTTGAAAATGTCAAGATTGATTTTTTTGACAATACGCCAGAAGCTAGCAATACTTCATTTTTTGAACAGCTTAATCAAACACGTTAGTTGGAAGTTGCGGTAGAAGGGATGTTCTATGTTTAAAGTGTATTTTAAAAGTGTATTACTTATTATATTAGTTTTTTTAAGCATATATCAAACGGCCATGTTATGGTTTGACTACCCGTCAAATCGTAACTTTTTTTATAGTTTGGTCAATGATGAACAAGCGGTTGTTAATGAAAGTAATGAGATGCATGATGATTTGTTTTTCCCGGAAAAAATATCTGTTTTTTATGGGGATGGAAGTAAAACCTATGGGGTTATGAGCTTATCGCAAAGTGACAGCTTGAATTTAGTTGATGATAGTATCAAAGTTGTTTTTGACTCCTTTGATATCGGTGTACTGGATAATAAGCAGATCGATATATCGGAACTTTGGGATCGCTCACATGTACTGATTGATTTGCCCTACTCCATTACCAGTGAATTATTAAAAAAAGAATTGAACATAAAAAGCAAATGGATTGATGATGCGTTTAGCTTTGAACGCATATATATTTTCCCGGAACAAGAAATTGATGCCTATCAAGCAGAACAAAGTATGTATAAAGGGATTCGAATTGTTTTTGCCGACCGAAAATTAACGCAGTTAAGGTCGGTCAACGTCCAAGATGAGCGGATGCAACTTTTAAATGATAGCTTGATTTTATATATTGATACACTTGAAGAAGAACAAAACCATATGTTTTTCTCGACAAAAGAGCAAGGGTTAGATATTTTTGAAGAAGATGTATTGGTTCCGGTAAATGGACAAGCTTTTAATCTGCTGAGCAACCTGTATGGGGATATGTACTTTTACGAAGGTGATAAGCGGGATGATGAACAGCTCGAACGTTTTGTGAGTTATTTTTTTGTAAACCCAAAAAGCACATGGAAAACCAATAATGTCAATGAAGTACGTTTTGGTGATTTGGAGTCGGTTGTCCGTTACACCGATAGTGGACTGTTTGAGTATCAATTGAATTATGAAGTTGAAAATCCGGAGACAACATTATCTCGTAGTTTACGGGTAGCTAATGACTTTTTAACCAAAGATCGCTTGCTTAATCAGATCGAATATGCTTTGGATGATTTTGAGCGGCGAGGCAGTGAAATTGTGTTATATTATAATTATAAGTATAGAAATGTTCCTCTGATTTTTAATGATCTAAGTGCCTATTCTATGAAGCATCCCATGGAGATTGTTGTCTCGGGTAATACAGTGACAAAGTATCGGCGAATCATGTGGAAAAGCCAAGAAGTTGTGGTGCAGGGAAGCGCATTTGAGGTGCGCTTTCAAAAACCGATTGATGATTTGTTGCTAATTGATGCGATTCAGCCATTAAAGTTATCGGATATGTACTTGGGTTATCGTATTGACAATGTAAGTGATGGTGCCTATTTGACTTGGATTCTTGAAAATGAAGAAGAGAGGTATTACGTTGAATTGGAATAAAGTTCTTAATGTGTTTATTATTATTTTTTTGGGGTTTAATTTATTACTATTTATGAACCAAAAAAATTATGAGAGTGAACGCTATGTGATGTCGGATAGTCGAGTTCGCCAAATGGAAAGAGTATTAAATGAGCGAGGCATAGGTATATATACATATATTCCGGGATATTATCCCCAGACGCAGCTGCGGTTGGAATCACCGACGCTAGATAAAGATAACATTATTCAGCGTGTCCTAGGCGAAGTCTATGAGAGTCGACTGGATAATGATTATTTTGCAGAGCGTATCTTTAATGAAGATCAGGAACTCACATTTTATATGGGCGAACAAAAGGGAATGATGTATTATAAGCTTAAGGACGGTGCGAAAGCATATGCCCCGGAAGACCTCACAGATGCAAGCATACGTAAGGTTATCCTTCAATTTTCAGAAGATTTATTTGGTGAAGACACAAATATGCAACCTACATATTGGAAAGAAGTTGATGGTGAAGGTTACCGCATTGAGTTAAATGAAAGTTATAAGGGGAATTTGATTTTTCAAAGTTATATTAAGCTCTATATTACAATGAATGGAATCGAAGAAGCCCTGGCAATACGCTATAAACCTATTGAATTTAGTGGGGATAAACAAAATGTCTATCCTTTTGATGAAGTTATCTATAATTTGATGTACTACCTGGAAGAAGAATATAGTGAGAGTCAGTTAGAACAAAGCGGACGACGAACAATCCGCTATATTGATGTAGGCTATTATGTCGTTGATGAAGGCGCGAGAAATCTTACCTTCAGAGCGGATCCGTATTACCGAGTCATATTTGAAGATGGTGATGTCTATTATATCAATGCATATTCCAATGTGATTTATAAACTTTGATGCTTCTTAATCTAAGGAAAATATTATTAGAAATCCATTAGAATTTACAAAGAATTAGTTATGTGATATAATCACCTTTGGAATAGGATATATAATAGTATAGATCAATGAGGTGTAGAATGGATCAGTTTATAATAAATGGTGGAAATGTATTAAATGGGAGAGTTGAGGTCAGCGGTGCTAAAAATGCTGCTTTGGGCATTATTGCGGCAGCGCTATTAGCGGATGGAGTAAGCCGAATTCAAAATGTTCCTTATGTAGATGATATTCGTGTGCTTTTAGAAGCCATGAAGGACTTAGGCATTAAAATAAAAAATATTGATAATCATACAATTGAAATTGACAGTCGAAAAGTGGACAAATTTGTCGTAGACTATGAACATATAAAGAAAATCAGAGCATCCTATTATCTTCTTGGGTCTTTGCTTGGGCGGTTTAATGAAGCGCAAGTAGCTATGCCGGGAGGGTGTAATATAGGGCAAAGACCTATTGATCAACACATCAAAGGCTTTGAAGCACTTGGTGCTCAAGTAGAGGTTGACCATGGAATGGTTAAAGCAAAAGCAGAGCATTTGACAGGTGCAAGTATTTATCTTGATGTGGTTAGCGTGGGAGCGACCATCAATATTATGTTGGCATCGGTTATGGCTAAAGGGATTACAACCATTGAAAACCCAGCCAAAGAACCCCATATTGTTGATGTTGCCAACTATTTAAATTCAATGGGCGCGGAAATTAAAGGTGCCGGAACAGACGTAATTAAAATTCATGGTGTTGAAAAGCTACATGGTTCAGAATATATGATTATTCCGGATCAAATTGAAGCAGGTACATATATGATAGCAGCGGCAATCACAGGCGGTGATGTTGTTGTGGGTAACTTAATTCCAAAACACATGGAGGCTATTTCAGCAAAGCTTTTAGAGATGGGCGTTGGTATTGAGGAACAAGGTGACTCGATTCGCGTATTTTCACGTGGTGAGTTAAAAGGTGTTAACATTAAGACATTGCCATACCCAGGTTTTCCGACAGATATGCAACCTCAAATGACGGCGTTGTTAACGGTTTCAAAGGGAACGAGTATTGTGTCCGAAAGTATTTTTGAAAATCGTTTTCAATATGTGGATGAACTAAATCGCATGGGTGTTAATGTTAAAGTTGAAGGCAATACGGCTATTGTCAGTGGCGTTGAAAAGTTAACAGGAACAGAAATAACTGCGTCGGATTTACGTGCAGGAGCTGCACTTATTTTAGCAGCTTTGGTGGCAGAAGGTGAGACTGTCATCAATCATGTGGATTATATTGACCGTGGATATGAATTTATAGAAGAAAAGCTACAAGATATTGGAGCGAATATTGTTCGTAAATCGGAGACACGGGACAAACGACAGTTTAAAGTGATGTAGTCACTATTAATGAGGGCCAAAATGGAAAATGAGCGGTATACATTTGAACAACTTTTAGCAATTATGGAACGGCTTCGCAGCAAAGATGGATGTCCATGGGACAAAGAACAGACGCATCAGTCTCTAAAAAGTGATACAATAGAAGAAGCGTATGAATTGGTTGAAGCCATTAATAATAATGATGATAAAAATATGCAAGAAGAACTTGGAGATTTATTGTTGCACATTGCTTTTCATATTCAGATTGCAAAAGAAGAAAATCGTTTTGATGAAGACGATGTATTGTATGGCATCATTGAAAAAATGATTCGACGTCATCCCCATGTATTTGGTAATCAACATGCCAAAAATTCCGATGAAGTTTTGGTGCAGTGGGATGAAATTAAAAAAATCGAAAAAGAGCATACGACCACCACAGATGTTATGCGCTCTGTGGCAAAAGCTTTGCCTGCATTAACAAGAGCAAGTAAGATTCAAAAGAAAGCGGCAAAGGTCGGATTTGATTTTGAAGATGAAATTCAAATGCTTGAAAAACTGGACGAAGAAGTTCAGGAAATGAAAGAAGCTGTTCAAAAAAAGAACATAGCATGTATAGAAGATGAAATTGGTGATTTGTTGTTCCAAATAGTGAATTTATCACGTTTTTTTGGGTTAAATGCTGAAAATACCTTGACAAATGCGACAGAAAAGTTTATAAATAGATTTGAGGGCATTGAAGAGCTTGCCATCAATCAACAGCGGGAGATGGCGACCCTGAGCCTTAACGAAATGAACGAACTTTGGGAAGTGGTTAAGAAGCAACAATCTTTTTAATGGTTTCTTGAAGCAAATTATTCTTACGAGGAGGAGCGACACATGAACAAATCAGAATTAGTGAGCGCTATGGCAGCAAAAACTGATCTTAGCAAGAAAGATGCTGAGAAAGCATTAAAAGCATTTATTGATGTAGTAACAGAGGAATTAAGTCAAGGTGGAAAAATTCAATTAGTTGGATTTGGAACTTATGACGTATCTGAAAGAGCAGCTAGAACTGGAAGAAACCCACAAACAGGGGAAGAAATGAAGATAGCTGCTTCAAAAGCACCAAGATTCAAAGCAGGAAAAGCTTTGAAAGATGCGGTTAATGCAAAATAATTTAATCGATTAAGATTCAAAAAATCTACACGATTAGTGTAGATTTTTTGTGTTTTATGTTACATAAGGTTGTCAAAGGAGGACGTATGCGTTTAGATAAATTTTTAAAAGTATCCCGATTAATCAAACGACGAACGGTGGCTAATGAGGCTTGTAATGCAGGACGGGTTGAGATCAATGGAAAAGTCGCAAAATCTGGAACCCCTGTAAATGTTGGCGATATAATAAAAATATCTTTTGGAAATAATACAGTCAACGTTCGTGTCGATGCTATAAAGGATACAACAAAAAAAGAAGATGCAGATTCAATGTTCACATATTTGAGTGAATAATTTATATAAGGACTACCATAAATTAAAAAATAATGCTATACTATAAGGGATAATATATTATAAAAAGGGTGGTGTACTTGTGAAAAGAAAAAAACATAAATCAATATATTTTTTAATGTTTGTATTAATGTTATTAAGTGGTATTGTTTTTTTTCAAATTTCAGAAGCGTATACAAAAACCCTTGAAAAAGAGCAAGAGCTAGAAGTATTAAATGCAGAGCTTGTCAGAGAGCTAGAACGTAAAGTCGAGCTTGAAGAGATGGAATTTTATATTCAGTCTGACGAGTTTATCATAAAGAAAGCGAGAAATGAATTTAATTTGATACAAGAAGGCGAGATCCTCTTTATCACAGAAGAATAGTAGATGCTTGTGACAGTGACTCGACTGAAAAGTTGGGTCATTTTTATTACGTTATAGGAAAGGAAAAAATATGTCACATAAACTGACCCAAAATTTTGAAAGCTTGGTGTGTCAAGAAAACTTGATTCAAACAGGGGATCGAATTGTAGTAGGGTTTTCGGGAGGCGCTGACTCAGTTGCATTACTGTATATGCTTGACATCTTTCGTAAAAAAAAGAACTACTTTGAGATTTTCCCCATATATATTCATCATGGACTGCGCGAAAGTGCGGATGAAGATGTATTGATCTGTGAACACCATTGTCAGATGTTGGGTCTTTGTTTAAAAGTTCAACATGTCGACGTTACGACGTTTTGCAAAAATGAAGGCGTATCGCAAGAAGATGGAGCAAGAACATTACGCTATATGGCTTTGCACCGATATCTACTTGAAGTTAATGCCAATAAGATAGCGATTGCACACCATAAAGATGATCAGGCAGAGACGATATTATACCGTTTTATGCGAGGTGCAGGTCTCTTGGGCTTAAAAGGGATGGAAAGCATAAGTAAAAACCAGTATCAGGACACACTGATTCGTCCGCTCATCAATGGCTCAAAAAAAGAAATTCTTGATTTTCTTGGTAAAAATGGTTTGCCCTATGCCAAAGATGAAACGAATGATCAGATGATATATCAACGCAATCGAATCCGTCATCAACTCATAACACAAATTAAAAATGATTATAATCCAAACATCGTGGATACATTACACCGAACAGCACGTGTATTTGCTGATGAGGAGCAGTATATGGAATTCGAAGCGACGAAGGTTTATCAGCGTGTGGCGTGTGCAAGGGAGTTGATTGGTGGAACGTATCAATGCAAAGAAAATGGACATGCGCTTGTTATTGATGGAAAGATGCTTGTTCGAGAACATCCGGCAATCATTCGACGTGTGCTTAGAAAAGCGGTAGAGAATGTTGTAGGAACAACGAAGAACTTAGAGTATATCCATGTAGAAAGAATTTATGATTTGATGAGCCAACAATCAGGTAAGCAGGTTGAAGTATACAAAGGGCTAAAAGTCGTCAATGAATATCAAAGGCTGTTGTTCATATATGAAAAAACAGCAGAAACAGAAGAATTTTTTTACGAACTTGACACGATTCCAGATAAAGGGTATATTCAAAAGGCTGATTTATGGTATACTGTTGTGAACGAACTACCAACAAAGTATAAAGATTCTTTTAAAAATACAAAAAATCTATACACGAAGTGGTTCGATTATGATAAAATAAAAGCTAATTTAGTTTTACGTACGAGAAAACCGGGGGATGTAATCCATATCGATTCCAAGGGACATACAAAAAAAATAAAAAAATTTTTTATTGATGAAAAAATCCCATTATCGTTAAGAAATAAAATGCCGCTATTAGCTATGGGCAATCATATTTTATGGGTGCCTGGATACCGTGTGAATCCTGTTTATGAGGCGACAGAAAAATCATCCGAGATAATCCGAGTAGAACTAACTAAGGAGGACAATAATGGCTACGACAATTGACGTTCTGATTTCAGAAGAGGAACTCGTAAAAAGAACCAAAGATTTAGGGGAACAAATTTCAAAAGAATATGAAGGTAAAGAAATCAATATGATTTGTGTGCTCAAAGGTGGAGTTATGTTTATGACTGACTTGGCTAAAGAGCTTGTACCACCCATGACAATGGATTTTATGGCGATATCAAGTTATGGCAATGAGACAACAAGTACAGGGGTTGTAAAAATAGTTAAAGACTTAGATGATTCAATTGAAGGCAAAGACATACTTATTGTTGAAGATATCATTGATTCAGGAAGAACATTGAATTATTTGGTCCACGTACTAAACCAAAGAAAACCTAACAGCATTAAAATAGTGACATTGCTAGATAAGCCAGACCGACGCGTTGTTGACGTTGATGTTGAGTATGTCGGCTTTACAATTCCTGATGAGTTTGTTGTAGGATATGGATTAGACTACTGCCAACATTACCGTAATCTCCCTTATATTGGAAAGATTAGTGTGTTGGATGAGTAATAATCAAATCGAACTCAATTGGAAGGAGAAAAAGATATGAAGAAATATATGCGTGGATTTAGTTTTTACGCACTACTGATTCTCATTTTGCTATTTGCTCTTATTCTTACAAATCCGACAAACGAACAAATGGCAGATAATTATGGTGAATTAGAATTAATGAAGGATGTCGAAGCAGGGCGAGTGGTACGTGTTGAGATCACTCAAAATCAAGAGATTCCTACAGGTGTTCTTCGTGCTTATTTTCAAGATGGAAAAGAAGAAAGCTTTTATGTTCCTAATACAACCGTCATGGGAACAAAAATTGCTGAAACCGGACAAGAAATTCCGATTCATTATTCGGATGTACAGCGTCCAAGCTTTTTGATGAGTATTTTACCATCAATCATTATACTGATTGCCGTTGTGTTTTTGTTGATGTTCATCATGAACCAGGCACAAGGTGGCGGTGGAGGATCCAAAGTAATGTCTTTTGGAAAATCTAAGGCAAAAATGGTTGTGGATGAAAACAAAAAGGTTACATTCCAAAATGTAGCCGGATTAGAAGAAGAAAAAGAAGAACTTGAAGAAGTGGTTGAGTTTTTAAAAAGCCCTAAGAAGTTTGTAGAATTAGGTGCAAGAATTCCAAAGGGAGTTGTTCTAGTTGGACCTCCGGGAACAGGAAAAACTTTGTTGGCAAAAGCTGTGTCCGGAGAAGCCGGAGTACCGTTCTTTAGTATTTCTGGTTCTGATTTTGTCGAAATGTTTGTTGGGGTCGGAGCTTCACGAGTTCGTGACTTATTTGAACAGGCAAAAAAGAATGCGCCATGTATTGTGTTTATCGATGAGATTGATGCAGTAGGTCGTAAGCGTGGAGCTGGACTTGGTGGTGGACATGATGAGCGTGAGCAGACACTGAATCAATTGTTGGTTGAGATGGATGGATTTGGCATTAATGAAGGTGTCATTGTTATTGCAGCTACAAACCGTGTTGATATTCTTGACCCGGCGCTTTTACGCCCAGGTCGATTTGATAGAAAAGTATATGTTGGACGCCCAGATGTTAAAGGCCGTGAAGAAATTCTAAAAGTGCATGCTAAAGGTAAGCCTTTATCAGACAATATTAATTTACTTGAAGTGGCTCAGACAACAGCTGGTTTTACCGGAGCTGACTTAGAGAACTTGGTTAACGAAGCGGCAATCTATGCTGCGCGTGAAAACAAAAAAGTTATTGAACAAGAGCATATGCGTCAAGCATTTATTAAAGTTGGAATCGGAACAGAAAAACGATCCAGAGTTATTAGTGAAAAAGAAAAGAGAATAACAGCGTATCATGAAGCGGGACACGCAATTATTCATCATGTGCTAGAAGAAATTGATTCCGTACATAGTATCTCAATTATACCAACAGGATTTGCTGGTGGATATACAATGCCTCTACCTAAGGCAGATGAGATGTACTTAACAAAAAGAAAAATGGAGCAAGAAATTGTTGCGCTTTTAGGCGGTCGAGCTGCTGAACAATTGGTGTTAGATGATGTGACAACAGGTGCGTCTAATGATATTGAGCGTGCAACAGGTATTGCGAGAAATATGGTGGTTCGATATGGAATGTCTGACGTACTAGGACCGATTCAGTACGGAGGAGACAATGATGAAGTGTTCATCGGACGTGACTGGGGACATACCAGAAACTATGGTGAAAATATCGCGGGTATTATTGATGGTGAGATCAAAAGAATCGTTGGTGACTCTTTTGAAGAAGCGAAGAGACTTCTTGAAGAACATATGGAAGTATTGCACCGTACAGCAAAGCTGCTTATGGAAAAAGAAAAAATTGATGGCGAACAATTTGAAAAATTGTTTGATGTATTAGAGGAGCCAGAAATAGCACCGGAAATTTCACCTGTATAAAAAAATAAGAAAAATGACAAATGGATAACCCTTAGACATGTGCTAAGGGTTGTTTTATTAAGGAGGTACTTATGAAAAAAATAATGTTCATATCAGATATTCACGGATCGGCAACCTGTGTAGAAAAAGCCATCAAAGCTTATAAAAAAGAAAAACCGGATGTTTTGATTGTTCTTGGCGATATACTTTATCACGGTCCGAGAAATCCTCTTCCAGAAGGATATGACCCTAAGGGTGTTATTAAGCAGCTTAATGAGTTACAAGACGATATTATAGCGGTTCGAGGTAACTGTGATGCAGAAGTGGATCAAATGGTGCTGGACTTTGATATTATGCAAGGTGAAGCGAGATTGTGGATAGACGCAACCCAAATATTTGCAACCCATGGACATCTCTATGCAAATCAGCCTCCACAAAACTTAAAAAGTGGCAGTGTTTTTATTCAAGGACATACCCATGTTCCGATAGTAAAAAAAACAGAGCAAGGCGTGTGGCATGTTAATCCGGGATCAATTACGTTACCCAAAGAAGGACATCCAAAAACATATGCTATCTTTGAAGACAAAAAAATAACAGTCAAAACCATAGAAGGCGACTGTTATATTGAACAAGATCTTAGAGTGTAGGCGGTTCGCTGTGGGTATCCTTATATGCCTTCATTCCTTTAGAAAGTAACAGAGAGCTTGGCAGATAGAAAGTTAAAAAAGGCAATAATGAAGAAATCCAAGGACTCAGATGAACTATAGGTGTAAAAATTAAGATCAATGCGATGATTTCGGTGAGAAGGATACCAATAGTCATGGAGTATAAAACCATCTTATATATACCGGCATTTGTTAAGGTGATGATTTGATTCATACTTCGCATCATGATCCCGAGTAAAAACAAAAACAAACTCTTAAACATCGTTCCGATTATGATAAAGATAATGCTAAAGAGGATGACCAAGGGAACCAAAAATGAAGATAACGTTTCCATATATGCAATCAAGTCCATCTTGTTAAAGTCTAGCCCGGTTAAAAGTGAAAGATCATAACGTACAGGAGAGTTACCGATAGTCGATATGTATATGGATTCTGGTTGGAGTAAATAACCGGCTTCATATCCGGCCAAATCATTAATTGTTTTTGTATTGGTCGGGTCAACGATAAAGACATAATAGTCATCAAAATCATAGACAATCGGATCATCGCGATCAATCGAAAAACGTCCATTGGAAAAAGAAAAATCAGGGAAAGAATCGGATTTTGCTACAGTAATGGCTTCTTTTAATTGATTGTTGCTTAGGATTCCTTGAATCAACCCTGATACTGAACCGACAATACTGATAATCAAAAAAATGTAAATGAATGCTTTGGATAGTTTTTCTGAAGTGACGATCACGTAAAATTCAGAAGAATGTATCGAACGTAGAATTCGATCAAAAAAATGCTTTAGTTTCATAGTATACCTCCGTATGTTTCAAACTCTTTACTATTGTATCCTTGTTTATAAAAACTTACAAGTAATTTTTAGACCATAACATTGTGCATCTTTAAAAGATAACGTATAATATATATCATGGTTTACAACTATAGCATAAATAAATATAAAATCAAGAATGGAGTACCAATGAAAATATATAATATAACTGCCCCATGCATGTTTGGGCTGGAAGCAATTGTAAAAAAAGAAGTCAAGGATTTAGGCTATGAAATCGTAGGCGTTACAGATGGGCGTGTTACCTTTCAAGCAGATGCAAGGGGGATTTGCCGTAGTAATATCAACTTACGTGTAGCCGAGCGGATTTTAATTGAAGTTGATGACTTTAAAGCAACAACCTTTGAACAGCTTTTTGATAAAATTAAAGGGATTGCTTGGGAAGAGTATATTCCAAAGGACGGCAAGTTTTGGGTAAAAAAAGCGAACTCAATTAAATCGAAGCTTTTTAGTGCAAGAGATATTCAGTCTATTGTAAAAAAAGCAATCGTAGAGCGCCTAAAAGAAGCCTATAATACGGATGTAATTGAAGAAACGGGAGCCTCATACCCTATTCGTATTTTTATCAAAAAGGACATGGTTAATGTAACCTTAGATACATCAGGCGATGGATTGCATAAACGCGGCTATCGTAAGATGATTGCCAAAGCACCAATACGTGAAACTCTAGGAGCGGCCTTAGTGCTATTGTCTCCATGGAATAAAGACCGTATATTAGTAGATCCGTTTTGTGGGACAGGTACGATTCCTATTGAGGCGGCAATGATTGGAGCTAATATTGCCCCGGGACTTAACAGAGAATTCGAGGCAGAAGAGTGGACAAATATTATTCCTAAAAAATATTGGATGGATGCAGTGAATGAGGCAAATGACGCGATTGATCATAATGTGCAGCTAAATATACAAGGGTTTGATATTGACTATAAAGTCGTTAATGTTGCAAGAGATTGTGCCCAAAATGCATATGTAGAAGACTATATCCATTTTCAAGATCGTCCTTTAAGTGAATTCAAGACAAAAAAACATTATGGTGTAATTGTGACCAACCCACCATATGGTGAACGTCTGGAAGATGCATCTACAGTGGCAACATTATATAAGCAAATGGGAAATGTTTTTGAGCCTTTGACGGACTGGAGTATTTTTATCATTACATCTTTTGAAGAGTTCGAGCGCCATTACGGGAAAAAGGCGACTAAAAACCGTAAATTGTATAACGGAATGTTAAAATCATATATCTATCAATACCTTGGTCCAAGACCACCACACTAAGCGAGGAGAATAAAAGTGAAGAGAAGAATTTCAAGTTTGATGATTGCAATTATGCTGATCACCATAATGTATATGCCGATTGATGCCATAGAGGCTGGTCCTGTCATTGAGTATAATGGTAAATTGATTTCGTTCAATGACAATTATGGCTATCCATTTATTGATGAAAACAATCGGACGCAAGTGCCATTTAGACGTACATTAGAAGCGATAGGCGCAAGTGTAAGCTGGAATGCAAAAAAGCAAATGGCTTCAGCCGTCAAAGACGGAGTGCGGGTGGATGTTCCTATTGGAGCGATGTACATTTATAAAAACGGTGAAAAAATATTAAATGACACGCAATCGCGTATTATTGATAATCGTACCTATCTTCCTATCCGTGTGGTTTTGGAAGCTTTTGGCAGCACAGTGACTTGGAATGCTTCGGAACAAAAAGTTGTCATTACTTATGAAGAAGAGACCAATTTATTTACACGAATACCGGCAAAATATGATTTGCGCAATCATGGCAAAGTAACGCCTATAAGAAATCAGTTTGACACAGGTGCATGCTGGGCATTTGCCTCTCTTGGCGCTCTCGAATCAGCGCTATTGCCCAAAGAGACATGGGATTTTTCAGAAGACCATTTAAGTCTTGGACACGGCTACAATCTAAGTCAGGCAAAAGGTGGAAATTATATGATTGCCTTAAGCTATTTGACACGCTGGTCAGGACCGGTACTAGAAAAAGATGATCCGTTCAACGATAAAAAAACGAATGCACAGGCCCCAGTTATTAAGCACCTTCAAGAAGCGCAGTTTATACCTTCAAAAGACTATGCGGGAATAAAAGTGGCCATCATGGGGCACGCAGGGGTACAAAGTTCAATGCATGTATCGGACTTAACGTTTACTGCAAATACAGATTATTATAACCCGACAACAGCAAGTTATTATTATAATGGGAACAAAGCAATCAATCATGACGTCGTATTAATTGGATGGGATGACAATTACCCAAAAGAGAACTTCAATATTGAACCAAGACGCAATGGAGCTTTCTTAGCTAAAAATAGTTATGGAACAGCCTTTGGAAAAGAAGGATATTTTTATATTTCCTATGAAGATATTCAGATTGGCACACAAAACATTGTCTATACGCGTATTGATAATGTAGATAATTATGACAAAATATATCAGGCGGATTGGCTTGGTTTTGTTGGACAAATCGGATATGGTGAGGAGACGGCGTATTTTTCTAATGTTTATGAGACCCAAGGGCCAGAAGAACTTAAAGCTGTCAGTTTTTATGCGACAGATGAGACCTCAACCTATGAAATATATGTGGTCGATAACTATGAAAATACAGAAAGCTTTTTTGATATGCGTTTAATAAAACGAGGTAGCAAAACATATGGAGGATACTACACAGTAGATTTTGAGACACCAATTCCTGTGGATGGACGGTATGCGGTTATTGTTAAAATAACGACGCCAAACAGCGAGTATCCGGTAGCGGCTGAGTTTAAAAAAGAAAATTCTTGGATAAGCACAGTGAACCTTAAAGATGGAGATGGCTATATGAGTTATGATGGACTCAAATGGGATGACGTGGAAGAAACGTTAAATGCCAATGTTAGTTTAAAAGCATTCACCAATATTTTGTAATAAGGAGGAGATACTATGGAAAAACAAACTTGGGTTATTCAAGGGTCAAAAAATCAAAAGATATTTTTGAGACGATATAAAAACAAAAGCGAAGAACAAGTAAAAGGGATTGTACATATTTTACACGGTATGGCAGAGTATGGGGCAAGATACGGGCACTTTGCGCAGTTTTTGGTTGAACATGGTTATACCGTTTATATCCATGATCATCGTAAACATGGGAAAAGCCTTCAAAGAAATGAACGCGTAGGTATCTTCACCAATGATACATGGGAAGACATGATTGAAGATATTCATCATGTGCAAAAATTCATAAAATCTAACGAACCAGAGACGGCTCATATTATGTTGGGACACTCAATGGGATCAGTACTGCTACGCTATTATCTGACAGTTTATGGCGAAGAAGTGGACCGAGCAATTATTATGGGAACTGTGCACTCACATTTATTGGAAAATAAAGCCGGAGCCATTTTAAGTGCAGCATGCGAAGCGGTTGCGCCCTCTATACGCAATAAGGCTTTAGATTATTTGTTTGTTGGAAGAATGAACAAAACCTTTGAGCCTGCCGCTACAGAATTTGATTGGTTGTCACGTGATAAAAAAGTGGTGGACTGGTACATTAACAGTCCATTATGCGGGTACCAATATTCACCACGGTTTTACAAAGAATTTGCCAAAGGCTTGGATTATGTCTCAAATGAAGAGAATATCATAAAAACTCCACATATTCCTATTGCATTGATTTCAGGGGATATGGACCCTGTGGGACAGTTTATGGAAGGCGTTACGAGTGTTTATAATATGTATAAACGCTTAGGTTATGATGTGGATTTAAAAAGTGTTGCAAATGCACGTCATGAAATTCTCAATGAGATTAACAAAGAAGAAATTTATGAGCTTGTATTGAACTTAATAGAAGGGAAGCAGGATGAAAAAAGGTGACCTCGTTATTTTTGCCCTCATCATTATAGGCATTATTAGTGTGTATACATATAATGGGCGTCAAGGTGAAGATGATGTGCTAATCGTAGAAGTACGTATTGACGGCGAAGTGGTGGATCGTTTTAACCTAGAAGATGAGGTCGATAAAGAATATCATACGGAATATGGATTTAACCATTTACATATTCATGATGGCAGTGCTAGCATTATTGCTGCAGACTGTCGTGACCAAATTTGTGTGAACACAAAAGATGCAACAAAGGCTAGAGAGGCTCTTGTATGCGTTCCGAACCGATTCACAGTAGAAATTATCGGCGAAGGAGGGGATATTGATGTCATCTCACAATAAAGCCAGAAAAATTGTTTATATGGGGCTACTTATTAGCTTAGCTATGGCACTAAGCTATTTTGAGCGCTTCATTCCATTGCCCTATAATGTACCGGGCATGAAGCTAGGACTCGCCAATATAATTACAGTAACCTGTGTAGTGTACTTTAAAAAAAGTGAAGTGTTCTTGATTGTGATTAGTCGTATTTTATTAACGGCGCTCATTATCGGAAGCATGATGAGCTTTTTTTATAGTTTAGCAGGTGGTGTATTAAGTAGTTTAGGCATGGTGTTTGTTTATCACTTTTTTAAAAAATATGTGAGTACCATTGGAATTAGTGTTCTTGGAGGCGTATTGCATAATGTAGGTCAATTGCTTGTGCTTAGCGTTATTACAGGACGAACAACCATCGCATTATATTATGCGCCAATATTAATGGTTGCAGGTATTCTTACGGGTATTTTTGTAGGAATCACATCGATGTATTTCATCAAGCATGTAAAAGTTATTTTTAGATTTAACAGTTGACCTTAAGGAGAACATTTCTATGAAATATCGAATTATAGGAGTGCTCGTAATGCTTATTGTTATGAGTACTCAAGTTATATATGTGGACGCAGGGGACTATGCAGAAAATTTGTTTCTTGAATTTGACGGACAGATTTACAAATACCGTAATCGCCTAGTCACATTATCCATTGATGGAACACGCTTAGAGACAGGAGATATGCCGGCAATATTGTTTAACGATATTGCTTCCTCCACTTCCCATACGCTAGTGCCGGTTCGAGAAGTATTTGAGAGTCGGGCGATTGGTGGCGAAGTAAAGTGGGATACAAAGACACAAGAAATACGGATAACATATGAAGATACAACCGTCGAATTAAAGATTGATTCAAACATTGCCACGGTGAACGGTGAAGAAATTCCCCTGGACATGCCGGCAAAACTTATTCGTGATCGAAGCAAGGACAATGCCAAGACAATGATTCCTCTTCGATTTGTATCTGAAAATCTGGGTTTTAATGTGGACTGGGATCCGACGACCTATACAGCACTGATTAGCACATTTGCGACAAAAGCACCAAATGACGGTGTTGATGATGGACAGATAGACAACGAAGGTGTGCTTGATGAGGATGAGACCATTGACGAGGAATTAACACCTTCAAAACCTAGTGATTTAGGTGAAGAGAGTGTAGACCGTATTGACGGGAATAATGCAAAACGGCCGTTGCCGACAGACTTGTCGAATAATCCTGTTGTCTTTAAAGGTGATGAGGATGGACAAACGATTGAGACCATTAAAAGAGAAAAACATCCACTCGCGTATATTAAAGATGTTGATTTTGATATGGACGCATTATATTTTACCATCAATGTTGATGGTAAAATTACGGATATACAAGATTATATGTGGGAAGGCAAATATATACTCGAAGTGGAAAATGCGGACTTTGACCGCTCGAGTATGAATATAGATTATCAGCGTAATCCCATTGCCGATGAAATTCGTATGGGGCGACATACGGATGAAGACGGTACAGCGTATGGAAAAATTGTTTTTGATTTAAAAGAATCAGGATATCAATTTTTTGTAAGCTTAAACCCGGAGCGAAATCAAATATACGTAAAACCGATGAATAGTTCCATTGCTAATATTACGCTAGGGCAAAATGAAAAGGGCGATTTTGTTGAAATTGGTGGAGTTAATGCGCGAGGTGTTCAAGCTTTTCGTTTAAGCAATCCATCAAGAATTGTCTTTGACATTCCAAATACTGTAACGCCTTTTGGATATCAAGAGGCTGATGCCGAGGGACAATATGTTACCAACATTCGAACGTCACAGTTTGATGCGACAACAACACGGATTGTTTTGGATGTTGATGGTCAGCCGGACTATGAGATTGTAGAACTAGATGGGCAGACGACACGTGTGCAGATTATGGAGCCGGAATATGAACACATTGCTTATGATCGTACAGATGATGTCCCAACGGTTATCATTGAAAAAGATATAGAAGAAGTTGATGGAGTCAAATACACCGATCGATACCAAGACCGAGAATATATCATAACGATACCTGGGGATTATCGCTCTCACTTTGGTAGTGGTTTAGTCAAAGTCAATGACGGTATTATTGATAATATTAGTGTGAAATTAAACGCGTCCGGAGATACAGAAGTGACTATTAAAACAGCGACTATTTATGAATTTAGAGTTCAAGAAGATGAAAAAGGTATTGCCATTAAAGCGTATAAGCCGACAGAACTCTATGAAAAAGTCATCGTCATCGACGCAGGACATGGTGGTAATGATCCGGGAGCGCTAGCAGCTGGAGGTCAATATCATGAGAAGGACATTAATCTTGGTGTTACATTAGAACTAAAAAAACTCCTTGATCAACACCCGGATATCAAAGTTTATTATACGCGACTTTCAGACGTTCGCCCTTCACTTGAGCAACGATGCGTATTAGCCAATGAAGTTGAAGCTGATTTCTTTTTAAGTATTCATTCGAACACATTTAAGCAATCCTCATACCGAGGTACGGAGACGTTGTATTTACCTGGAGGCGATACACCGGGATTAAATGCTTTTGAACTGGCTGAGGTGGTTCAACGCACCTTCACAGCAAATACGCTTTTCCCGGATTACAAAATTAAGCAACGGGATAATCTTTATGTCCTAAATGGAACCAATATGCCCGCAGTTATTTTAGAAATGGGCTATATGAGTAATCCAGAAGATTTGAAAATACTGACAGACCAAAGTTATTATGATGAAATAGCGAAAGGGATTGAACTATCGATTCTAGAAACCTTCCGCCTTTATCCAACGGGAAGAAAGTAAGAAGATATGAAAAACAAAGATAAAATACTTGACTTGCTGATGAATGCAAGCACATATATATCAGGGGAAAAGATGAGTCAGCTCATCGGAATTAGTCGTACAGCGATATGGAAAAATATCAAACGGCTAAAGGAGGAAGGCTATCAGATTGATTCTGTAAGCAATAAAGGGTATCGACTTATCAAAGAACCGAATTTGCTTTCAAAAAGTCAATTGCTACACGCCCTTAGAGCCTATGGATTTACTTATGTTCAGCTTGATGAGTCCCTGGATTCGACAAACCTTGAAGCAAAACGTAAGGCAGAGCAAGTATCAGGGAATGGATGCTTTGTAGCCCGAGAACAGACAGCCGGACGCGGACGCCGAGGAAGAGCATGGCAATCACCAAAAGATAGCGGATGCTATGTAAGCTTATTGTTACGTCTTGAGATTATGCCTTCTGAAGCATCCATGGTTACACTTATTGCCGGACTGGCGCTTGCTAAGACACTTAATCGTTTGTATGATGTGGATGCAAGGATAAAATGGCCCAATGATCTTGTGATTCAAGGAAAAAAAGTGGCTGGAATATTAACGGAAATGAGTGCAGAGATTGATGCAATCAACTACTTAGTTGTTGGCGTTGGCATGAATGTATCTCAGGAGAGTTTTCCACCAGAACTTCAAGAAAAAGCAACATCGTTGACATTGGCTTGTACGTCTAAAAAGTTTACATTCGATCGATTGGAGTATATTCAGTTATTTGCTTCAGAATTTATGGGGGCGATGGATATGTTTTTAAAAACAAAAGACTTAGCATTTATGCAAGAAGAATATGAACAGCTTTGCCTTAATGTAAAAGGCGATATTCGTATTGAAGGGCAATCCCATTCTTTTACAGGAATAGGAAAAGGGATTACAAAGTATGGTGAACTGTTAGTATTAAATACTCAAGGAGAGACGATCAAAGTCAATTCAGGCGAAGTATCGGTTCGAGGAATTTATGGGTATGTATAGAAAGGTTGTATAACAATGGAAGAATATTTTATGGACAATGCGCAGTATGATCAGGGGGTTATTTTAGCTGTATCCAATAGCTATGACAAATTATATTATTTTAACGAAGATTTTGATGCGTTGCCTGAAGCCATTCAAAAAGAAATTCAAATTATGATGGTTATGCATACAGAAGAAGTGGGCGGTATGCTCATTATGGGATTTGACGTTGACGGACAATTGTTTATCAAATCAAAGGTTAAAGATTTTGATGGGTATCACGATGAGATTGGTTCCCATTTAAAAATCAAACAGTATCTCATTGAAAAAGAAGAACTGTTTGATGCACTTCAAGAATTTTACAATTGTTTTTTTTAAGATTTTTGTTATAATAATTAGGTACTTTATTAATATGTCTTGTATCCATTATGGAACGAGAACAGGAGGAAATTATGAATATTCGATCAGAAACAAGGAGACTCACTTTTTTAGGTGTTATGTTAGCCGTTACATTTATTTTGTCGGTGACACCCATAGGGTTTGTTCCCCTAGGAAGTGTTAGTGCAACAATTGTTCATGTGCCAACCATTATCACAGGTATTGTCTTAGGTCCTTTATACGGCTTAGTAATGGGAACCTTTATGGGCATCATATCACTTTTTAATGCGTTGACTCGGCCAGTAACAGCGTTAGACCCGCTATTTATTAATCCATTGGTGAGTGTATTACCAAGGATGGCCATAGGTGTTGTCGCTTACTATACCTATAGCTTAACAAAAAAAATTGCAGGGTCCAAAAAAGTCGGACAAACAATTAGTGCGGCTGTAGGCGGCATTTTTGGAAGTATGACCAATACTATCTTAGTACTTTCTATGCTCTACATTATTTATGTAAAAGATTTGATGCAGATGTATGGAATTGATACAACAGGTGGCATTCGCGCAATGCTTTTTACCATTATCACAACAAATGCAGTGTTAGAGGCTATTGTTGCAGGTGTAATCACAACAGCGATTGTGGTGACATATTTTGCGGTCAATAAATCGAACTTGATTAAAAAATAAAGGAAGTACCTGTAAAGTATAATTAGAATAAGGAGAGTCATCTGACTCTCCTTATTCTAAGAAAAAAATAGAAAGAAGTGATAGCATGTTGTTAGTCATTGATGTTGGAAATACCAACATTACATTTGGAGTATTTAAAGAAGAGGAACTCGTTGCGCGTTTTCGTATGCGAACACAGTCAGAAAAGACATCCGATGAGTATGGAGTCTTTATTGTGACGGTACTTAAAGAATTCAAAATCTATGCCCGTGAGGTCAAAGATGTTATTATATCGTCAGTTGTCCCTGATATTATGTATTCATTTACCAATGGTATACGCAAGTATTTGAACAAAGAGCCTATGATTGTGGGACCGGGGATAAAAACAGGTATATCCATTCATACGGACAACCCATCTGAAGTCGGTTCGGATCGAATCGTGGATGCTGTTGCAGGGTATAAAGAGTATGGTGGACCAATTATTATTATTGATTTTGGGACAGCAACTACCTATGATGTTGTGACAGAAAAAGGTGTGTTTGAAGCAGCAATAACGTCGCCGGGTATTCGTATTATTGCAGATTCATTATGGAAAAAGACAGCCAAACTTCCGGAAGTGGAAATTAAAAAACCGTCTAGTATTCTTGCAAAAAATACGATTACAAGTATGCAGGCAGGATTAGTTTATGGCTATATTGGACAAGTAAAATACATCATTGAACAAATCCAAAAAGAGATGAATATGGAGATGAAAGTCGTGGCAACGGGAGGCCTTGGACGCATCATCATTGATTCTATGGATGATGACTTGATATATGATAGTGAATTAACCTTAAAAGGATTAAAGTATATATATGAGAAGAATGCTAAAAAGTAGGAGAATCCATGAAAATCGGAAACATTGAGTTAAAAAAAGGTCTGTTGTTAGGACCAATGGCTGGCGTGACGGATCGCGTATATCGTCAATTATGTCAAGAACAAGGGTGTGAATTAACCTTTACAGAGATGGTCAGCGCCAAAGCAATTAGCTATGGCAATCAAAAATCAAAGCTTATCTTAGAAATAGGTCAAGACGAAGAACAAGTAGGGGTACAGCTTTTTGGCAATGATCCTTATATTCTCAGTGAGATGGCTAAAAGGATTGACCATGATGGTATTTATTGTTTTGATGTCAATATGGGCTGTCCGGTACCAAAAGTTGTAAACAACGGTGAAGGATCAGCACTTATGAAAGACCCTAAAAAAATTGGTGCTATTGTTAAGGCGCTGGTTAATGCAGTAGATAAACCGATAAGCATAAAAATTCGTTCTGGGTTTTCGCCAGAACAGATTAATGCAGTGGAAGTCTGTAAAATTGCTGAGACAGAAGGTGCCTCTATGGTAACGATTCATGGACGAACCAGAGAACAATATTATAGTGGTACAGCTAATTGGGATGTTATTGCCCAAGCTAAGGCAAGTGTCTCGATTCCTATTATCGGTAATGGAGATGTTGTTGATGGGGATTCGCTAAAAGCGATGCTAGAACATTCAAAATGTGATGGTGTGATGGTTGGACGTGCGGCGATGGGAAACCCATGGATTTTTGCTGAACTAAGTGCTGCAATCGATGGGAGCACATATATACCTCCAACGATTGATGCTGTCATTCAAATGATTCAGCGACACAGTCAAATGTTGATTGAATATAAAGGAGAATACATTGCTATGCGAGAGATGCGTAAGCATATTGCGTGGTATACCAAAGGGTTAAAAAATGCAACGAAAATTCGAGCAGGTATTAATCGGGTTGAAAGTATAGCAGATGTTCATGAGATTTTAGAACAGCTCAAAAACGCCTAAAGCTGTTTTTATATAAGGGTTTGACAAGGAGAGTAGATTAAGTTATAATACTACGAATATATCATATTGTAGCTGGTGCGCATGCGCACCCCTATAAGAAAGACGAGGTGTAGTAAAAATGCCAGACAAGAAAAATATTCTGACGTATAATGGGTTAAAAGCTTTAGAAGACGAGTTACAACACTTAAAACTTGTAAAGCGAAAAGAAATTGCAGAAAAAATTAAAGAAGCAAGAGCGCAAGGCGATTTATCCGAAAATGCCGAATACGACTCTGCAAAAGATGAACAAGGTGAGATTGAAGCACGTATTGTTGAATTGGAGAAGATATTAAAAAATGCCGAAGTAATTGATGAAGACGAAGTTGACTTGAGTATGGTAAGTATTGGTTGCAAGGTTCGCTTGTATGACCTTGAATTTGAAGAAGAACTTGACTATGCCATTGTCGGCTCAACCGAAGCGGATCCTTTAAAAGGTAAGATTTCCAATGAATCGCCAGTCGGGGCAAAATTACTTGGGGCAAAAGAAGGCGACATCGTAGAGATTGACTTAAAAACAGGTGGAACAGTAAAGTTTAAAGTATTAGAGATACATAGATAAATAAAATAAAAAGGAGTGCATAAAGTGTCTGAAAACAATAGTATGAATCCAGAAGGTCAAGAGTTAAATGAACTGCTTCAAATTCGTAGAACGAAACTTGAGGAACTTCAAAATAAGGGGAAAGATCCTTTTGAGATTACTCAATTTGAAGTAACACATAAAAGTGAAGACATACTTGAGAAGTTTGATGAGTATGAAGGTGCACAAGTCAAGGTAGCAGGTCGTATTATGACGAAGCGACTCATGGGAAAAGCATCTTTTTGCCATATTCAAGACCGAGATGGACAGATTCAGTGTTATGTTCGTAAAGATACCATTGGTGAACAAGACTATGAAGAATTCAAGCACTATGACTTAGGTGATATTGTTGGAATTGTTGGTGATGTTTTCAAAACCCAAAAAGGAGAGATTTCGGTAAAGGCCAAGAAGGTTGTATTATTGTCTAAGAGTCTTCAGATTTTACCGGAGAAGTTCCATGGGCTAAAAGACACGGATACGCGCTATCGACAAAGATACATTGATTTAATTGTGAACCCGGATGTAAAGAGTGCATTTACAAAACGATCACAAATTATCAAGGAAATTCGAAAATTCTTAGACGCAAGAGAGTACTTAGAAGTTGAGACACCGGTTCTTACTGCTATCCCTGGTGGTGCTGCGGCAAAACCTTTTAATACACATCATAATGCGCTGGATTTACCGATGCACTTAAGAATATCTCTTGAGTTGCCGTTAAAGCGACTGATTGTTGGTGGGTTTGAACGTGTATATGAAATTGGACGCGTGTTTAGAAATGAAGGATTATCTGTACGACACAATCCTGAGTTTACATTGCTTGAATTATATGAAGCGTACACGGACTATCATGGTATGATGGATTTAACAGAAAGCTTGATTCGTACTGTGGCGCAAAATGTATTAAATGCTACGACAGTAACGTATGACGATGTCGATATTGATCTAGGAAAACCATTTGAACGCTTAACAATGGTTGATGCTGTGAAAAAATATGCGAACATTGACTTTGATACGATAACAACGGATGAACAAGCACATGCATTAGCAAAAGAGCATCATGTTGAGGTAGAAAAGCATTTCAAAAAAGGTGAGATACTTAATGCATTTTTTGAGGAATTTGTAGAAGAACATTTGGTACAACCTACGTTTATTATGGACCACCCAGTGGAAATATCTCCACTTGCAAAACGTAAACCGAACAATCCGGAATATACGGAGCGTTTTGAATTGTTTATTACAAAACGTGAATTTGCAAATGCCTTTTCAGAGCTAAACGATCCGATTGATCAACGCAAGCGCTTTGAATATCAGGAACTACTTCGCGAAGCAGGAGACGAAGAAGCCAATCAGATTGATGAAGACTTTTTATTGGCTCTTGAATATGGTATGCCACCGACAGGAGGCTTGGGAATCGGTATTGACCGTCTGGTCATGCTATTAACCAATTCCTATTCAATTCGTGATGTTTTGTTGTTCCCAACAATGAAGCCAATCGAAAAATAACAAAATATCAATACACATAATGTATAAAAACCATGAAAGCGTATGTATTTCATGGTTTTTTTTGGGTTTTATGATAAAATATATAAAAAAGCTTGACCTTCTATGAGGTGTAACCCTTATATTATAAGTGGAGGTGGATAAAATGATGGAAAACAAAATAAATATTAATCAAGTTGAAAAGATGACCAATGTATCTAAACGTAATCTTCGCTTTTATGAAAAAGAAGGATTGCTTTCACCGGAGCGAAATGAAAAAAACGGCTATAGAGTATATGGTGAAAAAGATATTTGGACCATTAAAGTCATTAAAATGTTTCGGATGTTGGATATGCCTTTAGACGAGATTAAAGAAGTACTTGAAAATGAGCAGACATTGGAACAGGCTTTATCCAATCAAAAGCTTCGTCTTGAAGAAAAGGCGAATGCATTGCAGGCGGCTATACAATTTTGTGATCAACTAAAAGGGCGAAGTAAAGAGATTCAGACGCTTAACGTAGATCAGTGCCTAGAAGAGATGGAAGATAGAAGTAAATTTGGATTTTTTACTTCTTGGGTTCATGATTACAAGCAATTACGTGAGCTCAATAAAGAGCGAGATTTTACCTTTATGCCAAACGTAGCCATAACAAATGCCCGTGGTTTTTCCGATGCCTTGTTTGAGTATGCGCAAAAAGAGAATGTGGATATTGTTATCACCAAGGAATCGATGTACCCCGAATTTACCCTAAATGGTGTGGAGTACACAGCGGAACGTTATTATAATAGTGTCCGTGGAATACCTATTGCACATGTACACTGCTACACTAAAGACCGAGAGGTCCAATCTGAGGATATTCCTAAAGGACGGAAAAAAATTTTATGGCTCTTGCATAAATATTGGTTAGTTCCTGCATTGATTTTTATTGATATCATATTGATTTGGAAGGTGTTCTTGCCAATGGAACCCGCCATTGAAGAGTGGGTTATTCCAGTAAGCCTTATCGCCATGCAAGGTGCAGGACTCTACCGAATGTACTTGTTCCACTACAATGAAAAGATCTATTAATGCTAAAAAACATGAATAGGTACATAAGCCAAATGATATATTTACCCCTCGATGCAAATCGATATATCATTTGGCTTTTTTTCTGTCATCAAATTGTAATGTTATTGGTAGGGCTTTTTCTTGTATAAGAGAAGAAATATGATATAATGGTAATGATGCAAAACGCTAAGAAAAGAGGTAGTTCCATGGTTAATGAAAAGAAAATTATACTAATGACAAAGCTAGCCTCCTATGAGAAGAACCAAGGAAAGAAAGATTTGGAGATTACGCAACGCTTGAAGAATGATTATATTTCTTATAATGGATTTGTAACTTGCGTTCTTGTAACGATTGCACTCATCATCATTTTAGGGGCAGATTTTGCAGTAGCATTTTTGGGAAATATGGCAACTTTTACGGATTTTGATTTTGTCGGAGTCGGTATCAACTATTTAGCAATATGGGTATTTACGATGGTGGTCTATGCATTCGTTAGTGGAAGAATCTACCGCAATGAATATAACGATGCATACATGCGCGTCAAAGAATATGAAAAAGAATTGAAAGCTTTAGAACAGTTTTCAAAAAGCAAGTAGTCGGGAGGAGCACGATGACACGTTTACTAGAAATTAAAGCTATTATGGTAGCTTTATATAAGAGATTTGATTTTATCGTTAATTTGGTTGGAAAATTTATTGTTGCACTGATTATATTAATGCGCTTAAACGCATTTTTGGCATATTCACCTGCATTGTCAAAGATTACCATTAATATTGCATTGGCATTGATGGCGGCTTTTTTACCTGGAAGCTGGTTTTTATTACTATTGATTTTTGTAGTCGCTATTCAACTATTTAGTGCGTCGATGGAAGTAATGTTGATTGTTACATTACTTATGATTGCGGTTTACTTGCTCTTTGGTCGCTTACAACCAAAGTATAGCTATTTTATTATTATTGTACCATTATTAGCCAGTATCAACATGGTATATATTGTGCCTTTATTCGCAGGATTGTTCTTTGGACCGGGAACGTTGATTCCTATTGCTGTTGGACTGGGGGTCTATCAGTTCACAAAATATATTCCGGGACTTATGGATTTAAGAGTAGACGGTGCAACATTGTTTGAAAGTCCAGATATTATTTTAGATATGTATGGCTATTTGTCCAATGTATTATTAAATGACAAAGGGTTACTTTTAATGATTTTTGCATTTTCAGCAGTTATTGTGGTTATGTATTTTGTAAAAAAATTACAGATAGATTATATCTGGTATATCACAATTGGTGTAGGCGCATTAACATATATTATTATCTATAGTATTGGTAATGTAGTTTTAAACACACAGCTTGGACTTGTATGGCCAATCCTTGGAACGATACTTTCAGCAGGACTTGTTGGAGTTATGCAATTCTTCAAGTTTAGCTTGGATTATAAAAGTGCTGAAAGTCTTCAGTTTGAAGATGATGATTACTATTATTATGTGAAGACCATTCCAAAGGTTAAAGCCGTAAGAACGCACAAAGAAATTAAACGATTATAAGAAGTGATTTAAGATTGATTGAGGTGGCGCAATGACGTCGATAAAAGATTTACTTGAAGCAATTTATGAATTTATGTATCAATTACCGACCATCAAAGTCAAAGACTTGATTGAAGTTTTCATCATCGCATTTGTTATCTATGAACTGATGCTTTGGGTACGAGGGACACGTGCATGGACATTGTTCAAAGGCATTATTGTCTTAGGGATGGTATCGGCAATTGCAACAATATTTGAGCTTAATACGATTTTATGGATTTTCAGCAAAACTATAAATGTAGGTATTATAGCTCTGATTATCGTGTTTCAACCTGAATTGCGACGTGCCCTTGAACAGCTTGGGCGTAAAAACTTTTTAAACTCAATCATTTCATTTGATGATAATAGAGATAAAGAAGGCGGGCTTGATGAGACAATTATTTCAGAGATTGTAAAAGCTGTCTTTGAAATGTCGAGTGCGAAAACAGGAGCCCTCATTGTTATTGAACAAAAAGAGCGGTTGGATGAATATGAAAAAACAGGGATAAAAATCGGTGCTTATGTGACAAAACAAATTCTTATGAATATTTTTGAACATAACACACCACTACATGATGGAGCGGTTATTATTCGTGGCAATCGAATTGAGGCGGCGACATGCTACTTGCCACTATCAGATAACAAGTCCTTAAGCAAAGAATTAGGGACGAGACATAGAGCCGGGTTAGGGATATCCGAAGTATCAGACGCTATTGTTATTATTGTATCTGAGGAAAACGGAAAAGTATCTGCTGCTCTAGGTGGAAATCTTGTACGTGGAGTTGAAGCAGAATATTTAAAAAACAAACTATTACATCTATACCTAAATTCAACAGAGAAAAAAGCCTTTAAATTGTGGAAGGGGTGGCCTAAAGTTGGTAGAAAAGATAACGAATAACTTAGGGTGGAAGCTGCTTTCAATCATTCTTGCATTTTTAATTTGGCTCATTGTGGTTAACTATGAAGATCCGTTGACAACACGAGTCATTGGTGATATATCTGTGGAAAAGATTAATGAAGAAGCCATAACATCTGAAATGAAAGCAATTGAATATAGAGAAGGCGAGACAATATCGGTTCGTGTTCGTGGAAAGCGTTCTGTAGTAGATCGGATGACGAGTCGTGATGTTCATGCCTATGCAGATTTAGAAAAAAAATCTATAACGGGAGCGATAGACATCCAAATAGAAGTTCCAGATGGTGTTACAGTGATTGATAAAATGCCAAGTGTGATGATGGTTGACTTAGAGAATATCATCACGGTACAAAAGGAAATTCAATACTATATGGAAGGAGAGCCAAGTGAGAATTACGTATACTTGGATCCGGTTATCTCCCCGAATAACATTGAAATACAAGGACCGGAATCTAAGATTGGTCTCATTAAAAGCGTGCTTGTACCGGTCAACATAGAAGGGGTTGTACGTGATGTGACACTATATAGTACCCCTCAGATTATTGATGATAACAATAATATCATTCGAGGCTTAAGTAAGAGTATAACACAAGTACAAATTCAAGTTCCGATTGATAAAGTGAAATCAATTGATATATTAACGGATTTAAATAATTTGGCTGCGGAAGGATATGAAGTTGTTGACATATCGTTGAGTCAGGACAAGCTTAGAGTGCGTGGCGATGAAAACGATATTGATGCAATCAAAAACATAACGATAGCGGACATTGGAATGACACAATTGACACAGACAACAACAGTTACAGCTAATGTTGCGGATTTATTGCCTTTAGGTATTTATATTCATAACGACATTCAAAGTGTTGAGGTTGTAATCCAAGTTGAACCGATATTAGAAAAAACAGTTGAGATTAATTCAGGCGACATAACGCTTAGACGACTTCCTGAGGATATGCAATTTGCCTATGTAGAAGAAACAACAGGGTATGCGGTGACGTTTAGAGGATTACAGTCTCAACTTGAAAATGTGACGATAGAGCGTATTTCTCCAAGCCTTAATGTAGATAACCTAGAGGAAGGGATTCATGAGGTAGAGTTAAATATCTTCATTCCTTCTAACGTTGAATTGGTTTCTGAACGTCCAAGTATATTAATTGAGTTAACACGAAGCATAACAGAAGCTCCGATTATTGACGAAGAGTCGGAGGAACAACTAGAGTAGATAAGGTGAACAATAAATAGACATCAAATCTTTTGAAAGTGTATGTGTACCATTACAGAAGTGGTATATACCATAGGAGATTTGATGTTCTTTTTTCGCCTAAATAAATTGCAGTTTAGCTGGTACATGATATAATTAAACCTGTGAAAAAAATGAAAGGAGAACGTAGATGGGGATATTATTTGGAACCGATGGCGTTAGAGGTGTTGCGAACAAAGAGCTCACAGTAGATTTAGCATATAGATTAGGACAGGCAGGTGCCTACGTATTAACGAAGGAGAAGAGCCATAAGCCAACAATCCTTATTGGAAGAGATACACGATTAAGTGGCGAAATGTTAACGGCGGCTATGATTGCAGGGATTTGCTCGGTTGGAGCCAATGCGATATCCATTGGAGTGGTGCCAACTCCGGCAGTAGCATATTTGACGCGAGAATATGAGGCAGATGCAGGTGTTGTTATTTCCGCATCCCATAATCCGGTGGAATATAATGGAATCAAGTTTTTTAATAGTGCAGGGTATAAACTATCAGATGCCCTTGAAGAAGAGATCGAAGCGATTATCAATAATAACTGTGAAGGCATTGAATTACCCATAGGTACAGGGATAGGGCGTGTGCAATATCGATTTGAAAGTATCTATGATTATATTCGCTATGCAAAACGACAAGTGAATCATCGATTTGACGGTTTGAAGGTCGTCATAGATTGTGCTAATGGCGCATCCTATGTTTCAGCACCTGAAGCGCTTAGAGAGCTAGGAGCTGAGGTTGTGATTATTCATAATGAGCCAGATGGAACGAATATCAATAAAGCATGTGGATCAACACATATGGAAGACTTGAAGGCATATGTTATCCAAGTCGGAGCTGATATTGGATTTGCATTTGATGGAGATGCAGATAGATGCTTGGCTGTTGATGAGCATGGACGATTAGTTGATGGTGATCAACTCATGGCTATTTGTGGAAATTATATGAAAAATAAAGGAACATTAAAAAAAGATACCATTGTCGGAACAGTTATGAGTAACCTAGGCTTTACCCTTATGGGACAAGAGCAAGGCATAAATATTGTTCAGACTCAAGTCGGGGATCGCTATGTATTAGAGCGAATGCTAGAAGAAGATTATAACATTGGCGGAGAACAGTCAGGACACATCATCTTCTTGGATGAAAACACCACAGGTGATGGCTTGTTAACGGCACTACATGTTCTTGAGGTCGTTAAAGATACAGGGAAAAAACTGTCTGAATTAGCATCCATTATGAATGTATTACCTCAAGTGCTTGTTAATGCCAAAGTAACGACAGAAAAAAAATATGCATATCAAAACAACCCTACCATTGTAGAAGCAATTGAACAACTTGAAGAAAAATTTGCAGGAGAAGGTCGTGTGTTAATACGTCCATCAGGAACTGAGCCGTTAGTGCGTGTAATGATTGAAGGCAAGAACAAAGCTGAACTTCAGCGCGATGCAAATGCACTTGCAACTTTAATTGAAGAATTGTTAAGTTAGGAGCCTATTATGTGTGGAATTGTTGGATATATCGGAAATAAAAAAGCCACGCCTTTTCTAGTCGACGGACTAAAAGCATTAGAATATCGAGGCTATGATTCGGCAGGGGTGGCTGTTTTTGATGAAACCATTGAACTTGTTAAAACAAAAGGGCGACTAAAAGATTTAGAAATCTGTCTAGAAGCACAACCGTTGTCAGGAACTATGGGAATTGGACATACACGGTGGGCAACACATGGGGAACCTTCTTATGACAATGCACATCCCCATATGAATACTGCAACAGATATTGCAGTTGTTCATAATGGAATCATTGAAAACTATTTAGAAATCAAACATGAACTTCAGAAGAAGGGCTATATGTTTGCTTCAGAGACTGATACAGAAGTTATCGTTCATCTAATCGAAGATACCTTAAAGCAAGAAGTGCATGAAGACTTTTTCTCGGTAGTTATGGCTGCGACAAAAAACTTAAAAGGCTCTTATGGGTTAGGGGTCATTTCACATCAAAACCCTGACCAGATTATTGCAGTTCGAAAAGACAGTCCGTTAGTAATCGGACTAGGAGAGCAAGAAAACTTCCTGGCATCGGATATTCCTGCACTTTTAAAATATACGCGGAATGTGTATTTTTTGGAAGATGGCGAAGCGGCTATTTTAACCAAGGATTCAGTAAAAATATTTGATGAAAGCAAACGTGAATTGAAAAAAGAAGTTTTTACGGTAACCTGGGATATTGACGCTGCAGAAAAAAGTGGCTATGATCATTTTATGCTAAAAGAGATTTTTGAGCAGCCAAAAGTGATTAAAGACACGTTAAATGGTCGATTGTCTCATGAATCTGTCGAGGTTGTTTTAGATCAGATCAAAATCGACGAAGAAGTCCTAGCTAAAGTGAATAAGATATACATTGTCGCTTGTGGTACGGCGTATTATGCAGGCATAATTGGAAAAGAACTAATTGAAAAAATTGCACGTGTTCCGGTGGTAGCAGAAGTGGCATCGGAATTTAGATATAAAGATCCAATTCTTGATGAAAATACGTTAATGATTGTTGTGTCCCAGTCGGGGGAGACAGCAGATACTTTAGCAGCGCTTCGAATGGCAAAACAAGCGGGAGCTAGAGTTATGGCCATTGTCAATGTTGTTGGGTCAACGATATCACGAGAAGCGCATGATGTATTATATACAAGTGCCGGACCGGAGATTGCGGTAGCTTCGACAAAAGCATATTCTTCTCAACTAATTGCCATGTATCTATTATGCATGCGTATGGGAAGGATATTAGGAAAGGTAAGTGATCAGGAGTTTAATGAATTTAAAGCGGCTCTTCTTAAGCTACCTGACCAGGTTCAACATATTTTGGACCGAAGTGATGAGGTTAAAGCATTAGCACAAAAGCATAAAAGCATGAAGAATATATTTTACATTGGTAGAGGTCTAGATTATGCAGCTTCACTGGAAGGCGCATTAAAAATTAAAGAAATTGCCTATTTACATGCAGAAAGCTATCAAGCAGGAGAACTCAAACATGGTCCGATTGCATTAATTGAAAAGGGGTCTGTCTTGATGGGGCTTTTGGGGCAAGAAGAGTTGATGGAAAAAACAATTAGCAATATTAAAGAGGTCAAAGCGCGAGGCGCAGATGTTATTGCTATTGCCCTTGAAGGCAATACAATGGCTGAACACGTTGCAGATGATGTGTTTATGGTTCCTAAGACCCATTGGATGCTTACTACGTTACTTGTTAATATCCCTCAACAACTTTTTGCATATTATATCTCATGTGGATTAGGACATGATGTTGATAAACCGAGAAACCTTGCAAAATCAGTAACAGTTGAATAGAAGAAGTCAAAGACCAAGGAAGTCGTATAGATCGCCTTGGTCTTTTTTTGATCTCCAGGAAAGTCTTACTTTAGCTTTCAGCTTTAAAACTTAACAGAAAGCGTCAAGGACTGCTGTTAATAATAGAAGGGGTAATAGATACAGACATTCGATAATATATGTTATAATGTATATAGCGAATGTATTGTAAGAAAAGAGGTAAACTATGTCAAAATTCTATGATGAGATTGCAAAATATTATGATAATATTTTTCCGTTACAACAGGCAAAGTTAAAATTGTTGGAAGAACAAGTGCCATATACGCCTTCAACTATATTAGATGTGGCCTGTGCGACAGGAAGTTATGCTATGGAACTTGAAAGAAGAGGGCATAACGTATCGGCTATTGACCTTGATCAGACAATGATTGAGATGCTTAAGCAAAGAGAGAGCAATATAGATGCGCATGTTATGAATATGCTTGATATTAAAACCCTGCATACGAACTTTGATTTCATCTATTGTTTAGGCAATTCCATTGTACATTTAGATAACCATCAAGAGGTTGAAACCTTTTTTAGGCAGTGTTATGAAATATTAAAACCCAAGGGACGCTTATTGTTTCAGATTATCAATTATGACCGTGTTTTAGATCAAAAGATTGAAGGATTACCAACACTATATGACGAAGCATTGGGGTTGTCCTTTGAGAGAAAATATAGTTATCTGCACACAGAGCATAAAATTGCCTTTCAATCTGTATTAAAGGTAGAAGGACAGACATTTGATAATTGTGTAAACCTTTTACCTATTCGATATGAAGAACTATTGAGTGCGCTAAAACAGGTTGGTTTTCATACGATAGATGCGTATGGAGATTTTTTGAAAACCCCATTGGACGTTGAACAATCGATTCCTTGTATAATACTTGCCAAAAAGTAGATATACCATTATTTAGAGCATAGGCATATTTGTAGCAAAGATGCATTGGAGAACTTATATTACTTGACAATAAAAATCAAAAGCTTTATGATTTAAATAATCAATCTTGAATAGTAACAGTTGTTCCATAGAAATCTATGATGAGAGTACGATATAATATAGAGAGAGGTTATGGATTGTTATCGTTACAGGAAAGAAGAGGAATTATGAAAGTCATATATTTAACGCATAATATTGAAAACGATTTTGTTGGAGAGACGATCGCAGAAAAACTAGATGTAGAGCTAATTAAATTACCGATTATATTGTGGGAACAACAAAAAGAGTTATTGTGCGAAGCAGCGCTTATTTTGATTGAACATTCTCATATAACAACAGTATCAGAAAAAATTGTATGGGAAGTAAGTTCACAATTAACTGACTTAACCTCTTGTATTATTTTGACAAAAGATATGGATTTTAAGGTTAAAATCAACTATTACAACTTGGGCGTATCAGCAATTATAGAAACCACAGATAATGTAGAAGAAGAATTATATCAGTATTTTCTATTTTCTTTGAATGAATATGAGATTATAAAGTACTTACAAAGTATGAAGATAGCGGTTATAGATGATAGTCGTTTTTCACTGGAGGTTATACGAAGCTATTTTGAAAGGTGCCAAGTGAATAATGCGGACTATTATCAAGAAGCCAATGATTTGCTTAAGCAGATTTCAGACTATGATTTGTTTTTGCTTGACTTAGTTATGCCAAAATTTACAGGACAAGAATTAATACGCCATATTCGACGACAAAATAAAAATGCGATTATTATTATTATCACAACTTATGGTGAAGGGATTTCCATTCCTTATGGCATGAATATTGGGGCAGATGATTTCTTGATTAAACCCTTTAATTTTAAGTTGTTTTTATTGAGACTAACCGCCTGTGTACGTAATCGAATGTTGAGTATAGAAAAGCGTGAAAGCACCAAAAAGCTTTATGAACTTGCAACTAGAGACAGTTTGACCAACTTATACAATCGTCGTTTTTTTGTTGAGTTCTTGGAAGAGCGCATTCGCGAAGGGCGTCGAGATAACAAAACATTTTCAATGATTTTATTGGATTTGGATCATTTTAAAGAGATTAATGATGAGTTTGGTCACTTAGAAGGAGATAAAGTGTTGTGTCAAGTAGCAACAACACTCCAGGGCCAATTAAGAGACACCGATATAATTTGTCGATGGGGTGGAGAAGAATTTGCTGTGTTTTTACCAGGAGCAGAGTTATATGAAGCTGGGATTGTTGCGGAAAAATTACGTAGTAGTATTGCAGCTATACAAGTGAATGCTTTCAAGCAAATTACTGCAAGCTTTGGAGCAACTCAGTGGTTGGCAGATGATGATGCAGAAAGCATATTTAAGCGTGTAGATAATTCGCTGTATTTAGCGAAACTTACAGGACGCAATAAAGTCATTAGCAATGAGAATGTATTCATGTATAAAGGTGGATTGCCGATTAGTATCGAGTGGGGGCCATTTTTTAGAAGTGGACATCAAGAAGTCGATTATGAGCATAATTCATTAATTGCGTTATCTAATGAACTCATTGTCAACTGTTTTATGGAAGACAATTTTGAAAAAACATCACAGCTTCTTGAAAGAATTTGTGTACATATGGTAGAACATTTTTCAAATGAAGAAAAAGTGCTGTATGAATACAGGTATATTGAACTTGAAGAGCACAAGGAGATTCATAAAGAATTGCTGAAAAGCATGCAATATTTAATGGAAGCGATGTACAAAGGAGAGTTAGAGCAAATAGATCTAGCCAAATATATCATTCAAGAAATCATCATCGGACATATTATTAAACATGATTTTCGGTTTTTTGAATTGTTTTCAAAATAGATTTATAAAAAGGCCAACGAGGAGGCAACGATGGGATACATTGGAGAGGTTGTACAGCAATATAGAGAAAAAAATGGGCTAAGTCGTTCAGAGTTAGCCCACAATATTTGTACAGATAAATATATTTATTTAATTGAAAAGGGAGAACGTTCTCCATCAACAGAAATTCTTCGTTTGCTTGGTAATCGATTAGGCGTTGATCTTTTTGTTTATTATGAATATTTGGATTGTTTAGATCCGATTCGGGTGCGTGAATACATGATGCAGATGAATGCCATCCGTAAGAACAATAATCAAGTCGAACTTATGGAAGTGACACTGGAAGCTAAGAAGATTCCCGATTTTAATACATTGCCTTGGAAATATGAGGTTGTCCTTAATGAACTAAGTTATCTCGTACTATATGAAGAGCAACCTCAAGAGGGGATAGCAAAAATCAAAGCAATCCTTGATTCCGTCGATCGAAAATATATGGATGATTTGTGCATTATTAATTTTAAGCTGCTTCTTTCAATTTGCTATCAAATGGTAGGAGAATATGCCCAATCAAGATATATGTCCCAGCGTGCCTGCGCATTGATTGAGCCCAAATCATGTATAAGTCGTTATGCACAAGTGACGGTTGCAGCGATGATTAATCAACTGACATTAAATTTATCGTTGAATAAACCGGATACAGTCATTGATATTGGCCACCGACTGGAAAAATATCAATATTACATGAATCATCTTGAGAATATACATCAAACCTTTTTTTATCTAGCCTGTGGCTATTACCAGAAAAAGAACATACAGGAAAGTCAACAATGGATAATAAAAACCATTAATTTTCTTTTGATTTTTCCTTTTCCTAATGACGTGTATTTTTTCCGAATGAATCCTTTGTTTAACAGCCTGATAAATTTACCTCAAGTAACAGATGAATTACGAGATGATTTTTTGAAAATGTATCCATTGTCATAGAATGTTAAGTGTAATAAATATTAAGTAACAATTGTTCCATGTTAATATCTGTATTAATATGATACCATCTTTTTATCAATATCCTATTGTATGGGAAAGAAGAGGTGGAACTATGCAGACAATAAAAAGACAAACTAGAAGTAGGTGTGCATATTTAATTATCATGATGATGATAGTTCAATTATGGGCACCTATTTTTTCGACTGGAGTTTATGCTCAAGGGACAGGACAGAATTTAGGAAACATATTCACATTTGAATCATTAAAGCTAGGTGGCAAAGACGGTCAGGATATTCAAAACAATGATGTAATTGAAGTGGTTGATGGAACACAAGTATATCTTGAATATTCTTGGGATACAATGCACAAAGATGCAAAAACAGGCGATTGGTCACAAATTACAGTTCCAGATGCATTTATGTTTGATCGTGATTGGGAGAATCTAGATATCATACTTAATGATGGAACAAAAGTCGGAACCTATAGCTTGATTGGTGGTGTATTAACCTTTGTGTTTAATGAAGCCATTGAAGATCAAACAGTACAAAATGGAGTCGTAGGATTTGGACTTGAGTTTGATATGACAAAGTTCAGTGATAACGTTATTCAAAGAATACCTTTCCAAGACGCAACAAACAAAAACCTACAAGTTATAGTTAAACCGGTTCAGCAAGTGACGGCAATTGAAAAATTTGGTGAACCTGATGCGAACAAAGATGCCAAAGAAATAACTTGGAGTATTGAAGTACTTAATAATGAAGAAACTCAGATTAGCAATGCTACGCTTACAGACTTATTTCCGGCAGGGGTTCACCTAAGTGACGATGGAATCAAAGTGTATAATTTGAATGTCGGATACAATGGTCAGACCAATGTCGGAACATTAGCGACGAGTGGGGCGGCTATAACGGTGGATGCATCTTCTTTTGAGATAGAGTTTGATACGCTTTTACCTTACAGTGGTTATCGTGTTGAATACGTAACCATCATTGACGACTACTCAAAAACAGCGTTTGAAAATGCTGCAACGTTGGCATATGGAACGAAAAATCTGCCGGCAAAAGCAACGGTAGATCAATTACTTCGAAGTGATTTTATTGAAAAAAGCGGCAGATATATTGGCGAAGATAAAATTGAGTGGATGATTGACGTTAATAAAGCGGGTGGAACAATCGATGAAGCAATTATCGAAGAAAATCTTCCGGCTGGATTAAGTGTGGATGCATCATCAATTGAGATATATACTTTGTCTAAAGATGGAGAGAATTGGATAGCGACATTGTCAGCAGACAAGACAGCGACCGCTTTTCCTATTAATCTAGGAGCGATTGCATCAAATGAAGCTTACCGAATCCAATTTGACACATCAATTGACTATGCACTGATTAACAGTGGAAACTATCTGCAAAACAACTTGTTTACAAATACAGCAGTCCTTAAAAATGGGACGATAGAACTAGGAACGGCACAAGCAGATGTCTGGGTCGAACGAGATGCTATTTTGCGTAAAGAAGGGCGTTCACAAGTGACGTATACAGATAAGCAGTTAAAGTGGACAGTGCATATTAATGAAGCAAATCAAAGCATCAACAATGCGGTTATTACAGATATTATTCCAGAGGGATTGTCGATAGATAGCGCAAATATTCAGGTGTATGATGAAAATGGTGATGCTATAGCAATGCTTCCGGGAGATGTTTTGGTTGTTGATACCCCGGGAACAGGTACTACAGTAACGATAAACTTAGGCAATATTCAAACCTATCGAAAGATTGAATATACGACAACAATCACAGATTTTTCAGTGAATCAATTTGTCAATGACGCCACATTAGAAGGTGACACTGGTGTTGGAACAGGTGTTGATACTACGTATCCAATTACAGTTCCGCAAAATACATACAGTAAATCTTTTGTTGGCATAGACTACAATGCAAAAACAATGGATTGGAAAATTCAAGTCAATCCTCAGCGGGAACCGATAAAAGAGCTTACAATTACAGATACTTTTCCAAACAAAGGGCTAAAACTTCTTGAGAGTACGCTCAATGTTAAGCGTGGAAGTACACCTTTAGTAGAAGGCGTGGACTATATATTAACGGAAAATACCTTAGATGGAGTGACAGGGTATCAAAAAGGGTTTGTTCTCGAACTTATAATTGATGTTAATGAACCCTCAGAGTACCTCAATGAAAGTTTAACTATAACTTACACGACAACTTATGATCCGGAACAAGGAATAGAAGACAATACAAGTGCAGATCAAACATATATTAACCGAGCAGCATTTAGTGGAAAAACGCAGAGTGACTATGTGATTGATACGACAAAATCAGTTTCACGAAAAGTAATTGACTCTTCATGGAATAGCGGAAAAAAAGAGGGACGCTTAGTAAGTTTAGATGCGAATCAAAATATCGTATCTGATTGGCACAGTGGTAACGAGCGATTACTTCAATGGCAAGTTTATATCAACTATTTGAACCAATATCTAGGTAATGATATTTCAGTTGTGGATACGTTGGGTTATGACGGAGTTATCGATGAGGCGAGTATTCGAGTATATACTTATGATGTAGCTAGTAATGGAACAACAACCATTTTGGGTGAAATTCCAGCAAGTGAATACACGATTATTATGGATCCGACAGATAAGACGACGTTTACACTTGAGTTTAATAATGCGGTGACACAACGATATGTCATTGAATACTTGACAAGTGTGCCTGAGATATCAGAAGGCGTCTATGTGAATACAGCGGTTGTAAATGAAGGGGTTCAGGAAAAAGGGACCTATCAAACATCAGTAAGCTATGATTCGTATGATGCATTTATTGATAAAGAAGCACTGACAAATGAGACAAAAGTGTATACAGATGATGAACTGGATTGGAAGATTTTGGTCAATGAAAGTTTGTCTATCATTGATAATGCTGGATTTGAAGATACACTAAGTTCAGGATTGGCATATAAGCCGGATTCATTAGAAATTTATAGAGTGGATAACGGTCAAAAACACGTGGTTGATACGACAGAATATACTTTTTCCAGTGCATATAATCAAGTCGACAAAACGACGACGTTAAAGGTCAACTTTTTAAATGCCATAGAGCATATATATGAGGTTACCTATACAACGGTGGTTGTCGCTGCCGATGGTATGGTCAATAATACCGTTGCATTTTCAGGAGATAAAATTGTAGAACAAACCGTAGAAACACAAGAACTATCCGCGCGACAATTTTCATTTGTAGGTGGAGAAGTTGTACCAAATAGAGGTGAGATTCATCTTGTAAAAAAAGATGAACATGGACAGACAATTACTCAATCACCAGCAGAGTTTAAGCTGTGGTACATTTTTAATGATATTGAATACTTATATGGAAATACAACATTCCAAACAACCGATGGAGAAGTACATATCATCAACTTGCCACTAGACAGAACCTATTATATTGAAGAGGTCAATGCACCAGAAGGATACTTGCTATCTTCAACGCGTATTCCTGTTTTAGTAGAAAAAGAAGCGACAGAACAGGTCTACCTAAAGGAAATTGAAAACCAAAGTGTAATAGGAAATATACAGTTAACCAAAGTAGATGATAGCAATAAGCCTTTAAGTGGAGCGAAGTTTGGTCTATATAATCAAGCAGAAGTATTAGTACAAGAAGCTATTGCAAATGATATGGGTCAAGTTCTGTTCACAGACGTTGCCTATGGACAATATACTGTGAAAGAATTAGAAGCACCTGAGGGTTATATAGCATCCTCGGTTGTACTTAATGTGACTGTAGAAGAAACAGATCATGGTCAAACGATTGAATTAGCAGATGTAGTTAACCGCATCAAAAAAGGAACAATTTCTTTGAAAAAGGTTGATGAGCAAGGACAAGCTCTAGCAGATGCTGAATTTACGCTTTTTGATATGAACGATGTCCCCGTGCTAACAGAGACAACAGATGCAAGTGGGATCGTAACTTTTAGTGATATTGCATATGGAAATTATTACGTTCAAGAAACCTTGGCACCTGTTGGCTATGAACCTTCAAGTGAAAAAATTGCAGTTGCAATTACACAAGATGGTCAAAACATTGATCGAACAGATTTACCAGTAGTTAATCATAAGATTATTGGAGATATTGAAATTATCAAAGTTGACCAAGATACACAAAATAAACTTGCGGGAGCGAAGTTTGTATTAGAACAAAATGGTGTACAAAAATATGTTTCAGAACCGACAGACCAACAAGGACGAATTGTGTTTAAAGACATTGCCCATGGGACGTATCAGCTAAAAGAAGTTGAAGCGCCAATTGGCTACAACCTTAATACAGATGTCCTAGAAGTCACAATCCAAGACTACAATGCACCTATTCAGCGATTCATTGTTGAAAATGAACCGATAAAAGGTAGCGTAGAATTTAAAAAAGTGGATAATAATCAACAGCCTTTAGCAGGTGCAGAGTTTACACTTTTTGATGTGAATGATCAAGAATTTAATAATCCATTATATGTTGCCCAAAGTAATGCTCAGGGAGAAGTGGTTTTTGAATTTGTTCGACATGGCAATTATGTTGTCAAAGAAACAAAAGCACCTATTGGCTATATCGGTTCAAGCCAGACATGGGAAGTCTCAATAGCTACGCAGGGTCAAAAAATTATAAAAGTTGACCCGGTGGTGAATGAAAGAATTCATGGAAATGTCGAAATACAAAAAGTAGATCGTAATACGCTCAAAGCACTTTCAGGTGCAATTATTGGGATTTATACTCAAGACGGAACCCTTATTGCACAAGGTGAGACATCGGAAGATGGAAAAGTAGCATTTAATGACCTTGAGTATGGAGTGTATTATTATCAAGAAATTGAAGCGCCAAGTGGATACGTACTAGATAAGACGGAATATCCTTTTGAAGTTACACAAAATAATCAAACGTATACAATGACGCTAGAAAATCAACGACGCTCAAATCCTGGTAGACCGACAAAACCAACGGAGCCAACAGATCCAACAGATCCGACGGAGCCAATAGATCCAACGGAGCCAACAGATCCAACGGAGCCAACAGATCCAACAGATCCGACGGAGCCAATAGATCCAACGGACCCAACAGATCCAACGGAGCCAACAGATCCGACAGATCCAACGGACCCAACAGACCCGACGGACCCAACGGACCCAACAGATCCGACAAAACCAATACCTGAAGTGAAAACACCGCCAACAAACGGAACGGTTGAATTTGATCCGGAAGGTAATTGGAAGTATACACCGGATCCAGGATATGAAGGAAAAGACAGTTTCATCATTATTCATGAAGATGGAACAGAAGAGCTTATTGAAATCAATGTAGAAATTCCTTTAGGGGCTGGAGAAGAATTGCCGGCGACGGGAGAAGAAAGTCGACGTGTATATAACCTCATGGGACTTATAATGATCTTGTCTGGATTATTCCTTCGCAAACGTATACAATAAGATAACCAAAGAGCAGAGATTATCTCTGCTCTTTTCATAAGGAGAAATATAATGAAATTAAAAATATTCTCAACATTTTTGATTCTTGGTGGGTTGGCTGTTCTGATGTATCCCAGATATGAAGATTGGCAGCAGATGCGTCAACAAAAAGAGCTTTTGTTGTTATGGCAAGAGCAATTGAGTGTTATAGACCAGAGTCCAACGGAAGATGGGCTAGAACAAGAAGAACTAGAGGAATTAGGGAGTACACAAGAGACGCTTGACCAACAAAGTGAGCAAGCGCTTCGAGAAGAGATTAACGCCCTGAATCAAGAAGAAAAAAGAGAAGCTCAAAGGCAATTAGAAAAGCAACAAGAAGAAGAAGCTCAAAGGCAACAAAAGCGTCAAGAATATATTAAAAATAATATGATGGGAGCGCTTGAAATCGATTCCATTGACTTATATTTACCAATTTTAAGAGGCGCAACAGAAAAAAACCTAAATATCTCCTTGGCAAGCTTAGAGAGTGATATAGAAAATCAGGATGTACAAGAACACTACATTATAGCTGGACATCGAAGCCATACGTTTGGAAAAAATTTTAATCGTTTAGACGAGCTGAAAAAAGATGATCTTATTTCTTTGCAAGTAAAAGATGGGAGCTATACCTATCAAGTGGAGGAAAAGCTATATGTTGAACCTCAAGATATGTATGTACTTGACACTTTTTATGAAAGTGATGGAGAGATAACCTTAATCACATGTGAACCGATGATTAATCCAACACATCGATTGATCATTAAAGGGAAACGGATCGAATAGTCCATGAGCCAATAGGTTCACAAAAAGTTCATCGCACATAGCTTTACAGTTACTTGAAAACAAGCTATAATAGAGATATCATATTAATAATAGATTTATTGGTGCTTTCCACCGATAAAGGCAAACTTAACGAAAGTTAAGGACGCAAAACTACAGGGCCTTCCTTTTTATAGATGGCAGCCAGTTACCGAAAGGAGAGATTTTATGTTTAAAGAAAAGAAATACTTCATTATATATATTACATTAATGTTTGTACTATTTATGTTACCAGTTGATGCTTCAACAGAATACTTTGATTTTACAAAACTTAGCCAAGGTGTAGTAAGTGTTAATGCGACCGTTGACGGTACAATGGCAGTACGTATAACAAAAGAGAATAAAAATACCGACTACATAGTAAAAGGCTTAACACAATTACCGCTTCAACATGGTAATGGAGAGTATACGTTATATGCACTAAAAAAGATTAATGGGAATCAATACAAAGTGGTTCAAACAAAAAAAGTTACATTACGACTTGAAGATCCGACAGTCTTATATTTACAATCAGTCCAAAAAGTCGAGTGGTCTAAGGACGATGTAGCTATTAAAAAAGCCGAAGAACTTACAAAAGAGGCGACAACTGATCAAGAAAAAATACGCATAATTTATGATTATATTTATGATAATGTTGCTTATGACTATAATAAAGAAAATCAACTTACACCAAGCTACTTGCCAAACATTGATACGACAATAGCTACAGGACAAGGGATTTGTTATGACTATGCTTCTTTATATGCATCAATGCTAAGAAGTCAAGGAATTCCAACAAAACTTATCATGGGACGTAAAGATGATATTGATCAATACCATGCATGGAATCAAGTGTACATCAAAGAAACTCAGCAGTGGATAACTGTTGATATCACCTATGACGTCACAACAGGTAAAAAAGAATTGGAAAAAAATGCTTTGTCATATATAGTCGAGAATACATATTAGATAATAATATAGTAACAATTGTTCCGTAGGATAAAAAAAGTGAATGTGATATTATTTCTTTAATTAACTCATGAATAATGACAGTAGTGTTAGTGTGGGGAATGATTCATATGATTGGAAAAATTATCCAACAAAGAAGACAAGAAATGGGGATGACAAGGCAAAATCTAGCACAAGATATTTGCTCGGAGAAGTATGTCTATATGATCGAAAATGATCAAAGAACCCCATCAGTAGATATTGTTAATAAGTTTAACCAGAAGCTAATGATTAATTTATTTGAATATTATGAATTATTAGGCTTTGATGATCCAACGAGTGTTAAGTTTTTTTCGGAACAATTTGTATTTCAACGTCGACGAGGAGATATACAGTCGCTATTTAAAATGACATCAGAAGCAAAAGAGTGCAACGACTATACGAAGGAGCCTCTATGTCATGAGATAATAGCAATTGATTTAGAAACACAATATTATGAAAATAATGGCTACGATCAAATAATCCATAATATTCAAGAATCTTATTTTGGAGAGCAAAAGTTGAATATTATGGATATTACTTTGTCTAGATTATATAAACTAACCTCTATGTGTTATCTTAAGCTTGGAAAAATAAAACAGGCACAAGAATACTATAATGAAGGGTATGCCTTGATAAAAGATTTAAGGACGTTTAAGAAATATCAAGAACCCTTTCACAGCTATATGATCTATCAATTAGAACTTTTGTATTTTGAAAAAAAGCACAGAGAGATTATAGAACAAACGGAAAAGATAGTGGGATATCAAGAGACAATTAACTCGTACGATAGGATATACTATCCGTATTACTATGCTGCCTTCGCATATTTTGAGATGCAAAACTATGAAAAATCGAGAATGCTCTTTGTTAAGGCAAGCTATGCAATCATTTTACACAATAGTCTTTTTGATTATCAGCAAATTAAGGAATGCGAGCATTTTAATAAAATAATAGATGCATTAGAGATTCCATTGACGTTAAAAGCTGAGTTACGCGCTTTTGACAGCCGAATAAAGTTATAAATAGCTGTTATGAGCTAATTTTTTTTCGATGTAGGTTTGATTTTTTTTAATGTACCGATAATAGATGAGATCAATTATGTAAAGCATTGTTAAACGAGAGGTTGTTGTAACTAAGCGGTTAATATGATCTGTAGAATTAATATAGACAATAAAATCAATCGAATGTTCAAATTCCGTGTTTTTTTCTGAAGTTATTAAGAGGGTTTTGGCACCTTGTTCCTTTGCGACAATTAAGCTGTCAATAACACTTTTTGATTTGGCAGAATAAGTAATTCCGATAGCTAAATCATTTTCAGTTAAGTTTTTAGAAGCAAAAAACTGTAAATTCTTATCATTATAAGATTTGCAAAACTTTCCAATGCGATCAAGTTTTAACTCAAAATCTTGAGCAACGAGAAATGTACCACCGAGGGCGTATATATTAATCACCTTTGATTGATGTAATACTTCAACAATCGTTTCAAGTAAATCAGGAGATAGAAGGCGTCTTGTAGCAATAAAAGAAGCCTCTATATTGTCAAAGTGTTCTGTTGACATTTCAAATAGTTCAGAGTGTTTAGTGATTAAACACTCTTTTTTTTGTTCCCGTTCCTGAGCTAGCAGATATTTTAACTCGGAAAATCCAGAGGTACCAAGTGCTTTACAAAATCGTAAAATAGTAGCGTTAGATACGTGACAGTTTAACTGAAGTGTTTTGAGTTTTAACTTTTTGGGATTATCGGATTCAAGTATATGTTTTGCAAGCGTTGTATAGGATAGGTTGTCAGCCTTGGTCATTTGGGTAAGTTTCATATATATCGTGTCCATAATAACGCCTCCGCTAAATCTAAATTGTGTTCTGTGAATAGATGCTATGACAAGTATTATAGCAAATAAGAATCAACAATTCAATCGAGAATTAATTTCCGTCTTTTGTTACTTTTTTCCTTAGTCTTCGCAAAGTGTTGTTAAATATGTATATGTTGTATATACTTTCAGATAGAAAAAAGAGTGAATCCAAACAAAGATTAAGGAGGCATATATGGATAATATAATTACAATCTGTGGAGGAGGAAGCACGTATACACTACCTATGATAAAAACATTATGTGATTATCATAATGAATTTCCAATTGCAGAAGTAAGACTTTTTGATATTGAAACCAAAAAGATGGAATATATATATGAGGCGGCAAAAGTCATGTTTTATGAGTTGATGCCAGACGTAAAGCTAAAAATGACAACAGATAAAGAAGAAGCATTTGCGTCAGTAGACTTCGTATTTATGCAAATTCGTTCAGGTGGCTTTGAGATGAGAGAACACGATGAAAAGGTACCACTAAGTTATGGATGTGTTGGACAAGAAACCTGTGGAGCAGGTGGTTTTGCCTATGGGTTGCGATCAATAAGGGACATCATTGATTTGGTACAAGCTATTCGAAAGTTATCGCCTAATGCCTGGATCTTAAATTACTCAAATCCGGCAGCTATTGTTGCAGAAGCTACACAACGCTTTTTCCCGAACGATCAGCGATTGATTAATATATGTGATATGCCTATTGCAATTATGGATGGATTTGCAGAACGGTTGGGACTAAAAAGAAATCAATTAAAAGCACGATATTTTGGTTTGAATCATTTTGGATGGTTCACTAATATTTATGATATGAATGGTAATGATCGACTAGATGAAATTAGAGCCGGACTTAGAGAGGCGAGGGTTATGCCAGAAGAATTATCACAAGATAGTGGATGGCAAGAGACGTTTGAAATGCTGCATCAGATGGTATCGGATTTTGATGCGTTTATACCCAACACATATTTACAATATTATTTATATCCAAAAAGTGTTGTGAAAAAAGAGAATCCAAAATATACTCGAGCAAATTATGTTATGGATCATCGACTAAAAGGTGTGGAAAGATTATGTCAACAAATTATTAAGAATAAGACGGTGCAAGGAAGTAGTTTAGAAAAAGGCGTACATGGAACCTATATTGTAGAACTAGCCAAAGCGTTGACAGGAAGTGAAGAAAAAGAATTTTTACTCATCGTTAAAAATCAAGGCATCATCTCAAATTTTTCAAAGGAAGCAATGATTGAAGTTCCATGTATTGTAAGTTCTAGAGGAATAGAGCCGTTATTTGTAGGGGAGATTCCAACATTTCAAAAAGCACTCATGGAAGTTCAGTACGGATACGAAAAATTAACAGTGGATGCATTTATCAATGAAGATGATCAAGCTGCTTTTCAAGCGTTAACATTAAATCGTACAATCGGGGATGCGACGACTGCACGTCAAATTCTAGATGCGTTAAAGATAAAGAACCAGGGCTATTGGCCGAACTTAAAGTAAAGGAGCGGATTATGAAGACATATTGGTCAGATTTTCACACAAATATTCACAGTAAAGATTTAAAGGATTTAATGCAATGGGAAATGTTTGCAAGAGAAATGCTTGATTTTTGGGCGCCGGTATACTATCCATATTTTATTAATGAAAAAAATGGATTTAAATTTGAAGATACGCTCTCGCAGACACAGATGAATCAAGATATGGAAACAATCAATCAATACATTCAACATAAAGAAAGTGACTTTATTGTTTATCCGGCTTATGAATGGCAAGGGAATGGTTCGGATGGTGATCATAATATCTTTTTTGAAGAAAAAAGTGGCGATATCTTTATGCCTTTGTCATATCTCCAGTTAAAGGAAGCGTTCAAAAATCAACGGGTCATTGGTATTCCGCATCATACGGGATATAAAAGTGGGCATCGAGGGAAAAATTGGGAAACCCATGATGCGGTTTTTTCTCCAATTATGGAAATCTATTCATCCCACGGAAGTTCAGAGGCAAGCAATGCATCAATCCCCTTAAATGTTCATATACATATGGGGCCACGAGGAGAGGAGGGAACGTTTCGCCATGCTTTGAAAAATGGAATAAAAACAGGCGTTATAGCGAGTGGAGATAATCATACAAACCCAGCGATTAGTGGCAACGGATTTTTTGCAGTCTATGCACAAGAGTATACTCGAGAGTGTATATTTGAGAACATAAAAAAAAGACATACCTATGGGGTTAGCCGCAGTAAAATAGATGTCGACTTTAGAATTAATGGACACCTAATGGGAGAAGAAATCCAAAGCGAAGCGACCAACCTATTAGAAGTTAATGTTGTGGGAACGAGTGAAATAGATCGTATAGAAATATATCGTAATGGATATAAAGAAAAAACATTTACATGGGAAGAAGTGCAGCCCAAGTCTCTTGAAGGACAAATACAGTTCAAGTTTGAACTTGAATGTGGTTGGGGACCGGATACAAGAGTGTTTTCGGAGATTTTTGAAAGAGAATGGACATATTCAATAAAGACAAAAGGTGAAATTATAGATGTTGAAAAGTGTTTTACATCTCCGGGTTCAACAGTTAATCAACAATCTAAAAGTGAAATCACTGGTGGATTTCATACCGTCAAACGAAGCGATGGCAATAATAAGTTAGGGCAAAAAAATTACCTGACACCATATATTCAAAACCAATCGTTGATTATAGAAGTAAAGGACCATATAGAAAATAATGTGGAGATAACCATTAATGATAAGCACTATAGTGTACCGATAAAAACCTTGTTGCAACAAGCTGTATTGGAAGCAGAACTAGATACGGCGCAAGTGCTCTTATCACAGCGTTTTGGATTTGATGATTATTATAGAGAAGATGCTTGGTGGCATAATGCATACAAAATATTAATGCATAAAGCATATAGCGAAAAGAGTTATAAGAGAAATATTCAATATCCGATCAATAAAATTTATCGTAGTGAAGATAATTTTTATGTGAAAATAATTCAAACAAATGGTGATACAGCTTGGACATCACCTATTTGGATTAAAAAATAAAAGGAGGATTTATGGTATGGCCAATTATGCAGATGTAGCGGGAAAAATTATTGAAGCTGTAGGGGGCAAAGACAATATTCGTTCCATACAACATTGTATGACGCGCTTACGTTTAGACTTAAAAGAACGTGAACGTGTTGATGAAGAAATGCTTAAGCAGATTGAATTTGTCAAAGGAATTAATGATAGCAATGGGCAATTGCAAATCATACTTGGAACGGGAATTGTCAATAAAGTGTATAAAGCTATAGGACAGTTTTTTGATGTTGAAGGGCAAGAGCAAATTGAAAAAAAAGGTGGTAATCTTTTTCAAAGATTAAGTCGAATTTTTGGAGATATCTTTATACCGATTATTCCAGTTATCATTGCAAGTGGTTTGTTGATGGGTGTTCGAACATACTTTACCAGTGCGGGAATACTGGCGACGGATGGCGCATGGTATAAAATTTTTGCGATACTAATTGACACTGGATTTGCAGTCCTTCCAGCGCTTGTCGCATGGTCATCTGCTAAAAAATTCGGTGGAAACCCAGCGATGGGATTTGTCCTTGGGATGATGTTGATTTCTAGTAACCTACCTAGTGGTGGTGCCGTAGGACGGGGGTTGGCGGAACCACTCAATGTTCAACTTTTTGGGATTGATTTTTTTCTAAAAGGTTATCAAGGATCCATACTTATTGCTGTAGTGGGAGGATGGATACTAGCTTTTGTGGAAGATAAAGTGCGTAAAATTGTTCCCAATGTAGTCGATATGATTTTTACACCAATACTTACATTTACCATAACACTGTTTGTCATCTTGTTTGGAATTGGTCCAATGGTACAATATGCTGAAGAACTTATAATCATGTTTTACGAATTTGTATTAACTATCCCTTATGGAATCGGAGGATTCATAACAGGCGCATTACAACAACCGTTAGTTATTACAGGGATGCATCATGGGTTATGGATACTTGACATTAACTTCTTAGAAGAGACAGGAATGAATATGTATCAACCTATTCGTAATGCATCAGTTCTAGGACAAGCGGGTGCGGCATTGGCTTTTGCGGTTTTTGCACGTGAAAAAATGATTAAATCTAATGCATTGACAGCTTCAGTGGGCGCGATGTTTGGGATAACAGAACCAGCAATTTTTGGGGTGACCCTTGTCTATGGAATTCCGTTTTTATTTGGAATGCTAGGAAGTGGACTTGGCGGTATGTTTGGTGCAATCACACACTTGGCAGCACCTGGTATGGGAACCGCTGGAATACCCGGATTGTTATATTACATTGGCAATAGTAGTGATTTGACCATTTATATTATACAAAGCTTAATCACCTTAAGTGTACCTTTTGTACTGACAACCATCTACCTTAGAAGGAAGAAAGTATAATCATGAATATTGTAATGATTCATACCCATGATACAGGACAATATAATAGTGCTTATGGAATTGATGCTCCGACAGAAGCATTAAAACAATTTTCGCAAGAGGCATTTGTTGGTCAGAATGTCTTTTGCGTGTCACCAACATGCTCCCCAAGCAGGGGAGCCATGATGACAGGACAATATCCGCATAATAATGGTTTGGTTGGTTTAGCGCATCGAGGCTTTTCTCTAGACAGACCAACCGAGCATTTGGCTTGGTTTTTGCAAAGAAATGGATATATGACAGTGTTGGCAGGGATTCAACATGAAGAACAATTTTGGTTTCCTAAAGAAGTAGCGTATAAGAGTGCTCAACACCTAGGATATGAATTAAATATCACTTCATATGATGGCGAAATAAATGATGGGAATGCTTATATGGATTGGGATGAGCAAAATGCAAAAAACATAGAAGCGTTTATTCGTAACTATTCTCATGAGCAACCATTTTTTTTGTCCTATGGACTGTTCTCAACACATAGACAGTATCCTGATATTAACCAATGTAAAAGCGCAGCAAATCAAAACGTTCATATACCTCATACTCTACATTCAAACGAAACCAACAGAAGAGACACACAAAAGTTGCATGAATCCTTATATCGTTTTGATGAAAACTTTTCACGTGTAATTCGAGCCTTAAAGGAAAAAGGAATATATGAAGAAACGATTATTCTATATACAACTGACCATGGACTTGCTAATCCATTTGCTAAAGGGAATCTCAATGATGCTGGAACCAAGGTGTCATTTGTGCTAAGAAGCCCGCAGCATAAAAAAACGCATGGCATAATCAGCGATGCACTGATTTCCCAAATCGATTGGTTTCCAACCCTATGTGATATACTTCAGTTGGAGCCACCAGATTATTTAGAAGGAAAAAGTTTTTATGAATTATTATCCAGTCCTAAAAAGACGCACCGTAAAGAAGTGTTTTGCGAACAAAACTTTCATACTTCTTATGAACCGGTACGAAGTATTCGAACCCAAAGGTATCGCTTAATAAAATTTTTGGATACAAACTGGAAAAAATATAATCTCTCCAATTGCGACGAATCAGATGCAAAGTCGTTATTAATTGAATCTGGATGGCAAGACCATAATAAGGAGCAAATGCAGTTATATGATTTATATTTTGATCCGTATGAAAAAAATAATCTATACGGAAAAAAAAGGTATGAAAAAATTGCAAAAGAATTGGAACAACAACTTCATGAATGGCAGATTATATCAAAAGATAAGATGTGGGATAAGCAAGAGTATGTCGGAAAGTATAAGGTTAATAAAAAACAGTGTATTTATCCATCAATTAGAAGTATAGAAGATATAGAAAGGTGAAAAAGATGTTAAAAGGTTTTTTCTCTCAAAAAAAAGAAATTGAACTTGTGGCACCGATTCAAGGAGAACTGATTCCTATTGATAAGGTGAAGGATACAATGTTTTCACAAAAGGTTTTAGGAGAAGGGGTTGCGATGGTACCAAATGAAAAAATTGTCACTGTCGTATCACCTATCACAGGGAAAATCAATAATGTTTTTCCAACTAAACATGCAATCGGATTAATCGGACCGAGAAACATTGAGATACTATATCATTTTGGATTAGATACTGTGTCGCTTAAAGGGAAAGGGATTCAGTGCCATATTAGTGAAGGGCAAAAAATCAAAAAAGGTGAAAAAATGTTAACCATTGACTTATCAGAATATGAAGCAGCAGGTATTGATGTTGTTAACATGCTTGTGTTTACAAATGAAGTGGATGTATCTGAGATTTTAGAGAAGCTGGAATATAGAAAATATCAACGAGGAGAAGCATTATAGCAGTTGACAAAATCTCTTAAAAAGAGTTAACATAATAGTAGAAACTATTCATGTTTATTGCTTTTAGGAGGGTGTAAAGTGGGAAAAAAAGCTGTTGAAATTTCAAGACTTGATGTAGACAAATTAATACAGATGTTGAACGAAGCACTTGCAGAAGAATGGTTAGCTTATTATCAATATTGGATTGGAGCACGCATGATAGAAGGTCCGATGCGTAGTGAAGTAGAGCCTGAGCTTTTGCTACATGCCAATGAAGAACTTGGACATGCAGAGCTTATTGTAGAACGTATTATCCAGCTAGGGGGGACACCGATTTTAAACCCTAATAAGTGGGTTGAATTTGCAAAGTGTGATTATGAAGAACCGATAGACCCATATATTGAAGTTGTCCTTGAGCAGAATCTAAAAGGTGAACGGTGTGCGATTCAGCGATATGAAGATATTGCTGAGTATACGGATGGTAAGGATTACTCTACATATCAAATGGCAACACAGATTCTTAATGATGAACTAGAGCATGAACATGACATTGAAGACTTTCTTGCAGATTTACATCGATTAAAAGAGGACATTAGAAAGTTGAGATTATAGAACAAGGTTGTGACCAATGTCACACTATATAGACCCCAAAAGTCAAGCCATCTGGCTTGGCTTTTTTAAGACTAATGTCTTATTGCGTGCACATGATATTTTCTGTAATCTATATGGAGAGGTTCAGAGTAAAATTAAAATGGAATATTGAGGAGAGAATTATGAATACGTTAAAAGGAATGGCTTATGTCTTGACATGTTTAATCATGTTGTCTTTTTTTACCCCCATTTATGGAGCAAGAAGTACGGATGTGAACACCAGTGACTGGTTTTATGATGCAGTTGAACGCTTGAGTGAAGATGACCGAGGGATTATTGTCGGTTATCCAGACGGAACCTTTCGTCCCGAGATGAGATTGGCACGTGACCAGTTTATTACCATGGTGGTGCGTGCACTAGGAGAAGAACCAGGTAATAGCGAAGGTTACTGGGCACAGAACTATATCGATAAGGCGATAGAGCTTGGAATACTCAAAGCAGAAGACTTTGATTCCTATTTGGGACCTGTGAACTTTAAACAAGTGATTACACGAGAAGAGATGTGTATGATTATTATAAGAGCTGTAGAACGTTTAGAAGGGGAACAGGTCTTCACCGACTTGACACAGGTGCTCCAAGTGGTCACAGACTCCGAAGATTTTTCTTTTAAATACAACAAAGATATTATGAAAACGTATAAGCTAGGAATCATCACAGGTTATCCTGACCATACCTTTAAACCCCAAGGGGTGTTAACAAGGGCAGAAGCCAGTGCAGTTGTGGTACGCTTAATTGACCCAGACACACGTCCTACATTTGATTATGAAGAACAGTACAACGAACAACACTCAGGCATGGAATCTCATCTATTAGGAGGCGCCAACTGGGTAGATTCTGTGGCAGCGAGTAATTATGATAATGCCAAGGCGGATTGGGATCTGATTACAAGTGATATGGATTATTTACCAAGCAAAACTTCTTTTGAATTAAATAGAGTAAAAACACAACAATCTAGTGATTATGCATCGGGGATTTTAATGTATGATGAAAATGAACCCTATGCAGGGCACATAGAAGACTTTGAACGCCTACTTCAACGACGAATGCCACAAGATCAAGTAGATATTGTCATGGAGTATTTGGCGCAAAAAACAGATAAATACACATATCTAAAACATGATGAAGCCTTCTTTTACCTAGATAATGATAGGTATTTAGTACGAGTGGATGAAGTATTAGCTTTTAGAGGAACAGAATATGAACAAGCAATGGAAGTAAACTTTAACATCTGGTATCGGGATCAAAACTTTATTGATACCTATGAGAAGAATATTACCCAGATTATGCCTTATACTGATGTCATCATTTATCGATAGTGTAAATCTTTAAGACTATCGTCCTATTGCATGCACATGACATTTTCTGTAATCTAATAGAGAAGTGTAGGAGTAAAATAAAAAATATAATATTGAGGAGAGAATTATGAATACGTTAAAAGGAACGACTTATGTCTTGACATGTTTAATCATGTTGTCTTTTTTTACCCCCATTTATGGAGCAAGAAGTACGGATGTGAATACCAGTGACTGGTTTTATAATGCAGTTGAACGCTTAAGTGAAGATGACCGAGGGATTATTGTTGGTTATCCAGACGGAACCTTTCGTCCCCAGACGAAGTTGGCACGTGACCAGTTTATTACCATGGTGGTGCGTGCACTAGGAGAAGAACCAGGTAATAGCGAAGGCTACTGGGCGCAGAACTATATCGATAAGGCGATGGAGCTTGGAATACTCAAAGAAGAAGACTTTGATTCTTATTTGGGACCTGTGAACTTCAAACAAGTGATTACACGAGAAGAGATGTGTATGATTATTATACGTGCGGTAGAACGCCTAGAAGGGGAACAAACCTTCACCGACTTGACACAGGTGCTCCAAGTGGTCACAGACTCCGAAGATTTTTCTTTTAAATACAACAAAGATATTATGAAGACGTATAAGCTAGGGATCATCACAGGTTATCCTGACCATACTTTTAAACCCCAAGGGGTGTTAACAAGGGCAGAAGCCAGTACAGTTGTAGTACGCTTAATTGACCCGGACACACGTCCTACATTTGATTATGAAGAACAGTATAACGAACAACACTCAGGCATGGAATCTCATCTTCTAGGAGGTGCCAACTGGGTAGATCCTGTGGCAGCAAGTGATGCTGAGAATGCCGCAGAAGATTGGAGTCTTATTACAGGCAATATGGGATATTCTCCCACTAAATATCAAGTTGAAACAAATTCTGTTTCTCAACAAAGCATAGATTATGCGAAAGGAGCTTTTGAATATGATGAAAATGGACCGTTAGAGGGTCATATTGAAAGTTTTGAACGCCTACTTCAACGACGAATGCCACAAGATCAAGTGGATATTGTCGTGGATTATTTGGCGCAAAAAACAGATAAATATACATATCTAAAACATGATGAAGCCTTCTTTTACCTAGATAATGATAGATATTTAGTGCGGTTACATGAAATCGTTACATTTGAAGAAACACAATATGAACAAGCTATTGCGGTGAACTTTAATATTTGGTATCGAGATCAAAACTTTATTGATACCTATGAGAAGAATATTACCCAGATTATGCCATATACTGATGTCGTCATTTATCGGTAGGAGGTAGAAATGAAAAAGTATAGTATAGTCACCGTCTTAATTCTTTTGTTGCTACTTAATGGAGTACTATCATCGGAAGTAACAGCAGTAGAAGTACCTAGTGAAATGCAAAGAGCATATGATGAGGTAATGCTTCAAAAACCTGATTGGATAGCACCAATAGAAGCCTTTGATATAGATGTATGGAATGCATATGAAGTTTTGGTAGTTAATAATGTAGGTACATTTCCTTCTAGCTTGGCTGGGTTGAAAGAGCCCGATGGTTCACCTAATAGCTACAACCGTGAGGTGGGTGAGTACCGTTATATCGGTTATAATCCTGATGGATACTTAATCAATAATCCAAAGTATCCAGATGATCATAGTGGCTCAGCAATCATCAATACCTATGATTGGCAAGAAAATACAGATTGGAAAACAGATATCAATCAATATATCACATCACCCGAGGATCAGGCGTTTTATGAAAATGAAATATTTTATTTTCTTGAAACCGAATACGGTCCACGCTTTGATGAAACCGAGGACCCGAGTGGTTGGTTGGATAATGCCATCGTTATTGTTCCTGCATCTTCAACAGGCAGTGGTGTCATCAAATATATGCATAAGTGGGACTCCAATAAAGATGGTGTCGCCGAAGAGTGGTACATTACCGTCAACCTAAGGGCGATGGAAGATGTTATAGAGGAGATCACCCAAGAAGAGGGAGAAGACCGGGTGGACATTCCTTCATCACAGTTAGATAGTCAGGCAACGGCGGTGATTCAGGCAGATCCACGAGGTAATGAAGCTTTTGATGCATCGGTTGCAGTACCTGCATCAGACCCTCTCTATGTCCAGATACAGGGGATGGAGTATCTTCACGCCTTAGACTATCAACATGTCTATGGAACGAAGAACTATTCTGTGACCGTGAGTCGACGTTATAAGCTGGTAAAAGGGGTTAAGGATAAGGAGACGGGAGAAGTACGGCGCGTATCAAGAACGACCACACGCAGTAAAACCTATGCGATTCCAAGGACATATGATTTTTATCGGATTGAAAATCTAAGTGTGTTTGCTCTTGACCAAGGGATAGTGACCAACGAAGCCTTGCCGGGAGGACAACATACACTTCAAAGCTCAGTGAAGCCACCTCAGGTAGTGATGGAAAGAGGCGGCGAACTTCAGGAGCATATCATTGATCCGGTCTCAGACCCTATTGTTATTAATCTTCCGCAAAAGACATTGGGAAGTAAAAGCCGACGGTCCTATCCATCGATTCCAAATGAAAACTTCCGTCCGACAGCAGAGGCGGCGGTGGGAAAGATACGTGTCAAGAATGATGGTTTAACCTTTAATGGGGAAGTACTTCTGGATAATGGGCTTTATGAAACAAAAACACCCGTTCCGCGACCGATTCCACCCGCATCACTTAATAGTACGGAGGATCTGTATCAAGGCGGACTACATATACCGGCGACTATGTCGAATGGATTGAAGCCATCTGAAGGTGAGTTGGTATATAAGACAGTCATTGATACCCGAGAAAGCAATGGGCGTAGGGAAGCGATTGAACAGATCAACGATGTAACGGTGCATACGCCAGTGGTCTGCTATCCTGTTCTTGATGTAATCAGTAAGCAAACCCAGCAACTGACATATGATCCGGAGCCACGCCAACTGGTTATCGGAGAACGATTTCATATCGATTATCCGAAGAAGGGGCAGCATATGGAGGCGCGAGGATATGGAGACCGAGATTATAGTGCCTACTTTGAGGTTAAGCAAGTGGCATTTCCGTTTGACGTCTATGTGGGCACCGGATATGATGGACTGTACTTTCCTAAAAATACCTGGGGGAACTTTAACAGCCTGGAAGCGACGTTCTTTATTCCGGCATGGGAGCGAGAGTTGGAGGGGGAGATTATGTTTCGCTCCATTCCCATCAACCATCAAGATATCTTAACAGATCCATATGAATACTATGCGAATCGAGATATTACAAAGTACAAGGCAGTGGAATCCATGGCATTTAAGCTATCCAGTAAGCTTTATGATTTTCAGGTGACAGCATGCCCGGATGATTATTGGACAGACCATGTATCAAAGGAAGCACCGTATCGCGCCATAGACCTACCTATAAAACCTAAGGATACAAGGCGGGTGGGAACTCCCAAGGAAGGGATTATGCTGGGGTATCCCATAGTCTTTGATGTTAGGACAAACGGGGATTTGTACTATCCGGAAGACACGCTTTCGATTGAGCCTTATTATACCTATGTCCCTGTACGTAATGGGGTAGCAGACTATAGTCAAAGACAAGCCGTCGATGTCTATGTGAGTCGATATGATCAAGTGGTAGCTTTTGAAGGCAAGGTGACTTTAACGGCGAAGGATCGAATATTTATAGGAGATACGTCGTGGGGACCGACGTCAATGGATCAAGGGGTGAAAAAGCGTTCAGTGCAACAATGGAAGGGAAGGTTCCACTTGCCGAACATGGCGTATTTTTTACCGAAGGGAACGGATATCACCCGATTGGGACATATCAATCTAGGAGCTGACCCGTTTTTGCATGATGGTTATATTGTTGTAGGATTTAAGATGGTGATGCATAAACAAGGTAAGGGTGCTTACTTAGGATATAACAATGGTTGGACAGAGGAGGGCTTTAAGACGCGTCAAGGTATGGAGACATATCAGTTAGGCGATATAGCCATCTATAGTTCAAGCCGACGTGCAAGTCAAACCTATCGATAAAATTGAAAACCTATTGAGAAAGACAAAGAAAACAACCGTTATGTGGTATTTTCTTTGTCTTTCTGTGTTTATTTGCGATATTCTATTGCATTGGAGCCTACTTATCAGTTATTATTAAAGAAACAAATCAAATGATCAACGTATGGAGGGTTTGAACATGGTTATGGAAAAAGAACAAATTATTCAGATGATCAATGACGGGAAGACTGCATTAGGAATTGAATTAGGGTCAACACGAATTAAGGCAGTTCTTATTGATGACAATCATCAACCAATTGCATCTGGTGGTCATGACTGGGAAAATAGTCTTATTGATGGAGTCTGGACATATGATTTAGAAGAAGTATGGGTTGGTGTTCAAGATAGTTATCAAAAGATGGTGACCGATGTTGAAGATAAGTTCGGGGTGAAATTGTCTAAAGTCGGAGCTATTGGTATCAGTGCGATGATGCATGGATATATTGTCTTTGATCAAGACGATCAACAATTAGTGCCTTTTCGCACATGGCGCAATAACATAACAGGAGAAGCTTCAAAAGCCTTAACAGACTTATTTCAATATCCGGTGCCTCAGCGCTGGAGTATTGCGCATTTATATCAAGCGATTCTTAATGGGGAAGAGCATGTATCAAGAATTAACTATTTAACAACGTTAGAAGGTTATGTGCACTGGAAACTAACCGGTGAAAAAGTTCTTGGAATCGGAGACGTTGCAGGGATGTTCCCTGTTGATTTGAATACCCATGATTATCATGCGCGTATGATTGAACAATTTAATACATTGGCAGCAGACAATAATATGCCATGGAAAGTTCAAGATATTTTACCTAAGGCCTTAGTTGCTGGACAAGATGCAGGAAGTTTAACCCGGGAAGGGGCAAAGCTCCTTGATCCGACAGGGTTACTTCAACCAGGTATTATCATGTGTCCGCCAGAAGGCGATGCAGGAACAGGAATGGTAGCGACAAATAGTGTTGCCGCACGTACAGGTAATGTCTCGGCAGGAACGTCCGTATTTGCAATGATTGTTCTTGAAAAAGAATTATCAAAAGTCTATTCAGAGATTGACCTAGTGGCAACACCTTCTGGAAAACTTGTAGCCATGGCACATTCAAACAACTGTACATCAGATTTGAATGCATGGGTAAATTTATTTGATGAGACTCTAAAGGCGTTTGGTGTTGAAGTTGATCAGACGACCCTCTTTAAGACGCTGTATACAAAAGCTTTGGAAGGAGATGCTGATGCAGGCGGACTTCTTTCATATGGTTATCTTTCAGGAGAGCATATGACCCATTTTGAAGAAGGACGACCGCTATTTGTTCGTTCCTCACAAAACCACTTTAATCTTGCTAATTTTATGCGTGCAAACCTTTATACCTCATTAGGCGCATTAAAGATTGGCTTGGATATTTTGTTAAAAGGGGAAGGGGTTCAGTTAGATAAGATTCTAGGACATGGAGGCTTATTTAAAACAAAAGGTGTGGGGCAACGGTTCCTATCGGCGGCAGTTAATGCACCGGTAACGGTAATGGAGACTGCAGGTGAAGGTGGTGCATGGGGCGTTGCGCTATTAGCGGCTTACTTGAAAAATAAGCAAGAGGGTGAGACACTTGAACAATATCTTGATGAGCGAGTGTTTGGATCTCAAAAAGGTGAGACATTAAGTGCAACTGATGAAGACGTTGAAGGCTTTGAGCGCTTTATGGAAACATATAAAAGTGGATTGGCGATTGAACGTGCAGCAGTAGAAAACCATAGATAAACCCTAGAATTGACATTGGATTCGATTAAGTGTATAATAATTCAAAAAAGAGAATAAAAATACGAAAAGTCGATAGTGGAAAAGGAGAATACAAATGTATAAAGTATATGTTGATGGACAACATGGTACAACAGGACTTCTTGTTAATGAGCGCTTAGAAAACCACCCCAATGTCAGTTTGTTAAAGATAGATTATCATGAACGTCATAATCTGGAAGCACGTAAAGCGTTGCTCAATGAGGCAGACATAGTATTTTTATGTTTGCCTGATTTGGCAGCTAAAGAAAGCGTAGCCATGATAACTAACCCAATGACAAAAGTTATTGATGCTTCGACAGCCCACCGAACCCATGCAGAGTGGACATATGGCTTTGCAGAGTTGTCCGATGAACATCGTCAAGCGATTCGAACAAGCAAGCGTCTCTCCAATCCGGGATGTCATGCAACAGCGGCGATTTCTATTCTGTATCCATTGATTCAAGCAAAAATACTTGATGCTGACAAAAGTTTATCCTTCTTCTCATTGACAGGGTATTCAGGCGGTGGCAAGCAAATGATTGAAACCTATCAAACAACGACAGATATGGCATATCAAGCACCGATGCAGTATGCATTGAATCTGAGTCATAAACATGTTCCGGAGATTATGGTGCAGGCAGGATTAAAGCAACGCCCTATTTTTATGCCGATTGTCGGCAACTTTGAGCGGGGACTGGCTGTGACTGTTCCACTGACGCTTGATGCATTTAAAAAGACGATGACAAAACAGATGTGTGCAAGTATATTACAAGAACATTATAAAGATGCGCATTATGTTCGGGTACATTGTGCAGATGATGACGCGTCGCTTATAGAAAATCGCATGAATATTCAGATGAATAATTATACCAATTATTTGGATATCTTTGTCTTTGGCAATGATACACAGTTGCAGTGCATTGCCTGTCTTGATAATTTGGGAAAAGGCGCATCAGGGGCAGCGATTCAAAATATGAATATTATGCTTGGACTTGAAGAAAACACCGGCTTATAAGCCGGTGTTTTCTTCAATAAGTGATTCAATATACATATATAATTCTTCAACCGTTAAGTCATGTTCATATATGAAAGTGGCAACGTCTTTTCCGATATAACGTAAGTGCCAAGGCTCATAACTATATCCGGTAATTGCGGTGTCTTCTTGAGAATAGCGAATGATAAAGCCAAATTCATGGGCGTGGTCTTTAAGCCAGATGCCTTCGTTCATTTCACCGAGTTCATCGACAAGTCGATAATTTAGTGCATGAAGTGTTACGTCTAATGCTAGTCCGGTTTGATGTTCGCTGTGGCCTGGCCGGGCGCTGACTTTATCCGTAGCTTCTTGTCCACGGTTGGCAACATTACGTTCATAAATCCCTTTTTGCGTGCGATAGGAACGATAACCGGAAGCACCAAGGATAGTGTAGCCATCTTCTTTAGCGGCGGAAAATAGTTCTTCCATATGCATAGCAGCTTCAGAGCGCAATTGCTTTTTCTCGAGAAACTCAGCAAAATAAAAATCAATATCAGGTTCAACGAGATCGGCAGGAACATAGTCGGCGGGCAGATGATTCAATTTATTACTTAACGTATAGATGCTATCAGCATCTTGAACATACCCGATTGCTCCATAGGTATAATTGTATTTATTGTTGACTAGATGTTGAACGAGAGGACGTAAGTCTTCGTTTTCCAAAATCATCTCAGGGGTTAAGCCTAGTTGATCAACATTAATAGGGTCAAGTGCATCGTGATAACCGGTTGTATTATCTGATGAGACTTCTAGGATGGTTCGATTGGTCCAATCGATTTCATCGAAAATGTTGAATGCATCAGGTGCCTCAGTAATCGCCTCTGTGTCAAGTGGTACGTCATTAGTGGTAGTATCAGATGACGATGGGGGAGATACGGTGCTTTCGCTTGTGGTGGAAGCATCTAAGGGAGCGTTAGGGTTTGAACTGTTGCTCTGTATAGGTGAAACTTCGCAAGCACCAAGTAATAGTGTGGAACCTAGTAGTAGTGACAATAATATATTTTTTTTCATAAAAGCCTCCAAATGATATCTAATACAGACATTGTAGATGAAAAAGAGAAAATTAGCAAGATTTTAATGAACCTTTAATCATTTTGGAAGCTGGCTATAAACTTCACTCGTTATAATCAATATATACTTTAAGAAAGAGGTGACGGCAATGTCAAAAAAATTATTTCGTTCAAGACAGGATAAAATGCTAGCAGGTGTGTGTGCGGGAATTGCAGAATATTTTGATATAGACCCTACAATCGTTCGATTAGGTTTTGCAATTTTTGTTTTCGCTTATGGAACAGGAGTTTTAGCGTATATCTTATGTGCCATTATTATTCCGGAAAGACCTTACGATTATATCGAAGATCAAACAACATATGAAGGGCATGATGCGACGCAGGAAGATGAGCATACACCCGAATATGAACACTCGACGCAAAAAAAAACTAAACAAATCATCGGTGTTGTGATTGTTGGGCTTGGAGTTTTAATGCTTGCGGACCAGTTTTTGGATTGGATGAACCGAGGTACAATCTGGTCGTTAGGAATTATTCTTGTGGGTGTATATCTCTTGGTCAGTCCTAAGCAAAGTTAGACGTGTTTTTAGTTTTCTAAAAACACGTCTTTTTATTATGAGGGTTTTCGATTATAATGGAAGAAGAATAGTGATATATGAGAGGTGCCCTATGGAAGAAAAAAAGATTCGCATTAAGTGGATAAACATTAAAACAAGACAACATGAAAACATCCATGAGGTTTCTGAGGATAAAAAGTGGACAACAAGTTTTAGCATGTTTATAGAAAATCATTGGAATGAAAAAATACCAATCAAAGCGCGCATAGAGATTTCATATGAAGATGCGGGCTTTAAAACTATGGAAGAAAATATGGTGCTTGACCAACAAGAGATTAATCATTTTAACATTCATGAGATTGTGAGTGCCCCTATAGAATGGTCGACAGAGACTCCGGTGCGATATGATGTTAAGGTCACAATATATAATGCACTGGGTGAAGTATTAGATAGTCATATGACCTATATGGGATTTGCAGGTCAAGAGCCATTTGTAGAGCGTCAAGAAGCGATTGTGTATTATCATGAAAGCGGTTCAAGTGCTTTTGATGACATTATGTGTATGAAGCAATTAAACATTCAAAAAATATATTATTGTGCCTGGGAGAAGCAAGAAGCATTTTATAATCTTTGCGATACCTATGGAATCAAAGTCATTGATGTCTTGCCTTATGTTGAGATAAAACCTCAAAGTATTTATCAGATTGAAGAGTACTATGGGTTGTATTCTAACCATCCATGTATTGAACGTTATATTGTGTCTCCGCTGATGACAAAGTCGGATTATTATTTGGTCAAAGAGATTACTTCGAAAAACCGTATTGATATTGGAGAGTATCCAGATATTTCAATAATGCCTTGGAATCGGGGATTTAGACAATCAAGGGACTACGAAGAATCAGGACTACCTCAGATAGAAGATAGTGGCTGGCTTTTTAATTCTTTGAATCAAAGCCGTCCAATTACTCGGGTGATAAAAAAAGAGCAGCAGCGTCTGCAGTTTGAGCTCAATCTCGATCAAATGGAGATCCTTATAAAAAGTCACTATGCATATATAGATACACAGGGTTTCTTGTTGGGATATGAAGTCTTAGAAGATGGAATCAGTGTATATAAAAATATAGAAGAACCTTTAGATATTCAACCGAAAAGCCAATATCGCCTGCGTTTAGATTTGAGTGCAATTGATTTTAACATGAATTGTCAATATGATTTGAATGTATTTGCAACGTTGGCTCAGGATACAGATTATGAAAAAGCAGGCTATATTTTTGCTATGGAACAGTTTCGATTAAGAACATCCCAAAAAATGATGGAGATAGCGCCTTCGGGTTTACCAATGCGTGTTCAGGCAAAGCATCGAAAGTTATTCTTAGAGGGAGAGCGGTTTAGTTGTAATATTAGTCGACAGACAGGAGAAATCCTTAACTTTGCCCTAGGGTCCAAAGAGCTTTTTCTAAAACCCTTGAGAATGGAGTGTCGAATTGGTGAAGAAGAAAAATCCCATGCACTTCAATTTAAAGGGTATACATTGCATGCGGTAGATAATGGAACAGAAGTTATATGTTCTTATAAAATCAAAGGTTATAAAGGTGGTCTTGAAGTCATCTTTTTGATGAATGGTAAAAATGAAGTTATTATGCAAATAAAGCCTTCAGAGACAGTGCCGTTAAAAGCAACACACCTTTTTTTACGGCTTAATGATTCGGGAGATGCAATTTCATATTTTGGCAAAGGACCCGATGATAATACGCTACAGTATAATGAAGGGGCATACCTTGGGATTTTTGACATAGACGCATTGCGAGTAGATATTAAGCGGTGTGATGTTCAGTGGATGACCATCGGGGATTATGAATTTGAAGTTAGCCCTTCAACGACATGTCATTGTAAAATAAAAAAAGATGTAAATCAGTTTACAGATATCGAATTTGAATTTGTAGGGACGATGCCAACGATAAAAATGGAAGTATAGCAAAATAAGTGAAGGTGGATACATGTTTGATTTAAAAGAAGCGCTAAAGAACTTGCCGGATAAACCCGGTGTGTACTTAATGAAAGATAAAAATGATCATATCATCTATGTCGGCAAAGCAAAGATTTTGAAAAATCGTGTGCGTCAATATTTTCATCAGTCAGCGAATCATTCAAATAAAATCAAAAGAATGGTTTCACTAATTCATTCGTTTGAATATATTGTGACAGATTCTGAACTAGAAGCACTTATCCTTGAGTGTAATCTTATTAAAAAATATTGGCCCAAATATAACACAATGCTCAAAGATGATAAGACATATCCGTATATCAAAGTGACGGTAGATGAAGCTTTTCCGCGTATTATCTATACACGAGAAATGAAAAAAGACAAGGCAAAGTACTATGGACCCTATGTCAATGCTTATGCAGCTAAGGAGATTATTGACCTTGTACGTAAGATGTATAAGATAAGGACCTGTCATCGTGTGTTGCCACGTGATATTGGAAAAGAGCGTCCATGTCTGAATTACCATATCAAGCAATGTGACGCTCCGTGCATGGGGTATATTAGTGCGCCGGATTATGGTAAGCAGATTGAACGTGTCATTCAATTTCTTGAAGGGGACTACCTGCCGGTGATGAATGAACTACAAGAGCAAATGCTCGAAGCTTCAGAGCGCCTTGACTTTGAAAAGGCGGCAGAAGCAAGAGACTATATCAGTGCCATCAAGGCAATCATGGAAAAACAAAAAATAGTTAAATCGGCGCAAAATGATCAGGATGTCATAGCCTTTGCCAAAAATGAACAAGAAGCGTTGGTTCAAGTGTATTTTGTCCGCAATGGTAAACTTATTGGACGTGAGCATTTTCGCATGGAAAATATTGAGGAGCAAAATGGCGAGGAGATTATGACAGCTTTTGTTAAACAATTCTACTCGGGGACGCCGTTTATTCCCAAGGAGCTCATCTTGCAAAACAATCTGACTGAGGCTCATATCATTGAACGTTGGTTATCGGATAAACGAGGACAAAAAGTGTATATTCGAGTGCCGCAAAAAGGGGACAAGAACAAGCTGATAGCTCTCGCGGCAAAAAATGCGGCCATTACCCTTGAGCAATTTGGTGACAGTCTTCGTAAAGAGCAAAAACGGACGATTGGAGCCATGGAAGAACTGCGCCAAGCCATCGGGCTGGACGAGGCGATAGTACGAGTTGAAGCTTATGATATCTCCAACCATCAAGGCGTGGCAACGGTGGGATCGATGGTTGTTTTTGAACAGGGAAAACCTAAAAAAAGTGATTACCGTAAATTTAAAATTAAATATGGAAATGGACCAGATGACTATGCCTCAATGAATGAAGTTCTGTCCCGGCGGTTTACCCATGCACTGGAAGAACAAAAGGAACTGTTGATAAAAGGCCTGGATGCCGCTCAAGGTAAGTTTACAAAACTACCGGATCTTATCCTTATGGATGGAGGAAAAGGACAGGTTAATATTGCCCTTCAAGTGCTGACAGAAGTAGGATTAGCCATTCCGGTTTGCGGAATGGTCAAGGATGACAAGCATCAAACAAGAGGATTATACTTTAATAATCAAGAGATTGCGCTGAACGTGCGAAGTGAAGCGTTTAAACTTGTGGCAAGAATTCAAGATGAAGCCCATCGCTTTGCCATTGATTATCACCGTAAAACCCATTCCAAGATACAAGTGAGGTCGGTTTTAGATGATATAGCGGGCATTGGTCCTACGCGACGCAAAAACCTAATGCGTGCCTTTGGCAATATTGAAAAAATAAAAGAAGCTTCAGTAGAGGAGCTTAATCAAGTGAATGGGATGAATCAAAAAAGTAGTGAAGCGGTTTATAGATTTTTCCATAAAGATGTGATACTATAGTGTAAGATAAAATGCAGGAAAGCAAACTGGAGGGCGACCATGGATCATGAAAATTATTATGTCTGTCTTGATGATATCATCAAAAAAATGAAACTCAAGAATTTGACGCCGGAAATACCGACCAAAGATATACGCATCAATCAAAGTGACTTAAATCGACCGGCATTACAGCTTGCAGGTTTTTTTGATTATTTTGATTCTGAACGTGTTCAGATCATTGGAAAAGTGGAGTACACCTATATACAAAACTTATTTGCCTCTGAACGTCGTGCTATTCTTGAGCGCCTATTTAAAAGTCAGATACCGTGCTTGATTTTGTCACGGAGTTTGGAGCTAATGGATGACCTCAATGAAGTGGCACATGAGACGGGGGTTCCGATATTACAATCTCACAGACCAACTTCATATTTTTCTTCAGAATTAAACCAATACTTAAAAACAGAACTTGCACCACGGATTTCTTTACATGGTGTACTTGTAGATGTCTATGGTGAAGGGGTTTTTATTACGGGTGAAAGCGGTATTGGAAAATCAGAGACTGCTTTGGAGTTGATTAAGCGGGGGCACCGTCTGGTTGCAGATGATGTTGTTGAAATTAAAAAAATTAATGATGATATTTTGCAAGGAACAAGTCCAGATATTATTCGTCACTTTATAGAAGTGCGCGGAGTGGGGATTGTTGATTGCAAGACCCTTTTTGGAGTCGAGTCGGTTAAGGAAAGTCAAAACATAGATTTAGCGATACGACTGGAAGATTGGAATCCAGATAAGGAATATGAACGCTTAGGTTTAAATGAAGAATACATGGAAATTCTTGGCAATCAAATCGTGTCACATTCGATTCCCATTCGTCCAGGGCGAAACTTGGCGATTATTGTAGAGTCGGCGGCGATTAACCATCGACAAAAAGCGATGGGGTATAATGCAGCGATTGAGCTGAATAATCGAGTGACCAATAACTTGGCAAAACGTACACAAGAGCGCAAAAATTTAGAAGAAAAAGGAACAAACAACTAAGGAGGATTTATGTATAATATTGGAATTGATTTAGGTGGGACAAATATTGCAGCGGCGTTAGTCGATGAACAAGGCACGATTATTCGAAAAGATTCAGTGCCTACATTACGTGAGCGGGATTATACGGCTATCGTTAAAGATATGGCGATGCTAGCACTAAAAGTGATTGAAGATGAAGGTATTAAGCCCGAAGACGTTCATTCTGTCGGGATTGGAAGTCCAGGAACGCCGGATACAGAAAAAGGGCTAATCGTTTATGCGAATAATTTAAAGTTCAATAATACACCCATCCGTGAAGAATTTGTTAAGTATTTTGATATCCCTGTATATATTGAAAATGATGCCAACGCAGCTGCTTATGGAGAGTTTATCTCAGGTGTTGGACGCAAATATAAAGACTTTGTTGCTGTAACGTTGGGTACAGGCGTCGGTGGTGGAATTATTGTACAGGAAAATATTATTACAGGATCTTACCATGGCGGTGCAGAGCTTGGACATATGGTTATTGATATGAACGGAGCAACATGTAGTTGTGGACGCCGTGGATGTTGGGAGGCCTTTTCCTCAGCAACAGCTTTAATTGGCAAAGCCAAAGAAGCTGCAGCAGCCCACCCGGAGTCAACATTGAACACACTTGTAGAAGGAAACCTGGAAAATATGAATGCAAAGATTCCTTTTGATGCGGCGCAAGCTGGAGATGTAATTGCGCAAGAAGTGATTGATTGGTATATTCACCACTTAGCCGTTGGTTTAGTGAATGTAATTAACATTTTCCAACCACAAGCCATTGCTCTTGGTGGAGGTGTATCTGCACAAAAAGAAAACCTATTAGTTCCTTTAAGAGAAAAAGTCCTTACAGAAATATATGGTGGAGCAGATTCACTTAAGACAGAATTACTTGTGTGTGAGTTAGGGAATGATGCAGGAATTATTGGTGCAGCGATGCTGTATAAAATGTATGACAAGTAAAAAGATTATTGAAAAGCGACTAGATATTCTAGTCGCTTTTTTCAGTAAGTGTTGTTTTTAGCTCTTTGTTACGATTTTGTTTAGCTATATCTGATTTTAACCGATTAATATGTTGTCGCTTAGCCAAAATCTCCATTTGATAAGATTGGATGGCTTTTTCTCTTGGGCTGATGGTATGCTTACGTACAGCGCTTTGGCTTCGGATGTAATTAAAAATTAAAAACATTGCAATAACTAGATTCAATAATATACCAACATACAGATAGGGTGTAATGTATAAAACAGAACTAATAGCAATGATAATACCAAGAGGACGTAACATCTTTGTAGCTAAAGGTTGATGAAAGAAAATATGGGTCACAATAAATCGGTGAATATAATTGTTTGAACTCATGGAAATACCTAGAATAATTAAAAAAATCATGATACTAACTTTGGTAATTGTTGCCATGTAACGCCTCCAAAAAAATAAGATAACGATAGTGTATCATATTTTACGCAGTTTGTCTTTTATTTGCTTTATTTTCGTGAAGCTATCTTGTATAATAGGGGTAGAACATATGTACGCAAAAAAAAGGGGCAGTCATGAAAAAAGAGAATGAACGATATATACATAAAGTGTCCGTGCGTGAACTTGTTGAGATGGTGTTTCGCTCAGGTGATATTACCTCGGTAAGTTTAAGCCATCGCCGTATGGTTGATGGTACGAAGGCGCACCAACGATTTCAAAAGGCAGAAGCTGAAAAAGGACCTTACGAAAGTGAGGTATCTGTAAGTTATACTTTTGAAAAAGATGAAGTGATGTATCATCTAGGTGGTCGAATTGATGGGGTTATCCTCACCAAGGAAAATGAAGAGACACATATTCTTATTGATGAGATTAAATCGACGACACGGGCGCTTAGCGAGATTGAACAGGGACAACTCGTGCATTGGGCTCAGGCGAAGGTGTATGCCTATCTGTATGCATTGCAATATCCATGTGATCGCATAGCGTGTCGATTGACGTATATTGAGTTGGATAGTATGCAGCATAAGCAGTTTGAGCAAGAAATCCAGTTTGGTGAATTGGCAGATTTTTTTGCAGAAGTGTTAACGCATTACAGTGCGTATGCAAAAATGGTGGATACGTATGAACGCCGGATGCACCAAAGCATAAAGGCATTTGAGTTTCCATTTGATACAGTTCGTAGCGGTCAAGATAAGCTTATGAAAGGGGTTTATCGAACCATTATGGAGGCCAATATTTTATTTAGTCGAGCGCCTACAGGAACAGGAAAGACAATCGCAACTTTGTTTCCCGGTATCAAAGCCCTTGGGCAAGACTGCACGGATAAACTTTTTTACTTAACGGCAAAGACCATCGGAAAAAAGGTGGCCGTTGAAACGTTAGAAAAGATGAAAGAAAAGGGTCTTGTATTAAAGTATGTTGTGATTACTGCAAAAGAAAAAATTTGTATACATGAAGAAGTCAACTGTAACCCGGAACATTGTCCTTATGCCAAGGGCCACTATGACCGAGTGAACGAAGGTATTAAAGCCCTATATCATGATGCGGATGGATATAGCAAAGAGGTTATAGAAGCTTATGCCAAACAGTATCAATTGTGTCCCTATGAGCTATCCTTAGATTTGGCGACGTTATCACAAGTTATTATCTGTGACTATAATTATGCATTTGATCCCAGTGCTATGCTAAAGCGGTTTTTTGCGGAAGGAACCGGTCGATATAGTTTACTTATTGATGAAGCGCATAATTTAGTCGATCGTAGCCGAAGTATGTACTCAGCCGAAATCAAAAAAAGTCAGGTCATGGATATGAAGCGCAAAGTCAAAGAACTTGACCAACGTCTACATTTATACTTTACAAAAGTCAATCAGGTATTTATTGATATGCGCAAAGAGATGAAAGCTTTAGATCAAAAGCAGCGAGTTGAAGTGGAAGCTCCGCTATCTATAGAAACGCACTTACGCGGTATTATATATCGTATCGAAAAAATCTTTAAGCTTCATAAACAGTGGGAACATATGGATGAACTTTTGGAGTTTTATTTTTTGGCCTATGATTTTATCAAAAAATATGAAATGTATGGTCCTAACTATCGGACATACTACTTGAGAGAGGGCCAAGAATTAGTAATGAAGCTGTTTTGCGTCGATCCCCGGACAAATCTTCGCGAGATTCTTTTAACAATGAAAGGAGTCGTATATTTTAGTGCAACCTTATTGCCGATGCCTTATTATCGCTACCTGCTTGGAGGTGATGAACAAAGTTTTGGGCTTGACTTGCTCTCGCCATTTAAGCAAGAAAACCTTAAGCTTATGGTGGATGGGCGCCTGTCTACAAAATATGCTGATAGAGATCAATCGATGGGTTCTTTGATCCAAAAAATAGGTGCATTTGTTCAACAACGCCATGGCAATTACCTTGTGTATTTTCCATCGTATACATACATGAACAAGGCATATGAAGTGTTTGAGCATATCTATGGACATCAAGTGGAGTGCGCTATTCAGGAAAAAAATCTTCGGGAAGCGGATAAAGAAGCCTTTATTGATCGGTTTTCTACATCTAATGGAGAAAAGAGTTACGTGGCATTTGCAGTGCTTGGTGGCATGTTTGGGGAAGGGATTGATCTCATAGGAGAAAAACTTTTAGGCGCTGTCATTGTTGGAGTGGGTTTGCCGATGATCTGTTTTGAGCAAGATATTATCAAAGATTATTTTAATCAAACTATGGGATCAGGGTTTGATTATGCTTATACGTATCCGGGAATGAACAAAGTCTTGCAAGCGGCAGGGCGAGTCATACGAACGGAAAATGATCAAGGAAGTGTCTTGTTAATTGACAAGCGATTTAGGACAAAGCGTTACCAAGAACTATATCCCGTGGAATGGTCTCATATGGAGACGGTTTTTGATGAAAATGAGCTCAAATCAAAACTTCAGGAATTTTGGACAAGAACTTGTTGATTATTCTATAATTATTAAAAACTCTTAAATAGGCCTTCGTCATAATGGCTAAGAAAAATGACAAAAAAAAAACATGTTTATGCACACTTATTTTTCAAATCTTGCTATAATTATTATTGTAAAACCCCCCCAATACAATATATATATTAAGTTTTTGCTACACCCCATAAGAACAAATACCTTCTCCTTAAAAGGACAGCGATCGGATAGCTGTCCTTTTTTCATTTGCAATATAAGAAGCGCAACTATAGCTTTTGGCTTGCATTCTTAAGGGCAGTAGTTTAAAATTAAGTATAGCTTTACAATGATGACAAAGGAGGTAAAATCATGAGTATTCAAATACCATTTGAACAAATGAATCGTACTCAAAAAATGTTTACCTATTTTTCAACACGACAACAGATTCTTGATGAAAAAGCCATCTTTTCTGATGAAACGGAAAATTATCGCATACCGGCAGAACCATCGATGAATTCTCCGGTAGTGATACGCCTTCGTGCAGCAAAGAATAATCTTGATCATGCATATGTGTGCTATCAGGGCGAATGTTATGCAATGGACGTTATCTCATCAGATGAGTATTTTGACTATTATGAATATACACTTAAAGTGGGAGAAAAGCTCTTTACTTATTTTTTCAAGTTGACGACAGGTCGATTGACAATATATTACAATAAAAAAGGAATCATGCGTGAACCGGATCATTATTTTGATTTTAAAATCATGCCCGGATTTCGGACGCCTAATTGGGCAAAAAATGCAGTCATGTATCAAATCTTTGTGGATCGATTCAACAATTCAGATCCGTCTAATGATGTAGTAGATAATGAATATATGTATATCAATAAACCGGCCAGACGAGTAACCGATTGGAATAAACTACCCGATCAAGACGGAGTGGGTGAGTTCTATGGTGGAGACTTAAAGGGTGTCTTGGAAAAGTTGGATTATCTCAAAGAGCTTGGAGTGGATGTGATTTATTTTAACCCGATTTTTGTATCTCCATCTAACCATAAGTATGATACTCAAGATTATGACTATGTCGACCCGCACTATGGTGTGGTTATTAAGGATGCACAAGAAGTTCTTGATCAAGCTGATAAAGACAACAATGATGCAAAAAAATACATTACGCGTACAACGGAAACCGTGAATCTGGAGGCAAGTAATAACCTTTTTGCCAATCTGGTCCATGAGGCACATCAGCGTAATATGAAAGTTATCTTAGATGGTGTGTTCAATCATTGTGGCTCTTTTAATAAATGGATGGATCGTGAAAAATTCTATGCAAATTCTCACAACTATCCTGTTGGGGCATATGGTGCAAAAAGCAGTCCGTATTATTCTTTTTTTCACTTTCACAACAAACAAGCATGGCCGGATAATCCCTATTACGATGGATGGTGGGGACATGATACACTTCCTAAGCTTAACTATGAAGGATCGCCAAAACTCTATAAATATGTAATGGATATTGCTAAAAAATGGATGTCACCGCCATATGATGCAGATGGATGGCGTCTGGATGTTGCAGCTGATTTAGGATATAGTAAAGAGTTTAACCACCAGTTTTGGAAGGACTTTAGGCGAGAAGTTAAAAGTGTCAAACCGGATGCGATTATTATTGCTGAGCATTATGGAGATCCGTCGGATTGGTTGATTCATGGAGATCAGTGGGATACGGTGATGAATTATGATGCTTTTATGGAGCCGGTAAGCTGGTTCCTTACAGGAATGCAAAAACATAGTGATGAATTTAGAGAAGACCTTTTGGGTAATCATCATTCGTTTTTTGATGCGATGAAGTATAATATGGCAAGGTTTCACACTCAATCGTTGCAAGTGGCGATGAACCAGTTGTCAAACCACGATCATAGTCGGTTCTTGACTCGAACCAATCGTACTGTTGGGCGAACACACACCGTGGGTGCTGAGGCAGCCAATGCAAATGTGGATTTTGCAGTGATGAAAGAAGCGGTTGTAATTCAGATGACATGGGTTGGAGCGCCGACGATTTATTATGGAGATGAAGCTGGGGTTGCCGGATGGACAGATCCGGATAATCGCAGAACCTATCCGTGGGGCAATGAAAACACGGAGCTTATTGCACTACACCGTTCATTGATTAGTCTACGAAAAGCGATTCCGGCGCTACGAACCGGATCATTAAAATTCTTATATGGAGAATATAATGTAATCGCTTATGGACGGTTTGACGATCATGACCAGGTCGTTGTCGTTATTAATAACAACAATCATGATAAGACGGTGGAGATTCCGGTCTGGGAGATTGGAGTGAGTAATTCATCGGTTTGTCAGCAAGTGATTGAAACGACGCGAGAGGGACATTCAACGGCGGCGCAAAAATATAATGTAAAAAAAGGGAAAATAAAGGTTGACTTAACGCAAAATAGTGCTAAAATATTTAAATGTAAGCATTTTTCACATGATTATGAATAATGCTTCATGGAGAAGTACCCAAGTGGCTGAAGGGTCCGCACTCGAAATGCGGTAGGCGGCTTGCGCCGTGCGGGGGTTCAAATCCCTCCTTCTCCGTTTGATTATAATGAGAACAATAAGAAAACCTCGCTTGATTGCAAGCGAGGTTTTTTGCGTTCAACAAACAATTGTTCAACCTATAATTTATAGTTTGGTTGATCCACGTACGATGAGTTCTGTCTCCAAAATGATGTGTTTGTTGGGCACCTGTGGAAACTTGATTTTTTCTAATAACAATTCACACGCTTGGAGACCGAGCTGGTAGCTTGGCTGTTCGATTGTTGTAATGGGCGGATCGGACATGGTTGATAGATATACATTGTCAAATCCGACAACGGAGATATCTTCTGGAACCCTAAAGCCCAATTTTTTCGCAGCATTGATTGCAGCAAAAGCATAGACGTCAGAACAAGCGAAAAAAGCATCCGGGTGATCAGGTTGACTTAAAAGGTGAAGAATGTTTGAATAAGCCACACTGTAAGTAACAGAAGACAGGTGGAGAATCCAAGAAGGGTTAATCGGAAGTCCGGCAGCTGTCAAAGCTTGGCGATATCCTTTTTCTCGGTGTCTTGCGTACTTAAAATTCATATTACAATTAATCAATCCGATTTTTTTGCAACCAGTTGAAATTAGATAATTGACGGCTTGAGTTGAAGCCTTGACATCATCGATGTTCACATAAGACACGTTATAATTTTCGGCATGCTCAGAGCACATGACCACAGGACAACGGAAGGTCAAGTCCTCTAAAAACTTTGAATTTGGAACAGAGCAGAAAATAATAATTCCAGCAATGGAATTATTTTTTAATATCTCCTCATAATTTATTCTGCCTGCATAGTGGCTCAAATCTTGCATGAGGAGTACATGATAGCCTTCAGAACGTGCGGATTTTTGAATCCCCTCAATGACAGGACCATTAAAAGGATTATCAAAGTCCGGAACGCACATTAATATAATGTTGCTGTTGACATCAGAAAGCGTAGCCGGTGTTTTTGGAGAAAAATTCAACTCTTCCATGACGGCTACAACACGTTGCTTGGTCTCTGCTTTGACATTATTTTTATTATTGATAACTCTAGATACTGTAGCTATAGATACATTTGCCTTTTTGGCAACGTCTTCAATAGTGATTTTATTTTCAACCATTTCATATTCTCCTATACGCATTGTAGATATTCCCATTATAACGAATAAAACCTTTAATTGTAAAGCAAAATGTAAAAAGAATGAAAAAAACATGTAAATTTACAAAAAAAGAAAGAAATGACAAATCCACAACACACAACAATATACATTATGCACAAAAATAAATAATATAAATTATTTTAATTGACACAACCTAATAAAAATAGTAAGATGTGATTGTAAAGTTTCAGAAAAAAAGAAAATTTACAGTAAAGATTAAGTGGAAGATAGGAGGAAGGCAGGATGAAAATGAAAGTATTAGCGTATATCCTTGTATTGGCAATGGCAGTAGCGATGCTGGCAGGATGTGGATCAAAGGAAGTAGAAGAAACAGGGGGAACAGGGGACACAGGTGAAGCCGTTACAGAGACAACAACAGAACCAGAAGGGGAAACTGAAACTGAGACGGAGACAGAACCAGAAGCACCTGCAAAAGAAAAGATGAAAATTGGTATCTTAGCACCTGCAGTAACACATGGTTGGGTTGCAGCTGTAGCATACAATGCAGAAGCACGTTGTAAAGAGCTATCCGATGAAGTTGATTATAAGCTTTATACATCGGTCAATGCAGAAGAGATGACAACACAACTTGATGACTTAAGAACATGGGGAGCTGAGGCTATTGTCGCGTTTCCACAATGGCAGGGTATGGAAGTACCGATTCAGTCAGTTATTGATAGCGGGATTGAAGTCGTAAACTTTGACATCGCAATTGATACAGAAGGTGTATACCGTGTATCAGGAGATAATGAAGACATGGGTGTTCAAGGAGCAAAATACATCGTTGATAAAATCGGAACAGAAGGAACGGTTGTTGTACTTAACGTTCCATCCGCTGGATCAGTATCTGAGTTACGTGAAAAAGGATTCGTAGAAACAATGGCAGAGATTGCACCGGATATGGAGCTAATTACTTATGCGACAGCTTTTACTAGAGAAGATGGATTAAAAGATATGTCGGATATTTTAACAGCAAATACTAAAATTGATGCAGTATATTCCATGGATGATGAGACATCTATCGGTGTTCTTCAAGCGATTACTGAATCAGGACGCACAGATATTAAAGTTGTTACAGGTGGTGGTGGAGCGCAAGAGTACTTTAACATGATGCCTGAAAATGACGACATCTGGATTGAATCTGCACTTTATAGCCCGGCAATGGTTAAAGATGCGGTAGATATGGCAGTATCTCTATTAAAAGGGGAAACCGTTGAGCCAGTAAAAATTATTCCTACAACCATCGTTGATAAAGATAACTATCAAGAGTATTTGGACGAAAATTCTCCATACTAAGAGTAGAAGGCGAAACAATAAGAGGGCTATGGCGATGTCATAGCCTTTTTTAGAAGAAAGGTATTAAGGAATATGAAATTAGAAATGCAAAATATATACAAATCATTTGGAGCAAACAATGTGTTAAAAGGTGTGGATATCTCTCTAAGTGGTGGTGAAATATGTGCATTGCTTGGAGAAAATGGTGCCGGAAAATCAACGCTCATGAATATTTTAGGCGGAGTCATTAACAGTGATTCAGGTACGATTCTCATCGACGGGAAGCCGATAGAATTTAAAAATCCTGTGGATTCTCTTGAAGCGGGAATTGCATTTATTCATCAGGAATTAAATCTTGTCAATGACCTAGCTATTTTTGAGAATATGTTTATCGGTCGAGAATTGAAAAACAAATATGGTTTTTTAGATGCAAAAACAATGATAAAAAAAACAAAGGAAATATTTGAAAAAATAGGACTGGAACTGAACCCTGAACAGATGGTTCGAGACTTAGATACCTCCTATAAACAATTCATAGAGATTGCAAGAGCACTAATGATGAATGCGTCGATTATCATCATGGATGAACCGACAACATCCTTAACGGAGCATGAAATCAAAAGGGTCTTTGCAATGATGAATGTATTAAAAAGTCATGGTGTTGGCATGGTTTTTATCTCACACAAATTAAAAGAAGTCGTTGAAATATGTAATAAGTATACTGTACTTAGAGATGGAAACATGGTTGCCACAGGAGAGATAAAAGATGTCACAACCGATGACTTGGCAAAGCATATGGTAGGGCATGATGTGCGAACGGAAAGCCTGCAGCGAGACAAGGAAATAGGTAATGAGGTTCTTAGGCTTGAGAGGCTTACTGATGCCACACATTTTCGGGATATATCCTTAAACTTAAGGCAAGGTGAGATACTAGGTGTAACCGGACTGCTGGGAGATGGACGAAGTGAGTTGTTTCAAGCTGTTTTTGGGGATCGACCTAAGTATACAGGAGACATCTATATCGATAATCAACAGGTGAAGATTGATTCAACAACAAAAGGTCTAGATCTTGGTATTGCATATGTGCCAAGAAACAGAAAAGAAAATGGCATCATAAAAGATATGAACATTTTGGAAAATGGTTCACTTGTTACATTAAAACGCTTGCAAAAACGCTTTTTTATTGATCGAAAAAAGCAAAATACTGAATTTGACGTACAAAAAGACAGTCTAAAAATCAAGATGGAGAAAAAATTGGATTTGATTACGAGTCTATCTGGAGGAAATCAGCAAAAGATTGTATTAGCAAAATGGTTATCGTCCAATCCTAAAATTTTGATTATGGACAATCCGACACAAGGCGTTGATGTAGGTGCTAAGGAAGAAATCTATGATATTATCTTAAAACTTGCAGGACAAGGTGTTGGGATTATTGTGCTTTCAAGTGAAGCGCAGGAGATTATCAGGGTTTGTGATCGAAGTCTTGTGATGTATCACGGTGCGATTGTAGGGGAAGTCTCTGGAGAAGATATGAATGAACAAAAGATTATGCGTCTAGCAACAGGTGGCAAATAGGAGAATAGGAAGGTATACAGATGGAAAAGACAAAAGTAAAGTTCAACTTTATAACATGGTTTAAGAAAAACTGGACGGAAAGCGCGCTGTTTAGCACAGGTGTTGCGTTGTTTGTCATGGTCATCTTGCAAACAGTCGCGCTGGGATTTGAATTTGATTCTTTTGGAGAATGGTTTGCGACCTGGGCTAATAACTGGATCAACATTTTGAGAAACAATGCAGGGGTTGGTATTGTAGCCCTTGGAATGGCATTTGTCATTATATCTGGTGGAATCGACTTGGCAGTTGGCTCGACGATGGTAGCTGTCGGTGCAGTTCTTATGATGATTATTGATAATGGACCGAATGCGCTTTTGGCATCAACGGGAATCACAGGTGTACCTTTATACATTATAGGTATCGTTGTAGCTATTGCTATGGGGTGTGGATTAGGCCAGTTGACAGGTGTTTTGGTAACCAAAGGAAAGTTGCCACCATTTATAGCAACGCTTGGGATGATGAAAATTTTACGAAGTGTTACTCAGCATTTTATGCAAACGAACTCACCAAAAGTACCCACCGGATTTTTGCAAATTGCAAGTTTAAAAATGGGAAATCTATTGATTATGCCCATCATATATTGGCTGGTTATCGCGATTATATTATATATTGTATCGAAGAAAACTGCTTTTGGTCGATATGTCTATGCGGTTGGTTCCAATGAGAGAACAGCAAAACTGTCAGGGATTAATGTAGGCAAAGTTAAGCGAAAAGTGTATGCCTTGATTGGTATGCTCGTAGGTGTAACAGCTATTTTGCAGGTGTCTAGAATCGGGTCTATGGACTATGCCAATGCTGGTAGTGGCTATGAGATGGATGCCATCGCGGCAGTTATTGTCGGTGGTGTATCTATGTCGGGTGGTAAAGGCTCAGTTATGGGCGCAGTCCTTGGTATGCTAATAATTGCAGTAATGAATAATTTATTGAACTTACTGGGTGTGCCTCCGTTTTTAAGAGAAGCATTCAAAGGTATGATTGTAATTGGAGCTGTATTGTTGCAGAAAAAAGAAGAGAATTAAGAGGAGAATTAAGAGGAGCTATATGTATAAAATAGGAATAATCGGTTGTGGAAAAATTGCGCAAGTAAGACATATACCAGAATACATGGCAAATTCAAATACAGAATTAGCAGGCTTTTATGATTTGAGACAAGATAGAGCACAAGAACTTGCAACAAAGTTTGGGGTAAAGGCATATGACAGTTATGAAGCTATGCTAAAAGACCCATCGATTGATGCTGTCAGTGTGTGTTCAGCTAACCACACTCATGCCAGTATAACGATCGAAGCGCTACGGGCAGGTAAACATGTGCTTTGTGAAAAACCGATGGCCATCACGTTGGAAGAATGTGAAGAAATGGTTCGCGTAGCCAAAGAAGAAGAGCGGTTTTTAATGATTGGACACAATCAACGCTTGACCAAGGCGCATCGAAGAGCAAGACAACTTATTGAGGAAGGTAGTATCGGCGATATTATCTCGTTTAGAACCACTTTTGGGCATAAAGGACCGGAGACTTGGAGTATCGATCCGGGTAAAAATATATGGTTTTTTGACAAAGACCTGGCACGTCTTGGAGCCGTAGGAGATCTAGGGATACATAAAACGGATGTTATTCAGTTTTTAACAGGGCAAAAAATTACAGAAGTGATGGCAAAGATTGTGACTCTAGATAAAAAAGATGCCACGGGAAATCTTATAGGTGTTGATGATAATGCCATCAGTATCTACACAATGGAAAACGGGATTGTAGGTACGATGACCGCCAGTTGGACATATTATGGCAAGGAAGATAATGCAACGGTCTTATATGGAACTAAAGGCATTATGCATATATATGATGACCCCACATATTCCATTACGATTACGACCAAAGAAGGTGAAAATATCTACTATGAGATTGATAAGATTCAGACCAATGACCACCAAACGGCATCCGGCGTCATTGATCTTTTTGCCCAATGTCTGGTGACACAAGAATCACAGGAAAATTCTGGAGAACAAGCGCTTGCAGCCATGAAAGCTGTTTTTGCAAGTGTGGAATCTTCTAGGACGGGAAAAGCGGTAAAGATAAAATAGAACATAAGGGAAGAAGGTTTAATATGAAAAGAATTGTTGCAGTAAATTCAAATTGTTATCATGGATATTCTATAGAAGAAGCGATTGACGGTATAAGCCAAGCGGGGTTTGGTTATATTGAACTGACAGCTACAAAGGGCTGGACTGAACATGTTTTTCCGTCGATGAGCTTGTCCTACCTTGCAAAGGTAAAGCAAAGATGTCAAGAGAAAGGCGTGACGCCTATTGCTCTTAGTGGACATTGTAATTTGATGGATGAAAGTCGTATACCGGACTTTGTTGATAATATGCGATTGGCGAATTATTTTGGATGCCAATATATAGTGTCTTCAATCGGCGAGGCGCATTTAGATAATGATGTGGTGGCAACTGATGAGGAGACGGCTAAGCGGCTTAAGGAATTGATACCACACTTAGAGACTTATGATTTAACATTGGTTTTAGAAGTTCATGGACAAGAACATGGCAGTGGACAAAAGATAAAAGCGATTGTAGATCAAATACAATCTGAACGCATCGGTATTAACTATGATACGGCCAATGCCATCTTTTTTGGTAATGTCAACTTAATGGACGACCTGGATGGATGTATTGATCAGATTCAGTATATGCACATCAAGGACAAGGCAGGAGAAGTGACTGAGTGGAACTTTCCGGCACTTGGGCAAGGAGAGATTGATTTTTTAACCATTAAGCAAAAATTAGAACAAGCACAAAACGCATGTCCTTTTAGTGTAGAGATTGAATTTACAAAGGCAGGTCCAAAAGATTTGCAAGAGATTAATGAAGCAGTGGCAACTTCGTACGCGTATTTAAAATCTATTGGGTTGCAGATATAGCTCAACGCTTAGATATAGAAAGGAAAGGCAAGCGATGTTAAAGATAGGTATTGTAGGGGCAGGAGGCATGGGGACAGTGCATTATAGTAATTATAAGCATATTGACCATTGTGAAGTTGTTGCCCTTGTAGGATTTAGCGAACAAGATCAGATTCGGTCACAAGAATGGAACCTTCCATTATATAGTTCTATAACAGAGATGATTACAAACCAAGACATAGATGTGGTCGATGTATGTACTCCCACTTTTTTACATAAGGACAATGTCTTAGAAAGTATAGGACATAAAAAGCATACGATTGTTGAAAAACCGATGACACTATCAAAGGCTGATGCTCAAGAAATGATGGAAATGGCAAAGAAAAACAACTGTCTGCTCTTTGTCGCTCAGGTGCTTCAATTTACCAAAGAAGTGGGTATCTTGCGAGAACTTGTTGCAAAAGAAACCTTTGGAAAGCCACTAGACGCATACTTTGAACGGCTGTCAGCAAGTCCTCAATGGGCGCAAGGAGGATGGCTCTTTGACAAGAGTAAAAGTGGATTGCTGCCTTTTGATTTGCATATACATGACCTGGATTTGATTGTCAGTCTTTTTGGAAAACCAGAACAGGTTCAAGTCTTTGGCAATAAACGTGAAGAATCTAGTTATGTAGAACATTATCGCATGATCTATACCTATCCAAAGGTTAATGTAGTAGCCGAAGCGGCATGGTTTCATGCAAGTATTCCATTTCGAGCACAGTGGAGGATTGTTTTTGAAAATGCAGTGGTTATTTATGATGGTTCATCGTTGATAGCATACCCCTATCAAGAAGATCCTATTCACTATAATATAGAAGATGAAAATCTGATTGCCACAGGGATTAATGTACCGCCAACAGGTTGGTATTATAATGAATTAACGCATTTTTTAACATGTATAGAAGAAAATAAAAAGACTCCTTATGTAAGTGATGAACAACTCCTGAGCGTACTTGAAGTACTCGAAGAGATTAATAAAAACACATAGAAAAGGTTCTTGCTTTGCTCTTTTCATAGATATGCTATAATAAATACAAAGTTAAATGGGCAAGGAGGAGCAACAATGAAGGATAAAACCGTCGTATTAAATGGAGGTCTGGTAAACTATGATGGGAAAGTTGACTACGGACAGATTGCATCCCAAGTCATCATCCATGATACGACACCAGAAGATAAAATTATAGAGCGTGTACAGGGATTTACAGTGGTTGTCACAAAAGAAATGCCGTTACGAGGTGAAGTGATTCGACAGTTCCCGGAGAGTGTTAAGATGATCTGTGAAGCGGGAACCGGATATAACAATATTGATCTAGAAGCGGCTAGGGAAAAAGAGATTATCGTATGTAATATTCCGGCATATAGCACAGAACGTGTTGCCCATACAGCGGTTTTATTGATGTTGAGTTTGGCTAGTTCCATGCAAAAACAGATGCAGATGCTGGCACAAGGCAATCATGACAACTTTCATGAACATCTGATGGTCGATCATGTTGAACTTAATGGCAAGACGCTAGGGGTTATCGGATATGGTCATATAGCAAAAAGCCTCATCAAGGTAGCTGTTGCATTAGGCATGGATGTCATCGTATCAACGCGTACGCCAAGAAACGATACTGCAGAGGTAAGTTTTAAGTCTTTGGAAGAGGTGCTTAAGCAGAGTGATTTTCTCTCGTTGAACTGCCCTCTTAATGATGGGACCCGACATATGATTAATGCCAAAACACTAGCTATGATGAAGCCTTCAAGCTACCTCATTAATACGGCTAGAGGAGGGCTTGTTGATGAAAAGGCATTGATAGAAGCGCTAAATCAAGGAACAATTGCCGGAGCAGGGCTAGATGTCCAAGAAGTAGAGCCACTAGATGATGCCAGTGCACTGTATAGGATGGATAATGTTATTCTTACACCACATATGGGGTGGCGAGGTTTAGAGACGCGTAGGCGTCTTGTAAAGCTGATTGGAGACAATATCAAGGCATTCGCTAATGGACAGCCGATTAATCGTGTAGATAGCTAAGACAAAAATGAACAAGGACAGACAGGACAAAGAGGGTGTATCGTCATATACTAGAAGCATGAGGTGATGAACATGGATTGTATTTGCAGTATTCAACAGGCCATTGAGTATATGGAAACCCATATGATGGAGAAGATAACTTATGAAGATGTTGCGCAGCATCTATATATGTCAAATTATCATTTTCATCGATTGTTTAGCATGATAACCGGAATGACTGCCAATGAATATATTCGAAATCGGAAGCTGTCGATGGCTGGACAAGAACTTGTATTATCGGAGAACAAAGTTATTGACATTGCATTTAAGTATGGTTATGAGACGCCAGAGAGCTTCACAAAAGCTTTTTCAAGGTTTCATGGAGTAACGCCGAGTGTAGCTAAACGTTCAGGGACACATTTACAAATTTTTAATCGCCTTATCATAAAAATTCAAACGGAAGGCGGTACAATTATGGAGTACAAGATTGTAGAAAAAGAAAAGTTTAATTTATTGGTTAAAGTGGAAAAATTTGACAATGAAATTGTCGGCGAAGAAGAGAACACGCTGATTCCTGATTTTTGGAAACGATGTAATGCTGATGATACTTTTGACGTATTAAAAGCACACCGTGTTAATGGAGATGTGTATGGAGCTTGTGCACCCTTATCCAAGGAAGAGACACACTTTGAGTATGGGATTGGTAGCCTGTATGCAGGTGGAGAGGTGCCAAGTGGGTTTGACGTATGGGAAGTCAAGGCAAATCAATGGGCAGTATTCCAGTGTATTGGTACTGATGGACAGTGTATAGGTGAGACATGGGATCGTATATACAAAGAGTTTTTGCCTGGATCAGGATATAATATGCTTGATGATATTGACTTTGAACTCTATCCGACAGAGAATGCAGCCGAGTGTTTTTGTGAGATTTGGATTCCGGTGCAGAAGAAAGACTAATGGCGTCTAAACCTTTATTTTATTGCATTCCAAGAGGATATTAGGTATAATATTATTAATGGAAAATGCCAATAAAGAGAGGTAATTACATGCGAGGGATTCAAGGAGTTTATGTTATAACAAACACAGCGAATAAAAAGAAATACGTTGGAATAAGCCGAGACTTAGAACATGAATGGGACACGATAAGAACGGACTTAGAACAAAGACGAGGTAACCGACAGATGGTTGATGATTATCATCAGTTTGGCGGGATGAACTTTCGCTTTGACATTGTTCTAGTCTCGGATGATGAAAAAGAGCTGCGGCGACGAGAGAGTCAAGAAGCATATAAACATGATGTATGGCTTAATGGCTACAATACAACGGCGACACTTAACTATCACAATATCTCAGAAGAGGATCTGCTGGTCTATAAGACAGCTTTCTTAGGGTTTATACAACAGATTAATGATGGAAAATACTTTTATAAAGACATGGTCGAGGCCCTAGGTCTAGGAACGAGTGATTTGGAAGTTATTCTTGATCATATCACAGAAGAAGAGATGCTTGAGCACCAAAAAAAGATACGTTTAGTCAAGTTGGCATCCAGTACACGTGAGTACTATGTAGAAATTAAAAGTATTTCATAAATTATGCAAAAAAGCTGTTGACAAATTCTGTAGATGTGATATTATATATCTTGTCGCTACGGAGGGGTTCCCGAGTGGCCAAAGGGGGCAGACTGTAAATCTGTTGTCTACGACTTCGAAGGTTCGAATCCTTCTCCCTCCATTAAGTTAGGATAAATCTTAACTGATCATGAAGTTATTAAGATACTTCATGCCCGAGTGGCGGAATTGGCAGACGCACAGGACTTAAAATCCTGCGATGTAAAAATCGTACCGGTTCGATTCCGGTCTCGGGCAGTTAGCAACAAAGCATATCATAGATACAACATCTAGATATGCCCAGATAGCTCAGTCGGTAGAGCAGAGGACTGAAAATCCTCGTGTCGGTGGTTCGATTCCGCCTCTGGGCATTTGTAAATCAGAGGTGGCTTGAATTCGAACCTAATAGTTCGATTTGTCTCCGAAGTCATTGTAAGAATGATTTACTATAAGACGTAAATACCGTTAATTGCGACTAAGATTTCTAATTCAAGCCCAGTAGCTTGAATTATCTATCAAGTCTCCATAAACATGATTTACTATATGCGTGAGTGGCTCAGTGGTAGAGCATCGCCTTGCCAAGGCGAGGGTCGCGGGTTCGAATCCCGTCTCGCGCTCTAATTAAAGGCTTCAAGATTCTTGATAAATCAAGGGTTTTGGGGTTTTTTTATTATTATGAGATTTGAGTCCCCTTGAGTCCGTTCATTGAGCTTAAGGCTTCATGAATAATTCTCTTCCGTTCAGACTTTTGTTGTTGTCATAGATATAGCCGTAGGTCGTGCTGATTTCAGAATGTCCCATTAAATCTCTAATTATTTCAATAGGAACATGATTGGCATGCAATTCTGAAGCTACTGTACGTCTTATATCATGGGCGGATTTAACCTCAATGCCGGCTGACTTACAACACTTTCTGATTCGATTATCAATTTCTCTGATCTTTGTTCTACCATTAGCATCTACAAAAATGAAATCATCGTCATCGTAACCTAGTTCTTTGTTAATAGCCATCACTGTTGTTAACAAATCCATAGCATATTTATCAAGATCTAAGAAACGGTTACTACTTTCAGTTTTCGTATATTCAACGACAACAGGTACAAGCTTACCATTTTCGTCTTCTTTCTTACTTTCCATCCGCTGGATATGAATTTCTTTGTTTTTGAAATCGATATCCTGTCCTTTGAGTGCAGCAACTTCTCCGATTCTGGGTTCCAACTTAAATAACAGAAAAACTGCATAAGCATCGGTAACATCTGGATGTTCCAATAAGTCCATATTAAGAGCCATGAACATCTTTTCTTTTTCACTGGGTAGATATACACGACTTCGGTCATTTTTCTTTGTCGGTTTCTTACAGCCGTAAGTCGTAATATCAGCCAGATCAAAAGGATTCTTGCTGATAATTTCCTTTTTCAGAGCCATTCCAATTAATTCCTTCATGATGAACTTCATGCTATCTAACTCTTTCTTGGTTAAACTGAAGTCCTTAATACATTGGTGAAAGAACTTTTCCAAATGCTCTGGCTTAATTTTGGCAACAGGACGTTTGATAATTGGATGTTCCTTATAATACTTATCCCATCGGTTTGTATCACGGTGTATTGTACGGTCGCTAAGATTCATTTCGTTACGTTTATTCAGCCATTCAGGATAAAGTGTCTCTAAAGTCACTTTGGAGCGGTTATTAACGAAATAATAATCATATAGCTTCTGGTAAAGACGTTCTTCGGTAGTAGCAGAAACTTTTTTACCTCTTGTACCAGTATCACTTGGAAGATAGGTTTGCCAACGTGCTTTCTCAGTTTTTGGTTCAGTGATGTCATATGGATGTACTGCATCAATTTTTATCTTTTTCATTTCATATAATTGTTTCGGTACGTTGTCTGATACCAGTGTACCATCATTAATCAATTCCATCAAAAGTAATTTATCTGTTTCATTTATATTCATAAAAATCGCCTTCTTTCGTTTAAGTTAGAGGGCATTTTACGAATGTAAAAAGAAAAATCAAAAAATCAGGTGATATTTTTCTTGACTTTGATTTGAATGATTGTTTATAAGGTATGGGCAACATGGATTTAATTGATTTTCCGACTAATTTGGAATACTAAGAAGATTTAATGTAGCTTGTGCAGTTTCATATATAGAGATGTAGCTGGTGCAGTTTAATTGATTGATAGGAAGGGATGGAGTGAATTGATATGGGATGCATGAGATGCGGACGCTGGGGGTTATATTACTCGGAAGGGGAATATAAACCCCAGCGGACTGACCCGAGCAAAAAATAGGAAGGAATGGAGTGGAAATAGCAGGTTTTAAGGGCGTTACAGACTTTAAGCTTAGTCATGAAAGAAAGCAAATTTACTTAACTAGAGGTGTATTTGTTATGCACAGATTTGAGGGGAGTGGTATTTATGGCAAGAATGTCAAAGATGGACTATCAACTATATTGTCGGATGCAGGAGATGTTTTGTCCAAATGAAAGCCGACATCAAGCAAAACAAGAATACAAAGATATGATGGGAAAAGAAGAAACACATAATAGAACGGTAGGCATTCATAGTTTTAAGACATATGATGCGTATAAACAAACCAGTATTGAATTCTCAAAATATATGAAGAAAGAGTATAAAGACATCAAAGATGTAAGACAGGTCAAAGAGGAACACGTGGTCGAATATCTACAATACCGTCAACAGGACGAAAAATCTGCCTATACCATAAGCAAGGATATGGCTGCACTAAATAAGCTTTTCAATTTCTTTGTGACAAAGAAAGAAGCTGGAATTAAAGAGCGTTCTTATAAAGATATAACAAGAAGTCGATTGTATACAGAAAATGATAAGAAATATAATCCGAACAATTATAAAGATCAGATTATGTTTGCTAAAGCATGCGGTTGTCGAAGGGAAAGTGTTCTAGTGGTTACGACAGAATGTTTTACTTGGAAAGATGGAGTGCCAATTAAGGTACATCTTATTGAAAAGGGCGGGAAAGAGCGAGATGCTCATATTTTGGTGAAATATCAGGAAGATTTGAAAAGTGTTTTGGAAAATAAGGAAATGGGTAAGCCATTGTTTGATAGATATACATCAAAAATTGATAATCATGCATTTAGGCGAGAATATGCTAAGAATAGATATCAAGAAATATTGGGTGAACGTAAAGATGATAAAGATTATAGAGGGCATGACAAAAAGGTTTTGAAAGAACTTACTAAGGATTTAGGGCATAATCGGTTAGATGTTGTTGTTTACAATTATTTGAAGTAAAATCTATAATTATAAAATTTTACGTATGTTATATATTTGTGATAATATAAAACTAGAATAATTAATAGATATGAATGAGGAGAAAGTATGGATGAAAAAATAAGATATCAATTATTTGAAAAATTGCCATTGAGTTCAGAGAAAATTCATCAAACACTAAAAGCATTTTCAGCTTACTTAGATGAATTTAATAAAGATTATAAATACAATTATAAATTCATGGTAAGTTATATTGAAGACTTTGAAAATGCAATGATGGCTCATGAAAAATATTTGAAAAAATGTTTAAGAATATTAAATAATTTAAAGAAGAATAAGATATTGAAAAATGAATTTCAAAAGATAGAGCTGTCTGAAGGCAAAGTATCTTTTGCCTTACTTTTTGATAATGTATTGTATTGTGATATCACAAAAATAAATGATGAAGATCCTGTTAAAATTATTGGATCAGTAAAACCGCATAAATGGGAGCGTATAGTAAAAAATAATGATTTTGATATTGAAGTTACGATTAAGTTGAAATTTCAAAATCTTGAATTAACTCGAAGATTCTATGAAGATGAAAAATTTCAAAACAATCAACAATTATTAACGGTAAAATTTTTTGAAGATTCATACAAAACTATAACTGAAGAAAAAATTGGTACTGAAAGATTTCGAAATCTAATCACTTTAAATAGTATTCTTAAAGAAAATTATTCAATTAAAATTATAGTTGATGAAAACATGAGTATTTGCTTTTCAGAAGGAGTTAAATCGGAATTACTGGGGTGTGATAGTGTAAGCTTCGAGGAAATGGAAAGTGGAGACTTGAATAAAATAATTATTTCGAGTTCAAAAAAAGAATATAAATTTGATATAGATAATTTAGATAATATTGAGTTAATAAAGAAAAAAATCGGGGATGAATTCCTGCAAGAGGAGAAAATATGAAAAAAGAACTAAGCAAGTTGAAAAAAATACTTTTAAGTGAAAAAAACATATATAAAGCTATTTTATCACTTGAATCATATATATTTAATCCTCAATTACTTGATGATGAAGATGTTATATTATTTAATAAATTAAATGATAAATTCAATTGGGAAATATTATTTCGCAACCCTAAAATTGATTTTTTGGATATAAATGATGACAATCTCGTTCAAGATATACTGACTAATGGTGGCTTGATTGAATATGTTAGACGCAAGATTAAAGCTATTATTGATTCAGATAGTGAACTATTTAAAGTTAACGTACATTTTAAAATTAAGGATATAAGTGAAAAGAAGTATAGGCCATTACATTCTGGAAGCATTATAGATAGTATTGCAATGGTATCTATGTTGCATATATTAATATTTGATATGACGGATGATTCTGAGAATTATAAAATGAAGTTTTCAAATTTATCCAAATTAATTCCGAATAATTTCTATGGGAATATTCCATCTAAAAATCCTGAAAGACTTTTTGAAAAATGGCAGAATAAATATAAAGAATATTCAGAGATTACAAATGAAAAATTTACTAAATATCATGAAAGTAATGAATATAAATCTGAAATTGTATTAGACCTTGTTAATTTTTTCCCTTCTGTTAATCCTAAATTAGTGTTTGACTTCATTATTAAAGCGTTAGAAGTTCGATTTGATAATGAAGATTTTGAACTCTTGAAGATAATCACATATAAACTACTAATCTTTGAAGTTAAAAATTTTCAAAATGGATTTAGAGATATTATTGAGCAAAATTATTATGATCAAAATACGATAAGCAGTTTTGTTAAAATAGATGCATCTAAAGAGATATTTATTACTAAAGGTATTCCACAAGGTTTACCACAATCATATTTCTTTGGCAACTTAATAATGGTGAATATTGCAAAGGTATATAAGGAGGTCTTTGCAGGTGAAGCTTATTTTTATGTTGATGATTCAGTGTTATATATAAAGGAAGAAATGACTGATACTAAATTGCAAAATATGTTGAGTGATTTAAATGCATTATTAGAAAAAGAGTCTTTGAGATTTAGCCAAGAAACAAATGAATATTTTAAAAATCGCCTTAATAATTATTCATTAAATGAAAATATGAATTCATGTAATTATAAAATAGAAGTGCATGAAAAAGGAAAAAGTCACTATCAATTAATAAGTGATACGAAAATTGGTTATATGTATTTATTATTTATGAGTAGATTGGCATCTATGGGTTCGTTTGATATGGGGACTACATTTGATGATAATCAAGAAATCCAGTTGAGTGAGAAATTTAGTACGGTTATAAAAGCAATTGATAAAGAGGTTGAGCTAAGTGAGCAGAAACGAGAATTATTATATACAGAGGGGAAATGCGAGTGTGAAAATTGTGATGAGTGTAAAATTACGTGTGTAAAATATAATAATTATACTGATTATATGAGTAAGTTATATAGATTTAAACGTTTTTTTCAGTATAGAGTTTTTCAAGTTCAAATGCAAAAATCTGATGATACATTTGATGAAATTATAGATGAATTGGCAGAGTTGGAAGATGAACAGTTGATAGAACAATTGGATGAAAACATTCTTGAAATTAAATTGTCTATAATTAATCAACTGTTTTTGAAAAAAACAAGAATTGGAATAAAGAACAATGATAAAATAATTAAAATCTATGAAAATTTAAGAAACCTTGAAACGAAACCTTTTAATAACGACAAGAATGTAAATAGTGTTTTTTATTATAATAAAGTTTTTTCATCTACGAGACAGAGCTATCGAGACAAGCAAAACAAATATAAAAATTTAGAAAAAATGATTTCTAGATTAGCAATTGGTGCTAATAAGCATAGAACTTATCAAGAAGAAGAGTTGAAAGAACTACTTAGCTTAATAAACAGCAAAAAATTGATAAATCATATTTTTGAATATTATGGCTATGAGGATAGTCTATTGCCAGAATTTATTGAACCGATTATGTATTGGACAAAACGTTCAAGATATTTATTGAAATTAGTATATAATGCATATGTTTCGTTGATACTTGGGATTGAACTAAATGATAATTTCTTTATTTCTAGGAAAACAAAAAGGTTATTAAATTATTACGAGTTACGAATTGTATTAGTAGTAAGAAATGTAAATGTTGATTTTGAACTTCTGGTCAAAATATTAAATGAATATTTAGATGAATACAAGTTAAATAAATCGAAGTTTAGGACAATTGATTACTCCATTTTTGAAGCATTATATTATTTCAGAACATTTGTCAAAGAATCTAAAAATATAGATGATTTGATATTGATTCATAAATATACTGCTGAGTTATGGGAAAACGGTTCTAAATATATGCACTTTTATACATTGCATAATCAGTCACATGCAATTGAGTTGATTGAAAGTACAAATAGCATATTGAAATCAATAGATTATTTGAAAATATCGAAATTAGATTATTATATTTTATATGCAGCATGTTACTTACATGATATATCTATGGTTTTATACCCAAACTATGATAAATTTTATGATCCTGAGTGGAATGATGTGAATAAAATAATAGATGCACATCTAAAGAAGTTAAATCAAAGCACTTCTATGATATCAGATCAGTATATTAAAATGAAGGAAAGTGTACTTGAAATATATAAAAATATTGAAGGACTTTTTGAAGCAGAAGTTAGAGATAAGCATGCATACAATAGTGCAAAATTTATAAGAAAATCTAATGATTTAAATTTTATCAATGCTGGTATTATAGATCATATTGCTGATGTTTCATATGGCCATGGTATGGACTCGAGAAATATATATCATTTAAAATCAAATGCTTCTGATAGGAGAATAAGCTTGAAATTCATGATGATTTTATTGAGGTTAGCTGATTTACTTGATATGAATGAAAATAGAGTATCATTACCTATATTTTATAATAATAAGAAAAATATGTCAGTTGTATCAAGGTTTCATTGGATTTCTCATCTAATTACTGGGAGTTATATGTTTAAGAATGACTATCAATTAAATGAAAAGGAAAATTCCAGTTATCTAAGACCTAAAGCTATAAAGGAAACTATAACCTTAGTTATTGATATAAATATTAATCAACTGACAACGGTTGAAGTAGGTGAAGAGGATAAGTGTAGCTATGTAGGAATGGAAAATTATACAGGTAACAATGAAGTTGTCTTAGATATAAAGAGCAATCAAGAACAGTGTAATCAAAAAAAATGTAATTTTATTTGTAAATGGTTTAATACAAAGAATAAATGGTTGATAAATGAGTTAAGTAGCCTACAAGTTTATCTAAATGATGTTCAAAGTTATTTTGATACTTCATTTGAAGTAAAATTGGTGTTACGTGATACTACAATATTACGCCCAGAAGATTTTGATGATTTAAAAGATTTTATTTCATAATTTAGGTATGAGATTTTTTGAGTCCCCACCTGAGTCCATAAAAAAACAACGTACCGAAACGCTCCTTTCTTCGGTATATACGCGAGGCGTGATTCATTCGAATCCCGTCTCGCGCTCTCAGAAGTTCCAAGATTCTAGACAACTAGGGTTTTGGGGCTTTTTTACGTGCAAAAAAGAGGATTATGTAGATGTGAAGAGCGAGGGAGTTATATATGCAAAGGCACGAAGACACCTACAAGAGCGTATTTATAAAGATATAACAAGAAGTCGATTGGATACCGTTATATATAGTTATTTGAGATGACATATTTATAGAAATTGAATTCAGTGATATAATCGGATTAATAGATAAAGATAAGCAGTTAAACAGGAGGGTAAATAATGAAAGGAATAAAGAAGGGTATAGTAGCAGTTTTCGTAATTGTACTCGGTTTTACTGGGTGTAATATTAATAATGATAATGAGATAGAAAATGGAGATAATGTCAAAACACAAGTTGAAGATGACATTGAAGACAGTAGATTTAAAGTTGAAACAGATAAAATAACTGTGCTTAAATGGCAAGATGACGCTTTGCAAGATAATGAATTAGAAGTGATTTGTGATATTGAGGATAAAGGTCTTATTGTAAAAATAATCAAAACTTTGACAAGTGAAGAATGGGAAGAAGTCCCTTTTGAAGAAGAAATTCCAGCGGTTCCAAAGTATTATATATCTTTTAATAATGGGACAATGATAAAATTGCTTGGTGATATCGCATATGGAGACATTGTAGATTATACTATAAATGATGGATTATATGATTATTTTAATGGAAGTACCTATTACTTTCCGGAGGAGTTCTTAACTTTAATTGTTGATGAAGTAAATAAAGAAATCAATATAGCAGATGATATTGAAACGGAAGTTTCAGAACGATTAATAAAAGATAATATACATGAATTAAACAATGCAATTCTTACAGAAATTGTACGCAGTTATTTTCTAGTATTTGACTTTGAATCATCGTTTTATGAGCAAGATGTTACAGACTATAAAGTTGCGTTAAAATACATGATGAGTGCCGGTACATATCCTATAAAGACATTTGAATATTGGATACTTTTTGACGAATATTATGATTTAGATACAGCTACATATACTATTCCTGTAAGCGTTGTTGAACAACTTATTTCAAATGATGAAATTGATTCGTCATGGTTTGCCAGTCTTTCAATAATTGATGCTATGTATATTGTTAAGCCTTCTGACAGTTTTATGAGTTGGAGTATGCGACCAGAGATTTATCAATACTTTGATAACGATACAGGGATGATTACGGTGCCAGCAAATATAGTTAATGAGTATATATCAAGCAAGTTTAATACCGTAGTGGATTACTCGCAAATTAAAGATTACTCTGAAAATAGTGATACATATTCCTATTATCCGTTTATGGGAGAATTTTATTATGATATATTGATTGGTGAAGTAATTGTTGATGCTGAAATAGTAATATTTACAAGTATATTAACAGATAATATTGAAGAAAATCCAACAAGTGAACATCAAGCGACTTTTATAATGCAGTTTGTAAATGGTGAATACAAAATATTATCTGTTGAGGTTGAAGAACTTAATTTATTATCAATTAATTAAGTTTATACAAATTTGCTAGAAAATATAAAGCAAGAAGTATTGAAATCTCAAAGGAATGCGATAACTACAATCAATAAAGAATTGATCATAATGTATTGGAATCAAGTTTTGCACTTATAGGAAATCAGCATCATTCGAATCCCATCTCGCGCTCTCAGAAGTTTCAAGATTCCAAGCAATTAGGATTTTGGGCTTTTTTACGCGTAAAAAAACGATCATGAAAAATGAGTGGGGAAAAAGATATCGACAGATGAATTCGAATGATTATAGCTATGCATCAATCGAATAGCAAAGTCCCCAATCACTGGTTTAAAATAATTAAAGCTTTTGGTAATGTCTAAAGCGTTTAATACTTCGCTTAAATGAAGGGTCAACTGGTCTATAAGTTGATCATAAGTGCAGGTGGCGAGATATAGATCTAACTGGTCAATATCTTTTGATGTCATTTGTAGAGTGTCGATAGGTTTCTGAATCAGAAGGGAACTTAATATATTCAGAAGAACGGGATAACAGATATTATCCATAAAATATGTATACCTTGTTGACGTCGAACTGGCGATTCGTTGAATAATATCTTCACGAGGGTAAAGTGTCAATACTTTATTTTCAAGAAGGATTCCGTGTAAATAATGCTTGATTCGGAGAATACCGTTAAGGTCAATGTCATCATGAAGTATAGGATAATCCAATGTTAAAAGGTGATCGTGGGGACGATATTGAAAGTTATAGTGCAAAAAAAAGGCGCTAAGTCCATCAACAACAGTTTGTCGGTAATTGCAAATGCCAAAGTCGTCAAAGCTTTCTAGGAATTGCTGATATTGTTCAAGAGTATCTGCCAGTAGCTCTTGTAATTTTGATTGGCCGATAGTGTAAAGTTTTTCATAATCAAAAGCTTCGTTGTAAACACGTACATTCATATCATCATTCATTAAACTCAAAGATATGGTATATTGAACCGCTTCCATTAACATTTTGGTGGTAGTATAAGTGATGGAGCTACTATCATTAGATGTATATTTTTTTGCAAGTTTTTTTACGATGCCCATTAAATGTAGAAGGTCTTCTTGAGTATAGTTCATTAATTTTTCTTCTCCCTTATAATCCTAATATGCAAAGAAATGTCTACCAAAATAAATCTTTTAAAATCGATTGATAAAGGTCTGGATCCCAGCGAGTTTCTTGTGATAAGTTGGCGTCTTCATTTTCACCTTGATTTTTGATAAAGTCTTTGTACCCCTTACGTATTGCTTCTGAAAAGCGAGTAAGGCAGGTATCACGAAGATAGTTTATATCGCCATAGCAAATCTCATCAAACTGTTCCCGCATAAAAGTGAATAATTCATCGTCAGATATCTGGTCATTACACTCATTTTTGAAGGCGTAAAAAAGATCTTCAAGTTCATATAAAGTCATAGCATAATTATTTGAGTCAATATAAGGAGAGTCACAAAAGGTGTAAATAAGTTTGTCCAATATACCGTCATTTAATTCAATCCTTTGATATTTTTTTAGACTTGCATTTCGTGCCAAGATAAGTTCTGATATCTCATTCTGAGATAATTGGAGCCCAAAGGCAAGGGTTTTTTGATTGACTATTTCAATCTTATTGCGTTCGTTTTTAGAAAGAGTTGATGATAGTATGACTAATAAATCATTATCCATAATTAACCTCCCATCCTAGTGATAAGATATTATATAACCGTTGGCGATTCAGTACAAGACTTGAAAAAAAGCCGATTTTGTGGTAATATAGAACTATAAAAGAGCGGAAAAACCGCTCTTTTTTTGTGCTTTTTTTTAAAACAGCAAAAAATACCAATAAGTTGACCAAGTACTGCATAGAAGAAGTTAAGGGGTAGGTGCTAAACTAAGACCATCAGAACAAACACTTATTTCAAAAAGGAGATGGAAGAAGATGAAGATTGGATTGCAGTTATTTTCAGTAAGAGATGAATTGGTAAAGGATTACATGGGGACACTTGAAAAAGTTGCAGCGATGGGGTTTGAGTACGTTGAGTTTGCAAATCATAATGCAGGTAAGGAATTTGAGGCAGAATTGCCAGATCCTGTAGAACTAAAAAAACACCTTGACCGTTTAGGACTAAAAGTTATTTGTAGTCATTTGTGTGATTCGGATATTGATGGATTTATTGACTACAACTTAAAGATAGGTAGCAGCGGAATCGTTATGCCGATGGCATTTTTTAACAGCAAGGAACAAACGGTAGCTTATGCCAAAGAGCTGAATGCAATTGGGAAAAAATGTGCCGATGCAGGCTTGAACTTCTACTATCATAATCACTTCCAAGAGTTTGAAAAGTTTGAAGGTGAGACGGTTATGGAGATATTGATTAACAATACATCACCAGCATACGTTAATTTTGAGCTGGATACTTATTGGACACAACGGGGTGGGGTAAATCCGGTGGAGTATCTTCAAGAGATTGGTGAGCGTTGTAAGATAGTACACCAAAAAGATATCAATAAATCCTTAGCACCAGAAGATGTGAATATTCTCGATCACGTTGAAGGTGAGATAACAATGGATACCGTTTTACCGGTTATGAAGCCTGAGAACTTTACGGAGATCGGAACAGGAACTATGGATATTAAGGCAATTGTGAATCAAGTTAATCAAATGGACAGCGTTGAATACATTATTGTTGAAGTAGATATGTCGACACTTCCATCTCTTGAAAGCGTAGAGATTAGTCTTAAGAATCTTAAGAAAATAATGGCATAGACAATTAATGGTGGATAAGTAAGGAGAAGAAAGATGAAACGATTAAAGTTTGGAATTATCGGCTGTGGAGGCATTGCCAACCAAAAACACTTACCTGCGCTAACATACTTAAACGAAGAAGTAGAGATTGTTGGACTGTGTGACATCATCGTTGAACGTGCCCAAAAAGCAAAAAAAGAATATGGACTAGATAATGCAACCGTTTATGAAGACTATCAAGAACTGCTCAAGGATGAGACAATTGATGTTATACATGTCTGTACACCAAATGTGTCGCATTCATTCATTACAGTCGAAGCCTTAGAGGCAGGCAAGCATGTCTTATGTGAAAAACCGATGGCGATTAATTCTCAAGAAGCTAAGAAGATGATTGAGGCTGCAGAAAGAACAGGTAAAAAGTTAACCATCGGGTATCAAAACCGATATAGAGATGATGCACAGTTTGCACATAAAGTATGTAGTGCTGGGGAACTTGGGGATATCTACTATGGGGAAGCCTATGCTATTCGACGTAGAGCAGTTCCTACCTGGGGCGTATTTATGGACAAAGAAAAGCAAGGTGGAGGACCACTGATTGATATAGGAACGCATGCCCTTGATTTAACGCTTTGGATGATGGATAACTATGAGCCTGCAATTGTTGTGGGATCAACATTTAGTAAGTTAACAGATAAACCAGAGGCGAATATGTTTGGACCATGGGATCCTAAGACATTTGACGTAGAAGATTCAGCTTTTGGCTTTATCAAGATGAAGAACGGAGCAACTATTTTCCTAAAGGCGTCCTGGGCACTTAATACAACGGACACGAGAGAAGCGATGTTTAGCTTATCTGGAACCGAAGCTGGATTTGAGATGACAGGTTCAGCATTTGACGGAACGATGACATACAACATTAACAGTGAAAAGAACGGACAACTTATTGAGACAAAACCAGCAAAAGCAGCTCAAATCGCATACTTTAGTGAAGATCAAAGCGATTCAGAATCGACAAGAGAAGTTAGACAATGGCTTGATGCGATTCATAATGATACAGAGCCATGTGTAAAACCGACACAAGCCTATGTCGTTACACAAATTCTTGAGGCCATTTATGAATCAGAGAAAACAGGAAAGGCGGTGTACTTCTAAGATGATGACATTGGGTAGGATTGCAGGGGCACAGGAACAGGCATTTATTGAAGCCAAGAGAATAGGGCTGGATTTTCTCGAATTCACAGTAGATATCGGGGATGATGGCGAGGAATTTGTTGCTAAGGTTGACCAATTGAAGCAATGGTCTGAAGAGACAGGCGTTGGTATTGGTTCTGTGGGACGATGGAAAACCGATAGAATTGATGAAGCTGGTGACGTTATCGAAGAAGAACTTCAGATTTGCTTTAATTTAATTGACGCGGCTGCTGCCCTAGGATGTAGTAATTTTGTCAGTGGGTGTAATTATATCCAATCTCGAAGCTATCTAGATAACTGTCTGTCAGCCATTGATTTCTACTCAAGATTAATTGCTTATGGTGCTAAAAAGAATGTACGAATATCATCAGCAACCTGCTACAAAAATAACTTTGTGAACAATCCTACAGCTTGGCAAGTGATTCACGGGCATTTGCCGGAGCTTGGGATTAAGTATGACCCATCACATAGAATCTATGCAGGAGAAGATTATCTACAAGAAGTGAAGGATTGGGGGCATCGGTTTTATCATGTGCATCTAAAAGGTTCTTTTGCCATGGGGGGAGAGCGAATTGACGAACCAATTCCAGGTATGGATCAGACCAATTGGCAGCTTTTTATGTCGCTGTTATATGCCAAGGGATACGATGCGGGCTTAAGTATAGAGCCACACTCATCATATATTACAGGTAAACGCGAGGTTAAAAGCATCGAATTTACAGTCAATTACTTTAAAAAAATGCTTTTTTAATTGGATGATTATAGATGTTGGAGGTGCCAAAATAATGAAGTTAAGATATGCGTGCATTGGGATTGGTGGAATTGCAGGCAAAAAACACTTAAAGCAGTACGCAATGGTGGAATCCATTGAGATGGTAGCTGTGTGCGATGTTGATAGTGAGAAAGCGAAGCAGGCGGCAAGTAAGTTTGGAATTGCTAAGGTTTACTCGGATTATCAAGAACTGTTTCGACAGGAGAGGCTGGACCTTGTCAGCATCTGTACACCCAATAATCTTCATGCAACAATGGTAAAAGCTGCATTAGAAGCGGGAATACATGTACACTGTGAGAAGCCCTTGGCCTTAAATCCAAAGGAGATTGAGGCGATTATTGAGGCGAAAAATCGCACAGGAAAAAAAGTTCTCGTTGGGTTAAACAAGCGTTTTACGCCAGAGACTGAGTACATCAAGCGATGTATTGACGCTGATTTTCTTGGCGAGATATATCACAGCCAGTGTGGATGGCGTAGAAGAGCAGGTATTCCTGGGCGAGGCAGTTGGTTTACAGACAAGCAAAAATCTGGTGGTGGAGCTCTAATCGACCTAGGCGTGCATATGATGGATTTGACCATGTATTTGATGGATTATCCGATACCTATAGCCGTTGATGGATCAGCATATCAAAAATTCAATGAAAGCCATACACGCGATAGGAATGGATATAATGGTTCCAAAGAAGGCGTGTTTGATGTAGAGGACATGGCCGTAGGGCATGTTCGTCTAGACAATGGCTGTACCTTAAGCTATGAATTTAGTTGGGCGTCGAACATCAAAAAAGAATCCTTCTACTATGAATTAAAAGGAACCAAAGGAGGCGTGACGTTCATTGATAACCAACTTGAGATATACACAGAGTTAAATGGTGTTTGTGTGGATGTCATACCTAGATTGAATGAACGTGTTGCTAGCATAGGAGAATGCGAACATTTTGTTGAATGCATCGTTCATGATTTGGAGCCAAGAGCTACAGCTGAACAGGCATATGAGCTTAGCAAAATAATTGATGGTGCATATACGTCATCTACTATAGGGAGACAGGTAAAACTGTGATACACTTAGAGTAGACTATCATTAGCTAAGAGGTGAAGATCAGATGAATTATCCCTATGAATTTATAAGATACAATGCATCCATTCCCATAAAACTCTTTTGTCTTCAATATCCAATGAGCCTTTCGCTACAACCGATAAAAGAAGATAAGGATTATGTCTATATGCCAAAAAACCAATTGCACTGGCATACTGAAGTGGAGATTATCTATGTGATTAAAGGTGAGATTAAAGTGGTCTGTGAACATCAGGACTATTTGATGCAAAAAAACGATCTCATTTTATTTAATAGTAATGCACTGCATACCACAAGTGCGACGGGGAATGAGAGCGCGGTGTTTATCTGTATTCAGATGAATAAAAAGCTTTTTGAAGACCATTGTAAAGATTTTGATGATGTAACCTTAAAGTGCAACACCAAAATTGAATCAAAGCATTCAGAACAAGACTATGATCTTATCCGAATGATTATATCCCGAATGATGCTGGCGATAAATAATGGTAAAGCATATAAGGAGCTTTTGGTTGAAAGCTGGCTAAGTATTTTAATTTATCAATTACTGCGTAATTTTGTTGAAGATAGTGCTCAGCAGGTGCATCGAAAGATTGCTTATAAAAACATGGAACGCTTAAAGCGGATCATTAGCCATATCAATAATAATTATCAAAATACACTGACACTTCATGAGATTGCGGATTCAGAACATTTGAACCTGCATTATCTATCGCATTTTATCAATGACAATCTGGGAATTTCATTTCAGCAGTACCTGACCGATGTTCGATTTGAAGCTGTGTTGGAAAAGCTAATCAACACAGATATGAAAATCATAGATGTCGTCTATGAGTGCGGATTTTCAGATGTGAATAATTTTTATAAACTTTTTAAAAAGCGTTATGGGACCACGCCGTTAAATTACAGGAAAAAATTTTCGGCGACGTCACATGCAATCGAGATTGATTCGCGTAGAGCGCTTATGGGGGAAGTCTCTGAGAAAAACAGAGAACTGATTATGAAGAAAGTTGAGCAAATCCAACAAAAATATGGTTGGATTAATTTACCCGGTTAAAGGAGAAGAATATGGATTATGTTATAAATACGGATACAAAAAACATGGTTAGCAACAAAGAACGTTTTGGATATTCGCTTGGGGATGTAGCATCAAATCTGACATTTACACTGGTAACAACTTATTTAATGTTTTTTTATACAGATGTCGTTGGTCTAGCACCGGCTGTAGTCGCAACACTTTTTTTAGTCGCTCGAATATGGGATGCGATTAATGACCCGATTATGGGAATTGTAGTGGATAAAACGGATACAAAATGGGGAAAATGCCGTCCGTGGTTTCTGTGGTTGGCGATTCCTTATGGCATTATAGCTATCTTAACCTTTACAGTACCCGATTTGTCTATGAATGGAAAAATCATATATGCTTATGTTACTTATATTGGATTGGGCATGATTTATACAGGAATCAACATTCCATACTCTGCTATTTTACCCAGTTTAACAAGTAATGTCCAAGAAAGAACAGAGGTCAATGCAGTGAGAATGATCATGGCAATGATTGGTGGACTAATTGTCAATATGTTGACCATGCCCATGGTTAATGCACTAGGTAATGGCAATAATGAAAAAGGGTTTCAGATGACTATGATTATTTTTGCATCTATTGCCGTTGTCTTGTTTTTGATTACCTTTGCCAGCACGAAGGAGAGAGTTAACTTTAAGCAAGATAAAAAACAAACGGTACGCGATGGATTTAAGGCGATAAAAGGGAATCTGCCTTGGTTGATATCACTCTTGATTAACTTTGTGTTCTGGGTTGGAATGACCATGAAAACAGGTACGATTGTCTATTATATGATCTATAATATCGGTAGAGAAGATATGATTCCGTTAGTTATGCTGTCAATAACAGCGGGAATGCTTCCGGCAATCGCTCTATCACCTGCACTTTCAAAATTAGTCAAAGGTAAGCGTAATACAATGATAGTCGGAAACATTATCGCTATTATAGGTACACTTATTATGTTTGCAGCAGGCACAAATAATATCGGGCTATTAATCGCCGGTAATGTGATAGGTTCTTTTGGTGTAGGTTTTACAGCAGGTGTATTATTTGCTGTTATGGCAGATACAGTAGATTATGGAGAGTGGAAATCGGGCATTCGAGCACAGGGGCTTTTGTATGCGGCTTCAAGCTTTGGTGTAAAACTTGGAATGGGAATTGGCGGTGCACTGAGTGCAGCAATTCTTGGGTATGTAGGCTATATAGCAGGCACACAGCAGACAGAAGCAGCACTTGCAGGAATCCGCTTTAATATTATATGGATGCCAATCATTGCTTATATTGTAGCCATTGTTTTACTATTATTTTATAAGTTAGATAAGGAGCAAGATCAGATGCAATATGAACTTGCACAAAGAAGAATGGCCCACGAGGCATAACAAGCAAAGCTGGAACCTTTTGAACAAAGGCTCCGGCTTTTTATATCTATAGGACACTCAGCACTGTTAATGGACAAGTGGCTAGTGTATAATTAAAGAAGGACTTTCCTAACATTATGATGGAGAGGAGAAGGTATATGGGCGATGGAAGATATTACACCTATTTTCAGTTTTTTGATATAGTACTTTTGACCATGCTAACGACGGTATCGGTAGTGAGCGTGTTGTCATTTTATTACAAAAAAAACAAAGGATTGAATATTCTATATATTTTCATTCCTTCGATAATCATACTTTTATTTTTAATCGGTCGTGTTGTTGAAACCGTTATACCAAATCTTGTTTGGGCACTTGAACTTAGAAAAGTACAAGGTGTACTGTTGCTTGCTGCACTTATCTTATGCATACTCTCAAAAGAGGTTATAGAACGACACTATAAAGCTATTTGCTTTCTTATCCCACTTATGGGGTTCTTAGCGATACATTCAACCATTTTCCTCAAAACATATGATTTTCACAATATAATCTACATAGGAACATACAAAATCCTCGTTTTTTTGCTGCTCGTCGTCAGTTCTGCTTATCTGCTTTTAGAAAAAAAAGCGTATATATACAAAGGTATATGTATTCTATTGCCGCTAGGCATATATGTATATATGTTGATGTTAAATCACTCTGGGATATGTTATATGGAACTCGTACTTTCGCAATCGGTGATCGTCTATCTGAATATAATTTTTTCACTGAATTCGGAGCGTTCCAATGCACTATTAGCATTTGATAAAATAGGCAATATCAGTACCAACTATATATTTGTTGTCGATCATTGGAGTAAAGTCATCTACTCGAACCATGTAGCCAAACAATCTGAGTTTTTTGGAGAAGTCACAAAGATTAAAAATATATCTGAGATTTTTCAATGTGACTTTGTCCAAACCTATAGCCAACGGGGGCAAGCATGCATCAAAATCAAAAAAAAAGAGCAGGAATTTTACTTTTCCTATACCATAAAAAAACTACATCATCTTGAAAAAGATATAGGAAAGATTATCACGATTACCAATATTACAGAGCTGGTACTTTTGTTAAATGCTTTGGAAGCAAAGAAGAGGGAATCTAAAAAGCTGAACGATGAACTGAAAAATTACTCCAAGGTAGTCTATCATCTTGAAAAAGAAAAAACAATCAACAAGCTTTTAGAAGAAGTCATAATCAACCGGGACGAGCAGATGAGCTATTTGACAAATCTCATCAAGGATACCAAGGCGAAGATGGATGATAAAACCTTTGAACATTATATTGAGATATCCATAGACAAGAGCAATGAACTGCTTGAAGCGGTTAGAGATACAGTGACACACTATAGAGAATATTATGGAGGGTAAATATGATCAAAGTAATTTTAGTGGATGATCAGCAACTTCTAAGAGAATCGATTTCGATGCTTTTAGAAAGTGATGAGGAGATTAGTGTGGCAGCTATGGGAGAAAATGGTCACGAAGCCATAAAGCTATGTGAAGTCTATAGACCGGATGTTGCGCTTATTGACATTGAGATGCCAAAGCTTGATGGTGTTAGTGCGACAAAAATTATAAAAGAAAGGTATCCAGAGGTAAAGATTATCATCTTAACGACATTTGAGAATCCAGATAACATTATGGAATCATTTATCAATGATGCAGATGGCTATATCGTAAAAAATATTTCGCATAAGGATTTGGTAAGAAGCATCAAGTGTGTTAATAATGGGTTGACGGTTATTCATAAGAGTGTAAAACAGATAATGATGGATAGATTCAAAGGACTGAGTGAATATAAAAGTCGATATAAAGAGGTGCTGACGGATAGGGATATTGATATTATCAGGCTGATATCTGCAGGGCTTAGCAATAAAGAAATCGCAGCTGAACTTAATTTTTCTCAAGGGACAATTAAAAACAACATAAGCAAAATATTAGAAAAACTGGAAGTATCGGATCGGATGCAGATTGCTATTTTTGCTATCGAAAATGGGATTGTGTAGGTGAGTTTATGGAGTTGGGCGCTGAAGTAAAAGTGGCAACAATTGTTTTGTGGAATTTTGTCGCACTAATAATCAATATTGGTGCGCTTGTAATTATGCATATGAAAGCCAACAAAAACATAACCTTAAAAGCTTTTTTTGTTGTTCAAGCAGGAATGATTATATGGTTGGTTGGAAAAATATTCAAAACAGTCTCGCCAACAGTAGAGCTTAGGTGGTTTTTCATCGTTTTTTATTACCTTGGAATCTGTTTGTTGGAAGTCGCTTTTTTTGAGTTTGCATATATTTATCTCAAAGAAAAAAAGTTGGATAAAAAAGTAAAATGGATAATTTATGCAATAGGCTTCATCCAATTTGTCATCGTAGCAACCAATCCACTGCATTACAAATTCTACAGCATCTTTGACTTTTGGGGAGATGAGTTTGGTCCACTTTTTTATGTGCATGTCGTTATCAATTACCTCTTTATATTGACGGGCATGTTTATGTGTAGTATCAAGTTTAAACAACAGGTCAAAAATAAAAGTAAAATAGAACAAAACCTTATTTTTATGGCAATATTAGTGCCGCTGGTGTTTAATTTTATCTACATAACACGAATGCTTGAAGCGGTGTTTGACTATTTGAATATCCAGATTTTTGATACGACACCGATTGTATATACTTGGTCGATTCTTATCTTTGTCTATGCTACGTTTAAGTATGAGTTTTTTTATGTCAATCCGATTATGAAGCATGAAGTATCCAAAAAACTTGACAATCCTGTCCTTGTAATGGATAAGCGATATACCAAAGTCTATGCAAATGCAGAGTTTGAAAAAACAATGGAAAACGCCATAAAAACGATTATTGATGAAATCAAAAAAGGAAAAGACACAGTCATACAATTAGGCGATAAATATTATTACTATTGCTTGAATCAGCATAAAAGCTATGGAGGGATAAAATCTATTGTTTGCTTTACAGACATAACCATGTATGAAAAAGCCAAGGAAGAGGTTAATAAAGAGAATAAAGAGCTTGCTTTATCCAATACAAAGCTGGAAAATCAGATTGAGATGTTAAAGCAGACCTCACAAGTCGGGGCAAGAAATTACATGGCAAGAGAACTGCATGATATCTTAGGACACTCTCTTGTCGTTACCATAAAACTGCTTGAAGTAAGTCGATTATACTATAAAACCAATAGGCAACGAGCGATGGAGAGTTTGGATAATGCGGTTAAATCCATTCAAAAAGGTTTCGAAGGCATGAAGACGATTCAAGATAAAGACAATGCGCTGATATATAACACAACTGCTTTAGAAAAAGAATTAAAAAGTATGCTTACTATTGTTGCAGTAAGTGGAATTGAGGTGAATTTTTATTTGCGAGGGACCAAAATGCTATTAGATGAAACAATCTATGACACTTTAAAAAAGATTGTCACCGAACTTGTGACCAACACATTAAAGCATGCTAAAGCAACCCAGATGCTTGTATCCATAACCATTGCCGACAAAAGACTCATCTTACGGACGATGGACAATGGAAAAGGGAATCCATGCCTTACCAAAGGCAATGGACTCACAGGCATCGATGGAAGGGTAGAACTTGTTGGTGGAAGTGCAAAATATACAACAGCTCCGGAAGAAGGTTTTGTGAGTAATATATGCATTCCGTTTGAGATATAAGTTTTCTTGTTGAGTCCATACCATGACCCAGAAAAAGTGGCAATAACCATGTGGCTATAAATATTGGCTTTGTGACCAACCCAAAATGACTACTAGGATATGGCGAAGTAAGCTGAAGAAGTATATGCTTATACTGAACTTATCGAGAGTTTTTTTAAAGATTATTCTTAGTAGAAAGGGTAAAGGAGGAGACAATGAAAAAAATAGTGATGTGGCTAGGTGTACTTATGCTAATGCTTTCATGTATGGGATGTACACAAGATGAGGTGAAAAAAGTCGGACAAACCCTAACAGAAAAGGGGGGAGAATACGTAGAGCAAGTTGTTGCACAAGGCGTTAGTGGAACCAATCTTACAGCATGCGGTGATGCGTATAACGCACAGAACCTAAGCTATAATGTGTATGAAGTACAGTTAAGAGAAGATGGGAACACAAAGCACTTAGTTCTCAGTATGGAAGTGCTGAATAATTCGGATAAGGATATTAGTTTTAGTCCGATGACGCGATTAGAACTGCTTAATGCCAATGGTGAAGAATGTAGTTGGAATATGATGATTGGAAAGTTAGACGGAGTCATCACACCTAATAATAAGTTAAAGGGTGATGTGGCTTTTGATGTTACGGATATTGAAACGAGTGATTATACGTTGAGCATCGGTAATGATTTTGAACTTAATCAAGCGATTGCTATAACCTCAGAAGATATTGGCAAAACATACCCTGAAATATTTGAAACAATTGGTGTAGTAAGTGAATTCACTGTAGGGGTTCCGGTTTTATCTGAAAGGTTTGATATGGAGATTACGGAGGTTGATAGAAAGCCATCCGATAAGGAAGGTCTAGACATTTTGTTGATTACGTTGTCCATGACCAATAATGCTTCCGAGGCGTCGGCATTAGGTTTTGAAATTGATGGAGTATATACAGCAGAGGGAGAAGAACTGAATACGGCGGTCAATGAGTGGACGTTTACTAATTGGCCCATTGAAAGCAATACAACTGAGACGGGAATTGTATCCTATTATGTCCCAGAAGCGATCAACGATTTTTATATGACGGTAAGACCTAATATCAGCGACTTCAATAATTTGAACAATATTGTGTTTTCTGTAGAGCCGGCAACAGATGAGAATGGAACAAGCTTAATTAGTTCAATGGCTACTGAGCGACCGGATACATTGAGTGTAACTGCAGACATCACTGCGTTTGGCACTACAACAACGATGACGACATATTATGATGGCAATAAATCCAAAACGGAAGTGAGCATGCCAGACATGCCAATGAGCATCATGATTCATATTCCCAATCAAGAAGTTATGTATCAATATGTTTATGGGGAGTCTACAGGAGTTAAGATTACAGGAGCTACCCTTGAAGGCGCTCAACAGATGGGGATGATGATGGATACATCTATATTGGAGACGCTAGTTGATGGAGGGTCAGAGGATATCACCACGAGTATAGAATATATAGAAGAATTAGGTGGTAAAGAAGTCATCTATATTGAAGCGACCCAATCAGATGATGAAGTAGGGGAGATTCTTGTGAAGATGTGGTATTCAGAAAAATATGCTACACCATTAAAGTATCAAATAATTATGGGCGAGACAATTATGACCGATATGGTGGTAACAAAGATTCATGATAATGTAAAGTATAATGCAGATACATTCATGCCGCCTGCAGACATTGAATTTCAAGAAGTCGACATGGACACAATGATGCAAATGTGGTAATGAAGTTTGTCCTCAACTCTACGTTACGTAGGTTGGCATATCTGCCAAGATAACATAAAATATAAGAAACGAAGTCATGAGAAAGTTGAGGAACAAACATGAGTTATGTAACCGGAAAAACAATCAAAGAATTAAGAGAAAAGAAAAAATATACCCAGAGGCATTTAGCGCAGTTGCTTCAGATTAGCGATAAAACCGTATCAAAATGGGAAACGGATAGAGGTCTTCCAGATGTTAGTCTTATCAGTGGATTGGCCGAGGTCTTGGGGGTATCAGTAGCAGAGCTATTGATGGGAGAAGTCATAGAAAATGATAATCCTTCAGCCAACGTTAAAAAACTGAACTTTTACATCTGCCCCATATGCGGCAATGTAATTCAAAGTATAGGTGTAGGGTCTTACAGCTGTTGTGGCATTCACTTACCAGTGGCAACCGTTGAAGAAAACGATTTGGAACATGAGATTTGTGTCGAAGATATCGATGGAGAATATTATGTACATATGGAGCATCCTATGAGTAAAACCCATTATATTTCTTTTGTCGCTTTCGTCACGAGTAATCGTGTTGAGATGGTCAAGTTATATCCTGAACAGAATGTAGAGTGTCGCTTGGCAAAACGGGGACACGGATACCTGTATATCTACTGCAACAGACATGGTCTATATAGAACCATTATCTAGAAAAGAGGGTACTTAAAAAGTCAGTTTTCTACTGGCTTTTTTTTGTGTTTTCAGATAGAATGGATATTAACATTTTTGAGGAGTAGTATTTTTTAGGGAAAACAGGTGAAGAGTTAAGGAGGTAATCATATGCAACATCTAGGGACGCAGCGACTTGAAACCGAGCGGTTGATACTACGTCGCATTGAATTGACAGATGCTTTTGACATGTACCAGAATTGGGCGAGTGATGATGAGGTGACGCGTTATCTGACATGGCCTTCTCATGGGTCAGAAGCGGGATCGTATGCTTATATCGAAATCCTGCAAAAAGCATATGAAAGCAATCAATCCTATGATTGGGGAATTGAACTAAAAGCAACTCGGCAACTCATTGGGACAATAGGATCGGTGCGTTATGATGACAATGTTAAGTCTGCCCATATTGGATACGCTCTTGGACGTCCATGGTGGGGACAGGGCATTATGACAGAGGCTTTACGCGAGGTTATTCGCTTCTTACTGGTAGAGGTTGGACTTAACCGTGTAGATTCAAGACATGATCCAATGAATCCGGGCTCTGGTCGTGTTATGCTTAAGAGTGGGATGACCTATGAAGGCACATTAAGAAAAACTGATCGTAATAATCAAGGTATCTGTGACGCTGCATGGTATGGTTTGATTCGTGAAGACTATCTCAATGAAAAAGCAGAAGCGATGGACTGTGGATGGACTATGGGGCGACAGTGGTTTCGCTATCGGGCATGTGCGATTATTATTGAAGATGGATGCGTGTTATTTGGCAAAAATCCGGTGGATAACTATTATTATTCGATCGGTGGCGGTGTACATCTAGGAGAAAAATCTGAAGATGCGGTCCGACGTGAAGTGCTTGAAGAGACAGGCGTAGAGTATGCCATAGATCGTTTGGCATTTGTCCATGAGAACTTTTTTACAGGCACAGGGAGTCTTGCAGGGTATGATTGCCATGAGATTGCCTACTACTACTTGATGCAGCCAAGAGGAAGCCAAACGCTAAAAAGCAATAGCTACACCAACGGAGTTAAGGAAGAGATGCACTGGCTACCCTTAGATCGGATTGGAGAGTATCATGCTTATCCGAATTTTTATCAAGAACATTTACAAGACATATTAGATGGACAGGGCGTCAGACATGTGATGACAGATGTACGTGCACAGGCAGAGGAGAAAAAAGTATTATGAAACGTGCGAGGAACTTTTTTATATTTGTAATTATCGGTATCATTATAATGGTAACACTGCAACAGTTTATTGATTCAATGGCAATCATTATGGGAATTACGTATATACTTATGTTTGGAATGTTTTTGGGTAGTAGTATATATCGTCGTAGCAAACGCTTAGCGCTATTAAACGATGCTTGTGACCCAGAAGCCTTTTTGCAAAAGACCCTTAAGCAACAAGAATTAACAGGTAGTCATAAAAAAAGTGATGTGATTCTTAAGCTTGACCAAAGTGCGGCATATTTATGTATGGATAAACCCGATGAAGCGAGAAAACTGCTTTTAGAGATAGAGCAAAAATACATCAAGAATCCTTCCCTTAAGATGGTCTATGTCGTCAATCTTATTATTGCCTATTATGAACTGGGCGAAATTGAACAAGCAGAACGTCTCTATGAGCAGGAAGTCGGTCTCTTGCTACCCACAGGTAAGAAGATGCAAAAATCGATGCAGTTACTTACGGCAGAGCGATACTATTATCTAAAAAAATATCAAGCGTGTATCGATTATTATGAAGAACTCTTAAGTCAAAAAGACTTTGTAAAAGGTCTTCGAAATCGTCATCATGCAGGGATTGCTTATATCATGGCACTATCCAATCTACACCTTGGGCATACAGATACGGCTCATGAGCAACTACAACAAGTTATCGCAAAAGGGAACAAACTTGCAATGGTCCAAGATGCCAAGCAACGCTTAGCAGAGATTTAAGGAGGAGTATACAATGAAAGTCTTAATGGTAAACGGAAGTCCGCGAAAAGATGGGTGTACTTATACAGCACTAGAAGCTATGGCAAAAGTCTATCAGGACAAAGGTGTGGAGACGGAGATTATCCAACTGGGAAAGCAACCCATTCGTGACTGTACGGCGTGTGGGCAGTGTCGTAAGCTTGATAACGCCTGTATCTTTAATGATGATCCGGTCAATGCGTTTTTAGAGAAAGCCAAAGAGGCTGATGGTATTGTCTTTGGAACTCCCGTATACTATGCACATCCATCGGGACGCATTCTATCCTTTCTTGACCGTGTCTTCTATGCAGGTGGCAAAAGCCTAGCCAATAAGCCGGGGGCGATGATTGCTTCGGCTAGACGTGCAGGTACCACAGCGTCCATGGACGTCTTAAACAAGTACTTTACTATCTCTAACATGCCAATCGTCTCCTCATCCTATTGGAACGGCGTCCACGGCAACACACCTCAAGAAGTGCTTCAAGACCTGGAAGGTCTTCAAACAGTGCGTAACATTGCTATCAACATGACATGGTTGATGGAGTGCATCGCCCTCGGTCGCAAGCACGGCATAGAAGAGCCTAAGCTCTACAGTGGTGAACGGACAAACTTTATTCGATAAAAGTGGCATTCATTGTTGGAAGCGGATACAAAGTATGGTAAAATATTAAGCGAAGGGTAAATTATTGATGGGGGATAATCAAGATGCCAAGCTTAATAGCAATAGAGCAACCATTTATAACCAAAAAAAATATCACAACAACATATAGATTATATAAAGCATATAGACCAACGCTGAATAAAAGTATAGCCAAGGCATTACTATTTATTCCATAATGCAGTTGGTCTTCTTTGCGTATGAAAATATATGGTAGTGCAGGAAGATAGAGAGAAGAAAGAAGAAAGTGGGAAGCAGTGTTGGCGCAATGCGTAAACAGTGGAGTTATACGCAACTGATCCCATGGATTCTTGCGGAGGATGAACCGAATATATATTTTAGTATATCGATGCAAGAAGTGCTTGAAGAAGTAAGCTGTACCCGCAAGAATCAACGTACGCCTTATGAGGATTGCTGGAACTGACAGTTTGTCGGAACATAAAGAAGTCGTTGATAAACAAGATAAAGCTTGTCGCGATGACGTACATCAAAGTTATACCATCGTTCTTAACGAAGTACTGTAGTTTTAAGACTTATAATATAGCCGTTAAGAACTCAACGAAACGAAGGTGACGACTTATTCATCAACTCGATTCCGTGAGCGTCCAAACCGATGATAGCTATTGGATATTGACGCAATCGAGCTGAAGGATGAGATATGGACCACCTGAAGAGAATAGGATAAGCGGCGTATAACACCCAGTTTACGTCAAACAGATTGCAAACCGAGTCGGAATCGCATAGGGCGTTCGCAAGCTCACAGCCATAAGCTCATCCTGTAAGCGCCCTGTCGTCGTAAACTGGCGGTCCGTTATGCGAAGTGATCAACTAATTTTTGGAGGAGGAAAAGATGTTTAAAGTACATATAGATTTAGAGAACTGTTATGGCATCGCGAAATTAACACATTTGTTTGAGTATAATGACTCATTAAAAGCACATTTAATATATGCGCCTAATGGTGTTATGAAGACATCGTTTGCAAATACAATAGAAGACATATGTTTAGGTAGAGAGACGAAGGATTTAATTTATCCATCAAGAGTAACCAAAAGAGTTGTTAAGAAAGATAGCTTTTCTGGAGCAGATTTAAGAGATGATGAGATACTTGTGATTAATTCTTATTCAGAAAGTTATAAATCTGAGAATGTTATCGTATTACTCGCTGATGAGGATTTAAAGAAGGAGTTTGATAGGCTTCACGATGAAATCGAAAATAAAGTCGATTACTTATTCAAGTGTATTGATAAGCCTGCAGGAAAGCAGTCTTCTATTGGGTTGTTTGCAACTGATTTTGAGTTCAAACCTAAGGATGTCAATGAAAGCTTGGAGATGATATATGATGAATATCCTAAAGAAAATATAGATGATTTCTCTAGTTTTAAATATGGTAAATTGATTACACCGGATGCAGAAAAAATATTTAGTGATGAAAAGTTAAGAATGCTTATTAGAAAGTATATTGATTTATATGAGAAGTTGCTAAGTGAATCTAAGGTTTTTCAGAGTGATTTTAATCATACCAATGCTGAAAATGTTCTAAAATCTCTATCAAAGGATGGTTTCTTTAAAGCAGATCACCGAGTCGTTTTGAGTGGAAATGAGGTGTCCATTGGAGAAGATGAGTTCAAGGCTGTGATCCAAGAGGAAAAGAGAAGAATTATTGATAATGAATTATCAGCAGAATTCAATGAAATTGACAAGCTCCTGAGTAAGAACCAAGCCTTAAGATTCTTGAGAGAAACTATAAGAGATAACAAAGATATAATACCTGAATTAATGGATTTTGAAGAATTTAAGAGGAAATTATGGTTGTCATATTTGCTTATGAATTATGATGTTTTTCAGGATATGGTTACAACCTATAAGGCTAATAAGCTTAGAATTAAGGAAATTATTGAGAAAGCAAAAATGCAATCCTCAAGATGGCATACAGTTGTTAACGAATTTAATAGTAGATTCAATAATATGCCATTCGAAATTATTATTGTTAATAAAGAAGATGTTGTATTGAGAAGTGAAGTTCCATCAGTAACGTTTAAATATAAGAATAGGGGTGAAGAAACAGTTATCACTGAACAGCAATTGATTTCTAGACTCAGTAATGGCGAGAAGAAAGCTCTATATCTGTTGAATATTCTGTTTGAGATTGCAGCTAGGAAAGAGATAGGTAATAAAACTCTTTTGGTGTTTGATGATGTTGCAGATTCATTCGATTACAGAAACAAGTATGCAATTATCGAGTATCTTAAAGATATCGTTGAAGAGCATTTGTTTTATCCAATTATATTGACTCACAATTTTGATTTCTATAGGACTGTTGCAGGTAGGCTAAATATTAAGAGGAGTTCTCACTTTGTTGTACGAAGTGAAGATGAACTTATACTAGAACATGGTCAATATTTTGAAAATGTTTTCGATTCATGGAGGAATCGAGTTTATAAAGATAATATCATTTATATTTCAGCAATTCCATTTGTGAGAAATATCATAGAATATACAAAGGGAAGACACTCACAGTTGTATAATCAGTTGACGAATTTACTGCATATCAAGAACAATTCAGCGGAGGGGATTAAGAATACCAATGATATTCTTATTAGGGATTTAATTGACATATATTGTGCTGCTTGGGGAAGAGATATATCTAAGTTTGAGCAGCGTACTGATGAGAGCGTAATTAACTTAATCAAGAGTGAATCAGAGAGGATTATTACTAATGATATTCGCAGGGAACAGATCGAATTTAAGATTACTTTATCAATGGCATGTAGACTTCTTACGGAAGAGTATATGATAAAAAGAATAGATGATACTTCAGCGGTTAATCAGATTCCTGGAAATCAAACCAGAGAATTAAGAGGGCTGATTACCTTTGACTCAACAGATGAAGATAAAAAGGTTAAGGAGATTATTGATAAGGTACTAATAATTACATCTGAGAATATACATATTAATTCGTTTATGTATGAACCAATTGTTGATATGTCTATAGAAGAGATAAAAAGATTATATCTATCAGTTAAAGGTCTATCAGAAACTACCGTTAATCACTTCGCATAACAGCGAGTTGACAACATGGACAGGAAATTGGAAGAATGTCCACGTCGTCAACTCACAGGACGTTAGCTAACATTATAAGCTTTGCTTCGTAACCTAATAAATATATTAAGGAGAAAACAATGGATATAGAGGAAATGAAATTTATTATTCAAAGAATTGATACTTCCATATCAAATACAAATACAAAATCCACAATAGTTTTGGGAATTAATACCTTTATAATAGGGGGCATGGTAACTAACTATAGTATTTTAGAAAATATTGCAACTAGCAATTGTTTTATACGTTTTCTTATATATTGTAGCCTTGTTAGTATCATAATATCTGCATTACTTTCACTATATTCTATATATCCAATATTTAAGTCTAAGAAGAATATAAACGAAATTGATACAGCAATGTTTTTTATGACTATATGTTCTAGTCAAGCAAAATTGTCATACCAGTGGCTAGTTTGAATGTCTCATTTCAAATGGCGTCTTACCACCGTTATATGAGTGTGGTCTACGATGGTTATACCAATCGAAGATGTATTCATAGATGCCTTGGTTAAGATCTTCATCGGTCTCAAAAGAGTACTGATATACGAACTCTGTTTTCAATGTATTATAGAAACGTTCCATCGGAGCGTTGTCATACGGATTGCCGGCTCTGCTCATACTTTGAGTAATCTCATTATTAGCACAGTAGGCAATGAAATCCCTTGAGGCGTATTGCGACCCCTGGTCGCTGTGGAGAATCAATTCATCCCTTACAGGATTTGCCTCTAGTGCAACCTCCAAGGTCTCTATGGCAAGGTTAGAATCAATCCATTTACTGTTGAGACTAGCTATAATACTGCGGTCATATAGGTCGATAATGCTACAATTGTAGCGTTTAGAACCATTCTTCAGACTAAGGTATGTAAAATCGGTACACCAAACCTGATTAGGCTTTGCAGCAGTAAAGTTTTGTCCTAACAGGTTATCAAAAATGTGATGCTGATAACCTTTGATATACGGATTCTTCTTGCGACGTACAATGGCTTTAATGCCTATTTCACGCATGTATGAATAAACGGTACCATAAGAGCACTGAATCCCTTTACGGTTCAGTAAATCGCAGATCATTCGGTAACCAATGGCTCCGTTAAGTTCGTGATACACATCTTTGATCTGTTGCTTCAATGTTTCTTTTTGCTGACGATAGGCTGCTTTGCGGTCTTTTAGGTAATTGTAGTAGTCATTTGGGTAAAGGCTAAGTTTATTTAGCAACCAGTTTACGCCAAACTCTAGATGATACTCACGAATAAACTCGTACTTCTTTAGTCGATTTCCTTCGCGAAGAATGCTGCTGCCTTTTTTAAGAAATCATTCTCTTTCTTGGTCTCGGCAAGTTCCTTCTTCAAGCGTTGAATTTCAAGCATTTGATTTGTTTCGCTTTGTAACTGTGGGTTGTTCTTGCATTCTTCACGGTGCTTATTCAGCCAATATCTGAGTGTGCCATTACCTAAGTTGTATTCGTCGCTTAAACTTTTGATGGTTCTTCCTTCTTCAAGATGAAGACGGATAATTTTGTCCTGGAGGACCTTATCATATTTGTTATTTGCCATAATCGTAACTCCTTTTCAAGTTTGAATTATATCATCAAACTCGCTCTTGGTGTTACAACTTTATTGTATCAGAACAATAGCAAAAAAGGGACATCAATACTATAAAGAATATATATCATCAGATGGGTACTCATTTGAAGATGATATAGTAAGTCAGATAGTTGAAGTAGCTAAGATTTCAACTGATAAACATAATATCCTGAGAGCATCAATAATAGTCTTCATTGTTGGTGCAGTAATGCCGTGGATATTAATATTATTTTGTACATTGTAGGGGGGAGAATATGTATCTAAATGAATTATTTAATATAGCTGATGGAGGGAGTATTTTTTCATTCGATCTAGAGCATGGTATTGAAAAGAGAGCGTTTTCTGAATCAGCTTTAGTGCCTAGACTTGGAAAATCTGTTACTGAACATATTAGGACTTTGTTAAACAAATCAGGAGAATATAATGAAAGAATTGGAACACATCCAGATTTTTTAGAGATGAGTGAAGGTGAAGAAGTAAACCAATATGTAATAAGTGTTTTTGTTGATATACAAGGTTCAACAAACCTTGCTTTTAAATATGATTTGTCAAAAGTAAGGATGATAAAAAATCGTATTCTGTCAATAGCTATAGAGATTTTTCAGGGGTGTGATGGTCATGTACATAGGCTCCAGGGGGATGCTATATTCGGATATTTCGGCGATAGAGCCTCAACCATATCCAATGCAGTTATTAATGCGCTCAATGCTTGTTCGATTTTACAGGCTTATATAAATGAACACCTTAAGATTCAGTTTGAACAAGAAGGTATTGAACCAATCAAGTTAAGGGTAGGTTTAGATCTTGGTTACGACAAAGATGTTTTATGGTCAAAATACGGAATACGTGACTGTAGTGAAACGACAACAACAAGTCTACATACTGATTTAGCTGCAAAACTACAAGGTAAATGTTCGGCTAATAAAATTATGATTGGACAGAATATCTTAACACATTTAGATATTCCAGAAGAGTTTATCAGCATTAAAAAGAAGCAAGTTGATGGAGAGATTAAAAGTGATAGGTACATAGTAAATCGAAATGAGTTGAGATATAAGATGTTTCAATTTGAATGGGAGAAATATATTAGAACTTTTAGCTTTGTACCTAAAAATGACATTTTTAGTAATATAGAATTGCAGTGCAAATATGGTGAAGATTCAAATAACCTGGAGGATTACATAGCCAATAGCAAATCCATTAAAAAAGGGATAGATTTAAAGTTCTCTATTCTTGGCCTCGATAATTTTGAAGATTATGATATAGAATGGAGCGTTATTAACAGAGGCATAGAGGCTTCTAATTCGGAATCAGGATTAGAGTTTGAAGTAGAGAGATACAGAGGGGTTTTATATTGTCTTGAAACAACAGCCTATAAAGGACATCATTATATGCAATGTACTATAAGGCATAATAATATAATCGTTGGAAGAGATAAATTTGGCATATATGTTAATGATAATTAATGTATTGCACAGAGGGCGGTTATAACGCCAGCTAACAAGCCAGTTCCCAACATGTGCAGGAGTAAGGAGAATATATACGTCGGGAACTGCGGGAACGTTAGATGAAACCCTACCATGTAGTTTCCGCACTACGTCCATGTAGTGCTAGTATTAGGTTGATATGAAGTGATTGCAAATAGTGAATGTTAAAATTTGATTTGACCTTCAGTTAACTGTTGGAAATGGGCTGTGAAAATAAGACCAGGAGATTAATTACATGAAAAAAATATTAAGTATATGCATATTTGTAATATTTATATTGTGTGGATGTACTTCAAACGAAGAAGTGATTTCTAAATTCAGCATAGAACCTACTGAGACTAATATTTACGAGTCGAAGGTAAAAAATTCATATCAGGTTGAAGTTTATCATATTGATGATATCGTTATTAAAACTGTGGTTATGGATAAATACGAATTAATAGATGGCAAGTATGATGATTTAAAAATGAAAAAGGAGTTAGCGGATAAAACCTTTTCTAACGAAATTTTTGATTTTAGTGGATTTAGCTATAGTAGTGAAATTGAGAGTAATTATATTGTGTTAAATATGACCTATGATTTTGAGGCGATGGATGTAGAGTCTTTATTAATCAATGAAAGCCAGTTAATCGATATAGAGTATCTGAATGATAATTATGAAGTAGTATACTCGATTTTAAAGGCAGAATACATTAAGGCAGGATTAATATGCGAGGAATAGAATTAGAAAATTCTATTTGATGGTGGGGGACTACATTATCCTACCCAGTGCGTAACAAAACAAAGTTATTATTACTACAAGAGGTAACCCTTGTAGTATCTGTGATAAAATTTTCTGAAATTTCCAAGTGAATGATTAAAGCTTTAAAAAGCTATATAAATTCACATCAGGAAAAATCACAGAACATTTGTAAGAAGTACCAGTTACTACCGTTGTAATTGGTGCTTCTAGTAATTCGATATAGACTATGAATAAATAGTTAACTCAGCGTCAAATTGAAATTTAAGATATGAGTGTAATTGATTAAACCAATCTGTTTTATAAACTGAAAGGAATTTATATATGGATAATACTAGAATATTAGGATTTGATTTTCAAACATTAATCCAAGTCATATTTCAACTAATAGCAGTTACTGTACTTATTCTAATAATTATACTTGTTGTTTATTGTATTAGGCTTTTAATCAATGTTCTAAAGAAGAAATCACGATTGCTAGATTTGGAGATTGTTTCTGTAGGACGATTGATAGCATCATCTAACACGCCAGTTCCCAACATGTACAGGAAATCGGAGGATGCACAAGTCGGGAACTGCGGGAACGTTATCTGAAATCATTTACTTCGATAATAGAAGCACTAGCCGCAACATTCAATTAGCTTAAGAAAGGAGAGATTTATGGATTTACGGAAAGAAGATTTTTACACAGGTGCATTTTTATCATATGTCCTAAATAATGGAGTAAAACCTGCATTGTTTGAAGGTCGTAATACTGTTGGTCGCAAAGTATATGATTTTACAACAAACGAGGGGGACTTCCGTGTATATGTGAAGTACATTGGTAAACCTACTAGTAAAAGTAAGGCGAATAATCGTAAGATATGGTCATTTCCATACACAGAAGATCAAGTAGACGAATTAAATGAAATTTTAATGACAGAAAGAACATTTGTGTTTTGCTGTATATGTGGAGAAGAAGATTTAAATAAAAGCAAACTCTTACTACTTGATAGGGAAACTGTAAGAAGTTGTATTGATTTGGAACGCAAGGACAAGTATAAGCCACAGTCACTAAAGCTTAGATTTATTAAAGGCCATTGGGATTTTGATATTTATGGAACAGCACGAAGTGACAAGAAAAAGGGTAATGATAATACAATAAAGATAAGAGCCAACAACATTGACGAGATGTTCGGTTTTTAGACATTGTGTAACATATAATTTTTCCTAAAGAATTTTTGTGTTGTTTAAATAAGTGATTACGGAGATAAGGTTGTGTTAAGCGGTGTTTCTGATAAATTTCCACCATGCCCAAAGTGTGAACATGTTGAATAGCACAAAGAGGATTAGATCTTGATATTAATTCTTGATTTTTCCTTGACAATTGTATAGTAATATAGGTGATAGTTTCTCATTGATAGGAGATGGAAAGATGATTAAATATAAAGATGTTGACAAAAATTCAGGTGTTCAATCGTATGAAATTGGACACGATTCTGTAACAGTTCAATTTAAAGGTGGTGGCGTATATTGTTATTCGTATAAGAGTGCAGGTGTAAATAATGTTGAACGTATGAAAGTTTTAGCGCAACAGGGAGACGGCTTGAATGCGTTTATAAATACAACAGTACGTACTAAATATGACTGGAAACGATGAGCATTTTTTAAGATAAACTAACATATATATGAGTTAATTACGCCTATATTACTATGGAATTCGATTTTGCTACACTTAAATTGTATTTGGCAATAGATATTTTAATAAAATGGCAAAACATTTTGATCAGTACATTCGGTTAATGGGTTACTATTTTAAAAGTGCATTCTGCTTTCGGTGACTGGGACCATCAAATACTAATAAATGCGAATGATGGATGACTCTATCGATAATAGCAGCCGTTAGTTTTTCATCGAAAAGAAAGTTTTTCCAATGACTGAACTCAATATTTGTTGTTATGATAATGCTTTTTTGTTCATAACACATACTAATGACTTCAAAGAGTAACCTGGCACCTTCTTGATGAAGTGGAAGATATCCCCATTCATCTAATATAAGCAGATCTGCCTTTTTAAGCTTTTTCATAAATCGTTCACTGCTTCCGGTTCCATAACGTGCTGCTTCATATTTTCTTTAACAACCTCATTTGCGAAGGCCATATCCTTTTCAATAAGACAATGTTTGAGGAAATATAAAGCCTCACGTAAGTTATCTTTATCAAGTGTCGCTACGTAGGTTTGCCAGTGTTGTGGTGAAACAGAGTATTCATTAGAATCAACTTTGATATGACCGTTTTTATATAATCTGTATTTTACTTCCTTTGAATAATCAAAGGGAGTAAGGTTGGTATCATGCATTAGCTTTTTTTCCTGAATCAGAAGCGATGCTAATGTTGATGCATGTATTTTATAATGATAACGCTGATTATTTTTATCACAACGTTTTAAAAAATGTTGATTGTAATCATTGATATCATTAATAACCGGTTCAGGTATGAATAGATTGTTTCTGAAGTAACCGACTTTGTTTTCGACAGATCCTTTTTCATTCCCTGAATAAGGATTACAAAAAGACAATGTCAAAACCATGATGAACAGCAAAGGCATGAAACCTCGGATTAGGAATAACATTTCCGTTGACATCTTTCTGCCGTAGGCAGGCAGCTGCCATCTGGTCAAACCAGATGCGTTTGGGTACTTTTCCGATATGTTCAAAGATTTTTTCCATACTTTGGCAAACGGCTCCCATGGTTTCACTGAAGGTAACTTGGCAAAACCCAGCATTGCTTGCCGGAAGTGTCATTACGAACTCGTGGGCTTTGATGAGTTTGCCGTCTTTATAGACATCAATCTCACCAAAATCAACTTGAGCTTCACCACCTGGATGATTAAGGTCTAAGAAGCATTCTTTTTCGGTATAAATTATTGGCTTTTTCCTCAGCAACAATGTATCGCATGGTTCTTTCGGTTACAAGGCATAAATCAGGCACTTCTTGAATGGCTCTATCGTAGATACGTTTTGCCGTATGACGTTGTTTCTTACGTTTATTCTTGTTCTCCAGAAGAATCTGACGGACAAAGGGTCTAATCAGATCCGACTTACGATCCTTAGTTCGTGCGTATTTTGGAGGGTTAAAATCCTCCATTTCAAGATATTTAGTGATGGTGTTTCTGGCATGATTTGTACGTTTATGGATTTCATCTACAGAAAGTCCTTTATCAAAGTACAGTTTTCGTATATAATCTATTTGAGTAATTGTCAGCACGTCCTCTCGCTCCTTCCAAGTATGTGGTGTACTTAAAAGGATATTTGATTGTGAATGTACTGGCAATTACTTTTTAATTTGTTTTGCCGAAATATTCAAATCTATTTTACCAAAAATATAGATAGAAAGGAGTTAAAGTATGAATGAACTAGATAGAGCAATTAAATATAGAGAAAATGGGCAGGTAGAAGAAGCTATTGATATTTTAAAATTGTTGTTAAACAAGGATAATGAAAATGCAGAAGTAAATTATCAGTTAGCGTGGTGTTATGATGTTTTGGAGTATGAAAAGGAAGCTGTTGCGTATTATGAAAAAGCTATATCGTTAGGATTGAGTGAAGAAGATCAAGTTGAAGCAATCATCGGATTGGCGAGTACATATAGAACCATAGGTCAGTACAATGAATCCAAGACTTTATTAGAAAGTAGCATTGATAAATATGACAATAAGGCACTAGAAGTATTTTATGCAATGACACTATATAATCTTAAAGAGTATGAAAAATCTGTAAGCATATTATTAAAGTTGTTAGCAAACTCATCCTCGGATAAAGATATAGAAAAATTTAATAGAGCGATTTCATTTTATTCAGATGATTTGAATCGAGTATGGTAACGTTCAAAGTTAACAAAAAAGATAAGGTGTGACTTAATGAAAACCTATCAGAAGCCTTAGTATTAGGAGGAAACTATGAGATATATAGCGTTGTTAAGAGGCATCAATGTCGGTGGAAGACGTAAAGTTGAGATGAAGCGGTTAAAGAATCTTCTCGTATCTTTAGGGTATTCTAATGTTATGACATATCTTAATTCAGGTAACGCGCTATTTGACTCTGATGATGACCGAACACATATTGAGAAAAGTCTTACCAAGGCCGTTGAACAGGAGTTTGGATTCGCGATTCCTATACTTGTCAAAAGTCAGGAAGAGATGCAGGCAATCCTTGCGGCTATTCCAAAAGAGTGGCAAAATAACAAAGAGCAGAAGACAGATGTGGCATACTTATTTCCTGAGATTGATGCAGAGAAAACCTTGATGACATTACCGATGCAACGTGAATACCTGGACCTTATATATATTAAGGGGGCAATTGTGTGGCATGTGTTGCGAGAAAATCAAAATAAAAGTCAGCTGAATAAATTGGTGGGGCACGAGGTGTATCCATTCATGACAGTTAGAAATATCAATACGGCTAGGTTTTTAAGTGAAAATGATAGCCAATGAGTAATGTAGGTGGTCAAATTCTATACAGGAGGTGCCACATTTATTTAACATTCTATAGAGTTTGTAAAGCAGATGATGGACAGCTAATTGAGACAAGGAGGGATTAGGTGATTGAAGAACGTTATTTTGGAACGGACATGTTGTTTCACTATACAAGACTTGAGACAGCAATGGAACTGATATTGACAGCCATGCAGTTAAGATTTTCATCATTTAAAAATGTGAATGACCCGCATGAGAGAGGGTATCAATCTTTATCTTTGAATTGGACAAATCGTAATTCTATCGATGAAGCGTTGATTGATTATGATCGTTACCAAAAAGAAGTGAACTGTATTCGTCAAGATGAGAGTAAGCTTTTATGTTTTTCTAAAAATGCTGGGGTTATTACCAAGACAGGGAGTTCGGTCCTAGATGCAGATTTATACTACAAGACCGGTTTTTTTAAGATGCGCATGTGGGCACAGTATGGCGATCTGCATCGTGGCTTATGCCTGGCATTTTCCCGCGATCGTTTGGTTATGGATATCAAGAAGGTTTACAGTTCGTTTAAGTTATATCGGGGCGATATTAAATACAAGGATTCTTCATCGGATATGCGTCAAGCGTATCACATTGAGCTCAACGAAGGCGCACTACATGATTTCAGAGAGTTTTTTATATCAGAACACTTGATTAAGTATAGGGAAGACTTGTTTTTTACGAAGAACAGTGATTGGAGAGACGAGTTTGAGTATAGACTACTCTTATTGACCGATAATAAAAAACCCGACTATTTCATCAACATAAATAATTCGTTAAAAGCAGTTTTTTGTGGTTTGGATTTTCCAGATGTATATATGAGTGCATTAAGAAATCTGCTCAAATATAGCGACGTGGAGATTTATAGATTAATGTTAGATAACGGGATACCTAATGTTATAAAAGTGAAGTAAAAAGAAAGGAAACACATTATGAAGACATTTCGATTTTCTCCAAAATACTTTATTTTGGCAAGTATATTTTTTATACTTGAAGTTATCATAGCTATTTATGTTCATGACGACTTTATCCGTCCCTATGTCGGGGATGTTATTGTCATGTTCTTAATGTATAGCTTTATCAAGGCATTTATAGGAAAACCGACTAAGCGATTGCCCTATTATCTGTTTGGGTTTGCGGTTGCTATCGAGTTCCTGCAGTTAGTTAATTTTACCCAACTTCTTGGACTAGATCAATATCCGATAGCAACCATTGTTTTAGGCAGTGTTTTCGATGTTCGTGACGTTATAAGCTATTTTGTAGGTATGCTTTTATTATTAGGGTATGAACAAGCTTTAAGAAAAGATATATCTTATTTGTAGTCTATGAAATTGGAAGATGAGGAAAGAGCAAATATACGGGGAGAGGTATTGATGGATAATAAAGAAATAGGAGTGTTAATTTCAAAAGAAAAAATACTGGCATTTATTACAAAGCATACAGACTTGCTTTTAGGATTTTTAATTACAGTTGTGTTTAGTGTTATTGGTACTATTTTGGTACTATCAGGTCGTTTTTTTTATAATGGAATTATTTTGTCTGGTGTTATAAATGATTTTGCAATGTCTAAGGACATGATTTTAGATTATACTAGTTTTTCTACAGAAATGAATATTGTGTTTGGGATTGAATACATAATTATAATTGTTGTCTCAACTTGGACCGCATACTTAGTTGTGAAAAAAAAATTTGCTACAGCTTTTATATCTATGCTAATTTTTTATTTCTTTATAACATTAACTATGCAGTCTATATATGGAACAAAGACCAGTATATATTTGATGATACTCATTCTTATGCTGATCTTTATTGCAGGTATCTTCTTTTTGTATTATAAAGGGGTTGCACAATTATCGACTAGGTATTTTTTTCATTTGATTGTAATGTGGTTCCATTTATCAATGATTATAATCTGGATATTTAAAGATAGTAAATTGCAAGAATTGATTATAGCCTCCATTCTAATACTGCTGTTCATTTTACCTGAGATTTTAAATATCTTATTAAAAGATAAGGATGGGAAGATTACTGGAAAGAATAAGTTAAAAATAACAATTTTTATAATTACGTTGGTTTCTATAATAATTCTTAAGAAAAGTAGTGTATTTACACTGCATAGTATCAATATATTTTACACTTCCTTTTTTGCAATATCCATTTTTGATATCCTTTTGATAACGCCGATAGAAAACAAAGTTTTTAAAAAAAGGAAAAACACATTAAAGGGTGGTTTTAAAAAAGAAAAAGAAGCATCTATTAAAAACAAAATATTGAATATTTTAATTCTTTTACTCCTATGTCCTATTGGTATTTTGTTTTTTAGTAGTTTTAATCTTAGTTATTCTTTAGGTGCACTCTTCCATGCGGATTACATACAGTCAATACAAATGAACGAGCTACTGATAAAAAATGAAAGTTCATTGATAAAAGAATTTGAGAAAGATTTGAATATTAAGGTGAAAATAGTTGCGTTTGACATTATTGGAACAGATGGAGATAAGTATAATATGCTTTTTGTCTTAAAAAACATGAATAATAATCAGCAACAAATAGAATTAATTAAAAAGATTGATAAAAGTATGTTTTATCACATATCATCTAATTATTTTATTGAAAAATATGAGATGACCCAGTAGTTCTATGATAAAATACAAAGTGTCTATATCAGATAAAAATAAAGCGTCTAAAAAGTTTACATATTGTACCCATGTCCCGTTTTAGTTATTGAAGTGGACGGATACGATTATCATAAAAAAGGAACGGAGCAATACGAACGTGATCGAATTAAAGATTCTATTATGAAAAAAATTGATTTAAAAATACTCCGCTTGGCGACAAATGCAAGCGGAGAAAAACAAAAAATTATCGAAACTTTAGAGCGTATTAATTAGGGTGTACGCTCTTTAGGGTTTAAACTAACCTCATGTCTTAAGGCCTCCATTCGGTGATCAACCTGTGCAATGATGTCGGCACAATCCTTTAATTCCTGGATAACATGGGCAGAGTTTTCAACATCTTGCTTGTATTTAAGTTTGTGTTCGAGACTTGCCCAAAAATCCATGGCAATAGTTCTTAGCTGAATTTCAACCCGCATCATCTTTTTTGCTTCAGCAAGAAAAATAGGAATTTCAATGATCAAATGCATACTTCGATAGCCATTTTTCTTTGGGTGACGAATATAATCTTTTTTGAGAATTAATGTCACATCATCTTGTTGAAGCAAAGCATCTGTGAGCTTATAGACATCTTCTTGAAAGGAACAGATAACGCGTATCCCTGCAATATCATTGATATGGTTTACGATAGAAGCTTCTGTCATAGGCAGACCTTTACGTTGTAATTTCATAAAAATACTTTCAAAAGATTTTTCTCTGCTTTTTATGGATTCAATAGGATTACGGTCATATAGAATCGACATCTCCTCATTAAGTACATTAAACTTTGTCTCTACTTCCATGATGGCGCACCGATAATAAGACATCAGCTCTTGGATTGGCAATAATTGCTGACGGATGGCGTTGAATCTCTCGGCTTCTGTCATCGAAGGGTCATTGATATTATCATTTATAATTTGCTTTGCAATGTCGAGTCTATTGATTTTCATTGTTTTACCTTTCCATTTGATTGTTTGCTTATTTCATTAGATTCTATTGTATTTATCGTAACAGATGCTGTCTCAGTAATACTGGTAGTATTTGTATGCTGTACTGTATTATCATCAAATGTTGTTAGGCTTACACTTAGTGCGAGTGCTAACATAATCGGAATATGCTTCATAATATTGTCCTCCTGTTTTTTAGATTTCTGTATAATTATCGGTTATAAACTTATTTTAACAGATAAATCTTAAAATCTATTGAAATAATTATTAAAATTTATATCTTATTGCAATATTAAAAAAAATTATGTATTATTATAAAATGGCTCTTAATACAAACAAAAAAGAGAGTGTAAAGGTCGACAACAGGAGGACGTAGCGTATTATGGAAAATATTCGAATCGATAAGGCATTATATGAAGACAGAGATAAAATCAATTGTTTTTTTGAACGGGTGTTACGATACACTTTTGAGACAAATGGTATCAAGGATGCGGTGGAGTTACTGAATGAAGAGATTGAAGATAAGCGTCTATATCTTGAACAATCTTTTAAAACGAAAGGACAAGAGCGATGCTTTTTGATTGCAAAAATTGATGAGGAGATTATTGCAAGTATTGAATATGGACCATCCGATGATTTTATGAATGAATGTACGAATGGCGAGCTTAGTCACATGCCGGAGGTAGGAACTGTGTTTGTTCACCCGGATTATCATAGACGAGGCATTGGAAAAGCGATGCTAAGGGCGATGTTTAATGAGCTTTCGAACCGAGGCATACACGAAGTATGCTTTGACAGTGGCTACCAAACAGCACAAAAAATATGGCTAAAAAAATTCGGAGAACCTGCATATCTATTAAAAGATTATTGGGGAGAAGATTGGCACCATATGGTGTGGATTATTGATGTAGAAAAAGAACGGATCAAAGAAACTAGTGATGTAACGATGAGCAGATAGACGTCGTAAGTGTATATACCAAAGGGGCGCATTCTGTTTCAGAAGCGCGAGTACAAGCATTAGATGGTGAATGAGAATTTGTATGGAATCAATAGTTGACACCTGAATCAGCTGAAAAGATGGGTGGCAAGACATCACGTATGTACAAGTTCCGCAGAAATGACACAAGATTAAGTTTTTCATAGGCTTATAAAAGACCTCTTGGAGAAAAAAACTTCAAGAGGTCTTTTGATACGCATAATTTTTGCTGGTAGAATTACAATTTTGTGATACAATATATAGTGAAGGGAAAAAATAATAACGGGGATGAATAGGTAGTGTTACAATGCAAAAATTTCATAATAAATTTCATCCATTAATTTACAACTAAATTTAAGGTGTGTTAAAGTGTATGTATTTGTTTTTCATTTATGAGAGAGGGTCTGATGATGAAAATAAAAGCCATTTTACTGAGCGTTATTTGCAGTTTGACGATAGCATCTTGTGTGTCAAACAGCGCATTCAATAGTGAGCAGATAACAGGAGCTGTACAGCCAGTTCAGCAACGAGCACAAGAGACAGATGAATATTTTTTTAGGAGCAATGCATATCATAATTTTGAACAACATGGCGATAGGACTTATGCATTATATAGGCGTAGCGACCAAGAAATAGAATGGACAGATGAATTGTGGTGCTTTAGCCCCAATGACGATAGAAAACTCATTGCACAAGGGCAAGGACTGGATTTTCGAGTGAGTTCGAATAATGCATGGATTGCTGTTGAGCTTGATAATGTGATTCATATACTCAATACAGATGGGGCAAAGATAACAACGATTGAAAAACCGGAACATTACAGAGGATATTATGATATCCAATTGGAACAATGGTCGAGGGACGCCACGACACTATGGTATTGTCTTAATAAAACCTTTGTTACGGTAGCATATGTTGCGGTGGATACAAACACTTGGGAACAAAGGTTATATGAGGATATGGAGTTTAAAACCCAGGAATATAGTCTAAATCCAAATACGGGATGGGTTGTATATAGTGATTATCCCGTGATATTAGATATAATGGCCTTTGAACAATATATGGATAGCGAACGCATGACGACACTGCATCTCTATAATCTAGAAACACAAGAACAAATTATGGTGGATGCAGCAATGACCAATATGTTTCAACCCAAGTGGGTGGACGACAATGAGATGATATACTATATTGGAAGCGAGCGAAAAACCTATATTATTAATGACGAACAGTAAAACGATGGATTTAACGTTAGAGATGGGGGATTTAATGGTAGTTATTTATTTTTCAGGAACAGGTAACACACAATTTGCAGCCAAATATTTTGCCGGATGCATGAAATGCCCGGTGTATAGTATTGAACAAAAAGTGGACTTTGATGGAATACTTAATCAAAATGAAACAGTGGCTTTTTTCTATCCGGTGTACTGTTCAGATGTACCGATGATCATGCGTCGCTTTATCGATACTTATCGACGCCAATTAAGTGGTAAACAGATGATCATCTATTGTACTCAGATGGTTTTTTCGGGAGATGGGGCGAGACGATTTACAGATTTACTGGAGGGAATCAATCACAAAGTAATCTATGCAAGACATCTAATGATGCCGAACAATATTAGCAATTTACCGGTGTTATCGGTGAATAATCATCCAAAGATTGATCGGCGGATCAAAAAAGTAAAAAAAAGAATTCGAAGAGATGTAAAAGCTATATGTAATCAACAATCACGTCGTCAAGGGTTTAATGTGGTTTCAAAATATCTAGGCTTCTTAACTCAACGTGCATACCTAGGACCATTGGAAAAAAAAGCACAAAAAGACGTACGAATTCGAGAGACATGCATTCAATGTGGTCTTTGTGTTCGTCGATGTCCAATGCGTAATTTGAAGATGAGTGAGAATGGAGTGCAACAAAAAGGTGTCTGTACATTATGTTATCGTTGTGTCAATTTATGTCCTGAAAAAGCGATTACAGTTCTTATTCATCATGAAGTCAAAGAACAGTATAAAGGAATATGATAGAGCGATAGATATTGACACATATCCGTTAAGATGCTAAACTAATTAAAAATATATGTAGGAGAATACAATGCAAATAGAGCGAAGAAGAAGTATCCAATTAGACAGAAGCCCTCTTGCAGCAGCCGGTATCGTACACGGTTTTGCTAAGTTACGGGAGTAGTCTGTCCTTTTTTCTTCACGATGCGTGATTCCTAGTGAAAGTAGAACAGGCTGCTCAATAGAAGGCAGGCTGTTTTTTTTGAACCATTTTATGGTTAAACGTAAAAATATTTCATTAGAAAATCATGATGAAGAAAGAGGTTACTTATGTTAGATATTACAATAAATTCAATCGGGAAAACATATTTTGGCAATCCGGTGTTTACGGATGTTTCATTAGAAGTTAAGCAAGGAGAATGTGTAGGGTTACTTGGGGACAATGGGACCGGAAAAACGACGGTTTTTAAAATGATCATGGGAGAAGAAAAGCATGATTATGGAGAGATTTTTATTCGAAAAGGTATCAAAGTAGGATATTTTCGTCAACAAGTACTTGTCTATGAGCAAAAAAAGGTGAGGGAAGTTCTTTTTGAAGCATTCGATGAATTACTAAAAATTTATGAAGCGATGCAGCAGATGCAAAGATTGCTTGAGTCTGAGTGTGATGTGGAAGAAAATATGTATAAGCTTGGGCAGCTGCAGGTGAAGTATGAGACAATGGATGGTTATGCAATCGATGAAAAGCTCTCAAAAATCACGATAGGTATGCAGCTGGAAGAATTGTTAAATCATCGCTTTGATACGCTTAGTGGAGGCGAGCAGATGCGTGTTGCGCTAGCAAAGCTATTACTTGAAGAGCCGGATGTGCTCTTACTGGATGAACCGACGAATCATCTGGACATTGAGACGGCGCAGTGGCTTGAAAACTATCTAAAAGCTTATCAAGGATCCATTGTTATCGTATCTCATGACCGCTATTTTTTAGATCAAGTTATGCAAAAAGCCTATGAGATTAAAAACGGCACGACAGATGTCTACCACGGAAACTACTCAGACTACCTAATAGAACGTAAAGAGCGCTATGAAAATCGAGTGAAGCACTATGAAGTACAACAAAAAAAGCGTAAGCAGATGGAAGATGCGGCAAAACAAATGCGTATATGGGCGCAGCAAGGTGATAATGAGAAAATGTTCAAGCGGGCCCAGTCTATGGAGAAACGTCTGGAACGCATGGAAAAAATAGATAAACCCGTGGAGGATGCAAATCATATGCGGTTGGCTTTTGAGACCCAGACTAAAGCGGGTAAGTGTATGCTCAATATGGAGAATGCATCAGTATCCATTGGGGAGCGTCTTTTAATTGATCAGGCGAATCTCAAAGTCATGGCAGGAGAGCGTATCGGCTTGATTGGAGCGAACGGATGTGGTAAGACCACCTTGATTCGTAGTATTTTAAACTCTAAACACATTAGTCCAAGCGCAGTTGTTGGCTACCTTGAGCAAAATATAACCTTTGATATAAAAGGGGGTACGGTTCTTGAGACCTTAAGACATTATCATCCTTCGGATGAAACAACACTTCGACAACGTTTGGCCAAGTACGAGTTTAAAGGTGAAGATGTGTTTAAACGTGTGGAGACCCTATCAGGTGGAGAACGTGTTCGATTAATGTTGTGCATTATCGTACTTTCAAAAGTGAACTTTATGCTACTGGATGAACCCACCAATCATATTGATATCAAGACCAAAGAGATCCTTGAAAAAGCATTGCTTGATTTTGATGGAACGTTGATTTTTATTAGCCATGACCGATATTTTCTGAACCGATTGGCAGAACGAATCGTGGAAATACGTGACCAAAAACTCATCGCCTATGTGGGAAATTATGAGTATTATCGACAAGAGCGCCAAAAGGAAAAAGAACGTCAGTTGCAAGCACAGCGTCATAGAGAACAAGAAGTAAAACAATGGACGGAACAAAAGACGAATAAAGTGCAAAAAAACAATCAAAATCCATGGAAGGTCCGTGAAATGGAAGCGGATATTGAAGCCATTGAACAAGAACTATCAAAGCTAAGAGCGCATTTGCATACAGCTGGTTCAGACTATGAGCAAGCGCTTGAATATACTCGACAGATTGAAGTAGCAGAAGAAAAGCTAGAGACACTGATGGAGCAGTATTTTAGCTTCATAGAGTAAAGGGAAATAAAAAGTTGCAGGAAGGGAGGATGTAGAGTGAAAATCGGAGCATTTGCAAAGCATAATGGAACAACCATTGATACTATTCGCCACTATATGGAGATGTCCATCCTTAACCCCGATAAAATCAATGGCTACTATATGTTTGATGCGCAGTGCCAAAAAGATTATGAGGTGATAGCATCTTTAAAAAAATTAGGTTTTTTATTATCGGAGATTCAGACCCTGATGTTGTTTGAGCGAGTTGGAAGACATACAGGGTATCATCAGCGAAAAACCTATCGAGCGTTTTATAATAATAAGCTCGAATGGATTCGACAAGAACGCAATCGATTAGATGTAATGCAAAAAAAACTAGAAGAAGAAATAGAGGCAATACCTGTGCTTGATAATACCCAAGCTACTTTGGTTGGGGTCCCTCTTGAGGCGTTATCAGTATTGTCTTGTCAACAATGTAAAAGTCCCTATCAGCTTTTGGATGGACAGATAGAACATGGTGAGATTATGCAGGGAACATTGCAATGTTCGTGTGGAAGCACATTGGAGATTCGAGAGGGGATTGCTTACGGTCATAAGGCATTGGATCCAAGTATGGCTCCGATGTGTGATGACACATTTATTGAAGAATACATTCAGACGACCCACGTAGATTATTTGAAAAACTTGCACCGTACACTACAGTGGACAAAGGAGCATAATATTTTTGAAGGAAGCCATGGAGGGGTTACATTAGAACTTGGTTCAGGTCGAGGTTTTTTTCTAAGAAATATGTTGGAAAAGTTGTCTGAAAATATGCTGTATATAGCGATAGACCATAATCCACATGCGCATAGATGGCTGCAAAAGGCGATGGCTGTAGCTGGTCAAGAACATAAAATTCTCTTCTTATGTTGTGATTTTAAGCAGATTCCATTAAAAGTTCAATCGGTTGATTATATGATTGATGCGACAGGAAGTACGAATTATGCTTTTGAACATGAGGATTTTTTAGCTAGTACATTAATAGAGCATTTAAAAGTTGGAGGGACATTTCAAGGTCACTATTTGCTTTTTGAAAATTTTTCCGTTGATACAATTATTCAAAAGGAAAGCCGACAATGGTTTCAACAAGAGCATGTCGAAAAAACCTTGTCTGATATAGGACTGCAAGTAGAGGAGACTTTTATAACGCCTTCTGTAAGTCAAGGAGGACCAGGTGAAAACTTTTTTGTCCCAGGGGAAAAAATATACAATTATTTATATATAGGAAAAAAATCTTGATATAGGGTCGACACCATATTATATACTTTTCTTGAATTTAAGAAAAATACAAAGGAGAAGTATATATGACAGAGGCCTTATTATCATTAAAAAAAGATCAAGAGGAAAAGAGAAATATTGTTCTGTTTCTCTGTGGAAAAGCCGTATCCATGTTTGGCAGTTCGGTGTATGGATTTGCTATCGGTCTGTATGTCCTTACAATAACTGGGTCGGCGCTTAGTTATGCAGTAACGATTATGATGAATGTGGTTCCAATGATTCTTATTAATCCGATTGCAGGGGTGCTTGCTGACCGTTTCCCCAAAAAAATGATGATTGTCGGTACAGATTTGCTAAATGGGGCATTGTTTTTTCTGTTATTCTATATGAGTCATAATCAACCCTTATCTTTAGGACATATTTATGCATCCAGCTTCTTGTTAAGCGTTGTCACCAGTTTTTATGGAATCACTATGGAGGCGGCAAAACCAGGACTAACTTATCCTAAGCGGCGAATAAGAGTTAATTCATTAAGTAAGCTGATTGACTCTTTATCAACAATTCTGGGACCGATTTTGGGTGGAGTTATGATTGCCCTGATGGATATTCGAGTGTTTATGTTACTTAATGGCATATCCTTTGTGCTATCGGCCATATCCGAGTTCTTCATTGACTATGAATTTTATGTGGAACCACAGCAGAAAAGGGTTGTGCATAAAATGGTTTTCATTGAGCATCTTAAGATGGGAATAAGCTATATTTTTGATTCAAAAGTTCTTAGAAAAATGTTTTTTATGTTTATTGTATTGAATTTTTTGCTAGGATTTTCGTTGAACATACCACTACCCTATATTGTCAATGAAATACTATTGTTGTCACCGAAACTTTACGGTATAATTAATGCTATGATATCGATTGGATTAATTCTAGGGGCGCTAACTGTTGAAAAGCTAACCCGAAGAATGAACTATTCAACTATTTTACCCTATACCGTTACAGCGATTTCAGTCTTGGTATCCCTGTTAGGCATTCCTGTCTTTTTCCAAGAAGCCATGAATACCTTTGGTCATACCATATATTTTTCAAGTCTTTGTCTGTTGGTAGGTATTGGGATATCTTATGTGGATATTCCGGTGATTACAATCATGCAAAATGAAATCCCACCGGACATACGTGGCGTGGTATTTGGAGTGAGCATGAGTGTCGTTAAGCTGGTATTACCAATGGCTCTTTTGGTGTCGGGATACTTAGTGAAGTACGTTCCAATTATTATTTTACCAATGATTGGAGCAATCATTACACTAGGGATTAATTTTATACTAAATAGGAAGGATTAGGGGAGAATTGCGAGAGGCTAAGGTAAAAAAGGGCATAAAAAAAAGCGGGTGATGGGAATCGAACCCACGTATCCAGCTTGGAAGGCTGGTGTTCTACCATTGAACTACACCCGCAACGGCAAAGCCTATTATACACGATGAAGAAAAAAAAGGCAAGAGAAAATTAAAACTTTTTTTAAGAAGTTGAAACATAATCATAAGTTTAGATAGGAAGTGAGTTTATGCGAGTTGCATTTTTTGATACCAAACCATATGATCGTCAGTCATTTGATCAATATGCAAGCAACTATGATGTTGAGATAAAGTACTTTGAAGCAAAGTTAAATGAAGATACCGTTGCACTTGCCGCGCGTTCAGAAGTGGTGTGTGCATTTGTTAATGATACACTTAATCAAGCTGTAATTGATGCACTGGTGGATATGGGCGTTCGACTCCTAGCACTTCGGTGTGCAGGCTATAATCATGTTGATTTTGAGGCGGCTTACCAAAAGCTTCATATTGTTCGGGTGCCGGCATATTCGCCTTATGCTGTGGCAGAACACGCTGTCGCGCTGATGTTTGCTTTAAACCGAAAGACCCATCGTGCATTTGTTCGAACTCGAGACAATAACTTTAATATTAATGGATTGACTGGGTTTGATTTCCATGGAAAAACCGTTGGTGTAATCGGAACAGGAAAAATAGGGCGTATTTTTATTGATATATGCAAAGGACTAGGGATGCATGTGTTGGCATATGATATGTACCCGGTGGACATAGAAGGGGTGACTTTCGTTGATTTATCCACGCTTTATCAAAAGTCGGATATTATATCGCTGCATTGTCCCTTAACCAAAGAAACCCATTACTTGATTAATCAGGATTCAATAAAACAAATGAAAGATGGCGTGATGCTTATTAATACCTCACGGGGAGCGTTGGTTCAAACCGAGCACCTCATTGAAGGGCTCAAATCAAGGAAGGTCGGATCCGCAGGGCTTGATGTTTATGAAGAAGAGAGTGAATATTTCTTTGAAGATTTTTCGACAGAAATCATTGATGATGATATTTTGGCAAGACTTTTGTCCTTTAGCAATGTACTTGTGACTTCTCATCAAGCTTTTTTGACCAAAGAAGCTCTTAGTAATATCGCTCAGACAACCCTTGATAATATCCGAGCATACAAAAATGATGCACCACTTGAGAACGAAGTATGCTACCACTGTCCTCAGGGAGGAACAAAATGTAATAAAAAAGAAAATGGCCGATGTTTTTGATAAAATCTACTTGCAAGTATCTTAAAATAATGATAGAATATCATTTGCATGATTGAAAACATCATGTGCCGGGATATAGCTCAGTTTGGTAGAGCGCATGCTTCGGGAGTATGAGGCCGCAGGTTCGAATCCTGTTATCCCGATGGATACATGTAAGTTTATTTAAATCATAATGGGCATTCGCCAAGCGGTAAGGCACAGGACTTTGACTCCTGCATTCGCTGGTTCGAATCCAGCATGCCCAGTTCTAGCTGTAATCGCATAGATTACAGCTTTTTTTCTACTAATTAATCGTTTATCAGTGAAAAATAAGGTGGTTTACATGAAAAATTCACTTCTCATTGGCATTAATGCAAAATATATACATTCCAATTTAGCCATTCGCTATATACAAAAATATGTGGAACAGCAACACATAGATAATTATGAGCATGTACATGAAAAAAGTTCCATTACCTTTCAAGAGTTTAGCATCAATCAAGATCTAGAATATATTCTAGACGAGATCATGAAGACAGATGTGGATATTATCGGTTTTTCATGTTATTTGTGGAATATAGAAATGGTCCGCCGATTAAGTCGCAATATTAAGTTGATTCGTCCAAAGGTATGTATTGTCTATGGTGGACCGGAAGTAACATATACATCGGTTCAAGAACTTGAAGAAAATCCCTACGTGGATATTGTTGTCAAAGGCGAAGGGGAAAAAATATTTGCAGATATTGTAAAAAACTTTGATGCACTTAGTGAGGTAAAGGGGATAAGTTATAGACAAGAAGACCAGATTATTGATCAGCCTTGCTGTATGGGAATGGATTTTTCAGAAGTCATCTTTCCGTATGAACCCCAATTAGACCAATTAGAGCATCGGATTATATATTATGAGACGAGTAGAGGGTGCCCGTTTAATTGTCAATATTGTTTGTCTTCAGTTGAAAAGGGCGTACGATTTAGACCGTTAGCGTTGGTAAAAAAAGAATTGCAGTTTTTCATTGATGCAAAAGTCACACAAGTTAAACTTGTAGACCGAACTTTTAATGCTAAACGTGAACACGCATTATCCATTATGGAATATATCATGGAAAAAGATCAAGGGATAACAAACTTTCACTTTGAGGTGGCACCAGAGTTAATTGATGAAGCTTTTTTGACCTGTTTGGCAAAGGCGCGAGAGGGATTGTTTCAACTTGAGATTGGTGTACAATCGTCAAATCCGACAACACTTTCCATTATACAAAGAAAAAATGATTTGGCTTTGATTCCTAGGGTTGTTGAACGGGTCAAAGCACTAAGCAATACGCATATCCATTTGGATTTGATTGCAGGATTGCCGGAAGAAGACCTAAAAACCTTCAAAGACTCTTTTGATTATGTATATGCCATGGAGCCTGACCAATTTCAGTTGGGTTTTTTAAAGATCTTAAAAGGGGCAGGGTTATACTACCTTGCCAAGGAGTATAAAATAAAGTATAGAGATTATCCACCCTATGAAGTGCTATCAACACGAGTATTGCCTTTTGAAGATGTGATGCAGTTAAAAAGAGTGGAAGAAATGGTGGAGACATTTTACAATAGTGGATTATTCAACCAAACAATAAAACGACTTGTCAAGGAGTACTCCCGGTCGTATAATTTATATGAAGCTTTGGGAGCTTTTTGGATTAAGCAAGGTATGCATCATGTCAAACACAATAAACTAGGGTTATATCAGTTTATCTATGCGTTTATACAGCAACTAGAGTGTACAAAAGATAATAAAGACACCTATGTCCAGTGGTTGCAAATGGACTATATTTTTAATGAAAAACCAAAGAAAAAAGCAGATTGGATGACGATGACGTTTGTTGAGTCAACGTTACAGAGGTATTTGCTTGAAGTCCTTGAGCAAAATCAAGTATGGCAAGAAGAAGCAAAGGAATATACAACAAAACAGTTATCACGTATGTACCACATCGATCGAATTGAGCACAAAGAGCTCTTTAGTGCGTTGCCTTTTCGTTATCAGATTGATGCAGTGGCTAGAGAAGGTGAAAATGGAACATATATTTTAGTGAATTATGGACGTCGAGATTTTATTCATAATAATGGTGAATTGGTATGTATTAACCTTGAATGACTTTGAAAAGGGATGGCAATGAATAAAAAAAGAAAAGCAAAAATTTTAACGATGTTAGATGAATACTATGGAGAAGAATATATTTGCTACTTGAATCATCAAGAGCCGTATGAACTTTTGATTGCAACGATGCTTAGTGCACAGTGTACAGATGAACGGGTTAATATGGTTACGGAAAAGCTCTTCAAAAAATATAGATCCCTTGAAGACTTTGCCCGTGTAGAAATCAAAGAACTCGAAAAAGATATACATTCAACAGGGTTTTATCGTAATAAGGCGAAAAACATCAAGGCGTGTGCCAACGAACTTATTGAAAGACATAATGGGGTTATTCCGGAAGATATAGAGCTTTTAACAGCGTTATCAGGTGTCGGTCGCAAGACGGCCAATGTTGTCAGAGGGCATATCTATAACTCTCCAAGTGTTGTTGTGGATACCCATGTCAAGCGAATCTCTAATAAGCTAGGCTTCACCTCTTTGGAAGATCCGGTGAAGATTGAATATGCATTAATGGATGAACTGCCACAAGAACACTGGTTAAGATATAATACGCAGATTATTGCGCATGGGCGTCAAATCTGCATGGCAAGAAACCCAAATTGTGAGGAATGCTTCTTGTTGGCGCAGTGTCCATGGGGATTAGAAAAACGAAGCAAAGATTTGGAGGAAGAAGATGAATAAACCTGTTGTAATTGGAATCGCGGGAGGAACGGGGTCTGGGAAGACAACCCTGGTCAATCGATTAAAATCTGTCCTTGAAGACCAAGTTGTTACAATTTGTCATGACTATTACTATAAAGCCAATGCCCACATGTCATTGGAAGAGCGAAAACAGCAAAACTATGATCATCCCAATTCCTTTGAAACAGAATTGATGACAGAGCAATTGCGACAATTAAAAAACGGAGAGACAATTCACTGTCCGATTTATGATTTTGTGGAATACACAAGAAAAAAAGAATGTTTAGAGATAAAACCTAAGCGTGTCATTATTGTAGAAGGGATTTTGATTTTTGAAAATAAAGAGCTTGTTGATGAGTTGGATATAAAAGTTTTTGTAGATACAGATGCAGATGTTCGCATTATTCGACGCATTATTCGAGACGTAAAAGAACGAGGACGCAGCTTGGATTCTGTAATCACGCAGTATTTGACAACAGTAAAACACATGCATGATGAGTTTGTCGAGCCAAGTAAGCGAAAAGCAGATGTCATCATACCAGAAGGCGGGCATAACGTTGTTGCCGTGAATATGCTGGTTGAACAGATTCGGACATTATTGCGTTAGAGAGGTAGGGGATAGAATGAAAGAAAAGGTATATGTATTTGGACATCAAAACCCAGATACAGACTCCATATGTGCAGCAATCAGCTATAGTTATTTAAAAAATCAATTGGATGATAGCCATGCCTATGAGCCGGTTGCTTTAAAAGGTGTCAATAAAGAGACAAAGTTTGCGTTGAATTATTTTGGCGTTAAGGCACCACGTATTGTATCGAGTCTAAAACCACAAGTATTAGATATTAATTTGCCGGAATTTTTATTGCTATATGAGACGGATTCCATTAGAAAAGCATTGCTTTTGATTACGAATCAAGTTGGACGTATGGCACCGGTATCGGATAAAAAGGGACGCTTGATTGGTGTTGTATCCATATCAGATCTTATTCCGCGGATGCTTAATCTAGGAAGTAAAGATGTCTTAAAGTTGACAAACACGCCAATTGATAATGTTATTGAAGATTTAAAGCTTGAAGAGATATCCGATGATAAAACGAATCAATATATAAAAGGATATGTTCATATATCAACGGACTTACAAGATGAAAAATATCGTAAAAAACTTCAAAAACAAGATCTTGTTCTTTGTAACCGCTTTGAATTTGAAACATATGTAGAACATGCGTCGGTTATTATTGTGAGTGGTGTTGAAACAGAAGAACACAAAGAGAAGCTTGTGGAAAGCTATCAAGCCATAGCACGTAAAAAAAATATATCTACGCGATGCTTTATATCAGATAAAAGTGTGTTTGAACTCGTCAAGCCCCTTGCTCAGACGGCACCGATTCGTGATGTCGTTGTCAAAAAAGACTTAGAGTATTTTGTGACCTATGAGACGATTGACGATGTCAAAAACAACATGTTGTCATCAAAGTTTCGACGCTTCCCGGTAGTAACAGAAAAAGGTGAAGTCATTGGGATGATTTCTCGAAGTGATCTTATCGATATCAATAAAAAGAAAGCGATTTTAGTGGACCACAATGAACGCGGACAATCGATTGAAGGTATCGAAGATATTGATATCTTAGAAATCATCGATCATCACCGTGTATCCGACATTTCCACAGTAACACCGTTATATTTTCGAGTGGAACCGGTAGGGTGTACCTGTTCAATTATTTGTAAAATCTATGAAGAACAAGGTATTGAGATACCAAAAGAGATTGCTGGATTGATGCTTAGTGCCATCATATCGGATACGTTGTTGTTTCATTCGCCGACATGCACAGAATTTGACAAAGAAATGGCTAAGCGTTTGAGTGCAATCATTGATGTGGATATGCAGTTGTATGGTATGGAGATGATTCGTGCAGGATCAAGCATGCAAGAAGAAGCGCCTGAACATATCTTGACGTATGATCGTAAGCGATTTATGTTTGGAGAGTATAAAGTTTCGATTTCTCAGATAAATACAGGGGATTATCAAGGATTGTTTGAAGTGTATAATCATATTATACAAGAAATGGAAAAAATGGTTGAAAAAGAAGGGTTACACTTGGTTGTTCTACTTGTAACAGATGTTGTGCTTGGTGGAACAGAGTTGATTGCCGTGGGGCAAGATCGATGGATAGCAGAAAATGCTTTCCATCTTGAGGAAGATGATCAAAGCATTTTCTTGCCAGGTGTATTTAGCCGTAAAAAACAGGTAGTACCTAAGTTAATGAATGCAGCTAAATTATAAATTTAGTGAAGCTAGCACTTACTCGACATTGATAAAATTATCATATTGAGTAAGTATTTTTTTTGTAATAATGATGCTGTTTAGCCATACAATAATACCCATTCCAAAGAACATGAAGACAAACAGTTCAACAGCCCCTAAGAAAATTAGTGCAATAACAATAACGGCAACGGTATTTAATAAAGAAGCCACAACTGTCCAAGGTAGGTGCTTGTTAGCAAGTAAAAATGAATTCTTGAGGATATCAAGGAATTTCAAATTTGAATGTGCCAATAAAGGAAAGGCATATGTTGAGATAAATGAAATCTCAATAAAAACAAAAAGATAAAAAGGTAAAATATACACGCTTCCAAATTGGTTAGTCCAAATAAGGAAGATGTTAAACAAACTTACAACAACAAAAAACATTGTAAATAGTCCGACGAGCAAAGAGGTCAAAAAGCGCTTTCCAAAACGTTTGAAAAACTGTTTGAAGGGATAGCCTTCGCCCGATACAACACCTGCATACATACCTGAATACAAGCCGGTTAAAGCAGGTCCGCTTAATATTCCAAAACTGAATACAGTAATTAATAGCCAAACAATATTTAAGACCAAAACATCAAAGACAATCGTCCCGTAGCGTTGAAATGGTCCGTCTAAATCAAAAATTTTCACAACATAACCTCTTTCTGTAAGTAATAAAAAATAATCTGTTTGTGTAAAGTATTATATCATAGGATAAAACGAATGGGAAGGTGTTGTTATGAGTGAATCTGCCTAAATTTACCTTGTCATAGGACTAAAGACCCGTTATAATAGACATATGAGGAGTTATTAGAATATATGAGGTGGATGAATGTTTGAGCATATGTTGTATTCAAATGAATTTTTTTCATTAGTAGAAGAAGAAAAACTGGTTTATATCAAAGTCAAAGAAAAAGGTTATGAAGTCAATGATTTTAAAACCTTTATTCAAGGTATTCCAAGAGTAAAAGTAACACAATTTGCCCATTTAAAAAGTGCGATTTTACATGGGATTGACAAGTATGTCGCTATCGGGCAGTACAAGCCTTTAATTGAAATTGAAGTATCAAAAGATCGATTTACAGCGTATGGGATTATTAATTTGACACCGGAAGAATATACTCAAGCCAAAAAAGAAGTTCTTATTGATGAGCTTATTAAGATCGCAAAGGCTGCCAATATTGAGTATGGTATGGATGTCTCTGAAGTGATGGAAAATATCCAACCGCTCAATCCTTTTGTCATTGCACGTGGAATGCATCCGTTACAAGGCGAAGATGCCATCATCCGTCTGTATGAAATAGAAGAAGCAAAGCCTCAGATATATCAAGATGGCAAAGTAAATCATTATGAACTTAATCTAATTAATAAAGTTGAAGAAGGTGAGTGGGTTGGTGAGCGCATCGAACCCAAAGATGGAATTCCCGGACGGACAGTGTATGGGGAGATTGTACCTGCTGTTCAAGGACATCAAGAAAAACTCATCTATGATCGTAAGTCCATACAGGCGGTTACAGATATGGAGCATGGAAAGACAATTTTAAGAGCAAAACGTGTTGGAGCAGTGGTCTATGAAAATGGTGTTCTAAGTGTTTGTAATTATCTTGAGATTGATGGAAAAGTTTCATTTAAGACAGGGAATGTGGATTTTGATGGATATGTAGACATTAAAGATTCTGTAGAAGATAATTTTTCGGTACGTGCGGATAATGATATTCAAATTATGGGAGATCTTGGTGTCGGTGCAGTAGAACATATTCAAAGTCGTGGAGGAAGTATCTATATTCGTGGAGGAATAGCCGGACAAAATAAGGCGGTTATTACTTGTGAAGGAGATTTGTTCACCAAATTTGTAGCCGATTGTGAGATTGTTTGCCAAGGAACGGTGCATATAGGATACTATGCCATAAATGCAAAAATCAAAGCAAAAGAAGTGATTCTTGAAGGATATAACAGTCGAATCATCGGTGGCGAGATTGAAGCAGATGTACGTGTATGTGCAGGCGAAATCGGAAGCCGAGCTGAGACTGCGACTCAGATATGGGTCCGTGGGTTTAATCGTCAAACCATGCGTGAAGAATATGATTCTATTGATGCGACGGTGGATAAGTTAATGAAAATGGGGCAGCTCTTAAAGCAAAAAATGATTATCTATACAAGTAGCGGAAAGCTGAGTTTGGAAGAAGAAGAGGCAAAAGCCCTTGAGAAACTTGAAGGAGAGTATGAACGGTGTCAAAAAACGTTGAAGCTATATGTTCAACGAAAGAAAAACTATCGTTCATATCTTCAGACAAAAGGTGAAGGGGAAATACGTGCCCAAAAAATAATCTATCCTAATGTGGATCTGATGCTAAAAAAAGAGATGATTCGTATTCGAAAGCCGGAAAATGCAAATACATGCTATTATTATAAAAACAATCAGATTATGAATGATTTATAGTTGATGGGATAGCGCATCCAGCGCAATGCGAAATGGATGGGCAATATAAAAGGACCCGCATATGACAATATGTGTACGTGGGTTTCTTTTTTTTATGCGCTCTTTGATGAGATCGATACAATGATCAAGTGAAGGCACAGGAGTATAATTTGGCTGCGTGTAGTCTGTGGCTTTAAGGGCTCGGGGGCTTTTAGGTGTTGTGGTGATGACCTCGGATGCAAGTGAACTTAACAATGCAAGACCCTGCTGATTTTTTTTACCTTTTAAAGAGCCAAAAACAAGTAATATCGGTAGTGCATCGGTGGAATCTTGTTCAACAAGATAGTCATATAAAGCGCTCAGTCCTTCGGTGTTATGACCGCCGTCTATTGTAATAAGATGACCGTTAATGTTAAAATTTTCGATGCGACAAGGATGGTGTAATGTAGCGAGTCCTTTGAAAATACTATCGTTGGTAACAGGATAATCCGAATGTAAATATGTGAGAACACTTAATACACCAAAAAAATTATCGATTTGATGCTTGCCGTTTAAAGGGAGTGGTAAAAAGCGCTGATAGTCAATGTTTAGCATCGACAAATAAGCGTGGCTTATATAGTAAGGTGCCTCGATAGACTGTGCATATGCAGCGATTGTATCAATCACTTCAGGAGCGTTTGGATTTATAAAGAGTGGACACTTAGGTTTGGCAATACCTGCTTTATGCATAGCAATATCAACCAGACGATCGCCTAAGAACTCCATATGGTCATAGCCGATGGAAGTAATAAGTGCGGCTTTTATGCTTGGAAAGACATTTGTGGCATCGTTGCGTCCGCCCATAAGTGTCTCGATGATTGCAAGGTCAACACGTTCAAGATGCATTGCATATAGAGCGATACATGTTAGGCATTCATATTGTGTTGGGAGCTGAAGGTTGCTTTGCCTTAAGGTATGATATGCTTTTTGAATAACTTGTGTGGCAGCATTCATTGTATCGATACTGACAAGAGAGCCGTTAATATGGATGCATTCACGATAATCATCGATATATGGGGACAGATAGGCTCCGACATGATAACCGCTTGCACCATAGATGGAAGCTAACATAGAGGCGCACGAGCCTTTTCCGTTAGTTCCTGCAATATGAATTACGGAGAGTGTTTCGTGAAAATTATCAAGAAGATTGAGCATGTTATGCATCCCGATAAGATCCATTTTATCAGAAAAGGGAGGAATACTGTCTAAAAAAGTTATATAGTTCATCGTAGTTTGATCGTCCATAGTTGCTCCTTATATGCTGGGAATATTTATGCCATTAATTATAGCGGAATCTATCAAAAGAGGCAATGAAAACTATACATGGCTTATATAGAGTGCTATAATTAGGAAAAAATATTGGTAAAAGAGGTGGGTGAATATGTCAAAACCGATATATCAACAATTGGCAAAAGAACTGGCAAGAGAAATAAAGGCAGGCGTATATAAAGCGGGAGACCGTTTACCCTCTGAGCGGGAGCTGGCAAGACAGTATGAGGTTAGCCGAATGACGGCAAGGCAGGCGCTAAAACTTCTAGAACAACAGAGCGTAGTTCACCGGGAGCAAGGTAGCGGAACATATGTAAAAGCACCGGCATTTGCCCAAAATAATGTAGGGAGCTTTACTGAAACCATAGGTAACATGGGGTATAGAGCAAGAACTAAAATATTAGAACTCCATTTTATTTATGGACTGGATATGGTGGCTAGGCAACTGAACTTGCCCCCGGATACGACGCTGCTTAAAGTCAAACGTCTTCGCTATGGAGATGATATTCCTATGGCGTTAGAGACATTATATATTCCCAAAATATATTGTCCAAATCTAGAAGGATATGATTTGACGATGTCATTATATAAACTGTTAGAAGAAGTTTACAATATTCATGTGAAGCGTGTCTCCTATACAATGGAAGCTCAGATTGCTAATCCGATTTATGCAAAAATCTTTGATTTAAATAAGACGACAGCGTTGTTAAAAGTATCGGGCGTAACGATTGATCAAACGGATCGTAAATTGTTCTATGAAGAATCTTTATATCGATCAGACTTGTATAATTATCATGTTGACATTATGCGGCGTTCATAAATAGAATGATTACTAAAAAAATCACTTTCAATCAAATTTGATGATTGAAAGTGATTTTTTTATATGGGTTTGCGTGATTGATTAATCAATATGTCGAAGAAAAATAAAAAAAATAGACACAAATACTAAAAAACTTCGCAAAGAAGTGATTGATATTGATTGGAAATGATTGGAATGATATACTGATAGCAGGAAACCAATCAAAAGGTGATAAAAACCTCAATAGATTATATGAAAACTTCGAGGAGGAAAAAAGATGTTAATAACCAGCGCATTGATTGATTTAAATATGGAACAAAAGACAAAGGAAGAAGTTGTAAAAGCTTTAGCATTAAAGGCAAAACAAGAAGGACGCATAACAGATTTAAACGGTTACTTTGATGCTGTGATGGAACGCGAGGCAGAATATTCAACAGCAGTCGGTTTTGGTGTGGCAATTCCTCACGGTAAGACCAATGCTGTCTCAGAAGCTTTTTTAGCTTTTGGGCGTGTACAGGGAATTGATTGGAAAGCGCTTGATGATGAACCGGTATATAATGTATTTCTCATAGGCGTTCCAGAGGAAGCTTCAGGGAATACGCATCTACAGATTTTAGCCAAATTATCAAGAAAGCTTATGAAAAAAGATTTTAGGGCGTCGCTTAATGAAGCAACTTCTTCTGAACAATTGCTTGCGCTTTTAAAAGAAAGTGAAATATTGTAGGTGAATATATGCTGCCAGAAGAGAGAAGAACCAAGATTTTAAGTATTTTACATCAAAATAAAAGTGCGACAGTGACGCACTTATGTCAAGAGTTAAAAGCATCAGAAGCGACAATACGACGAGATCTGGGTATCTTGGATGACGAGAACAAACTCGAACGCGTTCGTGGTGGAGCTATTATGCGGTCCAATACACCGGTTGAAAAAGAAGAGACGTTTGGAGAAAAAGAAGGCGCCTATACACGAGAAAAACAGTGGATAGCACAGGAAGCGTTTAAACATTTACGTGATAGAGACACGATTTTTCTTGATGCAGGGACAACAACGCTTGAACTTGCAAAACTTATCGGACGAAGTCGGATTCATGTTTTTGTTGCGACCAATGCACCCCATTTTTCAATGTACTTGTCTAATAATCCCAATGTTGAACAGTTTGTAGTGGGAGGAAAGATTCGAAATACAACACTAAGTGTTGTTGGGGCTGTCGCCGTTGATATGGTTCGCAGACTGCACATGAACAAGGTATTTATTGGAGTTAATGCCATCTCACCTGAATATGGATTAACCACGCCGGACTTTGAAGAGGCAGAGATCAAGCGTCATATACTTAATCAAGGTCGGGAACGGTTTATTTTGGCAGATAGTACTAAGTTTAGCAAAGTTGCATTATCTGAGATTGCGCCACTTAGTTACGTTGATATGATTATTACTTCATCCATCGATGATGAAGCTGTACGAAGTGCATGTGAAAAAGAAGGGATAACGCTTGTCGAAGTGCGTAAAGAAGTGGAGGGATAACATGATAACGACGGTAACATTAAATCCGGCAATTGACAAAATTGTTGAGATAGAGCAGATGTCTTTGGGTAAGGTGCATCGCATATCCAATATGGTCAAGACACTTGGAGGTAAAAGTATTAATGTCTCGCGGGTATTGTCGGGACTTGAGATAGCTAATAAAGCGGTGTGCTTTGTCGGTGAGGAGAACCTAGAACAGGTAAAAAAGTATGCCCAATTGGATGGCATAGATATCGATATGATTCGTGTTGATGGAAGCACACGAACGAATGTAAAAGTTGTTGAACCGGACAACGACTATCGGACAACCGATTTAAATGAACCGGGATGTATGATTTTACAAGAGCAATTAGAAGCGATGACGGATAAGATCATTCATGAATATGGAGAAAGTGAATTTGTGGTTTTAAGTGGAAGTTTGCCTCAGGGAGTAGGGCAATCGTATTATGCAGAGCTTGTTAAGAAGTTAAAGACCAAGACGCATATGGTTGTTGATGCAGATCAAGAGATTTTGATGAAAAGTATTCAAGAAGGTCCCTATTTGATTAAACCCAACATTCATGAACTGGAAGCGGCTGTAGGTAAAACGCTGGATACACTCGATGCGATTAAAAGCGAATGTCGTGAATTAATTAAAAACTACGCAATAACATATATTTTGGTATCCATGGGAGAAGATGGAAGCCTTTTAGTAAGTCAAAAACATTGTATCAAAGCGGATATTATAAAGGTGAAAGTGGTTAGTACAGTAGGTGCAGGCGACTCCATGCTTGCTGGTTTTATCTATGGATTAAAAACATTTTCAGATGAAGATGAATTAATAAAATTGAAAAAAGCAATGCAATGTGCAACGGCAAGTAGTTCAATTGCCATTGAGACACAAGACCATGTGCAATTTTCAAAAGAAAAATTATTAGAAAGGAGTCAAAAGGTTTTAGTAACAAACTTGGGGTGAAACATATTAATATAAGAGTTAAGAGGAGGTTTATGTATGAAAATTTTAGGAGTAACGGCTTGTCCCACAGGAATAGCGCACACGTATATGGCTGCGGAAGCTATTGAGGAAGCGGCTAAGGAAAAGGGCTATGAAGTAAAAGTTGAGACACGTGGTTCGGTAGGGGTTGAAAACGAATTAACACAAGATGAAATTGATGCAGCAGATGCGATTATCTTAGCTTGTGATACGGCAGTTCCCATGGAACGGTTTGCTGGGAAAAAATTGCTTTCTGTATCTGTTAGTGATGCCCTAAAAGACACGGGCTCTTTGATTGAAAAAGCTCTAAAAGCACCGGAATATAAAGCAAATAAAAATTTGGCGGATGATGTGGCTGAGATTAAGGCAAAACGCAGTGAAGAACGAAAAGGTGTATATAAACACTTGATGAATGGTGTATCCTTTATGATACCATTTGTTGTAGCAGGGGGGATCGCCATTGCGTTAAGCTTCTTGTTTGGATATGATGCATTTGAAGCTGAAGGAACTTTAGCAGCATATTTGATGAACATTGGCGGAGGCGCAGGTGCATTTGGTTTAATGATTCCTATTCTTGCAGGTTATATCGCCTATTCTATTGCGGATCGCCCCGGTCTTGCGCCTGGTATGATTGGTGGTGCGGTGGCGACACAGTTAAATGCCGGATTTTTGGGTGCTATCTTAGCCGGATTTTTAGCCGGATATGTGGTTTCATTCATTAAAAAAACCATTAAACTTCCAAAGACATTGCAAGGAATTATGCCCGTACTTATTATTCCGGTTGTCGGTTCGCTGGTTGTTGGGCTCGTCTTCTTCTATGTAATTGGAACACCTGTGGCTGCAATCAACACAGCGATGAATAATTTTCTAGAAGGAATGAGCGGGACAAATGCAGTGGTATTGGGATTAGTTATTGGTCTGATGATGGCGTTTGATATGGGAGGTCCTGTAAATAAAGCAGCATATGCCTTTGGCGTAGGAACATTGGCCGCAGGAACTGGATCGCCAATCATGGCAGCTGTTATGGCAGCGGGAATGGTTCCGCCATTAGGACTTGCACTAGCTACTATTTTATTTAAAAACAAATTTTCAAATAGTGAAAAAGAAGCGGGAAAAGCTGCTGTTGTATTAGGTCTTGCGTTTATTACAGAAGGAGCAATCCCCTTTGCGGCAGCTGACCCATTACGCGTTATTCCATCGATTATGGTAGGAAGTGCAGTGACGGGAGCGCTATCGATGGCGTTTAATGCAACATTATCTGTTCCACATGGAGGAATTTTCGTGTTTTTTGCTGTAGAAAATGTTATAATGTATTTGTTAGCCATTATAATTGGCACAATTGTGTCCGCTTTTATGGTTGGCTTTCTTAAGAAAAAAACAGCATAAGACAAAATTAAGGAGGAAGTTATGATTAGTTTTAAAGCAAAAGTACCATTTGAAGAAGGGCTTCATGCAAGACCGGCAACACAACTTGTTAATTTAATTAAAAATGTAGCTTCAGATGTTCAATTGATTAAGGATGGTAAGTCTGTTAATCCAAAGAGTATCTTGGGGGTTTTAACTGTTGGGGCAGGACATGGCGATGAAGTTGAAGTAGTTGTAGATGGTGCGGATGAAGCAAAAGTTGCAGAGAGTTTGAAAGAGTTTTTTCAAGCTTAAATGTATCATGAATCGACAAGATGATAATCTTTATCAATTGGCTTGCTATATGAAGCTAAATGTATTATAATATTATGCGTATGATACTTATCATACAATGAGAAATGATAGGAGGCTTGAATATGGCTAAAATTACCGGAGATATGATTATTGCAGATATTATTCGTGTCGATCAGGAGCTCATTCCAATATTGATGTCCAATGGCATGCATTGTGTCGGTTGCCCATCATCCCAAGGGGAAACACTTGAAGAAGCTTGTTTTGTCCATGGAATGGAGCTAGATCCATTATTGGATCAAATGAATACATTTTTACAAGACAGATAATATAATGACATAATATAAAAAGATGTAACATAAAAAGGTTGTGTACCTAGGTACACAACCTTTTTTTAAAATCAAATCAAAGCTGACTCATAATATTTACAGCATTATCTTTGATAAGCAAATCAAAATGTTCTTCAAAATAACTTAAAGCTGTATGTCGATGAACAGCGGCTTCACCGTATTCAGATAAGGTACCGCGTATAACGCGGTTAGCCCAACGTGGAATGTTATCTGCAATAATTGCAAGATAGTATTGGTTGGTTTCGGTGTTCTTAAACAGTGAACTGCGTGTGAAATCAAAGTCATTAATCTTTTGTGCAGCATGCGAAACTTCATCTAATGAATTGAAAATATATACATAAAAGACATCAATAAGTTCATCTTTGATACGTTCTTTTTCGAGAGCGGATTCTTCGACAAAATTATCTTCCGTTGATGTTTTTTTCTTAAATGTCCGAGTTGTAGGGACTGGGAGATTCGCAAATTTATCTTCAATGTCATCAGGATTGTCTACTTTTGTAATAATAAGCATAATGCTATCTGATGATAATGGAACAGCTTCAATCATTAATGGAGCGTCATTGGCCTCGAAACCAAATTGATCACTTGCCTGCATCATCATATCCTTAAAAAGTTCTTGAGCCTTATCCGTACCGTATGCAAGCTCGCTTACTTTGATTTGTCGGGAAGTTAAATCACTTTTACTAAGAACGCATTTGATTTGATTGTTATTGATCTTTTCGATTTTCATAGGATCACTTCCTTCCAATACAAGTGTTAGAAGATAAATAAATATATCTCTTCTAACTATAGTATACCTGATTTTACAGTGTTCTGTAAAGTTGTTTGTGTTATAATTTTCGGTAAAAACACCCTAAATAATAAGCTTTTTCTAAAAATTCATAAAAACTTAATAGCTTTGTCACACAATTATACCGAACATTAAAAAAGAAAATACGAATAATGTTCGGAAATGCTTGCTTTTTATGAATTGTTTTGATAATATATTAAAGGACTGTGCCATGGGCACAATCAAGTTATTATATATAATAGAATGTAACGGATATTATATCAATGGGATACTATCCTGTCAATAAAAATGTGTTTTGGAAGGAGAAATTTTATGGCAACAAAAGTTATTATAGGTGCACAATGGGGAGATGAAGGTAAAGCGAAGATCATCGATATCTTGTCTGAAGAAGCTGAGGTTGTCATAAGATCTCAAGGTGGAAATAATGCAGGCCATACAGTTGCAGTTAATGATAATGTATATAAATTCCATCTAATTCCTTCAGGAGTACTTTATCCGGGAACGGATTGTATTGTAGGTAACGGTGTGGTTATCGATCCTAAAGGGATCTTAGAGGAAATGGATGGATTGGCAAAGCGTGGTATTTCATTTGAACGCTTAAAAATCAGTAAACGTGCTCATGTAGTTATGCCTTATCATAAAGCCTTAGATGGAATCAAGGAAGAGGCAAGAGGAGCCAATGACATTGGTACGACAAAAAAAGGAATCGGTCCATGCTATATGGATAAAGTGGAGCGCTCAGGTATTCGTATTTGTGACTTGTACAACGACGAAGTATTCTCAGCGAAAGTACGAGAAAATGTTGAGATTAAAAATAAAATTATTAAACATGTCTATAATCAAGAAATTCAATTTGATGCAGATGAAGTCATTGCTGAATACCAAGAATATGCTAAACGTCTAGCTCCATATGTTGAAGATACAACAGTGTTGGCATATGATGCGATTAAATCAGGCAAAAGAGTGTTATTCGAAGGTGCTCAAGGGACGTTATTAGACATTGATTTGGGAACATACCCCTACGTAACTAGTTCACATCCGATCACAGGTGGTGTGTGTGTGGGTGCTGGAATCGGTCCAACAATGATTGATGAATGTATCGGTGTTATGAAAGGTTATGTAACCCGTGTAGGAAAAGGACCTTTCCCTACAGAGCTTTTTGATAAAGTTGGAGAACAAATACGCGATACAGGTCATGAGTTTGGAACGACGACTGGACGTGCAAGACGTTGTGGATGGTTTGACGCGGTTATCGGAAAGTTTGCGGTTAGAACAAGCGGATTAACAAGTATCGCACTCAATAAAATTGATGTACTTGCCAATATCGATAAAGTAAAAATTTGTGTGGCATATAAAAAAGGTGATGAGATCATTCATGAGTTCCCGGCAAGTCTGGAAGAATTGGCTTTATGTGAACCGGTATATGAAGAGCTTGAAGGATGGGGACCGATTGACCATATTAGAAACTATGAAGAATTACCTGATGCTGCAAAAGCTTTTGTAAAACGCGTAGAAGAGCTTTGTGGAGCCAAGGTATCAATGGTTGGCGTAGGTCCAAATCGTGATCAAAACATTTATGTGAATGCATAATTATTAGTATAAATCGTTAAGGGTATCATAGGAAGGAATGCATATGAAGGTAATAGTAGGCCTAGGCAATAAAGGGCTCAAATACGCTCAGACACGACATAACATTGGTTTTGAAGTGATTGAGTTATTAGCACATCGACATAACATTCCCATGAATCAGCGCAAGTTTAAAGCGATTGTAGGTCAAGGTATCATAGCAGGAGAAAAAGTCCTGCTTGTGATGCCTTTGACGTATATGAATTTAAGTGGGGAATGTGTTCGCGAAGTATTAGATTTTTATAAACTCAGCGCAGAAGAGATTATCGTCATCTATGATGATTTGAGTATGGATTTAGGTGCGCTGCGTATCCGTGACAAAGGTAGTGCCGGAGGGCATAACGGGATTAAAAATATCATCAACCACCTAGGTCATGATGTGTTTTTACGTTTAAAGGTTGGTGTAGGACCGCAACCGGCTAATGTAAAAGCAGAACATTTTGTATTAGACAGGTTCAATAAAAGTGAAATTGAAAAAATGACACAAAGTATTGAACATACTGCTGATGCGGTGGAAGCAATCTTGAATAAAGGTCTAAACTATGCGATGAATAACTATAACAAAAAATAAAATCAACTTATGAAAGTGTGATTATGTGCAAAATATTATTAACCCGCTAAAGTCTCTTGAAGTGTTTGAAGCGGCTTTACGGCATTTGAAATACAAAAATTCGCATTTGAATATTTCCGGTATATCGGATTCTCAGGTCAGTCACTTAGTGAGTGGCCTTTTGCCCGTTGGAACAAAAGTAATTATTACACCTAATGAGAAGAAAGCAAAAGAAATTGTTGAAGATATGAAGTTTTTTGAAGGCGAAGGGGGAGAACATGTACTCTTTTATCCTTCAAAAGACTTGATTTTTTATAGTGCCGATGTGCATAGTAATGATATTACACGTGCGCGAATGCTGATTTTGGAACAACTGATTCAAGGCAATGATGTTACGCTTGTTATGTCGGTAGAAGCCCTTGTGGATCCTTTGATTTCTTTTGAAAAAATTAAGGCTAAAGTATTGACGTTTACAATTGGGACAGAAACGTCGGTCACACAATTAGCCAAAGAACTTGTCTACTTAGGATATGAACGCGTTGACCTTGTGGAAAGTCGAGGACAATTTGCGCTTCGAGGTGGATTAGTCGATGTCTTTCCTATGAATATGGATGATATCGTTCGTATAGAATTTTTTGGCGATGAAGTGGACTCGATACGTTTAGTCAACCATGAGACGCAGCGTTCGATTACCATGCTTGATGAAGCAATGATTCTTCCGGCTAGGGAAATTGTAGTTGATGATGCGACCATAAAAAAAGCACTTGAAGAATCGACAAAGGATTTTGAGCAACACTACAAAAAATTAAAAAGTAAAGACCTATTGGATGAAATAGGTGAGTTAAAGCGAACATATGAAATACTGACCGATAAAATCAGCCAATACGGAAATTTTAATGGTATTGAAAGCTATGTCTTTTATTATTATGATGAAATCCATAGTATTCTTGATTATCTGACGGATCCCAAGATTGTATTGGTTGAACCGGTGCACATAGCAGAACGCATCAAGGGCATGACCCATGAATATAATGATAGTATGCAGACGCGCTTTGAAAAAGGACAATTATTGCCCAAACAGTTGGAGTTGGGGCATCGCTTTAATCATATCATAGATGAAATAGGGACTTATCAGACCATTATGATGAGCAGTCTTTTCTCAACAAAAAAAATTCTGTCTTATGATGAACACTTGCAGTTTAATATCAAATCGATTAATGTATATCATCAGAACTTTGATTTAATGATAAAAGACATCAACTATTATCTGAATCTAAATTACAAGATGCTTCTGGTAACTGCGTCGCGTACCAGGGGACAACGCCTGCATGAGTTACTTGGAGAACATGATATTAAAAGTCAGGTTATCAAGGACTATGAACAAGAGCTTCCAAGTGGAGTAATTAATATTGGCGTAGGTCAGATCCACCGAGGATTTGACTATCCGGATGCAAAGTTTGCGATTCTTGCAGAAACAGATATGGCAGGAACAAAGAAAAAAGTTAAAAAACGTAAATATTCTGGCGGTAGCAAGATTGACCATTTTTCAGAACTTAAAGTAGGCGACTATGTAGTGCATGAGCACCATGGAGTTGGAGTTTTTCGAGGGCTTGAGACGATTGAGATTGATAATGTGAGCAAAGACTTTATCAAGATTGACTATCGGGACAATGGTAGTTTGTATATCGCTACTAGCCAACTAGACGCTATTCAAAAATATATTGGTGCAGAAGGCAAGGCACCCAAGCTTAATAAACTTGGAACGGCAGAATGGAAAAAGACAAAGGCTAAGGTCAAGGGCGCTGTAGAAGAACTTGCTACGGAGTTGATTGAGCTATATGCGAGGCGCCAAGAAACAAAAGGTTTTGTATATAGTAAAGACAGTCTATGGCAGCAAGAGTTCGAAGAGATGTTTCCCTATGATGAGACGGATGATCAAATGAATGCCATTATTGATACTAAAAAAGATATGGAAAGTACAAAAATCATGGACCGTCTTATCTGCGGAGATGTCGGATATGGAAAAACGGAAGTAGCTATACGCGCAGCATTTAAAGCGGTTCAAGATGGCAAACAAGTTGTCTATCTTGTACCGACAACGATTTTAGCTCAACAGCATTATAATAATTTTATTCAACGCATGAAGGACTTTCCGGTGCGTATTGATATGATGTCACGATTTCGAACTAAAAAAGAACAAAAAATTACCATTGAAGGTTTGAAAAAAGGTTTGGTCGATATAGTTATCGGAACCCACCGCCTTGTATCAAAGGATATTGAATTTAAAGATTTAGGTTTGTTAATCGTTGATGAGGAACAGCGCTTTGGGGTTGCGCACAAAGAAAAGATTAAGCATATTAAAGAAGATGTGGATGTTTTGACATTAACGGCGACGCCCATACCTAGAACCTTACATATGAGTCTGATTGGTATTCGGGATATGAGTGTCCTTGAAGAGCCGCCAGAAGAACGCCAACCCATTCAAACCTATGTTCTGGAGCATAATGATGAACTTATCAAAGATGCTATATATCGTGAATTGTCCCGTGAAGGTCAAGTATACTATGTGCATAATCGTGTTAAAGACATTGATGAGGTTGCGCTTAAGATTAGCGCAATGGTTCCAGAAGCGAATGTGGCATTTGCCCACGGACAAATGAGTGAACGCGAGCTGGAAGATATTATGGTGGACTTTATTAATGGAGAAATCGATGTCTTGGTATCAACAACGATTATTGAGACGGGACTTGATATTCAAAATGTCAATACGATCATTATTCAAAATGCGGACCACATGGGCTTATCGCAGTTGTATCAATTACGCGGCAGGGTGGGACGTTCAAGTCGCTTGGCTTATGCATATCTTACATATAAGCGGGATAAAGTGCTTCAAGAAATTGCGGAAAAACGTTTAAAAGCCATCAAAGAATTTACAGAATTTGGTTCGGGATTTCGTATTGCTATGCGTGACCTGGAAATACGCGGCGCGGGAAATATACTCGGACAAAGTCAACATGGGCATATGGATGCTGTCGGGTATGACTTATATTGTAAATTACTCGAAGATGCTGTGAAAAAACAACAAGGTAAGCATTATGAAGAACGGTTTGAAACAACGATTGAATTGACTGTAGATGCATTTATTCCACCATTTTATATTAAAAATGAAGTGCAAAAAATTGAAAGCTATAAAAAGATTGCTTCTATTGCATCTTTAGAGGATTATGAAGATATGCAAGATGAATTAATCGACCGATATGGGGACTTGCCTAAATCCGTTGAAAATTTATTAGAAATTGCATTAATCAAAAATCTATCCAACCAACTTTACATAACCTCTGTTGAAGAAAAAGGTACGAATATCCTCTTTGAAATGAAACAAGATGCAGCAATTGATCCAATAAAGATACCGGAAGTTATTGCTAAGGATGAAAAGCGACGACGTTTTACGGTAAATCAAAGACCATACTTTACCTTGTTATTAAATAAGCAAGAATATCGAGAGAGGTTTAACTATATTAAATCTTTATTACATGACTTAAAAGAATTGAAGTCTAAGCGATGAACACGTATAATAAGAATAATAGGCGCTTGATGGGAGTAGTGACTGGAGAAAAAAGCTATGGACAGAAGCTACCATGTACATATTCATGTGATACGTATTATGATTTTACTACTTTTATTAAGTAGTTTTTTGTCATGCTCAAAACAGGAAGAAACCCAAGAGACATACATGCTAAAAATTGATGAAATGCCTGTTGATGAAGCTGAGGTTATGGTATATGCATATCAGGTATATGAAGAATTTATCAATATAGGTGGAGAAAACGTTTGGGAATTTGAAGATTTTAGTGGAGGAAAAAGTGCTTTAGATGTGGCGGCAGAGGCCGTTCTAAAAAACATCGTACGTATAAAGACCATCCAAAAAAAAGCAGATGAATTTCGTATTCAATTGTCTGAAGAGCAAGTGCGTATCAGTCGCACACAAGGTTCAAAGTACTATCTTCAATTACCAGAAGCCTTTAGACAAGAACATGGGATTACAGAAGAGATAGTACACAAGGTTTTTATAGAGTTTGCTAGAGCCCGAAGTGTATATAATGACTTGACCAGTGACCTCAATCCGGACGAAGAAAGTGTTGAGCAAGTCATGCTAGAAAACAGTGAGTACAGAAAGCTCGTTGAAACAGCCCCGAAAGACTTTTTGACGCAAATGACCGTTTGGCAAATATTTGTCGCCGATGATGCGCAAGGAACGGCGCTGGATAATATAGAACACATCTATCAGCAGATTATTGAAGGTGTAGATTTTGAAGAACTTGCCATAACCTACAATCAAAGTGATGTGATGGAACAAACATATTCAAAAGCATTACTTCCTGAAGCTTTTGCTTTTGAATTAGCGCAGCTTAGTGAAGGGGAAGTCAGTACAATACTTGATGATAAGGATGGCTACTATCTTTTTAAGATGATGAATATCGAAGAACCATCGCCTGCGCAATTACTTGACTTTAATGAAAATTTTATTGAATACGAACAAAAGATTCGCACGGAAACGATTGAACAACTAAAGTCAGAACATTTTGATGTAGTATATGATGAGTGGCGGCGCAACACGATTGTGGATGTTGACCGTGAACAATGGGAAAAAGTAGATTTTGATTTTGAATAGGGGGTTGCCTATGGATGTTATTGTAAAAGATTTGTGCGTACATTATGGAAAAGTCAATGCGCTGCATAAAGTGAATCTAGCAATAGAAAACAAAGAGTTTTTGGGCGTTATCGGTCCTAATGGCGGTGGAAAATCGACATTGATCAAAACAATTGTTGGCTTAATTGAACCAACAAATGGAACTGTTGAAATAAAAAAAGGGTTGAGGATAGGATATGTTCCTCAATTTACTTCATTTGAAAAATCATTTCCAACCACAGTGGAAGAAGTTGTGTTAATGGGAGAAGCCAAAAAGCAACAACGATGGTTCTATCGAACGCCCCAAGCATCCTATGACAAAAGTGAAGAATTAATGCGCTTTTTAAACATTTATGAACTTCGCCATCGTCAAATTGGGCAACTTTCAGGAGGACAGATGCAAAAGGTCCTTATTGCAAGAGCGCTGATGAACGATCCGGATTTAATAGCTATGGATGAACCGACGGCAAGCATTGATGCGAAGACGAAGATGGAGATATATAATCTTTTGCAGGAGCTCAATCAAGAAAAGACAATCGTAATTGTTAGTCACGAGGTAGAATCGTTGATGCCCTATTTAGATAGTGTGTTCTGTGTTAATACGACAGCTCACTACTATCACCGTGATGAGACACATTTGGCAAAGCACCTGACCAAAGATATGCAAAATCTTCATGATGAATTGTATCCAGGGTGTCCAGTTCGAATATTCAAGGAGCACGAAAAGGTAGAGAAATGATAAGGAGACGACTATGTGGAATGCAATTATGAATTATAGTTTTATGCAAAACGCGCTTATTGCGGCTCTACTAGCCAGCATTGTATGTGGAATTATCGGAACCATAATTATTGAAAAGCAATTGGTCTCCATGAGTGGAGGTATTGCCCACACATCGTTTGGTGGAATTGGGTTAGGATATTTGTTAGGGATTGAGCCGATTATTGGAGGTTTTGCATTTGCAATAATGGCAGCAATAGCCATCGTGACTATTCGACGGCGTGCAAATACATATACGGATACATTAATTGGAATGTTCTGGTCTGTTGGTATGGCTCTGGGAATTTTATTTATAACATTGACACCAGGATATCCACCGGACATGACCTCTTATCTCTTTGGAGATATACTGACGGTATCTAGTACGTATTTATATTTGATTATGATTTTGGCGCTAGTTATTATTTTTGTCATTATCGGGAAGTTTAAAATTGTCAAAGGATATTTATTTGATGAAGAATACTTGGTTGTACTTGGTTTAAACGTAAGGTTGTACGAATATGTGCTTTTTATAATGATTGCAATGGCGGTCGTTATTATGATTAAGGTGGTTGGCATTATTCTTGTCATAGCATTATTAACCATTCCGCCAGCGATTGCAAAATTGTTTTCAAATCGATTGGAAAAAATTATGCTGTTATCAATTTTTGTTGGAACCTTAGTTAGTGTGATGGGATTAATATTCTCTTATTATTTTGATATTCCCTCAGGTGCGACGATTATTATCGTATCGGTAACGTGCTATATTATTGCCTATATGTTAAAAGGGATTAAACCAAAACCAAATTCACATTAAAGCTATTGCATTCTAAATAAGAATGTGTAATACTGAAAAGTAACGAATGAAAAGAAGAAAGGTGTCGTGTATGTATAAAAATTATGTTTTTGATTTGTATGGAACACTAATTGATACGAAAAAAAATTGGAACCATGAATATTTATGGGAAAAAATGAGCCAACTTTACTGCTTTCATGGAGCATGTTATGATTCAGATGAATTTAAGGAGAAATTTGAAAAATATTTAGGGAAAATCAGAGAAAATGATGCCGATGATCAACATGTTGATATCGATATTGAAGATATCTTTTTCCAATTGTTTAAGAAAAAAAACGTGAAGCCAAAAAACAAACTTGTTCGTGAAGCTGCTCGAGTATTCTTGTTGCTTATAACAGAAAACTTAGAAATTAAAGCTTACGTGAATCAATTGATTGAACAGCTAAAAGAACAGGATAAAAACATTTATATTTTTGCCAATGGACAAGCGACATTTGCAAAAAATGAACTTCGAGCAGTCGGATTGTATGATGCATTTGACACTATTGTTATGAGTTCAAATACACGTCTTAAAAAGACGAACGATAAGGCATTTGAATCCTTTATAGAAAATCAAGGGCTAAAAGATAAAAAGACATTGATTATCGGAAGAAACTATCAAGAAAATATCGATGGAGCAGCACATATTGGACTTGATTCGGTACATATCATAGGAAAAGATGAAGAACCGCTTAACGACACGAAAGCGACATATACAATCAAGGAAGATGAGATCTTAAAAATCCTTGAACTGTAGGACGGGAGCAGAGTATGGAAAATAATGTTGTGCTTAAAAAGGCAAAAGAAGGTTTGCGTATTGGGCTTTGGGCATTTGTCATTGACTTTGGCTTTGGAGTTTTGCTATCGCTCATCATCAATGGGTTTTTTATAGGGCAGATAAACCAATGGGTTAATGGCTCACTAAGTGAACAGATTACATTTTCATTCACAAGGTTTATTCGGGTAACTAGTTTTATTATGAACATCAGCGTGTTTAATGGTGGCGGAACGATACAAAATGGAAGTGAGTTTCATATTGGTGCATTGATTTTTGCATTGATTCCAATTATTGCTTTTTGGTTAGCTGATCGACGAGAAAACAAACTCAAAACTTTTGGATTTATTGAATTCGTTGTATACGTATGTTCAGCAGCTGTTTTTTCTCTTTTATTAACAGGTTACTCTATAATTACACAAGGAGAAATTCTTGGATTAGGTTATCAGTTTGCGTCGTTAAAGAACTTTGTGATGACGTTTATTATTGTTATCTGCATCCAGTTTTTTATCAGTTTAAATTATAATAAAGAATTTTCTGCTGGATTTAAAAGTGCACGTATCCTTTTAAGAATTCTTCTTGGACTAGGGATAGTTATTGGTCTTGTGGGAACGATTCTTTTATTAGGAAGATATACAGAAAATATTCTATTGATTATTGCGGCTGTTATTGCACTGTTGCCAAACCTGGCAGTGTATATCATGTTTACATTAATGGGGATATCCGTTGAATTTGGTGAACAATTGACAAAGCTTATGGAGATGGCACAGATTGATATTAGTTTTACAATGTTATCATTACCTCTTCGTATTACTTTTATCGTGCTATATTTCTTATTATTGTTGGTACTAGTGTTACGAATAAAAAAAGAACATTACTTGCGTGAGCTGGTTTGGTTTGCACTAAGTTTTAGCTTTGTTTCATTTATTTTAGCTTATTGCACAACGATTAACCTTGGATTTGTAAAAAATTTATTGGATGTACAATTTGGAATTAACTACAGTGTAGCCTTTGGTGTTCCTTTTGCAAGTATTTTATTGACAGGACTTCTTGTCATGTTTGCAAGGATATTAAAAAAGGAATTGAGATAGACTTGACAAGCGATTAGGAATCGGATAAAATCGAATAAAAGCAAATGACGTTGAGTAGAACGAGTACATATTTGGTCTTTTTCAGAGAGAGAATCCATTGGCTGGAAGATTCTTAAAGTAACCTTTATGGAACCTATCTATGAGTCCCGTGTGAAAGCATGGCGTATGCCTTACGTTATCAAGGTCTAAAGATATGCAGACACTGCATAAATTAGGGTGGTACCACGATGATATAACTTCGTCCCTTAGGGGAGGGAGTTTTTTTGTGTTCTACACATGTTATACAAAGAAAGGTGAGAAAAATGGCAAAAGAAAAGAAAATGGTAGAAGCAATCACCTCCATGGGTGAAGATTTTGCAAAATGGTATACAGATGTAGTAAAAAAATCGGAGTTAGTCGATTACTCAAGTGTAAGAGGCTGTATGGTAATCAAGCCGTATGGATACCGTATTTGGGAATTGATTCAACAGCAGTTAGACAGTCGGTTTAAAGCGACAGGGCATGAAAACGTGTATATGCCAATGTTTATTCCTGAGAGTCTCTTGCAAAAAGAAAAAGATCATGTGGAAGGCTTCGCTCCTGAAGTAGCGTGGGTGACACATGGCGGAAGTGAAAAATTACAAGAACGCCTTTGTGTTCGTCCAACATCAGAGACCTTATTCTGCGAATTTTATTCTAAGGATATTGAATCCCATAGAGATTTGCCACGCCTATATAACCAATGGTGTTCCGTTGTACGATGGGAAAAGACGACACGTCCATTTTTACGTTCCTTGGAATTTTTATGGCAAGAAGGTCATACGGCACATGCAACGGCTGAACAAGCGCAAGAAGAAACTATCAAGATGTTAAACGTCTATGCAGAATTTTGTGAAAATGTATTAGCCATTCCAATGATTAAAGGACGCAAGACGGAAAAAGAAAAATTTGCAGGTGCAAATGCAACATATACGATTGAAAGCCTAATGCATGACGGTAAAGGATTACAATCCGGAACGACGCATAATTTTGGAGATGGATTTGCAAAAGCCTTTGGCATTCAGTACACAGATGAAAACAATCAATTACAATATGTACACCAAACATCATGGGGTGTGTCAACACGTTTGATTGGTGGAATTATTATGGTACATGGCGATGATAATGGGTTAGTTCTACCTCCAAAAGTGGCGCCTATCCAAGTGGCAATCATCCCAATTATGCAACGAAAAGAAGGGGTATTGGAAAAAGCGAGTGCATTAGAACAAATGCTGGCAAAGCAGTATCGTGTAAAATTAGATGATTCCAATAAAAGTCCGGGTTGGAAGTTCAGTGAATATGAAATGAAAGGGGTTCCAATTCGTATTGAACTTGGACCTAAAGATATTGAAAATAATCAAGCGGTTATTGTACGACGTGATAATCGAGAAAAAATCTTTGTTAATCTTGATGAATTGGAAGAAAAAGTAGCTCAAGTGCTTGAAGATGTACAAGCAAGCTTATTAAAAAAAGCAACGGAGCATCGTAACGCACATACATACGAAGCGACATCCATGGAACAAATGCGTCAAATCCTTGAGGAAAATCCTGGATTTATCAAAGCAATGTGGTGTGAAGATGAAGCGTGTGAGAACAAAATCAAAGAAGAGACAGGAGCGACATCAAGATGTATGCCTTTTGAACAAGAGCATATATCGGATACATGTGTATGTTGTGGAAAACCTGCAACAACTATGGTGTACTGGGGAAAAGCATATTAAGCAAAAGCTTTCTCGTCGCAGTACGATGCCGCTTATGTGGAACTTTTCTATAGCACAAAAAAAAGATGCTCCGATGAGCATCTTTTTCATTTAGATTGTCTATTGGACTTGAATAACGCCATTAACACCCGGAACTTGCTCGATTAATACCGTTTCGATAAAGTTCTTTAACGTCATTGTTGACATTGGGCATCCACCGCAAGCGCCTAATAATCGTAAGGATACAATTCCTGTATTGTCAACGCTAACAAATTCGACATCGCCACCATCACGTTGTAATGCAGGGCGTACATCTTCAAGAGCTAATTTGATTTGTTCTTCCATAATATAAAAACTCCTTCATGGTCATTGTTTTCTATAACTACTATATGATACTCGCTTTCATTCGTTTTGTCAATTTCAAGTCGCGAGTTTTTGCTTGTTCAAGTAATGGACCAATGCTATAATTGATTTACAAGAGGTTCCACATGTGCATAAAAAATAGAGAGGCAGGTGATTGTATGATTAATAATAAATGGATAAGAAGATCATTGCCTTATATTATTAGTATTATTATATTTTTAACGTTAAGTATGGTTGTAGATAGTCAAATAGCAAAAAGCCAAGAAGCTGAACGATTAATGACGGCAGGAAGATATTCGACATTTCAATACGAACTGACAAGTATACTTGACCAAAAAGTCATGTTAATGAATGGAATTATATCATTGATTACATTTAAAGATATGAATTTAGCCGATGAAGAGATCTATGCATATCTGGAATCCATTGTACCCCAAGAACAAAAAATGATACGAACCATTGGAATTCTTGAAGATACAACTGTTCGGTGGTCGTTTCCTTATGCAGATGGGCAGGGAACAGTGGGAATTGACTTGGCTAAAGTAAGCGGTCAAAGCCGTGGAGTTTTAACGGTAAAAGAAGAACGGGTCAATTATTTTCAAGGACCGGTCAAATTGGTTCAAGGAGGGGAAGGATATATTATTCGCCTACCTATATTATATGAAGATGGAAGCTATTGGGGTCAATTAAGTCTTGTGATTGATCGAGCGGAATATGTTCGTGAGATTTATAAGATAGCAAGACGAAATGATATTCGTGTACATATTGTATCCAAACATGATCGAGGAGTTGTTTATGGGGACGCAGAAGTTTTAGAAAAAAAACCACTGGTGTTTGAACTTAGAACTGAACGCATGGACCAAGACATATATGTTATTCCTCAAAAGGGGTGGCAAGAACATTCGCTGACGTTATTGGGTGGATTTGTTATCAGTTTGCTCATAAGCATTGCCATTGGAATCGGCATTTGGTATAATCTTCAAGCGACCCAAAAATTAGAAAAAATGGCCAACAGAGATTTTTTAACAGGAATGTACAATCGTCATTTTTTTGATGAATATATTGGAATTGTGATTGGAGAAGCGCGTAGATCAAAAGAAGATATAGGGTTTGTACTGATTGATTTGAATGATTTTAAAGATGTCAATGATACCTATGGACACTTGATTGGTGATGAAGTATTAAAAAAGACGGCGCAAGTCCTTAATGAACATTGTCGAAGTAAAGACGTTGTATTTCGTATTGGCGGAGATGAGTTCTTAATTGTGTTGCCCAATATTACGTCGCCAAGAGTGATTAAAGAGTTTATAAAACGTATAGAAGCATCTTTTGAAGATGCCTTTGCCTTTGGGCAATATTCGATTCATATTTCACCGGCGATTGGTTATGGAATGTATCCAGAAGATGGTGTTGATGTGGATTCAGTAACACGAGCAGCAGATGAACGCATGTATACGAACAAAAGTGAGCATAAGCAAGAAAGGGAAAAAGAAGATGTATGATATTGTAATTGTTGGAGCAGGAGCAGCTGGGGTTTTTTGTGCATATGAATTAGTAAAAAATTCTCCGGACAAAAAGATTTTGATGATTGAAAAAGGGCTTCCATTGGATAAGCGTAGTTGCCCAAAAAAAACCCATGGTGTCAGGGAATGTAAATGTAAAACATGCTCTATTATGGAAGGATTTTATGGAGCTGGTGGTTTTTCAGATGGTAAATATAATATCACCAACAACTTTGGCGGCGATTTATTTGAGTATGTCGGAGCTGAAAAGGCATTGGAATTGATGTGGGAAGTGGACAAAATCAATTTGAAGATGGGTGGAGAAGATGCAAAACTTTACTCAACGACAAATGGCGATCTAAAACGCAAAGCATTGCGTCATGATTTACACCTTTTAGATGCCCAAGTACGTCACCTAGGAACCGACAGAAACTTGGTCATTGCATCCAATATGTATGACTATATTAAAGATAAGATGGATATACGCTTCAATAATGAAGTAACGAATCTAGAAAAAATGGATGACCATTTTATAATCGAAACTAACAAAGATACATTTAAGGGTAAAAAGCTTATTGTAGCGACAGGGCGTACAGGTTCAAGCTGGATTGGAAAGCTGTGCGAAAAGTTTAATATACCAACGACAAATAATCGTGTTGATATTGGTGTTCGTGTAGAATTGCCTGCACTTATTTTTAAGCACATTACGGATGATGTATATGAAAGTAAGATTGTCTATAAAACACAAAAATATAATGATTTGGTCCGAACGTTTTGCATGAATCCATATGGAGAAGTGGTTACAGAAAACTATGGAGATATTGTAACGGTTAATGGACATAGTTATGCCGATCCCAAAATGCATACTGAAAATACAAACTTTGCTTTACTTGTTACCAATCGATTTACCGAGCCATTTAAGAACAGTAATGAGTATGGAGCATCTATTGCACGCTTAAGCAACATGTTAGGTGGCGGTGTTCTTATGCAACGGTTTGGCGATTTGGTTAAAGGGCGTCGCAGTAGCGAACGCCGTATGCGCAAGTGCTTTACCCGTCCGACAATGGATGCGACGCCTGGAGATTTGAGCTTAGTTATTCCAAAGCGTCAACTGGATGATATTATTGAGATGATCTATGCACTTGATAAAATTGCACCGGGAACGGCGAATGAAGATACGTTGCTTTATGGTGTTGAGGTGAAGTTCTATAACTCAAATGTTAAAGTAGATAGTAACTTAGAGACATCTGTCGAAGGGCTGTATGTTTTAGGCGATTGTTCGGGTGTGACCCATTCGTTATCACAAGCGGCAGCCAGTGGAATACATGTCGCAAGGATTTTGTCAAAGGAGATGTAAAATGATTGAGGTAGTTGATTTTTCTAAAATTTATCGATTAGGGAAAAAGCAACGTAATGAATTAAAAACTCAAGAAAAATATAAAAAAGCTGTGAACCAAATTAGTTTTAAAGCCTATGATGGTGAAATCTTTGGATTGTTGGGACCTAATGGTGCCGGAAAGACAACGACACTACGTACCCTATCAACTTTGATTAAACCCACACAAGGAAAACTTAGTGTTCAAGGCATTGATGTGGTCGTAGATGAAAAAAGTGTCCGTAGTAAAATTGGCTTTCTTACCAATGAACTAAAATTAGATAAACATTTTACTCCGGCATATACAGTCGAGTATTTTGGCCAATTGCATGGCATGAAAAAAAACCAGATTCAAAAGCGGCGCCAAGAACTTTTTGAGTACTTTGGTATTCAAGAATATCAGCACAAAAAAATCAGTGAATTATCTACAGGAATGACACAAAAGCTTTCACTTGTAGTGAGTTTAATTCATGACCCAGAAGTTATTATTTTTGATGAACCTACAAACGGATTGGATATTATTACGGCAAAAGCTGTGACAGATTACCTTATACGTCTAAGAGCTGAGGGAAAGCTTATTATTATTTCAACGCATATCATGAATGTGGCAGAAAAATTATGTGATCGCATCGGAATTATTATTGAAGGTAAAATTGTCGCTCAAGGGAATATAGATGATATCTGTCAGTCCTTGGATGCGATGAACTTAGAAGATGCATTTTTTAAACTCTATGAATGGCATCATGGGGATACAAAGGAGGGGATGATATAATGCTGTTTGTTGTGGTGAAGAAGGAGTTGCTACGTGTCTTTACGGATCGACGCTTGGTCTTTTCAGCATTTATCTTGCCTGCACTTAGTATTTTTATTTTGTATTCGCTCATGGGTAAAATGATTGGAAATATGACCCAATCCATTGAAGAAAATATTCCTACAGTTAAAGCGGCTAATGCACCAGAATCTTTTCGTGAATATATGGCGACCCAATCGATACCGATAGAATATATTGACATGAAGGCATTAGATACGACAAAGGAAGAGATTCTTACAGGAACAACAGAGCTTCTTCTTGTATTTTCTGAAAACTTTGAAGTAACTATTCAAGAGTATGCAACAGCCGACAAACCTGATATTCATACTTTTTATAATCCGTCAGAAGAGTATTCTCAATCGGCAAAAAATACCTTTGAATATACACTGTTACCAGAATATGAAACGATGTTATTAACACAAAGGTTTGATGGGATAAATGCTTTTACTGCATTTACAATTGATCGGGATAATGAGCAGAGCAAGATAGCGCAACCGGGTAAGGAAGCAGGGTTTTCTTTGGCATTTATGATGCCGATGCTTCTAAATATCATGCTGTTTGCTGGTGCAATGGGCATCGGTATTGATGTAATAGCAGGGGAGAAGGAGCGAGGCACAATGGCTACGATGCTTTTGACCCCTGTCAACCGTGAGACGATTGCAATGGGAAAAGTTATTAGTCTGGGGATTGTTGCTATTGTAAGTGCTATCTGTACGTTTGGTGCAATCATAGCATCTCTTCCCAACGCGTCAGCACTTTTAGCGGCAGGCAACGAAGTGTCTATAGCAGGTTTGGCTTTTACAGGTATGGATTATTTGATGCTTTTGGTCATTTTAATTGTTCAAGTCGGTGTTTTTGTTGGATTGATATGCCTTATTTCTGTTATTGCAAAAAGTGTTAAAGAAGCGGGGACCTATATTTCGCCAATTTATATTTTGGTGATGATCTCGGCTTTTGGGACAGTCTTTACCACTGGTGATGTGAAGCTTTACAATTATTTTATTCCAGTCATGGGTAATGTATTTGCGATCAAAGAACTATTGTTAAAAGAGCTGTCTTATATGGAATTTGGAGTTACCGTAGGGGTGTCATTAGTATTGATTGGAATTTTATTAAAGCTAATAACCCTTGCTTTTAATCATGAAAAAATAATGTTCAACTGATTGACATAATGGAGGAATACTATGGAACCTATTTTTTTTGATCCAGACTTTAAAGAACGTGTGTGGGGAGGAGAAAAACTTTCGACACAATTAAATAAAACCATTCCATTTGCACATACAGGAGAGAGCTGGGAAGTGGCTTGCCATGATAATGGACAATCGAAGGTTCGCCTCGGACAATATGCAGGAATGACGTTGGAAGAACTTTTGATTCAAGAAGGCGAAGCCGTGATAGGAGAGCCCTTTTTGCCAGGTGATAAGTTCCCGCTCTTAATAAAGTTCATTGATGCAAAAGAAAAGTTGTCTGTGCAGGTACATCCTGACGATGCATATGCAAACATACATGAAAATGGAGAGTATGGTAAAAGTGAGGCATGGTATGTTCTTCAGGCAGATCCAGGGGCAACATTAATTGCAGGGTTAAAGCCCGGAACAACGCGAGAAGTATTTACGTCAAAATTAGAGGCCAATCAATTAGAAGATGTGCTTAACGAGGTTCAAGTTCAAGCGGGAGATGTTTTGGATATTCCGGCGGGCTTAATTCATGCGATTGGTAACGGGATTTTATTGGCAGAAGTTCAACAAAACTCCGATACCACCTATCGTGTATATGATTGGAATAGAGTAGGGCTAGATGGACAACCAAGAGAACTTCATATTGAATCGTCCATTGCAGTGAGTGACTTTTCCGGGAAGCATTCAACAGAGCTTGCCAAGCCTTCGGTCCAAACAATGGATACATATACCTTAAAAACGTTTGTACGCAATCCATACTTTGTACTAGAAGAGCTTCACGTTCATGATCGCTTTACATCCTCAGGCCGAGGTCAATATTTTGAGATATATATGTGTGTCGAAGGAACGATGGAACTAGACTACGAAGGTGGACACATCAACGCTTCCAAAGGAGATGTGTTTATGATACCTGCAGCACTGCAAAAGTATGCATTGAAAGGACATGGGAAACTCGTAAGAACATATATAGAAAAGAAGGCTTAAAATGATGCAGTTTAAAATACCAAAAAATGTTGAGTATATTTTAGAGCAAATCCATAAAAGTGGTGAAGAAGCATATATTGTCGGAGGCTGTGTACGTGATATTATAATGGACATGGAACCGGAGGACTATGATATTACCACTTCAGCCCAGCCAGAGCATATCAAACGTCTCTTTCGAAAAACGATTGATACCGGCTTAGAGCATGGGACGGTGACCGTCTTAATTGACGGTGTAGGCTATGAAGTGACAACGTACCGAATTGAAGGTAAGTATGAGGACTATCGCCGACCAACAGAAGTGGTGTTTACCCGTTCTCTGGATGAAGATTTGCTGCGTCGCGACTTTACCATTAACGCGATGGCTTATAATCCCATTGAAGGAATTATAGATTTGTACGGTGGTCAGGAAGATATTCAAAAGAAGGTGCTTCGATGTGTTGGACATCCAGAAGATAGGTTCAATGAAGATGCTCTAAGAATGCTTAGAGCCATTCGATTTAGTGCTAAATTAGATTTTGATATTGAGATGGCAACCTATGAAGCAATGAAAAAATATGCCTACCTCATTGAATATGTCAGTGCTGAAAGAATATATACAGAAATAACAAAGACGTTGCTATCAAAAGAACCGTGGCGCATTGAAGAACTTGCAAACTGTGGATTGATTCAACATATTTTGTCAGAGTATATTTTGCACCTTGAAGATCCAAGCATCTATGAAGCCTTGATGCGAGTACCACCAGCATTACATTTACGTTGGGCGATATATTTGTCAGGAATCTTATCGGCATATCAGCATCATCCAAATCAAGCTAAAATTATTACAGAGATTTTAAAAGCATTAAGGTTTGACAATAAGACCAGTGAAAAGGTAAAAATGTTGATAACACAAGAGAAAACGACAATCTCTGTGGATAAGCTCAGCATTCGTCGCCATGCAAGTTTATTGACTCCGCCCATGCTTTATGACTTGTTATGCTATAAAGAAGCAAAAGGGTTGATTTTACCGAAAGAACACGAGAGAATTCGAGAGCTTCTGGATACAATTGTTCAAGATCAGGATTGCTTATCTATTAAAGACCTTGATATTAGTGGCAAAGATCTCATAGGGATGGGAATTAATCAAGGGCAACGTATCGGTCAAGTATTAGAAGAACTATTGGAGTATGTGTTAACTTATCCCAAGAACAATCAAAAAGATATACTTATAAAATATGTTCAAAAAATAATGAAGTAGGTATTACAATGAATGCTGTCATGCGAATAAACTACAGAATTTGGCTATTAAGCCTTTTTATTCTTCCTTTTATTCAAGGAGGGTATTTTAACTACGCTGTTTTGGGTTTTGGAGTGATACACAGTATTGTGCTTGTGGTTGTGATTGTATCGGGAAAATTCACCTTTCGTATTGATGGTGTGCGCTTATTTGTAATTGGTCTTTTTATATTGAGCTTACTGAACTTCGACTCGGCGATTGATATAGGGATGCAGCCTTTTGGTATATTGCGTAATCTAGTTCCTGTTATGGTGATATTATGTTACGACAGTTTTAAGGCGATAGACGAAAAACAAGTCAATCATCAGGTGGCAACTACGTTTATTATTTCAGCAACGTTCATGGCGCTTATTGTTATAGGAAGTATTGTCGTGTTGCCAAACCCGCATGTAGTACGTAGCTTTTTTATTCAGGAGAGCCGACTAGGCGGTTTTTTTCAATATGCCAATACCTTTGGGATTTATATATTTGGAGCCATTGTCCTTGTCATCTATAAAAATCCACCAACACGTCTTCGCCGTAGTTTGCTTATGATATTCACGATGATGATTGCCCTAAGTCAAAGTCGTATGACCTTTGTTGTCTTATGTGTATATTCGCTTATTCTTTGCTTTTTTTTACCAAAGCATCGAAAAGACATTTTTTGGATGGGACTTGGATTTATATTGAGCCAAGGTATTCTATATTTTTTATTACCTGAATTCAACGTTTATCGTTCATATGACTTGGATATGAATGCAAGCGAATTTCAATCAAGATTACTATATTATGAAGACGGAATAAGTATGATTCGTCAACGACTTCGTGGCTATGGCTACATGGGGTATTATTATACACAACGTTTTTTTCAAACAGGAGCAACCTATCATGTGCGTTACATTCATTCTTCTGTTTTACAGGCAAGTTTAGATTATGGAATTCTTGCAGGGGGACTTTTCATTGGACAGCTCGTATTCTTTCTGAATAAAATACTTCAAAGCATTCGACAAAAGAAAATAGAAAAAGCAATAGGGTTTATAGGAATTACAGGATTTTTCCTACATTCTTTTGCAGATTTTGATGTTCAGTTTATCGCATATGTTATTTTTTTGTATATGTTGGTGCTAATCATTGACGATAATATAGCAATCAAGAGTTTTAGACTGCAGACAGCGGCTAGATATCTCATAGGAGCATGGGTTGTCATCTTAACAATGGCGTATGCATATTTTTTAATTCCTGCTATATATACATATCAAGGTGAGTATGAAAAAGCACTAGAAGCGTATCCGTATTATACGAAGGCGATGACAGGATGGATACATGAGGGACATAACCAAGAAGAGGACTTTGATGCAAAGGTGCAGCGCTTTGTTGAGCAAAATGCCTATTATTATGAAGGATTTGCATTTTTGAGAGAATACTATTATAATAGTGGAGATTTAAAAAAGAGTTTGTTTTATTCATATCAATGCAAAAAATTAGCGCCGTTGTGGATAGAAAACTATGCCAGACACCTTGATATTTCCTATCTTATATTACATGGACGTTATGAAGCCGGGACGCTATCAAAAGACGACAGTTTATTTTCAGAAATATTTAGACTAGAATATGAATTGGAGCAACTAGAAAAAGAACGTGGCAATAGCTATAACATTAAGCATAAAGCTCAGTTTAGCCTAACACCGCAGATGACAAGAAGAATTAACATGACCCATCGTTTATATGATGCGGTTATGGAATAAGTTTGGAGATGCTATGAAACTAAAAGTAGAAAAGAATATATTGACAAAGATGATTATCGCTGGAATTGTAGGGCTAACCATTATTATTATTGGAGGCATTATCTTTGCTAGCTCTTTAAAAACAGAGGATAAGGGCAAAGTTACGAGTGCGCTTCCAACACAAGAGAGTGATGAAGAACTAAGTCAAGACGCGGAAAAAGACAAAACATATACCCGTGGCTTAGGATTAGTGACAGAAGTTGATAAATTAAATCAGAAGATGGTCATTGTGGATGTGGATACCAGTACCAGTTTAACCTTAAAAGTTACAGCAGCCACATCCATTGAAGATGAGTATGGAACACATATTGTGCTCGAAAAGATTATTCCTGGGTACTTGGTTAATGTCAAATATGAAGTGGATGATTATGTAACAGAGTCAATTAAGATTGCGGCACAAGTGCAAACCATTCGTAATATTGATAACTTTGTTGCCAATGAAGAATTAAAGACGATTCAAATTGGAAGTGATATTTTTGAATATGACCATAATGTTTTAGTGAAAAACAGTGAAGGACCTGTTGAGATTTCCAAGCTAAGTGTAGCAGATGATATTGTCGTTCGTGCACATGAAGGTAAGGTTTGGTCGATTTTAGTGGAAAATGGACATGGATTTTTGGTTCTAAAAAACTATGAGTCCTATATTGATGGACGCTTAGAAATAGGAAACCGTGAGTCCCATACCATCGTAAGGGATATGAAAGTGCCTATTAAAGCCGGCGTGCATCAAATTGTAGTTACAAATGAACAGATGACACCGTATTCGGCATCGGTCTTTATAGAAGAAAACGAAGAGTTCGTTGTGGACCTTGGCGAGTTGGCACCTAGAGTGGCAACTGTTCGACTAGAAATTGTCCAACCCGATGCGACCGTCTATATTGATGATAAAAAAATTGACAACCCGACGCAGGAGCGCCAACTGGACTATGGAGAGTATTCAGTTCGTGTTGAAAGTCCGGGATATGTGTCTTGGGAAGGGATATTGGTTGTGGACCAAGCCTATATTGCTCAGCGCATTGACATGGAAGTTGAACCGTTATATATTTATATTAGTGGACCTGCGGGAGCTAATTTTTATGTTGATAATGTGTTAAAAGGCACACTTGAAGCAAATAAACCCCTTGGAGTACCTATTACTCCAGGCGGACATACGCTCCAATTACGTAAAACAGACTATAACACATGGGAACGTAATGTGTTCATAGAAGATACAGGTGAAGATTATTATTATACGGTTTCGTCGATGACGGAGATTCCTACGGTTCCTGTTCCAACACCTGACCAAGGCAATGGACAGACACCTAATGATCCGACCCAACCTAACGCGAATCAAAATGATGGAACAGGGACGACAAATCCAGTCCAAGATGTATATGGAAATTAAATACCCGAGTAGATAAACAAAGGAGGAAAATGGATGAGCTATATGGAAAAATATCAAGAGTGGTTAACGAATCCAGCTATTGACGAGGAAACAAAACAAGAATTAAGAGCGATTCAAGACAATGCAAAAGAGATTGAAGATCGATTTTATAGGGAGTTAGAATTTGGTACGGGTGGATTGCGTGGTGTTATCGGTGCGGGAACCAATAGAATTAATATTTATACCATTCGAAAAGCAACACAAGGTCTTTCAAACTATATCAAAAAAGAAGGCGAAGAAGCCATGAAACGTGGCGTTGTTATTGCTTATGATTCTCGACGTTTTTCACCGGAATTTGCGGATGAAGCGGCACGCGTTCTTGCAGCTAACAATATTACAGCTTATGTCTTTGAATCCTTAAGAGCAACACCTGTATTATCCTATGCAGTACGCCAACTCAATGCAATATCGGGTATTGTTATTACTGCAAGTCATAATCCTCCTGAATATAATGGGTATAAAGTGTATTGGGAAGATGGCGCGCAAGTTACGTCGCCAAAAGATAAAGCGATTATTCATGAAGTCAATTCAATTACGGATTATGAAACGATTGCAACAATGGGGCGTGAAGAGGCTGAGAGTGCCGGACGCTATCATGTTATCGGTAAGGAAATTGATGATGCTTATATCGAAGAACTAAAAAAATTAATTATTGACCCACAAGTCATAAAAAAAGAAGCAAAAGGCTTCAAAATTGTCTATACACCACTACATGGAACAGGCAATATCCCTGTGCGTCGAATCTTAGATGAAATCGGATTTGAACATGTGTATGTTGTTGCAGAGCAGGAATTGCCCGACAGCGAATTTTCTACAGTAAGCTATCCGAATCCGGAAGATATTAAAGCCTTTGAATTGGCACTTAAGTTAGGAAAAGAAAAAGATGCAGATGTTATTATGGCAACAGACCCAGATGCAGACCGTTTAGGGGTCCTTGCGAAAGCTAAAGATGGCAGTTACGTTCCGCTTTCCGGTAATAATATAGGCATGTTACTCATGGAATATATTTTAAAGCGCAAAAAAGAAAAAGGCATATTACCGGATAATGGAGCTGTTATTGGAACCATTGTATCGACAAATATGTCGCGTCCGATAGCAAAAGCATATGATGTAGAATTTATGGAAGTCCTTACTGGATTTAAATATATAGGTGAAAAAATCAAAGAGTTTAAAGAAACAGGGTCACACGAATATCTCTTTGGGTTTGAAGAAAGCTATGGCTGCCTAATCGGTACACATGCAAGGGATAAGGATGCAGTTGTAGCTGTGATGGGTGTTGCGGAGCTAGCGGCATATTATAAGTCACAGGGGCTAACATTATATGAAGCATTGATTGAACTCTATGAAAAATACGGATATTATATGGAGTCCCTACAAAGTATTACACTTAAAGGTGTAGAGGGTGTGGCGACGATTCAATACATTCTTTCACAACTTCGTGAAAATGCTCCTAAAAGTTTTGGCGGAAAGCAAGTTCTTGCGGCGAGAGACTATGAAGAGGGTGTGATTAAGAACTTTGTGACAGGTGAAACCACTTCTACAGGGTTACCTTCATCGAATGTACTCTACTATGAACTTGAGGATGACCTTTGGTTTTGCGTAAGACCATCAGGAACAGAGCCTAAAGTTAAATTTTATTTTGGTGTTAAAGGCGAAAGTGAAAAAGCAGCATTAACATTACGCCAACAGCTTGAAGAAGAAGTAATGAAGTATATAGATCAAATTATTCAATCCAAATAGTAGTTTTGACCTATTGGTAAAATAGAATAGATTTCATTAAAATTTTGAAACCCCTATAAACTAGGGGTTTTTTCTTGAAAAAAACTTGGGAAAAAAGGTTGACATGTAAGAGCGAATTTGTTATCATAATCAGTTAAATTGACTATCTTCACGTATTGTGGTATAATGTATACAATACAGTCAAAACATATGTTTGCCAAAGGTGAGGTGTGATATGATAGGAAGAGATGATCTTTTTCAAGTCAAGCAGGAGATTAATAATTATGTAGGCAGTCGAGTAAAGATTCGAGCCAATAAGGGTAGAAAGAAAATTGTGGTTAAAGAAGGGATTATTGAAAACACATATCCAAGTATTTTTGTTGTAAAAGTCTATGATAGATTTCACCGTTCAGAAAGGGTAGTATCCTATAGCTATACAGATGTATTGACACATACAGTTGAATTATCCTTGTGTAAGGAGATCGTATCATAGAATAAATCCATAAGAATTGTGAAAAAGCGCCAATAGGTCGCTTTTTTTATTGCGTACTGATTCTTTTTTGTATATAATATGAAGTATACAAAGTACATTGGAGAAGAAAATGCGAGAAATCAAATTGAAAGCAAGAGCAAAAATTAATATTTCCCTAGATGTTATCGGGCGCAGAGATAATGGATACCACGATGTTTTAATGATTATGCAAACCATTAATCTATATGATAAATTGCTTTTGCGAAAGCAAAAAGAAAATCAAATCACGATACATACGAATTTACCTTATTTGCCTGTGGACGAGCGTAATTTGGTATATAAAATCATACAGTTTATGAAAGAAAAGTACGCCATTGATGATGGTGTGTATGTGGATCTTTATAAAATGATTCCAGTAGCCGCTGGCATGGCGGGTGGAAGTTCAGATGCGGCACAAACAATTATCGGAATGAACAAGCTTTTTCAATTAAGATTATCACAAAATGAAATGATGGATATCGGAGAACAGTTTGGAGCAGATATCCCATATTGCATTATGCAAGGAACCGTGTTGGCATCAGGATTAGGAGAACAACTAGAAGTACTTGATCCATTTCCAAAGGCATATGTACTTATTGCCAAGCCACGTTTTAGTGTATCGACACCAGCAGTATATCAACGCTATGATGATATACTGCCACAGGAACATCCAGATACGGATACACTTTTGGTAGGAATCCAAGAGCAAAATATTCAAAAAATATGTGCTCATCTTGGCAATGTTCTTGAAAGTGTTACGATTGAGATGCATCCGGAGATTGCAAAGATTAAAGTGGATATGTTGATGCTAGGAGCCCAAGGATCACTTATGAGCGGAAGTGGACCGACAGTATATGGTCTGTTTACAGATAAAAAGAAAGCTGAACAGGCAAAAAAAAGATTACGTAAAGAACATAATTTACAGTTTGTCTATCTAACCACAATATATAATCGAAAGAGGGATTAGTTATGGAACAAAAATTAAAAGTAAATCTAAACGAATACTTACCATTACGCGACATTGTTTTTAATACGCTTAGAGAAGCGATATTAAAGGGAGATTTTGCACCAGGCGAACGATTAATGGAAAAACAATTGGCAGAACGCATGGGCGTTAGTCGTACACCGATTCGTGAGGCTATCCGTAAACTTGAATTAGAAGGACTTGTTATTATGGTTCCGCGCAAGGGTGCAGAGGTTGCTAGTATTACCAACAAAGATATTATTGATGTACTAGAAGTACGAGCAACCTTGGAAGCTCTAGCGGTTAGATTGGCATGCAAAAAAATGTCAGATGAAGAGTTAAATGAACTTGTTGAGGTTAATGAAGAGTTTAGGATTGCTGCGGCAAAAAAAGATGTCGAGATGATTATCAACAAGGATGTTGAATTTCATGACATTATTTTTCATTCATCAGACAATGAAAAATTAATTCAGATAATTAATAACTTGCGTGAACAGATTTATCGTTTTCGTGTCGAATATATCTATAAAATGGAAAATTATGATCAACTAGTCATAGAACATGATGAGATTGTCAATGCGATGAAGGAGCGAAGGGGCTTAGATGCATCTTCGATTGCGCTTCGCCATATTGAAAACCAAGAAAAAAGCGTTTTGGAGCTTTTTAATCTATAGAGTTAGAGAAAAGTAGGAGATGTTATGCATATTGGACCTTGGAATTATGTAGTTGTAGATATTGAAACAACCGGTATTAATCCGACAAGTAATTATATTACAGAAATCGGTGCGGTAAAAATTATTGATGGTCAGGTGAAGAAGCAGTATAGTCAACTGATTAATCCAAAGGTGTCAATCTCTCCACAGATAACACAGATTACAGGTATAGATAATGCCATGGTAGAAAATGCACCTAGCTTTGAGGAAGTTATTCCAGAGTTTTTAACATTTGTTGAAGACCTTCCATTAATAGGACATAATATCTTGTTTGATTTTTCTTTTTTAAAGTATCATTGTCAACAATGTGGGTATGCGTTTGAACATACAGGAATCGATACACTAGAGATAGCCAAGTTGTGCTTACCAGCCTTAAAAAGTCGAAGTTTAACATATTTGATTGAACACTTTGAAATAGAGCGTGAAAAAGCGCATCGTGCTTACCACGATGCGTTAGCAACTTATGAATTGTTTGAAGTGTTCAAAAAAGAATTTTCGGATATGGACCAAAAGATTTTTGATGCAAAACCTTTGCACTGGAGGGCTAAGAAGAGTTCGCCGATTACCCCAAGGCAAAAGTCATATCTGAATGCATTGATTAAGAAACATCGTGTCTTTGAAGACGTTGCTGTGGAAGCATTGACTAAAAGTGAAGCAAGTCAATATATTGACCGAATTCGCTTTCTAAAAGGCTGCTAGTTTTTTCTCAATCATTGTTTTATTAAGAGAATCTAAAGAAGAAGCTTTGTGTTTTAAATCGGACAGTTTTTGATGTTGATGATGTTGTGCGTAGAGTTTGGCAAGGGTTATATAGTGATCACTATAATCACTTCCAATACGTATGGCTTCTTCAAAGGCGTGGATAGCTTCTTGATACTCTTCAAGCTCAATCATCAAATGTCCGTACTCAGCAAGAGCTTTTAAAAAATGGTTATAGTTGGCTTCATTTTGAGTAATGATGGTTTGATTGGCCGTTCCAAATCGAATACGAACTTCTGTATTGGTTAAATTAGAAAAGTTCATCATGTCCATAGTTGATAATTCTTGAAGATGCTTACTTACCTGTTGATAATGAATTTTCTGACCGGCTTCAAGTGAAGGTATATCCGGTAGGGTTAACCATGTCAGATTGGGAGTGATGTAATCTTCTGGGTGAAGTTCCTTGCGTCGAGTGGATAATGATTTTTCTTCTTTGGACCAAAATTGTGCACGATTTTGGTTTTCTTGACGCATATTCTTTCTAAGATGATGCTGAAATAATGCTACAAGAATGATAAAAATTATAAAAATGGATGGAAAAGACATGATTTGCCTCCTTATATGTTAATGGAACTTGATAATCTAGATAGACTATATTATACTATGTATATGCTTTAAGTGTCAAAGCGACTTAGGCGAACATACAGATGTTATCAGTTAAAGAAATGGAGTGATTTGGTGTTTTTTACAAATAGAAAGTTAATAAAAAGAACCGCAGTTGTTGTATCAGCGGTTATTATTATGGCGTTGATTATAGGAATGATTGCTCCATATATGATGTAAAGAGTTGCCTTTGGCAACTTTTTTTGTTCTCCAGGAAAGTCTTACTTGAGCTTTCTGCTTTGAAACGCAGCAGAAAGCGTCAAGGACCTTTCCCTCCGCGAACAATATCTCTTTGAGATAACGCGACAGAGTCGCTTTGTTCTTCAAAAAAATCTTGACAAAATATGTAGCTGTGATATCATATAACAATAAGTAGTATTGATAACCACATCAAAGAACATATATAACGATTAGAGGTAGAGGTGGAAAAATGACAGTTAAAATTCAAGATCCTATTAGTGCACTTACACATTTTTTAGGGGCGATTCTTTCGCTAGTGGCCGTTACATATTTAGTTATAAAAGCATACTATGTAGGGACAACACTACATATGATTGGCTTTGGGATTTTTGGACTCAGTTTGGTCCTATTGTATTCTGCAAGTACTACGTATCATATTATGGAACAACCCAAAAAAATGAGTCGTATTATGAAGCGCATCGATCATATGATGATTTTTGTATTGATTGCAGGTACATATACTCCTGTTTGTCTGATTCCTTTGCAGGCAACCAATGGTGGACGCACAGGTTTGACAGTACTTGTCGTTGTATGGATTGCAGCGATTTTAGGTATATTTTTAAAATTATTCTGGATGAATGCACCGCGATGGCTTTCGACGCTCCAGTATATCTTAATGGGTTGGATTGCTATTTTTGCCATCTATCCATTGTTTAAAACAATGACATCGGCTGGTTTTTTCCTTCTTGTGGCAGGAGGGGTTATCTATACAATCGGCGGTTTAATCTATGGAACGAAGTGGCCAAAACTTAAAGGAAAATGGTTTGGATTTCATGAAGTGTTTCATTTGTTTGTCATGGCAGGAAGTGCATGTCACTTTTTCATGATTTTGACATTAATATAAAAAGTGTCACTTGATCTAAGTGACATTTTTAAGGAACTCCTTTTAGTTTCATGATAAAAACTGCTATAATGGAAGAAGATGATTCTGTAAAATACATTCCATGAGGTGAAAAAAATGTTGACATCGCGAACCAAGGAGATTATTGTCCAGATACTTGAGGCCGACGCGTATATAACAATTCAGCAAATTGCAGATGAAATAAAAGTAAGCTCACGTACGGTGTTACGTGAGCTAGACGCGGTTGAGACGTGGTTTTTGCAGCAAAAGGTTCCATTTCGAAAGAAAAAAGGACGAGGGTTAAAAGTTGAAGTATCAACGACAGTTAGAGAGACATTGCTGACGACCCTTTATTCAGAAAAAGGAAATATCATCTATACACCACAGGAGCGCCAGATTATTCTTAAGGCCGAATTACTTAAAATGACTGACGTGACAAAAATATATTCACTGACGGTCTTGCTGGATGTGACAGAAGGGACGATTAGTAATGATTTGCAGCAAATTGAACCATGGTTTGCTCAATATGACTTATATATTGTTCGACGCCCCGGATTAGGGATATTACTCGAAGGCGATGAAAAGGCAAAGAGAAAAGCGATTGTCAATTTGATTTATGAACATTTTCATTTTGTGGATTTGTTTGAGCTGATGACAGAAAGTCGGCAAAAACATTTAAGTATCAGTGTGTTTAAAAAATATATCAATCGTTCGATTCTTGATTTGTTGCATCTAGATAGTTTGACGTACATTAAGGAGTTAATCACGCGTTTAGAAAAAGAGCATTTTTATTATTTTGCAGACAATGCATATATTGCACTTTTTATCCGCTTTAGTATAACACTTAAGCGAGAATTGTTTTGGCAAAAAAATATATTGGATGAGCGATTAAAACGGCAACTTCGAAAAGATCCGGTTAATCAGTTGCTTGAAGAATGGATGGAGGATTTGCCAAACAATCCATTCAAAAAACTACCGGAAGATGAACGCTTATATTTAGTGATGCACATTAAAGGGAGTAAACTTCGAGAAACTGGTGCAGAATTTAAGATGAGCATGACAGATGATTTTAAAGTCATCCAGTTAGCAAAAGAGTTTATCAAATCGGTTGAAAAAGAAACCGGTATTTATCTTTCGGATAATGACCAGTTGATTTTTGGGCTTGTAAAGCATTTGAGGCCCGCATTATATCGCATGAAGATGAATTTGGACATTATCAATCCTTTGCTCACAGAAATCCATGTAATGTATCCTAAACTTTATGATAGTGTAAAAAAAAGTGTTCGGGTTATTGAAGAAAAAGAAAAACTAAAAGTTCCAGAAGATGAAATCGCGTATTTGGCAACCCATATCGGGGCGGCTATTCATAAAGGCACACGTGAAATTGTAAAAAAATATAAAGTAATCGTCGCATGCATGTATGGTATCGGAGCGTCCCATCTTCTAATTTCACAATTAGAAAAAAATTTCTCTAATATTGTCATTAGTGATGTGGTAAGTGTCTTTGATAATATTGAAGAAAGGATGCAAAAAGATGGTGTGGATTTGCTGGTGACAACCATTGAGCCTAAAGAAGTCAGCGTTCCTTATGTTGTTGTCGGCTCGATTTTACAAGAAAAGGATTTGCATAAGATTAATCAGGCACTGCAACGCACCAAGCCAAGACCTGAACCGGAATCAATAAAAAGTCCAGATAGTATTTATGAAAAATATGTGCACCTAAAGCGGTATGCAGATATTATCTTAGAGGTAATTGAAAACTATAGGTTTAGCGACCAAGTTCAGATGCAATCTTACAAGCAGTTGATTGCTTATGTTAGCCACCAGATTGCTTCTTCGAATGAAGAAATCAAGGTTCTTGAGAAAGCGTTTCATGAAAGAGAGGAAAAAGGGGCGACGATACTAAACAAAAAAGGCGTGATTTTGTTGCATTGTCGTGCAGATATTACAAAGGAAATCTGTGTTAATATTCTTCGATTAAGTGAACCGATACAAAATAAAAGCATTCATACAGTGGTTGTTATGGTAGGTCCCCTTAGGTATGATGAAAAAATCCTTGAAGTATTATCTGAAATCACCCATGGCATTATATCAACTACAATGTCAGATACGATTCAAACGGGAACGGCGGATGTGGTGCAAACCCAGTTATATCAAATGCTGGATAAGTTTTTTCAAAAGAAAGTTTTAGGCGTCTAAAGCTTTCTTTTTTCTTTGTCCCATTTATGTCACTTAGTGCAATAGACAAAGTTAAAGGTCTATTGCTTTATTTTTAGTTAAAGTAGGCGCATAATGAAAGCATACCATTGATCAGTGGACAACTTAATTTTATATTAAATAATGGAGGTATGTTATGGATCAAGCAGTTAAAAGTAACGTTGGTTCACGGGAAAAAATTCAAACATTCGGACGATTTTTAAGCGGAATGGTAATGCCAAATATTGGAGCGTTTATTGCGTGGGGATTGATTACAGCATTTTTTATACCGACAGGATGGATTCCAAATGAAAATCTTGCAACACTTGTCGGACCGATGATTACGTATTTATTACCATTGCTCATTGGTTATACAGGAGGAAAAATAGTTGCTGATGTACGCGGAGGGGTTCTTGGAGCCATAGCAACTATGGGAGTTATTATAGGTACATCAATTCCTATGTTTATCGGTGGAATGATTATGGGGCCTCTTGCCGGTTGGTGCATTAAAAAATTTGACCAATCCATTGATGGAAAAATACCAGCAGGATTTGAGATGTTAGTCAATAATTTCTCAGCAGGGATTATTGGTGGGGTGTTGACAATATTTGCGTATTTAGGTATTGGACCTGTTGTTGAAAGCTTAAGCAATTTTTTAGGGTCTGCGGTGGAATCTATTGTAAGTGCAGGATTACTTCCGATTGCATCGGTTTTCATTGAACCTGCAAAAATTTTGTTTTTGAATAACGCAATTAATCATGGTGTGCTCAGTCCTTTAGGAATTGAACAGGCAGCAGAAACCGGACAGTCTATTTTCTTCTTGTTAGAGACCAATCCGGGACCAGGCCTTGGAATTTTATTAGCATACTGGGTATTTTCCAAAGGAATGATTAAACAATCAGCGCCAGGAGCTATTATCATTCACTTTTTGGGTGGAATACATGAAATATATTTTCCATATATTTTAATGCAGCCATCGCTACTTTTAGCAGTCATTGCAGGAGGCGCATCAGGCGTATTTACGTTTGTTGTAACTGGAGCGGGACTAGTAGCAACACCATCGCCAGGAAGTATTTTTGCGTTGTCGGCTATGGCACCTAGAGGAGGGCTGTTGCCGGTATTACTTGGAGTGGTAATATCAACCACAGTGTCTTTTTTAATCGCATCTGTGTTGATTAAGCGTAAAAAAGGTGTCGGTGAAGATTCTTTTTCGAAAGCAAAAGAACAAACATTAAAAAATAAGGGAAAACAATCAACAGTTATTAAAGTATCGAACGTGAAGAAAATCATTGTAGCATGTGATGCAGGTATGGGATCCTCAGCAATGGGAGCCAGCAAGTTACGCAATAAAGTTAAAAAGGCGGGCTTGGATATCGAGGTGCTTAATACATCAATTGATGCATTGCCAGAAGATGTAGATATTGTTATTACACATAAGCAATTAACCAATAGGGCTAAGGCTGTAGTGCCAAGAGCGCGTCATATTTCGATAGAAGATTTTATCATGACCGATGCTTATGATCAATTAATTGAAGAATTAAGCGAATAGATGTATGTTATGATTCATAATGTGTCATAGGCACATTATGAATCATATGTATAAAACATAATGGAGGATTGTGATGGCAGCATACAGTCAAAAAATACAAAAATTCGGACGGTTTTTAAGTGGCATGGTTATGCCAAATATAGGCGCATTTATTACTTGGGGATTAATAACTGCTCTATTTATACCGACAGGATGGATTCCAAATGAAAAATTTGCTCTTGTCATAGATCCGATGATCACCTATTTATTGCCGTTACTTATTGGATATACAGGAGGAAAAATTGTAAGTGACGTCCGAGGGGGTGTCCTTGGAGCCATTGCGACGATGGGAATTATCATTGGAACAACGATTCCCATGTTTATTGGCGGAATGATTATGGGACCTTTTGCCGGATGGTGCATCAAAAAAGTAGATCGATTGTTTGAAGACAAAATTCCGGTAGGGTTTGAAATGCTTTTTGCTAATTTTTCTGCAGGAATTGTGGGAACGGTTTTAAGCTTAAGCGCCTATGTGGGTATAGGACCTATTGTAGAACGCTTAAATCATGGGTTAGGTGTTGCTGTTGAGGCAGTCGTTCAAGCAAATGCATTGCCATTTGCTTCTGTATTTATAGAGCCTGCCAAGGTCCTATTTTTAAATAATGCGATTAATCATGGAGTTCTTGGACCATTAGGTGTTGAAGAGGCTGCTAAAACAGGACAATCAATTTATTTTCTTTTAGAAACGAATCCTGGACCCGGCCTAGGCATTTTATTAGCTTATTTTGTGTTTTCGAAAGGCATGATCAAACAGTCAGCGCCAGGAGCTATTATCATTCATTTTTTAGGAGGCATTCATGAGATATATTTTCCTTATATATTGATGCAACCTAAGCTGATTTTTGCCGTCATTGCAGGGGGAGCAACAGGGATTTTAACCTTTGTACTGACAGGAGCTGCACTTGTGGCAACACCGTCTCCAGGAAGTGTTTTTGCCCTGTTAATCATGGCGCCTAAAGGAAGCGCAATTCCGGTTTTTTTAGGTATTGTTTTTTCCACAGTGGTGACATTTTTGATAGCATCAATATTAATGGATCGTAAAGTAGAGCAAGATGAACATAGCCTTAACACAGCGCAGGAAAAAATGCAAATGATAAAAGGAAAACAGTCGTCCATAGTTCAAAGGATGAATATAGATAGATTGCCAATTGAGAGTAACGTGTTACAGGGCATTCATAAAATTGTTGTTGCATGTGATGCGGGGATGGGGTCTTCAGCGATGGGAGCAAGTAAGCTTAGAAGTGCACTGCGCCAAAGAAATATTGAGGTAGAGGTGCTTAACAAACCTATTGAGCAGATACCTAAGGATACGGATGTGGTGATAACCCATCAGCTATTGACTGCACGTGCAATGCAGATGTGTCCGGAGAAGATACATTTATCGATTTCAGATTTTTTGATGACAACACTCTATGAACAATTAGCGCAAGTATTGGAAAAGGAGATGGGTTCAACAGATGAACCCGGTGAACATATGAACAGTTTAGAAGAAAAACCAACGCTTCAAAAAGAAAATATAAAGCTAGGTCTGACAACGGTGACCAAAGAAAAAGCAATACGCATGGCAGGGCAGATTCTCTATGAACAAGGATATGTAGAACATGAATATATTGATGCTATGGTTCAGCGCGATAGTGAACTATCGACATACATCGGAAATGGTACCGCCATTCCGCATGGAGTAAGTGAGGCCAAAAAGAACATCAAACGAACGGGAATTAGCGTTCTTCAATTTCCGGATGGGGTCGATTTTGGAGGCAATCCGGTGTATTTAGTTGTAGGCATTGCAGGCATAGGCAATGAACATCTGGTTATCTTATCAAATTTGGCGGAGATTGTTGAAGATGAAGCAAAGGTAGAGTTACTTAGACGTACACAAGATGTAGACTATGTATATAAACAATTTACTAATCAAGTATTTTAAGAAAGAGGTTGAACGATGAAAACAAGTGGAGTGAGATTATACGATGTAAATACATTAAAGTTAGAGACATTTGAACTGCCGGCAATAAAAGAGGATGAAATCCTGGTGAAGGTCATTAGCAATAGTATATGTATGTCCACATACAAGGCGGTCATTCAAGGGTCAAAGCATAAACGCGTTCCAGAAAATATAGCTACAAATCCAACAATTATGGGGCATGAGTTTGCCGGAGAAATTGTTGAAGTCGGTCAAAAATGGCAAGGAGAATTCAAACCGGGAGAAAAATTTGCCATTCAACCAGCATTAAATTATAAGGGAAGTCCTTATGCACCGGGGTACTCTTTTGAGTTTTTCGGTGGATTGACAACATACTGTGTAATTCCACAAGAGGTCATGGAACTAGGCTTTTTACTTCACTATGATGGAGAAAGTTATTATGATGCCTCCTTGTCAGAGCCGATGAGTTGTGTTATTGGAGGCTTTCATGCAAATTATCATACCGAAACTGGAAAATATGTACATCATATGGGAATTAAAGAAGGGGGCAAGATGGCGCTATTAGCCGGAGTGGGACCAATGGGACTAGGGGCAATTGATTATGCACTCCATTGTGACCGACGACCATCGCTGCTTGTTGTTACAGATATAAATGAAGAACGGCTAAAACGAGCCGAGCGACTGTTTGGCGTTGAAGACGCAAAAGCTCAAGGTGTGGAACTGCATTATGTAAATACAGCAGCAGGCGATGCCATTGATACATTAATGCAATTATCTTCCCAAACAGGCTATGATGATGTGTTTGCCTATGCACCGGTTGTTTCAGTGGTTGAACAAGCGGATGCAATACTGGGTAAAGATGGTTGCTTAAACTTTTTTGCAGGGCCTTCGGACAACACATTTAGTGCAAAAGTGAATTTTTATAATGTTCATTATACGCCAACCCATATTATGGGATCGACAGGGGGCAATGATGATGATATGAAAGAATCATTGGCGATGTCATCAAAGGGACTGATTAACCCATCAGTGATGTTGACACATGTTGGGGGAATCGATAGCGCTATTGACACTATTCTTAATCTTCCAAACATTCCGGGAGGAAAAAAGATTGTCTATAATGATATCGAGATGCCGATGACAGCCATTGAGGATTTTGAGAAGCTAGGTGAAACGGATCCGTTGTTTAAAGGACTTGCGCAATGCGTAGCTAAAACCAATGGATTATGGAATCTAGAAGCGGAACGTTATTTACTTGAAAATGGCAAAAAACGTTCTTACTAAGAGGTATGACACAATTAAGATGCATAAAGTATAGAAGCACCCCAAGGCTAATATGCTTAAACACAGCGTTTTGATTGATTAGTCATAGATGCGTTGAAGAAACATAACGCAAAAAATACATAATCTTCCATTAAATAAGATAAATCAGTTTCTATGATTTATCTTATTTGCTTTTTTCACACTTTATGGTAAAATACACATAATGTATTGATAGTCATCTAGGAGGAAATTATGCGATTACAAAAAGTGAAAAACTATTACACATATATGGTTGTACTCATACTGATAGCAAGTATGATAAGTGGTCCTTCTTTATTAGCAGCGACCAATGATCAAAGTTATGCAGGAAATCAGCTTCAACAGTTAGGCGTATTAACAGGGTATGCTGACGGAAGTTTGGGACTTGATCGAAAGATAACCCGTGCTGAAGTTGCAACAATGATGGTTAGAATTCGTGGATATGCTAATGGAAATGTTGCTGGTGAGACAATGAACTTTACAGATATTAATGATTCGCATTGGGCGTATAACCATGTTCAAAATGCTTATCGTTTAAATATGATTCAAGGGTATCCGGACCAAAGTTTTCAACCAGAGGCCAATATTCGATATCAAGAGGTTGTGGCTATTATGGTCAATACTCTCGGGTACAAAGATCAGCTAGTTGGTGAATGGCCGATGAACTATATTACGAAAGCCAAAGAGCTGGGTGTGATTCCGATGAGTAGTCAAACAGACCCGACACAAATTGTCACACGTGGAGAGATGGCTTTGATTGTATGGGATACTCTTTTGGTAAAAACGACAAATTAAGTTATGACAGCACACTTTCAAAGAATGGTAGGGACATATGAACATTGGTAAAATACCTGAAACAGTTTTAAAACGGTCGATTTTTAAGCAATTGCAAGTGAAAAGAGAAGAAGTACTCGTAGGCCCTGGTGTGGGAGAAGACTGCGGTATAGTTGAGATAGCCCCGGATGAGGTTATTGTCTTATCAACGGACCCGATTACAGGAGCAGCTCATGAGATAGGGGCTTTGGCGGTACATATTACATTAAATGACTTGGCAGCAAGTGGAGCTACGCCAATTGGTCTGCTTATTACCCTTTTGTTGCCTGATGGATATACGGAAGATGCACTTAAAGTGTTGATGGGTGAGATTAGTCAAGAGACCCAAAAACACAATGTTCAGATTATCGGAGGACACTCCGAGGTAACGGATGCAGTAATTCAACCGATTGTTAGTGTAACAGGCATTGGTAAAATTAAAAAAGAACAAATGCTGCGCCAAGAACTGGTTAAACCGGGCATGGATATCGTGATGAGCAAATGGGCAGGACTTGAAGGAACGACAATTATTGCAAATGCAGGAGAAGCGTTGCTAAAGGAATACTACCACTCCCAACTTATATCTAGAGCAAAATCTTTCAACCAGTATCTTTCCATTATTAAAGAAAGTCAGATTGCCATGAAATATAAAGTATATGCGATGCATGATGTTACCGAAGGCGGGATATTTGGAGCCTTATGGGAACTTGGAGAAAAGATAGATTATGGATTGACTGTTGATCAGTCAAAAATACCAGTGCAGCAAGAAACCGTTGAAATATGTGAATACTTTGATTTGAATCCATATATGCTCATTGGCAGTGGAGCATTACTCATTGTAACAGAAGATGGGCATAAGATGGTTGAAGATATGAAACAAGCCGGTGTATTGGCAACAATCATTGGTCGAGTCGATGAAGGGCATCATAAACGCATTAAATTTGAAGATACATATCGCTCTATTGTTCCGCCTAAATCGGATGAACTTTATAAAGCATTAGAACGATGTGCACAAAAATAGATATGGAGGGATCATGAATGAAAGAACAATTATTGTATGCACTAGAAAATCATAGCAAAAGAACGGTTAAAGATTTAGCCGCCATGTTTGGTACCTCTGAAGATATCATTAGCCAAGAATTGACTCAGATGGAAAAAGAACGTATTATTTGTGGATACCACGCACTCATTAATTGGGATAAAACCAATACAGACAAAGTTACAGCATTAATTGAAGTTCGCGTAACTCCTCAACGAGGCGAAGGTTTTGACAAAATTGCACGACGTATCTATATGTTTGAAGAGGTTAAGTCTGTATATTTGATGTCAGGTGGTTTTGACCTTACAGTAATTATTGAAGGAGCAACGATGAAAGAAGTTGCACTCTTTGTCGGACAGAAGTTAGCCCCTTTAGACTCGGTTTTAAGTACGGCGACCCACTTTGTATTGAAAAAGTATAAAGACTATGGTGTTATTTTTGAAGAAGAGCGCAAAGATGAACGAATGGCGGTGACACCATGATGAATCGTGAATTGAACCGAACGGCGGTCAATATTCCGCCTTCAGGTATACGAAAGTTTTTTGATATTGTTACAACGATGAAGGACGCTATTTCACTTGGTGTGGGTGAGCCGGACTTTGATACACCTTGGCATATTCGTGAAGAAGGTATCTATAGTTTAGAGCGTGGACGAACTTTTTATACATCGAATGCTGGACTTGTTGAATTACGTCAAGAGATTTGTAATTATTTAAGACGCCGCTTTGAACTGGATTACCATCATGACACAGAGATTGTTGTGACAGTGGGCGGAAGTGAAGGGGTCGATGTTGCCCTTAGAACGATTTTAAATCCAGGAGATGAAGTGTTAGTTCCTGAGCCATCATTTGTCTGTTATAAACCGTGTGTCTCATTATCAGGAGGGATACCCGTACCCATTGCTTTAAAGGTTGAAAATGAGTTTCGTCTCACACGAGAAGAGGTTGAAGCGCATCTGACAGATAAGACAAAAGCAATTATTTTATCTTTCCCAAATAATCCAACAGGTGCTGTTATGAGTCGTGAAGACTTGCAAGCGATTGCTGATGTGGCCATAGAGCATGACTTGATTGTTATCTCTGATGAAATCTATGCAGAACTGACATATAGCGACCAACATGTTAGTATTGCAACCTTGGAAGGTATGCGAGAACGAACGATTATTGTAAGTGGATTTTCAAAAGCTTATGCGATGACCGGATGGCGAATTGGGTATGTTGTGGCACCGGCACAGTTTATTGATGTCCTTAAGATTATTCATCAATATGCAATTATGTGCTCACCGACAACTAGCCAATATGCAGCTCTTGAAGCGGCTAAAAACGGAGATAAGGATATCGATGAGATGAAAGTAGCCTATGACCAAAGACGACGGTTAATGGTCGAATATTTCAATAATATGGGGCTTGAGTGCTTTGAACCTCAGGGTGCATTTTATGTTTTTCCATCGATTCAAAGTACCGGGTTGACGTCAGAAGAATTTGCAACACAATTATTGAAATCGAAAAAAGTAGCGGTGGTTCCTGGGACAGCTTTTGGGGATTCAGGCGAAGGATTTATCCGATGCAGTTACGCTTATTCGGTGGAAGAGTTAAAAGTGGCACTTGAACGTATTGAAGAGTTCGTTCTTGAAATTCGAGAAAAAAAATAAGAGAGCTATAGAGATTAAGACAAAAAAACTGACTCTATATACTAGAGTCAGTTTTTTGATGCCTTATCTTTTTTGCAGTCCGTGCATGTTCCATAAAAATATACTTTTTCACTAACGATGTCAAAGTCTGTTTCTTTTTGTACGTTTTCTTTAAAAGCCTGTAACGATTGTGTATGTAAATCCAAGACCTTACCACAGGATAAACAAATCATGTGAGGATGTGACTTAATGGTTGCATCATACCTGGAACTATCATCACCAATGTTTAGTTCTGTAGCTAAATCTGCTTTTTTTAGGGCATCAAGTGTTTTGTATACAGTTGCTAAGCTCATTGTTGGATGGGTTTGCCTAAGAGCAGTGTAGATATCTTCGGCAGTAGGATGTGATGTCGTTTCGTATAGGACTTTGTATATTGCTAAACGTTGTGGAGTGACTTTGAGTTTCTTAGTTTTTAGAATTTCTGCGAGTTGTTCCATCAGAAACCTCCTCCTATTAGATAACAAATATCAAATGATAATATGTATCATTTTATAATAAAAAGCAATAAATGTCAAGGTGTTCAATAAGAGAATAATTTTGACGATAAAAACAATTGATGGTAAAATAAACATAAGAAAATAAAGGAGGTCAAAATATGGCTGGAATTAATGTAGAATATATAAATCCGTTTATAAGTGCGGCACAAACAGTACTTAAGGATTTTAGTCAAATTGAGTCATCTATGGGAAAACCTTATCTTAAACAAGCGACGTATGAAGGGGATATCCTAGCGGTCATTATTGGAATTACAGGTGTACTTCGCGGACAAGTAATTTTTACTATGGAGACAGGTACAGCATGCTATATTGCTTCAAAGATGATGATGGGGATGCCGGTACCTGAACTAAATGATATGGCAAAAAGCGCAGTGAGCGAGATGTCCAATATGATCCTTGGTAACGCAGCAACGATTTTCTCAACGAAGAACATAGCGCTTGATATTACACCTCCTACAATTACGTTGGGTAATAATTTGAGTTTTTCCGTAAGCGACTCAAAAACGATTTGTGTACCGTTAACATTTAATGACTATACATTAGAGATTAATATAGCGATAAAGGAAGCATAAGATGAATATTGTACTACTTGAACCAGAGATTCCTTATAACACAGGTAATATCGGACGAACATGTGTGGCAACCAATACATCCCTTCATTTAATCAAACCCCTAGGGTTTTCACTTGATGAAAAAAGTGTACGACGTTCAGGACTTGATTATTGGAAAGATGTTGATTTGCATGTGTATGAAAACTTCGATGACTTTATGGAAAAGAATAACCATCCGACTGTATACATGGGAACTACAAAAGCAAAGCAAACCTATGCACAAGTATCCTATGATCCCAATGCGTTTATTATGTTTGGAAAAGAAACGCAAGGGATTCCAGAAGAACTTTTGCTAAAACATAAAGAAACTGCCATCCGAATTCCGATGGCAGAAGGCACACGTTCACTGAATTTATCTAATTCAGTAGCTATTGTACTTTATGAAGCATTACGACAAAATAATTTTATGGATCTAGAAAATGAAGGGCAACTTCATCGTTATGCATGGTGATGATTCTTTTTAGCAATCGCCAAGGTAAAGGTGAAGGTTGTCCCTTTTCCTAGTTGGCTATATACTTCAATCGTCTGGTGGTGGGCTTTGATTATTTCTCGAACAATCGATAATCCGAGTCCGACACCTTTTTTATCTTTTCCTCGGGAACGATCAGCTTTATGAAAACGGGTCCAAATATTTTTCAGGTCATCTTCAGCGATACCAGGACCGGTATCTTTAACAGAGACGTGTACTTGGTTTCCAGAAAGAGTTGTCTCGATAATGACTTCATCACCAGTTTCACAAAATTTGATGGCGTTATCAATTAAGTTGGTTAGTGCACGTTGGATTTGGTTATAGTCTGCGTGAACAACAATATCTTCTTCTTCAATAATAAGGGTCATCTTGATTTCTTTTTGAAGAATTTTTTGCTCAAACTGCAGCAGTGTATTGCGCAGTGTCTCGTGCAAATCAAAATCTTCCATTTCAGGTTTAAGCACTTCATTTTCCATTTTTGTCAAAAGCAATATATCGTTGGTTAGCTTCGTTAGGCGATCAGTTTCATTAAGAACAATCGTCAGATATTTGTCGTACTTTTCCGGTGGAATGGTTCCATCCATAACCGCCTGCACATATCCACGAATAGATGTCAATGGTGAACGAAAGTCGTGAGAGATATTGGCAATAAAATCGCGGCGAAGGTCTTCGAGTTTTTCAAGCTCTTCAGCCATATAATTCATACTCTCAGCCAATTCGATGACCTCAGTACTAAAGTTGGAGTCTTCAATCCGGGCAGAAAAATCACCACTAGCAATAGATTTGGCGGTCGCATTAAAGGACCTAAAAGTCTGACTTATACTCCTTGAAAAGACATAATTGGAAATGAAGGTAACAAAAATAAGAACGAAGAAGCTAACCAAAATGAGATTATACACATAACGGATATCTTCTTTTATTGAAGGGTAAGGCGAGACCAGAAGGACGGCGCCATAGCGGGTGCCATTGTACTCCAACGGGTGGGCAACGGCGATCACTTGATCAGCTTCATAAGGTTTAAATGAACCGATTTTGGTGACCGTCTCACCAAGGATTGAGCGGGTGGCAAATTCATGGGTGATGATGGTATTGACTAGAGAAAGTGATGACGGTTCACTGTCAAAAATAACGCGCTGATCAGGATCAATGATAATAATCCTTGATCCTGCGCGATAGCTATATGTATAGAGTTGATTGTGAAACATTGATTTTTCAAGAGTGCCTTGAATATATGAGTCATAATATTCTGCTTCAATCGAATGTATTTCATTGAACATTTTCCGATAACGGGAACTTACAAAATGATTGGTAATTGTTTGAGACAATGTACCAAACAGTATCAGAAAAATGACAATTGTTGTCAAAATATAGATAGCTAAAAATTTTCCGGAAAATGTTTTGAACATTATTTCACCTCAAACTTATATCCTATTCCCCACACTGTTTTTAGTCCCCAATAATCATTTTCATCAATTTTTTCCCGAATACGTTTTACATGGACATCGACGGTCCTTGTATCTCCAATGTATTCATAACCCCATATGCGATCTAAAAGTTGCTCGCGAGTGAATACTTGATTGGGATTGGAAGCTAAATAGTATAGTAGCTCCAATTCTTTTGGAGGCATGTCGATTTTGCTGTCATTATGCAATACACTATAGTTTGACAAATTAATCGTTAAGTTTGGCAGATTAATCTGTTTCCCTTTGCTTTCTTGAGGAGTGTAGCGGCGCAAGACAGCTTTTACACGCGCCGTAAGCTCTTTGTTGTCAAAGGGTTTGACCATATAATCATCAGCCCCTAATTCCAGTCCAAGGATTTTATCAAAGGTTTCTCCTTTGGCAGTTAACATGATGATAGGCACGGTGCTCATTTGACGGACTTCTTTACAGACGTCATATCCGTCTTTTCCTGGTAACATTAAGTCTAAAAGAATAAGATTTGGATTAAAGGACTTGACAGCGTCAATGACATCGTTGCCATTGTCCACAATTTTTGTTGCATAACTTTCTTTTTCTAAATAGAGCGCAATAAGTTCACTAATATTTTCATCGTCATCAACGATGAGAATTCTGTTTTTGGTCTCCATAAATATCCCTCTTTTCTAGTCATTGAATGTTACAATAGTTACCCCGCTATCGCCTTCGCCGTATTCGCCTAAGCGATAGTCCTTTACATGTGTTGTTGTTCGTAAGAACTGATGAACGCCTTGTCGCAATGCGCCGGTTCCTTTTCCGTGAATAATCGTCACTTGTGAAAGGTGGGCAAGATATGCGTCATCAATGTATTTATCTAAGACAGTAATTGCATCACTAATCATTAATCCACGCAAGTCGAGTTCTGTTTTGACATGACTAGGAGCAGATACTGAAGTGGTGCCTTTGTTTTTGTTGCCTTTGGCAATGGTGTATTTTCTTGCGGTTCCTTTTTGTGCAGGTGTGTAGCTCATATTGTCATCGGCTTGTTCTAAATCTTTAAAAGGAATAGTGGACTTCATAATGCCTAATTGTACAGTGGCTTCTTTTTTATGCGGATTTATATGAATCAAAGTTCCTTTTTGATTTAGAGAAGATACAAAAACGCTGGAGCCAATCGCTAAATCTTCAACACGAACTTTTTTCCGTGACACTTGTGAATTTTTCTTGGTCTTAGTAGCTTTATTGATTTTTTCTCTTAATGCAGAGCGCTGTGCTTCAAGTTCAGACATATTCATGCCTGTTCCATCTTTAACAAGCTCGTTCATTCGACGAATGATAGCATCAGCTTCGGCTTTGGAAGTCTCTAGTACACGTGCAGCATTCATCTTGGCATCGTGAAGAATCTGTTGCTTTTGGGATGCAAGGTGTTTTTTTTGCTGTTCAACTTGACGTTGGAGCTCTTCAGCTTCTTTGCGGTACTGTTGAGCACGCTCTTTTTCAAGTAATGCGGTTTTTTTGTTGGTCTCTAAATCCGTGATGAGATCTTCAAAGCGAATCTCACGTCCGCTTAAGAGTTCTTTGGCTTCATCTATTATTATATCAGATAAACCTAACCTTTTGGAGATAGCAAAGGCATTACTTTTTCCGGGGATGCCGATTAAGAGTTTATAGGTCGGACGTAATGTGTTAACGTCAAACTCACAGCTGGCATTTTCAACGCCCGCAGTCGAGAGGGCATAAACTTTTAGTTCAGAATAATGGGTTGTGGCAATCGTAAGGATATTCGCCGCTTTAAGATTTTCCAAAATAGCCATAGCCAAAGCTGCACCCTCTGTAGGGTCGGTTCCGGCACCTAGTTCATCAAAGAGAACGAGGGAACGGTCCGTCACTTGTTCTAAGATTTGTGTGATATTGGTCATATGTGATGAGAATGTACTTAAGGACTGCTCAATACTTTGTTCATCGCCGATATCTGCAAAAATATTGTCCAAAACAGTCAGTTTAGCACCGTCTGCAGCAGGAACGTGAAGACCGCTTTGACCCATAAGTGACAAGAGACCGATGGTTTTTAGAGTGACTGTCTTACCGCCTGTATTGGGTCCTGTAATAACAAGCGTAGTAAAATCCTTACCTATATATATAGTCGTAGGAACAACGGTCTCAGGATCGAGTAACGGGTGACGAGCTTTTTCCAAATATATATGGTAATCCACATTAAATGTCGGACAAGAAGACTTGGTATGAATGGAATAGTTTGCTTTGGCGGATAAAAAATCTAAATGTGTGAGCATAGCAATATTCTCTTCAAGAACGTCCTTATATACGGCAATACGTTCACTTAAATCCATAAGTATCTTTTGAATTTCTTTGGATTCATCCAAGTATAACCCGCTCAAGTGATTATTGAGTTCAACAAGGGCGAATGGTTCGACAAAAAGTGTTGAGCCGGTAGAAGACTGATCGTGAATCATTCCTTTAAACTGATTGCGGTATTCTGCTTTAAGTGGAACACAATAGCGGTCATTACGCATGGTATAATTATTATCTTGAAGCATTCCGGATTGACTAGCAGAATGAATGATTTTATTTAGCTGACTTTTGATTTTTGAGCTGCTAGCTTTAATATCGCGACGAATATCATATAGACGTGGGCTAGCTTGATCAGACACTTCGTCTTCAGAGACGATACAGCGGTTAATTTCTTTGGCGAGAGCAGGTACTGGGTCAAGGGTTTGAAAATACGGCGCAAGGCTAAGCGTATTAATATAATCTTTGGCAGCATTATAATATGCATTGGCTTGAGCTGTAGAACGTAAGACATCTGCGACATTTAAGATTTCTACGATAGACAAAGTTCCTTGAATAGCTAGGCGTTTAATAATGGCCTTTATGTCTTTAATACCTCTTAGCGGAAGATCCCCTTTTTGTACCAATAAGCGGGTTGTATCCGTCGTCTCGTTAAGAGCTCTTTGAATATCCTCAATATGCTCAAAAGGCTCAAGAGCCATGATTTTTGATTTTGCCATTGGACTTAATGCGTAGTTTGCAATTAGATCCAGTACTTTGTTAAATTCTAGTGTGTTAAATACTTTTCTATGCATGATAAACTCCTTATATTAGCAACGAACAGATAGTAATCATTTTTTATGGGTTCATCCTGACGGACAAACCCTTGTTGTTGCCAAAAACTTATTCCTGCTACATTATCCTTATGGCAGGTTAAGAAAATTTTTTTGATCGAATATTGCCGTATTAATGTTTCAACAAAGCGTTTAAAGATTAAAGTTCCATAACCACTACGCGCAAATTCTTTGCGAATGATTAATGTCTGAATCCATAAGTTGGAATCTTTTACTGGATAATAACACTTTAAAACACCTAAGATGACTTTGTTATTGGTAAAAATATCATACTGCAACGCATCTGCATCTTCAAGGTCTTTTTCTTTGAGACCATCTTGATTAAGTGCGCTGTCAAAGGCAAAGCGATAATATGCATCGGTTTGTGACAGGCGCTTAAAGGACGCATGATATTTACTTGTAGACACAAAAATAATACGATTCGAATGAATAGATAATGATGTATTCATGTCAAACCTCCTTTATCCTCTATTTTACATGAAACGAGAGAAGAATAAAAGAGTTATTTTGCCCATTTCCAAGGAGGAGATTTGTCCTTGCTATTTTAAATAATGTGGTGTAAAATAGGACTAAAGTACTATGCGTGATGAAATGAATTATTACAAAATCATTACAATTTATGTTATAATAGCACTTGGAATTACGAAATTAGAGAAAGCAGGTATATGAAAATGCAGTTTAAAAAACCTCGCATTCGTAATAAGCATAAGGCTAGCGGAAAAGAATATCTCACCATGATGTTTATCACAGATGCTACTAAAAGCGCAAAAGCAGTTAAGATTCCTAAGTGGGTTCGGTTTCCAGCATTAATTCTTGCAGTGATGCTTGTATGGAAATCACTAGATATATATTCATATGTAGAATCACTTGAAGCACAAGTCGCATATCAACAAGAAACCGTTCAAGATGAGATTAGCGACAGACAGGCAAAAGAAGCAAGAATCAAGGAATTAGAAGAAGAGATTGCTTCATCCGTAACAAAACGGTATGAAAAACTAGAAGAATTAAAGACTTTGGCCATTGAACTTGGCATCAAGATTGAAGACTTAGAAGCTTATCGTGAACAGATGGAAGAATTCAAATCTGAGATTGACACAAACCTTGGTACATATAATGCACCAAAATCCAGTGATACAGAAGCTCAGACAGATGAAGAAAAAGACTTATTAAAAGAGTATACATTACAGATAGACCCGAATTATGAAAAAAAGCGTGTGCTGTCAACATCAGCGCCAGCAACGCATGATATAACCATGATAAAAGAAGAACAGTTAGTTAAAGCCGATGAAATTGTCAATAACATCGTCCTAGATGAAGAGACATTTGAGGCAGAGTTTGACTCTGAGATAAAAAAGATTACGGATTTTCTCCGATTTGCTTCATCTAAAGTTGATGAAGACTCAGGTCGATTTGCAGATACCAATGAATCTTTAGAGGAAATGATTCCATACTTGGAAGCGTATCCAAGTGTTTGGCCGATTAAGAATACATATATTACCAGCCCCTTTGGATATCGAAGTAATCCATTTGGCGGAAGAAGCAGTGAGTTTCATACAGGTGTCGATCTTAAGGCACGATATCAAAAAGTATCGGCAACGGCAGAAGGTGAAGTTGTCGTATCAGAATATCTATCAGGATATGGATATACAGTGGTTATTGACCATGGACATGGATTGATGACGAAGTATGCACATAACTCTGAATTATATGTAAGTGTGGGAGAACAAGTTGAACGTGGAGACGTTATATCAAAATCCGGTGATTCGGGTAGAAGTACAGGTCCACATTTGCATTATGAAGTACTATTGAATGGAGAACCGGTGAATCCGGCTGAATATATATACTAGAGAGGACAGTTTATGTTATCATCAAAGAAACCAAACTATGAACGCCCAGCAACCTTGATTGGCAAAGACACAGTGATTGACAGCAGTTTAATGAAGTCAAAATCATCCGTTCAAGTCAATGGAGTACTAAATGGAAACATTGAATGTGAAGCAAGTGTTGTCGTTGGACAGACAGGAAAAGTGGTAGGGAATGTGAAAGCGGCTTTCTTACTTGTTGCCGGAACTATTGAAGGACAAGTGGATGTAACCCATCAATTACATGTGAACAAGACAGCAAGTATACTTGGTGATATTCATTGCGGTTCGATTATTATTGATGATGGCGCCATCTTAAATGGTAGCTTTACAATGACGGACAAATCGAAAGCATCTAGTGATACAAACAAAAAAGATAAGAAAAATTAAAATATGTAGATTGTTTATAGCATGTTCACATTCTGTTAAAATAATACGGTTATAATAGAAGTAGATTCAATGTCAAAAGTATAATTTGATTTGTTATGGAGTGTGATAATTAATATGGAGTATAACGTTAGAGAACAATCATTTTACACAGAAAAGAAAAAACCTTGTAATAAGGTCAGATTATTAATAAAAACACTAAAAAAATGGGTGAATAAATGCTACAATTAAAGTAGCATTTTTTTATTGCTCGAAAAAAATGGACTACAGTCTTTAGCCTTGAAAATATTGTCATATAGCTAATAGGGAGGTTGAATATGAAGTATGCATGTAATATATCCTATGAACTGATTGAATTATTAAATAAAAATCCGTCGATTTGTGATTATATAAAAATTGGTGCTTTTGGAGCCACCAAAGATATGTTAGATCAAGCATATACATTAAAACCTTTACTGATTCATGGATTTGGGTGGCATGAACGGGGAGGAATGCCTTCGACAAAAGAGATTGATTATGATAAAATAAATCAGTATATTCATAAGTACAAGTCGCCATTTATTGGAATTCATAGCTTATGTTTTCCAGAAGATGCCAAAAAAATTCAAAGTGAGAGTGTATTGGAATATATGATTCAACAGTTTCATAGATTTGATCAACAGATTCATACAGAGTTGCTTATTGAAAACATGGATTTTAACCCTTATTATGAATATCCGACCACATTGGTTGATACGGTTAGACCTTGGTTCCTTCGTGAGCTCATTGAACAAACAGGACTTGGATTATTGCTGGATATATCCCATGCCAAAGTGTCTGCTTATCAGCTAGGGATGGATATCCAGACCTACTTAGAGGGGCTCCCTCTTGAGAAGATACGGGAAATCCATTTTTCAGGCACGAAGTTTGATAAAAAACTTGGCGTTATAGATGTCCATGGTATAATGGAGGCAGAAGATTATCGTATTGCAAGATATCTTCAACAACGATTAGAGCACTTACCATCCAATCATCTTGAGATGATTACCCTAGAATATGGTACGATTGTTGCAGGAAGCACAGATCCTAAGGCAATTACAGATCAAATACATCAGCTAAAAACAATTTTTATGTAGAAGGAGTTATTATGCAATTTATTGAAACAATTCGTGAAGGTAATGAAGTAGTAGACCACTATTTATGTTCATCCAAACAAATATTAAAGACGCGTGCCGGAAAAACATATTATTCTGTCCGGCTTCAAGATAAGACAGGAACTATTGAGGGTAAGATATGGGATTTAAACGATGGAATAGGACATTTTGAAGCAGGGGATTATGTCAAGATTGACGGCTCTGTGGTAACCTTTCAAGGTGGTCTGCAGCTGAATATACGTCGTGTTCGAAAATGTCAAGAAGGAGAATACAATCCGATTGATTATGTTCCCATGTCTGAATACAATGTTGACGAGATGTATGATGAACTGCTTGGGTTTATTCAGAGTGTAGATAATAATTATGTCAAACAACTGCTGGAGAAGTTTTTTGTTGAAGATAAAACCCTTGCCAAACGCTTTAAAGCTCATGGAGCGGCAAAATCCGTGCATCATAACTATTACGGCGGTTTATTGGAACATACGCTTGGAATTTTACGTACATGTGATTTTTTGGCAAAAAGTTATAAAGAAGTGGATCGTGACATTTTGATTGCAGGCGCTTTGCTTCATGACATAGCAAAGACGGAAGAGATGACAGAGCTTCCAATGGTTGAATATACGGATTCAGGACAATTATTAGGCCATATTATTATTGCAGTTGAATGGATTAATGAAAAAGTAGCCGAGATTCCGGGATTTCCAAAATCCCTAGCCTCAATTATTAAGCACGTTGTTTTGGCACATCATGGAGAGTTGGAATACGGTTCGCCTAAAAAGCCGGCAATATTAGAAGCGATATTACTTCATTATGCAGATAATATCGATGCAAAAGTAAAAACATTTTCAACGATTATGGCACAATCTGAAGAACAAGATGATTGGGCAGGTTATCAGCGATTATTTGAAACAAATATACGAAAAACACGTTATTAAACAAATGACATAGAGGTGAACGATGAAACAGGTATGCCCAGTAGAAAAAAATCAAATTTATACGATGGAGATTACCGGAATCGGAGCCAACGGAGAAGGGGTAGGTCGTATCGACGGCTATACCCTTTTTGTGGATGGAGCGATGACAGGTGATCACATCGAAGTTAAGGTTATCAAAGCCAAGAAGAACTATGGCTTTGGTCGTCTAGTGACGATACTTAAACCTTCAATAGACCGTGTGGAACCCCGATGTCCGATAGCCAAGCAATGTGGCGGTTGTAGTTTGATGCATATGGACTATAAAGCGCAGCTTCAATATAAACGGGGACATATATTAGATGCCCTCGAACGTATTGGTGAACAAGATCGACAGATGCTAGAAGAAAAAGAAGAGACGATTATCGGTATGGATGAGCCGTGGTTTTATCGCAACAAGGTTCAGTTTCCTGTACAAGTAGTGAGTGGAAAGCTGCTCATTGGATTCTATGCCAAGCGTTCCCATCGGATTATTGAGACGCCAATTTGTTATATTCAAGATAGATATAATGAACAGATTATTGATGTGCTTCGTAACTTTATCACTAAGCGGGATATCTCGGTCTATGACGAGAATAAGCATAAGGGACTGTTGCGTCATATTGTTATCCGTAAGTCGCATCATCGTGAAGAATTCCATGTAACCTTAGTTATTAATGGGCAGAGCTTTCCTCATCAGCAGGAACTCATAGATACGCTAACACAACTCGATCGTGTGGTAGGCATTAGTCTGAATATTAATCAAGAAAAAACTAATGCGATATTAGGTTCCAAAGTACTTCATCTGTATGGACAAGAATATTTACGCGACCAAATAGGTGAGATAGAATATCAGATTTCTCCTCTTTCCTTTTATCAGGTTAATCCGATACAGACAGAAAAACTCTATGCCAAAGCCCTTGAATACGCTATGCTTACAGGTGAAGAGATTGTCTATGACCTTTACTGTGGCATCGGGACCATTTCCTTGTTCTTGGCCCAGCAAGCTAAGCATGTCTACGGAGTAGAAATCGTCGAAGCGGCTATTGAAGACGCCAAAGCCAATGCGGATATCAATAAGATCTCTAATACCTCCTTCTACGCAGGTAAAGCTGAGGATATTGCCCCAAAACTTTATCAAGAGGAAGGCATCACTGCTGATGTTGTAGTCGTGGACCCACCACGAAAAGGCTGTGATACGAGTCTGTTAGACACTATTATAGAGATGAATCCACAGCGAATCGTCTATGTATCTTGTGACCCAGCAACACTTGCTAGAGATGTGAAAATATTAAATCAAAGTGGTTATGCTATTGATAAATGGTGTGGGGTAGATATGTTTAGCCATTCGACACATGTGGAGACTATAGTAGCACTATACAAAAAAAACTAATTGTATTTGCCCAAATACCCCTAAAAACAAAGCTTTTCATGTTTAAGACAGATGTCTTGAATTATCGCAATAAGGAACTGACAGATGAAATTGTTGTAAGGCTTGGCTTTTGGATGTGAAATGTAGGGACATAAGAAACTGAATAATAAATGTGAATCCACTGGTATATTATCGGTGGATTTTTCTTTGGGATAATTTTCAAATTATCGTATGATTATATTATAACATTTGTTATAATATAAAGTGACGAGCTGGAGGTGTATAAAGTGGAATTTGCTCAAATGGTTAAAGAAATCAGAAGTAAACTGAATATGAGTCAAGAACAACTGGCAAGAGAGCTTCAAGTGAGCTTTGCCACGGTCAACCGCTGGGAAAATGGTAAAAACAGTCCCAATAGAATGGCAAAAAAGGCACTTTATGATTTTTGTAAAACAAAGGGACTTGAAGAAGAAATGATTAAGCATTTATTGGATTATTAAAATAGATGAAAGACTATGGGAGGAACAACAATGATTACAGGTGAATTAAGAAGCAAGGTAGATAAAATATGGGAGATATTCTGGACAGGTGGGATTACCAATCCCTTGTCTGTTATTGAGCAGTTTACCTACCTTTTATTTATAAAGGGACTGGACGAAAAACAAACGGATTTAGAAAAAAATGCGGAGCTGCTTGGGATTGAAGTAGATAAAATTTTTAGCGACGAGCAAGAAAATCTGAGATGGCATAAGTTTAAACAACTGAGTGCTTCTGACATGTATGATATGGTTTCAAAGAAAGTATTCCCATTTATCAAAACCATGCATGGGAACAAGGATTCAGCATTTACAAGATATATGGACGATGCCATCTTTATGATCCCAACACCTCAAATGTTAGAAAAAATTGTGACGAATATTGATGGACTACCAATTAAAGAAGGTAATACAACGGATGATACCAAAGGGGATTTATACGAGTATTTACTTTCTAAGGTAGCAACCGCAGGTACCAATGGTCAGTTTAGAACACCTAGACACATCATCAAAATGATGGTGGACTTGATGCAACCAACACCAACGGATATTATTGTTGACCCTGCAGCTGGTTCGGCAGGATTCCTTGTTGAGGCAGGGGAGTATTTAAAGCGAAATAATGAGGATATGTTCACTATAAAAGAACTGAAAGACCACTATCATAGAGATATGTTCTTTGGTAATGACATGGACAGAACCATGCTTCGTATTGGCGCAATGAATATGATGCTTCACGGTGTAGATAGACCTAATATCGAATATAGAGATTCCTTATCGGAAACCAATAAAGACAGAGAAAAATACACGCTTGTTCTTGCCAATCCACCATTTAAAGGATCACTAGACTATGACAGTGTATCAGCAGACTTACTTAAAGTAACTAAAACTAAGAAGACAGAGCTATTGTTTTTAGCCCTTTTCTTAAGAACGCTTAAAAAAGGTGGCAGATGTGCATCAATTGTACCAGATGGTGTATTATTCGGTAGTTCTAATGCCCATAAATCCATTCGTAAGGAGATTGTAGAGAACCATCAATTACAAGCAATTATCTCCATGCCTAGTGGCGTATTTAAACCCTATGCAGGTGTTTCTACTGCTATTATGATCTTTACTAAGACGGGTGCTGGTGGCACGGATAAAGTCTGGTTTTATGATATGCAGGCAGATGGCTTATCCCTTGATGATAAGCGTCAACTAGTTGAAGAGAACGATATTCCAGATATTATCAGTCGTTATCATAATCTTGAGAATGAAGAGGACAGAAAGCGTACAGAGAAGTCGTTCTTTGTTATTAAAGAGGAAATTGTAAAGAATGATTATGACTTGTCTATCAATAGATATAAAGAAGTTGAATATGATGAAGTGCAATATGAAGCACCAAAAGTGATTATACAAAGAATCAAAGAACTGGAACAGCAGATTCTTAATGGTCTTAATGACATTGAGAGGATGGTGTAGAGATGGTAGCATTAAAAGAAATATTTAAAATATCAAAAGGCAAGAAGGAAGAAGAGACAGAAAATGAATCTAGGCTCTCTCCAAGATATATTCAAATTGAAGATTTGCGCCATAATGATAATCTTAAGTACTGTATTCCTAATAAGAAAAGTGTATATGTAAATAAACATGATTTAATTATTGCTTGGGATGGTGCTAATGCCGGAACAATAGGTGTTGGATTGGAAGGTGTTATTGGAAGCACATTAGCGAGACTTGAGTTGAAAAATAATAAAGTCAATCCATATTATGCAGCAAGATTTCTTCAATCAAAGTTTCAGTATTTAAGAGACAATTGTACGGGTGCAACTATACCTCATATTAGTAAGACTGTATTAGAAAATCTATCAATCCCACTACCACCACTAGAAACCCAAAAGAAAATCGTTGAAGTTTTGGACATGGCTCAGGGGCTTATTGATGCAAGAAAAGAGCAAATTAGGTTGATGGATGAGTTGATTCAGTCGGTGTTTTATGAGATGTTTGGTGATCCTGTGACGAATCCGAAAGGGTGGGAAACTGGAACTATTAATGATTTAACTTTAAAAACACAATATGGAACAAGTAAAAAGGCACATGAGACTGGTGGTGAGTATCCTATGCTAAGAATGAATAATATTTCTTATACGGGCGGCTGGGATTTTTCAAGTCTAAAGTATGTTGATTTAGATGAAAACGAGTTAGAAAAGTACTTGGTTTATGAAGGGGAACTATTATTTAACAGGACTAATAGCAAAGAGTTAGTAGGCAAGACAGCTGTTTATAGAGAAAGTAAACCGATGGCGTATGCAGGATACTTGGTCAAACTTATAACAAACACAAAAGGGAATACCGAGTATATTTCTGCATACTTGAATTCTCAACATGGCAAGGCTACTTTATTAAATATGGCAAAAAGTATTGTTGGAATGGCTAATATTAATGCTGAAGAGCTAAAGAAGATAAGAATAAATCTGCCACCAATAGATGTGCAGAATGATTTCGCAGATATTGTATCTAGAATAGAAAAAGAAAGAAAAAAACTTAGTGAATCAATAAGAAATTATGAAGATAATTATTCTTCAATTTTGCAAAAGGCATTCGTTGGAAAATTATTTTAAGGGAAACGGGGGGGAGTGATGAGATTAGTAAAAATAAAATTGCTGAGTGATTATAAGATTTTCAAGCAAAATCAAGAGTTTATTTTTGGCGATGACTCCACCCTTGGAATAGTTGGAATAAATGGTAGTGGTAAATCAATTCTTCTTGAACTGATATCCAAGATATTTGTTGATGCCAGTAATCAAATAACTCAAGAGAATTACTCAAGTGATATAAGTTATGAAGCTACTTATTCATTACAGAAAGACCATATGATTGAAAGTGTTCTAATAGGAATAGGTGGAGAATGGGAAGATACTGATCATGTGTTGATTAAGTTAGAAAATAAATCTCAGAATTTTAAAATGACTATTTCAAATGGAAACAATGAGTTTGAAATAGGAAATATTAACATGCATTATGTATTCTTTCCCAGAAAGATTGTGGTTTACTCATCTGGCCATAATGAAGGGGTTAGCGATGAAATCATTAACTATAAGCTTTATTCTTTGGCAGAAAAAGACAGTCAAAAGGTTAAGAGAAACAATTATGGCGAGGTTATTAATAAGGGTATACTTGATCGCTATAATGAGCTGTTTTACTATTTTGATGATACGATAAGTAAATTGGGAATCCTTACGTCATTTATGTTTGAGTCTGAAAATCAAGAAGTTCTGTCAGAGTTCTTTGAGAATGCGTTAGTTACTTCATTTAAAATAAGACTTGATAAGAAAGATATATATGATGAAGATATTTACTTCGATGAGAAGGCATTGTATCTGTTAAATGAAATTATGAGTTATGCAAATACAGGTCATGTAAATGAAAACGGATTTAAGTATTATGAGTTTCATGTACCAGAGAATAGAGAACGTGAACAAATGTCTTTATTAGCCTTTTTTGAAGGATTACAAAGACTTTATGACTACAATATTTATAAGATTAAGAAAAGGACTCGAAACAGAATTATATATGGAAATGAAAAAAACAAGAAATCTTTAGTAGATTGGAACATAGCAAATAATAGAGTGTTTGAACTACTTGAAATGACTTTTGTAACAGAAAGCGGGTCTGAACTGGATTTGAGAAACTTTTCTGATGGTGAGTATCAAGTGCTCCAACTAATTAGCATACTCAATATCTTTTACGGAAGTAACATTCTATTTTTGTTAGATGAGCCAGAGACACATTTTAATCCGAGTTGGAAGTCTTTATTTGTCTCAAAGGTAAAGTCTATGCTTGATCCGATGTCACAGGCTATATTTTCATCTCATAATCCTGAAGTAATAACAGACTTAAGAAAAACAAGTGTTGTGAGTATGAAACGAGGCTTACAAAGCAGTTTGCAAATTGAGACTTTTGGTGCTAATCCGAATATGATTAGTGCTAATCTATTTGACAAGAGAAACACTGTAGCAGAATTGGCTAAACAGGAAATAAGCATATTTAGAAGTAAAATTAATCAAGCTACTAATGATCAGGAATTAGAAGAACTTAAACGTGAAATTGAAAATACTCTAGGGGATTCATCAGAACGCTTGATGTTGATTATTGAGATTCAAAAGAGGATGACGTAAATGTGGTACTTTTACAATGAATTTGAAAATGAAGAATTAGAGGGCCTTATAAATCAAATCAATAGTGTATTTACCGATATTTTCATATCGGTAGTATTTGAGTATCCAAGCTGGATGAATGAGATCAAACTCAAAAGTGATTTTGAAGCGTTTAAAGGTGCGTTTGAGTTAAGTCGCCCAGAGGAAAGAGAAAAGTTAATTGATGCCTTCAGCAAGAATATTCAAGTTGAAAATGTATGTAATATGACTGTTGATCCAGTTTCTTATGAAGATTTACTAAATGGCTCAAGCAAAGATTTTATACGATGTATAAGTGCTTTAAAAATGATACAGGATTATTTATATGATAATTTATTGAAATTAAAGGGCCTTGTTGAAGAAGTAGGAACGCTCAAGAATTATTATGAAAAATTTTATGATGAGTCAATAGAATATGTATGCCCATTTTGCGGAATAGGTCCTATGTTAACATCAAAGGACAAATTTCGTGAAGCTTTTGATCACTATTTACCAAGATCGAAATATCCTTTTGTTTCATTGCTTAGGAAGAACCTTTTTCCTATTTGCCATACATGTAATTCTACATATAAAGGTGACAAGAATCCTAGAGATTATGGTAAAGTATTCTATCCATTTATGAGAGACGATAATGATTGTGAACCTGTTTTTACTATTAGAACAGGTGTAATTGAAAATATTGAAATTATTACTCAGCATTTTCATGAAGAGGTAGAGACTTGGGATAAAGTATTTGACGTTAAAGACAGAATTAAAAATTATGCTGAAGATAATCTTAGTGGATGGGTGTCAAATGTCTCAGAAGCTGTTGGATTATACAATGTTGATTTAGAAACAGCTAAAAATGCTGAAATAGAAAGATGTAAATCAAATAAAATGCAAGATCATAAATTTATTAAGAAAGCGGCTTTAGAAGCATTATAGATTATATAAGGGGGAATACCATGTGCTACAACTTTGATTTCCTAAAAAAAGAAGATAAATATAAGGACTTTACATACGCCTGTATCGAAGCTGAAAAGAGCTTGGTGATTTCCTATGCCAGTACAGCGATTCTTGCACGTAGAGCTTTGGAATTGGCTGTAAAGTGGGTTTTTTCTTACGACCATGAACTAGAAGCACCATATCAGGATAATTTAGCTTCCTTGATTCATGATTATCGGTTCAAAGGGATCATTGATACGAAACTCTTTCCAATGATTAAATATATTCAACAAATCGGTAATAAAACGGTTCATTCGGCTGCGCCTATCACAAGAGAGCAGGCAGTCCTTGCCCTTCATAATCTATTTGAATTTGTGTCTTGGATAGATTACTGTTATTCAGATGAATATGTTGAGATTGCCTTTGATGAAAGTCTACTCGGGGATAACGAAAAAGAGAAAAAGACTCGAGATGAGCTTAAAGACCTTTATGACCGATTGGGTGCTAAAGACCGTAAACTTGAAGAAATCATTAAGGAAAATGAAAATCTAAGACGTGAGAACGCTGCAAAGCGTGTTGATAATAAGAAAAACCGTGACTTTAAGGTTGATGAAATTTCTGAATTCAAGACACGGAAAATGTATATTGATTTAGAAATTGAGCTTAACGGTTGGATAATCGGTAAGGATTGCCTTGAAGAAGTAGAAGTAGAAGGCATGCCTAATCAGGCAGGTTTAGGCTATGTAGATTATGTCCTATTTGGAGATAATGGTAAACCACTGGCGGTTATTGAAGCTAAGAAAACCAGTGTGAACCCACGTGTTGGCCAGATACAAGCCCAGCGCTATGCAGATTGTTTGGAAAAGCAATATAAAGTAAGACCGGTTATTTTCTATACGAATGGCTTTGAATATTATTTATGGGATGATGCCAGCTATCCAGAGCGCTTAGTCTCAGGTATTTACACCAAGGAAGAGCTAGAGTGGCTTCATTTCAAAAGACAAAACAAAGTGTCTTTAAAAGACCCTGTAATCAACGATGATATCACCAATCGTCACTATCAAAAGATGGCCATTACAGCAGTGTGCGATACCCTTGAAAAAGGCAATCGTAAGGCGCTACTTGTTATGGCAACAGGTTCGGGTAAGACAAGAACTGCTATATCAACCGTGGAAGTACTGATTAAAAGAGGATGGGTAAAAAATATTCTATTTCTTGCAGATCGTACAGCCCTTGTGAAGCAAGCAAAGAAGAATTTTAAGGCACTTTTACCGGAACTGTCTCTGTGTAATCTTTTAGATAGTAAAGATAACCCTGAGAGCAGAATGATATTTTCAACTTATCCAACTATGATGAATGCCATTGATGATGTAAAGAACAAACGTAGTGAAAAGCTATTTACCAGTGGTCACTTTGATTTGATTATAATTGATGAAAGTCACCGAAGCATTTATAAAAAATATCAGGATATTTTTAATTACTTTGATGCCATTTTACTAGGCTTAACAGCAACACCTAAAAGTGACCTTGATAAAAATACCTATACTATTTTTGAACTTGAAAACAATGTGCCAACCTATGCCTATGAGTTAGGTGAAGCCATCGAAGATGAGTATTTGGTGCCTTATCATACCATTGAGACAAAGATGAAGTTTTTAGAACAAGGCATTCATTATGATGACCTTACAGAAGAAGAAAAAGAAATGTTTGAAGAGACCTTTGATGATGATGTAAAAGACATCAGTGGTGAAGCTTTAAATTCATTCTTATTCAATGACAATACCATTGATACAGTTATACAGGAATTAATGGAAAAAGGTCTTAAAGTAGAAGGAGGGGACAAATTAGGGAAGACCATTATCTTTGCTAAGAATAAGAAACACGCAGATTTTATAGTAAAGCGCTTTAATGCACTTTATCCGGAGTATAAAGGTGATTTTGCAAAACCAGTTTATACCGGTGTTAATTATGTGGAAAGTACCATGGATGATTTTGAAGTGAAAAACAAACTGCCTCAGATTGCTGTATCGGTAGATATGCTGGATACTGGGATTGATATTCCTGAGATTCTTAATCTTGTTTTCTTTAAGAAGGTGCGTTCAAAGACTAAGTTTTGGCAGATGATTGGCCGTGGTACCAGACTATGCGAAGATTTGTATGGTGCTGGAATTGATAAAGAAAGCTTTAGAATCTTTGATTACTGTGGTAATTTTGAATTTTTTAGAACCAATAAAAATGGTAAAGAAGCCAAGATGATGAAGTCACTGACAGAAAATCTTTTCAATATCCGCATAGGCATTATTAAAGAGCTTCAAAACTTGGATTATCAAACAGATGAGTATATAAATCACAGAAAGGCATTGATTGAAGGGATTTTGAAAGAAGTGAAGGCTATTGATGAAACAAAATTCAATGCCAGAATGAAGCTTCAATTCCTACACAAATTCAATCAGGAGAGTGCTTTTGAAAGTTTAACAGATGCTGATGTCAGAGAATTAGAAGAACATGTTGCACTACTTGTACCAGCCATAGATGATGACGAACTGGCGAAGCGGTTTGATTATTTGATGTATACCATTGAATATGCAGACTTAAAAAGAGTCCCTGCATCAAAACCGAAAAACCGAGTGGTAACAACAGCAGAGAAGCTAACTTTTAAGGGAACTATTGAAAAGGTAAAGAAGCAGGAAGCATTAATATATAAAGTTCAGACCAATGAACACTGGGAAGAAGCAGATATCTTTGATCATGAAGAAGTCCGTGAAGCCTTTAGAGAATTGATTAAGTTTTTAGACAGCAAATCTGGTGAAATCTACTATACCAATTTTATGGATGAAATTATGGAATCCAAGGAAAGGCCAGGGGAGTACTCCGTGAATGATATGCAAAGTTACCGTAAAAAGGTGAATAAGTATTTGATGGAGCATCAAAATGATCTGGTCATCTACAAGCTTAGAAATAATAATCCTTTAACAGAAGAAGATATCAAATACCTAGAAAAAGTATTATGGCAAGACTTAGGAACAAAAGACGACTATGTCAAAGAATTTGGTGATGAGCCACTACTCAAACTGGTGAGTAAAATTGTAGGCTTAGACCCACAAGCAGCCAATGAAGTATTTTCAGAGTTCTTATCTGACGAAAGCCTTAATATCAATCAAATGGAATTTGTGAAGTTAGTGGTTAATTATATGATTAAAAACGGTAGCTTAGACAAGCGGGTTCTCAATGAGCATCCCTTTAATAAGCGTGGTAATGTGATGAACCTATTTGATGGTAAGCTTGATGTGGCAAAGCGTATTATTGGTGCTATTGATCAGATTAATTGTAGGCTAAGTGTTTAGAAAACCTAACAGTATTGGTTGTACAAAATGAGAGGTGAAAATCATGGAGTATTTTCTAATCGGAATAATAACAATCTTAATAGTTGCTTTGATTTTCGTTGTCCAAAGGAAAAGAACAGAAACAACGATTTCAAGGGATGAGGGCGACAATGCAAAAGGACTTGTTGAGATTAATTTACCTGAAGAAGAACGATTTCAAAGTAGTGCTATTGTCAAATTAGAACAATTGTCTTTGACGCATTTCATTGATGATAAAATGCTATTTGAGATTAAAGACAAAAATGTTATTGCACGAATCTCTAAAACGATACCTACTGCTGCAGATAAACTTGCAAAAACAATGAATAATAGGGCTTTAGATAAAGTTGAATTATACAGAGCGGTTATACCTAGTGGTGTATCGCTTGTTGATTCAAAACAAATGAAAGGTGCATCAAGAGGATTTTACAGAGGTAAAAATAGCATAAAAGGACATGCTAACTTTGTTAAAACGAATCCTCAAAAAACCTCGAAAATGAGTACGATGGCTAATGGGGTTGCAAACATAATGTCTGTGGGTTCTTTGGTCGTGGGACAATATTACATGACAGAGATTAGCTCAAAGCTTGAAAGTATTAGTAATAGCATTAGTCAAATTAGTGAGTTTCAAAATCGTGAGTTTCAAAGTCGTATTTTGTCACTGATTACAAGAGTTGAAAAAATTTCTAATTATAGTATGGAAATTCTAGAGAATGATGAGTTGGGAATTCTTAAGTTGCAGACTTTGGATGACTTAGAAGGTGAAGGAACTCAATTACTCCAACAAGTGAATTTAACGATTAGCGAATTAATAAATAAGAATCATAAACTGGATTATAAAACTTATCAAGTGAAAGTAGATGAGTTCTCTATTTTAGTTGAATATCAGAGAATTTTAATCAATCTTTTAGAGGAAATATGCAAGTTGACATACTTATTAGGCAAAGGCGAAATATCAAATGAAATGAGTTACTCTATTTATAATACTTATTTAAACCAATCCAATCAAACGATGGAAATGCTAGAGGTATGGCATGAAGAACAAGTCGGGCACCTTGGTATAGAAATTGATAAGAATAGAGTTATGAAAAAAGGATTTTTTGCAACTGCTCTTGGAGTGGTCAATGAGGATTTGAAATACAATGAGCTTGCAGTTGGATTATTAGATAAAATAAATAGACAAAGAGCGGAGAATCGATTAATGGTTAATAGTTCAAAAAATTTATACGATGAAGACGTTCAGATTATTATCAAAGATGGAAAATATTATTACCTTAATGAGTCAATGGAATTAGGACACTTATAAGGTCAAATTGAACGAAATATATGAGGAGACAGGAGGCAAGGTTCTGTAGCAATACCAAAATATCATGAATTTATGAACCTGTATTGGAGTTATTGAAAGATATTCAAATCCATAAGCGTGTAGATATGTATAATGTTTTGGCAATGCAGTTTCAATTAGCTGAGGAAGAACTTGAAGAGTGGCTGCCAAGTGGTAAACAATTGGTTTATAAAAACAGAATAGGATGGGCACTGACTTAGGTTTCAGAGATTGTAGATCAAAATTATCTTAATTGATGTTAACTCTTTAGCCGCACTTATGGTGAAACACAATCTTGGTGTTTCAATAGAAAATACATATTTGATTAAAAAAAAGCGACACAGATCATTTTGACGGAGAGTAAAACAAAATATTTTCGGTCCCCCCCCTATCTATTTTCAATTTATAGATGGGGAGGACTTTTTTGGTAAATCCCTATAATTTTTTGTATACGGTAAATTATAGGTGCCGTGTCAACTAACCACCTTCGTGAGATAATAGATGAAAAATTATCTAGGGGGTTACTTTATAGACAAAATAACACAGAAATGCGGATTAATCATTGGCAACTAATAATTAAAGAATGTAATAACAGAGGAATGACCAAAAAAGAATGGTATTGCAAAATGGTGTCCATGAAAAGGTATTCTATTATTGGCAAAGATGTATTCGAAAACAGGCGGTTCAAGTCTAGTCTGAATATTCGTTGCCCCCTGCTACTGGAAACTTCGTTGAGTTGACGGCGCATACGCCAGTTGTTTCTCAACAACTCTTTGTAAATAACATTGTCGTAATCATTCAGGTCAATGGATGTAGGATTGAATTATTCGAAACAGCATCTGAACCTTTTATACAACGACTTCTTAGAGCCCTTGCTAATGTTCAATGATGCAAAAGGTTTACGTAAAATACATCTTGCCACTGGCGTACAGATTTATGGCGTGGCAACCATCGTTAAGAATTATTTCAATCTTGATCCTTTTGAGAAGAATACCTTTTTTTCTTCTGCGGGAGAAGAATGGACCACCTGAATGGATTGCTTTGGGAAGGAACGGATTTTGGCTTTTATATAAGAAGGGGGAAGTTGGTGGCTTCCGTTGGTCCACAACTGACGGACGAAATTTGTAAATGGAATGCTATTGTACCGAATCAGCCAGGAATAGTTGAGAAATGATATTCATGTAGCTAAGCAAGTGATGGTCAATTGGATGATCCAATGTGGTGATAGATATCTCGGGACCGTATATGACCGACTTCATGCTGAAATGTATACATTCCATGTATTACAGGCAGAGGAAACGCCGGGAAAAGTTTCAAAAGACGGTCGACCGGCAAACAATACCAGTTACATGTGGGTTTACCGAACCTGTAAACATTACAATAATAGCCCCATTATCCTGTATGACTATCAGAAAACTAGTAAGAGCGACCATTCCAAGGAGTTCATTAAAGACTTCAAAGGTATTGTTGTTACCGGTGGATATTCAGCCTATAAAAAGTTGGATAAGGAAAATTCTTATATTACCTTTGCAGGAAGTTGGGCTCACAGCAGCTGACGATTCTCTGATGCTAAGGCTTTACCAAAAGAAAAGAAGTAAAATGAGAAGGCAACCATTGCCTATCAGACATTTAAACAGATCGCTGTCATATATCACCAGGATAACGAAGTGTCAGAACTGGAACCTTATGAAAGGCAAAAACTAAGATAGTTAACCGTCAAGCCACTGGTGGAGGCTTATATAAAGGTTAGTAGCGACTAGTTACCGTATACATTTATTCAGTGTTTTATCACTTTGAATAGACTTAAGAGAATATGTAAGAGGCGGACATTTGGAAGTTGTAATTATGCTCCTTATAAGTGCTATTTTATCAGATGGTTTCGTTTATGTAGACGCCCTTTTAGAAGGGCTTGTACCAATGGTGCTTTATGCTAAAAGGTATATGGACACCCTACCTGGTATCAATTCCATAAGCCAATCTTTGTCTTCTTTACAGTTCTTTTTAACAAGAAATACGGTAATCATCATTGTATTTATGTTGGGCGCTGTATCAGGAGCTGTTCGTATGCTAACTAAAGATAAGTCCAACATATCGGTTGTTGTTCAGATGTGCTTTATTATTAGATATCAATTTGGACAAAAGAAATACAAGTATGTCTATGGGATGGAGAGGAGAAAACATGACTGATGGTATTCATCAATTTAAAATAGCAGGGAAAATAAATTCTAGGGTATCGGCTAAAATGATCTATATGCTATTAAGCAAGTTAGCAAATAGAGAAGGTGGTGTTCACAGATATCACAGAAAAAGCTAAATAAGATTCTTGGGGGATATAAAACAACTGTACGCAAAAATCTTTGGCGATTAGAAAAGAGTGGTTATATCTATATTCGTAGAAGATATACAGAGGATGGTGGAAGACTGGCAAATGTGATATACCTTAGCTACATGCGATTGGATTATACTGGAAAGATTGCATTAATACCTTATTGGGGAATAGGATATATTTTCTATAGCTTTGTAAGTTGATGAGATTATAAATATAAGTAAAGTGAAAATAGAGTTGACCTAGGTGGTAAAATATGCTAAAGTTATTGAAAAGATGTAAGTTCCACGAGAACCGAAATACGGAAACGGTGAGTGAAATTTATACTGATACATAGTCCTTAAATTCGAGGGATTTTATGTGCGGAGTGATCATGAGAGCGTGAATTGATACTGTGCATCCGTGCATAGTTTTTTTATTTTACCTCCTTGTTGGATACTTATGTCTTAAACATATCCAATAAGGAGGTTTTTGTTATGAAGCAAAAAAAATTAAGTTCAAATGATGCATTGAAACGAAGTAGTACAGCACCATCAGTTGTGGTTATCGGACCATCGACATCAGGGAAAAGCACTTTAGTATACTTATTGGTTAATCATAAAATTATAGGTTATATATCTATTGGAATTGGCGATAAAAGCCAGACAACAATTATTCCATGTGATTTTGTGTTTGATTCAAGAATTGAAAAAAATGAACAATTCGCTATTTGTGTGAAGACAAAAGAGTTTGATTCAAAAGCAGTTCATATCATTGTTCTTGAGAAACTAACACAACTCTATGTGAGCAATGGTGCTGACATGGAAGATACAGTGGAATCGATTAATGCGGAATGGTTATATTCAGTTCTAGAACCGGAAGAAGCATCTTTTCATCTCGGGAAATTAGCTGATTCAATTTCTATTGATGCTTTTAAAGAGGCTATGGAAAAAATTTTTGAAGCTTTTGAAATGGTTGAACCATCTTTTTCGAGCAGAGTTAAAATGAAAAAGAAAGAGTTGAGCCAACAAAAAATAAGTATATCTGAAGTACGTAAAATTGTTTTTGAAGAAGTGTGGAATGAAATAGAACCAGAACTAAAAGTAGATTACATTGAATGGCTTGAGGGAATCGGTGATTTGATTGAAACACAACTTAAGGATTTGTTAGGCGAAAAGTTGCAAGATGAAAACATATTGGAGTTAAGTGTTGATGAACACGATGATCTACAATATGGGGGGAACGTGTTACAAAATTTATTTGATCCATTTCAACCATATAGTCTTATAATTAATGATTTAACACTATCTTGTCGTCCCAGAGAAGAAATTATAAAAATGGGAGAGGAAAGTATCCCAACAAGATTTTGTCTCCGAGATACAATGGGATTAACTCAGGTAGGTATGGATAGCGTATCAATTAAAAATGCATTAGATGTGGCATTGAATTGTAGTCCTGATAGCATTCTTTTACTACTAAGTTTAGAAGAAAGAGATGATATTTTAGCTGAAAGTTGTAAGGCAATTAAAGATAAATTATTAAAAGCTAAAAAGATGGATATCCCGATTAATGTAATATTTACTAAGGCAGATCGCATTATTGGGAATAAAATCTATAAGAAAAAAAATAGCAGAAATGATAGTAATGTAGAATTATCTCAAGAGGATTATGATGGACATGTTTTAGAAGTAATTACAGAAGTGGAAATGGATATTAAAAGATACCTTGAAGGAATTTCTAGTCAAAGTGTAAATTGGCTTTCCTTGAGATACTTGGAAGAAAAAATTGATCCAGTTCAAAAGGCATTAAGAAACAATATGGATGATCGAATTGATAATTTTAAACCTATCGGATTATATAAGGTTATAGATTACATTGCGAAGGATACTCAGAAACGAATTTTGCCAGATGGTATCACAAAACCAATTTTCGTTACTGCAAATGAACCCAATTTTCCTGCGGTAAAAATTGCTTTAGGTAAAGAGAAAATGTCAGATGTCTTGGATAATATGAAGTATAGACTCACTAAAGACGTTGAAATTGTTAATGGCTATCAGATTAGAACAGAGTACACTATAAATGGTAGAAGTGTTACAACCTATTGGAGGAAACTTCAAATTGGACTTGGACATACAACTAGAGCGAGGGTATATGGCAACTTTAGTATAAATATGAAAGCTATGTTGAGAAAAGTTCTAAATGAAAATATTCCCCATATGATGTCATTATATGAAAATCAAGCGATAGAAACAGTGGTAGGCAACCTTTGTACAGAAGAATTGCATAATTTGATAGAGCAATTAGATAGTGAAGACAAGTACAAAGCTATTGCCTTTGATGACATAAATCCTGTGTTGATAAAGGCTATGTCTGATGACGAGAGATACATGCAGATTTTACATGTGATATTTAAAGATTATTTCATGAAGAGTGGTAAATATTATATGGTAATTGATAAAGTAGCTTTTAAACTATCATATGGCAATAATGAAATTAAAAAACATCTTGCTAAAATATATAATAAGCCTTTAGGATACGATGAAACAATGAGAATGTTACAAGAATCTTTTTTAAAGATATTTACCTCACAGAAATTTGATTACATTGTTCTCGAGGAAATAGGAAATGCTATGACTGATATAGTTAATAAAATGTTTATCACAATATAGTTTTTAATAGGGCAGATACAATCGTCTGCCCTTTTAATATTGTTGAAGAGTATGGATTCAAAGCATGATTTGATACTTTGAAAATATAAAGGAGAAAAACAAAATGAAATTTCTTTAAAACAGAAGCATTCTAGGGATAGTTTGTATTGTGCTATCTCTTTTCATTTGTTCTGATACAATAAAGTTGTTAAACCCTCGGTATTACAATTTTGTTTCACTAGAATAGTAACCCAAAGCAAGAGTAGAGCTAGATGTCCTTATGATAATATTCCTATGGAAAGTTTTCGCGGAACATTTAAAGGTGAATTTATTTGGATGTACTAGTTTGAAACGGAAGAGATATTGAATAAAAAAACAAATGATTATGTATTTGGATATTACAATCATATAAGACCACGTTCATCAAATGGAGAACTTACACCATTTGAAAAGAGGCATCAATAATTTAATAACTTTTCAGTCTTAGTGTAACACAAAAGCTTGACCATCTAAGTAAAACAACTTGCTAAAAAAACATATGAGAAGTTTAATCAAAAGTGTATAAATGTATCCGCAAAGGAAGTGACGTCATAAAAGCGGTAGAAATTATAAAATCTAAATATATTTTGTTTTTTCTATTGCTTTTTGATAGAGGTACAGTTAAACTAGATGTATATAGTTTCTCCTTTGCATATGATTGTTGAGGTAAGTTCATTCTATCAAAGTCGAAACTCTTTTCTATTGCTTTTCTTTGAGAATTCAGTGAAATGCAAATGTAAGTAAAAACATTGTAACGATGCGCCATTAGGCGCAATTAAGAACAGCTCGATGAATAATTCGGGTTAATTAAAATGAATAAGTGTAAAGAAGGAGAGTATTAAAAATGAAAAAAAGAGTATTTCTAATTGTAATGGTGTTTAGTCTGATGACTTTTTTATCAGGTTGCGCAAAAGTGAGTGATGCGCCAGCAAAGGATACAGCTTCTACTTCAGATGAAGTAAGTGGTTCAGCTGATGTGGAAAGTGAAAATGTAGAAAGTGAAAATACAGAAAATGAAACAGAAACAACTCAAGTTGAAGCAATAGAGATGAGTGCTATCGATTTTGAAGAGTTACTTACAAAGCTACCATTAGCAGTTGTTTCGACAAATTATGTAGTTCAAGATGATGAATATAAATCACTTTATCCGGACCTACTAGAAACAGTTATACTAAATAATACAGATCAAGATATTAAAGATGCTGTTATTGCTATAGTTGCTTGGGATGAAAATAATTTGCCGGTGAAAATAAAAGGAAATATTGACTTTGCTGATGGTACATATATAAAAGAAGTTAATTATAGTGATATTAATCTTGCAGCAGGTTCCAATTTTGGCGAAGGCTACGGATTTGCAGTAGCAGAAAGCATTAAAATTTCAACTTTTAAAGTAGTCCCAGTAAGTTTTACAACATTTGATGGCGATTCATGGATGAATCCATATTATGATGAATGGACAGCACTCTTTGAAGGTGAAAAACTCGTTGAAGATATGAAGGTTGAAGTAATTATTGACGAATCACAGCATGTATTTGAGAAATCTGATGCAGAAGAATCTCAAGAGAGTACAAATGACGAGGCTTCAGAAGCAGAGCTACTTGGACAGTTAGAGCAACAAGAGTTAAAAGTTACTGAAACGAAATATACAATCCAAGATGAAAATTATAAAAGCCTGTACCCAGACCTTTTACAAGCAGTGCTTAAAAATGATACAGAGTTTGACATTAAGAATGCTGTAATAGCCTTTGTTGCTTGGGATGAAAATAAATTGCCGGTGAAAATAAAAGGAAATATGGATTTTTCTGATGGGTCTTATGTTAAGCTTGTAAATTATAGTGATATTAATTTAGTTCCAGGAAATACTTATGGAAGTGAGTCGGGTTTTGAGTTGGATGAACATCATACAATTGAAACTTTTAAAGCAATTGTTGTCTCTTATGAGACATTTGATGGAACAACGTGGGATAATCCTTTGTTTGATGACTGGAAAAAACTATATGAGGGCAAAAAGATAGGTTGATTTAAACTATGTAGTGATTCATGAATCAGGGTCCTGAATATGGAGGATTTATATGGCTGATTTTAAATACGAAGTAACAGAAAAACATGGTGTTCTATCACAAACATCAAAAGGATGGACAAAAGAATTTCGAAGTATCAGTTGGAATGAACGTGAATCTAAATATGATATTCGGGATTGGTCTCCAGAGGGAGATAAGATGGGTAAAGGTGTAACGCTTTCGAAAGAAGAAGTTATTGCACTAAAAGATATACTGAATAATATTGAATTATAGTAAAAAGCGATAGGATCTCCTATCGCTTTTTACTTGGATTTTTTACATATTTATCTAGAATTATTTTGGCGAATGTAGTCCAAGCCGATTGCCTTCTGAATCAATAAATATTGCAAAATATCCACTTTCATCAGCGTGAAGAGTCTTCGGAGTTAAGATTTTGCCGTCTTTTTTTTCAATCTTATCTAGAATGATTTGAAGGTCATCTCCGCCATCAAGATAGATGGTGACACCGTTTGACGAAGGAATATATCCCTCTCCTTGCATGATAACGCCAAACGACATCTGCTCTTGAGTTGGGAAGAGTCCCATTTGCATTTGGGGGATGTCGATTTTTTCGATTTTAATATCTAAAATGGATTGATAAAAATCAATAGCGCGTGATAGGTCGAGTGCAGGAATCTCAAAAATTGGAACAAAGCTATTCATAGTAATTCTCCTCCTTTTTATGGTGATACAATCATAGTATATACAAGTCATGTAATAAAAAATTGTAAAAATGCGACAGCTATATGTTATTTGTAGAAAAGGGAAGAAAGAGCCATATGTTCATTTCCTAAAAACTCTTTTGGGCTAATGCCTGTAAACTCTTTGAAGTCTTTGATAAAGTGTGATTGGTCATAGTATTCGCTTTTATATGCAATACTCGTTAGGCTTTGTGCATCCGCATTAAGTAATAGTTTTAAAGCGGATTGTAGCCGAATGACTTTGGCTAATTGTTTTGGGCTGATTCCTATTTGTTCTAAAAACTTTCTTTCGAGTTGTCTTTGTTTGTATAAATCTTGTTGTAGAATTTTATTGATTTTTGCATTTCCTTTGGTGGATAAAAGTGTATCAATGGTATTTTTTACAATAGAGTGAATGGTTACTTCGTCGTTTAATTTATCAAAAAGAAATTTTTCAATAATTGCTATTCTTTCTTTTGTGCTATGTGCATGTATGATGTTTTGTTCAAGTTCCTTGGCAATGAATTCTTCAAATACATGATGCAAAGGTGTTTCTTTGTTCGCTAAATGCTGTAAAGGCTCTGAAATAAAATTTGCAAAACCATAGGGATAAAAACTTACTGAAAAGGTATCAACGTATCCTACTGGCTGAATATAAAAAGGATTAATGGTTTGTCCAAGCACCATGGCTCGAGGCTGTAGAATATAATCATGTTCTGAAGTATATCTCTTAATATCCTCGCCCAAGATAAAAGCCATCTCAATGCAGCCATCGGGAATGATACGCTGCTTTTTTGCGTTATCTTCCCTTGGTACTTCTAAAGTCCAATATATATTTACCAAGGATTCTAAATCTGGATGTGGTTTAAACGTTTGATAGTTCATTCAGGGCTCCTTTGACTAAAAAGCAAATGATTACTACATAATAGTTATTATATAAGAGAAATTTTACCATATACCCCTGTTTCTGACAAATAGCATTCTCTTTAAATAGAATAATTGACAAAGGATATGTTATCATGTGAGAATAAAATGTATAGAGATGAAAGTAGTCAATTTTGAATGCTAATAAAAAAACCTAGATTCTATGAATGAATCTAGGTTTTTTGAGGGTATTAAGTTGTTTCACGGATGACTAATTCATAGTCACAATACGTTTTACGATGCTTTGGTTTTTTTCCCTTAAGAATGTCAATAAAAAGTAGCATTCCCTTTTCACCTAATTCATTCATCCTCTGATCAACCGTTGTAAGCGAGGGGGAGGTTAAACCGGATACAGGGGTGTTGGAATAGCCAACAACAGCAACTTGAGAAGGTACACTGATATTCATAGCTTTTAACTCTCTAAGTGCGCCTAGAGCAATCATATCTGAACAGCAAAAGATGGCAAAACGCTCTTTATTATACTTGCTAATGAGCTCATTAACAGCAGGTTTACCTGCTGTATAACTATAGTAAGTGCCAATAAACTGTTCATCTTCATATGGTAAGTGATTGTCGCTAAGACAATCTTTTAGTGCATCCAGTTTTTTTAGAGTCGTAGCCCAGGCAGGGTCTCCTAACAGAAAGATGCGTTCATATCCTCTATCAATGAGATGTTGACATGCATCATAAGTCGCTTTTTTTTCATCGACAAGTATAGAATACATTTTGTCGCCGCCACGAATGTAGCTATTAATCAATACGACAGGAAAATCGTGGCTGATTTTTAGAAGAAACTCTCGGTTGGGGTCATCTGTTGGTCGACTCCCGATGATGATTAAACCTTCAATTTGTTTTTCAAGTAAAAGGGTTAACTCCTTACGTTCAGTTTCTGGATTATTGCTGGTAGAGCATAGGACAAGGTTATATTCATGTTCTCTTGCAATAGTGTCAAGACCCTTGATTACTTCAGCAAAAAACGGGTTGGCAATATCACTGACAACAACGCCAATCGTTTTTAGTCCAATATTATTTAAAGCTCTTGCATATACATTTGGTTTGTAATTTTTTTCCTTCATTACTTTTAGAATCTTTTGCTTAGTAGATTCTTTTACTGGACCACTTTTGTTAAGTACCCTAGACACTGTAGATACAGACACGTCAGCATCTTTGGCCAAGTCATAAATTGTATAACTCATCGTATCACCAACTTCTTTAAAAGTTACCAAGACGAGTTTTATTAGGGTGTAAATAGCCCCTCATCTGGTTGCATAATATTATATAGTATTTTTGACGACTTGTGAAGTGGGGACTGGCAACAAAACTCGCATATAAATCTTTGATAATGGAACTAGTGCCATTATTTTTAAAAAAACTATTTACAAAACTGACATGTTCGTATATAATTGGTTTTGTCAAATAAATTAATTGGTAGTTATACCTAAAAGAATAGTGTAAAAAAAAGAAAATATTATTTTTTTTTAACAAAAATGGTACTAGTGCCATTTTTTAAAAAACTATTCATGGTACTAGTACCATAAAAAACAGGAGGAAGAACAATGAAAAAAGTTCTAGCACTAATTCTAGTATTAACAATGGCAATGTCACTTGTAGCATGTGGTGACAATAGCGAAACAAAAAATGAAGCAGCGACTGACGGGGGAAGTTCAGAAGTTGAGGCACAAACATTAAAATTAGCTCATAACCTAAATGAAGAGCACACAGTTCACTTGGCACTTGTTGACTTTGCGAACAGAGTTGAAGAAAAGTCAAACGGTTCAGTAAAAGTTGATATTTTTCCAAACGGACAATTGGGTTCAGAATCAGAAGTACTTGAACAATTACAAGCAGGAGCGGTTGGGATGACAAAAGTATCAGCGGCTGCACTTACAAGCTATAATGATGGTTATAATGCTTTTACACTTCCATACGTGTTTGTTGATGAAGACCACTACTTCGAGTGCATGAATTCAGCTGCAGTTGAAGATTTGTATGCAAATACAAAAGACAACGGATTTATGGGACTTACATTCTACAACTCAGGTGCAAGATCTTTCTATACAGTGGATAAACCAATCCTTCATCCAGACGATTTAGCGGGTGTTAAAATACGTGTGATGGGATTCCAATCTCAAACAGACATGGTTGAAGCTCTAGGTGGAACACCTGTAGGATTAGCATATGGTGAAGTGTATACATCAATCCAATCAGGCGTAATCGATGGTGCTGAAAGTAATGAAACAGCTCTTACAAATGGTAAGCATGGTGAAGTTGCCAAAGTATTCTCTTATGACGAACATACACGTATTCCTGATATTTTAGTTATTTCTTCTAAAATTTGGGATGGACTAAGCGAAGAACAACAAACAGCTGTTAAAGAAGCGGCTAAAGAATCAACAGATTACCATAAAGGTATATGGGCAACTGCTATTGATGAAGCGATTGAAGATGCAAAAACAAACATGGGTGTTGAATTTGTAGAAGTGGACAAAGCGCCATTCCGTGAAGCAGTTCAACCAATGTTAGACAAATATACTTCAGAAATGCCAGAAGTTAAAGCGCTTCTTGATGAATTCAAAGGTTTAGAATAATTTTTATGAAAATCCTGGGTTATTCATAAGTTGATTAACAAAGAATAACCCGGGAAATATATCGTATTGATAGTAGAGCCGATTTAATCGGCTCAATTTACACAAATAATATACTAAAAAGTTTTTTTGGAGGTTAAGAAAATGCTATATCCGAAACAATCCCAGACAAGGGAAGTTATGAGTTTAAACGGCTTATGGAATTTTAAGATAGATAAAGATAATATTGGTAAAAATGAAAAATGGTATCAAAAAAAGCTGGAAGAAGCAGACCTCATGGCTGTCCCTGCTAGCTATAATGACATTACTGTGAATAAGGATGTTAAGTATCATGTAGGCGATGTATGGTATGAAAAATACACCTATATTCCAAAGAGTTGGGCAGACAAAAAAGTTATGTTTCGGGTTGGTAGTGCGTCACATAATTCTATTGTATACATTAACGGAGAAGAAGTTACCAGATACATCGGAGGTTTTCTCCCGTATGAAGCAGACATAACCGATTATGTACAATGGGATCAAAAAAACCACATTGTGGTCTGTGTCAATAATGAACTTACATGGCAGTCATTCCCACCTGGCGAGACGAAGCTGATTGAAGATGAGTATGGCAACACCTATAAAAAAATTACACAACAGCATGACTTTTTCAATTATGCAGGTATTCATCGTCCGGTTTATTTATATACTCGACCTAAAAATTACATTGAAGATATTACGGTAAAAACAGATGTTCAAGAGCACGCAGGAATTATTGCATATGATGTTAAAACGATAAATAATACAGATGTATCTATGCAAGTAGAAGTAAAAATATATGATGAAGACAATAAGCAAGTGGCGACAATGCTTGGTGCATCTGGAAGTATTAAAATAGATAGCCCGAACTTATGGCAACCAGGTAAGGCTTATCTATATCGTATGGAAGTTGAACTAACGGATGCTTTAGATAAAGAGAATACGTTAATTGATCAATATGATTTAGAGATTGGAATCCGAAAAGTTGAGATCAAAGACGGACAATTTTTAGTTAATAACAAGCCGGTTTATTTCCAAGGATTTGGAAAACATGAAGATATGGATATTAAAGGCAAGGGACTTGACCATGCGATGAACTTAAGAGACTTTGAGTTGATGGACTGGATTGGAGCAAACTCCTTTAGAACGTCACATTATCCTTATGCAGAAGAAGTGTTGGACCTTGCAGATAGACATGGAATTCTTGTCATTGGTGAAGTGCCCGCAGTTGGAATGTTAGGTCAGTCAGTGCCGGCAGTAGGTGAACTTGATGGAGTCTTTCGTGAAGATAAAATCAACGATGCGACATTAAAAGAGCATATCAGACTGACAAAAGAGATGATTGCAAGAGATAAAAATCATCCATCGGTTGTTATGTGGTCGCTTGCCAATGAAGCTTCAACTATGGAAGAAAAGGCAGAGCCATATTTTAAGACACTTGTTGAAGCAACAAGAAAAATGGATGACAGACCATTATTAAATGTTAACCTTATGCTGATTGAACCAGGTAAATGTAATGTATCAAAATACTTTGATGTTATTGGATTAAACCTTTATTTTGGCTGGTATTCTGAAAGAGGAAACATAGAAGCTGGAAGCAAGCGATTAAAAGTGTGGTTAGAGCAGTGGTATGAAGCAGAAGGTAAACCTATGATTGTAACAGAGTATGGCGTAGATACGATTCCTGGACTTCATAAACTTCCAAGCATTATGTTTACTGAAGAATACCAAGTTGAATTTTTGGATTCCTATCACAAGATATTTGATGAACTTCCTTGTGTCATTGGAGAGCATGTGTGGAACTTTGCTGACTTTATGACAGGAGAAGATATTGTACGGATAGATGGTAATAAAAAAGGTGTCTTCACAAGACAAAGACAGCCAAAAATGATTGCTCATGAATTAAGAAAGCGTTGGAAATTCGAAAGGAGATAATTATGAAAGCATTACGTAAAATCATGGATAAAATCTTATCCTATTCATTATCCATTCTTTTCGTTGTAATGACAGGATTGGTTTTATGGCAGGTATTTACACGATATATTCTGGGAGATCCAAGTATTTTCACAGAAGAATTAGTAAGAATTATCCTTCTTTGGACATCTTTTGTTGGAGCAGCGTATGCATTTGGAAAAAGAGAGCATATGGCACTTGTATTTTTAAAAAACGGAGCCAAGGGATCGTTGCATGTATTTATAGCAGTGGCTATTGATGTCATCATTATTATTTTTACAGCGGTTATTCTTGTCTATGGAGGATATATTGCCACAAAAAATGTTATCGATATTAAAACTCCGATTCTAGATATTTCCAAAGGTTGGATGTATTCCCCATTTTTTGTAGCAGGTATCATTACACTAATATATCAAGTCATGAACATTGTTGAAGATTTTAAGATTAACAAAACTGCAGAATAGACAATGATAGATATATTAACACCACAATTTATATTTTCTTCAGGAAGGAGCTTATCATGGCTTTAAAAGCTGCACTTATATTATTCTTTGTATTTATTATGCTGTTAATATTTGGTGTGCCGATTTCTGTAAGTATCGGTATTTCATCTATCGTAACGGCGTTAGTTGTAACACCTTTTGAGGTGGCAATATTTACTATGCCACAGAAAATGATTAACGGAATTAACAGTTTCTCATTGCTTGCTGTACCACTTTTTGTATTGTCAGGTAACATTATGAACAACGGGGGAATCGCCCGTAGATTGGTTGATTTTGCCAAAGTTGTTGGTGGAAGAATGCCAGGTTCCTTAGCACACACTAACGTTATGGGAAATATGCTTTTTGGTTCCTTGTCAGGATCAGCGGTTGCTTCATGTGCTGCCATTGGCGGTACTATGGCTCCGCTTGAAAAAGAAGAAGGATATGAGCCTTCATTTTCAGCAGCGGTTAACATTGCATCTTGTGCAACAGGGATGCTTATCCCACCAAGTGGTGTTCTTATCCTATATTCATTAGTTGCAGGTGGTGTATCCATCTCAGCACTTTTTATCGCAGGATATATCCCCGGAATTCTTATGGGACTTGCTGTTATGGTGGTAGCATATCGTTATGCGAAGAAAAATAATTATCCAACATCAGAAAAAATCACATTTAAAGAAGGGTTTATGACATTCCTTCGTGCATTACCAAGTTTGATGTTAATTATTATTGTTATCGGCGGTATCGTACTTGGAGCTTTTACAGCGACAGAAGGGGCAGCAGTTGCGGTTCTTTATACGTTTGTATTATCGCTGATTTATAAGACACTAACTTTTGATAAATTAAAAGAAATTGTTCTTAAAACAGCGGTAACAACAGGTGTTATCATGTTCCTTGTTGCATCATCATCAGCGATGTCATGGGTAATGGCTTATACAAAAATACCACAAGCTATTTCTAATGGTATTCTTAGCTTAACAGATAATAAAATTCTCATCCTATTAATCATGAACATTATTCTATTGATTGTAGGAACATTTATGGATTTAACTCCTGCAGTACTTATTTTCACACCAATCTTTTTACCAATCGCTACACAATTAGGTTTGCACCCGGTTCATTTTGGTATTGTACTTGTATTTAACCTGTGTATTGGTATCATGACGCCACCGGTTGGTAGTGTATTGTTTGTAGGATGTTCTATTGGAGATGTAACCATAGAAGAAGTTATTAAGCCGCTGTTGCCATTCTTTGGTGCGCTGGTTGCAGTACTAATGCTTCTAACATATGTACCTGAAATTAGCTTAATATTACCTAGATTATTTGGATTAATATAGGGGAGATGTATTATGATTTTATCAGCATATAATTTTCAAAGACTAAAAAAGGATGCACATAGTGTATCCTTTGGACTTGAAAACAGTAAGGAAATCTTTAAAGTTTTTGTACTGGATGAGAACATCATTCGTGTTATGAATTATAAAGACAAGCCAATTCTTGACAAAACCTGGATGATTGCTCCTGGCATGGAAGATATACCCCTTGAAGGTCGAGAGAGAATGGACATCAGTCCTTTTTCATGTCCTGATTTTACAGTTGTCGAAGAAGAGACCAGAGTAATTATTGAAACTACGCGTATAAAACTTGTGATTCATCTAGATGGGATGAAAATGGAATGGTTTGCCAAAAAAGAGGGAAAAGAAGAACTTTTTCTCCAAGATCGAAAAACACAAGCCTATAACTTAGATGGAGCCTTTGGACGGGGAGTTTATCACTATATTCAAAGAACAAAAAATGAGTCCTATTATGGTTTAGGTGAACGTGCAGGGCATGTAGATAAGTATGGAAGTCGCTTTAAGATGGAAAATGTTGACCCGATGGGATATGATGCTGAGTTTACAGACCCTCTTTATAAGCATGTACCGTTTTATATTACAAGAAATCATGAAAAAAAGATTGCCTATGGGATTTTTTATGACAACTTGGCAACATCACATTTTGACATGGGTAAAGAGTTAGACAACTATCATGGTGCCTATAGATATTATTATGCTGAAGCGGGGGACTTGGATTACTACGTTATCCTTGGTCCTGAAGTGGAAAAAGTGACCAAAACATTTTCTTGGATGACAGGAAAAACTATTTTTCCACCCAAGTGGAGTCTAGGTTATTCAGGTTCTACCATGCACTATACTGACGCGCCTAACGCTCAAGAACAACTTCAGCAATTTGTAGAAGACTGTAAGACATATGACATACCTTGTCAGTCCTTTCAGCTATCTTCAGGCTATACATCTATTGGCGACAAGCGTTATGTCTTTAACTGGAATACAGATAAAATACCGGATGCAAAAAAAATGAGCAAAGGTTTCCATGACGCAGGGCTTAGCCTTTGTGCAAATATTAAACCGGCACTGCTTATTGATCATCCGATGTATAAAGACCTTGAGCAACGAGGGTTATTTATAAAAGATGCAACAGGTCAAAAGACAGAGACGGCTATGTTCTGGGACGAGATCGGAGCATATGTAGACTTTACGAACCCGGAAGCTTTTCAATGGTGGAAAGATCAAGTGACACAGCAACTTCTAAAAAAAGGTATCGACTCCACCTGGAATGATAACAATGAGTATGAGATATGGGATGGACAAGCCAAAACCTTTGGATTTGGTCAAGAGCTGGCGGTAGAATTGATTAAACCGTTATTTTCCCTTCTTATGATGAAAGCATCCTTTGAAGCTCAGACAGAATTTAATGGGGATATACGACCTTATCTTATATCGCGTTCCGGATGCCCGGGGATGCAGCGCTATGTTCAAACCTGGTCTGGTGACAACAGAACAGATTATAAGACGATTCGCTTTAATTCGAAAATGGGAATTGGACTAAGTCTTAGCGGAATCTATAATATCGGTCATGATGTTGGTGGATTTGCAGGTGATGCGCCAGAGCCGGAATTGTTTATACGATGGATTCAAAATGGTATTTTTCATCCAAGATTTACCATTCATTCATGGAATGATGATGCCACGGTTAATGAACCATGGATGTATAAAGAATACCTAGAGCCAATCAGAGACTTGATGATCTTTCGAATGCAGCTAGTACCTTACTTGTATGATCTTCTCTATAAGGCACACGCCAACTATGAGCCTATCATTCGACCTACTTTCTTAAATTATGAAACGGATGAAAAAACATTTGAAGAAAATGATGAGTTCATGGTCGGCAAGGATATTTTAGTGGCTTCAGTATTTAATAAAGGGCAAACAACTCGTAAGCTCTATTTACCTAAAGACGCTAATGGCTGGTATGAGTATTACAGTGGGAAGTGGTATGCAGGTGGTCAGGAGATTGAAGTGGAGGCGCCGTTGGAGAAAGCAGTATTTTTCCTACGGGCAGGTAGCATACTACCGTTAAACACGGCAGTTCAAGGCTTTGAAACCAAAGAAAAAGAAGCGAGAACGTATCGGATTTTTCCTCTTCAGGAAGATGGTGAGTTTGAGGTAAGCTTCTATGAAGATGATGGAAAAACGATGGATTATAAAAACGGGGTTCATGCATTGGTTACGTTAAAAGTAATCTGCACCAAAGACACGGTCACAGTAACGCGACGTGTTGAAGGACCCTATGAATTACCCTATAAAGAAGTTGCATACGAACTTGGGACAAAAGATAAGAGAATACTTGTTATTAATTAAAAAATGTAAAGCCCCTAAACATATGTTGAAGATACAATGTTTAGGGGCTTTGTTTAATCTAAAGTATAGGCAGCAGAAGTGGCTTCGGAGGTATCACCCAAAAAGTTAAGGATAAAGTAAAGTGCTACGATTCCAAGAATCAATGAGATAAATGGGTTGAATCCTAGCCCTGCCGGGATAAAGCCAAAGATTAGCGCAATAGCGGCAACCGTTGCGGCGTAGGGGATTTGGGTTCGAACGTGAGCGATGTGATCACATCCAGATGCCATCGAAGACATAATCGTTGTATCAGAGATTGGAGACAAGTGATCGCCCATAACAGCTCCGGTAAGAACAGCTCCGATTGCAGGGACAACGAGCTCAGCGCCTCCGGTAAGATAACTTAGCTCAATGGCGATAGGCATAACGATGGCATTGGTTCCCCAAGAAGTACCTGTTGAGAAAGCAACAATGGCAGGTACGATAAACAGAATCGCCGGAATCAAGAATGCAGGCAAGTTATTTCCAATAAGTTGCACCATTAATTCTGCAGTTTTAAGCTCGCTATTGATAGAGCCCAAGGTCCATGCTAGAGCAAGAATCATTGAAGGAACAGCCATGGATTTTACACCTTCAACAAAAGCATCTGCAATTTCGGTTATTTTTAATGTGCGCGTGGCAAGTGACATTATCCAAGCAATGATGATGCCGCAAAAAGAAGCCCATAAAAGAACAACACTGGCATCAGCAGCTGAAAATGCTTCACGAATGGATGCACCTTCAAAACCGCCGCCGTTTTGGTATAATCCAATGATCGTGATAACAATGACAGAGACAATAGGAATGACTGCGTTATACCAGTGACTGTCAGTGCGAGTATCTGCTTGTGCATGATCGGTATAGCTCTTGCTTTTTGCCAAAAGTTCTGCTTTTTTCATTGGACCAAAATCTTTTCCGGTAAAGATAATCATAAGCACAAAGATTAGTGCAAGGATACTATAAAAACGGTAAGGAATACTTTGAAGAAAGACATCATATGCACCCATCTCCAATCCGAGTTTTTCAAGACCTTCTTGAATAAGACCAAGTTCCATACCAACCCATGTAGAGATCAAAGCCATCGATGAAACGGGGGCAGCGGTAGAGTCGACAATATATGCTAATTTTTCTCGGGAAACTTTTAGTTTATCAGTAATACCTCGCATGGAGTTTCCGACAATAAGGGAATTGGCATAATCGTCAAAGAAAATGGCAACGCCAAGTAACCATGTTGAAAAAAGTGCGGATTTTGTCGTAACGGCACGCTTTACTAATAAATCAGCGAGTCCTTTTGTCCCGCCGTTTTTATCGACGATTCCAATCAAACCGCCAATGAGTAAACAGAAAATAAGGATTGATACGTTCCAGCTATCGGTTAATGAACCGACTAAATAGTTGTTTAACAATTCAGTAAAACCGGTAATGGGATTGCCGGTAATGATTGTTGATCCTATAAGAACAGCAACAACGAGGGAAAGTAACACCTCGCGTGTTAATAGTGCCATAACAATGGCGATTAAAGGGGGGAGTAATGCTAACCAATTCATAATAATATCTCCTATAATATACAAAGTGCAAAATATGTGTTCCAAAAAAACAAAAAGCACCTAACCAAAGTTAAGTGCAATACATTTACATATACATCACATCGCATTGGTTAAGATAGCTCAACAATATAGTCACCTATATTGACAGTCCTGCATTTGTTTAATGCAGACCCAGCATTAAGTTTGGAATTTAATGCTTCGGCAATGCTTCCTTTCATAACAGATCAATAGCTTCCGGCTTCACTGAAATTACTAATAAGCATTGCGCCTCTACCTCATATACGATGAGGTATGATTATTCAATTCGAATGTTAGGTTAACATAATATTTTATCCGTGTCAAGGATTAATTCTTCGATGAGATGATTTCTAGCTATTCCATTTTATTGGTATAATGCATGCACTTATAACCATAAAATAATGGATACTTGGAATAGGGCAAAAAAAATTTAAACATTTTTTTATAAGGACTTGAATCAAAACTATATTTAGTATATAGTAGGTAACGTGACAATGTAAAACACAAATTATCGGGGGTAAATGAAGACATGCACACTATATGTAGTGTGCATGTCCCAAAAAATCAATTATTTAAAACGGAGAAGATTATGAATATTTTAAAACGAAATGGGAACAACGCAGTATTTGATATTACTAAAATCATAGCAGCCATTGCCGGAGCAAATAAAGAAGTAGAGCAAGAGCACCAGCTTCAGGCTGAGGATATAAAAAACATTGCAGGTAAAGTTGCAGCAAAAGTCGTAGAAGGAACACACGTAGAGACGATTCAAGATAGTGTTGAAGATGCTTTGTTAGACAAGGGTGCTTTTAAAGTTGCAAAAACCTATATAAAATATCGATATAAGAGAGATCTAGTTCGTAAATCGAACTCGACAGATGAACAGATTCTAACATTGATTGAGACTAAAAATGAAGAAATCAAGGAAGAAAACTCCAATAAAAATCCTACAGTCGTTTCAGTTCAAAGAGATTATATGGCTGGAGAAGTCAGTAAAGATGTAACGAGAAGATTTTTATTAGAAGAAGATATTTCTAAAGCGCATGATGAAGGGCTTATTCATTTTCATGATACAGATTATTTTGCGCAACATATGCATAACTGTGACTTAGTGAATCTGGAAGATATGCTGCAAAATGGTACAGTTATTAGTGGAACGATGATAGAAAAGCCACATAGTTTTGCTACAGCATGTAATATAACAACACAAATCATTGCTCAGGTAGCCAGCACACAATATGGCGGACAATCAATATCGTTAAGTCATCTAGCGCCCTTTGTGGATATTTCAAGGAAAAAAATCATGCTGGACATAGAAAATGAAATGAATATAGCAGGGGTTGTGCTGGAGAGCGAGAAGTTTAATGCGCTGGTGCACAAACGATTAAAAGAAGAGATTAACCGTGGTGTTCAGATGATTCAGTATCAGATTATTACCTTAATGACAACGAATGGACAGGCACCTTTTGTTACCCTGTTTATGTATCTTAATGAAGTTGAAGACGGACGCTTGCGTGATGATTTGTCGTTGATTATTGAAGAAATGCTCAAACAACGTATTAAAGGCGTGAAAAATGAAAAAGGGGTTTGGACGACACCTGCGTTTCCTAAGCTAATCTATGTTCTATCAGAAAATAATATTACAGAAGGCTCAAAATACTTTGAAATCACCCAATTAGCGGCTAAATGTACTGCCAAGCGTATGGTACCGGATTATATTTCTGAAAAGAAAATGCGTGAATTAAAAAATGGTGATGTCTATACGTGTATGGGATGTCGGTCATTTTTAACACCTTATAAAGATGAAAATGGAAAGCCAAAATATTATGGGCGTTTTAATCAAGGGGTAGTGACTTTAAACCTTGTAGACTTGGCACTAAGCTCTGGCGGGGATTTGGTAAAGTTTTGGAAGCTCTTTGATGAACGGTTGGATTTGTGTTATCGAGGCTTATTAGCTCGACACAATAGATTAAAAGGAACAAAATCTGATGTTGCTCCAATCTTATGGCAATACGGTGCGCTTGCACGTTTGGAAAAAGGAGAGACGATTGATCATCTGCTATTTGGAGGATATTCAACTATTTCTTTAGGGTTTGCAGGATTATATGAATGTGTAAAATATATGACGGGACGTTCCCATACAGATACTTCCGCAGAACCTTTTGCGTTGTCTGTTATGCAATATATGAATGATGCCTGTGCAAGATGGAAGGCGAAGCACAATATTGATTTTAGTGTATATGGGACACCTTTAGAATCAACGACATATAAGTTCGCAAAAGCGTTAAAAGAAAGATTTGGCATTATTGATGGGATTACCGATAAAAATTATATAACGAATTCATATCATGTGCATGTAACAGAAGAAATCGATGCCTTTACCAAATTAGGTTTTGAATCAAAATTCCAAGAGCTTAGTCCGGGAGGAGCGATTTCATATGTTGAAGTTCCAAACATGCTAAATAATATCCCGGCGGTGATTTCTGTGATGCAATATATTTATGAAAATATCATGTATGCAGAGCTTAACACGAAGTCGGATTATTGCCATAAGTGTGGATTTGATGGTGAGATAGAAATCGTTGAATCGGAAGAAAAATTATTGTGGAAGTGTCCAAATTGTGGGAATACAGACCAAGACCATATGTCAGTTACCAGAAGAACTTGTGGGTATATAGGAACTCAGTTTTGGAATCAAGGACGGACACAAGAGATTAAAGAAAGAGTGTTACATTTATAATGCATTATGGAAAGATTAAATACAATGACATTGCCAATGGTGAAGGGATACGGACTTCGTTATTTGTATCCGGGTGTCGAGTAGGATGCAAAGGCTGTTTTAATAGAGAAACTTGGAATTTTAATTATGGGCAAGTATTAACGGATGAAGTTGTAGAGCAAATGATTGAAAGCTTAAGACCCGGTTATATCAGCGGAATGACGGTTCTTGGGGGTGAGCCTATGGAGCCGGAAAATCAAGAGGCGTTATTAGCTATATTCAAAGAGGTTAAACATAGATTCTCGAACAAGACAATCTGGCTATATACGGGATATCTGTTGGATCAGGATTTAATAAAAGGCGGAAGAAAATACACAGCATATACAGATGAATTATTATCAATGGTAGATGTTGTTGTGGATGGACCGTTCATGAGTGAGCTAAGTGAGATTGGCTTACAGTTTAGGGGATCAAGTAATCAGCGCATCATTCATATGTAGTATAGGGAAAAAGAGCGAATACCGCTCTTTTTTTAATCCTCAAAGGTATAGCATTGATAAGGATTTTCACTTGAGTTATAATTAGAGTAACAGTATTTTTAATTGGATCATATCATTAGGAGGAAAATTATGGATACAATAGCAGTAGAAGTAATTATTAATAGTGATATAGAAACGGTTTGGCTAAAATGGACGAAGGCTGAACATATAAAGCAATGGTATTTTGCGAGTGAAGATTGGTGGGTTCCATGGGTAGAACAAAACCTTGAGATTGGAAAGCGCTTTATCTATAGGATGGAAGCGAAAGATGAAAGTGTTGGCTTTGATTTTGCAGGGGAATTCACACAAATCGAACAAAACACATGCATTGTATATGTCTTGGAAGATCAAAGAAAAGTGACAACAACTTTTGAAATAGGACGAGACGGGGTTTTAGTTAGACAAGTATTTGATGTTGAAGATACATTATCTGCTGATTTGCAGCAGCAAGGATGGCAGGCAATACTGAACCAATTCAAAAAATATGTAGAGCAAGCGTAGGAAGAGAATAATGAAGAAAATCAATATTTCGGATCTAGAAAAAGTGATAGGGACGTAGAAGGTATGGAATGGACAAAAGCATTAAAAGAATCGATTGAATATATTGAAAAGAACATGTATACAGACTTGTCAGCGGATGCGCTCGCAAACCATGTTCATATCTCACCATTTTATTTTCAAAAAGCATTTCACATTATGACAGGATATGCAATGGGTGAGTATATTAGGAATAGGCGACTGTACCTAGCTGCAATTGACCTAATCGAGGGAAAAGAAAAAGTCATCGATGTGGCTTATCGATATGGCTATGAGACACCGGAGAGTTTTTCGAAAGCATTCACACGTTTTCATGGCTTGTCGCCAATGAAATTGAAAAAACAGCCATATAAAATTAAAACCTTTCATCCCATTGAAATCAGTGTTTTTGTCAAAGGAGGAACAAAGCTTGAGTACACCTTAGAGACAATTAAAGCCTTTAAAGTGATGGGAATTAAGCAGCGCTTCACCTATGAAAATGCTTTTGATGAAGTGCCGAAGTATTGGGGAAAATGGCAGAAGCAGTACCAAAAACAATGCCTAGAAACTACAGTTAATATGGGGAAATATGGCATTAGTGTTGATGCAGGAAAAAATGGACAAATGTTTGAGTATTATATTGCAGGTGATTTTGATGCGGCGCATGTCAATAATGAATGGGAAATTCTTGAAATTCCTGCATTAGAGTGGGTTAAGTTTTCTTGTATAGGCCCAATGCCTACATCGCTACAATCCCTTAACACGCGTATTTTTAATGAGTGGCTGCCAGGCAACAAAGTATATGAGATTAGTGCAGGCTATAATATTGAAGTGTATAAGCCAGGCGATATTAACGATATAAATTATACATGTGAGATATGGCTGCCGGTGAAGAAGATAGAAAAATAATGGGACATATAAAAGCAAAGAATGACAAGATAGGATATGGGTTTCGTTATAGAATGGAGGCATAAGAAAGGAGAATTCTATGAAGACGAAAAACATATCTTATTTTACGCTTGAGGGAACATATGAACAGATAGGACGCCAAATGGCATTAAAAACAAATAAGAAACCGGGGCTTGCAGCTGCACCGAAAAATTTTGGTGAAGAAGAGCTTGATGAAGCACTTACGTTATACGAAGAGTATTGTCCGGGAATCGTCAGTGAACTGAAAGGGTTTGCAAAAGCATGTCAAGTGCCAATGCGAGATATTGCATATACGTGGATGACGTATCTGATACCAAGATGTTCAGGGCTTATTGTTGCAGGGAATATGATGGAAGATGGACATACAAAACTTTTTAGAAATTATGAATTTGATTTGGAACATGAAGACCTTATGGTGCTTGAGACAAGACCGGAAGGAAAATATGCACATATTGGAGGTAGTGTTGTTCTTTTTGGAAGAAGTGAAGGGATCAATGAATGTGGGTTGGCGGTGTCAATGTCCTCTTGCGGCCTGCCTGTAAGTAATATGAGTGGAATGCGGCGACCAAAAATCAAGGGTTTGCAGTTTTGGGCGGTCATTCGAAGTGTGTTGGAAAATTGTAAAAATGTGGAGGAAGCCTTGGCTTTGGTTCAAAAGATGCCGATTGCATACAATATTAATCTCTATTTGGCAGATGCACATGGGCAGGGGTGTATTTTTGAGACCATGGACGGTAAAACTGCCTATGAAAAGATGGATGCAAAACACTCAAAACAATATTTGTGTGGGACAAACCATATTGCTATTGATTCTTTTAAAAAATACGAACCGTTTGCTATGAAAAATTCCGTCGTTCGCCTGCAGGCAATAGAAAGTTTTATGGAAAGCCAAAAAAGCTTTCGGGAAGAAGAGATAACAACCCTATTTTTGGATAGGTATCCGAAGGGATTATCTTCTCGCTTTTATGATGCTTTTTTTGGAACCATTAAGACCGTTGTAATGGATACAACGACATGCACGTATAGAATCCATTGGCTTGTTGAAGAGGAAAATGGGTGGGAGACATATCAGTTAACCGATGATGTGGGCGAACGAATAAGCGATCATTTCCTTGAAAAATGTTATGTTCAAGAACAGGCAAATCCTCTATTTTTTGATATGGTCGATCTATAGACTTATCTTTTGATACAGGTTTCTTTTTCGATAAGTTTAGCTTCAACGGTGATTTTGACGTTGTCAGTTTTTCCTTCAATTAAATTGACGATGTTGTGAGCTGCCAGTTTTCCGATTTTGTCATATTGTTGACTCATCGTTGTGATTTGTTTTGAATGAATAGTATTAAGGGTTGTATCATTATCAAACCCTATAATAGAAAAATCATCAGGAATTTGATAACCTAGTTTTAAAGCGGATAATATGAAGAAGGATGCGATACGGTCATTAGCGGCAAAAATGGCCGTAATGCCATTCTTCTTATAGTCTTCAACGATGTTGGACATGATTTTTTCGTTATGTTTGTGAAGATAGCCATGATTAAAACCTACGTGAATCCATTCGCTTTTTAAAGTGGAGCCTTCTCGCATTGCTTGACAATAGCCTAAGTAGCGATCTCTAATTGAGACAAACTTTTCAAGACCTACATCACATAAGAATCCGATTTTTTCATGATTAAGACGGAGTAGATAATGCACGGCATCATAGCCGCCCTTAAAGTTATCCGTTGTAATTGAACTAATGGGTAAACACTCGACATACCTGTCCAATGTAATAATAGGAAAGTTCTCAATAAAAAGCTTGTTAAGAATATTGATGGTTTTATTGGGAAATAGAGGGAAGTGAATGATGCCGGCGACTTTCGTATCATACATCTGATTTAAGATGCCTTTTTCTTCGTTGATCGTTTTGAAACCGGTTCGAACATTTAAAAAATATCCGGCTTCACCTAAATACTGTGATACGCCTGTAATTGTTCCTGTAAAACTGGATTCATTCATATTCAAGGGCATAGTCAATGTAATGATATTGCTATGATCAGTTGTTGTGAGGGGGAGAGTAGGCGTATTTTTTTGGGGTGAACTATCGCTTCCCATTACGTAAATACCGCTACCACGGATACTATAAATATAATCATCATCTCTTAACATTTGCAAAGCTCTTTTAACAGTAATCTTACTTACCTGGTGCTGTTGAGAGAGCTCTTGTTCTGTTGGCAACTTTTCGTTAGGGAGATATTCTTGATTAGTAATTTTCTCTTTTATAGCATTATACACTTTAAGATATAAAAATTTTTGGCTCATATCATGCGAATCCTTTCATCATATATTTTTTATAACTGCTTTTTTTAGGAGATTGTTAATAGTATACTTAATTATAAAACAAAATTAGGTATAATTCAACTGTTTTTTTAATAAAAAGTAAAAAAAGGGTAAAACAAATGTTAAAAACTACCGAAAAATGTTGACTTGAGGCGTTAAAATTGGTATTATTTATGTGCAGGTAAAAACATGAAACAAGCCAAGGTAATATTAAGTATATCTAATATAGAATAAACATACTTAATAATTGCCAAGATTTTATTTGAATGAAGGAGAATATGATGAGAAGATTTTTACCGTTGTTATTAGTAATGTTAATGGTGTTAACAGCATGTTCAAAAGAAGAGGGGACACAACAAGGTACAACAGGGGAAGAACAGGATGTGCAAACAGAGCAGACAACTGGAACGGATGATAGTTCAGTTACAGATGACGATGCGATGGCAGAAGACGGAAGAACACTTAAGATTCTAACCAATGTTGTTGGAGGAAAAAATCCTGAAGAACATGAACTATTTGTAGCAGCAATTGAAGAAGCATTAGGCGTGGACGTGGAAATGACAAAACCTGCATCCGACTACGACAATGTATTGCTTCAAAAGTTAGGTTCAGGAGAAAAATACGATATTATCTATACAGTAAGTGGAAAAATCCCCTTATTAGTAGAGCAAGGGGCACTAATGGACATGACACAATTAATTGCTGATTCGCCAGTGCTTTCTGATGAACAAGTGATTCCTTCTTCGGAATATGATTTGTTTAGAATGGATGGAAAGTTATATGGAACACCATCAAAATATGAAGGTGGAAGATTGGCGATTGTACGCGAAGATTGGCTCAAAGAATTTGGTATTGATGCGCCGGTTACATTAGAAGATTGGGAGAACTATTGGAAGCTTTGCAAAGAAGAAAAAGGAGCATGGGGGATTGCAACTGCCGGATTGTATGATATTCAGCCATGGGCGAGTGCTTGGGGCTTAAAGGATGCCATGGTTTTAGATGAAGGTAAGCTTACGGTGCCTTATGCAAGTGACGAAGCGGCAGCTATGTGGGATTGGCTTAATGAAATGTATGAAAAAGGGTACTTCGAACCAAATTATGAAACCAATGGAACGGGTGAAGCGCGAAGTCTAATCTTTGGTGATATGAATGGAACAATGGCTTATTGGGATGCCTGGGTCGGATTGTTTAATGCCCAAGAAAGTGAACGATATGAAGCTGGAACATTTGAGATGAAAGGCTATGCCGGAGTTCCATCAGAGGATGGAGAGATTATCCTAACAAGAGGAGATTCTTCTCTTTGGGCGATTCCTGCAAATGCTGAAAATGTGGATTTGGCAGTGAAGTTCTTAGAGTTTTGGAACAGTGAAAAAGGATATCTTTTAGGAACTATAGGTATTGAAGGGCATGACTATACGGTGTCAGGAGAGGAATATACGTTGACAGATATTGGGACTGAACACAATATGGATCATGGAAGTCCAAGAGTACAGTCAAAAACTTGGGAACACCCATTTCCGCCACTTCCAGGTGTAAGCGAGGCAGAAGTTGTCATTAACGCGTATGCCACACCGCTTTATCAACCGGCTCAATGGGATGATGCGAAGAAGATTGTTGAGTATTGGGGATTTAAAGCAATTAAAGGTGAGGTTAGTGGTGAAGAAGCAGTTAGCGGTATGCAACAAGAACTTAAAGATGGCGGCTTAATTGACTAACGATATTTAAGGATATAAGGAGAAACATGAAAAAGCATAGTCTACTAAAAAGAATAATCAGCATGAAAATGTTCTACCTTTTTATTGCACCGGCAATTATATTTTTCTTGATCTTTATTGCTTATCCATTGGTAAATGGATTTTTAATGAGCATGCAAAAATATGGACTTATGGGCTCGATGGGATATATTGGTATGGACAATTATGAAGTGCTGGTTCAAGATAAGTTCTTTTTAAAGACGATTACAAACACCCTTAAGATATCGATAGGTATTGTAACCTTTGGGGTTACAATACCTATCATCATCTCTTTAGGGATTAACGAATTAGTCTTTAAAAGGTTTAAACGTACAGTTCAAACGCTGATTTTTGTACCTTATTTATTTTCTTGGGTCATTATTATCGGTATTTTCTTGAACTTATTTTCCCCTACAGGTGCAGTAAACTCCTTTTTGGTAGGAACAGGGATTACGGAAACTTTTGTTGGTTTTTTTACAACAGAAAAATACGCAAGACCGATGTTGATATTACTTACTGTCTGGAAAGATATTGGATATACGACATTAATCTATCTTGCAGGATTATCTACCGTCGATCAGACACTGTATGAGACGGCGAGCATAGATGGTGCCAATTTTTTTCAACGGTCAAGGTATGTTTCATTGCCGGCATTAGTCCCGACAATAAAAATAATGACGATTATGATTCTTATGGGTTCTCTTCGAACATTTGATCAATCGCTGCTGTTAGCCAATTCATCGGTTTATAGAGAAGTTACATCTGTTGTTGTGTACGCATTTGAAAAAGGTGTACTTAAGTTTGAATTGGGAATTGCAACAGCAAGTGCTTCGATTGTATTTATCGGAACATTGCTGTTAGTGTTGATTGTAAAAAGAATCATAAGATATCAATAAGAGAAAATAGGTGATGATGATGAAGCGAAGTTCTTATCTACAAGCAGGTATAGTCGCAATGTTGATTTTATTGTTATTGGTACTGGTAATACCGATTTTATCAGCTTTTGCGGTGGCCTTTGATTCTTCAAAGGATTCGTTAAAGGGTGGGTTTATGCTCTTTCCCAGAGAATTCAGTCTTGAAGGATTTGTAAAATTATTTAAACAGGTAGGGTTTTTACGACCCTTTATCAATTCAACGATTATTTTGGTCTTTGGAACTTTTTTTCATGTAGTAACATGTTCCTTGGCGGCATATGTGCTAGCGCAAAAAAATCTGCCGGGAGCTAAGATAATTACAATCTTTATAATAGCGACCATGTCGGTACCTCAACAAATTTTGATGATGCCTCAGTATATTTTGTATAAGCAATTTAGCCTTACCAATACATTATCGGGGATGATTATCTATAACATGGCGGCAGGATTTAGCATACTTTTAATGAAAAGCTATTATATGGGTGTTCCTAAGGAAATGGCAGAAGCGGCAAAAATGGATGGAGCAAGCAATCTGTTGATTTTTAAAAAGATATATCTTCCGATGGTTAAATCAGGTCTTGCGACAATTATTATAATTGATGCGGTGGCGAGATGGAATAATTATAGTGCAGCTGTTTTATTTATCACAGAACCCAAAAAATACACGATTCAACAGGCAATTAAAGCAATAGTCGCATTTGATGATGCAACATCATCAAGTAATTTGATTACCCCCAATGTGCAGATGGCAGGTGTTGTCGTTGGAATGCTTCCCCTTGTCATCCTATACTTTGCACTTCAAAAACACTTTGCAAAAGGACTGCTTGCAGGCGCAGTGAAAGGATAAAATGATAATAAAAGAGTTTATTAAAAAAGAACAAGAAAAAGATTATGTCATGATACCTTTTAGCGTGGATGATGACGTGGAAAAAATTGAAGTCGCCTATCGCGTCGATGCACGTGATGCGACAATAGATATCGGCGTCAAAGACCCAAAAAGGATACGTGGTTTTAGTGGAGGAGCTAGAGACAACTTCTATATATGTCTAGACCATGCGACACCTGGATATATTTCCGGAGAGTTGATGAAAGGACAATGGGAGGTTATATTAGGTACATATGAGGTTCCTCAAGATGGGTGTATGGTTACACTTGAGATTAATGTGGTAAAAAAACACAGACAATGGCTAAAAGGTGATACCCATACACATACGTTCCATAGTGACGGTAAGTATAGTCTAGATGATGCTTCAAGACTTATGCATGAACAGCATATGGATTTTATTATTTGTACAGACCATACGACGGTTTCGCATCATAATAATTTGCCAACAGATAAAGGGCTGATTTTTATTGAAGGAGTCGAATTGACGACGTATAAGGGGCATAGCAACATCGTAGGTATCAAAAACTTTGATTTTGACTTTAGGGTGCTTAATAATGAGGATGTATATGCGGTTTTTGAGCAAGCGAAAAAACAAGGTGGATATATTGGAATCAATCACCCCTATCACAAAGGAAATACATGGCAGTATGCCATTGATTTGGATGTAGTTGATTGGATAGAGGTCTGGAATGGACCGATGCATAATGATAATTATGAAGCGGTAAAATTATGGCAGCAAATGTTGCAAGAGGGATATCAAATACCGGCAGTAGGTGGTAGTGATGTCCATCGGGATGATATATATGTAAAACATGGTATACCTAGTTTGTATGTGTTGGCACAGAGTTATTGCAAACACGATATCTTAGAAGCAATGAAAAAAGGAAATAGTTATATGTCCATCTTTGATACACATTTAGAGTTTTATACAGAGCATAATGTGATAGGAGAAAAGACAACAGATGAGTTTGTGACTATAGAGATAGAGGGCGTAGCACAGGCAGATGTGGTTCACATCATTGGAAGTGAGAGCTATCAAGAAATAGAAATTGGAGATACGACGACGTTTCAAATGGAAAAAGCTTTTGGAACAGATATATTTTTAAGAGTAGAAGTGAAGCGATTTATAGATGTGACCAATCGACATGAAACTATACTGTTAAGCAATCCGATATATAAGTAAAGTGGGACCGAAAAATGGAAAAAGATATAAAACTATTTAGAGATAAAATTCAAGAGATATATGCGTCAAGGTATTATGAAGAAATCACAGTAGATGAAATAGAAATATCTAAGCCAAGTGACACGGTCTTAGATATTGGCTTGGTAGATACCTGTGATTTTTTTTCTTTCAAAAAAGGCGATACATTTATTGGGCGAGACCAATATTACTGGCTTAAGATAAAGGTTCAATGGCCATTAAATTATATGCATAAAGCGATTCGGTGTTTTTTTGACATAGGTAAAACAGGCGTTTGGTTTGAAAAGGGTATGGAAGGGCTTTTATATTTAAAGGATGGGACCGTATGCCAAGGTGTAGATAGAAACCATCAAGAGGTTATTCTTGAGAATTTTGATATTGCCAATAATGTGTTTTACATTTTGACATGGAGTGGAGTTGAAGCCGGAGGCGAGGAGAAAGAGCAAGAGCATACGTTTAAAAAGATTTCTTTTGCGCTGTATCGTCCGGACTATAATGCTTTGTATTATTATTTGAAGCATATTCTGGATGAGTATGAACGTCTTGATGCGAGCAATACATATAAATATGTATATCAAAAGATACTAAAGCAAGCTTTAAGTATCTACACCAATGAAAATGTGGATAATTCACTAGACTATATCAAAGAACAATTAAGTAAGTACAATAAAAATAATTTGATAGAGTCTTATTGTGTCGCCCACTCACACCTAGATTTGGCTTGGCTATGGAGAATCCGACATAGTAAGCAAAAGGCGAAAAGAACATTTAGTACAGTATATAAAATGATGCAAGAACATGAGAGCTTTGTTTTTTTTCAGAGTCAGCCACAAATATATCAATGGATAAAAGAGACAGAACCGGGACTTTATGAGGCAATTCAAGATAGGGTCAAACAAGGGCGCTGGGAAGTTGGCGGGGGATTATGGGTCGAATGCGATATGAACATGCCAAATGGCGAAAGCCTTGTACGCCAACTGCTCTATGGCGAAAAGTTTTTTCGGGAAGAATTTGGAGAACAATATAAAAAAGATTTTATTTGGCTCCCAGATGTTTTTGGATTTAACTTTGCGCTGCCTCAATTGATGCGAAGTGCTAATATTGACTGCATCATGACAACAAAATTGAGTTGGAACGAGTATAATAAGATGCCGCAAGATACTTTTTTATGGAAAGGAATGGATGCTAGTCAGGTTCTTTGTCATCTCATCACCACACCACATCCATTTGGAGAAAAGCATTATGTATATAATGCGGTGATTGACAGCAACAGTTTGTTAGGTACATGGGAAAATTATCAAAGCAAACAAATTAATCCTTCCATGCTCATAGCCTATGGTTATGGTGATGGTGGTGGTGGAGCTAATATGGAGATGGTCAACTCTATTGATATTGTTGATCAGATACCGACACTCCCAAAGGTTAAGCATAGTTCCATACGAGAATATATCCAAAAGCTAACAGCTAATTTTAATGCATATGAAGGTGTGAAACCAATATGGAATAATGAATTGTACTTGGAATTTCATCGGGGAACATATACAACTCAAGGAAAAATTAAAAAATGGAATCGTAAGCTAGAGAGTATATATCGCTACACAGAGATGGTAGCGGCTACGGCTAGCCTTTTTTGTAAGGATTGGAATGTATATCCTTTTGAACAGATTGAACAAGGAATAAAAATCCTGTTAACGAATCAGTTTCATGACATTTTGCCAGGGTCTTGTACAAGGCAAGTGGCAGAAGATGCACTAGGCGATTATCAGCAAAGTGCGTCCATGGCAGACGAGATTATAACCCATATGCTTCGTCGAATCAGTGTTGATGCGGAGAATATGTTAACCGTGTATAATCCTATTATGGATAGGGAAAATATCATGCTGCTTAACGATGTATTTATTGATGAATCTATCATCGATGAACATCAAAATGTGCTGTTATCTCAGCTCACCCGTGAAGGGACATGGATATATGCCAAAAACTTGACGCCTTTTGCATTTAATAATTATAAGGTAGTTAGTGGGCAGAGGCCACACTTAAATACAGCCCAGGTGGATATTCATGGACGATATTTTGAGAATAATCTCTATATTATCCAATGGTCACCAAGAGGAAGTCTTACAAGAATCTACAGCAAACAGCTGGACCGGGAATTGATTCTAGAAGGTAGTTATGCCAATGAGTTTCAGGTGTTTGATGATAAGCCGGGAGAATTTGAAGCATGGGAAATCAAGCTTGAAACACTTGAAGATACGTTTCATACTATGGACGTTATTAAAGAGCTTGAGAGCGTAACCGTTTTAGAAAAAGGCGATTTGTTTACATCCATTGAATTTAGATACCGCTATAAAAACAGTACGGTTTTACAAACGATGAAGATATATAATTACTCCAATCGTATTGATTTTGAGACACATATGAATTGGCAGACCCAAGAAAAATTAGTTAAGGTGAAATTCCCTCTAAATATCTATGCACGAGAGGCGACCCATGATGTATCCTTTGGAAATATTAAAAGACCTACACATCGGACAACTTCATGGGATAAGGCTAAATTTGAAACCTGCGCAATTCGTTATGTGGACCTATCTCAAAGAGATTTTGGTATAAGCTTGCTTAATGATGGCAAATATGGGTATGATGTTGAAGATGGATGTATTCGACTGTCATTAATTAAATCATCGATTCACCCTGACGTCAAAGCCGATATTGGTGAGCAATCCTTTATATATAGCCTATACCCTCATAGAGGCGACTTTGTCGAGGGGCGAGTCAATAGTGAAGCTAGAAAGTTAAATAACAAGCTCGTGCCTTACTTTGGGAAAAAAAGCCAAGTGTGTCAAAGTCTTGTTGAGATTGATGGAAAAAATGTTGAAGTGGATGCCATTAAACGCTCGGAAGATGGTGAATTTTTGATTCTTCGGTTACATGAGTATGGAGGAGGTAGTGAGAAAATCAAGATAAGTAGTAGTTTTGGTATAAGTCGCTACGCATTCTCCAATATATTGGAAGAAGAAGATAAGTGGCATAATGCTACGAAGGATATTATATGTGAGCTATCACCTTATGAAATCAAAACATTGAAGATGGAGATGAAAAAATAAAATGAAAAAAGTACATATAATTTATAAAACCCATCTTGATATTGGGTTTACTGATTTTGCAGAAAATGTGGAACAACAATATCTAAACAATTATATCGACAATGCGATTAAGATTGCTTTTGAAATGAATACGACCCATAAAAAATTTGTATGGACTACAGGGTCTTGGCTTATCTATCGCTATGTTCAATCCAAAGATGAGCATGAGTTGACTCAATTAAGGGAAGCTGTGGAAAAAGGATATATTAAGTGGCATGGTATACCCTTTACCACCCATACAGAGCTTATGGATAGTACTTTACTTAATTATGGACTTAGCTATAGTCAAAAACTAGATGCAATGTTTAACCAAAAAACCATAGCGGCAAAGATGACCGACGTTCCGGGACACACGATTGGCATCATAAAACATTTGGTAAAGGCAGGGATTAAATACCTGCATATTGGTGTTAATCCTGCATCCAAAATGCCTCATGTACCTAAGGCCTTTTTATGGCGTGACCAAGAAGGAAGAGAAATTATTGTGAATTATTCCAATGTATATGGCGAAAGTTTATGTATTGATGGGTTAGATGATATTTTGACTTTTTGCCATGCTGGGGATAATTGTGGTTATCTGGATAGACAGACCATTGAAAAAGAATATGCCCGTGTGCAAGAAACCTATGGAGAGTGTGAAGTTTATGGTTCGACATTGGATGCATATGCAAAAGCGGCATGGGAACAACGCCATATACTTCCTGTGGTTACTGAAGAGATTGGAGATACGTGGATTCACGGTGTCGCAACGGATCCGATCAAAGTAGCCAACTACAAGACGTTATTAAAGTTAAAAGACCAATGGATAAAAAATGGAGATATAGTCAAAGACAGTCAACAATATTGTGGATTTATGGATAACCTGCTACTGGTTTGTGAACATACGTGGGGGATGGACTTAAAAAAATATCTACCGGATTATAAGCATTATGCAAAAGAGGATTTTATGCGGGCGCGGGCGATAGATGATGTAGAAAACTGTGTTACGGATAAGTATGGTTTTATAACACCTTTTACATATAACGAGGTTAATAAACGAGGATATAAGGTTATTGAGCAGTCATGGAAAGAACAAAGGGAATATATACAAAAAGCGGTTTCGAGCCTAGATATAGCTCAACAGCAAGAGGCAAATAAAGCATGTCAAACGGACAATAGCATGAATACAGAAGGGTTTGATAGCATTATCCCGGGAAAAGAATATGTATTTATGGAAAATCAAATAGTTTTTGGCGCCGACGGAAGTATTATTAAACTTGTCGATGGAAAAGAGCAAGAAATTGCCGGAACGGATAACCCTATCGGTAGATTTTTGTATGAAAAAATAGGTGTTGCCGATTATGAAGCTTGGTTTGGAAAATATATGGATACAAAAGAGAATTATCGTTGGTGTATCTCAGATTTTTCAAAACCCGGATATGAATTTGTAGACGATGCTTATGAGCGAGAATGTTTTTATCCTTTTGGAATTGATTTGTGCTATCAACAAAAAAAGACACATGTTTTAGCGGTGATGAAGCTTGCAATGGAACCCCGGGCATGTGAGGTATATGGCTGTCCTCGAGAAATTAACATAGCATATCGTATTTATGCACATAAGATTGAAATCAATCTCTCATGGAAAAAGAAAGATATCAGTCGAATTCCAGAAGCATCATGGTTAATTATCGCACCAAAGATAGATAACAAATATCAATATAAGTTGAATAAACTAGACAGTGAAGTCTCTTGCTATAACGTGGTTCGTGATGGAGCAAAAAAATTGCATTGTACAGAATATGTCACCTATGATGGAGCAGATAAGCACATGAAGATAACGCCTATACATACCCCTCTTGTTGGAATAGGAAGTTCAAACTTTCTCCAATTTGATAATGTCGTGGGAGATTTGGATAGAGGATTTTACTTTAATATTCACAATAATGTATGGGGAACAAACTTTCCAATGTGGTTTGGCGAAGACATCAGCGTAGATTATGTCTTTGAATGGGAGTCAAAATAGAAAAAATAGTGTATATAAAATAATGAGCTTCATATATTTTATGCTATAATTGATGCATAGAAAATATAATATGCATTTAGATAAAATGGGAGGGCAAAATATATGAAGATACAGTGCATTATTTTTGATTTTGGAGGAGTTATAGGATATCCCCATGATAAAGAGCGTGTAAAGACAATGGCAGAACTTGTTCAAATGAAGGTTGAAGACTTTGAGGAAGCGTATTTTTATCATCGAACAGCATATGATGAAGGACTTATTAACAAAGAAGAATATTGGCAGCGCATTAGTGGAAAAGATTTGGATTCAGTAACACTTGAGGCATTGGTCACGGAAGATTATCATAGTTGGACGCGAATTAATCAGAAGGTGGTTGAACTGATTAAGCGGCTAAGGACAACAGTAGGACATGTGGCACTGTTGTCCAATATTAACATGGAAGCCAAACGCTACATTCAAGAAGAACTAAAGCTTTTTGAGATCTTTCACTCAACATATTGTTCTTGTGATCTTAAGCTTATGAAACCTCATCGTGAGATATATGATTATGTTATACATTCACTTCAGGTGCCAGCTGAAGAATGTGTATTTATTGACGATACAAAAGAAAATATCGCCGGTGCAAAAAAAGCGGGTCTTCATGGAATCGTATTCGATAACTATGAACAGCTAAAGACGGCGTTAGAACAGTATCATATATCCGTATAAAAGCAATCCAATTACAGATGAGGGGGAGGATCAATGGCTCATTCTAGACAAAACAATGTGCGATCCTTAAAAAAACAAGCCACTATAAAAACCAATATACACTATTTTTCAACGACGCTTAAAGAAGCAATGTATAATATTCCAATGTTTCCGGTGACGGTGGTTGAAGCCGCCTCCGGTTATGGAAAGACAACTTGTATTCGGTATTTTTTTAAGTCGTTTAACGATGCTGATGTACGTTGGATTAGCTTTAGTGAGAATGATACGGCAATACAAGCATGGGAAAGGTGGTGCCATACGCTTAAAAGGATTGATGCCGATACTGGGACGCGTCTATCGGCACTTGGTCTTCCAAGTCTTTATAATATTGATGAAATATCTCAGTTACTTTGTGAGATTCGTTGTGAAGAACCGACGTATATAGTTTTTGATAACTTTCAATGCATTCAAAAATACTTTACCAAAGGCATATGGGAAGCTTTTCTGTTTAATAATTCCGAGTATTTGCATATTGTTGTGCTCACACAAATTATTCATAGAGAGTCCGAGTTTTTAACACATTGTGCAAAATGTTTATACCTATCTAGTGAGGAATTGACATTCAAAAAGACGGATATTGTGGCATATTTTAAAAAAGCTGGGGTTATATTGACAAATAGTCAACTGGATTTTTTATTGACCTACTCGGAAGGTTGGATTGCTCCTTTATATCTTCAACTGCTTCATTATTCAAAGCACCAAGAATTTCAGTCTACAGTGGCCATACATGCCATGATTGAGAATGTGATTTTAGATACACTTGAAAAACGGCAAAGGCAGCTATTGATTGCCCTGTCATTTTTTGATACATTCACACAAGAACAGTTGATTTACTTTGATGGTTCGATAGAAGCTTCGAATTATCGGTTTGAAAAAATTCCACTGCTCGCCTACAATGATAAAGAGGCAACGTATACGTTCCACTCAATTTTGCGGGAAGTATTACAACTGGAGTTTTCTAAGTTGTCAAAAACCCATCAAACACAGATTGTTCTTCAATCAGCCCAGTGGTATGCTAGCACTCAAAATATAGCCAATGCAATTTTAATGTATTGCAAAATAGAACAATATAACAAAGTCCTTTCGCTCATCGATAGTTCATTAATTTTTGATAATATTTCTTTACGCTATTCAAAAGAAAGTTATCTTTTATGGCTGCGAAAAATTGCTTTGACACATATAGAAGAATCGGTTTATCTGTATCCATTAGCGTATATTCTTATTGCTTTTGAATTTTTTACACAAAATTGTTATGAAGAGTATGGGATGATTTGCCAAATGCTTCATGCAGCTATTGAGGATGAAGGTATAGAGCGTGATAGCATAGAAAAGATTAAAGGAGAATTGGCGCTTATTGAATCCTTTAGCGTCTTTAATCATATTGCAAAAATGGGTTTATATCAACAAAAAGCCTATAACTTATTGCAAGGAAAAAGCAGTGCTATTTTGCCCCGTGATCCATGGACGTTTGGCAATCCCAGTGTCGTGTCTTTGTATTGGAGTGCTGTTGGAAAGTTAGAAGAGCATATGGAAGATATGGGTCGGTGTATGCCCCTTTATTCTTCTATGGTAAAAGGGCATGGCATGGGGGCGGATACGATTTTTCGAGCAGAGATTGCACTGTTTCGAGGGGAAGAACACCTTGCAGAAAATCTTTGTTATAAGGGGATTTCTCAGGCAAGGAGTACGAATCAGGAGAGCCTCTATCTTGCAGCTGTCTTTGTATTACAACGTGTGGCGATATTTTATGGAAGCAAGCATATGTATGAACTTTGCCAATCGTATTTATATGATAGCGAAAAAACACGAGCCATTCATTATGAGCTTAGTGAAATTGTTTTAATTAATGAACATATGCATTTACAGCTTCAAGTTCAATTCGATCATGAAGAAGCCATAAAAAAAGTTATAGATAAAATTTTGCCTATGAGCAGTACGTTCGGTTTTTGTCTGCTCGCTAGAGCGCTGTTGTTACAAGGAAAGCATGTTGAGGTGCAAATGCTTTTTGAAGAAGCGATGGGGGTAGCCGAAGCCTTAAACAGTCAGTTGACAAAAGTGTACTTTACTCTCTATATGGCCATTGCTAAGATGCAAGCCAATCAGATAGAGATGGCCCAAGAATATTTATCCAAGGCATTCGATATTGCGCTACCTGATAAAATTATTCTGCCCTTTGCAGAAAATTATGACTTATTAAAAAAAGTGTCAAATGAAACTGGACTTGAGGTTCCTTTGTATGTTACTCAGGTGTGCAATCGTTATAAAAAAGGAGTACAATTGTTAAGCAAGTCGTTGTATTCTAACGAAGCGTTGATAGAACTGACACCTAGTGAATACGAGGTATATAAACTGGCGGCACTTCAAAAGAAAAATAAGGATATTGCAAATACATTATTTGTTTCTGAAAACACGGTAAAAACCCATCTTGCACACATTTATTCGAAGTTAGGGGTCAATTCAAAAAAAGAATTACATAGTTTATGAGTACATATAAAAGTGCTTCCACGTTTGTAGGAGGCACTTTTTTTTGTAGTGAAATTTTGCCAAAGTATTTTTGTGTGACAATATCACCCCATAATGGGTGATGTGTCATTAGAGGAAAAGCCATAAAATTGTAAATATAAAAATAGGTTACAGACCTAAGAAAGAAGGTGAATAGATGGACTATATTCAAAAGGTCATTCCCCTGTCGGATTATCGCCTAAAAGTGATGATGACAAATGACAATATCCTTATTGTAGATTTTAAGCCGAAACTATATTCAGCAAAATATATCATTCTAAAGGATATAGAGATTTTTGAAGCGGTCAGTACCGATGGGAATTATATTTTTTGGGAAAAAGGGGGACTTAAGATTACGGCAAAGGAAGTTATAGAAGTCATATTGGCAGGAAAAGTATAAAGGTGATTCATAAAAGGAGGAAGAATAAAGAATGAACAAAAAAGTGAAAAAACTGATCAGTTTCGCGCTTGCCCTATGCATGGTATGTATCATGCCAATTAGCGGGATAAGTGCAACGGAAAAAAACATGGATACAAAAGAGAGCATACAAGCGAGGGTTTTAGAACCCAACTTAGTTGCATCAGAGCCGACAAGTACAACAGGAGCAGCCTTTGGCATACTTGAAGTTGGACAACCTCAGTATAATGCTTCAGTGAATCAATCGGATTCAGGTACACATTCAGATGGAAAAGCGTGGAGTTGGAATTGGGATGCCAGTTCAAATACCCTTACGTTGACAAATTGCAAAGTGGAATATGGAATTGATATTATGAATGGTGTTGGAAAAGCAACCATTGTTATTGAAGGGGAGGTAGATATTAAGGGAAAGATATTTTGTTCAGGGGAGCTTGACATCAAAGGTTCCAAAGACGCAGTACTAAATATTTTGAACAAAGATAATGCGGGGATTTCTTCAGTTTCAGAACTGGTCATTGAAGATATTACGGCTTATATCGATGTAGAAAATGGAATAGGGATAGCTAATGTGGATGGGGATTTAATAGTGGATGGTGCTAAGATATATGTGTCGACGATTGAAGGAAACTGGGAGGGATTTCATTGTCAGGGCGGTAATATTAAAATTATCGGCAAATCCCAAGTTAGAACCAATCCTACAACATCCGGATATACCCTTTTTGCATCTCAAGATATTTATATAAAGGATGAAGCAGTAGTGGATGTCTCAAATGCAGGAATTACAGGGGGGATTGTAGCTGATAAGGCGTTGATTATATCTGGTGGAAGGGTAACGTCAAAATCGAGTGGAAATTTAGGGGCGTTATGTGGATATAACAATGGGGTTATCATTACAGGAGGCATGGTTGTTACCGGTGATGAAGGGGAAAATAATGGAGTATTAAAATGTGACCTTACAGTGAGTGGGAGTCATACTCAGGTCACAATCAATGGATACATAGGGAAAAATGGTAATCTTAATGTATCTGAGGGCACAGTGGAAGTGACAAAAACTGTATCAGGGCTTATCACTGTAACTGGAGGTACAGTGATGGTTAATGGACAGATTATCCCTATTGGTGGGATAAAAGTGGCTGGAGTAGAGCTAGATAGTCAGCGTTTGTCTTTGTATACCAACGCGTTACCTTCTACGGCATGGCTTAGAGCGACAGCTATTCCTTTTGAGGCCAAAGAAAAATCGGTTATATGGGCAAGTGATAATCCTTTAGTGGCAACAGTTGATGCATACGGGAATGTAAAGGCTGTCGGAGAGGGGAGAGCAAAAATTAGTGTGACAACGGTTGAAGGAGGCTATCAAGCGGTATGTTATGTAGTTGTATCGAAAGCTTCAAGTGGTGGTGGAGACTCTTCTTCTAGTGGTGATAGTTATAGGGATAAGGAAGTGCTGACGAATGATCCTATCATAGGAACCATACCATCGATAAATACCAACGTTATTGATAACACGATTGAAGCGACAGTATCAACAGATATGGTAAACGAAGCCATTAAAAAAGCTCAGAAGCAAGCAAGGGAGCATAATAGTGATGAACAAAATGTTGTCATGGCGATTAATATAGAACCGCAAAACACCTTGGTTAAACATCTTGGCGTTAATCTTCCCAAAGCGAGTGTAGATACATTGGTGAAGGAAAAAGTAGGGGAAGTACGTATTACAAGCGATATTATAAACATGCATATCAATTTGGAAGCTCTAAAAGAAATCCAAATGCACCTTAAAACAGATGTAAATATTTTAGCGAAAAAAATTGAAAATCCTACACTTTCACCTCAAATACAACTAATTCTAGGTGACCGTCCTGTATATGATCTTTTCATTATTGGAGAGGAACAAAACGAAGTAACAACATTTGGAAGTGGCAAGGTGTTCGTATCGATTGGGTATATATTGCAAGAGGGTGAGACGCCCGATGGGATAACGGCATACTTTGTTGAGCAGGAGGATAAGATAAGCAAAATACCCGACGCTACATATAACGCTAAAGAGCAAAGGGTTGAATTTTCCACAGACCATTTTTCCAGATTTGCAGTGGGATCTGTAGCTTTACGTTCTCATTTTACAGATATTACAAAGCATTGGGCAAAAGAGAGTATTGATTTTGTAGCAGATTATGGGATACTAGAAGGGACAGGATATAATACTTTTTCGCCAGATGCATTAATGACCAGAGGAATGGTGACGACAGCGCTTGGCAGGTTAGCAAAAGCAGAAGTTGATCAATATACTAAAAATCACTTTACCGATGTTAAAAATGACGCTTATTATAGCAGCTATATAGAGTGGGCAAATACAGAAGGTATTGTTAAAGGTCTATCTAGCACTATATTTGCACCTGACGAGGCACTTACCCGTGAGCAGATGGCAGTTATCATTGCAAATTATGTCAAAGCTTTTGGTATTGAGTTGCCTAAGCAACAGACAGAACATGGGTATTTAGATGATGAAGACATTAGTACATGGGCAAAAGAAGCAGTAGAGTATATGCAAGTGACAGGAATTATTACAGGAAAAACTCAGGGACGATTTGATCCAAAAGCGGCAGTCAGCCGTGGAGAGATTTCAACTGTGCTTAAAAGACTTATAGAGTCTTCACCAAATTAAAGAATAAATAAAAAAAGAATTAGTGTAACTTTTCCTTTAGTTTTGCTACTAATTTACAGAAAACCAAATATCTTCAAAAGAAAGGAGGAGACTATGGATGGTTTTGAAGAAATTTATAAGTTATATTATGCAGATGTATATAACTTTATAAATAAGCTGACACACTACAATCATCATATCGCAGAAGAATTAACACAAGAGACTTTTTATCATGTGTATTTATCTTTCCATAAATTTAAAGGACAATCCCATATTCGAACGTGGATATTAGGCATAGCAAAAAACAGATATTTTGGATATTTGCGCGCCAATAAACATATCGATTTTTCGGTAGAAGAGATTTTGGGATTTACAGAGGATAAACAGCAGTCCATAGAGAATGCCCAGATTAAGAAAGAACTTCTTGAGTATGGATTGAAAGTTATCTTTGAGATGAAAAGTCCGATGAAGGAAGTGGTGCTGTCGCGAATTTTTACAAATAAATCCTATAATGCGATTGCAGTGCATCAAAAGATTTCTGTAAGTTCAGCAAAAGTGTTTTACTTTAGAGGTAAAAAAATGTTAAGAGCAAAATTAAAGGAGAAGTACGGCTATGAAATATAATTGTGAATTAGTTCAAGATTTGTTACCTATGTATCATGATCAAGCATTGTCAAAAACGAGTAGTGACATTGTGGAGGAACATATAAAAAGCTGCTCAGAATGTAGAGAACTTTCTGAAACTTTGCAAGCAGAACAAAGTACAGGAGAGCAAAACGTGGAAAAGATTCAAGAGGAAGTAACGAATAACTCAAAAAGCGCAGTGGGATTATTTTCAAAAAGAGTGCGTCGAGTAAGAAAAATGGTTATCTCTATTTTTGTCGTGCTGGTATTGTTGTTGTCGGTTTCGATTGGGTATATCCGACATATGAAAGCAGCAGAGACACCATCCTATACATTTATCAGCTATTTAGATGCTCAAGATATTGTTACGCGTGGATGGATTCCTGAAAATCTTCCTGAAGATACAACGAATATTTATGTAACCTATAATTTGGATAATAATGTTGTTAATGGGTCCTTTAACCTTACACAATCAGGAATTACAGCTTTTACAGAAAGAACAACAACAGCAATGGCTAAGGATTTTAACAACCTTCCCAAAGCGATAGATCCTGAATGGGATGTCTATCGAGAGATGATTTACAATCAAAAAGCCCAAGGAAGGCAATATCAATTGTTTCAATCACAGGAGTACGTATTTGCTTTGTCCGACACCGGACATGTGCTTTTTTGGAGTAAATAAATTTGCTTGTGCCAGACTTTGATATGTTATAAAATAAAAGAGACAAATTAGAAAAGGAGGTCTATATGCCCGAAATATTAAAGTTTGGAAATTTTGTTTTACTCATCGTAGCAGGTTTTGGCGCCGGCATTGTCACAGGCTTAGCCGGGGCATCAGCGGCAACGGTTGTGACACCGCTTTTAGTTAGTTTTAGCCCAATCTCAGCATATGTCGCTATTGCAGTGAGTTTGATTACCGATGTGTTTGCATCATTTTTTTCGTTCCTGACATATAAAAAGAATGGCAACATTAATATGAAAGATGGAATTGCCTTAACCATTACAGCATGTATTGGTGCCTTTTTAGGAAGCTATCTTTCAAGTTTTTTTAACAATGAAGCACTTGGTGGCGTCGGAGGCTTTATGACATTTCTTCTAGGATTGAAGTTCTTAAGAGATGGATTAAGAATGCGGAAAAATGCCAAAAATGGTATTGTTCAAAAAAAAGAAAAAAAAGTCAGCAAAATATCGCAATTAGATATAAACCCAATGGTATTATCTTCTGTTCTTGGACTGTTTTTAGGATTGGTCTGTGGTATTGTCGGAGCAGGTGGAGGATTGATGATTTTATTTGTTTTAACAGGTGTGTTAAACTATGATATGAAAACAGCAATTGGAACATCGGTACTTATTATGACTTTTACTGCACTAACTGGTGGAGTATCTCACTTTTTTCATATGGGATCTGTTAATGTGTTACTATTAGCCATGGCTATGGCAATTACAAGTGCTTCGGCAGTTGTGGGAGCAAAAGTTGCGGCAAAGTTTGCCAATAAGACAGAGGAAGACATATTACTAACCATTGTGGGATCGACATTTACCGTTATCAGTGTGCTGATGCTCTTACAAAAAATCAGAAATGTATAATCGCAATATATTTATTTTATGTGAATAGATTGACAATAAATGCATGACTTGATAGAATGATATAGAACTCTATAAGGGAGTAGCTATGGGAAACCAAAATAAGGTCAACATACTGGAGCAATCCTGGTCTTATTTACGTTAATGAATGTTAATGGAGCGAGACTTATAGATTAAATGGTGTAGTCTACTATTTAATCTGTAAGTCTCTTTTTTATTATGCCCAAGGTAATTTTCCTAAGATGAATGATATCTCTATGAGATAATGCGACGCTGTCGCTTTATGAATAAAAAAGAAATGGAGCTTTGAAAGATGACACAAGAGATTGTACAAGCATTTTTATTGATTTTTGTAGCGGAAATGGGGGATAAGACTCAAATTCTTGCGATGGCATTTGCCACAAGATTTCCAGTAAAAAAAGTTCTGGTAGGGATAGCGATTGGATCGTTTTTAAACCACGGCTTAGCGGTCTTACTCGGAAGTTATCTGTCTAATTTTATTCCGATAGACAGGTTGCAGATTATTGCAGGAATCGCTTTCGTAGGATTTGCCTTATGGACGCTAAAGACAGAAGAAGATGAGGATGAAGAGGAAGCAACTATTCAAATGGGACCGATTGGAACAGTTGCACTTGCTTTTTTCTTGGGAGAACTCGGAGACAAGACACAATTAACAGCCATTACATTGGCAACGGATGCGTATTATCCATTGCTTATTCTTGTAGGAACAGTGTCTGGAATGGTTGCTACAGGGGCGTTGGGAATTTTTGTAGGTAAAAAGATGGGCGACAAGATACCTGAGTTTGGAATCAAGGTATTTGCAGCAACTATTTTTATGTTTTTTGGACTGCAAAAATTAGCGACATCCGTTCCAACAGCTTACTTACGACCGATTTATGTTGTGCCAACAGTTTTGTTATTAACATTAAGTGTGCTTTTTTTGATGAGCAAGTTAGTAAAACAAAGACAAGAAAATATTCAGACAGCCTTTAAACTTCAAGCAAAAATGCTTCATGATTATTATGCGCATATCCATAAAGATCTGACAAAAATTTGTGTGGGAGGCACGTATTGTACCCAGTGTAAAGGAAATCAGTGTGCTATTGGACACGCCAAGGAAGTTATCGATAAGGCGCGGACCGGAACAGAAGCACTTGAAGCTTTGGGAAAAATCAAAGCAGATTATGAACAGAAGCCTTTTTCAAAAGAAAAAGTTTATGATAGTTTGGTCGATACCCTTTGGATTATTGAGCATGTAGATAATGAAAATCAATTAGCCTATGCCCATATTATTCGCCAGCAAATGGAAAGCATACTTTTTGGAAGTTCGATTAAACCGTATGTCAACATTCATGACTATATTCAACAATTGTTAGCCATAGATAGCGATACAGCAGAAAAATTAAGAAAAATGTACGAACTTCGAAAACCCATTGAGGAGCGAGTCATCAACTTAGGCAATAGAATAAGTAATCTATATCTTATAGAACTTATGGAAGGGTATTTGTTGATTGATACAGGGTATGCAGAGCAGTATGAAGATTTTTACAAAAAATTAGAAAAGCAGCATATTAAGCTAGAGGATATTCGCTACGTGTTTTTGACCCATGCTCACGATGATCATGTCGGATTTTTAAACCAAATACTTGAAAAAACCCATGCCAAAGTTATTTTACATCCTGAAGCCATCACACGCTTAAAGACAGGGCAAAATTCCTTTGAAGGTGGTTGTAGTAGTCGTTTGGCTTGGGGCTTTTGTCAGCTGATGAAAGTGTTTGGAAAAGGAAAGCACCAATATCAGCCGGTGAATGCTGCAACACGCTATTGGATTGCAGATGCGAACAATAAACCTGCGATTGAAAACAAGTTGGGGGCAAAAATTGTCGAGCTACCGGGACATACCAAAGATTCCATAGGGTTACTTTTTGAACAGCAAGTTTTATTTAGTGGAGATGCAACGATGAATGGATTGCCAAGTCGCCATCATGTCATTATTTGGATAGAGAACTTAAAAGAATATAGACATTCGTGGACGAAGATGGCAACACTGAATTATAAAAAAGTGTATCCATCCCATGGCAATCCATTTGTAAAAAAACAATTAATAAAAAACGAAGAAAAATTGGCTAAAATCAAAATACATCCCTTACAGTAAGTATTACTCTGCCGGCAATTGGAAATTCACACTCCAATAGATGCCAAATTGATCAGTGACAGATCCATAGAGTGCTCCCCAGAATTCCTTTTGTAGAGGCTGAACGACCTTGCCGCCTTCGGATAATTTGTCGAATAGTTCATATGCAGAAGCTTCTGAATCCGGACCAAGGTTAAATGAAATAGATTATCAATATATTTAGTATGAAACTTTTTTAGGACATGGTCAATAGGTAGAAAGGTTTAGAGAAAAGTAAAATGAATTATTGTTAAAATTAATACAAAAACTTGACAAATACAAAAAATACGATTAGAATGATAACGAAAATCAATATCAATTAAGGGAGTTCTCTCCCTTAATAATTTAACAGTTACCGACGTATACGTCGGTAACTAAGATGACCTCATGCATAAGTATTTATTGTAAAGGAGTATTGTATGAAAAAGAAGCAAAAAAAATCTCTAATCCGTCGGTTTACACCATTTATGGGTAAGAAAAAAATCTTGATTCCGACGTCACTTTTTTTATCAGCCTTATCTGCAATATTAAATATTTTGCCCTTTGTATTTATATGGATTATTATTAGGCGAATATTTGCGGCGGATTTTTCCAATGAAGGTTGGAGCATTCAAACATATGCTTGGATGACTTTTGCAGCAGCATTTGCAGGAGTACTTATCTATTTTATTGCCTTATTAACATCACATTTAGCTGCTTTTCGTGTGGAGGTAGGCATGCGAAAACAAGGGATGACAAAGATGATGGATATGCCACTGGGATTTTTTGATGAATATTCCAGCGGAAAAATACGAAAGATTATTGATGATCAAGCATCAACGACCCATTCGTTTTTAGCGCATCAACTTCCGGATATGGCAGGAAGCGTTATTGCTCCGGTTATTTTGATTCTACTGATTTTGACAATTGATTGGCGCATGGGATTAGCTTCATTGGTGCCGATTGTGTTAGGTTTTCTCTCAATGGGATTTATGATTGGTGGTAAGGGAAGAGCTTTTCAAGAACGTTATTATGATGCCTTGGAAGAGATGAGTTCTGAATCCGTAGAATATATCCGTGGAATTCCAGTGGTAAAAACATTTGGACAAAGTATATTTTCATTTAAACGGTTTTATGACAGTATTATACGATATAAGGATATGGTATATGCGTATACATTGAGTTGCCAAAAACCAATGGTTTTCTATACGGTTATTATGCAAGCAGTTGCGTTTTTTTTGATTCCGATGGCTATTTTTCTCGTGGGACGAGGACATAATTTAGAACTGGTAGTGACAGACTTTATTTTTTATCTTCTAGTATCACCGATGTTTACCGTATTAGTGATGCGTTCTATGCATTTTCAGCAAAATGCGCTAATTGCAGAACAAGCCATTGATCGATTTGATAAACTACTTGAGTATGAAACGATGCCTTTCCAAAAGACAAAGCAGCCTTTGGATGAATATAGTATCGAATTCAAAGACGTTGTTTTTGGATATAGGACGTCCAAAGAACCGGTTATTAAGAAGATGAACTTTAAGCTTCAACAAGGAGAGACCGTTGCTTTAGTTGGTCCTTCAGGCGGAGGAAAGACAACAATTGCACGTTTGGCTTCACGATTTTGGGATGTTACAGAAGGTGAGATTTTAATTGGCGGACGTAATATAAAAGAAATTCCAAAAGAGGAGCTGATGAATCATATCTCATTGGTTTTCCAAAACACACAACTCTTTAAAGGGACGCTTTATGATAATATCGCTTTTGGTCAAACTAATCTGGATGAACAATCCCTAAATAGTGCTATTGATATGTCGCGCTCAAGAGAGATTATCGATGGTCTAGACCAAGGGCTGGAGACGATTATAGGATCAAAAGGGACGTATCTATCGGGAGGAGAAAAGCAACGCATTACCATAGCACGGGCCATTGTCAAAGATGCTCCGATAGTTATCTTAGACGAAGCAACAGCGTTTGCAGATCCCGAAAATGAGCATCTTATACAGCAAGCGCTAAAAGAGCTGAGCCATGGAAAAACAACCTTGATGATTGCACATCGTCTAACAACTGTCCAAGATGCAGATCGTATTCTTGTGGTAAAAGACGGTGAGATTGTAGAAACAGGCAAGCATGAACAATTACTGGCTCAACACGGGATCTACGAAAAGATGTGGCAAGAATATCAACAATCCCTAGAATGGAAAATCAGTGAGCAGAAACAGGAAGAAGGTGTTGTTAATGTATAGATTTTTTCAAGAAAAATACGCATTAAGTTATGAAGGCAGCAAACAATTAGTACGGGCTATACTCTGGACGGCACTGCTGAACTTAAGTTTTTTTGCACCGGCAATATTAGGTTTTGCTTTTTTAGAAGATGCAATTATGGTTATCCAAAACAATGAAGATCCTCAGATGATGCGAAGTATAGGCTTTTATGTAGCATTTGCGCTTATTGCTTTTGGTGTGATGTTTGTAATAGCATATATTCAATATCATACAACATTTAGCACCACTTATGAAGAAAGTGCAAAAATGCGCATAAATCTTGCAGAGACATTAAAGAAACTTCCGTTAGCCTTTTTTGGGAAAAAGGATATTGCAGACTTATCCTCAACCATTATGGAAGATGCTACTCAGGTAGAAACAATGTTTTCACATAATGTACCTCAAATTTATGCGTCGGCAATTACTATAGTATTAGCTGGAATAAGCTTGATGATGTATCAATGGAAAATGGCCGTTGCGATGTTGTGGGTTATTCCTGTTGCGCTTATTGTCTTTACTTTGTCTAAGAAATTTCAAGAATCGGTACATCAGAAGCTTTATGATCATAAGCGCACCATCTCGGATTTATTGCAAGAATCCTTGGACTCGGCACAAGAGATAAAATCATACAATCGCGAAGGGCATTTTAAAAGCCGTATGGTGAGGAGTTTGGACAAACTTGAAGAACTGTTGATTCATGGAGAACTGCTTCTTGGGGCTTTTATTAATATGTCCTATGTAGTTCTTAAACTTGGATTGCCAAGTGTTGTGCTGGTTGGGATATATCTGCTTTCAACGAAGGAAATTAGTACGTTTACCTTTATTGTCTTTTTGGTGGTTGCCTCAAGAATTTATAATCCGATTATAGAAGCGTTAAACAACTTTGCAGCGCTACTATTTTTACAAGTACGTATTGATCGTATGAAATCGATGCTTAAGATGCCACGACAAGAAGGAATAGCTGAGTTTTATCCCAAACACTTTGATATTGAATTTAAAAAGGTATCCTTTGGGTATGATGAGGAACAAACGGTTTTAGATGAAATCAGTTTTACAGCCAAACAAGGAGAAGTTACGGCCCTTATTGGACCTTCAGGAGGAGGAAAAAGTACGGTAGCTAAATTAGCCGCACGTTTTTGGGATATCGATAAGGGGCGTATTACCTTAGGGGGACAGGACATATCTAAAATAGATCCAGAAACACTTTTGTCAAATTATTCCATTGTGTTTCAAGATGTTACACTGTTTAATTCCAGTATTATGGAAAATATTCGTTTGGGACGTAAGGATGCTTCGGACGCGCAAGTTATTGAAGCAGCTCGTCTTGCAAGGTGTGAAGAATTCATCGAAAAGTTCCCGCAAGGATATGATACCCATGTAGGGGAAAACGGGGATAAGCTCTCAGGAGGAGAGCGCCAGAGAATTTCCATTGCACGTGCAATATTAAAAGATGCGCCGATTATTCTACTAGACGAGGCAACAGCGTCTTTAGATGCTGAAAATGAAACAAAAATTCAAGAAGCCTTAGGTGAGCTGATAAAAGAAAAAACTGTCATTATTATTGCCCATCGTATGCGGACAGTTATAGGTGCAGATAAAATCGTTGTACTAAAAGAAGGAAAAATTGCAGAAATGGGACATCCACAGGCACTTAGAGAGCGTCCTTCTATATTTGCAAAAATGCTTAAGGCGCAGTTGCAACAATAATGATATGTTATCTGAAAATGGATAATCAAGGAGTGATATGATGGCAAAGACAAGAAAAACACGAGAAGAGAGAATACAAGAGATTTTAGCCGGAGCCCAAAAAAGCTTTTTAGAAAAAGGATATCCCTTAACAACGATGGAAGATATCATTGCACATACAGAATTATCAAAAGGTGGTGTATACCACTATTATGCGGATAAAAAACAGATTCTTATTGATATGATGCGCCAAGGCAATATATTTTATATGCAATATAACAAGCATATGCTTCAGATAGAACCAAAAAATACAGATGAAGAAAATATTGCGCTGGTCACAGAAGCTATTTTGGACAAATTTATTTATCAAACAGATGAAAAGCGGATCTATACAATGTTCTTATGTGAAATGTTATATGATCAAGAAATATGGGAAGTGTTTTTGACTTTAGAAAGACAGTTTTTTGAGTGGTTGACGTCGCGTGTTGAAGTGGATTTGGACATATGTATCGATGAATTGAAGTTTATCAGTCGTATGATGAATGGGATGATGATGGCGCAAAACACAAGTCGTGAGCCCAAAGTACTAGAAACCAATCGACAACAGCTGCGTACAATCTTTGAGCCTCTTGTGCGAAAAATCGTCATGAAGCCATCGAATGTGAACATCGTGAAGGAGGATATATAGCATAATGGAACAGACATCACAAAAACAACAGATATTACATGATAATATGTGGAAAGTCAGTATTCGACTGGCTTGGCCAGCTGTTATCGCTATGGTATTGTATGGCATGAACACCGTTTTTGACGCGTTTTTTGTAGGACGTTATGTTGGAGAGACTGCACTAGCAGGTGTGTCCCTAGCTTATCCATTAACGCAGATGACGCTTGGAATAGGGTCGCTTATCGGAGTGGGAGCAGGTTCAGCATTAAGTATTGCTATTGGAAAAAATGATGAAGCTACACAGAGAAAACTTTTGGGGAATGCCAATTATTTAACCCTTATCACTAGTCTTTTCTTTACCCTAGGAGCGTTGATTTTTGCCCGTCAACTTGTAGCTTTTATGGGTGGAGAAGGTGAAGCACTTGAATATGGTGTGGCATACTTTAAGGTGACTTTATATGGGGCACTCTTTTGGATTGCTGGATTAGCAGGGAATATGATTATTCGGGCAGAAGGAAGAATGAAACGCGCCGCAGTCATGATGGGAAGCGGATTAGTTGTAAATATTCTTATCAATTATATCCTTATTGTTCTGTTTAAGATGGGCGTTGAAGGTGCAGCAATTGGAACGAATATAGGAATGATTGTATATACATTGACATCATTTATCTACTTTGCCCGTCAAAAGGCATCCTTCAAATCAAATCCATTTTCTATACGACGTGATCCGGAGATTATTAAAAGTATTTTATCAATGGGGATGTCCTCACTAATTATGAATGTCATGACATTGATTCAAGCGGTGTTAGTGCTAAATGCCCTCAATGCCTATGGAACCAATAGTGATGTGGCCTTTTACGGAGTTGCATATCGCATATTTACATTTATGCTCACTCCGGTATTTGGACTGATGCGTGCATTGCAGCCAGCTGTGGGTATAAATTATGGGGCAGGAAAATATCGTCGTGTCATTCAAAGTTTTTATGTGTTTGCAGTTGTAGCAACATTGTTATTGTTACCGTTTTGGTTAATTATGATGATAGCACCAGCCAATGTCCTTCATCTAATGTTGCCGGAAAGCACCTTTTTAGCCAGTGATCTTATGAATTTTCGATTATTTATGTCACTGCTACCTATATTACCTGTTATCTTTATGGCAATGACATTTTTCCCGGCAATTAATAAAGGAAATGTAGCTTCTTTAATAGGTATTGCACGCCAAGTTGTCTTCTACATTCCGTTGATGCTAATACTGCCAAGGTTTTTTGGAGTTTTTGCAGTATATGTAGGGGCGTTTGGCATAGATTTGATTATATGTATCTGGACTTGGATTCTTGTATTCAAAGAATTTAAGATACTTAAAAAAACAGATCAGCCAAGGGCAATGAAAAAAGTATTTGAGTAGAAAATAGCAGTAATGGAAAAGTCTTTAACCCTTCTTATTGATATAATGGATGTCGATAAGGAGGGCTTTTTTTATGAAATGGTTAAAAATAGGAAGTGTAAAACGAAAAAGTAAACATCAAGAAGGAATTCTTAAGTTGGAAGATGGGTATAGCAAAGCATTGACTAAACTAGATCTTTTTTCTCACTGTATATTATTCATGCGTTCAAATAACCGACTTGAAGTCTATAGTGTTGAAATTATTCATATTTCTCTAGATAGAGCTGAGATTCTTTTTAAAGTTACAATGGATAATCATGAGTTTAAAGGAGAATTAGTTGATATTAAGCCGTATTTTTCAATTGAGGAAGTTATTGAGGAAGCCAAAGAACCTGTCCAACGATTTTGTATAAATTACCAAGGGGACTCCATTGGTGAATACATGCGTTATGGCAAGCGTATGGGGATTCAATTAAATAAGACGGATACAAATATCCACCACATTCAACAAGGAGACTGCTTACGTGTTTTATGGTGGTTTGATCGCTTTGATGGAGATAATTTTCGAAAAATCAGGACATGCATGCCACCGTATAACCATGCTCCCCGTACAGGCGTATTTGCTACACGTTCACCAGTCCGCCCAAATCCGATAGGGTCGACGCTTGTTCGTGTGAATAATGTTTGGCATGATGATGGCTTCATTGAGATTATAGGATTTGATGGCTTTATAGGAAGTAAAATATTACAAGTGATGTTTTATCAACCTTCAATGGATTGTATTAAGAGTGCCGGTGTACCTAGCTGGGTTTCGCATTGGACAAAGAAAAAAACCTTTGCACAGCCTAAAGAGGTTGATGCAAGACCAATGCAAACAAAGGTTTTAAAATTCAAGAAACTATCCATGGATCTTGAACAGATTCCTTTGGATGAACATGAAGAGGATTCCAAGAATATTCAGATTCATAATGCACATATTCATAATTTGAAAAATCTATCCGTTAAAATACCTAAAAATAAAATTACGCTGATTTCAGGGGTCAGCGGCAGTGGAAAATCCAGTTTGGCATTCGATATTTTATATGCAGAAAGTCAAAGACAATTTATGGATCTTATTTTATCAAATCCGATGGGGGATGTAGCCCTATCGGATCGCTACGTGGATAATATCACTGGTTTACAGCCAGCTATTGCAATCGATCAAAAAGCTTTAGGAGCAAATCCGAGGTCAAGTGTTGGAAGTGTTACAAAAATTGGTGATATTCTCAAGTTGATTTTTTCAATTATCGGACAGCGTATATGTCCGATATGTCACCATGAAATTGATGCAGGTAATGTTTGCTCATCCTGCGGTGAGGTTTTCTTTGATCGAACACCGCAACTATTTAGTTCGAACCATCCTGATTATATGTGTCCTGTTTGCAAAGGTTTAGGCATGCAGATGGGGATTGATCCATCTAAAATCGTTGAAGCGCCAGAAAAATCTTTGCTTGATGGGGCGTCATCACTATATGGTAACTTAAGAAAACATAGAGAAAATCCAAATGCTAATTGGATTCGAGGCGAAGTGCTGGCATTGGCAGCGGATCTAGATGTTGATTTAGAACTTGCATATAATCAATTGCCGGAGCGATTTAAACAAGAAATGCTTCACGGATCGAATGGTCGAAACGTTCGTTTGGATTATAAAAATGCTAAAGGACGTAGCGGAACGATTGTTCGACCTGTAGAGGGAGCTATACCTTTAATTGAGCGCTTGATGCACTCGACAAGTTCATCAAAAACCAATGCACAAGTGCAACGATATATGACGAAACAAATATGTAGTGAATGCCAAGGAGAACGGTTACAACCGGAAGGACGATTAGTGCATATTATGGGAGATCGATATGTGAAGGTGATTAAGTTAAGTAGTGATGAACTCCACACATGGTGCCATCATATGTATATGCATTTACCACATAACCAACAGGAGCAAACGAAGAAGCTTTTTGTTCAACTGAATCGGCGTTTAAAGCGTATATTGGATGTGGGTATTGGTTACCTTTCCATAGACAGAAGCATACCAAGCCTCTCTGCCGGTGAGGCTCAAAGGCTTAAGTTGGCTAGTCAATTGGGTTCAGGGCTTAGTAATATTACCTATATTATGGATGAACCTTCTAAGGGGTTACATCCAAAAGACTATCAATTTTTAATGGAGACACTGTTGGAGCTAAAAAGACAAGATAACACAATACTTATTGTTGAACATAAGAAAAGCTTCTTGGAGATTGCAGATGTTCATCTTGTAATGGGACCTAGAGCAGGGGTTTATGGTGGAGAGATTGTCTCGAATGTTCCTTTAGAACATAGACATCCTAAAACAATGTCTGCTGAGGTAAAAGTAATAGAAGATATTAAATTGTATACGAAGCAAGAAGCAGCTATTCAGATGAAAAAAGTTGCAACCTATAATTTGAAAAATATTGATGTGACGATTCCTATAGGACAACTAACAGCAGTTATCGGTGTTAGTGGCTCAGGTAAGAGTAGCCTGATTGCAAAAACATTATATCCGGCTATATTAAAACATATGGGTAAAACCGTCGAAGCGTCAGGTGAAGTAGAGGCGGTTGTTGGACTTGAAGCATATGAGCAGGTATGCTATGTCAACCAAAGTCCTATAGGAAGCAATCCGCGCTCCACACCAGGTACATATACCGGTGTCTTTGAATTGCTACGTGAACGCTATGCCGGTACGCAACAAGCAAAAGCTCAAGGTTTGACAAAGGCAAGCTTTAGTTTTAACTCTACAAAAGGACAATGCCCGAAGTGTAAAGGGCTTGGCGAAGTGGCTGTGAATATGCATTACATGGAAGATATATATATACCCTGTAGCCAATGTCATGGAAAGCGATACGCGGACAACATCCTAAATATAAAAGAAAAAGGTATGTCCATAGGTGATATCCTTGACGTTGAGGTTCAAGAGTTGTTGAAAATTTATGAACATGACGATAGGATTTTTCAGTATCTTTTAACACTCGATCAAATTGGCTTAGGATATCTAAAGCTGGGACAAAGTGCAACGACGCTCTCAGGTGGAGAAGCACAACGAATAAAACTCGCAAAGGAACTAGTTAAAAAACGCGGATCTCAAACACTATATATCTTGGATGAGCCGACAACGGGGTTAAGTGATGAAGATACTCAAAAAATCATAGCGGTTTTAAAACGACTAAAATCAAGAGGAGCGACGCTTATCATTATTGAGCATAATCCTATGATGATAAAAAACTGCGACTATCTGATAGAGCTTGGTCCAAAAGGAGGCGATCAAGGAGGAGAACTTATGCGTATCGGTTATATAAAGAAATAAGGTTCAAGCATTGATAAGCGCATCAACGATATGATATGATGAAATAAAAATAGGGAGAATACATATGCATAATCGTGAGATAAACCCTTATCAAAAACCAATCAATCAAGTGCAAGATTATATTGAAGAGCACTTAAGTCAAACATTAACGATAAAAGAGCTAGCGAATATTGCACACTTTAGTGAATATCATTTTCAACGTATTTTTTCAGGCATTGTAGGCGAGAGCCTCTATAGTTTTATTAAACGACTTCGATTAGAAAAAGCTGCTTATATGTTACTTGCAGATAGAACACAATCCATTAACAATATTGCGGCTAGAGTTGGATTTGAACATCAAGCGTCGTTTGCAAAAGCCTTTCAAGGGAAATATGGAATGAGTGGAAGTGCTTACCGGAAAAAATATTCACGTCTATGTCCGTCTCCCATGATTTTACATACATCCCAAAAACTAGAAATGCGCATTGAACCTATAGACACTTATGTTAAAGAAGAAGCAGCTATGAAGCTAATTTATATTCGAAATACAGGCGTCTATAAAGGGGATAGTGCGCTTTTTTCTGAACTTTTTTATCAACTGTATCAATGGGCAAAAGCGCGGGATTTAATCTCAAAGCGTACAAGGTGGTTTGTGCTTTATCATGATTTTGGGCAAGAGACGGAGGAAGAATACTTGCGTTTAAGTGTGTGTATGTCCGTGGAACAAGCGTTAGAGGTTAGTGGTAACATCGGTCAATTAAATCTTCCCATGGGAAAATATGGGGTAGGAAGATTTTGTGTTGGGCCGGATGAATATGAAGAAGCCTGGAACTATATGTACATGCAATGGTTGCCAGAGAGTGGGTATAGACTTGACCATCGGTTTGCATTAGAGCATTATCCACATTCAGAGGAAAAAAATAGTAAAAGAACGGTAGAAATATATTTGTCGATTATAAGTTCATAGAATTAAGCAAAAGATAAAAAAATAAAAAAGTTTGTAACGAATCTTGACTTGTCTAGTCTTATAGAGGAAAGCGAGGTGAAAGAGTGACGAATTTTGATCAAATATACAAGGAGTATTTTAAAGATGTATATAAGTATGTTTTATCTTTAAGTAAAAATGCAGTGGTTGCTGAAGAGATTACTCAAGAAACTTTCTTTAAGGCATTAAAAAACATTGATAAATTTGATGGGAAATGCAAACTATATGTATGGCTGTGCCAAATTGCAAAAAACACATATTTTTCCTATTCAACAAAACAAAAAAAGACACTAAGTACGACGGATAAAACACAAGAATATTCAGATGCGATAGATATTGAAAATCTATTGGTCGTAAAAGAAAGAGCTATTGAGATTCATAAAATATTGCATGAGCTTGAAGAACCCTACAAGGAAGTATTTACGCTACGTGTATTTGGAGAACTATCATTTCTTCAGATTGGTAATTTGTTTATGAAGACGGAAAGTTGGGCAAGAGTCACTTACCATCGAGCCAAAAAGAAGATAAAGGAGAGATTATAATGCAAGTTAACTGTGAGATTATTAAAGATTTATTACCCTTATATCATGATGATGTATGTAGTCAAGAAAGTAAGAAGTTAGTGGAAGAACATCTGAAAATATGTCCAAAGTGTCAGGAAGAACTTCAACAAATGGACTATGAGCTGAAAGTGGGAAGTTCGATTGAAGAGGCGAATGCACTTAAAAATATTGCTCAAAAGTGGAAAAAAGATAAAGTATCGGCTTTTTTACTAGGTGTCTTAATACTTTCAATTGTTGCAAGTATAGGAAGTGCTATTGCTTACAATGCAATTGGAAGTTATGTTGCACCAGACGGTATGCTAGTGGAACCTTTTGCTCTGATTCCTTTATCTTTGCTGTTTGGATTGATTGCGATTGTATCAGCAATAACGTTGAGTATCATGTTTTTTATTAAAACCAGCAGAGGAAGAAAGAGCACTCGGTGATAAGCTTTTTTAAAAGACATATGCTAATCTATTAAGAAAGGAGGGATGTAGACATGCATTCATGGGAGGCAATTGAACAATCATTAGATTACATTGAAGAACATCTGCAACAAGACATTGCAATCGAAGCACTAGCGCAAAAGGTGAATTTATCTGTATATTATTTTCAACGTTTATTTAGACGTTTGGTGAATCAATCAGTAACCGAGTACGTCAAATTGCGTAAGCTAGCAAAAGCATCGGATGAGATTATCAATACGGATAAACGTATTATTGATATTGCATTGACATATGGATTTTCTAGTCATCCAAGCTTTACGCGTGCATTTAAAGAGGTATATGGCATTACGCCGGAAGTGTATCGAAAAGAAAAACCGCACCTCAACCATTTTGTAAAACCTGAATTATCCTTACACTATGAACAAGCACAAGAAAATGTGCCGTTGATTGTGGATGGCATTGTAATTGAAATCACACGACAATACATAGAGGATGACTACAAGATAGTGGGAGTTAAAGGACAGGTGGATGAGACGGAATTAGGTTATGGAAAATCAACAGGTGTATCAACTATAGGTGAATTGTGGGATGCTTTTCATCAAAAGAAAATGAAAATTCGACAACAGATATGCAAAGATAAAGAATATGGTCTATTGTATAAGGGGGAAGCTAGAGAAGGGTGCTTTATGTATTTAGCAGGAGCAAAAGCTAAGGAGTTAGTGGTAGATCAACAGTTGGATCAATATACCTTGGAAGCAGGAGAGTATCTAGTTTGCCAAGTTGAAGCAGAGAGTTTTCAGGATTTGATTGATTCAGCCATATATAAAGCATCCATGTTTTTGAATCAATGGATTGTTCAACACGAAATAGCTTGTGGAAACTATGCCGTCGAGGTTTATGAACAAATGACAGAACAATCGAGTTATATGGAACTTTGGATGCCAATAAAAGCCTCTCAAAAACGTAAGCAACCCGTTTGGGACAAAACCAACCAACAGCAAAAGCCAACGATGGCAATATTAAAAGATTTTGTGGATAATATTTTATTTGAGCAGTTATGTGACTATTTGGAACAAACACATCAAAGCAAGCCATCTATCGAATACAGTCAATGTTCAATGCAATATGGATGGAATATCAAGTATAAGAAATCGGGACGAGCACTTTGTACGATATACCCAGAAGTAGGAAGGTTTATTGCACTGGTCGTTGTCGGTCAACGCGAAGTTGTAAAAATCGAAGGAGCCTTGCCCTTATTTACCCAATATACTCAAAAGCTCTACCGTGACACGAAGAGTGGAATGGGACAAAAATGGTTAATGGTTGAAGTCTCCAGTGATGCTATATTACAAGATGTAAAACATATGATTGATGTTCGAAGAGGTAAAAAAGCGCGTATGTACAAATAGTGTGAACTATACTATAATAAAAGGAACATAATCTAGGACAAAATGTGGAAAGGGGAGCTTATGGAGATTACATATATAAGTCATAGCGGATTTTTAATTGAATGGGAATCCTGTTATTTTTTATTTGATTATTACAAAGGGGAGATCCCTTCGTTGGATACCCATAAGAAGCTTTTTGTGTTTTCCAGCCATAGCCATCATGATCATTTTAACCCAGTTGTGTTCTCCCTGGTCGAACAACATCCAAATATCGAATTTGTCTTATCTTTTGATATCGCATATACAAATAAGACGGAATCAATTCTATATGTGCATCATAGTCAAGAGTATGTATTATATGATAATCAACAAGAAAAAATCATTGTAACGACGTTGCAATCAACAGATGCCGGTGTTGCGTTTTTGATACATTATTTGGATAAAACTATCTATTTTGCAGGAGACTTAAACTGGTGGCTTTGGAGTGGAGAGACCCAGCACTATAATGATACGATGACAACAATGTTTTTAAAACAAATGCAATTACTTCAGGGGATTCCCATTGATATTGCTTTTGCACCATTAGACCCAAGGCAAGAAGAACACTATTATTTGGGGTTAGAAAAGCTCATTAACACAGCCCAGGTTAAGTATGTTTTTCCAATGCATTTTTGGGGTCAACCATCCATTATTCAACAGTTTAAGAAGGAAAGAGCCAGCTATTTAAATCATGCACAGATTATGGAAATCAGCCAAGAAGGGCAACAGTGGAGCATTGATAGATAACATCAAACGATAACGAGAGGTGGATATGATGAAATTTCAAATGATTCATGAAAATTACAATGTAAGAGACTTAGATAAATCCCTTGATTTTTATAACAAAGCGCTGGGATTAACAGAAAAAAGAAGAAAAACAGCAGACGATGGATCGTTTATTATAACCTATTTAGGTAATGAACATTCCGAGTTTGAGTTGGAACTAACATGGTTAAGAGATTGGGATCGACCTTATAATTTGGGCGATTGTGAATTTCACCTTGCTTTTCGCGTAGACGACTATGATAAAGCACATGCATTGCACGAGCAGATGGGATGCATCTGTTATGAAAATAAAAAGATGGGCATATATTTTATCGCTGACCCTGATGGGTACTGGTTAGAAATCGTTCCGACAAGATAATTGCTTAAATTAGCCTTGAAAACATTACTCATGTTCAACGAATATGAATAGGTTTTCAAGGCTTTTTTTGCACTTATGAAACTTTTAAGTGAAAGATGAAGTCTAATAGATATAAATTGCAATTTATAAAAGAGTTAAGGAGGCATATGTGAACGTTAAAAAGAAAAAAAAACCTAATGAAGCGCTATTTTTAGAAATGTTGGAAATAAATAAAGCCCAATTTTATCGCATTGCATTTTCATATGTAAAAGATGAGCAATATGCGTTGGATGTTATACAAGAATCAGTATATAAGGCCTATACAGCTTTAGAAAAAATGACATCCGTCAAGCATATGAAAACATGGTTTATTCGTATAGTTATAAATCAATCGATAGATCAACTTCGTAATAACAATAAAGTCATTCCACTAAACCAAGAAGAAGAAGTTGTGGATATCCATACGAAAAACCTCGATGCATATGAACAAATGGAATTAAGGGAAGATATGAAAAAAATGTTGGATCAATTAAATTCAACAGAACGCATTATTTTAATGCTTAGGTTTTATGAAAGTTATGAGTTAAAAGAAATTGCATCAATACTTGATAAACCAATAAGCACTGTAAAATCAACACTTTATCGAAGTTTGGATAAGCTAAAAGTGTTAATGGAGGAAGGGATAATCAATGGATAATATGATGAGAATAGAAAATAAGATTAAGGAAAGTTTTGATTCAATACCAGTACCTGATGGTTTGGATTTAGCCATTGCAAAAGGTATCCAGCGTGCAGATGCAGATAAAGCTAAGCACCATAAAGTCAAAAATAGTAAAATGACAAGCTATTTACGACCAGTTGCAGCTGTATTAGGTCTGATTATTATATTAGGGACCCTTAGCAATACATCTAAAACGTTTGTAGCGGCCGTGGAGGATATTCCGATTATTGGCTATATTGTCAAAACGCTGACATTTGTAGATCATGAAGCAAGTGGCGGTCAAATTAATGACGGACTTAACCTAAGTGACATGGAAAGAGTTAGCCAAGAAACGACAGAATCTATTTTTATATCTTTTACAACAGAAGATGAAACAGTCGAGTTAGCATCGACGTATGCCATCAATGCTTATGAACACCCTAATGTACTTGCTTTTACTATTTCAGGGATACGAATGATGGATATGCTAAAAGACTTTGAAGTGATAAGTCAATCTTCGCTCGTTGAAGATGTATATCGAGTCATTACATTGGACGATAGCATGGTGCGATTTAACATTGTCTTAAATCCAAAGGTGACCTATGAAGTTATTGAACATGCTTCTCCGGCAAGGCTAGAGATTAAACTCTCAACATCTGAAGCAGAGGAAGCAAAACCAGCGACATTATATAATGTTCGAAGCTATTCTTACCCTGCAGGAGAAAGTTTTGCAATCATAGAAGAAGGCTTAATGCATAGCGATATTGACTATCATATTTTAAAAGATACACAAGACAGCTTTGTCTATGAGTTTGGACGCTTTGAAACTAAAGAACAAGCAAAAGACTATGTAGACAAGTTTAATGGAACACTAAATATTTTTATCGATGAAGTGGAAGCTTATGCCCTTCCAGATGCCGTTTTGGAATCGGATTCATAAAAATACAAGGATGACAAAAAAATAACTCACTTGACATCCTTTGACTTCTAAACTATGATGTCTAGTATATGAAAATTTAATAAGAATATCTGTATGGTTCTATTTATAGCTAAGAGGGAAGTTTGGTGCAATGCCAACGCGGTCCCGCCACTGTAATGCAGAGCAAACTCTTATATCCACTGTTATATATAATGGGAAGGAGAGAGTTGTGTGACGAAGCAAAGCCAGGAGACCTGCCATATAGATGCTCTATATTTCTCACGGGAATGGGAAGGAGGACGTTGTATTACTTTTGACATAGGAATAACTATGATGAAAAAGTAGTTATTATTTGTGAGACATCTTTTCTATCCATATTAGAAAAGGTGTTTTTTTATTATGAATAGACAAGATAGTTATGGTTTTGAAGTTTTATAAAAAATTATGGAGGATGTTATGATGATATGTAGGAAGTTGAAAAAATATATGGCGTTTTTCCTAACGCTGATGATGCTGGTTATGGTGATTAGTCCATACACAATGTGGACTGTAGATGCAGCTTCTGGAGTAAGTGTTCTTGTGGAGGTTGAAAATACAACCTTTAGTCAGGGGCAAGGTGCTTCATGGGACGGTCAACTCGTACAAAAATGGGTAACGGTACCGGCAAATTCCACCGTTATCGATGCAACAGCCAAAGCCTTTGAGGGAACAAGCTATGAGGTTGTTGGTATGGAATCGAACTATATTTCTGGAATCCACGGTGTCAATGCATTTGATGGAGGAAGTGAAAGCGGTTGGATGGTAACGCTAAACGACTGGTTCACACATGTAGGTGCAGGTGACATCGAAGTTGAGCAAGGTGATATTGTTCGATGGGTATATACAAAAAACGGTTATGGAAAAGATGTTGGTGGTTCATGGGATAATAATGATAAAACCATTCAGTCAATTCGCTTTAGTGAAGGGACATTAAGCCCCTCATTTAATCAAGAGATTAACAGCTATACCTTAGAATTGCCCAAAGGTATTGCGTCGGTTGATGTTGAACCTACAGCAAGTAACAAAAACTTTTTAATAAAAACGTTTGTAGATGGAACACATTATAAACGTACACAAAGCATTCCGGTATCCAATGGTACAGTGATAACCGTTATCTGTGGAGACCCTGCATGGCCAACGATGAATTCATGGTCGGGTGCTTCAGATGTTTTAGCTGAGACTTATCAGATTACAATAGTATCGCCGCAAGATACATCGGATGTAGATACAACGGTATTAGACACAGCAATTTTTGATGCGCATGCTAACATTACAGGCGCCGCCATAAGTATCGATGGAAAAGACATAGATACAGCAAATCAGTGGGTGCGCCAATCTGATATAGAGACATATCTTGATGCAGTTAAAGATGCCAAAGCCGTAAGAGACGGTTTAGATGTAACACAGACAGATATTGATCATGCAGTTCAAGCGCTTGCACAGGCAACAGATATTTTCAATGCAGCAAAAAAATACGGATTAAAATCAACGGATATACCGGTAACACCCCAAATTGCGTTAAATAAGCTGACGGACTATTACAAAGATAATCAACTGACCTCACCTTCAGGATCTTGGGAGGCCTTTGTAGGATTATGGGGAGCGGGGGAAGACTTATCGACTTCACCATGGGAAGATGCCAGCTGGAAAACATTGGACCCCGGATTTGATTCACAGACCAACGCCAATGATCATATATACTATATCTATAGCTTATTAAGCGTTGGAAAAAATCCGGCAAAGGCTTTTGAAACGGAGCGAAATCTCTTTTTAGAATTGTCTGCACAGCAAGATCCAGACAGTGGAAGTTTTGGGAGCTTAGGTAAGCATATATGGGCTATTGTTGCCTTAGATGTTGGTGAAATCTTAGGCGTTGATGTCGGAACATGGAATGCATCCAATAAGGAAAAAGCGGTTGACCACTTAATTCTTCAGCAAAATCCAGATGGTAGTTTTGGTGCATTTAGCCAGATAGACTATACAGGATGGTCTTTGGTTGCCTTGTCAAAAGCAAATGGACCAACAGTTGATACAAGTATTGTAAAAGCAAAACAATACTTAAAAAGTATGCAACAAGAAAGCGGTGGATTTGGCGGCAGCGGTATGTGGGATGCGGAAAACTCCAATAGTATCGCTTGTGCAATTCAAGGACTTATAGCCATTGGAGAAGATGTAACCTCAACAGATGGAGCATGGAATTACAATGGAAAAACACCGATAGATGCATTACTAAGCTATCAAAATTCAGAAGGAGCATTTGATTGGCAAAAGGATAACCCGGGTGCGGTCTTCATGTCAACAAAACAAGCTTCAGTAGCATTAGCAGATAGTGTCTCAGGTCAATCAACATGGTATAAGTTAGGCACGATTGACCTAGGATACACTCAAGTAGATAAAGCTAAATTAAATACATTAATAACACAAGTCAAATCCAATCTTGAACAGACACCGGTAAGTGTTGACGGAAAAGACGTTGACTTAGGAAAAAACTGGGTAACCCAAGAAGAACACAGTGTATTGACATCAGCACTTGCTACAGCTCAAATCACTGCTGATAAAGCGGATGCGTTGCAACAAGAAATTAATGATGCACTTGCCCAATTAAATGGGGCAAATGAGCAATTTAACCAGGCTAAAAAAAGACCAATCAACGTCATCCAGCTTCCAGCGCCAGATAAACAAAATACCATTACAGTAGATGTTCAATTACTTGAAGGGATAGATCAGATCGTTCCGGTAGCATCATCTGAACATACGATACGTATTAATGTTGCAAAAGATATGGCTTCAAAAGTTATGTTGGAGTTGCCTTTAATGGATGCAATGCCACGTATTGAAGTGATTAAGGAAAATACCCAGGTGGTATTTCCTCAAGGTATACAGGTTACGCCACAAGATAGCGCATCGATTGAGTTAATAACATATCAAGAACCGACAGACTATTTGTCGGTGTTAGAACCTCACATTGCAAAGGATAAAAAAATCCATGAAATCCCCCAAGCATTTACAATGGGAGGCAACCATAAGATTGAATTCAACGGTTATGTCCATATGCAATTTTCCAAAAAGGCAGGGCACTTGGTTGCTGCAATCAATGGAGAGAATATAGAATTACTATCAAAATATGCAAATGATGCAGAGGGACTTGCCAGTGGCAAAGATGCCTATGCTTTTGATAGTGGAGACGATTTAATAGTCAAGACAAAACATTTTACGGACTATGTCGTGTATTCGCTCAGAGATGCAGATGATGATGTTGTTATTGAACCTGAAAAGAAAGTCAAACTTTCGGTAGACAAGCGAACAATAGGCAAAGGTTATGTTATTTCCTCAACCTATGTTGAACTCCAAGATGGAGATACAGCATGGTCCGTGCTTAAGCGAGCGTTAGATGCTCGAAAAATTCGCTATGACTATAAATGGTACGATAAATTCGAAAGTGTCTATGTCCAATCCATAGATGGAGATGGAGAGTTTGACCATGGACCGCTTAGTGGCTGGATGTATAGTGTTAATGGACGTTATCCGGACTATGGTGCAAGTCAATATGACCTTAAAGAAGGCGATGTATTGCGCTGGAGATACACGACAGATTTAGGTGAAGACTTAGGACAAGATAACAGTAAGTGGAGCGGGGATTTAAAAGCGAGCAAAAAAGCCTATGTTATTGAAGTGGATGGAGACTCAGAGAAGGTATCTATAAGTAAACGCCACTTTGACAAAGCTTTGAAGGCAGTTGAAAAAGAAAAATTATCAGATATTGTTATAAAAATAGATACCAATAAAAAAATGAAGGGCTTTAACATAGAACTTCCGAAAAAATCAATAGAATCCGTGGCAAAACAAAAAGGTCTAGACCTAAATATAGAGTCTTCCATTGCCCATTTAGACATGTCCAATGCGATGTTAGCACTTCTTGCAAAACAAGCAAAGGGTGAGACGATAGTCGTGCAGTTACAAGAGACGGATGCTTTAACGCTTACAGAAAAACAACGTGAAACCATCGGTCATCATGTGGTCTATGATATTGTCATTGAAAGCGCAGGAGAATCTATACGTGATTTGGGCAAGAAAAAAGTAACGATTGCTTTGCCATATACACTAAAAGCAGGTGAAACAAAAGAAGAGGTCAATGTATGGAGTCTAGATGAAAACAATCAATTGAAACGTATCGAATCAGACTATAATTCAAAGACAAATATGGCAAGTTTTGATAGCTCCTATTTATCTTCTTATGCCATTGGGGTTAAACTGGAAGCTTCTGCAGTTGTTCATCGATTTAAGGATGTTAAGCCAGAAGATTGGTTCTATAAAGCAGTTGATGTAGCAACACAAAAAGGCTTGTTTGTAGGTACTTCATCAGAGACCTTTAGCCCTAATCAACCTATGACAAGAGCAATGTTAGTTACCGTGTTACATAAGTTGGAGAAAGAACCCGATGCTTCACCGGTCAAATTCCACGATGTTCCAGAGGGGACGTGGTTTACAACATCAGTAGGATGGGCCGCAGACAATGGAATCATAAGTGGATATGATAATGGAGTTTTTAAACCGAATGAAAAAATAACCCGTGAGCAGATTGCAGTCATTCTTTACCGATATGGAACGTTAAAAGGTTATGACATGGATGGAGAGGTTAGCTTGACTATGTATATGGACCAATCAAAGATAAGCCCGTGGGCGCTTGAATCTATGCGATGGGCAAGTCAATCCGGCATAATAACGGGACGTACATCAAGTACACTTTCTCCGGCAGGTGAAGCAACACGAGCAGAGGTCGCTGAAATACTGAGACGCTTTATTGAAAAATATGAACAGCAATAAACCGTAGGATGAAAGTAGCGAGGTGCAAAAAGATGAAGGTTATAGAAAGACAAAGCCTGTGGCTGTGGGTATTGATTTTATGTTTCGTGACTAGAATAAGTGTAGTATCTGTTTCAGAACAACAGCTGGATCAAGTGATTGAAGATACTGCAATTTACATGCATAAGACGGTGAGTAATCCCCAAGTTGGATTTGTAGGTGGAGAATGGGCTGTCCTAGGACTAGCTCGCAGTGACTACCATGTACCAAATGACTACTACTTGACGTACTATAATAATGTGGAGACATATGTTAAGGAGAAAAAAGGGGTTCTACATCATGTCAAACTCACAGAATATTCACGCTTGATTTTGGCGTTAACAGCAATTGGATATGATCCTAGGGATGTAGGCGGCTATGACCTGACATATCCACTGAGTGATTTTGATAAGACAATCCAACAAGGGATTAATGGACCTATTTTTGCACTCATCGCTTTGGATAGCGGTGCCTATACAATTAGTGACAGTGATAATCCATCGGCTCAAGCGACACGGGATAAGTATGTGGATGAAATACTGCGTAGACAGCTTGAGGATGGTGGATTTTCTCTTTTTGGAGGATTAGAAACGTCATCAACTAAAAAACAGGTTTCAGACCCGGATATCACGGCGATGGCACTACAAGCATTGGCAAAATACCAAAAGCGAAATGATGTTAAAAAAGTTATTGACGAAGCATTAGATTTTTTATCAAAGGTGCAAAATGATGAAGGTGGATACTCGAGCTGGGGTAAAGAAAATGTGGAAAGTACCGCTCAAGTTGCTGTTGCATTGACAGAATTAGGCGTATCAGTGACAGATAAACGGTTTGTGAAAAATGGAAAAACCGTTGTAGATAACCTTTTAGAATTTTACACACCAGGGGAAGGCTTTTTGCATACAGAAGATGGGACGGGAGTTAATCAAATGGCAACAGAACAAGCTTTTTACGCACTGGTTGCCATACAAAGAGCGCAGCAGAAAAAACAAAGCCTTTATCGGATGACGGATGTTGAGCAAAGAGATAAAGTATCCCTGACATCAACTTCGGTGGCAGGAAAAAAAGACAAGCATCCGGATGTACAACTAAGACCTGTTGTCTTACCGAAAAAAACCTTTGATGATATTAAAGGGCATCGGGCAAAACTCGCCATTGATAGCCTTGCGGCTCGCCAAATTATTCAGGGGAAAACACAGACAGAGTTTAAACCGAATATGCATGTGACACGGTCCGAGTTTGCAACTATGATTGTTCAAGCACTAGGTTTACCTAAGCAAAGTACAAATCAATTTAGAGATGTGCCTGCTAAAAGTTGGTATGCAACATCCGTAGGAGCAGCCTATAATTATGGGATTATCCATGGACAATCAAGGACGGTATTTAATCCTAATGGAACAATTACGCGTGAGGAAGCGGCGGTTATGATTGCACGGGCGGCAAAATTGACAGGGAATGACATCGACGTTTCCGAGGTTCAGATGCGTGATATGTTGGCTCAGTTTTCGGATTATATGGAGGCGTCGCGCTGGGCAAGAACATCCTTAGCCTTTTGCTATCAATCGAATCTTTTATCACAACAAGATTTAACGATTCGACCTAGAGAAGCTATTAAGCGTTATGAAGTTGCACAGATGCTATATAACCTTTTAGACGTATCTCAACTATTATAAAGCCTAAGGTGGTGAAAGCTTAAAAATGCAGAAGAATAAAAAAACATTTGCGGTGGTGTTTGTAATCTTAGTGCTTCTTCTTAGTGTATTTATATGGGAGGAGAAGGGCTCTGGTAATAATATGGGCACCCACGTAGATGATGGGTTTGCAATTAATGCTAACAAGGATACGCATGATGCGATTAGTCAAAAAGATGAATATCTTACAGATCCTGTACCGGAAGGGAAACCACTTCCGGTAGAACCTCAGGACGTCCAATTAGGGGATGGCCAATACACAGCGACACTTTCGGTATCTTGTAAGACGATTTTAGAAAATATGCATGCATTGGATAAAGAAAAATGGGAATTGGTGCCGGAAGATGGGATCATTTTTCCTGCAACACAAGTCGTTTTTTATGAGGGAGAAAGTGTCTTTAATTTATTGCAAAGAGAAATGAAAAAAAATAATATTCATATGGAATTTGTTAATACACCTATTTATAACAGCGCATATATTCAAGGAATCAATAATCTATATGAGTTTGATGTAGGAGAACTATCTGGCTGGATGTATAAGGTGAATGAATGGTTTCCAAATTATGGCGCTTCACGCTATCAGCTTCAAGATGGGGATGTTATTGAATGGGTCTATACCACGGATTTGGGACGTGATGTAGACGGATATGTCGCTACGGGAGGTCAATAATGGGAGATACCTTTTCAAAATATCATCCAATCATTAATTTTTTGTTTTTTTCCCAAGTCTTAATTTTTTCGATGTTTTTTATGCATCCTGTTTTACAGTGCATTTCTTTTTTTAGTGCACTGACGTATGCATTTTTTTTGCGAAGAAAAAAGACCCTTAATTTTAGTTTGAAGTATATGTTGCCGATACTTGTTGCTACAGCACTGATTAATCCTGCATTTAACCATGAAGGGATGACTATTTTGACCTATTTGCCTAATGGGAATCCATTAACGCTTGAGTCTATTGTGTATGGAATCTCTGCAGCGGTGATGTTGATGACAATTATGGTCTGGTTTTCTTGTTATAATGTCGTCATGACTTCGGATAAGTTTATATATTTATTTGGACGTATCATACCTTCGCTTTCTTTAATCTTATCCATGGTTTTACGTTTTGTCCCTCGCTTTTTAACACAACTTCAGTGGATTACTCGAGGACAAAGAGCGTTGGGAAAAGATGTGTCTTATGGAAATATCATACAGCGCACAAAACAAGGCATAAAAATTCTCTCGATTATGGTGACGTGGGCATTGGAAAATGCCATTGAAACAGCGGATTCAATGAAAAGTAGAGGCTATGGGTTACCTGGTCGAAGTGCATTTTCGATATATCTGTTTGACCGACGTGATCAATATGCACTTGTTTTTTTAATTGTTTGTGGAATCTATATGACCATGGGCATTGTTTTTAAAGGCACATATTGGCGGTATTTTCCGACGATACAAGGGGTACAAGTTGAAGCACATGCTATCAGCCTGTATGTCACATATTTTTGTTTATGTATCGCTCCAGTGGGCATAAATATAGAGGAGAAGTTAAAATGGAGAGCTATACGCTTAAAAAGGTAACGTTTTTTTATCCAAAACAAACAAAAGCGGTTCTTGATGCACTGTCTTTTTCGATTAACAAAGGAGAGTTTGTGACCCTTTGTGGACCCTCGGGGTGTGGTAAGACGACCTTACTTCGACAATTAAAAACCGTACTTGCGCCACATGGAACCGTTCAGGGAGAGATTCTATTTGAAGGCAAGTCTTTGTCACAATGGGATCAGCGGGTTCAAAGCGCTACTATAGGCTTTGTTATGCAATCGCCAGACAACCAAATTGTAACGGATAAAGTATGGCATGAATTAGCTTTTGGATTAGAAAGCTTAGGGATAGACACACCGACAATTCGTTTGCGTGTGGCTGAAATTGCCGCTTTTTTTGGAATTGAGTCTTGGTTTCATAAAAGTGTTGCTCAACTTTCAGGAGGGCAAAAGCAGCTTTTAAATTTAGCATCAATTATGGCAATGCAGCCTTCAGTTCTTATTTTGGATGAGCCGACAAGTCAGTTGGACCCTATTGCAGCGGCAGAATTTTTAGCAACGCTTGGAAGGATTAATCGTGAACTAGGTGTAACCGTTATTATGACAGAACATCGCTTAGAAGAGGTGTTTCCACTGGCAGACCGAGTTTTAGTGTTAGATGAAGGACGTTTGATAGGTGATGGCACACCACAAGAGATAGGGACATATCTAAAAAACATAAGACACAGTATGTTTTTGGCGATGCCAATTCCAATGCAGATATATGCGAGGGTGGATAATCAGTTAGAATGTCCGATAACTGTTCGGGACGGGAGAACGTGGCTGGACGCATTCGTTCAACATCGACCGCTTAACCTGGTGCCAACATATTCGCAAAAAGAGAAGAAAAAAACGCACAATCCAATAATTACCCTGGAGGAAGTTTGGTTTCGTTATGAACAAAATGCGACGGATGTTCTTAAAGGATTGTCGATGCAAATATATGAAGGTGAACTGTTAGCCATTTTAGGTGGAAACGGCACAGGAAAGTCAACAATGCTTTCGCTCATCTGTGGAGAAAATACGCCATATAGAGGAACGGTAAACGTTGCAGGACACGCCGTAGGTAATAAGCGTAATCAAATTTTAGAAAATGGCATAGGTATGTTGCCGCAAAACCCCCAGACGCTTTTTAGCCACAAAACAGTATTCGAAGATCTTGTCGATGGAGTGGGACACGATAAGGAAAAGAAAACGCGACAAGAACAAGTACAATACATAAGTCAATTATGTCAATTAGATAAGCTACTAACGAAGCATCCTTATGATTTATCCGGAGGAGAACAGCAACGCTTGGCATTGGCTAAGGTTTTATTGCTTGAACCCAAAATCTTGATTCTTGATGAGCCGACAAAAGGTTTAGATGCGCATTTTAAGAGTGTGTTTGCCGGTATACTTCATGGATTGCTACAAGAAGGCGTGACAATTATTATGGTGAGCCATGATATTGAATTTTGTGCCAAGTATGCGAAGCGGTGTGCTTTGTTTTTTGATGGTAAAGTTGTCAGTGAAAATAATACACGTAATTTTTTTACAGGCAATAACTTTTATACCACATCAGCAAATCGAATGGCACGTCAACATATTATAGATGCAATGACGCCAGAAGATGTCATCAGTGCATGTGGAGGCGATATTACTCCTTTGGAAAGTGTGGATTTTTCCCATGTATATCCCAAGAAAGTAAAAACTCTATATCCCCAAAATGTGCAAAGCCGAAAAAAGGATAAGAAGCATGAAGGGCAAGTGCCAATACATCAACGCTATCTGTCAACCAGAACACTCTTGGCCATGATTATAATTTTTCTGACGATTCCTCTTACGATGTATATTGGCATCTATTACTTAGGAGATCGAAAGTACTATTTTATCAGTATGCTTATTATCTTACAGACGATGTTACCTTTTGTATTGATTTTTGAACACAGAAAACCCCTTGCCCGAGAACTCATTGTGATTGCAGTTCTATGTGCCATAGGTGTAGCTGGGCGTGCGGCTTTTTTTATGGTGCCTCAGTTTAAGCCGGTGGTAGCTATTGTGATTATTGCTGGTGTAGCTTTTGGAGGAGAATCAGGTTTTTTAGTTGGTGCCATAATTGCGTTTGTATCCAATATGTTTTTTGGTCAAGGGCCTTGGACCCCATGGCAAATGTTCGCACTTGGTATTATCGGATTCATCGCGGGTATTTTGTTTCAAAAAGGTGTATTGAGGAAAAAGACAATTGAACTATGCATTTTTGGAGGGATAAGTACATTTTTTATTTATGGTGGAATAATGAATCCGGCAGCTGTGTTGATGTTTCAAAGTCATCCGACAAAGGAGATGTTTGTACTTGCCTATCTTCGAGGAATTCCTTTTGATTTAATTCATGCCGTAGCAACAGTGTTTTTTTTGTTTGTAATTGCCCGGCCAATGCTTGAAAAACTTGAGCGAATTAAAGAAAAATATGGATTGATTGCCGTAAATAAGTAGAATGGATTAATACAAAGTAAGGATAATCATATATTTAGCTATGTACTTGCAAAGCATATTGCAGGCGCGTAGCTATTTTTTTGCAAAAAATAAGAAGAAATCTTTGAACGATAAGTCTACAGTAGTAAGATGCGCTTATACAGTCATAATTGTGTCATAATTGTGTTGCATACTGTATATATAGAAAAGATTAAGGAGGCGAAATGATGATGATTATCTTTTGGATTGGATTGGCAATATTAATTTATTATCTGTTTTTCAATCAAGAAAATGGAAAAATCACATTCAATCAACATAAAAGTGCGCAGGAGCAATTAAAAGAACGCTTTGTAAAAGGCGAAATTGATGAGAAAACATATCTTCAAATGAAAGAAACAATTAAGTAGAATATAGAAAATGTAAAAGGAAAGGTGATTTATATGATGCATGGATATAATTGGTTTAATAATGGAGGCTGCATGTTTGGTGGAGGCGGCTATTTTGGCATTTGGCAATACTTTATTATTATTGGTGTTGTTCTCATCATTGTTGCATTGATTTTGATGGGACGAAAAAAAGCAAGCAATAATGAAGATGCCATTGAAACGTTAAAACGCATGTATGTTAATGGGGATATATCAGAAGAAGAATATCTAAAGCGAAAAAATGTGATTGAAAGGAAGTAATTATAATGAAGAAAATGCATCTTACAATCATTGTCTTAGGACTAGTTTTCATTGGATTGGGTATTGGCGGATATATGTATAGTCAAAATATAGATGAAACGCCGACGACGTATAGTACTATATGGAATCAAGCCGATGTCACAGAGCCTTATTCGATTGATGAATTAACCAAAGAAGTGAAGGACTATATTGGTAGGTATGAAGAGGCATTGGAAATTAGTGATATCTTCGTTTTTTCAGATAGTGAATATTATTTTTCAATTGTGGAACAAGACACACATCGAGGGGCTATGGAATTATTAGTTAATCCATACACAAAAGAAATCTTCCCGGAATATGGTCCCAATATGATGTGGAATCTAAAATATGGCATGCATAGTCAAGGTGGGCATATGGGCAGTGGATATATGAGTCGTGGATATATGGGACAAGGACACATGGGTCGCGGACATATGCAGAGACGCAATTTTGATTATGGAATGATGGATTCATATAGAGAGGATATGCGTGGTACATTTGATACAAGATTTATCGAAGATAATACAGTAGGCTATGAACAAGCTTATAATGCAGCACAAACCTTCTTAGACGCATATGACAATACGTTCAGTGTTGATGAAGCATATCATGAATTTTATGGGTATTATACATTTCATGTTTTAAAAGACAACGAACCGTATGGCATGTTGAGTGTCAACGGATATACCCAAGAAGTCTGGTATCATGATTGGCACGCAGACCTTGTAGAGATTATTGAAAATCATTAAAAGTCAAAGATTATATATAAAGAGATAACATGAAAAGTGTTATCTCTTTTTTTAAGAAAAAGTTTAAGAAAAAGATGTAAAAAACATATAATATGTGGTACGCTTTTTATAGGAATATTTTTGGAGAGTATAGACATGAAAATAACATATGGAGGTAAGAGCTATGATTGTATTGGTCTTTATTGCAGTAGGATTGGCACTGGCTTTAGCAGGGTATCACTTTTTCAAGGTTTCTAGGCTAGATCCTGGAACACAAGTGATGTGCGACATTGCATCGGCTATTCAAGATGGAGCAGATGCATTTATTCATCATGAATATAAAGTAATATCAAAGTTTGCAATAATCATTGCAATCGTACTTGGCATTGTTGTAGAATGGTATGTCGGGATTGCTTTTATTATGGGGGCCTGCATGAGTGGGCTTGCAGGATTTATAGGTATGAAAATTGCAACCATTGCAAATGTACGCGTGGCGAACAAAGCCCGCACATCAAAAAGTCTTGGGCAAACCTTAAAGGTAGCTTTTCAAGGTGGATCAGTCATGGGATTAAGTGTTGGCGGATTTGCACTTTTGGGTCTTGGCATGGTATATGTTATTTTTGGTTATGGGCTTGGACAAATGGATCAAGCCAACTTAGTGATACAAGAAAATTGGATGGGGGTCAACTTTATTCCATTTACCATGACCGTATCAGGGTATGCCTTAGGATGTTCGATTATTGCTATGTTTGACCGAGTCGGTGGAGGTATATATACTAAAGCGGCAGATATGGGTGCGGATCTTGTCGGCAAGACAGAAGCAGGGATACCGGAAGATGATCCACGTAACCCGGCGACGATTGCAGATAATGTTGGAGACAATGTCGGAGATGTGGCAGGTCTTGGTGCAGATTTATTGGAAAGCTTTGTTGGGGCATTAATATCAGCAGTGGTCTTAGTTGCCTACATGTACTATACAACAAGTGGAAACGGCAATCACCTAACATATACATTGGTTGAAAAGCTTATACTATATCCTTTGATTTTTGCTGCAATAGGGCTTATGAGTTGTGTGGTTGGCATCTTATTTTTAAGTTTGCGCCAGATATCGGAAAACCCTCATAAAGAGTTAAACTATGCACTATGGACATCAGCCGGACTAACAGTTATTGGAACCGGTGGCTTTACGTGGTTTTATTTTGGTTCCATGGATGTGACTGCCCTAGGGTTTAGGATAGGGATTATGTCACCATGGATAGCGGCTTTGTTTGGCATCGGTAGTGGAATTCTTATCGGATTCTTAGCAGAATACTATACAAGTTATGATTATAAACCAACGAAAACTATTGCAGAAAAATCCATTGAGGGAACAGCACTTACCATTACCCAAGGACTGTCGGCAGGAATGAAATCTACCCTCTATCCGGTAATGGTACTAGCAAGTGCTACATTGGCAGCTAATTACTTTGCCGGACTTTACGGTGTTGCTATGGCTGCAATCGGCATGCTTTCGTTTGTAGCGGCGACGGTATCTGTGGATACGTATGGACCTATTGCAGATAATGCAGGAGGTATCAGTGAGATGAGTAATCTTGAACCTAAAGTACGTGAGATTACCGATAAGCTTGATTCAGTGGGAAACACCACTGCGGCTATAGGTAAGGGGTTTGCCATAGGCTCAGCTTCACTTGCGGCACTATCTCTTATAGCCTCCTATCTGTATTCTCAGGCAAATGCCGGAGACATTTATGGATTTTTGTTGAGTATTAATATGATACATACATTAACCCTTGCCGGGGCTCTTGTCGGTGCAGCATTGCCTTATTATTTTTCGGGGTTACTGATTGAATCAGTTGCTAAGGCAGCAGGGGCAATGGTTACAGAAGTTCGGCGACAATTCAGGGAAAATCCCGGGATTTTAACAGGGACCCAAAAGCCTGATTATCGACTATGTATACAGATATCCTCAGCAGGTGCGTTAAAAGAGATGGTCCTACCTGCGATGATTTCAGTGTTGGTACCTTTAGTCAGTGGATTTATTTTTGGAGCTGAATTTGTGGGCGGGATGATTGTTGGAACGTTATTGTCCGCCATTATGTTAGCCCTTTTTTCAGCTAACAGTGGTGGAGCATGGGATAACGCAAAAAAATTAGTGGAGTCTGGCAAAATAGACGGATATAAAAAAGGTTCAGCGCTACATGCATCAACCGTAGTGGGAGATACTGTTGGCGATCCACTAAAAGATACGGTGGGACCTTCACTAGACATCTTAATAAAAATTATGGCGATGGTATCGTTAGTCTTTGTGTCCGTTTTTAGTCAATATAATATTTTGAATTTTTTTCTTTAAGACGATAATCAGCGATATAGAATTAATGAGAGGATAGTTAATCAATGAAACAATATAGTATATTTAATATAATTGGTCCGGACATGATTGGTCCAAGCAGTTCCCACACAGCAGGAGCCGCAAAGTTAAGCTTTATGGCACAAAAAATCTTTGGGATGCCTGTAAAAAAAGTACTTTTTGAACTTCATGGTTCCTTTGCAGATACATATCAAGGACATGGTACCGATAAGGCTTTATTAGCAGGAGTACTTGGAATCAAACACAATGATGAAAGACTTAGTGATGCATTTGAACTTGCACAAGGGCGAGTGGACTATCAGTTTGAAAAAACAGATTTAGGTGAAGTGCATCCCAATACGGTGCGTATAACGATGACGAGTGCATCGGGACAAACCAGTGTTGTTCAAGGATGTTCTATAGGTGGTGCGAATGCCATAGTAACCAAGATTGATGAAGTAGATGTTGAGATTGATGGTGCTTATGATACCATTATTACCGTGCATAAAGATCAACCTGGAATGGTTGCGACACTAAGTAAAATATTTGCTGAAGAGCGTATTAATATTGCCTATATGAAACTGTATCGTGAGACGCGAGGACGACATGCAATTATGGTCTTAGAAGTGGATGAAAACCTTCGCAAAGAACAGTTGGCAAAGTTAAAAGAGCAAAAAGACGTCTATAAAGTGACATGGATTCCAAGAGGTGAATAAAAATGCAAATGCGAAGTAGTCAAGAGATAATAGAATACTGTCAGCAACATAAGATGAGCTTGTTTGAATATGCACTTGCATATGAACAAGAATTAACGGATAAATCAAGAGAAGATATAGTCATGCAAATGAAAAGCTATTGGGAAATCATGAAGGAAAGTATCGATAAAGGACTATATGATCTCTCGCGAGGAGAGGGACGTATTATTAAGCGAAAAGCAAAAGACGTCTATGAGCTTGCAACAACTCAAGAAGCAGCTTCAGGGACTCGGATGCTTAAAGCTGTTGCATATGGACTAGCTGTCATGGAGGTCAATGTAACGATGGGGCGTATTGTTGCAGCGCCTACCGCCGGAGCTTCAGGAATTATTCCGGGTGTATTTTTATCGTTACAAGAGACGTTTAAATTGACAGATGAGCAGATTATAGAAGGTCTTTTTGTAGCCGGAATGGTCGGGTCAATTATTGCGAAGAATGCATCGATTTCTGGTGCTACAGGAGGATGCCAGGCAGAAGTGGGCTCAGGAGCTGCTATGGCGGCAGGTGCGGGAATATATATGCTTGGTGGAACTATGGAAGAAGTCTTTAGCGGTGGAGCCATTGCCATAAAAAATCTAATGGGACTTGTATGTGATCCGGTGGCAGGACTTGTAGAAGTGCCGTGTCAAAAACGTAATGGTATTGGAATAACCAATAGTTTAATGGCGATAGATTTAATTCGAGCAAAGATGTATTCCTATATTCCTTTTGATGAAGTGGTTGGAGCAATGAAAGAAGTGGGTGGATTAATGCCTGCGTGCCATAGAGAGACCGGAACAGGCGGTATAGCAAATTCAAAAACAGGCATTGCCATGAGAAAAGAAATCTTCTCATAGTGTAAGAAAGGATACGATATGAAAATAGAAGAATGCATTAAGGATAGACGAAGTGTACGAAAATATACAGAAACAGAGATTACGAAAGACACGATAGATGAGATTATAGATTTGGCACGTTTTGCGCCTTCGTGGAAAAATAGTCAGGCTGTGCGCTATCATGTTGTTTTTGATAAAAAATTAAAAGCAAAGATAGCTGATCAAGGTGTTTTAGGGTTTAGCTATAATGCTAAAACGATTGAACGATGTAAGGCACTTGTTGTCGTTAGCGTTCTTAAAAAAGTGAGTGGATATGAACACGATGGAACCTTTTCAACACCGCAAAATGACCGATGGGAAGTCTTTGATGCTGGTATTGCAACACAAACGTTTTGCCTAGCGGCACATGCTAAAGGTGTTGGCAGTGTCATTTTGGGGATTTTTGATGAAGAGAAGATACATCAATATGTGAGTGTTCCAGAGCAAGAACGTGTGGTTGCATTAATTGCTCTAGGTTATCCGCTAGAATCCAAAAAAGCAGGACCTCCACGAAAGGATGTTCAAGAACTTGTGACGTATCACGCTTAGTGAGCAAAGAAAGAGATGCAATTGAAGGTGAATAGCCCATAATATGGAGAAACTGTGAACATTTTATAAACTCTTTTATTTACATATATATGAAAGATAAGAACTGTGATATTATTGTATCGGTTATCTGAGACCTATATAAATAGAAAGAAGGATTGTTCATGAAATTAAAAATCAAAGTTCTCTTAGTCACCAGTGTTATTATTCTTTTATCCATCTCTTTTATTGGTATTTTCAATACGATGTCTACCAGCAATGCATTCACAGACAATGTTAATTTACAATTGCATGATGAGTTAATGAATTTGCAAAAAACGATAGAGTCGTCCAATGAAATCGTTGGAATTGCCAAAGCAGCGATGGATAAGAAAAATATTGATTTAACGTTATCCATTGCAAAAATGATTGATGCAGACCCAACTCTATTATCTACTAGCAAAATGGCACAATTGGCTAAAGACTTAAATGTATCTGAAATTCATGTAGTGGATAGAAATGGTGTTATAAAATATGGAAGTATTGATCAATTTGTAGGGTTTGATTTTCATGAATCTGAACAGACACAGCCTTTTCTTGATCTTATAGGAAATCCGGGAAGTTCTCTCGCCCAAGAAGCCTCTGAACGGGGTACGGACAAACAATTATTTCAATATATTGGTGTGGCAAGGATAGATGAACCTGGTGTTGTTCAAGTTGGAATTGAACCTAAAGTCATCCAAGATTTGCTTGTTAATCTAAACCTTCAAAAGCGTGTCAATGATTTGGTTATCGGAACATCAGGGTTTGCAGTTGTTATCAGTGAAGACGGAAGTCTTGTTGCCAAAGATGAACTTGGTATAAGTAATATGAATGTTTCAAATATTCCTTGGTTAAATGAATTTTTATTGGGTGAAGAACATTTTACAACGATAGATATTGATGGAACGTATTATTATATAATGAAAGAAGCTTATAATGATTTAGAGCTAGTGGTGACCTATCCAACGCAAGAGATTGATCATATTCTAAGTGATAGTGTTGTCAACAACCTTATTGTTTTAGTGATTACAACGGTACTGCTTATTCTAATTATTAGCCTTCTTTTAAATCGATTAGTGATAAAGCCGATAAGACTACTGCAAAATGCTATGGAACATGTCGGATCAGGAAATTTTCAAGTGTCTATTAATTATTCCTCAAAAGATGAGATAGGACAATTAACAGAGCATTTTAGGACCATGATACAAAATGTTAGTAATCTCATCCACGAGACCAAGGCAAGTATTGAAAATGTGGCGACTTCATCTGAACGTATAACAGAAAATGTCGATGTTCTTAGAATATCAAGTAATGAAGTGACGCGAGCTGTTGAAGAGATTGCGAATGGAACCTCAGTCATGGCGGAAAATGTGACGGAACGTTTAGTAACCGGACAAAAATTAGGTGATAGTGTGACAGAGATTTATTCAAAGTTATCTGATGCAGAAGTGGTCTCTAAAGAGATGGTTCAATCAAATCATACAGGAATTGATTACATGAATGTATTGTCAGAGTTGTTTCAAACGACAATTGATAATACACAAGATGTTGAAAACAATGTTAATGAACTGGAAGCCAATTCTCAGGCAATTGAGACAATTGTTGGAACCATTAAAGGTATTGCCGATCAAACGAACTTGCTTGCATTAAATGCATCGATTGAAGCCGCAAGAGCTGGTGAGTCTGGAAGAGGGTTTGCAGTTGTGGCAGAGGAGATTCGCAAACTAGCAGAACAATCCTCAACTTCAGCGGAAGAGATTAATGCAATTATTCGAAATATTGTGAATACAGTAGCATCGACCAGTGAAAAGGTCAACAACACAAAAGAGTCCGTAGATTCAGTAAAAATCAATCTGAATGAGACTGTCGAGGTATTTGATAAAACAGTAGACAGCGTAAATCGTGTGGAAAAAATCATTCAAGAGTTTATTGATGAAACTAAAAATATTGAAGTGTTGAAAAACGATTTAATTGAATCCTTAGAGTCTATGGCGGCTATTAGCCAAGAGTCCGCAGCATCGACAGAAGAAATCAATGCATCGACAGAAGAACAGCTTTCAAGAGTAACAGAAATTGGTGAATCTATTGAGATTCTTAATCAAGATATAGTTAAGTTAGCAGAAGAAACCAAACGCTTTAATGTATAAAGCATAAAAAAGGAGCTGTTGCGTTAGCAAATTTATTTGCTAACGCTCAGCTCCCTTTTTTTACTTGTTATTTAAAAATCCTTGTTTTTTCATTGTTGGATGTACATCTGGAAAGTAAACATACTGGTAGATGCCAGCAGTATTTTGACTCCAGTTACCCTCTTGTTCTCGATTAATTTGTTTAAGGTATTCCTGCATATGTGCATCATAGTGGTCAATAGCAGGCTGTAGATGGTCTTGTTGATAAACTTCGTCATGTCGGAATGTATTGATTGGCAGACGAGGTTTTTTCTTTGATGGGCTATTAGGATATCCAATAGCTAGTCCGGCAACCGGGAAAACTTTTTCCGGGAGGTTAAAAAGCTCAATAAGTTCTTGTGGATTTTTACGGATACCTCCAATAGGGACAACACCTAGACCTAGAGATTCAGCAGCAATAATTGCTGCACCCATATTTAGCCCGGCATCAAATGTACCTACCATTGTACCTTCAACACTTTCATGAATAACTTGAGTTAAGCCGTTTTTCTTTGCAGCGAGTTCAGTTTTGTGAAAATCCATCACAAATAATAAGAATAAAGGCGCTTGTTCAATCCAAGGTTGTCCACCGGCTAGATTGGCAAGTGTAGCTTTGTTTTCTTTGTTGGTAACAACAATAACGGATGTTTGCTGACCGTTAATTGAATTAGGCATTGCTTGAGCTGCGTGAACAATTTCTTCAATAATGTGTTCGTCAATAGGGTCAGGTTTAAAATCTCTTATTGAGCGATGGTCTTTAATAAGTTCTATAGTTTTATTCATAGTAATTCTCCTTTTTTAAAAAATATTAATCCAATTTAGATACAATTTTATTATTTAATTCAATGTATAGTTGTTTTTCATCGTCAGATAGGGCTGAATGAATAGCTGTATTAAGTTGTTCCCAGGCATTCATAACGGTAGGCTTTAAAGCTTCGCCTTGAGCAGTTGCACATAAGAAGACATTCTTTCCTTCGAGTTCTTTGCGTACAAGACCTTTGCTCTCTAATTTATCGACAAATCGTGTCATTGTAGAAGGGGTTAACAATAGATAATCACCAACTTCTTTTTGGTGAATCCGCTGCTTTAGACAAACAATATATAAAATAAAAGCATGACTTGGCGATAATCCTGTGACAGCAAAATGCATATCCGCTTCTTTCTTTAAAGTTCGAGATACTTTTGAGAGTGAAAAAAATAAGCAACTATTTAATTGGCAAGTACTATCAGATAAATTACATGGATTATTCATGATACGCCACCTTTCTTGTTTGTACATACAAATATAACAGGGGATTCCTTTAAAGTCAATAGGAGGGTAAAAAAAACGTCAAATTGACAAAATAGAGCAAACCACGTATAATTGTGTTGTAAGATTTTAATATGAAGAAAGGTAAGGTACTTGTCGATATGAAGTTATAATTCACTCCGTAGATAATAATATATTACATTATAAGAGTGGATGGTATTTTCATAGACTAAAGTGGCTTACGTATAGTATATATATGTGTATTTTTGTTATGTCATTATACAATAATACTGTCCTCTCTATGAATAGGGAGGTTTTTTTATGGTCTTAATTGAAGCTAAAGGAATAAAAAAGTTTTTTGGAGAACGACGCATTTTAGAATTTGAGCAACTTAAAATAGAGCATAGTGATCGCATTGGAATTGTAGGAGAAAATGGCGTTGGTAAGTCAACGCTGATTAAGATACTTAGTCAAAAAATTCAGGTCGATGATGGATATGTTAAGACGAAGGGAAAAGTAGGGTATATCTCCCAATTTGAAGGTCCTTCGAGCCAACATATCAGTTATGAAATGGCTTCAAAGTTTAATGTGGCAGCGGATTGGGATGCGTCCATGAGTGGTGGAGAAAAAACCAAGTTTAAAATTGCGGCAGCTCTAGATGCGTCCAATACGATTATTCTTGCAGATGAGCCGACGAGTAATATGGACTTAGCGAGTATTGCAACGATGGAATATTTTTTTACAACGTATGAGGGCGCATTGGTAATAATTTCTCATGATAGAACATTGCTGGATCGGCTATGCAACCAAATTATTGAGATTGAAGATGGTCAAATTATACAGTATAATGGAAACTACACTGCATATAGAGAACAAAAAGAGCACCAACGTCAATACAAAGCCTTTGAATATCAAAAATATATAGATGAAAAAAAACGACTTGAACGTGTTGTTGATCAAACGAAAGCAAAAGCAAAAAAAGTTCGAAATGCACCTAAACGTATGGGGAACTCCGAAGCTAGGCTGCATAAAATGGGGGGACAAAAAGCTAAAGCAAATTTGAGCAAAGCAGCTAAAAATGTGCGCACTCGCATTGAGCATTTAGAAAGAAAAGAAAAGCCACAAGAACAAAAGAAAATCAAGTTAGACATCATAGAGACGAGCCGTTCCTATAGTAAAATCTTGATTGAAGGAAATGGGATTGATAAAGCTTTTGGAGAAAAAATGATTTTTCGGGATGCAAATTTTCGGATTGAAAATGGAGAAAAGGTTGCACTTTTAGGGCCTAACGGGAGTGGTAAAAGTACATTAATCAAGATGATCTTAAATAAAGAAGAGGGGATCTATGTAGCACCAACAGCAAAAATAGGATACTTTAATCAAGCGTTAGATATACTCGAGACAGATAAGACCATTCTTGAAAATGTCATGCAATCAAGTGTGTATCCTGAAAATATTGTTCGACTCTTTTTAGCGCGGTTATTACTTAGAGGAGATAGTGTATATAAGCCTGTACAGACGCTAAGTGGAGGTGAGCGAGTAAAGGTATCTTTTGCAAAGATATTGCTCGATGATTTTAATATGCTTATTCTTGATGAACCGACAAATTATCTGGATATCTCGAGCCTAGAGGTTATTGAAGAGGCAATTGCGGATTTTGATCGAACGGTATTATTTGTATCCCATGACCGTCAATTTGTAGATACGATTGCAACGGTTCGATTAACAATTCAACAACATCAAATTGTAAAAGAATAAATCAAAACAAAAATAAAACAAAACAAGAATAAATATAAAACAAAACAAGAATAAATATAAGAAAGGAAAGATGTAGTAATGGAGAAAAAGAAAATACTCAATGTGTTATTTTTATTGTTAACATTATTTTTCTTGGCTGGATGCGCATCCAAGGATACACCGGACGAAATCTTGGAGGATACAAAAAATCAGCAAGCCAAATACCAAAAAATATCTCCAGAAGCGGCTAAGGAGATGATCAACGATCAAAGCATTGTGCTTGATGTTCGGACGCAAGAAGAGTATGATATGGGGCATATTGAAGGTGCAACACTTGTACCGGTGGATTCGATTTTGGCGGATCAGTTAGATAAACTTCCGAATAAAGACCAAGTCATTTTGGTCTATTGTCGAAGTGGAAACCGTAGTGAAATTGCATCAAAACATCTTGTCGAAAAAGGATATACACAAGTATATGATTTTGGCGGAATCAATGATTGGCCATATGAAATAGTCAAGTAGGCGACTTAGTCGTCTACTTTTTTTAGTTGAGAACATCAGAATATTAATATTATTAATAATAAATTAAAAATAATTAATTAATGGATTAAATATATCAAGTATTATATTGACAAAATAATTATAAAGCGTTATGATGATTTATATAACAATCAGTTGATTAAGAAAAATGATGGAGGTGGCAAGATGCAATATAATGCTCCTGGAAAATGTCCGGTTTGTGGAGAGCGCTTAACGATTACAAAGCTAAGTTGCCGAAAATGTCATACGAATATTGAAGGCCAATTTAACCCATGTGAATTTTGCAGTTTACCAAAAGAGGACTTACATTTTTTAAAAACATTTATTAAGTGTAAAGGTAGTATTAAAGAAGTTGAAAGGGAAATGGGCATTAGTTATCCGACCGTAAAAGGGAAGTTGAATAATTTGATTGAAGCCTTAGGGTTTCATGTAGAAGAAGAAGTAGACGCTCAAGAACAAGCACTTGAGCGAGAGCATATCTTAAGTGAACTAGAACAAGGCAAAATCAATGCGGCACAGGCAACACAAAGATTGAATGCGTTAAAGAGTTAGGAGGATGACTAAGGATGAATAACAAAGAACGTATTTTAAAAATGATTGAAGAGGGAAAACTTACGGCGGCGGAAGGCTTGGATTTAATTGAAGCATTAGGCGAAACCCAAGAAAAAGAATCCTCTTATCATCATAAGCAGGAGGAAACAGCGAACACATCTGTTCGTAAAAGTGGATTCACAAAATTAAAAATTCGTGTCGTAGTAGAAAAAGAAGAAATCAACATTAATGTGAACATTCCATTAAGTCTTGTAAAAATGCTGAGTAGTGTAGCTGGAGACTTTGATAAACTTATTCCACAAGAGGCAAAAGATACCATGAAGAACAATGGAATTGATTTGAATGGTTTGGATTTTGCAAAGATCATTGAATCCATTGAAAAAGGAATTTTGGAGAATCCTGATATTGTGAATATCGATATACAAGATCAAGAGGTTGGGTTAGTACAAATCCGAATTTATGTTGATTAATAAAAAAAGTAGTAAAAAAAACTTCGCAAAAAAACTGTTGCATAGGATTAATATGCAGCAGTTTTTTTTGATTTTTAAGGATGCGTCATATTTGTGCCATATTTTCTAGAGATAATAAAGTGTAATCATTGTGATAAAAAGGAGTGAGATGATGAAAAAGATTGGAAAACGATGGAAAGCGTTTCTTGATAAAATTGCAGATCAAAACAAGTCCACGTATGGTGAGGGCAAACTGCATTGTTGTGAACTAAAAAAAGTGACCGAAGATAAAAAACATCAATCAAAAATTCATTAATGCAATTAAAAAAACTTGACGTGAAGGCGTTCGTCCTTTATAATTGCGATTGAAAATCATTGTCAATACCACAATATAATGGAGGAAAAATGAAAAAATTTGTTTTTGCAATTTTTGTTTTAGTAGCGAGTATTGGTTTGGCTGGATGTAGCCAAGATACAGGCGATATCGTTAATATTTATACCGATAGACATTATGATACGGATCAGGTGCTTTATGATAAATTCACTGAAGAAACGGGCATTACAGTTAATGTACTTAAAGCGGGATCCGATGAGCTTTTGGAGAAACTAGAAAATGAAGGTAAAGACACGCAAGCAGATCTTTTGATAACTTCAGATGTAGGGCGTCTATATCGTGCAGGGACAAGAGGTTTAACACAACCTTTTGTATCAGCAGTCGTTGAAGAAAATGTACCTAAGCACCTTCGAGCAACAGACAATATGTGGACTGCGCTTACGGTTCGAGCTAGAATCATAGCTTATTCTCTTGAACGTGTTCAACCTCAAGAATTATCCACTTATGAAGCACTGACAGATCCAGAATGGGAAGGACGTGTTCTTGTAAGATCATCTGGGAATATATATAATCAGTCCCTGTTGGCTTCATTTATTGCCCTTAATGGCGAAGAGGCATCAAAAACTTGGGCACAAGGTATTGTTAAGAATATGGCTCGTTCTCCAGAAGGAAATGATAGAGATCAAATGAAAGCAGTGGTTGCTGGTGATGGCGATGTGGCTATTGTGAATACATATTATGTAGGAAAGCTATTAAACTCTTCAGATAAATATGAAGTTGAAGTGGGTGAAAAAATCGGTGTGTTCTTCCCAAATCAAGAAACGAACGGCACCCACATTAATATAAGTGGTGCGGCACTGACTCAACATGCTAAACATAAAGAGGCTGCCATTGCACTACTTGAATTCTTAACAGGGGAAAAGGCACAATCCGATTATGCAAATGCAAACTATGAATATCCGGTCAATCCATCAGTTGAACCGTCAGAATTACTTCAAAGCTTTGGAGATTTTGACATTCAAGAGATTGACTTATCATTGTTAGGTGAATACAATGAAGAAGCCGTTAAGATATTTAATGAAATAGGGTGGAAATAATTGTTTATAAAATTTAAAGATAGGGGACTTAGTCCCCTTTTTATCATTGTCAGCATTATTATTGCATGTATTGTGTTGCCCTCGGTGTTTATCTTTGTTCGATTAATTCACCCGCCGACACAAGCGTGGCAGCATATTAAAGAGTTTGTGCTGTTGGATTATATTAAAAACTCATTGATTCTTGTGCTTGGAACCAGCGTTGTTGCGGGGATACTTGGGGTGTTCTTTGCTTGGTCAGTCTCAAGATATAGCTGGCGCTGGAATGGTGTTTTAGAGATTCTATTATTTTTACCCATGGCGATACCGCCCTATATTGCAGGGTATGTGTATGGAGGTATCTTTACCCCTTTTGGAACTTTGGACCGAATCTTAGACCGATTAAATATAACACCGATTCGAATTGACATTCTCTCAATGGGGGGAGCTATTTTTGTTTTCGGCATCTTTCTAATGCCATATGTGATGCTTGTAACCAAAGGCTTCTTTGAGCGTATGCCAAAAAATATTGAAGAGTCTTCATTGCTACTTGGCAAGACACCAACACAAACTTTTTTTCGAGTTATCTTACCCATGGCAAGAGGTGCACTTGTGGGAGGTATTGTTTTGGTTATGCTGGAGGTGCTTAATGATTTTGGTTTGGTTGAATATTTTGGTATCAAAACGTTTAGTACAGCGATTTATACGACATGGTTTGGGTTATCCGATGTGGATAGTGCAATTCGATTAGCAGCCAGTTTAATGAGCCTTGTTATCATTATATTATTAATAGAACAATTTTTTAGGGGACGGGGGAAGTTGAGTCAGCCAAGAGCTGTCGCCGACCGAGGTAAAAAAAGAAAAGCGAGTCGAGGATATACACTAATTTTTTATGGTGTGACAAGTTTATATATAGCGGTTGCTGTTGTGATTCCTATGCTTCAGTTATTATGGTGGAGCCTGATTGCTAAACAGACATCGGTCATGCGTCGTTTTGTTTCTATTATGGCGAATACGTTATTCGTGGGGGTTTTGGTAACTGTTTTTGTTATTATCAGCGGTATATTGATTGGGAATTTACATCGTCTGAAACCAGGATTCTTATCAAAAATATATTCTCGGATTGTTATTTTGGGGTATTCCATTCCGGCGTCGATTATTGCCATTGCTGTTTTTGTCTCCTTTGTCGCACTTGATCGGAGCTTGGCAGGCATATATAATACTCTAGGCCTAAAAAGTCTTTTTCTTTCAGGAAGTGTTATAGTCCTTGTTTTCGCGTTGACGATTCGATTTATGGCCATTGGATATAACAATATTGAATCTGGATTTAGTAAAATGGGAAAAAACTATTATGAAGCGAGTAAACTTCTTGGTCGAGGAGAATGGCAAACCTTCTATTATGTCGATTATCCTATGTTAAAACCTGCATTAGTCAGTGCTGCCATTCTAACATTTGTAGATGTAATCAAGGAGTTGCCTTTGACATTGATCTTACGACCATTTAATTTTGATACATTGGCAACTAGAGTATTTACTTATGCAGGAGATGAGATGATTCATGAAGCCAGCGTCTACTCGTTGCTGATTGTTGGAGTCAGCATGATTGCCCTAATTATTTTGATGCGAATAAAGAATGGAGTCAAGCATGATTAAATTAGAAAATATATGTTTTAAGTATGACAATGCAAAAGAAGATACGCTAAAAAGTGTTGACTTATCGATGAATGATGGGGATATCTTGGCTGTGGTAGGTCCTAGTGGTGGAGGCAAGTCAACATTGCTGCGTATTATAGCGGGACTTGAAAAACCACAAAAAGGTGCCATGTATCTTGGAGAACGCAAGATTATTGGAGAGCATACATTTGTTGTTCCGGAAAAACGCGGGATTGGAATGGTTTTTCAAGATTATGCTCTATTTCCGCACATGACAGTTTATAAAAATATTGAATATGGAATGTTTAAGATGACGAAAGTTCAAAAAAGACAGCGGGTAAAAGAAATGTTGGCCCTTGTCAATTTAGAAGAGATGGAAAACCGCTACCCTTTTGAGCTTAGTGGTGGTCAACAGCAACGTATTGCACTAGCAAGAGCGCTAGCCCCAAGACCTGAGATTCTCTTACTGGACGAACCGTTTAGCAACTTAGATACCCACTTGCTGCAAAAAATTCGTGATGAACTTTTTGAGATTATCGCTGAGGTTGGGATAACAACGATTATGGTTACCCACAATCCTGAAGATGCTAGAGAAAAAGCGAACCGTATTGTACGTATTGAAAAAGGGGTAGCAAAAGAGATTGCAGAAAAAGAACTTTGGATATAACATATTAAATCCTGTATAATATAAGTATCAACTTGTCGTAGGTGAATGCATGAGTTAAGAAAGTAGGGGTGTCATGTTTCGAATATTAGTGGTTGAAGATGAAGCAGATATTAGTTCTATTGTGATGAAATATATTGAAAAAAATGGGTATGAAGGCCGTTTAGCAGAAAATGGTTTTGAAGCCCTTGAACTTTTTTCAGAAGAACGGTTTCATCTCGTAGTCCTTGATATTATGATGCCTGGAATTGATGGATTTGAAGTCCTTGCAAGAATACGTGAAATCTCAGAGGTGCCTGTTATTATGTTGACGGCAAAGCAAGAAGAAGTCGATCGGATCAAAGGTTTTGAAGAGGGAGCCGATGATTATGTGGTTAAGCCCTTTAGTCCGCGTGAACTGATAAGTCGGATAAAAGTGTTCTTAAAGCGAATCTATAATGATAACGATGAACTCATCTTGTCTTATGAAGACTTAAAGCTTTACACATCGTCTATGAAACTTTATCGTGGGAAAGAAGAGATTGAATTGACGTCAACGGAGTTTAAGTTGCTTTTTGTCATGATGCGTAATATGAATCAGGTGCTTACACGAGAGCAAATTATCGAGTCAGCTTTTGGTATGGATTATGAAGGTTTTGACCGCAGTATTGATACCTATATTAAGCGAATTCGACAAAAGATTGAGCCGAATCCAAAACAACCGTTATACCTAAAGACCAAATATGGGTCGGGATATGTATTTGGAGGTGGAAACCAATGAGTTTGCGAAAGTTGTGGTTGATTATCTTAGTCATTGTATCGGTAGTCTCTGTTGCTATTAATACATGGATTTTTGCTTATCTAACAGATCGGTATTTTTCAGATTATTTAAATGAAAGTTATGATTTACATGTTAATCAGATACTAGACTATACTCAGGCTGCGTTAAAAGCGGATATTCCTTATGAATATATGCTTATTGAATTGGAGTCACATCTAAATGATCCAATTATCGCCTTGAAGCTTTATGATGCAGAGGGAAACCACTTGCTTGAAGTAAGTAGTGATTACTATCTAAATCCGCAAATGGGTGAGGGAATGATGGGAAGGCACATGATGGGGCAGATGTGGACGCCATCTTCAGAAGAAGTTCATCAATATGAGATCATTGTTGATGGAGAAAAAGCTGGGATTATGAATATCACCTCCCATAGCCTGGCAGAAAACTCTTTTGTAGCAAGACGATTTAAAGATGCATTGTTCTCCAACAGTTTGATTGCCGTGGCGATAACCGTAGGCATCGCCACACTTGTTGGGATTGTGGTTAGCCAAATGATGAGTCGATCAATGCACGATACTGAGGAACTGGCCAACAATATTCAATTAGGGCAAAGTGTTCAGATGAAATCTTCAGGTATTCAAGAAATCAATGGAATCCGTGAAAGCCTGATGGAATTAAATGCACGGTTAAAGTTAAAACAAAAAACGAGAAAAACTCTTATCGATCAGCTGATTCATCAGACAAGAACCCCTTTAACCATATTACAATCGCACATTGAGGCTATTGAGGATGGGGTTGTAAAAATTGATAAAAAGGAAATACAAACCTTTAAAAATCAAATCAGTGATATTACATCAATTATTTCGAATATGAGTTCACTTATTGGTGCGAGTAAGGATACAGATGAAATAAAAATTGAAGCTTTTGAAGTGAGTACATTGTTAAAACAAATGAAGCAAGGATTGATTGCCCAGTTTATGAAGAAGAATATTGAATTAAATATTCTATCAACTCAAGAGATTACACTAAAAACAGATAAATATAAATTGAGTCAATCCATTTATAATATATTGGTCAATGCGTATAAATATACCCAAGCACAGGGACGCGTCAATATATCTTATGAACTTGAGCATGACCGACTCTTGCTGCGCATTCAAGACACAGGTATGGGAATTATGCAGGAAGATTTTGATAAGATTTTTTCTGCATATTATCGAAGCGCAGGTGTTGCGGATATTAAAGGTGATGGTATAGGTCTATATATTGTTCGTGAAAACATTCAAAGTATAAAAGGGCGTGTCTTTGTAGAGTCGGTCATTGGAGAAGGCAGCACATTTACAATTGATATTCCGATTAATCCCACTTTTTAAATTTGAAAAAAAGAAGCATACTTAAGGTGATAATCAGACAAATAGCGACAAACATATAAAATCCAGTTGGAGAATTTAGCCATGGCATATGCGAAAAATTCATTCCAAAGACACCGGCAAGAAAAGACAGAGGAATAAATATTGCAGAGAAAATAGTAAGGGTCATCATGGTTTTATTCATATCATTACTTGCATTAGCCATCTGCATTTCATGTAAGCTGTTGGTCATCTCCTTGTAGGCATTTAGTGCATCAGATATTTGATGAAGATGATCAAGCAGGTCGCTGTAGTAAGGGAGCATGTCCTTTGGGATATGCTCCTTGTTGACGAGAGCAGTGATGGAGTCGCGAATAGGTGTTACAGAATTAATCAAATGCAGTAATTCTTTGCGAAGTGTATAAATATGTGCACGACTTTTGGGGTCGCTATCAAAAATTTTCAGCTCAATGTCCTTAATATCTGAAGCTAGACGGTTTAAGATGCCAAAGTACTGATCTACGAGGGAGTCGATTAAAGCATAGTACAAGAATTCGCTTCCAAATTCACGAACCTTTCCATAGTCTTTTTCTATTCGGGCACGTATATTGTCAAAGACATCCCCTGGAGTTTCTTGAAAGGTAAGAATAATATTGTCATAATGTACGATGGCTAGGTGTTCATGAATAATCTCAGTACTTTTTAGGTACATCATTTTAAAGATTGAAAATAAATAGGTCTCATTGGTTTCGATTTTGCTCCATTGGGAGACATGGACAATGTCTTCTAGGTCCATTTGATGAAGCTTAAACTCTTTGCCGATGTCTTCGATTAATTGAATGTTATGCAGTCCAACGATATTAAACCAATACACTCTATCCGTCTTAAAGGGACCATGGATGGTTGATACGTTGCTTTTTGTGTAGTTTTTTTTGTTATATTCAATGCATTCAATGTGGATATTGACATCATGGTGTTGACCGCTATAGGATAAAGTCCCGGGAGGCTCATTGTTTGCATTTTTTTTGCCATGTAAAAAATTGAGTGAATCATTAATAATCATAACATACTCCTTTGGTGTAATTATTCGTCTGTTTTCAATATACACCGAATACAATAATCTTGCAATGCAATGGCTAAAATGATACTATTAAATAAAAAAAAGAGAAAATATGGAGGTAATAGGATGAAAATGAATGTGTCAAAACAAGACTTCACTGTACCTGTCATAACGTCGATTTTTTACTTGGTTATGGTTGCCATGAATGCATTAGCAAATATATTGCCGTTTAACGGACAAACCACAGGGGAGATTTCGGATGCATATGCAAATCTGTTTGCACCAGCGGGAATTACATTTTCCATCTGGGGGGTCATCTACATTTTATTGGGCCTTTATTGTATTTATCAGGTATTTATGGCAAGACGCAGCGAATCATATGTACGATTAAAAATACAACGCATTAATGTTTTATTTATTGTGACATCGATTGCTAACACTTTGTGGATTATTGCATGGCATAATGAATGGATGGTGGTGTCTTTGGCACTTATCATTATCATTTTGGTTGGACTCATTATGATAAAACGTCAAACAGCTAAGTATATTCGTGGAACAAAGCACCAATGGTTTATTGATGTCCCTTTTTCAGTTTATTTTGGATGGATTACCATTGCAACCATTGCAAATGTTGTGGTTGTTTTAGTAGGTATCGGATGGGAAGGATTCGGATTATCCGATAATTTTTGGATGATTGTTGTATCTATAATCGGAGTGCTAATTGGCGGATGGACCATGACAAAATATAGAGATGTCTTTTATGGCTTGGTCATTTTGTGGGCCTATGTTGGCATTTTAATTAAGCATACATCGGCGACTGGTTTTTCAGGACAGTATCCGGCGATTATTGTAACGATTAGTTTTTGTATCGTTGCACTGGTTGCCCTTCTTGGCAATATTTTCCGTTTGACTCTTTTTGGAAAACGTGATGATGCCAAGAAAAAAATGGAGCCAAAGAAGATGCAAAATAATGTGAAAGCGAAGCAAGAAAAACGAAAGAAACTGAGTGAACATGATGAAAAATAATAAAATATCTATAGGGATTTTGGCGCATGTAGATGCCGGAAAGACGACGCTGTCAGAAATACTGCTTTACCTTACTGGTAAAATTCGTAGCTTAGGACGTGTCGATCACCAAGATGCCTTTTTAGACACCTATGCATTGGAACGATCAAGAGGCATTACAATTTTTTCAAAACAGGCGGTGCTATCAATAGGAGATTTTGATGTAACATTATTAGATACCCCTGGACATATTGATTTTTCTTCGGAAATGGAACGGACACTTCAAGTGCTTGATTATGCAGTTTTGGTCATCAATGGAATGGATGGTGTCCAATCCCATACGTTGACACTTTGGAAACTTCTTGAACGTTACCATGTGCCGACGTTTCTTTTTGTCAATAAAATGGATCAAGTTGGAACGGATAGAGAGAATATTCTTGAGCAGCTGCACACACGTTTAAGCGAAGAGTGTATTGACTTTATGCCAAAAAAATCATGGGAGCAACAGTATGAGAGTATGGCCATGAGTGATGAGCAGGCGATGGAAAAATACTTGGAATCCGGAACATTGGCAAGGGAGGACATGCAAGAGCTAATTGTAAAACGCAAAATTTATCCTGTTTTCTTTGGGTCAGCGTTAAAAAACATTGATATAGATACGCTATTATCTGGATTAGGAACATATATGCGACCAAAAAAATATCCGGATATTTTTGGTGCGCGTATTTATAAAATCTCAAGAGATGAGCAAGGAAACCGTTTGACACACCTTAAGTTGACAGGGGGAACGTTGCGTGTAAAAGAGATTGTTGAAGATGAAAAGATAGACCAGATACGTATTTATTCCGGGCAACAATATGAGAGTGTTCAAGAAATAAAAGCGGGAAGCATATGTGCAGTAACAGGTTTGATGGGGACTTGGGCAGGAAAGGGACTAGGTTTTGAAGAATATACGTATCGACCGTTTATTGAACCGGTCTTAAATTACCGTATTGAGTTGCCGCAAGGGTGCAATGTCGCAAAGATGCTAGAAGATTTAAAAAAGTTAGAAGAAGAAGAACCACATTTAAATATTGTCTGGAATGAAGCGTTGGAAGAAATCCATGCAAAAGTCATGGGGGAAATAGAGATTGAAATACTTCGAAGCATGATTTTGGAACGTTTTGGGGTGGCGGTGGAGTTTAGTACAGGTAATTTAGTCTACAAAGAGACTATTAAACATCCGGTTATCGGAATGGGACACTTTGAACCGCTGCGACATTATGCGGAAGTGCATCTGCTCATGGAACCCAAAGAGCCCGGTAGTGGTATGGAATACGTAACTGAGTGTAGTGAGGATGAACTCGATAGAAATTGGCAGCGACTAATTCTGACCCATTTAAAAGAACGTGAACATACGGGTGTCTTAACAGGTTCCCAGATTACCGACATGAAGATTACACTGATTGCTGGTCGAGGACATCTAAAGCATACAGAAGGAGGCGATTTTCGACAAGCCACCTATCGTGCTCTTCGTCAAGGTTTAATGCAAGCAGAGAATGTTTTGCTGGAACCTGTGTATACGTTTCGCATGGAATTACCAAAAGAATACTTAGGACGTGCCTTATCGGATATCGAGCGTATGTATGGGCGCTATGAAGAGCCTGTTTTTGAAGACGATTGGGTTACATTGGAGGGTACAGCTCCGGTTAAGACAATGATGAACTACCAAACAGAGGTATTATCTTATACGAAAGGAGCAGGTCGCTGCTTATTTTCACTGAATGGATATGCACCTTGTCATAATTCGGATGAAGTCATTCTGGAGAAGGGCTATGATCCGGAAAATGATCCGCTAGAGCGCAGTGGCTCGGTATTTTGTAAAAAAGGCGCTGGTTTTTATGTTCCGTGGGATCAAGTGGAAAAACATATGCACATTGATACAGGCAGATTTTTGGAAACAAAAGAGAACGATGGCTTATTACCTGTGCAAATGCCTTCCCATCAATCATCAACCATGAGGCGGGAGATATCGACCGATGAAGTTGAGCAAATATTAAATCAAACCCATGGAAAGCAAAAACGTTATCAAGAGTCAGATAATGCAAAAGTCGTCTATGGTCAAAAGAAAACATCTGTATCGCAAGGAATGAAGGTTAATAAAAGTAAAGATAAAGATCACTACTTGCTTGTGGATGGATATAATATTATCTTTGCGTGGGATAATTTGAAGGAAACAGCTAAGACCAGTTTGGAAGCAGCACGAATGGAACTACTGGATATTTTATGCAATTACCAAAGTCAAAAAACAGAACGTATCATTGTGGTTTTTGACGCATATCGTGTTGTAAACAATCCGGGAACACAATTAAAATATCACCAGATTGATGTAGTTTACACCAAGGAAGCAGAGACGGCAGACCAATATATTGAGCGTTTTGTTGAAAAAATACGTCCGGATTATGAAGTGACAGTGGCAACATCCGATGTTTTAGAACAAGTCATTATCATGGGAAAAGGTGCAAGACGGCTTTCGGCAGAGCACTTTCGGCAAGAAGTTGAACGTGTACATAAGCATATTCAAGAACGCATCAGCGGAAAAAGCGAAGGTGTGAATAATAAAATTACATTTGACAAGGAATGATTTTATTGCATTGATGTCAAGGTTGTGTTAAACTAATAAAAATACTTTGATAGTCAAAGTATTATAAAAAAGAAGCTGTTACTAAACAATGACAAAAGATGAATGGAGATGACTGTGAAGGTACAAAAAAATAATGTCAAACGATGGAGTTATGTAGTCTTAAGTGTGTTGCTCATGATGATGTATGGTACCGTGTATTCCTGGAGTGTTTTTCGGGTTCCGGTGGAGACGTATTTTAATATAGGAGCGACGTTAAGTGGGCTTCCATATATGTTTTTTTTATTAACGTATGCACTAAGTATGATGTTAGGTGGGGTTCTCATTGAAAAATACTCCCCAAGAGTACTATTGATTGGTGGAGGTCTATTTGTTACAGTTGGTTGGTTACTTTCTGCCTTAAGCTCAGGAATTATCATGTTGACAATTACATATGGAATTCTTATTGGATTTGGTGTGGGTGTTTCCTATGGCGTACCGATTTATGTTATGACCCAGTGGTTTCCCAAAAAGCGTGGTATTGTTGTAGGTATTATACTTGCAGGATTTGGCTTGTCGCCATTAATTACGGCACCTTTTGGATATTGGATGATTGAATCTTTTGGTCTAGTTCAAACACTTATTAATTATGGCGTGCTTTTTGGTGTGCTTATCCCATTGCTTTCCTTTACAATCCAAACACCGAAAGTCGCCGAACAAAAGCAACAAGGTGATGAGAAGCCGAATCAAAGTGAAGGTTCTTTAAATGTAGTGATGATAAAAACAAAAAGTTTTTTTGTGGTTTATGCATGCTTTTTCATTGGAACCATGATAGGTCTTACCATTATTGGCTTAACCAATAATATTGGAACCGTCGTTGCGAAGCTAAGCCCTTCGGTGGTGGCGTGGTGGATGACAATATTTGCATTGTTTAATGGATTGGGACGTCCGGTCTTTGGATGGATTACAGAACGGTTTCGTCCAAGTATAGCTATGCGTACGTCTTTTTTACTTATTTTTATGGCTTCAGTACTCATGTTATTGGCGGGAGAAAAACATGGTGGGATTTATGTCTTTTCCTTTAGCCTTCTTTGGTTTAATCTTGGAGCATGGCTTGCAATTGCGCCAATTACAACAATGACCCTTTATGGGATGAAAAAGTATAGTAAAAACTATGGCATCATTTTTACCGCCTATGGGTTTGGAGCGGTTGTTGGCGTAATGAGTACGGGAATTTTGATTGACCTTTTTAATAATTACACGGTGATTTTTATATTCGTTAGTCTTCTTTCAATGACGGGGTGGATCCTTAGCCGGCAATTAGATAAATATGAAGTTGCATAAAAATATTTAAATTAGAGCTTTACAAAAAAGCTTTTGTTCTATACAATAGGAGGTAATATAGATAAAGTGATGAAAAGAAGAAGTAGATGAGCAACATTTTTCAGAGAGTAGCCGGATGGTGGAAGGCTATAAGTGTGCTGATACGAATACATCTTGGAGCTGCTGCCTGAAATATAAGTAGGGTAAGACGGGAACGCCCGTTATAGCGTAAGAGTATGTTTGTACTCGATAAGGGAAGCTTTGTGAGAAGCTTCTAATCCAGAGGTGGTACCGCAGATTATGCCCTCTGTTCCTTAGGGAACAGAGGGCTTTTATATTTTATACAAGGAGATGAAATGATGAAAATTTATGATGAATTAGTTGCAAGAGGGCTAATCGCTCAAGTAACCGATGAAGAAGAAATCAAAGAACTAGTCAATACAGGAAAAGCGACATTTTATATTGGGTTTGATCCCACGGCGGACTCGCTGCATGTAGGACATTTTATGGCGTTAAGTCTTATGAAGCGTCTACAAATGGCAGGGAATAAGCCAGTTGTACTTCTAGGTGGAGGAACAGGATATATTGGCGATCCTTCTGGAAGAACAGACCTTCGTAATATGATGACACCTGAGATTATTCAACATAACTGTGATTGTTTTAAAAAACAAATGGAACGATTTATTGAGTTTGGCGAAGATAAAGCTATTTTGGTCAATAATGCAGATTGGTTGCTTAATTTAAAATATGTTGATGTATTACGTGAAGTGGGGCCGCATTTTTCGGTTAACAATATGTTAAGAGCTGAGTGCTATAAGCAACGTATGGAAAAAGGCTTGTCGTTCTTAGAATTTAACTATATGATTATGCAATCTTACGATTTTTATCATTTGTATAAAGAATATGGCTGTAACATGCAATTTGGCGGTGATGACCAATGGTCAAACATGCTAGGGGGAACAGAACTTATTCGACGTAAACTGGGCGAAGATGCTTATGCGATGACGATTACGCTTTTGATGAACTCAGAAGGTAATAAAATGGGAAAAACAGCCAATGGAGCCGTGTGGTTGGATCCAAATAAAACATCGCCATTTGATTTTTATCAATACTGGAGAAATGTTGATGATGCAGATGTACTTAAATGTATTCGTTTATTAACATTTTTACCTGTTGAAGAAATTGATAAAATGGATGCTTGGCAAGGAAGTCAATTAAATGAAGCGAAGGAGATTCTTGCATTTGAATTAACACAGTTGATTCATGGTGAAGAAGAAGCACAAAAAGCAAAAAAAGCTTCACATGCCCTTTTTGCAGGTGGTGGCGATGATTCTGATATGCCGACAACAAAACTTATGGACACGCAGTTGGTTGATGGTGCTATCAATGTGATTGACTTAGTATTAGCATGTGAGATTGCATCTTCACGTAGTGAGGTGCGACGTTTGATTCAGCAAAATGGACTATCAATCAATGATGAAAAAGTAAAGAGCATGGATGCATCTATTACTAAAGAGCAATTGATTGAAGGCGTCAAAATTCGAAAAGGTAAAAAAATATTCCATAAAGCGATTCTCTAAGGAGGAAGATCATGAATAATATTCCTAAAATTAAATTGGGTATTATAGCTGTTAGCAGAGATTGTTTTCCGATGCAGTTGTCGGTTCGACGACGTCAAGCGGTGGTTGAAGCCTATACATCCAGCTATGGGGCTATTTATGAATGCCCGATAACAGTAGAAAATGAAGAGGATATGCAAAATGCAGTTGCAGATGTACATGGTGCCGGTGTAACGGCACTCGTCGTATACTTAGGCAACTTTGGTCCGGAAACGGCAGAGACCTTGATTGCAAAATATTTTGATGGTCCGGTGATGTTTGCCGCTGCGGCAGAAGAGTCGGGTAAGGACCTAATTGATGGTCGAGGCGATGCATATTGTGGAATGCTAAATGCAAGTTATAACTTAGCACTACGTAATTTAAAAGCGTATATACCTCAATATCCGGTTGGAAATGCACATGAAGTTGCAGGGATGATTTGGGATTTTGTTCCGGTAGCTACCACTGTTATTGGATTGAAAAATTTAAAAATCATTTCTTTTGGTCCAAGACCACAAGATTTTTTAGCATGTAATGCGCCGATAAAGCAATTATATAATTTAGGTGTTGAAATCGAAGAAAATTCTGAGCTGGATTTATTTGCAGCGTTTAATGCCCATGAAGATGATCCAAGAATTCCTGAGGTAGTAAAGGATATGGAACAAGAATTGGGCCAAGGAAATCAGATGCCGGGTATATTAGAAAAGCTTGCGCAATATGAATTAACATTGCTTGACTGGATGGAAGTGCATAAAGGTTCAAGACAATATGTGGCTTTTGCAAATAAATGTTGGCCATCGTTTCAGACCCAGTTTGGTTTTGTTCCCTGTTATGTCAATAGCCGTTTGACTGCCAGAGGGATTCCTGTCTCATGTGAAGTGGATATTTACGGAGCACTTAGTGAGTATATCGGTACATGCATCAGTCAAGATGCAGTGACATTATTAGACATTAATAACTCTGTGCCTACAGATATGTATGAGCAAGATATTAAGAATGTCTTTGATTATAAGCATAGTGATATCTTTATGGGATTCCACTGTGGCAATACACCTGCGTGTAAACTTAAAGAAGCGACTATGAAAAATCAACGAATCATGGCAAGGTCCTTAGAACCAGATCAAGAGCCGAAGATTACACGGGGAACCCTTGAAGGTGATATTATTCCTGGTGAAATTACATTTTTCAGACTTCAGAGTACAGCAGATGCTAGATTAACAGCATATGTTGCCCAGGGCGAAGTCCTTGAAGTGCCAACAAGATCCTTTGGCGGCATTGGCATTTTTGCAATTAAAGAAATGGAACGGTTTTACCGACATGTTCTTATCGAAGATAACTATCCGCACCATGGAGCCGTTGCTTTTGGGCATCATGGAAAGGCTATATATGAAGTGTTTAGATATTTAGATGTTGAAAAAATCAGTTTTAATCAACCTGCGATAATGCTATATAAAACAGAAAATCCATTTTGCTAGTTTGAAGGTAAGTTAATAAATATGTTGTCAGTTATTGTACACGGAGTCATGAATCCGTGTACAATTTTTTTCTTTTTTTTATGGGATAAGAAACCTCGACTTTAACGGTCTACCACAAAACGTTGACAGCTTAAGGAATTATTGTATAATATAGAGCTAAGTCATTATAAAGTCAAAATACAGGAGTGGAATATGATTGAAAAAACAGTGGCATTTATTGAGCAGTTTAATATTCTTGAGGAAGCGCTAAAGAAAACGCTACACAAATCATGGCATGTGCCTTTTTCTCAATTAATTGATGAGGCAAGTAAACGTGATCCTTTTATTCGAACCCATAAGACAGCGCTTCAAAGCATCAATGATTTGCGTAATGTTTTAGTGCATGAACAAGGTCATGCAATATATGCTATTCCATCAGATGAGGCCATACATATTTTAGAAACAATTGTTGAGCGTTACTTAAAACCCAAACAATTGCTTGATCTATGTGAAAGAAATGTTCGAGTATTACATCCTCATGTTAAACTACTGGACATATTGTCTGTGATGAAACGCTATGATGTTTCCCAAATGCCGGTTTATGACGGGAGTGAATTTTTGGGGTTATTAAGTGGCAATATGATTGCAAAATGGATGGCAGAACATGTTGAAGAAATACAAAAAGAAGGGATGGCAACATTGGCAGTTGCGGCAGGGGAATTACTCCCTTATGAAGGAAAAAAAGACCGGGTAGGCTTTTTGGATAAAAAAACAACTGTATATGAATTTATTGAGATGGGCACAAGAAATCCGTCCTCGTCAGGGATTTATATTATGACACAAAATGGGAGTCCACATGAAAAACCTATGGGAATCATTACACATGGAGACTATCCTAAGATTTGGAAAGAATTAAAAGTAGATTATTTACCATAAAATATAAACATAAAGAATAATAGGCGGAAAATATTATGAACAATGATTTAACACAAGGAACTATTTTAAAGAAACTAACATTTTTGGCACTTCCAATTATGGCAACGTCATTTTTGCAAATGGCATATAACATAACGGATATGATATGGATTGGACGATTAGGTGCTGATGCGGTAGCGGCAGTTGGAACGGCTGGATTTTTGATGTGGCTTAGCTTTGCATTTATAGCACTTGGACGTGTAGGGGCAGAAGTGAAAATAGCGCAAACGCTAGGGAGCAAGGAAGCGAATAAAAGTAATTATTTTGCAAATACAGCCATTACGTTTACGTTCCTATTAGGCGTTTGCTATGGAAGTGGCGTTGGGGTTTTTCGAGAGAGTATTATAGGTTTTTTCAACCTTAATGACCCATACGTTGAAGGGTTAGCAGTTGATTATCTATATATTATTGCCTTTGGTATGCCGCTACATTTTATAAACCAAGTGTTATCAGGTATCTTTAATGGAGCGGGAATTAGCAAAACACCATTTCGTGTCAATAGTATCGGGTTAGTGATGAATCTTATTTTAGATCCTATATTCATTTTTATTTTTGGATTGGGCGTTAAGGGAGCAGCATATGCAACAATACTTTCTCAAGCAGTCGTGACCATAGCGTTTATATCCACATTATTGCAAGGGAATCGTCCGTATCAAGAGTTCAAATTTCGTATTGAGCTACGCTTTGAGTACTTAAAAGCAATCTTGAGTATTTCACTGCCGGTGGCGATTCAAAATGGCTTGTTTACCATTATATCTATGTTTGTAGCACGAATTGTTGCTATGTATGGGACCTCTGCCATTGCAGTCCAAAAAGTCGGAACGCAAATTGAAGCAATCAGTTATATGACAGCACAAGGTTTTGGATCCGCATTAAGCGCATTTATTGGACAAAACTATGGCGCTAAGAAAAATGCACGGGTGGTTGAAGGCTTTAAGGTGGCATCGCGTATTATGACATATATTGGGATTATTACCAGTCTGTTGTTATTTTTTGGAGCAGAGCCTTTATTTAAGTTGTTTATCAATGAAGAACCGACGACATCAATGGGCGTGACATATTTACAGATTATTAGCTTTTCACAATTATTTATGTGCATAGAGATTGCACTGACCGGAGGTTTGAATGGGTTGGGAAGAACGATGGCACCTGCACTAACTGGGGTAACGTTAAATGCATCGAGAATTCCGGTAGCATATTTCTTGTCAGCATTTACATCTCTTGGAATTAACGGTATTTGGTGGACCATTAGTGGGACTTCCATTTTAAAAGGTGTAGCTCTAATTATCATGACGTTATTGGTGTTAAGAACATTAAAAGAAGTGAATATTAAAAAAGACTCCGTGTATCAATAACAAATTCAGCATTTTCTTTGATTAAATATGAAGAAAAGAAATCTTCTTCTCGAGGAATCCAGCGTTGATTAAAAAGTTTAAGTCCGGATATTCCGTTACGTGCAAGGATGCGCTTTTGCTGTGTATCTTTGTCATGATGTAAGTATATGGTCAAGTTATATAGATCACGAAGATGTGGATGATGACTATAAGCTCCTTCAACAATGACAATCGTTGGATTGTCGATGGTTTGGGTGCGAATGATTTTTTGTTCTTTACAAGAAAAAATATCATAGGTAATGGATAGAGCAGATTGCAGCGGCAATTTGACTTGAGTGATAAATCGCTCAAAGTCAATATTGCCGCCTATTTTTTTAAATTGTTCATGGGTTTGTAGATTTGCAGGTAAAAAGAAATCGTCCATATGAATGACGCTGGCGCCATACTGTTTTGCAATAGCTTGGGCAAGCGTCGTCTTGCCACTGGCTGAGCGTCCGTCGATACCGATAATAAATGGTGTGTGTTTATGTATGCGTGCATTTAAAGTTTCTATGAGTTGAGGGTGGTTAAACATGCCGTTCTCCTTTTAAGTGGGTTGCTAATAGGTAGAGGAATATGAAGCTAATTAAGCTACAAAGGGTGAAAAATACGTATACTCCTTGAATACCCGAAAAGTCTAAGATGTAACCACTGATGAACGAACCGACGACACCGGTGATTCCGATAAAGACAGCAGAATACGTCGTCATTGCGGTAGAACGGACACTTTCTTTGACTAAGGAACGAATAAGTTCAGCAACAGTTGGTAGATAAGTACCAATGGACAATCCTTGCAAGAAAAAGAGTCCAAGCAAAATATATGTAGGTGGTCCAAAAGAATATATTCCCCAACGTAGGGTGTTGATAATCGTTGCAAAGATAAGGATTGGAATCGTCCCAAAGCGTTGGACATATCTTGCTGTAATCTGCATCGCAGGCGCTTCGCTTAATGCGAAAAGTAAAAAGGCAAAGCCAATGCCGGATAATGTTCCACCAGCATGTTGATACAGAAGACTAAAAAAGATATTGTTGTTCATAATGGTGATACCAAAGAAAAAAGAAAATAAAATCAAAATAATGAAGGTTTTGTTTTTGATAAGTTCTTTTAGGTCTTCAAGCATATGGTGTTGCATAGTAGTCGTTGCCAGTTCAAGCTTTGTAGTAAACCAAATCGCGACAATAAGTGAGAAGGAAAAGATGACAAATATAATTTTAAGGCCAAAATAGTCTGCGGCAATACCGGTAACCAGTGTTGCAATAGCATAGCCATAAGCGCCCCATTTTCGGACATTACCAAAGGGAAAAGGAGAAAATAGACCAAGACTATCCGAAAGTGGCGGTGTAGAAACTTGGAAAATACTAAACAATGTAAAAAATACCAAAATTGTATAAAAGTGCGTAGAAAAAGGTAGGGTAATGGATAAAATGAGTGACATAAACATTGTAAACAAAAGGACTTTTTTGTGGCGTCCGGTTCGATCACCAAGGAGACCAAATAGTGGTGGAAAGAAAATGGTGACAAAAGAACGTAGTCCATTAATCGCTCCAATTTGAGCACCAGATAATCCTAAAGACTCAAAATACGGTGCAAGGAAAGTAACAATAGCAGCAAGGCTAAAGTAATTAAAGAAAAAGATGGTACTAAATTGTATATAAGATTTGTTTTCGTTTTTCATAAATTAACTCCTTAATAATTTCAACTAACTGAATAATCCTATTGTAGCATGTTCTATTGCTTGGTGCTACATGAATATTTTTTGTATACATAGAACGATAAAGATGTGATAGAATGTAAAACATATCTTTAAGGTTAATGTTTAATTATAAGATTAAAAAGGAGAAGGGTATGAAAAGACTAGACGATCATTCACATGAGTATCAAAAAGTCATTCATGTATATGACACATACTACAATGGAGGGCTTTCAAAGAACCAAAAGCAACTAGAACTTTACTTAATTAATGAGGCAAAACTTCATGTGAAAATGGATGATAAAGCCATGCATGTAGAAGCGCCCCATTTACCGGGGATATTACGTGGAGTGGGAGAGCTGATTAGAAAAGAACGTGAGGGACTACTTACGTATGAAGCGAGCAGTGATATTTATTTTGATTTTAATGGCGTTATGGTTGATTGTTCAAGAAACGGTGTATTGAATTTAGACTATGCAAAAGAACTGATACGAACGATGGCATGTATGGGACATACAGTGATGATGCTCTACATGGAAGATGTATATGAAGTTGAAGGCGAAGCTTACTTTGGATATTTACGAGGAAAATACACAAAAAAAGAACTAACGCAATTAGATGATTATGCATATGACCATGGAGTTGAACTTATCCCATGTATTCAGGCGCTAGCCCATCTGGAGCAATTTTTAGCATGGGAAAGAACAAAAAGTGCATATGTGGATATTGATAATATCCTTTATGTTGGTTCAGATAAGGTCAATGCCTTATTGGAACGGATGATCAAGCAACTGGCAACGACGTTTAGAAGCCGAAGAATTCATATGGGTATGGATGAAGCGTATAATCTAGGAAGAGGACGATATGCAGATGAACATGGACTTGTTCCAAAAACAGAAATCATGCATCAGCACTTGAACTTCATGCTTCAATTGGCTAAAAAATATGACTTGAAGCCGATGATTTGGGATGATATGTTTTTTAGCTCTTACTCGAAGGCAGACACAGATGTATTTAAAATTCCAGAGGGTATAGATTTAGTATACTGGGACTACTATAATAACTTTGAAGAACATTACGCACAAAATTTGCAATTGAGAAAAAAGATTGCACACGAAGTGATTTTTGCCGGTGGTGCATGGCGATGGATGGGATATGGACCCCATCATGGGAAGACGCTTGTTACAACCAAAGCGGCATTAAGTGCATGTAAAAAAGCGGATATCCGCCAGGTTATAGCAACTTCATGGGCAGATGATGGATGTGAGTGTCCTGTTTCACCTTTACTTTTAGGCTTGCAGTTATTTGCAGATCATGGCTACAGCTTTGAAGTGGATGAAGATGAATATAAGAAGCGTCTATTGTTTCATACAGGGATGTCTTTTGAAGAGTTCATGAAACAACAAGAACTTAATGTATATCCGGAATTTAACAATAGTGCTGCCACAGTAACGCCTGGGAAGTATGGATTTTATGAAGATGTACTTTTAAGTCCTTTTGTTGTTCACACACAATCGGTTAAAGAAGACCTAACCAAACGCTTTATTCAGATGGAGGCTTTCTTTGATGCATCGGCAAAAAAACAAACAAATCTTGTGCTCAAAAAAACGCAAGAGTTTTACCGGGAAATGTATGGCTTTATGGCGTATAAGTGGGATCTGGGATTGTTGATTTATCAAGCATATCATGAACACGATATGAAAAAAATGGAGACCATTATTCAGTCTAAGCTTAATGAGGCGATTGTACGAATTGATCGGGTGTTAGAGGCAAGACGTGAAGAGTGGGAACTTACAAATAAGGAGATTGGCTTTGAAGTTCTGGAAATACGCATGGCAGGAATAAAACAAAGACTTATTAGTGCAAAAAGAAAACTAGTACAATGGACACAAGGTGAGATTGATCATATTGCTTCATTGGATGAAGTTCGACTTCCGGTTGTTGATGGGCGCGATGAAGGTGTAGGTGATGTGATTCACTTTAACAATTCGATTCGATCGATGACCACTGGAAAAATCGGATGGCATTAACATAAAAAAGTAAACAGTTGTATTTACAGCGCTTTTTGTAAATGCAACTGTTTTTTTTATGTTAAAAAGCGTAATTACAAAACAGAGTAAGGTAACATAGAGTTACAATGTAGTTTATTACAAACATTATTTGAAAAAGTATTGATGGGTAATATTTCAATATAAACAAAAATAACGATACATTTAGATAACTATTGTCCATATAACACTACAAAATCAAAGTAAAACATAGAAAAATGAAAAATGACCATAAAAATTAAAAAAGTGATAATTCTATTGACAAATATTACCAATAGAGTTAGAATGGTTAACATAAGTTAATAAAAGTTAGCTAACAAATAATATGATTAACAAAACTTATATGACTATATATAATGACATTACAATTTAAAAGAAAAGAGGAATGGCTATGAGTACACAAACGGTAAACACGTCAAAAAAACCAGAGAAAACAAAACGAACGCTGAAGAAAAAGATGATTAAAGATTTACCGCTTTGGATGTTTGTTTTACCAGGTATGATCCTTACGTTTATATTTAGTTATATTCCCATTTATGGCGTACAAATAGCCTTTAGAAATTTTAATCCTAGATTGGGATTTTGGGGAAGTCCATGGGTTGGCATGGACCATTTTGTGCGTTTTTTTGAATCTCCGTATTTCTTTAGCACAATACGCAATACTTTTTTACTAAGCCTATATTCGTTGATTGCTGGGTTTCCGATTCCGATAATCTTAGCCCTGCTGCTCAACTCGTTTAGACATAGACGTTATCGAAAGGTTATTCAAACCGTAACATATGCACCTAATTTCATATCAACAGTTGTTATGTGCGGTATGCTTTTATTGTTTTTATCACCAAGTGTGGGGATTGTAAATAATATTATCGAGTTTTTTGGTGGTGATGCCATTAATTTTATGGCAGAAAAAAGTATGTGGAGACATATCTATGTGTGGTCTGGGGTTTGGCAAGGAATGGGATGGAGTTCGGTCATATATTTTGCTGCCCTATCATCGGTAAGTCCCGAGCTGCATGAAGCAGCAAGAATCGATGGAGCGACAAAGTTTCAAATTGTTCGATATATTGATTTTCCAAGTATTGTACCAACAGCAACCATCCTACTCATATTAAGCTGTGGGAGTATTTTATCCGTTGGATTTGAAAAAGTATTTTTACTGCAAAATGACTTGAACTTAAGTGTGTCCCAGGTGATTTCCACATATGTATATAAGGTGGGATTAATTGATAACAATATCTCATATTCAGCTGCGATTGGCTTGTTTAATTCAGTTATCAATGCAGTTTTACTTATATCGGTTAATAAAATTTCAAAAAAACTATCGGGAATTAGCTTGTGGTAAGGAGACGAAAGATGAACAAAAAAGTACGCTCAAAAGAAGATAAAATCTATGACGGAATTATATTTTTCATATTAACAGTGATATTTTTAGTTGTTGCATATCCCCTTTATTTTATTATTATTTCTTCAATTAGTAATCCCGAAGCGGTATCAACAGGAAAAGTTGTGTTTTACCCTGTAGGGATTACCTTCAAAGGGTATGCAGAAGTATTTAAAAATGAACAAGTCGTTCGAGGGTTTATTAACTCATTAATCTATACTTTTTCAGGAGTTATGCTTAACCTTGTAGTTACTTTACCTACAGCATATGCACTGTCTAGAGATCGCTTCAGTGGTAAAAAAACGGTGACACTGTTTTATATGGTAACAATGTTTATCAACGGTGGGATGATTCCTACATATCTAGTAGTTAAAAATATGCAGTTGTTGGATACAATGGGCGCCTTGATACTTCCGGGAGCGCTTGGTGTATACAACATGATTGTAGCAAGGACTTTTTTTAAGATGAATATATCAGAAGAATTATATGATGCAGCTGCAATTGATGGATGCACAGAGACAAAATTCTTTTTTAAGATTGCGTTGCCTTTATCAAAAGCAATTATTGCAATTATGATTTTATATTATGGTGTTGGCCATTGGAATTCATATTTTTCTTCATTACTTTATATGAAAACAGAATCAAAATTTCCGCTTCAGTTAGTCTTACGCTCCATTCTAGTTCAAAATCAGAGTCACTTAGCACAAACGGTGACAACAGCGGCACAAAAAGAAGCCATGGAAGAAAAGCGTCAACTCATGGAATTGATGAAATACTCGCTCATTATTGTTTCCAGTATGCCGGTACTCATTATGTATCCGTTAGTGCAAAAACATTTTGTCAAAGGCGTTATGATTGGATCCATTAAGGGATAAACAAAAAATCAAAGTGGAACTTAATAAAGCAGTGGTTAAGTTATAGATTATAAAAGATTAAGGAGGAAGGTTTATGAAGATGAAAAAAATCATTGCCCTACTGTGCATTGGGACTATGAGCTTAACAATGTTAGCAGGATGTGGTGGAGAAAAAGCGGGAGGAAATGGTAAAAGTCAGGAAATTGTAACAACGGTTGATGACGAAGGGAAAATTGATGGGGTCGTTTATAAAGAAGGATTACCGATTGTTGATCCAGGGGAGTATAGTTTTTCGATTTTTACAGATGGAAATAAAACAACCGATGAGTTTTATTTAATGCCGGTTCTTGAAGAACAGACAGGGATTGAAGTAGAAGTACAACTATTTCCCTATGAAGTGGCTAAGGAAAAATATAGTTTGGCTTTAAATTCTGGAGATTATGCAGACGTTATTGGAGGATGGATTTTAAGCCCGACAGACATCCTAAAGTTTGGTGTGGGAATGGGAACGTTCATCCCTCTAGAAGAATATATTGAAGCCTATGCACCCAATATTCAAGCTATCTTAGAGCTTGAAGGGGTACGTGAAAAAATGACAGCACCAGATGGACATATTTATTCGATACCTTATGTTTTAAAAGCACCAACAGTAGACTTTAATCCATACATCAATACACGATGGTTAGAAAACGTTGGAATGGACATGCCAACAACGACAGAAGAGTTAGCGGAAGTTCTTAGAGCGTTTAAAGAACAAGATGCCAATGGCAATGGAGATGCAACCGATGAAATTCCCTTTGCGTTTGACCCGGTTAATAAAAAACTTGGGTATTATGCAGGATGGTTTGGCTTCCCAATTAACGAAGAAGGGTTTGGAATGCGCGATGGAGAGTTGACCTTTGGAGCCAATGGAGAAGAATATAAGAATATGATTAAATACTTTAGAGGTTTATATGCTGAAGGGTTACTAGACCCTGAGATGTTTACTCAAGACCAAGCGCAATGGAAAGCAAAGGGAAGTACAGATATCTATGGAGTATGTATGATGTATGAAAGTGGAGATATCATGCCGTTTGATCCGGGGGTAATGCCAGACTGGGTTCCGCTTCCGATTTTAAAAAGTGAGCAATGTGATACGCCAACATGGTTTAGAGACACTTATGGGACGGCAGTGCTTAAAAATCAAGTGGTTATAACCGACAATGCAGAAAATCCGGCTGCAATTATTCGCTGGTGGGATAATATGTTTGAATTAGAAAACTCGATTCAAACCAATGCAGGTCCATTAGACATTGCAGTGTTTAAAGAAGGTGACGGTTATGTTATTGATAAAGAAAACTTAACAGAGGAACAAAAGGAAATGTATAGCTGGGTTAACTTATACCCTCAATCATTGCCACGATATATTCCAACAGATTTTGAATTTATCGAAGTCAATCCACCGTTTAAAGAAAAAGATAATGTTGACGAAGTCTATGCACCATTTCTTGCTAAAGATGCAATTCCATCCTATTGGGCAACGGAAGAAGAGAGTGCACAAATGTCAGATTACAAGACCGCTATTGAAGACTATATTAAAGAACAGACAGCACAATGGATTGCAGGGCAAGCTGATGTGGATAGCGAATGGGATACATATTTAGAACAACTTGAGAAACTCAAACTAAGTGAATATATCGACATGCGATTAAACGCATTAAAACCAATGGACTAGTTCATTAACGACGATGCAACACACTAAAACCGGTGAGATGGATGTGCTAATGGCATCCATCTCGGTTTTATATCATTGCAAAATAGGCTTAACAGTGTATAGGAGGACAAAAATGGTTGATTCAAAGATAACAGAAGCTGAAGAGGATGTAGATTTGATTAATGATGAAATGATTGAACAAGGAGTACATAACTATAGTAGTGAGAGAGATTATGTAGTTCCTAGCGATGAGCGTGTTCGCCAAAAACTTGAATGGTTTAAGGATCAAAAGCTAGCACTGATGATGCATTGGGGCATCAATTCCCAGCTGGGAATTGTGGAGTCATGGGCATTAAGTGATGCGGATGCAGATTGGTCACGCCACCAAATTGATTGGCAAGTAACAGGAGAAGAGTTTAAGCAACAGTATTTTGATTTGAACAAGACATTTAACCCTATACGTTTTCAACCGGATGCATGGGCAAAAATAGCCAAAGAAGCCGGGATACGTTACTTTTTATTTACAACCAAGCATCATGATGGATTTTGTATGTGGGATACACAATATTCAGATTATAAAATTACTGGAGAAGATTGTCCGTTTCACACACATCGATATGCAGATATATGTGGGCATTTATTTGAAGCTTTTCGTCGACAGAATATAGGTATTGCCGCATATTTTTCAAAAGCAGACTGGCATATTGACAGCTATTGGAATACACATCATGAAAAACGGAATTATCAAAATCGAGGACCTTCCTATAATCCAACGGAATTTCCAGAGGAGTGGGAGAGATTTGTTCAGTTTACCCACAATCAAATTATGGAATTAGGGACAGGCTATGGCAAGATTGATATTATGTGGTTTGATGCAGGATGGGTATGCAAGGAAAACAATCAAGACATACGTCTGGGTGAGGTTATTGATCGATTAAGAAAAGTTCAACCGGGGATGTTGTGTGCAGATAGAACAGTGGGTGGTGCTTATGAAAACTATGTGACGCCTGAGCAATGTGTTCCGGATAAGCCTTTAAATATTCCGTGGGAAAGCTGCATAACTATGGGGAATTCCTTCAGCTATGAATATGATGATACGTATAAGGATGTGCGTCAAGTGCTAGGCCTATTGATTGATATTGTTGCAAAGGGGGGGAACCTTGCCATTAATGTGGCTCCTCAGCCCGATGGAAGATTGCCAAAACCAGCGGTAAAAACATTAAAAGAGATGGGGCAATGGTTATCTATAAATGGAGAAGCTATCTATGAGACCCGGGTCAAGTCCCCTTATAAACTTAACAATATTGCCTTTACATGTAACAAAGAAAAAGTATATGCCATTGAATACTTTGACGCCGATGACGCTGAGGTAGTGACAGAAGTCTTACTACCCATTACAGACACATTTTCAAAAATAACAAGTGTTGCAACAGGAAAAGAATTGAATTTTACAAAAACAGACAAAGGATATATTGTTCAGTGTGAAGAGCATACAAAACAGACAGCGCCGATTGCACGTTGTTATTGCTTAACATAGACAGTATATAAGGAGGACATCATGACATACCCTTATTTTGTAGGATATGTTTCTATAAAAGATTTACCTACATTAAAAAAAGAAGATATATATAAGTCGGAAGTTATTAATCTAGCTTTTGCCCATATTAAAGAAGGAAAAGTTGTATCTAAACTTGCAAATTACAAAGAGTACCTTGACTGGATAAGGAAAGTGAAGCCGAGTATACGTCTAGTATTATCTATCGGTGGATGGAGCGCTGGAGGCTTTTCGGAAGCGGCCTCGAGTCAAGAGACGCGACGCCGATTTATAGATTCGGCATTAAAGCAGATAGAGACATATGCTTTAGACGGCATTGATTTAGATTGGGAATATCCGTGCATAAGCATCGCAGGTATTAAAGCATCACCAAAGGATAAAACAAACTTCACATTGTTGCTAAAAGAATTGCGTGAAGCGATGGATGAAAATCTCTTTCATGAAAAAATGCTGACAATTGCTGTGGCTGGAGATGAATATTATATTCACTGTACACAAATGGACCAAGTACAAAAATATGTAGATTACGTGCAGCTAATGACCTATGATCTTCGTGGAGGGTTTAGTGTACAAACAGGTCATCATACGAACTTGTATTCAAATAAAAATGATCTTTCAAGGGCGAGTGCTAAAAAAGCTGTAGAGGATTATATTCAAGCAGGCGTTCCTCGCAAAAAACTTGTTCTAGGCGTGGCATTTTACTCTAGGATGTGGCAAAAAGTTCCCGATGTGGATCAAGGTATTATGCAGATGGCAGGAACCACGGGAGGATATGGTCCGCCTTATCATGAGTTGGTCAAAGACTATATTGATAAAAATGGATATACCAGATATTGGGATGATGAGGCGAAAGCACCGTATTTATTCAATGGAAATACATTTATTAGCTATGATGATCAAGAGTCCTTGTCTCATAAGATTGATTTTGTGGAGCAGGAAAGACTAGGTGGAATCATGTATTGGGAGTATGGGACAGACCGCACAGGAAGTTTGTTGGATTATATTTATCAATGCCGCCAAAAAAATGTTTGCCAAAGGAGGGTCCAATGTTAAATTTCAATGTCGAGGCGAAAACGGATTATCATTTTGTGGCCTGTACCCAAGAAGAGGCTAAACAAGTCGGCAAAGGATTTGAAGGGGAATTAGACGAGATTCTCTTTGTTCCATCTCTAGATGAGACGACTGCCTCTAGAGTATATATAGGGCTAGGTGCCAAAGCCAACATAACAAAGCGCAGTGTAAGAAATGCTTATGCTAAAGCATGGCATGGGATTCGAAAAAGTGAAAAAATCGCAATAACGATTGAAAGGCACGGATTTCATCAGTTGGGATTTGACTATTATGAAAATGCTGTTCAAGGAATTTTATTAGCTAGTTATACCTTTGCAGGATATAAAACCGAGCAAAAGCCTTGTAGAGTTTCCATACATGTTCAAAGCTATGACGAGAAGGAAACGTTAGCTTTACAGCAAATGGAAAATCTAGTAATGGGGGTTAATCAAGCAAGAGACTTAATCGCACAACCTCCGAATAAACTTTTTCCAAAAGAACTTGCGCGATGGGTTTCGGATTATGGGCAAGCTTATGGATATAGGGTTAAGTGTTATGGCAAAGAGGAACTTGAGGCCATGGGATTACATGCGTTTTTAAGTGTAGCCCAAGGATCCAAAAGGGAACCGCGTCTAGTGGTAATGGAATATATGCCCGTAAAAAACCAAAACCCTATAGGTTTAGTAGGTAAGGCACTTACATGTGACACAGGAGGATATTGTCTAAAATCCGCTAGTAGCATGCCTTATATTAAGGGAGATATGGCAGGGGCTGCCAATGTAATCGGGTTAATGAATGCAATAGCACGAAACAAATGTCAAATAAATGTGGTTGCCGTTATTGCAGTATGCGAGAATATTCTGGATGGAAACAGTTTTATACCTGGTGATGTTATTACATCTTTGGCAAATAAAACGATTGAAGTTGTCAATACAGATGCAGAAGGGCGATTGACTTTGGCCGATGCACTCACTTATATACAAGGCAACTATACGTTGGATGCAGTTGTAGATATAGCGACATTAACAGGGGCTACAGCTACATGTTTTGGAAGCTTGTATACTCCGGTTTTTGGAAATAAGCAAGAGCTGGTTCAAGAATTTATTCAAAGTGGTGAAACAGTGGGAGAGGACTTTTGGCAGTTGCCTTTAGATGATAGGTATAAAGAACAAATTCTTTCACCGATTGCAGACTTAAAAAATGGAGGAAAACCTTCAACCATAGCGGCTGCTATGTTCTTGCAAGAATTTATACAACAAACACCTTGGCTACATATAGATATTGCTGCAACAGCGATACAATACCCTATAGTGGATGCGTATTCAAAAGATGTGGCATCGGGAATTGGAATTTTTTCGTTATATCACTGGTTAAATAAGAGGAGATTATATTATGCATAAATGGTTTGAACAAGCAAAACTTGGGATATTTATTCACTATGGGATTTACGCTGTAGACAGTGTGTCTGAATCGTGGTCGTTTTACCATGACCGAGTGCCTTATGATCAGTATATGTCACAATTAGAACGGTTTAGTGCCAAAAACTTTGATGCAAAAAAATGGGCAGATCTTATTGAAAAATCTGGGGCAAAGTATGCCGTACTTACGACAAAACATCATGATGGGGTAGCTCTTTTTGATACAAAGCATAGTGACTTAAGTGTTATGAAAAAAACGCCTGCAAAACGTGATATCGTTAAAGAGTATGCACAAGCTTTGCGAGAAAAAGATATACGTGTTGGTATGTATTATTCGCTAATAGATTGGTCGCATCCAGATTATGCAAGTGTCTATGAAGGTGGAAAAGTACCTAAGGATTTAGAAAATGCCAATAGATACAGTGGCCCGACAGATGGCAAGCAAGACACGAAGGCATGGGAGCGCTTTATGGCGTTTAATCGCAATCAATTAGGTGAAGTTCTTGGAAACTATGGAAAAGTGGATTTGGTCTGGTTCGATGGTGACTGGGAAAGAAGTGCAGAACAATGGGGACTTCCTGAATTTAAGGCGTATTTAAAATCCTATAACCAAGATCTAATCGTCAACTCAAGATTATGTGGGTATGGAGATTATAAGACGCCGGAACAAGGGCTTCCAATAACAAGACCGGATGGACCATGGGAATTTTGTACGACGGTCAATGATTCCTGGGGATATATTGACAGAGATAAGCATTATAAATCTTTGAATCAAATTATACATATGTTCTGTGATTGTATTAGTATGGGAGGCAATATGCTCTTGGATATTGGACCGATGGAAGATGGAACGATTGTTGAACAGGAGCAACAATTACTTTTGGGACTAGGTGAATGGGTTAAAGCACATGAGGAAGCGATTTTTGGAACGCATGATGGCGTGATGACCCGGTACTATCCTGGAGGCTCAACACTTTCAGAAGATGAGGAGACATTATATCTGTTTGTACATGATGAACCTAAAGAGTCGATCTGTCTAAAAGGGTTATGCAATAAAATCAAAAAAGTCAGTGTGCTCCATTCTGGCAAGGAGCTAACTTATGATATTCATGGAGGTGTACCTTGGTTTAATATTCCAGGGACAACGTGGATTGATTTGACAAAAGAAGACTGTCATAAAAATACAACAGTCGTAAAACTAGAACTTGAAGGCAAGATAGATATGTATGGGGGTTCAGGAGCGGTTGTCACCCATAATTAGGAGGTAAGCGATGGACTATAGAATTCCTGTACCGGATATAGAATTTAACCCACCGGTATATTATTGTAAACGGCGAACAAAACCTTTTTCCCTTGATGGTAATATTTTTAAAGAGTTTTGGGATGACATCCCTTTTACCAATGCATTTGTGGACATTGAAGGTGATAAAAAAGAGCCACCATTTTATGAAACGCAAGCAAAGATGCAATGGGATGAAGAGAACTTCTATTTTGCAGCTGTGTTGCATGGACAAGAAATATGGGCGAACTTGACGGAAAGAGACAGTGTCATTTTTTATGATAATGATTTTGAGATATTTATTGATCCGGACTCAGATACTCATGGATATTTCGAATTTGAGATGAATGCACTTAATACAGTGTGGGATTTGTTTTTGAATAAGCCATACCGCGATAGAGGTGCAGAACCTTTAAATGGATGGGACATTAAAGGCTTACGTTCGCAAGTGGCAATAAAAGGGCGGCTAAATCAAATTAGTGAAGAAAATGCATATTGGTCCGTTGAAGTCGTCGTCCCTTTTCACGCATTAATAGAACGAAGCCAGTCAAAGAGGCCGCCTGTTTGTGGTGAGTATTACCGTGTGAATTTTTCAAGGGTACAATGGCATGTAGATACTGAAAGTGGAGCTTATGTAAAAAAAGACCATCCAGAAGAAAACTGGGTTTGGGCGCCGACGGGGCTTATAAATATCCATTATCCAGAACTTTGGGGTTTTGTTTTCTTTGTAAATGAAGATGAAAAATATGGCGTTCCTGAAGTGGAGAAAGTTAAATGGAATTTGCGGCGATGCTATTATGCGATGCATAAGTTTTATGATGAGGAAGGTTTTTTTACAGACAGGCTATCCCAATTAGATCAAGGATTACTCGGAGAGGTTATTCCAAAGATTGAAGTAACATCCAATAGCTTTTTGTTGTCACAAATATCCCCATCAAGCAATGAAAAAATACTTTTATATGACGATGGAAAAATTGAGAGTATTGGATTTGACGTCTATGAACAAAAAATGCGAACATTGCCGATGTCATTAATAAAAACAATGTCAAAAAGTGAACGCGAATGTATGGAGTTTTTGTACGCATATATGCCGCTGTCTGATATAGCCGATTATTCGCATACATTCATTTTAAACTTCGTGCGCCATGGATTAAAGGCAAAAAGACAGATGCCTTGGGGCGACACAATCAAAAAAAGCGATTTTTTAAACTATGTATTGCAATACAGAATCAATAATGAACACATTGAGTTTTATAGTGGGATGTTTTTTGAGGAACTTATGCCGATTATTCAAGGACTAAGCATGAAAGAAGCGGCAATTGCAATCAACTATTGGTGCTTTGAAAAGGCGACGTATCAAGCCACAAATCAAAGGACGGGATCACCATTGACAACGATTAAAAATGCTTTTGGGCGGTGTGGAGAAGAATCAACTTTTGTAGTAGCTGCACTTAGAAGTGTTGCAATCCCTGCTAGACAATGTTATGCACCAAGATGGAGCCACTGTGATGACAATCATGCATGGGTGGAGGTGCTGACAGAAGAAGGCTGGAAATACTTAGGCGCTTGTGAACCTGAGATGGAGTTAAATCGAGGGTGGTTTCGCTTACCGGCATCAAAAGCTATGCTTATCCATAACAGAGTGTTATCGGATGTATGCTCAGGAGAGACAATTACGCGACAGACGCCTAGAATGACAGAGATTAATGTGCTTGAGCATTATGCAAAAACCAAAAGTATATCGGTTAAAGTTTTAGATGAAGATAGTTTGCCTGTTGAGGGTGCAAAGGTTAGGTTTGAAGTGGTCAATTACAGTGAGTTTTATCCCATTACCACCTTAGAAACCAATGCAAATGGAGACGTAGAATTTGTTACAGGTTTAGGAGATTTGATGGTATATGCCTATAATGGCGGAGCGGTCGGATATAAAAAAGTTGACATCCGTAAAGAACATACTATAGAGCTGACGTTACATCCGATAAGTCATGATGAATTAAAGGTCAAAGAATGGATTTTTGTACCGCCAAAGGGCGGCGTAAAAACGGAAGAAGCATTGTCTGCGGCGCAGCAAAAAGAGCATGCTCGGCGTGTTGAGATAGCTGTGAAAAAACGTCGTGCATATGAAGCTACTTTTTACAACGAAAAAAACTGGAAAGAGAAACTCAATGGCTTTAACGGCAATGAGGAAGAAGTTGCCCACCTGCTCATGAAAGCAAGGGGGAACTATAAAGAAATTGAATGTTTCCTTCGAGAATTTTACTTTGATGCACCGATTGAACAAGCGCAGGAGCTTCAATGGAAAATAAAAATGCTTCAAGCATTGCCACAAAAGGATTTAAGCGATATAACAACACCAATTCTTCGAGAACATTTTGTTGAAGCGTATGGGTACAAGGAAGCCTTTGATGAATCCATATACACAAGGAATGTCCTTAACCCAAGAATATGGATTGAGATGATCACGCCTTACAGGGTTTTTATTCGTGATTTTTTCCAAGAAGAGCAAAAAAGAAGGTTTAAAGAATGTCCGGCGACGATTAAGCAATGGATTGATAATCACATCCGAAAGTACGATGATGCAGAATACTCTAATTTAAACACATCACCAGTGGGTGTTTTGACATATGGCGGAGGCAATGCAATATCCCATAAGATACTTTTTGTCGCCATAGCACGTACGCTGGGGATTGCGGCGAAAATCAACCAAACCGACGGAAAGCTTTGTTATTATCATGAAAACCAATGGCATCTCTTGGATGAAACCCATGACACAAAGAAAAAAGCAATGGGAACTTTAAGCTTATCAACGGATGATGGACAACCATTAAAATACTACCATCAGTTTACTATAGGAAAGCTTGAGGAAGGATATTATCGGACACTGGACTATGAAGAGGGAATCTGGCCCCAAGAAAACCCGGAATTTGAGCTTCGACTTGAACCAGGTGCATATCGACTCGTTACAACCAATCGAAGTGTAGATGAATCCAACCATGTTCGCGCCTACTACTTTACAATCAAAAAAGACAAAAAGTGGACGCAGCAGATTGGGTTGATGCCTGCCAGTGGCGAAAAAGCAGATTTACCTTTGCTAACCCAACATGAAAAAAGAGCAGGAAAAGCATCCATACTTTGTTGGCTCGCACCAGGTGAAGAACCGACAGAACACTTATTAAATGAAATTATTGAACATGCCAAAGTATATGAAAAAATGGATGCAACCATTGTGCTACATATCCCTAAGCAACAGTGTAAGCAAGACCCAACGCTTAATAAGGCGCTAGCAGCAGTGCCGTCCCTAGAGATCATTGTGGATGAGGAGTATGCGATTGAACCTTATTATCATGGGTTGAACATGATGGAAAAACGGTTGCCGTTGATATTGGTAACGAAAGAGCAAAAAGTTAATTATGGATTTAGTGGGTACCAAGTAGGTGTTGGACAACTATTAATTCAATCAGTGTAGAGTTTGTTAGCTAACAAATAGCTAATTTCTTGCGATGAGTTTCCGATAATGATATAATAGGACAAAGTATAATTCATTGAAAGGATGCAAGTATAATGAAAAAGAAGAAAAAAGTGACAATGCAAGACATAGCCAATGAGTTAGGAATAAGTAAAGTGACAGTTTCAAAAGCGTTTAATGATAAGTATGGAGTGGGACAAGAGCTAAAAGAAGACATATTAAAAAAAGCTGAAGAGATGGGTTACCGTTTTAGAAAAGCAGTAATCGAGGAAGACAACAAACCCAAACATATTATCATTTTTATGGCGCATAAGTATTTTGGAGAGGGTACAAAAGTATATTTTTATGTAAATATGTATCAACGTATTACAAAAGAACTTAATGAAATAGGATATATTGGCACGTTGTCAACGGTTACACCAGATGACCGTGGAGGAAACTTGACTTCTTTAATTGAAAGCAGAAATATCGATGCAATTATGATACTTGGAAACTTAGAAGATTCTTTCCTAGAAAGTGTTCGTAAGTTAACTATACCCAAGATTTATGTGGATTGTATGGAGGTGTCAGCAATATCAGATTGTGTACTATCAGAAAATATATATAGTACATATGAATTGACAAGACACTTATTAGACCAAGGCCACCATTATATTGGGTATGTTGGTTCTGTGCTTGTGACTCAAAGTATTGCAGATCGCTTTTTAGGCTATCAGCGAGCACTTTTGGAAAGAAAGATTATGGTTCGCAAGGATTGGGTACTTGAGGATAGAGACTACCATAATGAAGAAATAGATTTTGAACTACCTAAAGAAATGCCCACAGCCTTTGTATGCAACTGTGATGAAACAGCATATAGATTTATCAAGGCATTGAGAAATCATGGCATTAAAGTACCAGAAGAGATATCTATTGTCAGCTTTGACAACGATATCTATGCAGAGATATGTGATCCAAAACTTACAACGGTAGCCGTTGACATAGATGGGATTGCAAAAGCCGCAGTACGTAAAGTAAAGCGGCGTGTTGAACGTAAAAAATCAACATCTAGAGGTGCAACGATGATTAATGGAAAGATAATCTATAGAGAATCTGTTCATCCTAACCGAGCAAGTAATCTTTTCTAAGGAGATAAAAATGGCGAAAATAATAGGAAATAATTTACCTGAAATACCATGGCAGGAAAAACCGGAAGGATATGACATGCCCGTATGGCGATTTTCCATGAATCCTGTAATCAAGAGAAACCATACAAAAAACAGCAATAGTATTTTTAATAGCGCTGTAGTTGCCTTTGAAGATGGCTACGCAGGTATCTTTAGATGTGATTCCAAGTCAATTAGCATGGATATTTTTGTAGGGTTTAGCCAAGATGGTATTGAATGGGATATACAAGATGAACCGCTATCATTTGAAGGCGAAGACAAGGAAATTCTAAAAAGGGAATACCGTTATGACCCGCGTGTGTGTTACATTGAAGACCGTTATTATATTACGTGGTGTAATGGCTATCATGGACCGACTATAGGAGTGGCGTACACATTTGATTTTAAGACATTCTACCAATTAGAAAATGCGTTTTTACCGTTTAATCGTAACGGTGTTCTTTTTCCTAGAAAAATAGGGGATTACTATGCAATGTTAAGCCGTCCAAGTGATAATGGACATACGCCGTTTGGAGATATTTTTTATAGTCAAAGCAAAGATATGGAATATTGGGGACATCATCGTCATGTGATGGGAACGATAAAAGGAGACACTTCAGCATGGCAGACAACTAAAATTGGTCCGGGTCCTATTCCAATTGAGACCGATCAAGGATGGTTGATGATTTATCATGGTGTATTAAATACATGTAATGGTTTTGTATATCGAATGGGGTGTGCGCTTTTGGATTTAGATGAACCGTGGAAAGTTATCATGCGTTCTAAAAACTATATCTTAGCGCCATATGAAGCGTATGAATGTGTTGGTGACGTTCCAAACGTTGTGTTTCCATGTGCCGCGTTATCAGATGCTGCCAGTGGACGCATTGCAATATATTATGGATGTGCTGATACGGTAACCTCCATCGCGTTTACCACTGTAGATGAGCTGATGGATTATATGAAAAACAATCCGTTGGAGATTTAATTGGAGGCTTAGAATGAAATACATAGATAAACGAGTCGGTATTATATGTCGAGAACTTAAGCGCTTATCGACAAAGCAAAAATTTCCAATTGAAAGCTTTGAATATAAAAAAGGTAACTTCGTCTATCCCCATGATGTAGATGCAGCAAAAGAGCCATGGGAGACGTTTGACAGCAAAACGATGCACTGGTATGGACCGGATAAGCATTATTGGTTTAGAACAACCTATACAGTACCTAAGCAGATGCATAATAAGCCCTTGTGGATTCATGTACGTACGCAGATTAATGAATGGGATGATGCCAAAAATCCTCAATTTCTTTTATTTGTTAATGGAGAGATAACTCAAGGGATTGATATGAATCATCGGAAGGTTTTTCTTACATCAAATGCGCAGGAAGGTGAAGTATATACGTTTGATCTACAAGCGCATACAGGAATTATTCATAGTGAGTTTCAACTGTTTGTTGATGTAATCGAAGTTGATGCTCAAATAGAACAATTATATTATGATATGGATGTGCCGCTATCCGCTTTTAATCGTATGGATGATATGGATCAAAATAAGTTGAAAATGACGGAAATATTAAATGATACCGTTAATTTATTAGATTTGAGAAAACCTTATTCAGAAGCATTTTATCAGTCCCTTACCCAGGCGAAGCAACATATAGAAAAAGCACTATATCAAGAGCTAAGTGGATATGAGGATGTCATTGCAACATGCATTGGACATACGCATATTGATGTAGCATGGTGGTGGACAGTAGAACAGACACGTGAAAAAGTAGGCAGAAGCTTTGCGACGGTTCTTAAGTTTATGGAAGAATATCCGGACTATAAGTTTATGTCAAGTCAACCACAGTTGTATGAGTTTTTAAAAGTACGCTATCCGGATTTATTTGCCAAAGTCAAGGAAAAAGTGGCACAAGGTCGATGGGAACCAGAAGGAGGCATGTGGGTTGAAGCGGATTGTAACCTGACAAGCGGAGAAAGCTTGGTACGTCAGTTTTTACATGGCAAACGTTTTTTTAAAGAAGAGTTTGGTGTGGACAATAAAATCCTGTGGCTTCCGGATGTTTTTGGATATTCAGGGGCACTTCCGCAAATTATGAAAAGGTCAGGAATTGACTATTTTATGACAACAAAACTCGCTTGGAACCAGATGAATCAGATGCCTTATGATACCCTGTACTGGAAAGGTATAGATGGAACGAAGATTTTTACGCATTTGATTACAACCTTAGGAGTGGGACAAGACACAAAGAACTTTTTTACAACATACAATGGTATGCTTCATCCGGATGCGATTATGGGTGGCTGGCAACGCTATAATAATAAGGAACTGAATAACGATATCTTAATTTCTTATGGGTATGGCGATGGCGGTGGCGGACCTACACGCCAAATGCTTGAAACATCAAAGCGGATGGAAAAAGGGATTCAAGGTATTCCAAAAGTACGTCAAGCTTTTTCCAGGACATATTTTGATGAACTATACAACCGGACAAAAGAGCATAAGCGTTTGCCGGAGTGGGAAGGGGAGTTCTACTTTGAATACCATCGTGGAACATATACTTCCATGGCGCGTAATAAAAAATCAAATCGACGGTGTGAGCAATTGTTAATGGATTTAGAGCTTTATAGCATATTGGCAGGGATGGATTATAGTCAACAACTGCATCAGATGTGGCGGGTTGTATTAATGAATCAGTTTCATGATATTTTACCGGGAACATCTATAGAAGAAGTGTATGAGGTGACAAAGGAAGAATATAACCATGTGGAAGCAAAACTACGTGAATACATTGACCATTGCATTGCCAACTTAGTTAGAAAAAAAGAAAACCATGTGACCGTCTTTAATCAATTGGGCTTTGAACGAGATGATATTATTCACCTTCCTAAGGTGGATGGTGATTGTTTAGTTGATGAGAAGGGACAACGTTTTTTACTACAAAAAACGGAGGATGGGTGTATGGCATACTTAACCCATATTCCATCAAAAGCCCAGGCAACATATGAAGTCTTGCAACTAACTGCAGATGAAAAGGCATCTATTAAAAATCCCTTTACAATTCATGAGCGGGGTATCAAAACTCCATTTTATGAAGTACAGTTTAATGCGAACGGACAAATCGTGTCTATTTTGGATTGTGAACAAAAAAGGGAACTGGTGCAGGAAAATAAAGTTGCAAACCATTTTAAGCTATATGAAGATAAGCCGATGGATTATGATAATTGGGACATTGAGATGTACTATAGTGAAAAATATTATGATATAACGGATTTGACAATGTTTGAATGGACTCAAGTAGGACCGGTTAAAGCAGTTTTAAAAGTGGAATATGCATTTAGCCAGTCAAGACTGTGTCAAGAAATTGTTTTTCATAGTCAAAGCCGGCGCATTGATTTTAATACTTATGTCGATTATAGAGAAAAGCAGCACTTGCTAAAAGTCCATTTTCCAATGGATATCCATACAGATGAAGCGACTTTTGATATTCAATTTGGAAATCTTACTCGCAAGACCCATAAAAATACTAGTTGGGATCAAGCACGATTTGAAGTATGTGGACAAAAATGGATCGATATATCAGAAGGAAATTATGGGGTAAGCTTATTAAATGATTGTAAATACGGACATTCCGTTCACGGAAGCGATATGGGGCTTACGCTGTTAAAATCCGGTATTTTGCCAAATCCCAATACAGACCAAGAGGAGCATACATTTAGATATTCACTCTATCCTCATACTGGAGATTGGAAAAAAGCGGGTACTGTAGAGGAAGCCTATAAGTTCAATCAACAGGCCTATGCGGTCATGGGAGAGGCGCTAGGCGATCAACAAGCACTTGTAACAACGGATGATGCTAATGTGTTGATTGAAACAATTAAAGAAGCGCAAGACAATGAGGGAATCATTATTCGTATATATGAATATGAGAACTCTAGAACCCGAACAAAAGTCCGCTGGAACTTAGGAACACTGATTTCTGTTGAAGAGTGTAACTTGATTGAAGAAGTTGAACAAGCGATAGAGCATGACGAAAATAGTTTTAATATTGTTATCAAACCTTTCGAGATAAAGACATATAAGATCAACTATAGAAAATAGAGGAGAACAATATATGGGAGAAGCAAGGCATAAGAATGTGCTACTTATACTTGTAGACCAGTGGCGAGGAGACTGTCTATCTTCATTAGGGCATCCAGTGGTAAAAACACCTTTTCTTGATGATTTGGCAAAAGATGGAGTTATGTTTGGTGCGTGCTATGCACAGGCACCAAGCTGTATTCCTGCTAGAGCCTGTCTGGCAACAGGCAAGAGCCCATATGGATGTGGGCGGATTGGATATAGTGATAAAATTCCATGGACATATGATAAGACCCTAATGCATGGGTTTAGAGATGCAGGATATCAAACCATTAATGTTGGAAAGACGCACTTTTATCCCCAAAGGAACCACTTAGGATTTGAAATCAACGAATTGTACGATCCACAACGTTTAGATGCTGGGTTTATAAGTGATTATCATGCTTGGCTTGAAAAGGAGACCAGGGGAAGCGTCAAAGATCCGGCGATGGAGTGGAGTAATAATAGCTGGGTCGCCCTGCCGTGGCAAGGAGATGATGAATATCATCCAAGTCAGTGGACGGTATCTAAAGCTCAAGAACTCTTGAATAAGCGAGATACGACGCGCCCGTTTTTTATGCAGTTAAGCTTCCACCGACCACATCCGCCCTATGATGCACCCGAGTTTTATACCAAGTATTATGAAGATGAAGTGCTTCCAGAACCTCCAGTAGGTTCGTGGGCCAAAGGCTTAGATAAAAAAACGGTTATGATTGATGCGACATCCGGAAGAATTAGTGATAAACAGTCGATTCGAATGCGCAAAGCATATTATGCATCCATTACCCATGTCGACCATATGATTGGAAGAATGTTGCATTGGCTAAAAGAACATGACTTGTATTCCTCGACAACGATTGTGTTTGTATCAGACCATGGGGAATTATTAGGAGATCATTATATGTATAGAAAGGTCACGCCGTTTGAAGGTTCGGCACGAATCCCTTTGATTATTAAGCCGGGGTCTGGTCTAGAACCAAAAATAGTTCAACCCAACGAAGTGGTCGCTAGCCACTTTGATATACTGCCGACATTATATAATTTAATGGATATAGAATTACCTGGTGGTGTTGAAGGGATGGACTTATTTCACCCAATTGAGCGGGAATTTATTCATGGAGAGCACACCGGATATGGACAAGAAGGGTGGCATTTTTTGACCAATGGAAAATGGAAGTACATTTATGAAACCTATAGCGCTAGAGAGTGGTATTTTGATTTGTCTGCGGATCCAAAAGAATTAAACAATCAGATTCAGTGTGAGTCATCCACGAAGCAAAAGCGTATTGATGCTTGTAGAAGGGCATTAATAGAACGGATTGAAAAAAGACCGGAATATGGTTTTGTTCATAACCATCAATTAACAACATGTCCGAGGATGCCTGATTACTTGGCAAAGAAATCTTAAAAAGCATTGAATACGACGTAAGAAAACCTCTAAAGCCCATGCCAGGTTTTAGAGGTTTTTTATGTATACAAGTTATAGGGTTCTATGGTAAAATATAAGGTGCTGTCATTAATATCAATTAGAAAGGAGTATTGCATGAAGTCTATCAATAAACGTATAAATATTATGACGCTCGTTATTTTTATTTGCATCATTGTTTTCGTTTATATGAGCTTGCTATCTCCGATAAAAAAACGACAAGAAGAGATAACCGTCCAAAACTTTGAATTAAATGTTACCAATCAACATCAAGTCATTGATGAGTTTATCGCAAAAATGATTGGTGAAACCAAAAGCTTGTCAAGCCGCTCAACGATTCGTGAAGCGCTTTTACAATATAAAAATCAAAAAATAAATTGGAATGAACTCTATCAGGTAACCTATCCCAGATATCAAGATGGGATTCATGTGCTTGACCATTATACGTATGTTGCACGATGGGTCGATGATCAGATTTTGGTGAGTTTTGGAGATATACATGAGATTCAAACAACAGAGATTGCTTATTCAGAAGCGTTAACTGTCCATTATGATCATGATCGACAAAACCTTATCATACAAAATCCGATTACAGAAGAAGACCATGTGCTAGGCTATGATATTTTATGTGTAAGCATGATACCAATTCTAGAAAAAATAGATGCCAGAGATTATGATGTGTGGATTCAGCCCAACAAGGATGAAAACACATTAATTCATGACCACGATGTTGTTACTGTAGTAAAAGCCTTTGATAATTTTGAGGGCACTTTTTATGCTCAAATTGAAGAAGACGCGCTATTTGGAGATGCAAGAGATGTTCAATACAGAATTTTTGCATATTCCATTCTAGCGCTAGTTATTATGTTTATTTTTATTGATATCATCGTAGTAAAATATGCAAAATCTATTGTTCGCCAAATTGATGAGTCCCGCAACAATGTTCTTTTGCGAGAGCAAGAAAACCGTAAGTTGATAAATGAAATGAACAAAGGATTTGTTGTTTTTAATATTGAACGCTTAACAGAAGAAGGCAAGATTGCTTATTATTTTCAGAATGTCAATCGAACATTTGAAGAAATAACAGGGATGAAAAAAGATGCGATTCTTGGCAAAGCCTTAGATCAAGTAATGATTGGAAAAGAACAAAGCTGGGTTGTTAGTCTGGACCATGTTGTTAACGAAAAGACGACACTTGCCTTTCAGGTATATATGGATTTTAATCAAAAATGGTATCGTATCTCTGCATACATGCCAAATTATCATCAACTTGCACTCATGATGGATGATATTACAGAAAGCATTATAGTTCAAAGTCGATTAGCCCATAGTGAACAGCAGATGCGCTTGACGCTTGACGTTATCGGCGAAGGTATATGGGATTGGAATATGGCTGACGGGAAGGTCTATCATAACCGAAAATGGTGTGAGATTGTAGGTGTTGATACGATGTTAGATCATCACACCAAAGAAGCTTTTGTGGACTATGTCCACCCGGAAGACCGAGAGAGAGTCAGAGAAAAACTTAATAAGGCTGTTGAAAATGATGAGCCTTATTATAGTGAGCATCGATTGGTTCGAACAGATGGAACGATTATTTGGGTGCTGGATCGAGGCGCATTAGTTTATGATGATTCCTCAGATGGACCCGTTCGAATGCTTGGAAGTATCTTAAATGTAACAAAAAGAAAACAAGTCGAACAAGCTTTATCTCAGGAAAAAGAAGTCTTTAAGACGACGTTGCTTTCTGTTGGCGATGGCGTTATTGCAACGGATGTCTATGGACAAATCAGCTTTATGAATTTAGCGGCCGAAGGCATGACAAAATGGGATGATGAAGAGGTCCAAGGAAAGCCCCTAGAAAGTGTATATAAGCTTATTGATGAAGAGCGAAACCTTGTTATCGAAAATATTATTGAAGATTATATGAATAGGGATGAAAAGGGTGGAAGTTATAAGCTTATACTTGAATCCAAGCAAGGCGATCGGATTCCGATACAAGAGACGATTGCGCCTATTTTAGAAGAAAATGAAGGGGCGACAAAAGGTTTTGTCATAGCATTTAGAGACGTCACAGAGCAAAAAGAACGTCAGCGACAAATTGAAGAGCTAAGCTTTCATGATTACCTGACAGGCTTATACAATCGTAGGTATATGGAGGATTCTATTCGGCGCTTAAATACAAACCGCAATATACCATTGACGATTATGGCTCTAGACATTAATGGATTAAAAATTGCAAACGATGCATTTGGTCATGAAGTTGGAGACCAATTGATTAAAGCAGCAGCCAAAGTAATAAAATCGGCTTGCCGAGAAGAAGATATTGTTGCAAGAACCGGCGGAGATGAATTTATGGTGCTTTTGCCAAATACAACCGCAAAAAATGCAGAAACCATTAAGCAACGTATTTTAACGTTAGCAAAGCAAGAACAGGTAAAATCCATTAGTGTATCGATTGCTATTGGATATTGTGTCAAAGTGGAAAGCTCAGAAGATATCAATGAAATTCAAAAACGTGCAGATAAGCATATGTACAAACATAAAATGAAATCCAGCAAAAAAATGAAGCTTTCGATGATTAGTATGGCTATGGAAAATATTCAAAAAAACTATGAAGCAGAAGAAGTCCATACAGAGCGGGTAGCAGAATTTAGCAGCAAAATACTAGATGCCATGAACTACCCGATTGAAGATATTGAAGAAATATATATGGCTGGAACATTGCATGATATCGGAAAAATTATTTTGTCACCGGAACTTCTTAACAAAAAAGAAGCGTTAACAAAAGATGAAATAGAGCAAGTGCATCGTTATCCGGAAGCGGGCTATCAGATTTTAAAAAATACGGATGAATACGCCAGTATTGCAGAAATTGTGCTATACCATCATGAACGCTATGATGGTAAAGGCTATCCAAGTGGTTTAATAGGGCATCAAATTCCTTTGGAGTCACGTATTATTAGTGTTGCTGATGCCTATGAATCCATGACAGGCAAACGTCCATACAAACGCAAGATGACCAAAGAAGAGGCAATTGATGAATTGAAGCGATGTGCAGGAACCCAATTTGACCCAGAAATTGTCGATGTATTTGTCAATAAAGTGCTTCGAAGAGAAGAATAAGTAGTGGTCAATATGCACAAAAAAATACTGATAAATGTTAAGAATTATACAAAAACTATAAAAGATATTGAATAATGGCTAATATGTGTGTAGAATGTTAATAAGACGTCGACACGCATTTTTTTTACGCAATCTGCTTTATCAGTTTAAAGCGTTGCGCTTTAACTTGAAAAACATAGGAGGAAAGAATGAAGGTATATGTAATCAGCATTATCCTATATATTGTTATGATTTTAACGGTGAGTTTTTTCAGTCGCAAAAAACTAGTGGATGAAGAAGGCTATTTATTAGGCGGGCGATCAATTCCGCCCTGGATGTCGGCATTTTCTTATGGAACAGCTTATTTTTCATCGGTTATTTTCATAGGCTATGCAGGAAAGTTGGGATGGGGATTTGGTTTATCTGTTCTCTGGATTGCACTAGGTAACACCGTTGTTGGGACATTACTGGCCTGGAAAATTCTGGGAAAAAAAACACGAGAAATGACGCAACGCTTAAAAGCATCAACAATGCCGGAATTTTTAGGGATACGTTATGAGAGCCTTGGCATAAAGGTGTTTTCTGCATTGATTATTTTTATTTTTTTATTGCCGTATGCGGCAGGAGTCTATAAAGGGCTTGGGTTTTTATTTGAAAATATTTTTGGTATACCTATGGATATTGTATATCTGATTATGGTGTGTGTGACAGCATTTTATTTATTTGTCGGTGGGTTTATGGCAACGTCGATTGCAGATTTTATACAAGGATGCATTATGATTGTTGGCGCTGTTTTGTTAGTGTTTTATGTAATGACATCAGAAGCTGTTGGTGGACTTTTAGGCGTCTATCGTCGTCTAGAAGCTATACCACAAGTAGGTAAGCAACTGGTGAGCCCTGTTGGACCACCGGGATTGGCCCTCATAGTGTCTTTAGTTATTTTAACGAGCCTAGGGTCGTGGGGCTTACCTCAAATGGTTCACAAATTTTATACCATAAAAAATGAACGGTCGATTAAAACGGCTGCAGTTGTTTCGACAGGATTTGCCGCTTTAATTACAACTAGCGCCTACTTAACAGGGGCAGTGAGCCGCCTTGTGCTTAGTAATGTCAAACCTGAAAGCTATGATCAAGTGATACCTATGGTTATGGAGAAAACACTGCCTTTGGCTGTGAGTGCTGTATTGTTGGTCTTAGTCCTATCAGCATCCATGTCGACATTAGCCTCAGTAGTTATCGCCGCCAGTTCTGCAGTTGCCGTTGACCTTGTCAAGACAATTAAACCCGGGATACAACCAAAGCAAAACATGTTAATACTTCGTTGTATGTTTGTTGTCTTTGTTGTGGGTTCTTTTTTATTGGCTAAGAGTGAAAGTTCTATAATGAATTTGGCGGCATTATCTTGGGGAACAGTGTCTGGATGTTTGTTGGCACCCTATATTCTTGGACTATATTGGAAAAAAGCAAATCTCATCGGTGCTTATGCCGGAATGATTACGGCGTTAATAATCACGATTACAGGTGTTTTGTTGCTGGAAGGAGGCGTATCCAGTCCATATATTCCGATTGTCGGAGCGTTATCGGTTGTTCTACCGTTTATACCAATGAGTATTGTTAGTCTTGTGACGCGGCCCCATGAAAAAGGATATTTGAATTACATCTACGCAACCAAATAAAAATAAAGGAGAAGAACAATGCATACGATAGAATATCTTGAAAAAAAGGATATGGAACATATTCAACTGATGCGATTAAAGCAAACGGTGCAACGGGTATATGATCATGTACCTTATTATCGTGGACTTATGGAACAAGCACAGGTTACACCGGAAGCGATCAAGCATTTGTCAGATATAGCCAAATTACCATTTTCCAATAAAGAAGACTTACGTATTAACTATCCTTTTGGGCTTTTTGCAGTTGCAAAGGACCAGATTGTACGCTTGCATGCATCCTCAGGAACAACAGGAAAGCCAACCGTCGTAGGTTACACACAACATGATCTGGACATGTGGAGCGAAGCGGTAAAGCGGTTAGCAGTAATGGCAGGTGCAACTCAAGAGGATGTTGTTCAAATAGCTTTTGGCTATGGATTATTTACAGGAGCTTTTGGGTTACACTATGGGTTAGAAAAGCTAGGTGCAACTATTATACCCATCTCTTCAGGAAATACGAAAAAGCAGTTGATGATGATGCAAGATCTTGGAACGACAATTCTAGTTTCCACACCATCGTATGCCTTACATATGGGTGAGGTTGCTAAAAATATGGGCATTGATCCCAAAAAAGATTTACAGTTAAGAATTGGACTTTTTGGAGGAGAAGGCTCATCAGAATCGGTACGAAAAGAGCTTGAAGATGTGTGGGGGATTCTGGCAACAGAAAATTATGGGATGAGTGAATTGATCGGTCCAGGCGTTAGTGGAGAGTGTGTGCATAAGATGGGGATGCATATTAATGAAGATTATTTTCTAGCTGAAATTATTGACCCGGTGACACAAGAAGTTCTTGAGGATGGTCAAATAGGGGAACTGGTCATAACGACCCTGGATAAAGAAGCGCTACCATTAATTCGCTATAGAACAAAAGATTTAACCCGTTTAATAAAAGAACCTTGTGCCTGTGGTCGAACCACAAAGCGAATGGAAAAAATATCGGGACGCAGTGATGATATGCTGATTATTCGTGGAGTCAATGTTTTTCCAACGCAAATAGAAGAAGTCATGGGCGAGTTTGACGAACTGGCACCCCATTATGAGATTCTTCTTAGGAAAGAAGGGCACCTAGACACACTTGAAATAAAAATCGAATTGAAAACAGATATGAATTTAGACTCATATCAATATCTTCAAAACCTAGAAAAAGAAATTAAGCATCGTTTACGAACCATGTTAAATTTACAGGCTATAGTTTCTTTAGTTAGTCCTAAAACCCTCCAACGGTTTGAAGGAAAGGCTAAACGTATTAAAGACTTAAGAAAGATTCAGGAGGAAAATCATGAAACAAATTATGTTAGGCAATGAAGCGGTTGCACGAGGAGCATATGAAGCAGGTGTGCGTGTGGCTGTGGCATATCCCGGAACACCCAGTACAGAAATTACTGAGTTTATAGCAATGTATGATGAAATCTATGCGCAGTGGTCTGCAAATGAAAAGGTAGCGCTTGAGGTGGGGTTAGGTGCTGCAATAGCAGGGAGTCGAACCCTTGTCTCCATGAAGCATGTCGGTGTTAATGTGGCAGCAGACCCATTGTTCACATCAGCTTATACGGGTATTAATGCAGGACTGGTGATTATGGTTGCGGATGATCCAGGCATGCACAGCTCACAAAATGAACAAGATAGTCGCTATTATGCGAAGTCTGCCCATGTGCCCATGCTAGAACCATCAGATAGTCAAGAAGCAAAGGCATTTGTAAAATTAGCCTTTGAAATAAGTGAAACTTATGATACACCTGTGTTTGTACGTTTAACAACACGTATTTCTCATAGTCAAAGTGTGGTTGAACTTCAAGAGCGTCAAGAACGTTTGCTCAAGCCATATACAAAAGATGTAAAAAAATATGTAATGATGCCTGGAATGGCCAGATTACGTCATTTGGTTGTTCAAGAGCGCATGGAGACCATTGCGTCGGATGCCAATGCATTTGACATTAATCGTGTCGTTATGGAGGATACCTCGACAGGGATTATTACTAGTGGTCTTGCATACCAGTATGTCAAAGAAACCTACCCAAAGGCATCGGTGCTAAAACTGGGAATGGTGCATCCACTGCCTAGAAGACGTATTGAATCGTTTGCCTCAAGTGTAGACAGGCTATATGTTATCGAAGAGCTAGAACCTATAATAGAAGATACGATTAAATCCTGGGGGATACAAGTTATGGGAAAAGAGTTGTTGACCCTTCAGGGAGAGTATAGTGCCAATCTTTTAAGGGAACAATTATTAGGAGAGACACTTCAACGAGATATCCCCAAGCAACTTCCCGGCAGACCTCCGGTTATGTGTCCTGGATGTCCTCATCGCGGGATTTATCATGCAATGAATTCCCTTGGTCTTCATGCAACAGGGGATATTGGATGTTATACCTTAGGCGCGTTAGCGCCGTTAAACGGCATTGACACATGTGTAGATATGGGTGCCAGTGTATCCATGCTTTTGGGGATAGAAAAAGCCAGGGGTAAAGACTTTATAAAAAATTGGATTGCAATTATTGGGGATTCAACATTTGTACACTCAGGAATTACAGGTCTTGTGGATATGGTGTATAACAATAGTAGTGCAACAGTATTAATCTTGGATAATTCAACAACAGGAATGACGGGACACCAAGATAATCCAACGACAGGAAAGACACTTAAGGGGAATAAAGCTCCGGTTCTTAACTTGGTCGAGTTATGCAAAGCAATAGGCGTTAAGAATGTATGTGTGGTTGATCCATTCGAACAAGAAGACGTGGAAAAGGTTCTATATGAACAAACACAAGCGGATTGCCTTTCCGTTATTATTGCAAGTCGTCCTTGTGAGCTATTGGATAAAAAAAGACCACGAGTGGCCTACATTGTTGACCCGATGAGTTGTATCCAATGTGAACTTTGTCTCGAGATGGGATGTCCGGCAATATCAAAAGTGAATGGTGATATAGTAATTAATGATAATCTATGTGCAGATTGCGGATTATGTCTTGAGCTATGCCGTGTCAATGCAATTAAGAAAAAGGAGGATTTTCTATTATGAGAACTCGAAATATATTAATTGTGGGTGTTGGTGGACAAGGGACGCTCTTGACTAGCCGGGTGTTGGGTAATTTAGCGGTAAATCAAGGCCATGACGTAAAGTTATCCGAAGTTCATGGAATGAGTCAACGCGGTGGTTCTGTTGTGACCCATGTGCGTTATGGACAAAAAGTCTATTCGCCATTAGTAGAAGTCGGTGAAGCAGATATTATCCTTGCTTTTGAAAAAATGGAAGCTTTACGCTGGAAGCACTTTCTGCGACCGGACGGAATCTTATTAGTGAATATGCAACAGATTAACCCGATGCCGGTAACCATTGGTCAGGCAATCTATCCGGAGAATATCTTGGATGTGCTTTGTGAAGAAGTCAAAAACTTTTATCCGGTTGATGCACTAAACGAGGCAAGGGAGTTAGGCAATAGTCGTACCATGAATATGGTGCTGGTGGGAGTTTTAGCTGCCAAGATGGATATTGATCCAGAAAAATGGCTGGAAGTGATTGCATGTACGGTTCCTCAAAAGACCATTGATATCAATCAAAAAGCCTTTGAGCGAGGATATGGACTTATTCGAAACGAGGTGACGCCATGATTTGGAATGAACATCATGAATGCATGTCAAGACAAGATAGAACCCGACTCCAAGATGAACGGCTCATCGAAATGGTGGAACGGGTATATTATAACGTACCGTTTTATCGTAAAAAAATGCAAACGATGGGGATAGAACCAGGAGATATCACGGGTATCAAAGATTTAAATAAACTGCCCTTTACAACAAAAGATGACCTTCGCGACAATTATCCCTTCGGACTTTTTGCTTCCCCAATGGAAGATGTGGTTCGCCTGCATGCATCCTCAGGAACGACAGGCAAACCCACAGTTGTGGGATATACTCGAAAAGATATAGCGCTATTTTCCGAAGTCGTTGCAAGGTCCCTAACAGCAGCCGGAGTTAAGCGGCATGATATGATACAAAACGCCTATGGATATGGATTGTTTACAGGAGGATTAGGTGTTCATTACGGTGCAGAGCGTATTGGAGCAACCGTGGTTCCTATTTCGGCGGGCAATACGAAGAAGCAGGTGCAACTTTTACAAGATATGGGAACAACAGCTATGGCGTTGACACCATCTTATGCCTTATATCTTGCAGAGACGTTGGAAGAGATGAATATTGATCCAAAATCTCTACCATTAAAAATAGGTATTTTTGGTGCAGAACCTTGGACGGAAGGCATGCGTGAAGAGATAGAAAAGCGCCTAGATATTAAAGCGATTGATATCTATGGACTATCAGAAATTATTGGACCGGGTGTATCGATTGAATGTCAGGAGCAAAAGGGCCTGCATATTTTCGAAGATCACTTTATTCCTGAGATTATAGACCCAAGAACCTTAGAGACACTTGACGCAGGTGAAGAAGGGGAGTTGGTGTTCACAACAGTAACCAAGGAGGCATTACCACTTTTACGCTATCGTACGAGAGATTTGACAACCCTTGATTATAGTCCTTGTGCTTGTGGACGCACCCTTGTGCGAATGAAAAAATGTACAGGGCGAAGCGATGATATGATGATTATACGGGGAATCAATGTTTTTCCGTCACAGATCGAATCGGTTTTACTTGAGCTTAATGAAACCAAACCGCATTACCTTCTCATTGTTGATCGGGAGAATAACTTAGATACCCTTGAAGTACAGGTCGAAGTTGATGACAAAGTCTTTTCAGATGAGATTCGAAAACTTGAGCAGCTTAAAGGAAAAATAAAAAGCGCCTTGGATTCAACCTTGAGTATTTCTGTAAAAGTAACTTTGGTTGAGCCAAAGACGCTCCGGCGAAGTGAAGGGAAAGCAAAACGTGTTATTGATAAACGCCATTTATATGAGGAGGTTGAAGGATGATTATAAAACAATTAACCATTTTTTTAGAAAATAAATCGGGACGTTTAAGTGAAGCGACCAAAGTGCTTGGCGACAACGGGATTAATATATCGGCTTTGTCTATCGCAGATACTTCTGAATATGGCTTGTTGCGATTAATTGTCAGTGACGGAGAAAAAGCCGTTGAATTATTAAAACAAGAGGGTTTTTCGGTAAGCTTGACCAATGTTATCTGCCTAAAAGTGGAACATCGTCCGGGAACACTTCATGATGCAATTGCCGCTTTATCACAAAGTGGTGTGGATGTAGAATACATGTATGCTTATGTAGCAGGCAATCATGCATCCGTCATTATGAAAGTGTCAGATTGTCAAAAAGCTATTGATACATTAAAAAAAGAGAATATTGATATTCTTGAAGCAAAGGAAGTCTATCATAACTGTCAATAAGATACCAAAGACTAGTTGCCGCATTCGATGCTTATTTCGTTGAAGATATTAAGGAGATCATTGATTTTAATGGTCTCTTTATCTTTTCCGGCGCGGTCATAGATAATATTGCCTTGATTCATCATGATAATACGATTGCCATATTCAGCCGCATAACGTAGATTATGTGTGACCATCATAGCGGTTAATTTTTTTTCGCGAACGATTTTGTCGGTTAAGATCATAATCGTTTCGGCTGTTTTAGGATCAAGAGCGGCAGTGTGTTCATCTAAAATCAAAAAATCAATCGGAGTCAATGTGGACATAATGAGTGCGACAGCTTGACGCTGACCACCGGAAAGAGCTCCAAGCTTAACATCCATCTTGTCTTCTAGACCAAGACCAAGTGATGCTAACTGTTCACGATAATAATCGATACGTGATTTGTTCACACCAAGACTTAGGCCAAAAGGTTTTCCCTTATGATCTGCTAGGGATAAGTTTTCAAGCATTGTTAGATTTGGGCAAGTGCCCATGGCAGGATTTTGATAAACGCGGCCGATACGATTATGACGCTTATATTCAGGCATCTTTACAATGCTTTTTCCATGTATACGAATATCTCCATCCTCAATAGGAATATTTCCACAGATAATATTAAGGAGAGAGGTTTTTCCGCTTCCATTACTTCCAACAATAGATAAGAACTGACCATCATCAACGGTGAGGTTGAATTTATCAAAAAGACACATTTCTGTAATAAGACCTGGATTATAGATTTTTGTTATATTATTTAGCTCAAGCATTTGAAGTCACTCCTTTTGTATGTTTTTTTTGATAATTTCCATACACCAATATCGCTAAGAAAAGTATGCTGGTAATAAGCTTTAGGAGATTTGCAGGTAAACCTAAGCTAAGTGCCACTTGGATACAAGCTTTATAGATAACGCTACCGACTAAAACGGCAGTGGTTCCTTTAACAAATCCAAAGCGTTTAAAAACAGTGGTTCCCATGATAACAGTGGCAAGACCAAAAACAACTTGTCCGGTTCCCATGGTACTGGAAAAGGCACGCTGCTCTTGACAGACAATTGCACCAGATAAAGCCACAAGAGCATTAGCAATGGTTAAACCGATGATTTTAACAGAACCTTTATCTTTGGCTAAAGTAGTGACTATAACATCATTGTCTCCGACAGCACGAAGTAATAAACCGCTTTTTGTCTTAAAGTATAAGTCAAGAATCAATTTGAAAACGAAAGCGATGATTAACGTTATCAGAAGCTTGCGATAAACTAATGGAACAGTGCCAAAAAGAAGGTTAAATACACCGGTTGTAAAAATCGTATCAACACTGCGGTCAATGATAAGATTGGAACCTGCGATTTGCAGATTGATGGAAAATAGTGCTGTCATCGTAATGATACCTGCAAGTAAATCGCGAATATGTAAACGTACATGAATAAATCCAGTTACAAGTCCTGCAAATGCACCAAAGAGTAAGGCGACGAGCAAGGTAAGGTAAGGATTGATATGATTGGTAAGCAAAACAGCCGTAATGGCAGCCCCCAAAGGGAAGCTGCCGTCTACGGTTAGATCAGGAAAATCCAGTATTTTATAGGTGATATAGACGCCGTAGGATAAGAGTGCATATATCAATCCTTGAGTTAATGTATTTACTGCTAAGTCAATGATATTTAACATAATTTTATCTCCTAGTTAAGTTGTACAGGAACAGCTTTTTCTTCTATAGATGAAGGAAGTACCATGCCAAGTTCTTCGAGGGCTTGAGTGTTTGTATAGATACTATATTCTTGTATGGTTTCATAGGGAAGGTCTGTTGCTTTTGCTTGGTTTGTTAAGATTTTTGCAGCCATGGCACCGGTTTGAATACCGAGTTGGTAATAGTCGATACCTGCTGCAGCCACGCAGCCAATTTTGACTTGCTCGATTTCACTTCCATAGATAGGAATTGAAGCGGCTGTTGTTTTATCTAAGATTGCAGGAAGTACGCCCACAACATTGTTATCCGTTAAATTTGAAAAAGCGTCAACATTATGAGCAATTAACGTATCGGCAGCCAAAGTGACTTCAGATTGTTGCGTAACCCCAATAGCTTCAATGGTAAAACCGTATTCAGGTGCTTTGGCTTGATACTCTTCGATAGCTGAGATAGAGTTGGGTTCGCTTGTCGTGTAGATAATACCGATAGTTTTTGCATCAGGTTGCATCTGACGAATAAGTTCGAGTTGAGCACCAACGGGAAGTTTATCACTGGTTCCTGTGACATTACCGCTATCAAGTTTAGCTTGAACAGGGTCGGTGATTGCAGTAAAGACAACAGGGATATCTTTGCCTTCTGTAGCAGCGTATAAAGCAGTTGCAGAAGGGGTTGCGATTCCTACCATTAAGTCAACATTGTTCGAAGCAAAGGTTTGAGCAATTTGTGTGTTGATGGCATTGTCAAATCCAGCATTTTGATAATCGATGGTAAAGTCTTCACCTTCGGATAATCCGGCTTCAACTAAACCTTGAATGAATCCTTCGCGACAATTATCAAGAGAGGCGTGCTCGCCATATTGAGAGATGCCTATTTTGGGGATCGAATTACTAGAGCATCCGGTTGCTAATACGGCTAATAATAATAATGTGAATAGTGCTAAACGTGTTTTTTTCATGTTTTTCCCTCCATAGTGGTTGTGATTTTTAATTTATCAAGTGCATGAATACAGAAGCTATGCCTTGTTTGGCTTCGTAGATTACTCGTGTTAAGAAAATGGCTGTAGAATAAAAAAAGCTTCTGTCCTATAATAATAGGACAAAAGCTTGTTAACTCTTCTGCGGTACCACCTAAATTGATGCAAAGCATCCACTTAATACGTACAATCATACGTTTCCCTAGGATAACGGGCGGGAATCCCGTTGGTCATTACTAAGCTTATCGCCGTTCCTACCACCTTCATGAGCCCATTCGATATGACGAGGATTATTGCAATTTCACCACCTGCAACTCTCTATAAATCATCGGAACATATCTACTCTTCTCATTCCATAGTTTATATGTGATTAATTTGTACTTATCATACGCTTAAAAAAAAACTTTGTCAAGATAAAAATTTTAAAGAATAAAGTTTGCTTGGAAAGCGTTAAGGGCAAAAGTAGAGAAATTAAGGGGGATAGATAGGGTATCCGTGTTGCGTATTCGAAAAAATTAAGGTAAAATAGACCGTAGTCTTTTCGTTTAGAAAAGTTAAGGAGCGTATATGAACGAGTTTAAAAATATATTGGATGGCTATAAAGAACGTGTTGGACGCATTGCTTTATTTGACTTGTTTTACACTATGGATAAAAGGCAAAAAACGGATAGAGAAGGTAAACCTATTGATTATTTTGGCATGTATCTTCTTACATTGGTTTTCTTTTTTGAAAAAATGCTTCAGCGCAATAAAAATATCAGCATAGATATGCTTGCAGATTTTTTGCGTCAAACATTTGAAGAACATTATCACTTTGAAGCCAATGATTTTTATGAAATAGCCCGAAGTTTAATTGAAGCGATGCGACCGCCTTCAGGAAGGCGTAACCGTCGTGATTTTTATAATTATGAAACAAAAAAAGAAGATGCAGTCGAATACAGCCTTTTGAAAGTCAGTGGATGGGACAAAGAAAAGAATGTTCAGTATTATGCATTAGATGAGCAAGGTCTGGAGCTCATTTTTGCAACCAAAGAGTATTACAGTGAATTTCAGATTTCCATTAGCCAATTAATTCTTCGCAAGCAATTGGAAAAAGGCGAGTTTGTTGGTGCACTTCGCCAAATTGATGAAATGCAGGTAGGCGTTCATACAATCAAAGAAAAAATTATTCAGATAAAACATGAGGTTCAGCGAAATATTGTCTCGGATGAGACTTATGATCGCTATAAAGATTTAATTGATGATATCAATCGGCGCCTAAAAAGAGAACATGAAGAATTTGAAGAGATAGCAACATTTGTTCAAGAGACGAAGCATCATTATGAACGGAGTCGAATCTTGTCTCCCAAAGATCAGTTAGCATTTTCCATGGTGATTCGTATTGACAATGAACTGGCGGATGTGCATCACCTGCACTCAAGCTTGCTTGAAGAGAGCATTGAACTTAAGATGACAGCTTTAGACTCGGCAAGAGAATCGCTATATTTTATTGGTGTATCATCATTTAATTTTGATCAAGAGATTGCCAGAAAAATCATGACGATTCCAATGCCGGTTCAAGAGACAAAAGTTATAGCACATCCATATTTGGGATTAAGTCAGGCAAAAATTTGGTCGCCTATGGCATTGTTCGCACCTCAATGGATGAAAAAGGAAGAACAAGATGTGTCGAGGCATTTGTTTTTGGAACCTGAAAAAGGTGAACAGGTAAAGCAACTCCATATGCAACAACAGATATACAAACAGATATTTAACGAGATATCTTCTATGTTAATGCAACAACAACGGATGACGCTGCAAAACATTTGTCGTCACATGAACCAGAAGTATTTACAGGTTAGAGAAACCTATGATTTTTTTATTGTATTACATCAAATGTCACCTCTTGATCTTGAAGCCATTAAAGAGCAACCTGACCATGTGTTTTATGAGGCGTTTAAGGATTTAGACGTTCATTATAAGTGGATTCAAGCCATAGAAAATGTTGGTATTGTTGATGTTGACCCGAATTACACGATTCGCAATATGGAAATCATATTATCAGACAAGGAGTTCTAAGCCATGAATGAAAAAAATGTAATGGAAGCCTTCAAATTATTTTCCCAATTGAATGCTAATGGACAAATGTTAAAGCAAGAGGCAAAACATTATATGGATGACGAAGTCAGAGGACTTTTGATGGAGTTTGCCAATGAGGTTGACTGTCGTATTATTTCAGCGGGAGATTCTATATATTTAGTTCCGTTAACGATACATTCTAGGTATCATCTGACGAACCGAGAAATCAAGCGTGATTATCTACCAAGCCGTGCGACGAATATGGATATGTATCTCATGTATTTGGCTATTATTGTATGTATTGGTGAATTTTATGATAGCTATCAAAGCCAAGAACCTACACGGGAGTTTATCTCAATGCATCTGTGGATGGATAGCTTTAATGAACGATTGCTAGGATTGCGTCAAATTGATGAAGAGACGCTCATTGCATTGGAAAAAGAGTATGAATATAACTGGATAGGTTTATTAAACCATTGGGAATCCATGGATATCATAAAAGAGACGGTTAAGAAGCAAACGGCACGTACCAATAGTCGTATGAGTTTTATGCAGATTACCAAAGAATTTATGCTTGATCAAGGTTTAGTTGAGGAATGTGGTTATGAAGAAATAACGTTGACTGAAAAAGCGAAAGTCATTACGCAACGTTTTTTTATGGACTATGAATATAATCGTGGAATCCTTGAAGTTATTTATCAGTTTGCCAAGGAATCCGTATCATCAGATACTAAGTTAACAAAAGGGGAGGACTAAGATGCCGTCGATATCGAAAATTCGTTTGACAAATGTAATATATGAAAATGGTGCTAAACGTTATAACGATATGACGTTTCATTTTGACGGGCATAATGGAGCATTTTTACTTGAAAATGGTGGAGGAAAAACGGTGTTCATTCAAACCGTTCTTCAAGCAGTTATCCCGCATATTGATATGGCAGACCGTAAAATTAAAGATACCCTTTCCTTGGATGGAAATCCTGCCCATATTGCCATAGAATGGATTTTAAGAGAGCAACCGCGTCACTATGGAGTTACGGCGACATCACTTTATATTGAAAATAATGAGTTAAAATCAATTAAATATGCATATGAATATGATGGTGAAGATAGTGACAGTATTGATGAGATGCCTTTTGTAGTGGAAACCAAGACCGGAAAAAGTCGAAGTGCAAGCCGTGGAGAGATCAATGAATATTATGAGCGCATGAAGGCAAAAAGCCCGTATGCGAAAACCTTTAAAACAATATCGGATTATGGAAAATATATTGAAGAAACCTTCAAAATCATACCTAATGAGTGGCGAAAAATTGCAACCATCAATAGTGGTGAAGGAAATGTCGATGAGTTTTTTAATCGATGCAAAACAACAGAACAACTCTTAGATTATCTATTGATTCCGACCGTAGAAGAAGCAATACAAGGTGAAAATAGTGGGAATTTTGCTACTATTTTTGAAAAGCAAAGAGAGCATTTCAAAACAAATAAACGCTTGCTCAATGAAATTGAACAATTCCAACAGGTCAAAGAGCATATTGATGGATATGTCTATGAATATAAAAATCTTTATGATGCCCGTGAAAATTATGAAAAGCATCAGTATCAAATGTATAGGATGTATACATATCTAGAACAGTCCTATCAACAGAACATGAGAAAACAAGAACATGTCATTGAAGAAAAGCTTGAGTTGGAAAAACAAGAAGAGCATCTAAAGCATAAAGAGGCTTCCCTTAAAGTGCGACAAAAAGAACAAATTATCGCATCTTTAGAGGACACAATCAAAGGGTATAATGAAGAATATAGCCAGATACGTAAACAATATGATGCGATTGCATCACGTAAACAAAATATTGAAATGAGTATACTGGAAAAGAAGGCAAAACAAGTTAAGGAACGTGTGACACAACTTGAAAGGACGCTAGAGGCGTTGGACGAAAATCTAGGTGTTCAAGAGGTTCAAAAGAAGCTGGATATCAATAGTCAAAAAATTCAAGGATACTATGACAAGGCAATTGGTGATATTAAAAAAACACTAGGAATATATGAACACGAGTTGGAAAGAGAACAGTTAAGTGCTCAGCAGCTGGAAAAATCAAAAGAACAACATGCGCATCAACGTCACCAAAATTCGAATCGTTTAGGCAAATTACAAGGAGCCTTAGAGGCTATTGAACAGCAAATGACCGACGTATCTAACAGTTTACTTAGTGATATCCATGCCGAGACGATTGTCTCTGAATATATGCAATGGAGCGAACGTCTACAAAGAAATATGGAACAAACCAAGGATGAACAACATCACCTTCAACTGCTTGTAATAGAACAACAAGAATATGAAAAACAATTAGAAAGCATTCGCCAGACGATGACACAACTGGCAGAGACGAAGCTAAAAATCACGTATGAACTTGATGCATTTGAGCAAGCGCAAAAAGCTTTGATTTTGGATATTGAATCGAGAAGTCATTCGCTTTATATTTCAGACTCGATTTATACCAAGGAAGAATCCGTTATTCAACGTTTGACAGAAAAAAGACAACATATGGAAAGACAGCTAGAAGTGGCCATGCACCAAGAACGCAAGCATAAAAAAAACGAAGATATATATAACGATAGTGAACACTTCTTTGTTGAACCTATGGCAAAACAGATTATCAATGAGCTTAAGGAACAGGTGGGTTTTATTGAACAAGGAACGGTCTATATTCAAAGTATCAGTGAACACTATGACATGTCGTTTAATGCCTTATACGAACTTTTTCCACTATGGGCGCAAACAGTAATTACAACAGACGAAGAGTTTTCTATTGTCAAAGAGAAAATAGAGGCTTATCGCGGCCAACTTTCATATCCACTTCTTCTGGTTACAAAAGAGCAGATGCATAAGCGCATGAATCAGGCACAGATTCAATTAGAAGAGAACTTTGGCTATGAAGTCTACCCGGACCATTGGAAAGCGAATCTAACGCCGTCGCATTTTGACCATTGGAAAAAGGCATTAGTTCATGAAAGTGAAAAAAGTGAAAAACACCGAAAAGAAGTAAGCAAACAGTTGCAGGAGATGGTTGATTTAGAACATCAGACACAACGGTTTTTCAAGAAATATACGTATAAAGAATATACAGAGTTAAAAGAAGCTTTAGAAAATATTACATCGGAGATATTGGCACATCAACAAACGTCGAGTGATATTGGGGCAGCCATTGAGTCTGGAACAAAAAAAGAGGCCCATTATCGCCAAACAATACAAACATTACAGACAGAACAAAATCTTTTATCAGCTAAGATTCAAAAAGCGAACGCATATATTCAGCTGGCAAAACAAAAAGATGACTTGGAACTAAAGTTTGAACACGTACAAGATGAAGAGTTAAAGCTTCGCCAAACCTATGAGCAATTAGGGGGGCGTCATAGCCGTCAACTGGATAAAATTCGGGATTTGATGATGGAACAACACGAGTTGTTAACACAGATAGAAGTGATAAAAAATCAAGGGCTCTATTTAGATACACGTCATCAAGCACCGATGAATACGACACAAGATATAAAAACCCTTGAAGAAGAACGAAAAGAGATTCAGAGAAACTTGTTGGGTGTCTATCAAGACAGAGATTTGATTAATGTGCAGATACAAGAAAATCAATCAAGGCTCCTAGAGATTAAGCAACAGCTGCAACTAAAAAAAGAAGAAGCTGTCTATGCGATAGAGCTTATTGGTGTATATGCAGAGGCACAACTTCCGGAAATGGTACAGAAGTTAAAAGGCTTGTCCAAAGATATGGAAGAATGGCAACATAAAATTCACCATGAAGAAAATGAAAAAAATCGTCATATTGCATTAAAAGAAGACCAAGAAGAACAACTGATTAAAAAGTATCGTTATATACATAGTTTTGAGGAAGAGCTGCACCAAGTAAAAGAAGGGATTGTTTCTGAGTGGAAACAGTGGAAACGCAGCATAAAGGACATCAATGTATCAATAGATAAGTTGAATAGCCAGATGGAAGAAGAAAATGTACTACTGCATGAACTTAAAGTGCATAATGCGCGTATTAGTTTCTTAGTATTTGGGGAGGATTTAACCTGTGATCCGCAGATTGAAGAAAAAATTCAACAGCTAAAAGATGTCAATGCACAAAAAGAAATGGCAAAACAATGGATGAAAGCATTAGAACAGTCATATAATGCATATATGAACAAAAAACAATATGTCGAACAAGAGCGCCTTAAGTTTGTACATTATTGTGAGACCCATATCAAAGAATTTAAGCTAAGACAAGCGGCTATTCATGGTGTCAATAAAAGAGAAAGCTATGAAGAACTGGTTGAATATCAAGAACAAATGGCGCGGGTTATTGAACGTAATATTCGTATAGCACAAGAGGACCGACGCCAAAGCGATCTTGAACTTCAGACGTTCTTAACCCATCTAGCGACGTATATACAGCAAGTTGCGGTTGAACTTGATATAATTCAACGAAAAACACGTATTACAGTGGATAATGTCAGTAAGCAGATTTTTATCTTTGATATTCCCCAATGGGACAGTATAGAGGCAAAACAACAGCTTCGTCACTACATTGAGGCAATGGTCCATGAGTATGACCATGAAGCTGAACAAGAGCACATGGATACACTAAAACTTCGCGAATATATTGAACAAAAACTTAGCGTCAAGAACCTGCTTAACGTAGTGCTTAATGATAAAAGCATTAAGATAAAATGCCGTAAAGTGACCAATGATTTAAAAATCAACAAAGCTCCAATGGCATGGGAAAGCTCCAACAAGTGGTCTGGTGGTGAAAAATGGAGTAAAAACATGACGCTCTTTTTAGGATTACTTAACTATTTGGCTGAAAAAAAACAATATTTATCACAAAGTGAAAAAAGTCAAAGAACTGTTATTTTAGATAATCCATTTGGGAAAGCTTCCAGTAAGCATGTGTTAGATCCGGTGTTTTTTATTGCTGAAAAACTAGGATTTCAGATTATTGCGTTGACCGCGCATGCAGAAGGGAAGTTTATCAGCGATTATTTTCCGGTGGTCTATAGTGGACGCTTACGCCATGTAAGTGGTGCTGACAAGCAAGTGATGACCAATGAGAAGTTCATCAATTATGCATATTTGCATGAAAAATCGCCTCGATCAATTATGCGGATGGAAGAAAAAGAGCAGCTTTCTTTTTTGGATTAGTGGATTCGCATCTTAAGGAATTAAAAAATAAAAATAGAATATAAGGAAAAACGGGATGAAAAAGTTTATTGAAGTATTTTCACAGTATCGAGGGCTATCAAAGTCGGCATATGTTCTTTTTATCGGACGTATGATTACAAATATGGGGGCGTTTATATGGCCGCTGTTAACATTGATTTTAAAGGATAAAATTGGTTATTCGCCGACAACCATATCCTACATTTTTCTTGTGGTCGGCTTTTTATTCTTGCCGGCAAATATTTTGGGGGGCAAACTAGCGGACCGATTTAATCGAAAAAAACTAATCATAATTTTTGATTGTATCTCTGTATTTTTCTTCATTCTCTGTGCTTTTATTGAGCCGGGGACATGGATGATTGTCTTCTTTATACTGGCAGGATTATTTGCCAATATTGAAGGACCTGCATTTGATGCGTTGGTTATTGATGTGATAAAGCCAAAAGACCGAGAAAAAGTGTATTCGCTGATGTATTTAGGGCACAACCTTGGTTATATGTTTGGTGCGACCATTGGAGGATTGCTTTTTGCAAACTTTTTAAATCTTGCCTTTTTACTGGATGGATTAACGACCATATCATCCACGATTCTTATTATTGTATTTGTTAAGGTTATTCATGTAAGTGAGATGGATGAGGAAGAGCAAAATGAGTATGAACTTGGGATGCACGCTTCAGAAAGTAGCCTAAACATACTTATGAAACGCCCATCCATTTTAATGCAGCTAATTATCTATTTATTGGCTTCATTTATATATGATCAGTGGACATTTACATTGCCTATGTATATGACAGATTTGTTTGGGAAGGATTTAGGATCAAAATATTTTGGGTTTTTGTCGAGTTTTAACGCTTTTGTCGTTATTTTCTTTACGCCAATCATTACCTATAGTATTTGGCGCTTACGTGAGATTCCCAAAATTTTTATTGGACAATTGTGTATTGGGCTTAGTTTTTTAATAATTTGTAATCAACCAACCTATCAAGTATTTTTTATCATGATGTTCATCTTTACTATTGGAGAGATTGTCAATATGCTTGGGTCCTCGCCGTTTATGTCACGTCGGGTACCCTCGTCCCATCGAGGACGAATACATAGCTATGCCAACATTACCCGGTTTGTAGGTGCGGGAATAGGGCGTGTAATTATCGGCTGGATCTTAGAGGCTACAAATTATTCAGTAGCCTTTGCATCCATAGCTGGAGTAGGCGTTATTACAGTAGGATTAATAGCTTATAATTATTATTTGGATCAAAAGACATTTCCAAAGTTATATTAAAGAGAGGAATGTCGGATTTTAGAGACAGTGAGGAAAAAAATGAAAATTACGATTAAGAATTCATATGCAAGTAAATATAAACAAGGATATCCGCTCATTGAAAAAAAAGCGTTTGTTCATCAGCCGTCAACAATAACTGAAGGAACCCTTCTTGAATTATTTGATGAACAAGGACAATTCCTTGGACGAGGGTATTATGGAATACAAAACAAAGGTCAGGGATGGATGCTTACAAAAAATCCCCAAGAGCCCATTGACGAGGTCTTTTTTAAGACGGCTATAGAAAAAGCAGATCAAAAAAGAAAGCGCATGTTTGATTTGGAAAAAACCAATGCATATCGTATTTTCAATGGTGAAGGTGATGGTATAGGTGGGATAACGATTGATTATTATGATGGATTTTATCTGATTCATTGGTATAGTATCGGGGCATATCAGTTTAAGGCGTTGGTTGTCAAAGCGCTAGAAAGCATGCCGAATATGCGTGGAATATACGAAAAAAAGCGTTTTAAAACAGCAGAGCAAATGCAAAATACACAGGACTATGTTCTGGGGGAAAAAGCCCCGGAGCCACTTATCGTCAAAGAAAATGATGTGAAGTTTGCTGTATATTTAGATGAAGGTCCTATGGTTGGTTTTTTTCTTGATCAAAGAGAAGTCCGTAAAACGCTGTTAAAACAGTATGCCAAACAAAAAAGTGTATTAAATACATTTTCATATACAGGGGCATTCTCAATTTTCGCGGCATTGGGCCAAGCACACACAACAAGCGTAGACCTTGCGAACCGAAGTTTAGTTAAAACTGAGGAACAATTTAGAATCAATGGAATTGACCCAGAGTCACAGACAATTATTGTTGAAGATGTTTTTAAGTATTTCAAATATGCAAAACGAAAAAAAATGCAATTCGATGTCGTGATCTTAGATCCACCGAGTTTTGCTAGATCCAAAAAAAAGACATTTAGTGCAGCGTCCAATTATGTGGAGCTCTTAGTAGATGCTATTGCAATCACAAAACCAGGCGGCATGATTGTTGCATCGACCAATCATAGTGGATTTGACATGAAAAAATTCAAGAAATTTATTGAAGCAGCATTTAGAGAAACATCAAAGACCTATAGAATCCGGGAAGAATTCACATTACCAAATGATTTTTGTGTGCATTCGATGTATCCAGAAGGTAATTATCTAAAAGTCGCATTTATTGAAAAGGGAAAGTAAATGAAAAAACATGTTTTTATTGTTAATACAAAAGCCGGAAAAGGCAAGGCAAAAGAGTTGCTACCATATATTGAAGAACTCTTTGAAAATCCCCAGATTCATCAGACCCAATATCTTGGGCATGCTATTGAACTGGCAAAAGAAAATGCAGGACCAGATACCATCATCTATTCTCTTGGAGGCGATGGGACATTAAATGAAGTTGTCCATGGGGTGATGTTATCACAATATTCAAAAGAAACGATTGTTGGAATTATTCCGTGTGGTTCAGGCAATGATTTTATCAAAAGCATTACATCCATTCGAGATCCCAAGGTCTTGTTGGATCAATACCGTGAAGGTAACCGAAGAACAATCGATGTTGGTGTACTTAATGGACGCCACTATATTAATATAGCATCAGTGGGATTTGATGCTGAAATTGTTCATAATGCGAAAAAGTATAAGCGATTGCCGATGTTTAGTGCAGAACTTGCCTATCTTATAAGTGTCTTTGCAACAATATTGAAACTTAAAGTATATCCTGTAAATATACAAGTGGATGGTAAGGCGCTTAAGCAAAAAGAAGTCTTACTCATATCCTTGGCAAACGCCAAGTATTATGGAGGAGGGATGAAGCCTTCACCCAAAGCGGTATTTGATGATGGATATCTTGATTTTTGTGTAATAGAGCGTGTGTCTAAGATAAGAGTTCCGTTTTTATTGCCAAAGTATATTCACGGAACACATGAAAAAATCAAGCAAGTACAAATGTATCGGGGAAAATCATTGACGATTAAAAGCCAAGATTCTTTGCCGATTAACATAGATGGTGAGATTATATGGAACGACCAATTGGATGTTACTATTAAAGAAAATGCATTAACCATTCTCGTATTATGATAGAAGGAGGACGCTATGGAATTTGGACCTATCGAAGAATTTGCGAAGATAAAAAAAGGATTTTCCATTCAACAGCAGCTCTATCAAGCTGCAATCAAAGAGATTCGAACCAAACTAGAGATACTGGATGAAGAATTTAGAGTCAAGTATGACCACAATCCGATTCATCATATTGAATCACGTTTAAAATCCGTTGAAAGTATTGTCAAGAAGCTTCAAAAGAAAGACCTTGAGATCTCGATTGACTCTATTGTCAATAATTTATCGGATGTTGCAGGAGTGCGTGTTATCTGCAACTATAAAGATGATGTCGAAAGCATCGCCAAATTTTTAGTTAATCAAGATGACATAACCTATATTGAACAAAGAGATTATATATCAAATCCAAAAGAAAATGGATATCGAAGTCTACATTTGATTATTGCCATTCCTATATTTTTATATGAGTCTACAGAACTTGTTCGCGTTGAAGTACAAATAAGAACGATTGCGATGGATTTTTGGGCAAGTTTAGAGCATAAGTTGAAATATAAGAAAGAAAGTCCGGTTTCAAATAATTTATATCACCGCTTGCAGCGTTGTGCAATAAATCTTGCAGCATTGGATGAAGAAATGCAAGATATATATCGCGTTATCAATGAGGAAAATAAGGAAAACTAAGCTTTGACATGAAAACGACTTGTTTGTTATAATTAGAAAGTATGTCAATGATAACTTGCAAAAATACTATAAAAAAGGAGTAAACACATATGTCAATTAGAATTGGAATCGTAGGGTATGGGAACTTAGGACGCGGCGTTGAAAGCGCAATACGTCAAAATGAAGACATGGAGCTTATAGGTGTTTTTTCAAGACGTGACCCAAGTAATGTTGATGTTGCAACAGATGGAATCAAAGCGTATTCCATGGATGCATTGGCATCAATGAAAGATGACATTGATGTTGCGATACTCTGTGGAGGAAGTGCCAAAGATTTGCCACAACAAACCCCGGAACTTGCAAAACTATTTAATGTAGTCGATAGTTTTGATACACATGCAAAGATACCTGAGCACTTTGAAGCCGTTGATGCATGTGCAAAAGAAGAGGAAAAAGTGGCTATTATTTCCGTAGGTTGGGACCCGGGAATGTTTTCGTTAAACCGTTTATATGCTGAAGCTATTTTACCTGAAGGCAAAGAATACACTTTTTGGGGAAAAGGTGTTAGCCAAGGGCATTCTGATGCGATTCGTCGCGTTGAGGGTGTAAAAAATGGTAAGCAATATACCATCCCGGTAGAAAAAGCATTGGAAGCTGTTCGTCGTGGCAGCAACCCGGAGTTTAGCACCCGTGAAAAACATTTACGCGAGTGTTTTATTGTAGCTGAAGAAGGTGCGGATACTGCACGCATTGAAAAAGAAATCAAAGAAATGCCAAACTATTTTGCAGATTATGATACCATCGTACATTTTATTACAGAAGAAGAGCTGGCATCTGATCATGCAGGCATACCTCATGGAGGGTTTGTTATTCGTACAGGTAAGACCGGACTGGATAAAGAACATGGACATGTCATAGAATATAGTCTAAAGCTAGATTCAAACCCGGAATTTACAGCCAGTGTACTGGTTGCTTATGCTAGAGCAGCATATCGCCTAAGTCAAGAAAAACAATTTGGTTGCAAAACAGTGTTTGATATTGCACCAGGGTATTTGTCGCCATCAAGTGCACAAGATCTTAGAAAGCGTATGCTGTAATTCCGGAGAGAGGATAAGGACATAAGGATGAAGAGTGGAATTACACGAGCAATTATATTGCGTTTTGGTTTGTTTTTTGTATTCGTTTGTGTAGCATTAGGTTCATTATCGATAATTATGAGTCGTCAAGCCATGGTGAGTGAGGTAGAAAAAGCCCTTGCCACATTATCCACTACAGGGGCAAAAGATGTGGAAGATAGCCTTGACACACAATTAAGAATTCTTCAAGAGCTTGCAAACCGTGAAAATGTTCAGACAATGAATATTCAAATCCAAAGAGCAAATTTGAAAAACGATGTTGAACGATTAGGATTTTTAGATTTTGGAATTGTTGGAAGCGATGGTATTGCTCAATACATATTAGAGGATAAAGAAGCGGATTTATCTGACCGAGAGTATATACAAAAGGCGCTAAGTGGAGAAAGAAATGTATCCGATGTCTTAATTAGCCGCGTGACGAATTCAGCGGTACTTATGTTTGCTGTTCCAATTGAAAAGGACGGTAAAATTTTGGGGGTATTGATTGCCAGAAGAGACGGTAATGCTCTTTTTGAAATTACAGATGGCATGGGATATGGAGAAAATGGCTATGCATATATTATTAATCAAGAGGGGATAGTGATTGCTCATCATAATCGTGAATATGTGATGAATCAGTTTGACCCGATTAATGCGTCTCTTGAGGATCCTTCATTAATACCTTTAGCTGAAGAGTTTAAGATGATTTTGGCAGAAAAAAAGGGCATTAGCAATTATTCCTTTAATGGGCAAAAATTGTACAATGCCTATATGCCTATTGAAGGGACGCAATGGACTTTAGTTAATGCAGCACAAGCCAATGAAGTACTAAAAAGTGTTAATGACCTTATGCAAGTCATGCTTCTTGTTGTGGCGATTGCGATGATCATCGGGTTTGGACTAACATGGTTTACAGGTAAGGCCATTGCAAAGCCAATCGTTCAGTTGACAGAGATTGTCAAGCGACAAGAACAATTAGACTTTACTGAATTAGATCGGCAACAATTTTCAAGAATCATATACCGAAAAGATGAAATAGGACTCATGACACAAGCGCTGATGACAATGTCAGAAAGTATCCGCGAACTGCTCTTAAACGTTAATGACGCAGCCAGTAGGGTTTCAGCAACATCTCAAGAGTTAACAGCAACATCAGAACAATCGGCAACAGCCTCAGAAGAAGTAGCACAAACGGTGGGTGAGATTGCAGGGGGGGCTAATCAGCAAGCAGAACATACTCAAGAAGCCTCCGTATCGCTCGCACAATTAAGTGAAGAAATTCAAAAAAACCATGTGCGAAATGAAGAATTACTAAACATATCAAGAAGTATAAACATGCAAGTCAATGAAGGCTTAACCCTTATTGACGCATTGGACCAGACAACAAAGAAAAATTCAGAAGTATCAGAAATTGTGCATACGAGTATTGTTCAAACCAATGAAAGCTCAGATAAGATCAGTGAAGCCAGTAACTTAATTACAGCGATTGCAGATCAGACGAATCTATTGGCACTTAATGCATCAATAGAAGCGGCACGTGCAGGTGAACATGGAAGAGGGTTTGCGGTTGTTGCAGATGAAATACGCCAATTAGCTGAGCAATCACGAAGTACAACACTCATCATCGATGAAATGTTAAAACAATTGCAGATGAGCACCCTTAAAGCCGTTGAGAAAGTCGATGAGTCGACGACAATAGCCAAACAGCAAGAAAAAAATGTTCATTCGACAAAAAATGCATTTGAACAAATAGCCAAAGGTACCTCGCAATCGGAAGAACTGGTACATCGATTGAGTCAAGCAAGTGAAATTATTGAACGCAGCAAAGACAAAGTCCTTGTCAATGTGGATGAGTTGTCGGCGTCAGCTCAACAAAATGCGGCCGCGACCCAAGAAGCATCCGCTTCCATTGAAGAACAAACAGCATCAGCAGAAGAAATATCTAATGCGAGCAATGAGCTATCGCAAATGGCACAAGACCTTATGGAATTGATTAAGCGATTTAGCATATAGGTTTATTGGAAAGAAAGGTTGCAAATAGATGAAAAAAATATTGGAAAATTTACTTTTACCGGAACAATATAATGCATTACTAACGGTAAAGGAAACTGAAAAAGCAATTAAGCAAATTAAAGATTATTTTGAACAAACCTTAGCAAAATATTTGAGTTTATCAAGAGTATCTGCACCACTTTTTATTCTACCGGAAACAGGGATGAATGATAACCTCAATGGTGTCGAGCGCCCGGTGTCATTTGAAATGAAAGCGATTAACAATGGGCGTGTAGAAATCGTCCATTCGTTGGCAAAATGGAAGCGTATGGCACTAAAGACATATGAATTTGAAGTGGGTGAAGGTCTTTACACGGATATGAATGCAATTCGACGTGATGAAGATGTGGACAATCTTCATTCCATTTATGTTGATCAATGGGACTGGGAGAAGACAATATTACCAAGCCAAAGGACCCAACAAACCTTAAAGGAAACAGTAAAAACTCTTTACCAAGTATTTAAAGATACACAAGATTATATCGCGAATATCTATCCTATGGTTGAGCCTTTTTTACCGGAAGACATTACATTTATTACTACACAGGAACTGGAAGATAAGTATCCGGATAAAACACCAAAAGAGCGAGAAGATATTGCTGCAAAAGAACATAAGGCAATTTTTCTTATGGAAATTGGGGATAAACTCCATTCAGGAAAGCCCCATGATGGACGAGCACCAGACTATGATGACTGGTCTCTAAATGGAGATATTATTTTTTGGTATCCATTGCTTGACCGATCCATTGAGCTGTCTTCCATGGGGATTCGAGTGGATGAAAAAGCATTATATGACCAATTAGAAAAAGCCAATTGTCTAGACCGTCAAGAGCTTCCTTTCCACAAAGCGCTACTTGATGGTGAACTCCCTTATACAATGGGAGGAGGAATTGGACAGTCGCGTCTATGTATGTTTTTCCTTCAAAAAGCACATATTGGAGAAGTACAGTCGTCAATTTGGCCGAACGTGATGATTGAAAAATGCAAAGAATTTAATATTCATTTGCTATAAGAAGCAATATAATATAATACCTAAGAAGTGTTCCTAAGAACACTTCTTTTTTCTTTACACAGACTTTACATATGAATGATATGGTTTTTACGTTCCGGTGGTATAGTGTTCTTGTACTTAAAAAACAGATTTAGGGAGGAACAAAAAGTGAGAAAAAAAATATTAGCATTCGTATTGGTTTTAGTCATGATGATTGCGGTTGCAGGATGTGGACAAGATGAACAGCAAAAAACAAATGATGAAGCATCAACCCAAGATTCAGGTGGAGCAACTTCAGACAAAGATGATTCAACAACAGCGCAAACACAAGCATTAGAAGGGGCTGTTATTGTAGATGGTTCAGGAACAGTTTATCCGTTGATGGCACATATTGCTGAAGAATATATGATTAATGAACAAGAAGATGTAAGTGTACAAGTTGGACGGGCAGGTTCAAGTGCAGGATTTAAAAAATTTATTCCTGGCGAGACAGACTTTTCAGATGCGTCTCGAAAAATCAAAGATACAGAAGTTGAAGAACTTGAAGCAAATGGGTTAACTTTCGGAGACGATGTATATGAGTTTAAGCTTGCGTATGATGGCTTGACAATGGTTATTAACAAAGATAATGATTGGGCAACAGAAATGACAAAAGATGAAGTCTTAAATATGTATATCTCAGGGCACTATGCAGAAGATGATGTTGTACTTTGGTCAGATATACGTGGAGAATGGCCGGCACAAGAGATTAAATTCTATGGACCCAATGAAAACCATGGAACATATGAGTTTTTCTATGAAAACTTATTAGACGAGCAAGATATGGTTGCTACGGCAAATCTACAACAAGAATACTCAACCCTTGTTGATCTTGTATCAAATGATGTAAATGCCATTGCCTTTTTTGGATATGGATACTATGTGTCCAATACAGATAAATTATCAGCAGTGAATATAGATTTTGGGAATGGACCGGTTGAACCAGCGGTTGATACAATTGGAGAAGACCTTGCATATGCAGGATTTACCCGACCGGTATTTACCTATTTGAATGTTCAATATGCAAAAGAAAAACCTCAAGTACTTGACTTTGCAAAGTATGTCGTATCACCAGAAGGTGCAAAACGTCTAGCTGGAGAAAATGGCTTTGCACCAATGCCGGACTCAGTATATGAACAATATCAAGCGCAGTTGGATGGGATTAAATAATAGTCCACAAGTTAAGGGATTTGATGAGCATTTAGGCGAGAGAACATTCTCTCGTCTTGTCTAATGCCAAAAGGAACTTTTCTACTATTCGCTTAGGAGTGTAAAAATAAAGAATTATTAAGAGAAGAATGGAGTGTTTTGATGTCTGATATCGTTCGACCAAAAAGTATAAAAAAAGGACAATCGCGATGGGGGGACCGTTTGGTTCCAATAATTTTATTAATAATTGCATCAATTTCCATAGTAACAACCATAGGAATTGTAGTGACACTTATTGTAGATGCATCCCATTTTTTTGCGGCAGTTCCACTTCGTGAAGTTTTTAGCACAGAACTTGCTCCACTAAATGCCAAGAATCCTCGATTTGGATTCTTGCCACTGATTATGGGAACAATAGTCACTTCAGCGATTGCAATGATTGTAGCCGTTCCTGTTGGCTTATCTGCAGCTATTTATCTAAGTGAGTTTGCCTCAACAAACATGCGAAAAGTTTTAAAACCTATTATTGAATTGCTAGCGGGAATTCCAACCATTGTGTATGGTTTTTTTGCGTATTCTTTCGTGACACCATTACTGATGCGGCTAATTCCTAGCCTAGGTTCTAAAAATGCCTTGAGTCCCGGAATTGTTATGGGGATTATGATTATACCTATTGTAACATCTTTATCTGAAGATGCCATGAGTGCAGTCCCTAGTGGAATTCGAGAAGCGGCGATTGGAATGGGCTCAACACGCTTAGAGGCGGCAGTTAAGGTTATAGTACCTGCTGCTATGTCAGGAATCATAGCATCCTTTGTTCTTGCTATATCAAGGGCTATCGGCGAGACGATGATTGTAACAATTGCAAGTGGTAGTGCAAAAAACTTTACATTGGATGTAACGCAACCCATGCAGACGATGACGGCATATATCGTTGAATTTACCAGTGGTGATGCAGGGAGTGGAACAACAGGCTACTATAGTTTATATGCAGTAGGGTTGCTCTTGTTTATATTTACGTTGCTTATGAACATGTTGGCAAGATTTATTATCAAAAAATATCGAAAGGAATATTAATATGAGCGATATACAACATGGAATGCGAAAACTAGTTACAAATGAACAAATGCAAGCGCGAATGCGACGACGTGTGATGCTAGACCAGATTGCACGAAAAGCTTTCCTTTTGACGATTATCTTTGCGCTCATTGTGCTTGGGATTTTGGTATATCAAGTGGTCAGTCAAAGTATTGGGTGGCTGGATTGGGATTTTTTGACAGGAAAATTATCCATAAGGGCTGAACGAGCAGGGATAAAAAGTGTTATTATAGGAACCTTGTTGCTGATGACCGTCGTTGCACCGGTTACCTTGTTCTTGGGATTGGGAACGGCTATTTACATGGAAGAATATTCAAAAAAAGGATTTGTACGTAACCTAATTAATACCAATATTTCAAATCTGTCGGGTGTACCTTCTGTAATTTTTGGACTTTTAGGATTAACGGTATTTGGACGGTTATTGAACCTAGGCTCGAGTGTACTTGCAGGAGGCTTGACGATGTCCTTATTAGTCCTTCCTATTATTGTTGTATCCAGCCAAGAAGCTCTTCGAGCAGTTCCAAATAGTATGCGTGAGGCATCGTATGCTCTTGGAGCTACAAAATGGACAACCGTTCGCAAGGTGGTTTTACCTGCGGCGTTGCCCGGGATTATGACCGGGTCCATCTTGTCATTGTCACGTGCCATTGGTGAGACGGCACCATTAGTTGTTTTGGGGATACCGACATTGATATTAAAGACACCGACATCTATTATGGACGACTTTACTGCGTTGCCGATTCAGATTTATTATTGGACACTTGACACGGTTCTTACAAAGGAATATGCAAACCTTGCAGCAGCAACGAGTGTTGTTTTGTTATTAACTTTATTTTTTATGAATTCACTTGCGATTATTATTCGAAATAAATTCCAAAATAGATATTAAAAGATAAAAAATTTTTGGAGGAGAGACATGCGCTATACTTATAAGTTTAAAGACATGGGGATACTATATAAATTACTTATAATGATGGTACTTATTTCAATAATTCCCATCCTTGTTATCAGTAGCTATGCTACCTATGCATCAACACAAACGATTCAAAATGAAATACGATTGAATCAACAGATGTTCACAACATTGACCAATGATCGTATTCAAGATTACCTATCTGTCCGTAAAGGGGATGCAGATATCTTGGCAAATTCTCAGATTGTTGTAAAAAATCTTGAACGTTTAAATACGTTTATGCTCAATAATACAGAGATTAGTCAGATTCAAAAAGCATTTGAAGATTTTTTTTCGATTCCTATTAAACGTTATGGCTATACCGATGTTTTTGTGACCAATAAGTACGGAGAAATTGTATATAGCCATAATTATAATCCTTTGGACCTGGCACCGCTTGTGGCGATTGGAGACTATAAAGAACAGGCGATGGCAGGAAAACAGACTTGGTCGGATTTTTTTTATAATAGCTTTATTCAAGAAGACATTCTCGTATTGGCAACACCAATCTTTGAATCAGATTCAAATCCAAGGGAAGTTATAGGAACGATTAATATCGTATTAAACCAGGAGGCCATTCATCAAATTGTCGTTAAAGGGATTGAACAGTTGGGAAATAGTGCCAATGCATATATTGTGGATATGGATGGAAGTATCTTGACGAATACCGAAGATGTAGAGACGTTAGAAAAAACATCTGGGGAACATATTACGAAGTGGATTACAGATAAACAAGTAGATTATATTTATTCACAACAATATGAAAAAATGTCAGGAGAACAAGTCTATGGAACCATGCAAATTATTTCTCTTGGAAATGCACCGACAGGATTAATTGTCGAGATGGATGTCGAAGAGATTTTTGCATCGGTTACTCAAATGCTAAAACGCATCATTAGCTTTTCAATTGCTCTTTTAGCCATTGCTCTGTGTATTGCGACAGCAATAGCATTAAGTATTAGTCGCCCGATTCAAACGGTAACACGGCAGATGCATCAATTGGCGGATTTTAATTTAAACGTTGAGTTTGATCAAACCAAACAGCGATTGGATGAAATCGGGCAATTAGAACAATCCGTCATAACGATTCGAGATAATCTAAAAAAGATAATGGGAAACCTACAAGAGTTCTCAAAGGATGTACGCCATACAGCAGATGAAGTGCATCAAAATATTTACACATCATTGTTATCGTCTGAGCAAATTGTTGGAGAAGTCAACACGATTGATGAAGGGTCTTGTGTTCAAAAAGAAAATGCGGAAAATAGCTTTACAGAAATGGTTAAACTTAATACACTGATACACAATGATTCTAATCAATTGGCAACCATTGTCCAAAAAATCATAGAGGCAAACACAAGTGTTGATGAAGGGATGCGAGTGGTTGAGGAAAATACATATGTAAATATCCAAGCAAAAGATACAAGCCAACGTCTATATACCAGTATAGTGCATTCGCATAAGAGTTTTGAAAATATAGCCAAGGCGAGTAGCTTAATTACGGAGATTGCCAAACGCACAAATCTATTAAGTCTAAATGCTTCCATTGAAGCGGCAAGAGCCGGAGAACATGGTAAAGGTTTTGCGGTAGTTGCAGATGAAATCCGTCAATTGGCGGAACAATCAACGGCATATAGTCGAGATATTAATCAAATTATCGAACAATTAAGTGCAGATACCCATGCCGTGGAGCATGAGATAAAAGAGCTGCGAACAATCAATCAGCAGCAAGTAACAAGCGTCAAGAACACAAAAACAGCATATATGGATATAGAATCAGCGATAAACCATGCCAAAAATCACGTGACAACATTACATGATTCGCGGCAAAAAATTAATGCTCGTATTCAAGAAATGGAAAAAGGCGTACAAGTTCTTGTAGAGATCAGTGTAAAGAATCAAGAAGGAACAACCAGTATGTCTAAGGCGGTGCAACAGCAAAGGCAGATGCTTGAAGACATTACTCAATCAAGTATGCATTTGAATCAACTCTCTAAAGGCTTGCAAGAGATAGCCGATCAATTTGTTTTATCTTCATAGGAATACAGTAGTCTATTCAAAGAAAGTATGATACAATAAGCTCTCAATATTAAACAAATGGAGAGGATTATTATGAGTACAACACAAAAAAAGAAATTACAAAAAGCAATAATTAGCTTTGTTATAGCGATTATTGCTATTTATTTTGGCGTTGATGAGACGACCATTGCAAAGTTTATGCAACAAGATAATAATGGACAATCCCTTGACCAACAATATAGCGTTATACGGGTGGTTGATGGAGATACATTGATTATTAACATAGATAATGTGGAAGAACGTGTGCGCTTAATTGGTGTGGATACACCGGAGTCAGTTCACCCAAATGCAGAGAAGAATGTGCCCTACGGAGAAATCGCCAGTACCTTTACCAAAGAGCTGGTGGAAGGCAAAACAGTGAGCATTGAACTCGATGCTCAAGAACGCGATCGCTATGGACGTGTTCTAGCTTATGTATATTATGAAGATAAGATGCTCAATAAAACATTGCTTGAACAGGGACATGCAACACTTGCGACATATCCACCCAATGTAAAATACGTAGAAGTGTTTGAAAAACTTGAGCAAGAAGCGAAAAAAAACAAAGTAGGTATATGGGGATATAAGTAACATTGTTTTATAGTTTTTGTTGTGATAAAATAAGCATATGACAATTAACCTGTTTAAGATAGGGGGAGCATATGAGTGAGTTTATTAATAATCAACAGTATCGACAACAAGAATTAAAAAAAATCATTGGAAAGCTTCATGCAGGTGCAACAGTTGAAGAGGTAAAGCGGGAGTTTGAAGCATTAACAGATGGTATATCAGCAGTTGAGATTACGCAGATGGAACAGGCCTTAGTCAATGAAGGTCTACCTGTGGAGCAGATTCAAAAGCTTTGTGATGTCCATGCATCAGTATTTAAAGGATCCATTGAACAAATTCATGCAGAGGATGGGTTTGTCATTGAAGACTTTGATGAAGGGCATCCTATTCATACATTTAAAAAAGAAAATCGTGCGATTGAGATGCTCATTGAACAACAAGTGCTTCCGTATCTATCACGATTTACTGAAACAAATGATGAACAACATGCTGAACTGCTTCGAAGTGCCATTGATAAACTAAAAACAATTGATCGACACTATACGAGAAAAGAACAATTATTGTTTCCCTATTTAGAAAAATATAATATAACAGCACCACCTCAAGTTATGTGGGGTGTTGATGATGAGATTCGCCAACACATAAAAAATATTCAAAAACTCATGGACCATGAAGTAATGCAGCTAGCAGAACTTAATCAAGTTGTTCGTGGTGCAGTCCATCACATTCACGAGATGATATTTAAGGAAGAAGACATTCTTTTTCCTATGGCGCTTGAGACACTTCAAACATCAGAATGGCAATCGATTGAGCAAAACAGTGCGGAGATTGGTTTTACCATGCTTAACAGTGTGTCTAGATGGAGAGGACCTCAAGAAGAAGCCACTGCCACAACCAAGGATGGCAAGGATACACCCGCGCCGGTGGGACATATCCCTTTTGATGCCGGAAGTCTGAGCGCTGAAGAAATCAATGCGATCTTTAACACGCTACCTATTGACATGACATTTGTTGGAGCAGATGATAAAGTTAAGTACTTTACCCAGGGAAAAGAACGGATTTTTGATCGACCCAAAACCATTATTGGGCGTGAGGTCAAACACTGCCATCCCCCCAAAAGTGTTCATGTCGTCGAGCAGATTGTTGCGGATTTGCGCTCAGGAAAAAAAGATAATGAAGATTTTTGGATCCAAATGGGTGAAATGTATGTACTGATACGTTACTATGCAGTACGTGGTAAACAGGGAGAGTTTTTAGGCACATTAGAGGTTACACAGGACATAAAGCCGATTCAAGATATTAAAGGGGAGAAACGGCTGATGTCTTAGTCTCTTTGTGAATAAGAAGTAAGGGGTGAGAAAATGAAAATACTGATCGTTGATGACTCCATAACCGACCGATTAATTATTCAAAATATGCTAAGCGATTATGAGACTTTCGTTGCAGAAGATGGGGAAAAAGCTATGGAAATCTTATATCATCAATCAATTGATTTGATGATTTTAGATCTTAATATGCCCAAAATGAATGGATTTGAGGTATTAACAGCGCTAAAACAAAATAAAAAATTTCTTGGGGTTCGTACCATTATTTTGACCAATGCGGATGAAATTGAAAATGAAATCAAAGGGTTAAAACTTGGAGCCGTCGATTATATACGAAAGCCGCTAAATATTGAATCACTAAGGATACGCATTGATATCCACCTTCGTCTCAAAAAGGCACAAACGCTTATGGAAATGGACAATGTACGTTTAGATACCATGGTATCTGAGCGTACGAATGAACTGGTGATTACCAGAAATATAACCATTAATGCTTTGGTTGGATTGTTGGAGATACGCAATTTTGAATCAAGCAAGCATACAGCGCGAACACAGATAATGATGGGGATTTTGTGTAATCATATGAAAACACTCCCTCAATACGCCAATCTTATGACCCAAGACTGCATTGAAGAACTTGTTATGACAACACCACTCCACGATATTGGAAAAGTGGGGATTCCAGATCACATCTTGCTAAAACCCGGAAAATTAACAACTGAAGAATATGCTTTGATGAAAGAACACGTTATATATGGCGTTGATGCATTAAAGAAAGAGCTACCTGAGAAAAATGGAGTACCAACATTTATTCAAACTGCAATGGATGTCGTGGGCGCACATCATGAAAAGTTTGATGGAAGTGGATATCCTTATGGGTTAATAGGTGATAATATTCCTCTGGCAGGAAGGTTAATGGCCATTATAGATGTCTATGATGCGCTTATTAGTCGACGTGTCTATAAGGAAGCCTTTAGCCATGAGACAGCGATTGAAATGATTCAAGCAGAAGCCGGGAAACACTTTGATCCTGATCTAGTGGAAATCTTTGCAGATATTGAAGAAACATTATGGGATGCAATTAAAGATCATATGGAATGATGAGGTGGATTGATGAGGAGAGTACATGTTATCTTAAGTTTGTTTGCAATGGTGTGTTTTTTTAGTGTAAGCAGCATGGCTCTAAATAGTGAAGCCATAGTTTTTACAGAAGAAGAACAAGAATTTATTAAAACCCATCCTACGATTCGCTTGGGGATTGACCCGGAATTTATGCCTTTTGAGTATTTAGATATTAATGAAAATTATACAGGAATAACAGCAGAGTATTTGGAACTTATCAGTGAACGCACAGGCATTACTTTTGAAATCGTTGAGGGGTTAACATGGCCAGAGGCATATGATGCAGCGCTAAATAAAGAAATTGATGTTCTACCTGCATTGTCAAAAACTGTGCAGCGAGAAGAATTTTTTCTTTTTTCAAATCCATATTATAACTTTAAGCGGGTCCTTGTAACCCAATCGGATAATCAGGACATAAAAAAAATAGAGGATCTTGCAGAACATACGGTGGCAACACAAAGAAATAGTTCCCATCATAGTTATCTAATGGAACAAGGGGAGGTTAATCTTAGTCTATATGAGTCGGTTGAGACGGCTTTAACTAACGTTGCTAGTGGAAATGAAGAGGTTTATGTGGGTAATTTGGCTACAACGAATTATATTATTCATTCGAATGGATTGACCAATTTACGATATATTACTTTTGAAACAGAAAAACCATTAGGACTTCACTTGGGTATACGAAACGACTGGCCACAATTACAGTCCATCATCAATAAAGGATTGGATTCTATTAGTGAAAGCGAGCGTATTGCAATTCATGAACGTTGGATTGGCGTTGTCAATGCAGTGGACTACGGACCTTTTTTTCGAATTATCATCGGGATTGTTTTTATAGCTTTTGTAAGTCTGGGTGTTTCTTTGTTTTGGATTGTACGTTTGCGCAAAGAAGTGAAAAAGCGTGAACGGATCCAAAAAGAGCTTGAAAAGGCAAGTCAAGTAAAATCAAGTTTTATGGCAAGGATGTCTCATGAGATACGAACACCGTTAAATGCCATTATTGGCCTTTCTTATATTCTTAAAAGAAAGCAAGCAACAGCTGCGCAAAAAGTTCAATTAGACCGTATTACCCAAGCAGCAAATACAATGCTTGGCATCGTCAATGATTTGCTCGATTTTTCCAAAATCGAAGCGGGCAAGGTTGAGATTGAAAATATGCCTTTTAATATTGAGTCCGTTATTCAGAATGTTCTAAGTATCATTTCCTATCGTTTGCAAGAGACTAATGTGGAGCTTCAGCTTAACAAAAGCCCAGAGTTGCCTAATTGGTTTATTGGAGATAAGAAGAGGATTGAACAAATATTATTAAACCTTTTGAATAATTCGGCTAAGTTTACAGAAACAGGACATATCTATGTGTCTGTGGAAGTGAATAAATCAGAAGAAGATGATATGCATAAGCTTTGCTTTTATATTGAAGATACTGGGATTGGCATGACCCAGGATCAACTAAAGCATTTATTCAAACCTTTTATGCAAGCGGATGCGAGTATTAATCGACGTTTTGGAGGGACAGGGCTTGGGCTTTCCATTGTTAAAAATCTGGTGGACACGATGGATGGGACCGTCTCTGTTGAAAGTGAAGAAGATAAAGGAACGATTTTTCGGGTTGAATTACCTGTAAAAATTGATGAAGAGCGGGAAAAAGCTTATCGTGAAAACATAAAAAAAACAAATCTAAACCATTTGCATACATTAATTATCTCCAATAATGAACCGTTAAATGAACGCATTACAAGTTATCTAAAAAGCTTTGGAATGTCTTGCCAAATCATGGAAACAATAGTCGATGGGAAAATGTGGATTGAGCATAAGAATCTTTATGATTTAGTTATTTTAGATTATGATATTGATACGGAATCGGTTTTTGATTTTACAAGAAACTTAAAAAGCAATGAAAAAATCAGTAAAGTTCCTAAGATTATTATGTTATTACCAGTCATGCGTGAAGATTTATTTGAACAGATGGAAAGATACGATGTTGATATTGGTATTGGAAAACCGTTGATTCCTTCGGTACTGTTTAACGGAATTATTGATTTGTATGGACATAATTATGAAAGAACGTCTTCTCAAAGCATTACCCTAGTGGAGGAAAATACACATACCATCTTACTAATTGAAGATAATGTAACCAACCAATTGATTGCAGGCTCATTATTGGAAGAAGCCGGATATACGATTCTTATTGCAAGTAATGGAGAAGAAGGGGTTGAAACTTTTCAAAAACATAAAGATGAGACGAGTATTGTACTTATGGATTTACATATGCCTATTATGAATGGTTATGAAGCGGCAAGAGCCATACGTAGTATGTCGCCGGATGTTCCTATTGTAGCTATGACTGCAGATATGATTGAAGGGGTCAAAGAAGAATGTGAAGAGCATGGAATGCATTACTTTATTGGGAAACCTTTTGAGCCATCCCAATTAGCAAAGACTATTCATGAAATAATTAATAAGCAAGATGCAAAGAGACGTCAAGCGTCTAAGACAAGCCGTGACCTAATACAACCACAAATTCTTAATGAAAAAGAAGGTATGAAGCAACTTGGCCATAATAAGGAACTCTACCAGCAAGTACTTAATGCGTTCTATGAGGAGAACAAGCATTTTGTAGATTATTTTAACAAACTAGTGACTAGCAAGCAATATAATCAAAGCCGAGAAATGATCCATAAGATTAAAGGTAGTTTGGGAAATCTTGGCTGTCATGAAATGCATCAGTTGGCAAAAAATCTCCAATATGCATTCGAAGCCAAAGACGAAGAACAAATCCATGATTTAACGCATGCTTTTTTACCTAAAATGCGGCAATTGATGGTAGAGATTGAAGAAAATCTTTAAAGGCCTGTTCATAAGTATTGAGCTTATACTGAGGTCTTTGTACAAAGGCGTATTGAAAGGAAAGCAGCTGGCAAGGTGCGTTGTTCACTCGAATGATCTTAAGTTGATGGGTGTTTAATTCGTGTTGAATGCTGCTGAGTGGCAAAAAGCTAAATCCATTACCAGAGATAAGAGTATTTTTGATGATATTTGAGCAATTGCATGAAAATATAGGGGATAAATTATCCATGGTATTTAGTGTGGAACTTTCAATAAAGAGCTTAATGCGTTCATAGGTGCTGGAGGTTGTCTCACGCACAATTAAAGGGAGATTAGCCAGATCATTCACATCAATTGTGTCAGCCTTAAAGCTTGGGGCAGTGCATAAGACGAGTTGATCTTTAAAAAATGGAGTTGCTTGAAGTTGATGAAGCTGTTCAGGAAACATGGTGATTCCAATGTTATAGTCGTGGCTACATACTTTACTCACAACGTCATGGGATGGGTAGGTATCAATTATCATATGTGTATCTTGATAAAGCGTCTTAAAAGCATGTATTTTTGTGGCAAGATAAAAAGACCCAAAGTTTTTGCAAACAGCAATGGATAAAGTATCTTGAGCGCTAATTAGACTGTGAATAGATTCATGAAGGTCATTTTCCAAGTGAAAAATAGAGGTGGCATATTTAAAAACGACCTCTCCGATTGAGGTCAAAAGGACACCTTGAGATGTACGAGTTAAAAGAGGGTGTCCGATTTCACCTTCAAGCTTTTTTAACTGCTGGCTTAAGCCGGGTTGCGAGATATGTAACACTTTGCTCGCTTTTGAAATACTATTTAAGTTTGCGATATAGTAAAATGATTTGAGATATTCAATATTCATAAAGGCTCCTTGTCATAATAGATTGTAATATTATAATAATATATTCTTATGACAAAAACAAGGATATATGGTGTATAATAGGGATAAATGTCCTAGACTAATTTGTTAAAAAATGGTCAATGAAAATTTGAAGACAATAAAGACAATAAATAAACAAAGGAGATGTACGATGCGTAAAAAAATACTGGTAGTTGGTGGTGTTGCCGGGGGTGCTTCAGCAGCAGCTAGAGCAAGAAGAATTGATGAGACAGCAGAGATTATTATGTTTGAAAGAGGTCCACATGTGTCCTTTTCAAATTGTTCACTCCCTTATCATTTGAGCGGTGTGGTAGAAAACAGTGATTGGCTTGTCATGATGGATCCGGAATCATTTAAATCAAAATACAATATAGAAGCACGAATTCATAGTGAAGTTATTGAAATCAATCGAGATGAAAAGAAGATTGTCATAAAGAATCAATTGACAGAAGAAACTTATGAAGAAGAATATGATAAACTTGTGTTATCACCAGGAGCGAATCCTATTTTGCCACAATCCATTGAAGGTATTCATAATGAAAATGTTTTTGTGGTTCGAAATGTTGTTGATATCAAAAAATTAAAAGCCTATATCGATGCAAATGCTGTGAAAAAAGCGGTTGTAGTGGGTGGCGGCTTTATTGGTGTTGAAGTAGCGGAAAATATGCACATGGCAGGGATTCATGTTAGTTTGGTGGAAGCACTTAATCAGGTAATGGGACCTTTTGACTTTGATATGGCTCAAATCCTTCATAAAGAGATGCTAGATAAAGGGATAGATCTTATTGTGAGTGATGGGATAGAAAAAGTAGACGACCATTCAATTAGACTGCAATCCGGACGGGAAGTTGAAGCGGATTTAGTGGTTATGTCCATTGGGGTATACCCAGAAACAGCACTTGCCAAACAGGCAGGATTAGAAATCGGAGAAACTGGAGGCATCAAAGTTGATCACAATTATCTCACCAGTGATTCGGATATATATGCTGTTGGGGACGCAATCGAAGTCTACCATCAATTGACACACCGACCTACACGCCTAGCACTTGCAGGACCGGCTCAACGTCAAGCTAGAGCGGCAGCAGATCATATATTTGGAAAATCGCATACCAATAAAGGGGTTATAGGTTCTTCGGTTGTACGTGTATTTGACATGAACGCTGCATCAACAGGATTGAATGAAAAAACGGCTCAACAGGCAAACATAGCCTATGATTTTGTCTATGTGATGCCGGGAGATAAAGTTGGATTAATTCCAGATGCAAGTACGATGCATTTTAAACTGATTTTTGAATATCCGACAGGACGTATTCTTGGTGCCCAAGCGATTGGAAAAGGGAATGTCGATAAGCGTATTGACGTTATTGCAACGATGATTACCATGGGGGGAACTCTTGAGGATTTAAAAGAATTGGAATTGTGCTATTCACCATTATTTGGAACAGCAAAAGATGTCGTAAATTTTGCAGCACTTGTGGGCTTGAATATTTTAGACGGAGTTGTCAAACAAGTTCCGGTAAGTCAAGTGCGAAGTTTAGTGGAAAACAATGCAAAGATTATTGATGTTCGCGAAAAAGGTGAATATGCTTATGGGCATTTGAAAAATGCGATTAACATTCCGCTAAGTGAATTGCGTGAGCGTATCGATGAAGTACCAAAAGACCAAACCGTTTACCTACATTGCCGATCATCTCAACGAAGCTATAACGCTATCATGGCATTGCAAGGTCTTGGCTATAAAAATGTAGTCAATATTTCAGGATCATTTTTAGGAATATGCTATTATGAATATTTTCAAGATATTTCACAAAAAAGAGAACCGATTGTAACACAATATAATTTCAATTAAGGAGGGCGTAGATATGAAGTATCGAATCTTAGGTAAGACAGGATATGAGATTTCGGAAGTTTCCTTTGGGTCATGGGCAATTGGAGGAACTTGGGGAACGGTTGATGACGATACCAGTATGCGAGCGATACAAGAAGCGATTGACCAAGGGGTTAACTTTTTTGATACAGCAGATGTATATGGTGATGGTCGCAGTGAACGTTTGCTTGGAAAACTGGCGAATAGCCACAAAGACAAGATTTATATTGCGACCAAAGCAGGACGACGTTTAGATCCGCATATCGCATCCGGATATTCGATACAAAATATTCGTCAATTTTTAGAACGTAGTTTGAAGAACCTTGATGTTGAACGGGTGGACTTGCTTCAGTTGCATTGTCCTCCCTCTCAAGTATATGAAAATGAAGAGTTATTCTATGGCCTTGATGGACTGGTCAAAGAAGGAAAAATTGCACATTACGGAGTCAGTGTTGAAAAGGTGTCAGAGGCCTTAAGAGCAATGGACTATGAACATCTTGCTACAGTACAAATCATATATAATATGTTCCGATTGAAACCGGAAGAAACTTTTTTTGAAAAAGCGCGCCTTAATGATGTAGGTGTTATTGCACGCGTTCCTTTAGCTAGTGGGATGCTTACTGGAAAGATGACGGCGCAGACTACGTTTGAAAAAGATGATCATCGTTTCTTTAATCGTCAAGGGGAAGCATTTGACAAAGGAGAAACCTTTTCCGGTGTTCCTTATGAAGTAGGTCTTGAAGCGGTTGAACAGTTAAAAAGAATTCAGCCGGAACATATTTCAATGGCACAGTTTGCATTGAAGTGGATTCTAATGAATCCGGATGTAAGTTGTGTTATTCCTGGAGGAAAAACGGTAGAGCAGGTACGCCAAAATACAAATAGTTCAAAAATTGAAGCGCTCTCAGATGATGTGATGATGGAAGTGCGTAAAGTATATGATACGTTGATACGTCCCCATGTCCATCACTTGTGGTAAGGCAAAAGATAAAAACGTGAATAATTAATTTAAAGACTAAATGCTTGTGATAATCAAATGCATTTAGTCTTTTTAACGCTTTTTTTGAATATTGATTGGTTAATTTCAAAAAAGATGCTAAAATAAGTGTGGATGATATTATTTGAGAACGAATAGAAAAGGAACGTTGGAAAGGAAGTCGTATGTTTAAACAGAAAATTGCTATAGATCTTGGAACAACCAATACATTAGTATATGACTCAAAAAAAGGATTAGTCTATAATGAACCGACAGTAATTGCAATCGATCGAAAAACTAAGCGCTGTTTGACAGCGGGACATGAAGCAAAAGATATGGTGGGAAGGACAACCGATAATATTGAAGCGATACATCCGCTTTCACAAGGAGTGATCTCGGACTTTGATTCAGCCCAAAAATTGATTGAATTCTTATTAAAAAAAATAGGGATAAGCCGAAAGTCAAAGCCTCGAATGATTATATGTGCACCTAGTGGTGGTTCAGAAGTTGAAAAAAAAGCGGTAGAAGATGTTGCCTACCATTCAGGTGCAGGAAAAGTCACAGTTGTTGATGAGCCTATTGCAGCAGCAATAGGAAGTGGACTAAGTATAGGCGAACCGGTGGGGCGCATGCTTGTTGATATTGGCGGAGGAACGACAGATGTTGCAGTGATTTCTCTTGGAGGAATTGTCTTAAGTACCTCACTTAAGGTGGCAGGTAATGATTTTGATGAAGCGATGATCCGATATATTCGCAACAGCTATAACCTTCTTATTGGAGATAAAACGGCAGAACGATTAAAAGTTTCGATAGGTGCATTATTTACGGATGAAGATAATAGTAAGATAACCATTACCGGAAGAGATTTGGTTTCTGGGCTACCAAAAAGCATAGAAATCTCTCGAAATGAGACTGTACCGGTATTTAAAGTTGTTGCTAGTCAGATATTGGATGCCATTTTAGGCGTCCTTGAAAAAACGCCTGGAGAGCTGGCGGCAGATATATCGTTAGATGGAATTATGCTTACAGGTGGTGGAAGCATGTTATTAGGAATGGATAGGTTTATACATGAAAAAACAGGCGTGGACATTGTCAAGGCAAAAGAACCTTTGGCGAGTGTGGGTCTTGGACTGGATATTATTGCAAAACAAGGGATAAAATAGAAAATAGCTTAAGGAAGGTGTTTATGGAAAATCAATTTAAAGCGTTAGGCGTATCGGATGAAATTATTCAAGGGATTACGGAGATGGGATTTGAAGAACCGACGATAGTTCAAAAAGAGAGTATTCCTTTTATACTGAGTAAAAAAGACCTGATTGTCCGTTCAAAAACAGGAAGTGGAAAAACAGGTGCTTTTGGTATGCCAATCACACAACGTGTAAATCCCCAAGTAAAAGACGTACAGGCCCTTATTCTTTCGCCGACTAGAGAGTTAGCGGTGCAAGTGGATAAAGAGATACGCATGATGGCAAAAGCAACAAAAGTATCAACAACTGCAGTGTATGGTCAGCATAACATTCAAACAGAAATTGAACAATTAAAAAAAGGTGTACATATTGTGACAGGAACACCTGGACGTGTGTTTGACCATATGGAGCGAGGAACATTAAAAACTGAACATATTGAGTTTTTGGTATTAGATGAAGGAGACCGAATGCTTGATATGGGATTTTACGACCAAATTGTAAAAATCATCAAACATCTTCCGACAAAAAGAACAACACTCTTATTTTCAGCAACAATGCCGGCAGAAATACAAAAGATTTGCCGAAAATATATGGATAATCCTTTGACTATTGAGTTAGAGTCTGAGACCAAAACAGTCGATACGATAGAACAAATCTACTATCGAGTTGAAAAAAATGAAAAGCGCAAACAATTATCACGAATTATACGTGCAGAAAATCCAACAGGTGTCATTGTTTTTTGTAATATGCGCCGTGAGGTTGACCGTGTAAAGCAATATCTTGCGAATGGAGGATTCAATGTTGAAGCATTACATGGAGCGATTAGTCAGAATAAACGTTTAAAAACCATTCAAAAGTTAAAAAAAGGAAAAATTCAAGTACTTGTCGCAACAGATGTTGCAGCACGTGGTATACATGTTGACGAGTTAAGCCATGTAATTAACTATGATATACCTGTAGAAAAAGACAGTTATGTACATCGTATTGGACGAACAGGACGTGCAGGCAATAGTGGAAAAGCCATATCATTAGTTACAGCGGATGATGTGATGAGCTTATATGAAATTGAAGAACATGTTGGACGTTTAATCGAAGAATCTGAATTACCGGTTCACGTGCCGGCTTTACCTGGAGCGAATAAAACGCATAAAACGGCAAAGCCAAAAAGTGCGCCAAAGCACCAACATATGCCAAAGCATCAACATACATCAAAACCACAACAAACTTCCCATGCAGTTAAAAAGCGGGTTCCGGAGATTTCAGTTGAAATTGTCCATAAAAAGAAAACTCAGTCCACCCATAATGAGGGGACTGAGGCAAATACGGTTAAGGCAAGTACGCAAAAGTTATCTTGGTTACAACGTGTAAAGCACTTTTTGAAAAAAGCTTAACCGATAATTCGAAAAACAAGACTGGCCATATATGCAACATAGGCTAAAGACATAAAAATTCCTTCTTTGCGTGTGATTTTTTTCCCAGTGTACATAATGGGAAGGACAACAACCATTGCAAGGGTTAAGATGCTTAAATCAAGAATACTAGATCGATCAATAATGACTGGATTTATAACAGCCGAGACACCTAGAACGAGAAGTAAATTAAAAATGTTTGAACCGATGATATTGCCTACGGCAATATCATTTTCGCCTTTTCGAGCAGCAACAACAGAGGTGATAAGCTCTGGTAGAGAAGTACCGATAGCGACAATGGTCAATCCGATAATAACTTCAGATAGTCCCAAAGTTCGTGCAATACCTACAGCGCCTGTTACCGTTAAGTCTGATCCCCAAATGATGGCCGCCATTCCTATAACGGTTAATATAAGACTTCGGGGAAGGGACATCTCAGAGATCTCTTCAAATGTTCCTTCTTCTTTGCCTAAGACAATAATCTCGAGCATAGAATAAAAGTAGATGGCAAAAAGAATGAGAAGAATTAAACCATCAACACGTGAGATGACATTAGGTGTCTGATCAATGGTCAGGTCAAGAGCCATAAACAGCGTAGCAACTGTAGCTATAATGGCAAACGGCATTTCTTTTAGAATCGTTTTTAGACGAATGCTAATAGGCGTAATTGCCGCTGATAAACCCAAGACCAGTAAAATGTTAAGAATGTTGGAGCCAATAACATTTCCAAAGACCAAACCGTTTGATTTGTCAAGAGCAGCGTTAATACTTACAGCAAGTTCTGGAGCACTTGTTCCAAAAGCAACCAAGGTTAATCCAATAACCATCGTAGAGATATTAAAGCGTCTAGCGATAGAGGCGGCGCCGTCAACAAAAAAGTCAGCACCTTTGACCAGTAGTAAAAAACCAATAATGAGTAAAACAATATCCATAATTCACTCTCCTTTTAAAATAAAACATAAAAAAACTCTACAACTATTAAAAGTTGTAGAGTCTCACTAAACAAATTCTTGTCACCAAAGCCGGGATTATACAATCCGTAATGACGACTTTGATACCGTTGGGCAAGTTACTCCCTCTAAACTACCTTAATTCTATATCATCTCCTCTTATTTTGCAAGATAAAAATAAAATGACTTAATACTTATAAAGTGTTTTTTCGATATTGGGCCGGGCTCATTCCGGTTTGTTTTTTAAAAACATTGGAAAAATAGGCTGAATTGCAATATTCTAGTACGTAGGCAATTTCCGTTATTTTTAATGTTGAAAATTCTAAAAAATTTTTGGCAATAGCTATTTTTCGTTCTTGTATATAGGTGGTTATAGATACTCCAACTTCCTTGTGAAAAAGGTTGGATAAGTAATCTGCGGATAAATGTGTCATGTCAGCAAGTTCTTTTACCGTAAGTTTTGATGTGGCATTTTCAGAAATATAGCGAATGACCTTTGAGATGGCTTGGGAATAATGATGGGTCTTGGTCGCATTAACTAAGCCAATAAAATCCTTGACCATCGAATATTCAAAAGCCTCCAGTTGTTCGATGTCTTCGAACAATTCGATTTTTTTGATAAAGTGATCACTTAAATCAAAAGCATCTTCAGGAGTAACACCTGCACGAATAATGGCTCGAGTAAAGATTGTGCAAGAAGCAATCATTGAGTTTTTCATAGACCGTAAAGAATTTGATGATAAAGCCGCACGGTCTAAACCATTAATCTGAGCTAATGTGGTCAATGCCTCAGAAAGTAAACCTAAGCTGATTTCACTTAATAATTTTGTCTCTAATGAATAGGGAGGATGCTTATATTCCATGTCCATATTCTTTAATTTTTCTTTGATTAGAGAACGATTCATACAATCCCTCATTTCATATAAGATATATACAAATTATATCAGAAAAACATAAGAAATAATATAGAAAAATAGATATAATTATCAGTACAAGGATTTGGGAATGTATAAATAATCCTTAGAACAAAGATAAACATAGTATCAAATTGTAAGAAATACACAAAAGCGATGATCTATAAAGGAGGAAGTATTATGAAAAAAGCTTTATCGTTACTATTGGTCATGAGTTTATTAATTCTGGTATTTGCAGGATGTGGCAAAAAGGTTGAAGAATCGGTGGTTATCTACCAAAACAAAGTAGAAATTGGCGAGCAGCTCACGGCATTTGCAAAAGCCTATGAAGAAGAAACCGGGATCAAAGTCGATGTGAAGACATCAGGTGGAGACTCACCTTATGCTGAAAACTTAAAAGCGGAATTCCAGTCCGATCGTCAACCAGACATATTTGTTATTGAAGGTATGGGCGGTTACAACACATGGTCTTCAAAACTTGAACCTTATGAAGATCAAGAGTGGATGGATTTAACAAACCTTGAATTTACTGTTGACGGTGTTGTCTATGGATTCCCTGTTGCGGTAGAGGCTTGGGGAATGGCATATAATGCTGACTTATTAAGTCAAGCGGGCATAGATCCAGCAACATTAACTTCTCAAGAAGCATATCGTGCAGCCTTTGAAAAAATTGACGGTATGAAAGATACGTTAGGGATTGATTCAGTTGTTGCGATGGCAGCAGGTCCTGATATGCGTTGGGTAACAGGATTACATAACTTTAATGGATATCTTTCAGCTGGGTTGCCATATGGCGATACAACAGTTTTGGATAAATTAAACAATGGTGAGGCGGATGTAGCGAGACTAACAGAATATGCAGATTGGGTTGAATTATTATTTGAATATGCAGATGAAGCTGTGTTAATCACTGGTAACTATGATGCGCAGGTTGGACAGTTTGGAACTGGAAAATCGGTATTTATTCATCAAGGAAACTGGATTGATCCTTGGTTAGTGGATAACGGCATTGATTTCCCTATGGGCTTTGCACCACATGCAAGTGTCAAAGGCGAACATAATGCAATTTTCATCGGTGCACCATCATTCTATGTTATTAATAGTGATAGTGAGAACAAAGAAGCCGCTAATGCGTTTTTAAACTATATGGCTACAAACCAAGCAGGTCATGATTATATGGTTAATGAAGCGAAGATGGTCCCTGCATTTACAAATGTTACATTGACACCGGATACTCCATTATCAGCAAGTGCAGCTGAATGGTTACAAAAACCAAACGGTTCCTATACATGGTTGCAAAATGATATGCCGGATGGATTTGGAATGAATACCCTTGGACCTATTTATGAAAGTTTCGCAAAAGGAGATTTGACAAAAGAAGAATTTATCGATCAACTTGTTAAGCAGATAGAAGAGATAAAATAATTTAAAAGATAGATGAGGGATGTGGGATTTCTCACATCCCTCATAATTATTACGTATCTCTTTTACCATTCTGACATGTAAAGGAGCAGCTTATGAATAGATATACAAAGGATAAAATTGTCTTTTGGGCTTTTCTAGCACCGGCATTATTCGCTTTTAGCGTTGTTGTAATTATTCCCTTTATTATGGGGATTTATTATTCAATGACCGATTGGACGGCGGTTGCAGGGCTAGAGGTCAATTGGATTGGTTTTGAAAACTATAAAAACATGCTTTCGGATAAAGCGTTTCAATACTCGTTTATTCGAACCTTCTTATTTACTTTTGTCAGTGTTATCACGGTAAATGGTGTAGCTATGATTCTAGCTATTTTAGTTACCCGTGAAGTGAAATTTAAAAGTTTTTATCGGGCAGGATTTTTTGTACCTAATTTAATTGGTGGTTTGGTACTGGGATATATTTGGCAGTTTATTTTTAAAAGTGTTGTTCCGGCCATTGGAAGTCTTGTGGGATCATCTGCCCTTGAAGATGTGCTTATTCTTGCAGATCCTGAATTGGCATTAATGGGACTAATTATGGCATTTACTTGGCAATATGCAGGGTATATTATGATGATTTATGTGGCGGCGCTTTTAAATGTTCCTCAAGAGCTAATTGAAGCAAGTGAAATTGACGGGGCAAATTATTGGCATCGATTTAAAAGTATTACATTGCCGATGATAGCGCAGGCGTTTACAATTACATCATTTTTAACCCTAGTCAATTCCTTTAAGCAATATGATATTATTGTTGCGCTTACCAATGGAGGACCATCAGCAACTTTTCGTGGTGAAATTGTAAATTCGACTGAACTTTTAGCGATGCATATTTATAATGTGGCATTTAAGTTTAACAATATGGCTGAAGGACAAGCTAGAGCGATTGTATTTTTTGTCATATTGTCCGTTATGTCTATGGCACAAGTGCATTATAACAAGAAGAAAGAGGTGGAAATATAATGTTTAAAAAACGAAAAGTCCTTAATATTGTATTGACATTTATAACGTTGATAATGTTTTTAATTGCCATGTTTCCTTTTTTTATTGTTGTTATTAATGCGGCAAAAGCATCTCTTGAGATTATTACAGATCCCATAGCCTTACCAGAACGTTGGGGTCAATTATTTATCAATATGGCAGACATTTGGAGTCGGCCAAGCATTGAATACTCCTCAAGTGTTTTTTCATCGGTGGTTATTACTGTTGGATCCTTGGTGACTATTTCAGTTTTTTCTGCCATGGCGGCATGGGTTTTGGTGCGGACAAAAACAAAAGTATCAGGATTTATCTTTTTACTTTTTTTAAGTGGACTCATCATTCCATTTCAAGTGGTCATGTTTCCACTGGTTGCATTGTTTCGAATGATATATGAAGCTACGGGCTTACGAATGCTTCGAACTTATCATGGAATGATTTTTGCTTACATTGGATTTGGTACGCCATTGTCTGTCTTTATGTTTCATGGATTTATTAAGTCTGTTCCTCTTGAACTTGAGGAAGCATCAACGATTGATGGGTGCACAAAACCTCAGACTTTCTTCAAAATTATTTTACCGATTTTAAAACCTATTTTTGTTACAGTCATTATCTTAAATGGTATTTGGATTTGGAATGACTTCTTATTACCATCGCTTATTCTTGGTATCGGACAAGATATTCAGACGATTCCACTTGCCATTATGGCCTTTGCAGGATCCTTTGTTAAAAAGTGGGATTTAATTATGACAGCGGTTTTAATGGCAGCCATCCCTATCATTGTCGGATTCTTACTTGCACAAAAACATATTATTAAAGGTATGGTATCAGGATCAATCAAGTAAATATCAATGTTTGAAAAGAAGTTTAGGAGAGGGCAGATGAAAAATTCAAAGTTAACAAATGAACAGTTACTCGTTGATGAAAGTTTGCAATTTGTTGGAAATGGATATCTTGGATTACGAGGAAACTTTGAAGAAGGATATCCTAGCGATTTTCAAACGATACGTGGAACATATATCAATGGTTTTTATGAAGATGTTGAGATAAAGTATGGAGAAAGCGCTTATGGATTTCCAAAGACAGCCCAGAAAATGCTGAATCTAATAGATGGGCAGACAATTATTCTGCGCATTGATGATGAAGAATTTTCTTTGTTTGATGGAAAGGTTGTGATGTTGGAACGCAAGCTAAATATTATGGAAGGTTACAATGTCCGTCACATAGAGTGGATATCTCCAAAAGGTCATCATATTGTCATACGTATTCGAAAGATGGCATCTTTTGAACAATTAGAACTTGCTGTCATAGAGTATATGATTACATCGATGAACTATTCGGGAGATATCTCTATTTTATCGACGCTAAATGGACATGTCAATAACTATGCAGATAAGAATGATCCTCGAGTGTCTTCTGAACGTGAACGATGGCTATTGGTTGAACAGGTGCATGTGGAGAATAATGCCTTGGGCCAGATAACGAGTAAGACGCGTCATTCGAATTTGTTTGTGACAGCATCGATGTCACATGATATTGACATGGACTATGAAGTTCAAGAAGAGAGTGTTGTTGCATTTAAACATGCTTCGATTAAGCAAGGGGAATCCCTGACATTTTCAAAGTTTCTTGTATATACAGATAGCATCCGTACACCGGTATATGAAGAAAGTGGAAGACAGATCATTCATAAGGCAATACAACACTCGAGTGCGTATTGGTTTAGCCAACAAAAAAAGCATTTGGAAGCCTTTTGGGAAGTGGCTAGGATTGAACTTGAGGGCGATGAATCT